>NZ_BMJM01000007.1 GCF_014643455.1 Sandarakinorhabdus glacialis
GCGCAGGTTCATCACCAGCACGGTGTTGATCGTCTCGAACAAGCCGATGTTCCGCCATGCGTAGAAATAGCGCCGCACCGCCGGTACCGGCGCAAAGCATTTGGGAACATCCGCCACGCGCCGCCGCTCGATGCTATGTACAGCAGCGCATTCACAACTTCGCGCATGTCCGTCGTCCGACGCCGACCGCCCGTCTTGGCAGGCGGTATGAATGGCGCCGTCAGCAGCCATTCGCGCTCCGTCATATCGCTTGGATACCGCAAACCTTCCCGGCTATGTTCACGCCGGGCAATACCAGTCCATCCCATGGCCCACTCCATCTCTTTGCAAAGACGGTTGAATCACAAGATACTGGTATTGCNTGGGGTCGGCGGCCGGATTGAGCACAGTGGTGATCCTGAGATGCCGCTGACCTATTTCCCCGAAAACGGGGGGCGGGAGGGCGTCCCAGAATACATGCAGGTCGGCTGGCATATCACCAACCGGATGGCGGCTGAGTTCTTAAGCCCGCGTTCTTTCGTTCGGATGTTGGCACAGCGTAATCTTCTTATCGCGTCTGATTACGGCGTACGGGACGGGGCACAGCCTTCCGAGGACATTTCTGCGTCTTCCCCTTAAGCTTAGACCTTACCACTCTAACCAACAGTGGCCAGCGCCCTTTCCAAGTCCGCCATTTGATCCGCGGCGCCTGAAAACTCACGGTTGCTCAGCTTCACACCCCGGCCCTCTAACCCCGCCTCTTCCCCTCAACCAAAACCGCCTGCTGCCACCTCCCCGGCGCCTTGTCCGTCCGGTGCGCACACCCCGCCCAGCAGCACGGCCGCTTCTTCCCCTCCGCCAATTCCTCGCAAGTCCGCACAATCCTCCGCGCCCGCGCCGCCGCTTGCTTCGCGTCATCCACCCGGCAGATGAACTCGTTCCGCCCCAGCGGCGTCAGGCGTTTCCACAGCGCCGCGGTCCCGGCATCCGCCCGCACCGCGGCCTCCAGGTCGTCACCCGCCCGGTGGACGGTGCCTTGCGGGAAATCGCCGGCCATCAGCGCTTGATCCGCGGTATCCCCATGAAATCGCGCTTGCCCAGCTTCACGCCCTGCGCCCGCAAAATCCCATACGCCGTCGTCGCATGAAAATAGAAATTCGGCTGCGAGAACGACAACAGGAAATTCGCCCCCGTAAACGGCATCATCGTCGTGCCGAACGCAAACTTCGTATCGCTTTCCGCCAACGCATCGAACTCTTCGCGGTCGATCGCCTTCAGGCTCGCGATCGCCGTCTGCAACACCCCGTGCAGCCCGGCAAAATCGGTCGGCCACGCCGACATCTCCGGCGAGAAACTCCCCGCCCGCACGCCCTCGATCCCGCCCACCGAATGCGCCGCACAGGAACCCCCCTTGCCATCGCCACCCGAAATCCCGCACCCTGCCGCCATGCAACTCCTCGCCTCGCTCACCTCGCCCTACGCCCGCCGTCTGCGGATCCTCATCGCCGAGCTCGGCCTCGATATCCCGGTCGTGCCCACCGCGCCGATGGACAACCCCGCCGCGCTCCTCACCGCCAACCCGCTCGGCAAAGTCCCGGCGCTGGTGCTGGGCGAAGGCACAGCCATCGTCGACTCCCCCGTCATCGCTGCCTGGCTGCTCGCCCGGTCCCCGACTCAAACCCTGATGCCGACAACCGGCACCGCCCATTGGCACGCCCGCACCACCGAGGCGCTAACGGACGGCATCCTCGACGCCGCCATCATCCTGCGCTTCAACACCGGCCAGGGCGTCACTTCGGGCGTCTGGACAGATCGCCAATACGCCGCCATCGACCGCACCCTCGCTGCCCTGCCCGCGCGCATCGGCGCCAGCCCCTATGAGGACATCTGCATCGTCATCGCCTGCGAGTACCTCGACCTCCGCTTTGCCGCCATCGACTGGCGCACCACCCAGCCCGCCCTCGCGGCTCTCCAGTCCCGCCTCACCGACACCCCCGCGCTCATCGCCACCCGCCCGCCGCAATGACCGCGCCGGTCATTTCCCAACATGCCGGGCCCGACGGCTGGTGGCGCTCGGCGGTTACCCCCTCCAATCTGCCCGGCATCCACCATTTCGCCGATTATTCCGAAGCGACCAGTTTCACCGCCCGCCGCGAGCTCCCCCACCCCGAACCCGTCCTCATCATCAATCTCGGCGACCCCATCGCGATCACCGACGGCATCGGTCGCCGCACCATCCTCGCCGCCGGCAAGGGCTTTGTCGCCGGTCTCGACGAAGCCCCCGCCATCTCCGAGAGCAGCGGCCGCCAATCGGGCCTCCAGGTCGCCCTCACCCCGCTCGCCGCCGGCGCGCTGCTCGGCCAACCCATCGGCAATTTCACTGGCGACGTCATCCCACTGGACGCCCTGCTCGACGACCGAGACCTCGCCGACGCGCTCCTGAACGCCCCCGACAGCACCGCCCGCACCGCCATCCTCGCCAATTATTGCGCCGCCCGCCTCCACGCCGCCGCCGCGCCACCCGACGAAATCACCTGGGCCTGGCAGCAACTCCGCACCCGCCCCAACCTGTCGATCGCCGCGCTCGCGACCCAGACCGGCTGGAGCCACCGCCGCCTCATTGCCGGCTTCCGCAGCCATATCGGCCTCACCCCGCGCCGCTTCGCCAGTATCACCCGCTTCGACCGCCTCATCCGCAGCGCCGGGCCCACCAAATCCTGGGCCAATCTCGCGCAGGACGCCGGCTATTTCGACCAGCCCCACATGGTCCGCGACTTCACCCGCTTTTCCGGGATGAGCCCCAGCCAATGGCTAGCAAACCTCGTGCCGAACGGCGGCGGCCTCCAGCACCCGGCGTAAATTCCGTCCAAGCCCGCCCCCGCCGCCCATGCCAATATGCGCCTGGAAAAGGAGCCTCGCCATGACCATCCGCCCCGGCATCTACCCGACCCTGCAGTACCGCGATTGCCCCGCCGCGATCGAATATCTCGAAACCGCCTTCGGCTTCGAACAGCACGCCATCCACCCCGATGGCGAAGGCGGTATCGCCCACGCGCAACTGACGCTTGACGGCAACCTCATCATGGTCTCGAGCCTCAAACCCGCCAACATCTACGGCATCGACAGCCCGGCCAACCTCGGCGGCGTCACCGGCACGATCTCGGTCACCCTGACCGACCCCGACGCCCACCACGCCCGCGCCGTCGCCGCCGGCGCCGACATCGTCACGCCGCCCAGCGACAAGGATTACGGCGGCCGCAGCTACGACGTCCGCGACCCCGGTGGCCACATCTGGACCTTCGGCAGCTACGACCCCTGGGCCTGACTCTCTTCTTGCTCCCCTCCCTTCTTCAAGGGAGGGGTCGGGGGTGGGTGACTCTACCGAGCCCAACCCTACCCGCTATTCCTGAGCCCAGCCGCAATCCCGTTGATCGTCAAATGAATCCCCTCGGCAATCCGGGGATCCTCCTCCCCACCCCGGCGCCTGCGGATCAAATCGATCTGCAACTCGTTCAGCGGATCGATATACGGCAACCGCAGCTTCACCGAACGCGCCAGCGCCGGCTGCCGATCGAGCAGCGCCGCCTGCCCGGTCAGATCGAGCAACTGGTCATGCGTCCGCTGCCAGCCATCGGCAATCGTCCCGAAAATCCGCTCCCGCAGCGCCACATCCCCCACCAGACCGGCATAACGCCGCGCAATCTCCATGTCCGATTTCGCCAGCACCATCTCCAAATTCGACAGCGCCGCCCCCAAAAACGGCCACGCCGCAACCATCTCCGCCAGCAACCCGCGATCCTCGAACGCCGCCAGCGCCTCGCCCGCGCCATACCATCCCGGCAGCATGATCCGCGCCTGCGCCCAGCTGAACACCCACGGAATCGCCCGCAAATCCTCGATCCGGTCGCTCTTGGTCCGCGACGCCGGCCGCGACCCGATCTTCAGTTCGGCAATCTCGGTAATCGGCGTGCAACTGCGAAAAAATTCGTTGAACCCCGGCGTCTCGTAAACCAGCCCGCGGTACTGTCGGCACGCCGCCGCGCTGATCGTGCTCATCGCGCCACGAAACCGCGCGAACTCCCCCGCCGCGAGTCTTGCCGGCTCGAGGCTCGCCAGCAATGTCGCCGCCGCCATCGTCTCGAGGCTGGTTTCCGCCACCGCCGGCGTCCCGTATTTCGACGCGATCACCTCGCCCTGCTCGGTAATCCTGATCCGCCCCATCACGCTGCCCTGCGGCTGCGCGCGAATCGCATCGAACGCCGGCCCGCCGCCGCGCCCGACCGCGCCGCCCCGGCCATGGAACAACTGCATCTGCAACCCACGCTCGGCAAACACATCGGCCAGTGCCAGCGCCCCCTCGTGCAGCGACCAGTTCGACGTCAGATAGCCGCCGTCCTTGTTCGAATCCGAATATCCGATCATGACTTCCTGGTGGCCGCGCTCCGCCGCCAGCGCCGCTGCCTTGGGCCGGTCGAGATACGTCGCCATCACCTCGGGCGCCGCTTCGAGATCCTCGATCGTCTCGAACAACGGCACCGCCATGATCGCGCACGCCGGCGGATCGCCTGGAATATAAAGCCCGACCTCCTTCAACAGCAGGTAAACCTCCAGCAGGTTCGACACCCCGCTGGTCTTCGAAACGATATAGGCACGAATGACGTCCGGCCCGAACCGCGCATGCGCCGCCGCCGCCGCGCGCAGGATCGCCATCTCCGATAGCGTCTCGTCGCCATATTCGGCGAAGCCGTTGAACAGCAGCCGTGGCGACGACAGTTCATCGCCGAGCAACGCCGTCCGCTGCACATCGTCGAGTGCCGCATAATCACCCGGAACGCCGGCAACCTGCAACAACTCGGCCACCACCCGCGCATGGACATCGGCATTCTGCCGCAAATCGAGCGTCGCCAGGTGAAACCCGAAAATCTCGACAGCGGTGATCAGCGACCGCAACCGCGTCCCCACCATCGCCGCGCCGCCATGCGCCTGCAGCGAAGCCGCAATAATTCGCAGGTCGGCCAGGAAATTACCCGCGCGCGGATAGGGATCCCCCGCAACGATCCCCGGCAATGCCGGCGCCCGCCCCGTCAACGCCCGGAAGCTCGCCGCCGTCCGGGCATAAATCCCCGAAAGCGCCCGCCGATACGGCTCGTCGGCCCGGCTCGCCGCCAGATCGCCGCTCGCCTCGGCCAACGCCGCCAGGTCCCCGGTCACCTCGACATTCGCTGAGGAAATCGACAGTTCGCTCCCCAGCGAATTCAGTTCGCCCAAATAATGCCCGATCGCCACCCCCGCCTGTGCTGCCAGCGCCGCCTCGAGCGTCCCGGCATTCACGTTGGGGTTGCCATCGCGATCCCCGCCGATCCAGCTCCCCGGCCGCAGGAACGGCGGCAGCACCGAACCGGTCAGTTTTTCCCACTGCGCATGCAATTTCGGCAGCACCGGCAGGATGCTCGCCTCGAGATACGACAGCGCCGACTGGATCTCGTCGGCGACCACCGGCTTGGTCGATCGCAGTGGGCGCGTCTGCCACAAGATGGTGATCTGCCGGATCAGCTCGGCCTCGGTATCGGCGTCGCAAAACCCGTTTCCACACCCCGCCATCAACGCCGCTATGCTCGCCTCGCGGTCGATCATCGACTTGCGCCGAACCTCGGTCGGGTGTGCAGTAAGCACCGGAACAATCAATGATTTCTGCAACAGCGCCACAACTGCGTCGCGCTCCACCCCCGCCTTCGCCAATGTCGCCATCGCCCCCGCCAGCGTCGCCTCGCGCGCCCCCGGCCCACTGCGATCCTCGGCCAAATTGGCCAGCAGCGAAAACAGCAAAAACCCCCGCACGAACCGCAGCGTATCGCCCAGGTCGAGCGCCCCAAGCCGCTCGGTCAGCGCCGCCACATTCGCCGCATCGGGCGCCCGGTGCGCCGCCACCGAAGCCTGGCGCACCCCCTCGATGGCATCGAATACCGCGACCCCATCCTGCTCGCGGATGACATCCCCCAGCAGCCGCCCGAGATACTTCACATCGGCGCGGTCGGTCGCCGCCACGGTTCCCGGATCGATCGTCATATCAGCGCAGGCCTTTTGAAATCGGTTCGCACGTGCAGCAATCGCTAACCTATCTATAGTGTCAAGGGCCTCCGGCGGCCGGGGCCGCAGCCCCAGACCCCGATCGATGCACAATCCAGCAAATAGGGTCTGGGGCCAAGGCCCCAGCCGCCGGAGGCTCTGCCCTAAGCCTTCAATTCCCGCGCCAATGCCTTGCGCGTCTTGTCCCCATAGGGCGGCTTGAACCCCGCCAGCCCGGCAAGATCGATTTTCGGCTGGGTATAGATCGATTTGGCATGGCTGAATTCCTTGAAGCCATCATGCCCATGATAACTCCCCATCCCGGCATTCCCGACCCCGCCGAACGGCAGTTCTTCGGCGGACACATGGAAAATCACGTCGTTGACTGTAACGCCGCCCGAGATCGTCCGATCGAGCACCCGGCGCTGCTCGGCGTCGTCCTTGCCGAACCAGTACAGCCCCAGCGGCCGGTCGCGGCGGTTGACCTCGTCGATGGCGCCGTCGACCGTCGAATAGGTCCGCACCGGCAGCAGCGGCCCGAAAATTTCCTCCTGCATCACCGTCATCTCGTCGGTGGCGCCGCGGATGATGTGCAGCGGCATCTTGTTGGTATTCTGCTTCGAAAAATCCTCGTTCGCCGGGTTCACCACATCGATCGTAGCCCCCTTGGCGCGCGCATCCTCGACATGCGCCTCGAGCCGCTCCCGATGCCGCGCCCCGAGCACCGAGGTATAATCGGGGTTCGACAGCAACGTCGGATACATTTTCGCCGTCGCCGCCTTCAACCCGGCGACGACATCGCCCTCCTGCTCCTCGGGAACGAGCAGATAATCCGGCGCCAGGCAAATCTGCCCGGCATTCATCATCTTGCCCATCGCGATGCGCTCGGTCGCCACCCCGATATCCGCCGTCCGCGAGATGATCGTCGGCGACTTGCCACCCAGCTCGAGCGTCAACGGCACCAGGTTCTTCGCCGCCGCCGCCATCACGTGCCGCGCGATCGCGGTCCCGCCGGTGAACACCAGATGATCGAACGGCAGTTCCGAAAACGCCTTGCCCGCCTCCGACCCGCCGGTGATGACCGCAACCTCGGTCTCGTCGAACGCCGCTTCGAGGATTTCCTTCATCAACGCCGACGTCACCGGGGTGAATTCGCTCGGCTTGATCATCGCCCGATTGCCCGCCGCCAGCACGCCCGCCAGCGGTGCAAACGTCAAATTCACCGGAAAATTCCACGGCGAGATAATCCCGATGACCCCCTTGGGCTGAAACTCGACCCGCGCCCGCGCCCCCAACAATTTCATCGGAAAATCGAGCGGGCGGTTCTCCGCCTTCATCCACCGATCCAGATGCTTGATGCCATGCTTCAACGGCTTCACCGACGCCATGATATCGGTCACCATCGACATCTCGGTCGACCGGTGCCCGAAGTCCTCCGACAGCGCCGCCGCCAACCGGTCCTTGTTGTCGAGCACCACCGCCACCGCACGCTGCAACCGCGCCTTGCGCGTCGCCGCCGTCACCGGCAATTCCGCCATGAACGCCGCGCGCTGCCGCTGCAACACCTCCAGCATCGCCGCCGCGTCACGCGCATCCCAAACTGCCGTCGTCGCCGCCGTTGCAGTGCTGGCCATATCATTCCCCAAGGATCAAGCGTTCCGAGCCTGACTCAACCGCCGCTATTTGTCGAGCGGCACTGACGGCCATTTGATCCCCAACTGGTCGAGATACGTCGGATATTTCGCCGCATCATAATAGAACTTCGCCATCGCCGGCCGAAACCGCGCCATTGTCGCTTCGTTCAATTCGGTATGCGGCCTGTCATTCGGCCCGATAAACGGCTGATACTTCTGGTCCTTGGTCTGCACATCGGCAAAGAACGCCTTCGCTTCGGTCATCAACGCCGGTCGCGTCATCAAATCGACCAGCGTCATCGCCACCACCTTGGCCCCCGCGACAACGCCCTTGTGTGCAATCGGCGTCGCCATCGCGATCGCGTTCGACCAATGATGCCCCGGCAACCCTGGAATATTCGCCGGAAAACGAATGTTGATCGTCGGCATGATCCAGCTGATGTCGCCGATATCGTCCGACCCGCCGCTTTCGGGCTTCTCCTGCGGCGCCTTCAGCCCCTCGATCTTTGTCGCCAGCCCCTCCTTCTTCTCCGAAGCCACCGTCTTCTGCACCGCCTTCGCCAATGCCTGGTCCGCCGCATCCCATACCGGCAACCCGACCACCGCCATGTTCGCCGCCGCCGCCTCGGCAATCGGCTTGTTGTAATATTGCGGAGCCGCCGCCCCGACGATCTCGTGGTCGGTGCGCGTATCGGTCATCATCGCCGCCGCCTCGGCCATCTTGTTCCCGATAGCAAAATTCCGCCGGATCGCCTCGAAGCTCTGCTCGCGGAAATAATACCAGGTCGTCGCCTCGGAAGGCACGACATTGGGCTGGTCACCGCCATCCGAGATGATCGAGTGCGACCGCTGCTCGGGCCGCAGATGCTCGCGCCGGAAGTTCCAGCCGATATCCATCAATTCCGCCGCATCGAGCGCACTCTTGCCCCGCCACGGCGCCCCCGCCGAATGCGCCGAATCACCGTGGAAATGATATTTCGCCGATATCAGCCCAGTGCCGTTCGGCTGCCCATAGCTGACGCTCAGATTGTCGCCGACATGGGTAAAGATCGTTGCATCGACACCCTTGAACACCCCACCCTGCACCATATACGCCTTGCCCGCCACCAGCTCCTCGGCCACCCCCGGCCACAGCATCAGCGTCCCCGCGATCTTCTCGCGGATCATCCATTCCTTCACCGCCAGCGCCGCGACGATATTCACCGCCTGGCCGCTGTTATGCCCCTCGCCATGCCCCGGCGCATCGGCCACGATCGGCGCGCGCACCGCCACTCCCGGCTTCTGCGACGCCTTGGGAATCCCATCGAGATCGCTTCCCAGCGCGATAACCGGCCCGCCCTTCCCGTTCGTCCACGTCGCCGTCCACCCGGTCGGCAGTCCCGCCACCCCGCGCACCACGGTAAACCCGGCCTTCTCGAGCACCCCCGTCAGATATTTCGATGTCTCGACCTCCTGGAACCCCAGCTCGCCATAGCTGAACACCTGGTCGGTCATCACCTGCGCCTGCTTGGCCCGAGCCGCGACCCCCGCCACCACGCCCGCCTTGCGCGCCGCCAATTGCGCATCTTGCGCCACCACAGGCTGCGCAACCAACAGCGCCGCCACCACCAGATATTTCGCCATACAGATCCCCTTTGACCCCAACCTAGCCAAATCCCCCGCCCTTTCAACACGCGCATTACCCACTGGCGCCCCGCCGCCGCTTCGGCTTTGATGCCTCCAAAGCAAAACATCCCTGGGGACCATCATGACCGTACAAGCCGACTTTCCGGCAATGACCATCGCCGACGCCCACGCCCTGCTCACCGCCCCCGGCTCGCTCCTCGAAATGGAGACCGTCACCATCCGCGGCCTCCCCACCCGCACCTGGAAGAACGCCCCGCCCACCCTCGCCGCCGTCTTCGGCGCCGGCCGCACCCACGGCGACAAGATCTTCCTCGTCCACGAGGACGAGCGCGTCAGCTTCGAAAACTTCTCCCGCGCGGCCCTGCGCCTCGCCGCGCAATTCACCGCCGATGGCCTCCGCAAAGGCGATCGCGTGGCGATCGTCATGCGCAACCTCCCCGAATGGCCGGTCGCCTTCTTCGCCGCCAGCCTCTGCGGCGCCATCGTCACCCCCCTCAACGCCTGGTGGACCGGCGCCGAGCTCGAATACGGCCTCACCGATTCCGGCGCCTCGATCCTCGTCGTCGACAACGAACGCCTCGCCCGCATCGCCCCCCACCTCCCCGATCTCCACGACCTGACGCGCATCTACGTCGCCCGCAGCACCGAGGAACCCCAGGGCGACCCCCGCGAAATCCCGCTCGAATCGATAATCGGCACCCCGCATCACTGGGGCGACCTCGCCGACCGCCCTGCCCCCGATGTCGCCCTCGTCCCCGAAGACGACGCCACGCTCTTCTACACCAGCGGCACTACCGGCAAGCCCAAGGGCGCCCTCGGCACCCACCGCAACATCGTCTCCAACATCATGGCATCGGGTTTTGCCGCCGCGCGCAGCTACCTGCGCCGCGGCGAGACACCGCCCGCCCCCGACCCCGCCGCGCCGCAAAAGGCCCTGCTCATCAGCGTGCCGTTCTTCCACGCCACCGGCTGCCACGCCATGCTGTCGCCGGCGCTGTTCGGCGGCGTCAAACTCGTGATGATGCGCAAATGGGACGTCATGGAGGCCATGGCCCTGATCGAACGCGAGCGCATCACCGGCTGCGGCGGCGTCCCCACCATCGCCTGGCAGATCATCGAGCACCCCGAACGCGGCCGCTTCGACCTCTCCAGCCTCGAAACCGTCAGCTACGGCGGCGCGCCCTCGGCCCCCGAACTCGTCCGCCAGATCAAGAAGGTCTTCGGCAAGGCCCAACCCGGCAACGGCTGGGGCATGACCGAAACCAGCGCCACCTTCACCAGCCACGTTGGCGAGGACTATGAACTCCGCCCCGACAGCTGCGGACCAGCCTGCGCCGTTTGCGACCTCAAGGTCACCGATCCCGAAGGCAACATCTTGCCCGCAGGCGAAGTCGGCGAGCTCTGGGGTTTCGGCCCCAACGTCGTCAAAGGCTATTGGCGCAAGCCCGAGGCCAGCGCCGAAACCTTCGTCGACGGCTGGGTCCGCACCGGCGACCTCGCCCGCCTCGACGACGAGGGCTTCTGCTTCATCATCGACCGCGCCAAGGACATGCTCATCCGCGGCGGCGAAAACATCTATTGCGTCGAAGTCGAAAACGCCCTCACCGAGCACCCCGCCATCATGGACGCCGCCCTCGTCGGCCGCCCCCACAAGACGCTAGGCGAGGAACCCTATGCCTTCGTCACCCTGAAACCCGGCACCACCGCCACCGAAGACGAACTCCGCACCTTCGTCGCCGCGCGTCTGGCCGCCTTCAAGGTCCCGGTAGCGATCACCTTCTCGAACGAGCCCCTCGTCCGCAACGCCAACGGCAAGATCCTGAAAACCGAACTAAAAAAGCTAGTCGGCGCCTAACCTGACAAGGACCTCGTCATGCTGAACTCGTTTCAGCATCCATCGCCCCACCACGCGAAAATGTGCCAACCGCACAATGGATGCTGAAACAAGTTCAGCATGACGATCGGTTAGTTCAAAGGGCACCCCTCTTTTTACCCGTCACCCCGGCGAAGGCCGGGGCCCATCTCCCACTCCCCCCGCATAAAACCTCTCACGCCCTCGAATGCGCATTCCGATAAACATCCAGCAACTGCGCCGCATCCACCGCCGTATAAATCTGCGTCGAGGACAAACTGGCATGCCCCAGCAACTCCTGGATCGACCTCAAATCCGCCCCCCGCGCCAGTAAATGCGTCGCAAAACTATGCCTGAGCGCATGCGGCGTAGCACTATCCGGCAACCCCAAAGCCGGCCGCGCCGCGCGAATGGCGGCCCGCACTATCCCCGCATCCAAAGCCCCACCCCGAAGCCCCCGAAACAACGGCAAATCGCGCACCGGCGCCCAGGGCGTCAGCTTCACATAAGCTTCGATCGCCTCCGCCACGACCGGCAGCACCGGCACCGACCGCGTCTTGTTCCGCTTCCCCGTCACCAATATCGTCTCGCCCAAAGGCAGCACCGCCCCCGTCAACGACAGCGCCTCGGCAATCCGCAACCCGCTGCCATACAGCAGCAGCAACACCGCCGTATCCCGCGCGGCAGTCCACGGCAGCCGCGCAATATCCCCCACCGCCGCAATCAACCCGACAGCATCCCCCGGCGAAACCGGCCGCGGCACCCGCCGCGCCAACTTCGGCGATTTCAACCCCGCCAGCCCGTCGCAAACCACCCCTTGCGTCCGCCGCGCCCAGCCGAAAAACGTGCGCAGCGCCGACACATCCCGCGCCACCGACACATTCGCCAGCCCATCCCCGCGCCGCATCGACAGGAACGCCCGGAAATCCGCCGGCGTCATCGCCGACAGTTCGGCCGCCCCCACGATCCCGCCGACATGCGCGCTCAGGAAATCCCCGAACAATTCCATCGTCGTCTCATAAGCCCTGACCGTATGCGGCGACAGCCGGCGCGCATCCGCCAAGCTCGCCAGCCACACCCGCGTCAGGGCTGCGAGGCCGTCAGACAATCGACTGCCCGGTCTTCGCCCAATCGTCGGCAAACGTCGCCAGCCCCTTGTCGGTCAACGGATGCAGCGCCAGCGCCCGGATCACCGAAGGCGGCATCGTCGCCACATCGGCCCCCAGCTTCGCTGCCTGCAACACATGGACAGGGTGCCGAACCGAGGCCACCAGGATCTCGGTATCGAAGGCATAATTGTCGTAGATGATCTTGATATCCTCGATCAGCGCCATGCCATCGTAGCCGATATCATCGAGCCGCCCGACGAACGGCGAGATGAACGCCGCCCCCGCCTTCGCCGCCAGCAACGCCTGGTTCGCCGAAAAACACAGCGTCACATTGACCATCACGCCGTCGTCGGCCAACGCCTTGCACGCCGTCAGCCCGTCCATCGTCAACGGCAGCTTGATACAGATATTTTCGCCCAGCTTGCGCAACACCGCCGCCTCACGCAGCATCTCCGCCGTCGTCGACGCCACTACCTCCGCAGAAACCGGCCCTGGCGTCAGCTGCGCAATCTCCCGGATAACCTCCAGAAAATTGCGCCCCGACTTGTGGATCAGCGACGGATTCGTCGTCACCCCATCAAGCAAGCCGGTGGCTGCCAAAGCAGCAATCTCGGCAGTATCGGCAGTATCAGCAAAAAACTTCATCGGTAGCGGCCTCTTATGAACAGCCACCCCTTACCCGAACTCCCACCCGTCAGGGAACCGTCAACCGCACTTGGCGCAGCTTTCGTCCATCCCAATTCCCGCAAGAAAATCGCTGCTTTCCCGATGCGGCACGTGGCGCTTGGTCCATGCCGCCGACATCCAGGACGGTGAGGGGGCCGCCGATGTGCTGAAAGCGTTATACTTTGTCTTCCCGTGGCTGCGGCATGTCGTTGCCGATGGCAACTATGTTCGCAGCAAGCTCAGGGACGCGCTGGCGGCCATGGGCAAATGGACCCTCGAGATTATCAAGAAGTCCGATACCGCAAAAACTTCAAGCCGCTGCCGCCGATTGGCCAAAGACCGAAAGGCAGCCATCGCCTCATCGACCGCATCGGCTCACATCGCGTCTATCCGAATGCTTACCCATCAGTCCGCAAAATGCGGTTTCGCTTAAAACAGTTTTGAATCAACCTATAGCACCAATTAACTACACCAAGTCGGCAAGTTCAGCTACGATTGGCGACCCCAAATGCTCCGTCCGATGAATAATCCGGGCTAGTTCTATCGGAAATTTGCGGTGCGGCGGGAACTTTCAAGGGCCCCAAGGATTTCCGTTATATAGCTACATTGGAGACTAGGACAATGAAAGCCGTAGTATATAATGGCCCTCGCGATGTCAGTGTCAGCAACGTCGACGATGCTCGGATCGAAAAGCCGACGGATGTCATAATTCGTATCACCACCACAAACATTTGCGGTTCGGACCTGCACATGTACGAGGGTCGAACCAACTTCGAGAAGGGCAGCGTTTTCGGACATGAAAACCTCGGCGTAGTCGTTGAGGTCGGCGCCGGCGTTGACCGGGTAAAGAAGGGCGATCGGGTCTGTGTGCCTTTCAATGTTGCCTGCGGCTTTTGCGAAAACTGCGAAAAAGGACTTACAGGCTATTGTCTGACCTGTAATCCGGGGACAGCGGGTGCAGCCTATGGCTTTGCCGGCATGGGACCTTTCCGTGGTGGCCAAGCGGAATTGCTGCGTGTGCCCTATGCCGATTTCAACTGCTTGGTGTTGCCCGATGACGCGGTGGCGAAAGAGGACGACTATGTAATGTTGTCTGACATTTTTCCAACTGGCTGGCACGCGACAGAGCTGGCGGGGCTGCTGCCCGGTGAATCCGTGGCGATCTACGGTGCGGGGCCGGTTGGGCTGATGGCCGCCCATTCGGCAATGATCAAGGGCGCTTCTCAAGTATTTGTGGTTGACTCTCACGATGACCGACTGAAGCTTGCCAAGTCGTTAGGGGCCATACCGATCGACATGCGAAAGTCCGACCCTGTCGAGCAAATACTGGCACATACCAATGGTCTGGGAACCGACCGCGGCTGTGAGTGCGTCGGCTACCAATGCTGCGACCGGCACGGCCACGAGAGCAACAACTACACGATGAACTGCTTGGTTGGCAGCACCAAGGCAGCCGGTGGTATAGGCGTGGTAGGGGTATTTATTCCGGAAGACCCCAATGCAAAGGATGAGTTAGCGAAGCAGGGCAAGATGGCCTTCGACTTCGGGGCGTTCTGGTTCAAGGGTCAGCAGATCCGTACCGGCCAGTGCAACGTGAAAACCTACAACCGGCGGCTTATGAACTTGATTCACATGGGCCGCGCCGAGCCGTCCAAAATCATATCCCATCGGCTGCCGCTCGAAGAAGCGCCAAACGCTTTCAAACACTTCAACGCTCGCGACAACGGCTGGACAAAGGTTGTGCTCAAATCAGCTGCCTAAGAAGCTAATCCGACATTCGTCGGGCAATACCAGTATCTTGTGGTTACACCGTCGTTGCAACGAGACGGATTGAGCGATGAGATCCACTGGCATTGCCCGGCGGACATAGCCGGGGAGGCACTGGCGCCAATGGGCAAACGGACCCTTGAGATCATCAGGCGGTCCAATACCGCAAAAGGCTTCAAGCTCCTGCCCGCAGATGGTTGGCTATCAAACGTGATTTGGTTCGGCCGCTGCTGCCGATTGACCAAAGACTGGAGACAGCCATCGCCTCATCGACCGCACGGGCTTGTATCGGGTGTGTCCGCAGGTCCACACGCCGAACCGCAAATACTGCTTCGATTTAAAACACCTTTGAACCAAACTTTTAGACTCTGCGCGGATGTTGGTACCGGTACTTTTCCAAGTCACGCCATTGTGGGTCCCCTCAAGCCGACCGAAGCACCCAGTCAAAATCCAGCGGCGTAATCACCGCATTATACCGCTCCTGCTCCACCCGCTTCACCGTCGCAAACATCTCCGCCGCCCGCCCGCCCCAATAATCCGCCAGCACCCGCGACCCCTCGAACAATGCCAGCGCATGCGACCAATCCGTCGGCAACCGCTCCCCCGTCGTCTCTCCGTCCCCGGTCACCGGCGGCCCCGGATCGATCTCGTGCGTCAATCCATGATGCACCCCCGCCAGCACCGCCGCGACGGCGAGATACGGGTTGGCATCCGCCCCCGACAGCCGGTGCTCGAGGTGCCGCGACGCCGGCGGCCCCGCCGGAATCCGCAGCGGCACGGTGCGGTTGTTCACCCCCCACCCGGCCCGCACCGGCGCATAGCTGTTCGGGCGAAACCGCCGGTAACTGTTCGCATTGGGCGCAAACACCGCGATCGACCCCGGCATCAAGTTCGCCGCCCCGCCGATCGCAAACCCCAGCGCCGCCGACCCCGCCGGATCCGCGCTGGCAAAGATATTCCGCCCCTTCTTGTCGTTCACCGAGACATGGACATGCAGCCCCGACCCCGAAAGCTCGGCGAACGGCTTGGCCATGAACGTCGCCGTCCGCCGGTGCCGGTCCGCCACGCCCTTGGCCGCGCGCTTGAAGCGCACCGCATCATCCGCCGCCCCCAGCGCATCGGGCTTGTGCGCCAGCGTCATCTCATACTGCCCCGGCGCATATTCGCCGATCGCCGCCCCCGTCGGCAGCCCCAGCGCATCGCACGCCGCCCACAAATCGCGCAGGTAATCGCCATCGAGATCGACGCTATCGAGCCCATAGACCTGCCGGTGCAGCGGCGCCCGCCCCTCGCTGGTCCGCGCCAGCCGAATGCCGCCATCCCGCCCCCGCCGCGCATCGACGAGATAAAATTCCAGCTCGCAAGCCACCACCGGCACCAGCCCGTCGGCGGTAAACCGCTCGATGACATTCATCAGCACCCGCCGCGGATCGAGGTCGCACGGCGCCCCGCTCAACTCGAACATCGACAACATGACTTCGGCGCTGTCGTCGCCCAACCAGGTCGCCGGCTTCAACGTCCCCGCCACCGGCCAGCCGACCCGGTCGGCATCGCCGTCCTCCCACACCATCCCCGATTCCTCGACATCGAGGCCCGTTATATCGGCCACCAGCAACGACCCCGGCAGATACCGCCCCTGCTCGAACGCCGACAGGAATTCATGCGCGCGCAATCGCTTCCCGCGCGGCACGCCCGCCAGATTGGTATAATAAACGTCGAGAAATTCGATGCCCGGATGCGCGGCGACAAACCCCGCAAGTTCGGCAACATCGGCAGCGCCAGCAGGTCGTTTCATCCACGGCGACTACCGCGAACGGCGCCTTTCACGCAAGTACGACCCACTTCCTTTCGTCACCCCGGCGAAGGCCGGGGCCCATCTCCCCGCCCTAACCAGCAAAAGCCTGTCACCGCCTCAACGAAACACGAACAGATAAAGCAGGATGATAATCGGGACCGGAACCCCGACCGCCCACAGCAAGCAACCCTTGCCCATCGAAAAATCCTTGTATCGTCACGGACATAACAACAATCCTAGGGTCCTCCAGTTCCCCAAGCCTTTCGTCATGCCCGCAAACACCCCCCCGACGATCCGCCGACCGCGCGCGAATAAACCCCCATTAACCGCTATTTACCAATTCTTAACATAGTCATTCATCGGAATCGTGCTACCCCCGTAACAGAAATTCAAACGGGGTTCAGCAATGTCAAATCGTCTCATCGCTCTGGCGATCGCCGTTCCGGCGCTCGCCGCTCCGGCAAATGCCACCACCTGGGCCTTCGGCGGCAGTAACGCCCAGCTCGCCTCGCTCGCCGTTTCCGTACCCAGCGTCGCCACCCTCACCGTCACGGCACTGGGCTTCACCCCACAGCCATCGGCGCTGACCAACCTGTCGCAGCTCACGCCGGGCCGCACGATCGATCGCATCTCCGGCAGCATCGGCGTCACCGGCGGTGCCAATTCGCAGCTCGATACCAACGCCACCCGCGGCGCCCCACGCGAAGCCTTTCTCATCAGCTCGACCAGCTTCCTCAAGATCACCGGCCTCAAGCTGTCGGTCGTCGATCTCAACGATACGCTGCAGATCTACGGCGTCGGTGCCGGCGGCGCGCTGACCTCACTCGGCTTCAACGGCACCATCGCCTCGGGCTTCGGCGGCCTTGCCGGCTTTGCCAACACCGGCACCATCACCAACAATGTCGGCGGCACCACCCAGTTGACCTTCAACTCGCCGCTTGAAGCCTATTCGAAGTTCCTGTTCACCACCCGCGTCGGCGGCGACGTGACATACGGCGGCGACAAGGGCCAGGGCTATCGCCTCGATACGCTGTCCGCCAACGCCGTGCCCGAACCTGCCGCCTGGGCGATGCTCATCGCCGGCTTCGGCCTCGTCGGCACCTCGATGCGCCGCAACCGCCGCATCGCGGTCGTTGCCGCCTAGGTCCAGCGCCCGAACGGAATCACCCCGGCATAATCGGCAAGCGCCGGTTTGCCGGGGATTTCGCGTCCCTCGCGCAGCATATAGGCATCGGCGACGATGCACGCCTGCTGCTCGATACCATAGCCCCCGAACGCCTTGCCCGGCACCAGCCGATAGCCATAGCGCGCCATCGGCGGGCGCCGCAGGATCAAATTGATGCCCTGCTGCCGCTGCCAGACATGCACCATCTCGTGGACGAAATGCGCCCGCATCCCGAGCGCCTGCGCGGTATAATCGGCGCACCAGTCAAAGCCATTGGGATGGCACCAGATATGGCCGTCGGGCGCCATCGTCACCCACCACGGGTGAAACGCCCAGAATTTCTGCGCGCGCACTGTCACCGCATCGGGGTCCAGCGTCTCGCCGAACACCGACGCCGCCAGCGCCCGCTCCCCTGGCGTCAACGCCCGGATCGGTGGCCGCACTTCGCTCTCGTCAGTGTGCGCCATGGTCCCCCGGCTTTGGCGCCTCGCTCCCAGCCGCCTGCACCGCCGCATTCACCGTCACCTTCGCCCCGCTGGCAAACTGCAACGTCAGCGGCAGCGTTTTCGGTGTCCCCGCCAGCCCGAAAATCATCAGGTGGTTGCCGCCCTGCGCGAACGCAACCTTGCCGCCGGCGGGTATCGGCACGCCCTCCAGCCTGGCCATCTTCATCACTCCGTTCGCCATCGACATGCTGTGCATCTCGATCCGCGCCCCTGGCGCCGTCACCCCCGTCAACCGGTCGGGCTGGCCGCCGCCGGTCAGCCCCAGATACCCAGCAGAAGGACGCCCCGGCACCGCCGCCAACCGCACCCAGGCGCCCTCGACGCGCGGCTTGGTCCGGTCCCACGCTTCCTCTACGGGGGCCGGTTTCGCCGGCGCGACCGCTGCCACGGCAACGATCGGCATGGCCATCAGCATCATCGCGAACAAACTGCGGATCATCGGGGACTTCCTGATATTGACCGCTCCATCTAGAGCCCAATCCCCCGCTTGTCATGGGGGCTGCGGCAGCCGGTGCGATCGCCACCAACAGCGCTTGCACCCCCCGGACGGCCTACTTATATCCGCCCCACTATTGAACGCCCAAAAGTGACCCTTATCTGACAACAGCGAGGGACGATGGGCGGCGCTGCTTCGGGGCGCCGCTGCACGGGCCCATGGACGAAAAGGACGAACGGAACATCATGGCTAAAGTTATCGGAATCGATCTCGGCACCACCAATTCCTGCGTTGCCGTCATGGAAGGCGCGACACCAAAGGTCGTCGAAAACGCCGAAGGCGCGCGCACGACGCCGTCGCAGGTTGCCTTTACCAAGGACGGCGAGCGCCTCGTCGGCCAACCGGCCAAGCGCCAGGCAGTGACCAACCCCGAGAACACCATCTTTGCAGTCAAGCGCCTCATCGGTCGCGGCTTCAACGATCCGATGACCCAGAAGGACATGGCGCTCGTTCCGTACCAGATCGTCAAGGGCGGCAATGGCGACGCCTGGGTCGGTGCCGGCGGCGAAAGCTACAGCCCCTCGCAGATTTCCGCCTTCATCCTGCAGAAGATGAAGGAAACCGCCGAAGCCTATCTCGGCGAGACCGTGACGCAAGCCGTCATCACCGTCCCTGCCTATTTCAACGATGCCCAGCGCCAGGCCACCAAGGACGCCGGCAAGATCGCTGGTCTCGAAGTCCTGCGCATCATCAACGAGCCGACGGCCGCGGCGCTCGCCTATGGCCTCGACAAGAAGACCGATGCCAAGACAATCGCGGTCTATGATCTCGGCGGCGGCACCTTCGACGTGTCGGTGCTCGAGCTCGGCGACGGCGTCTTCGAGGTCAAGTCGACTTCGGGCGACACCTTCCTCGGCGGTGAGGATTTCGACGCCAAGCTGGTCGAATTCCTCGCAGCCGACTTCAAGAAGTCCGAAGGCATCGACCTTACCAAGGACAAGCTGGCCCTGCAGCGCCTCAAGGAAGGCGCCGAAAAGGCCAAGATCGAGCTGTCGTCGACGGCTTCCACCGAAGTCAATCTGCCCTTCATCACCGCCGACGCCACCGGGCCGAAGCATCTGGTCAAGGCGATCAGTCGCACCGACCTCGAAAAGCTCGTCCTCGACCTCATCGAGCGCACCCGCAAGCCGTGCCTCGACGCGATCAAGGAAGCCGGCGTCAAGGCATCCGACATCGACGAAGTCATCCTCGTCGGCGGCATGACCCGCATGCCGCGCGTCCGCCAGTTCGTGAAGGAATTGTTCGGCAAGGAGCCCAACACCTCGGTCAACCCCGATGAAGTCGTCGCCATGGGCGCCGCGATCCAGGCCGGCGTCCTCCAGGGCGACGTCAAGGATGTGCTGCTGCTCGACGTGACGCCATTGTCGCTCGGCATCGAGACGCTCGGCGGGGTCTTCACCCGCATGATCGACCGCAACACGACGATCCCCACCAAGAAGTCGCAGACCTATTCGACGGCTGATGACAATCAGAGCGCCGTGACGATCCGCGTCTTCCAGGGCGAGCGCGAAATGGCCGCCGACAACAAGATGCTTGGCCAGTTCGACCTCGTCGGCATCCCGTCGGCACCGCGCGGCATCCCGCAGATCGAAGTCACCTTCGACATCGACGCCAACGGGCTCGTGGCCGTCAACGCCAAGGACAAGGGCACCGGCAAGGAACAGCAGATCCGCATCCAGCCATCGGGTGGCCTGTCCAAGGACGACATCGAGCAGATGGTCAAGGACGCCGAGAAGTTCGCCGCCGACGATAAAAAGCGCCGCGAAGTCGCCGAAGCCCGCAACCAGGCCGACAGCCTCGTCCACTCGACCGAGCGCCAGCTTGTCGAGCACGGCGACAAGGTCGGTGCCGATGTGAAGGCCGAAATCGAAGCCGCGGTTGCCGATCTGAAGTCGGTCCTCGACGGCGGCGATGCCGACGCCCTGACGACGAAGACAACCACGCTGTCGACCGCGGCGATGAAGCTCGGCGAAGCGATCTACACCGCCGAGCAGGCCAAGGCCGCATCGCCCGAGGCGGAAGCGCCCAAGGACGACAATGTCGTCGACGCCGAGTTCTCGGACGTCGAGGACGAAAAGAAGTAAGCGGTTGGGATGACGCGCCCCGGTTTCGTAAAGAAACCGGGGCGCTCGTCTTGTTTGGTAGCCGGTGAGCAATCGCTCATTCCGGGTGACCCAGACCGCTCATCCCGAGCGAAGTCGAGGGACGTAACGGGCGCGGGGCAGGCGATTCGATGAGCACTGAAACCGATTATTACGAGCTGCTCGAATGCAGCAAGACCGCCGACGATGGCACGATCAAGTCGTCGTACCGCCGGCTGGCGATGAAATGGCATCCCGACAAGAACCCCGGCGACGATGCCGCTGAACACCGCTTCAAGGCAATTTCGGAGGCCTATGACTGCCTCAAGGACCCGCAGAAGCGCGCCGCCTACGACCGCTTCGGCCATGCCGCCTTCCAGCAGGGCGGCGGTGCCGGCGCCGGCGCGCAGGACTTCGGCGGCTTCTCCGACATTTTCGAAAACATCTTCGGCGAATTCATGGGCGGCAACCGCGGCCAGCAACGCGGTCGCGGCGGCGCCACCCGCGGCCAGGACCTGCGCTACGACCTTGAAATGTCGCTCGAGGAAGCTTTTGCCGGCAAGGCCGCGACGCTGACCGTCGAAGTCGCCGCCGCCTGCGAGCCCTGCAGCGGCAGCGGCGCCAAGCCCGGCACCTCGGCACGCACCTGCACCACCTGCAACGGCCAGGGCCGCGTCGCCATGCGCCAGGGCCTGTTCGCCGTCGAACGCGCCTGCCCCCAATGCCATGGTTCGGGCCAGATCATCGCCGATCCGTGCGAAACCTGCGGCGGCGCCGGACGCGTCGAAAAGGAAAAGACCCTCAACGTCAATGTGCCGCGCGGCGTCGATGACGGCACCCGCATCCGCGTCGCCGGCGAAGGCGAGGCCGGCACGCGCGGCGGCCCGACCGGCGACCTGTACATCTTCGTCCATCTGAAGGCGCACAGCCTGTTCAAGCGCGACGGTACCACGCTGTTCGCCGTCGCCCCCATCTCGATCACCACCGCGGCGCTTGGCGGCGAGATCGAAGTCCCCGGCCTCGACCGCGAGGCCGCGGTCGTCCGGATCCCCCACGGCACCCAGACCGGCAAGCAATTCCGCGTCCGCGGCCGCGGCATGCCGGCGCTCAACAACGGTCAATCCGGCGGCGGCTTCGGCGACCTCGTCGTCCAGGTCGAGGTCGAAACTCCGGTCAAGCTGACCAAGCGCCAGCGCGAACTCCTCGAGGAATTCCAGACCCTAGAATCGGCCGAAGGCGGCAAGAACAACCCCCGCCAGACCGGCTTCTTCGACAAGCTCAAGGATGCCTGGAACGAACTGACCGATTGATCGGGACAGCATAATTTAGTTCGTCACCCCGGCGAAGGCCGGGGCCCATCTCCCGAGCCCGCCCCAAGGAACACGCCTTCACAAGCCCCATCCAACCGCGAAGGCGTCCCCCATGTCCCGCCTCCACAACCGCCGCATCCTCGTAACCGGCGCCGCCAACGGCCTCGGCCTGGCCTGCGCCGTCCGCTTCATCGCCGAAGGCGCCCGCGTCCTCCTGACCGACATCGACACCGAAAACGGCCAATCCGCCGCCGAAACCCTCGGCCCCAACGCCGCCTTCATCCCCTGCGACGTCTCCAGCCGCCCCGACATCGCCGCCGCCATCGAAAATTGCGTCTCCCGCTGGGGCGGCATCGACGTCCTCGTCAACAACGCCGGCATCGCCCCGCGCGGCGATATCCTGACCACCGACGAAGCCCTGTTCGACCGCGTCCTCGCCATCAACCTCAAGGCCGCCTTCCACGCCACGCAGCTCGCCGCCCCGCACATGATCGCACAAGCCAAGGGTGTCATCATCAACATGAGCAGCGTCAACGCCGTGCTCACCATCCCGACCCTGCTCGCCTACAACGTCGCCAAGGGCGGCCTCAACCAGCTCACCCGCAACACCGCCGTTGCCCTCGCCCCGCACGGCATCCGCGTTTGCGGCATCGGCCCTGGCACGATCCTCACCGAGCTCGCCAAAAACGCCGTCCTCTCCGACGAAGCCGCCCGCCGGATGATCCTGTCGCGCACGCCCTTGGGCCGCGCCGGCGAGCCCAGCGAAATCGCCGCCATCGCCGCCTTTCTCGCCAGCGACGACGCCTCCTACATCACCGGCGAGACGATCTACGCCGACGGCGGCCGCCTCGGTCTCAACTACACCGTCGCGGTCGACTAGTCCTCAACCCGCTCCGGCTTCCCCTTCCGCTTCGTCGAAGCCAGCTCATCCAACTGCTTCTCGCTCATCGAATCCAGCATCGCCTTCGACGCCCCCTGCAACCCAGCTTTCGGCATCTCACCGCGCTTCGCCGACAATGCAGCCCCTGCGGCCTTTTGCTGCGCTTTCGATTTCGCGGGCATCACATCTCTCCCTCTGCGGCCCCAAAAAAACCACCAACGACCGCGCCGGGTTCCGCTAACCCGCGCAGACGGCGTGACCTCGCCCGGCATATATGCCAAACGCCCCCGACGATTCCTTTGGAGCCCGTAAATGATCGACGCCGAATGGTGGGACTATGACGATGCCGACGAACTCGCCGAGGCCGTCGCCGGCGATGCCGGGTTCATCATCGAACAGGCCCTCGAAGCCCGCGGCCGCGCCATCATCGGGCTTCCGGGTGGCGAAACCCCCAAGGCCGCACTGACGCTGCTCGCCGCGCGCAAGATCGAATGGGCCGACGTCACCATCGTCCCCACCGACGATCGCCTGGTGCCGCCGACCGACCCGCGCTCGAACGTCGGCATGCTCGCCAAGCTGTTCCTGCCCAAAAAGGCCCGCGTCGTGCCGCTATGCGCCGGCGAAACCGACCCCGTCCTCGCCGGCCGCGCTGCCGACGAGCGCCTCGCCGATCTCGAATGGCCGCTCGATCTCGCCTGGCTCGGCGTCGGCGCCGACGGCCATGTCGCCTCGATCTTCCCCGGCCCCGACTATGACGCCGCGATCAACGGCCCCAAGGCCCGCCGCGCCATCGGCGTCCGCCCCGATCCGATGCCCGAAAACATGCCCGTCGCCCGCGTCACCCTGACCAAGGCCGCGCTCGTTTCCGCGCGCACCGTCACCCTCGTCCTCACCGGCAAGGACAAGCGCAAGCTCGTCGAAAAAGCCCTCAAGGACGGCGCCTCGAGCACCCTCCCAATCGGGCGACTGCTGGCCGACCTCGAAATGGACATCGACATCCACTGGTGCGAATAGCCCAGCCCGCGACAGGCATCAGCCGAACGGATTGTCGATCGAAGGCGGCGGCACCGAGAACCAGCGCGGCCCCGACGCCGTCATGTAGAAGCAATCCTCGAGCCGCACCCCGTACGAGCCCGGCCGATACAGGCCGGGTTCGTTCGAGAAACACATGCCCGGCGCCAGCTTCGTCGTCTCGCCGTGAACCAGATTGACCGGCTCATGCACATCGAGCCCGATGCCGTGCCCCGTCCGATGCGGCAGCCCCGGCGTCCTGTATCCCGGCCCATAGCCGAGCTTCTCGTAATACACCCGCACCGCGTCATCGACCGTCCCCGCCGCCGCGCCGACCTTCGCCGCCGCCAAGGCAATTTCCTGCCCGCGATGCACCTCGTCCCACATCGTCCGCTGCGCCCTGGTCGCCTCGCCGAACACGAAGGTTCGCGAAATATCGGCGTGATAGCCGTCGACTGTGCAACCGCAATCCATCAGGACCACCGATCCGGCCCGCACGAATTGCGGCTCACGCGAACCGTGTGGCAGCGCCGACCCCTCGTTGATCTGCACCCCGCCCGATGGCGTGTCGCCGCCCAGTCGCGTCACCGCAGCCGCCATCAGCGCATAGACATCGGCCGTGCCCATGCCCGGTTCGACCTTGCTCGACATGGCGCGATACGCGGCGATGGTGATATCCGACGCGCGCTGCATCAAAGCGATCTCCGCCGGCGTCTTGATCATCCGGCAGCCGTTGACGATCGCCGCACCATTGACGATCCGCACCCCCGGCAAGGCTTTTTGCAGCCCGTCGATGGCAAAGAACCGCACCGTATCCTCGATGCCGATGACGCCGCCCGCCAGCTTGTGCGACTTCAGCCAATCCGCCACCAGCGCCGCCGGATTCTCATCCTCCTGCCAGACCTTCACATCGCCCGGCACCACCAGCATCTCGCGGATCGACGGCTCCTCGAACCCCGGCGTGAACACGCACAATTCGCCGTCCGCCGGCAGCACCGCCGCGGTCAGCCGCTCGCTGCGCCACCATTTGACCCCGGTGAAATAATTCAGCGACGACCCGGCCTCGACCAGCAACGCCGCCATGCCATTGGCGCGCATCAGCGCCTGCGCCCGCCCCAGCCGCGCCATGCGCTCGGCCCGCCCGATCGGTGCGGCCTCGGCGATGCCGCCTACCGCCATGGCCGGCATTCCACCCGCCAGCGCCGCGACAAACCCACCGCCCAGCGCCATCACATCCCGGCGGCTTGTCGTCATGGGCGCACCGGCCCCGCGACATCGCGCAGCAAGACGTCCCAGTACAGCAGCTCCTTGTCGAACGAATCGAGCCGCACCCGCTCATCAGTCCCATGCGCGCGCCCATCGTCGGGGTGCACCATCGCCAGGCTGCCTGCCCCATAGGTCGGCACCCCCGCCCGCCGCCACACCCGGCCATCGGTGCCCCCCGACGACATGTTCGGCTTCACCGGCGCCCCCGTATAATTCACATGCACAGCCCGCGTCAGCGAATCGAACAGCCTGGCGTTGACCGGCGACACCGGGCTCTCGACGGTATCGCCATCGAGCGTCACCTTGATCGCCGCATTGCCGATCGCCTTTGTCAGCACCGCCTGCACCGCCGCCACCGAAGTCCCCGGAAAGATCCGGCAATTGACGGTCAGCACGGCGTTCTGCGGCAACGCATTCGGCGCATTGCCCGCCTTCAGCATCGTCGGCACGCACGTCGTCCACAGGATATTGGCATCCGACGGATGTTTCTCGGCAATCGCCCGCGCCGCTGCATCGGCCGGATTGGCCAGCAACGCCTTTAGCGCCCCGCCCAATTCATCGCTACGAGCTGCCACCCGATCAGCCACCATTGCCCGCGTAATCTCGTTGAATTCGACCGGAAACCGCACCGCCTGCACAGCCTTGATCGCATCGGCGATATCGAAGATCGCATTGTCCGGCCGCGGCACCGAGCTATGTCCACCCGAATTCGCCGCCGCGATCTGGTACGTCGCGACGGTTTTTTCCGCCGACTGGATGGCAAAACGCGGGTTCGATCCGTCGCGCTCCATCTGCCCGCCGCCGGCATCCGAATTTAGCGCGAACTCGGCGTCCTTCACCCACGCATGCGCCGCGAGCAGGCGTGTCGTCCGCATGCCGGTTTCCTCGTCACCCGAAAACGCCAGCACGACATCACGATCGGGCACCCATCCGGCGCGCTTCAACCGCAGGAAACTTGTCGCCAGCAACGTCATGCCGGCCTTGTTGTCACTCGACCCGCGGCCATAAAGATAGCCGTCCTTCTCGATCGGCTGCCACGGATCGGTCGCCCAATTCTCCGCCAGCGCGCCGACGACGTCCATATGCGCCAACAGTGCAATCGGCTTGCGCGCCGCCGACTTGCCGCGATACCGCACCAACAGGCCTACCGTCTTCTCCCCGTCGATCACCGCCGGCAGCATGACGATATCCTCGGCGGCAAACCCCGCCGCGCGAAACCGCACCGCCAGCGCCTCCGCCAGCACCGGCACCTGGCCTTCGCCCTTGGCGGTCTTGATGGCGATCATCTGCCTGATGATCGCTCGCGCCTCGGCCTTCTCGGCAGGCGTCACCGGCGGCGGAGCAGCCGCCGTCAGCAAAACCACGCCGGCCAGCACGCCAAGCCGCTTGATCATCATCATGTCCTATCGTGTACGGTAGCAGGTGGCGGGATGCACCCGTCCCCTGCTCATCAGAATCCGACGGTGACGCTGGCGAACAGGAACCGCCCCGTCGCATCGTAGAACTGCGGATAGGTGTTGCCGTTGCCGCCGTCCTCGATCGCTGCCGTCGTCGTCAGCGGCGGATCCTTGTCGAACAAATTGTTGATGCCGACGCGCAGGTTGAAGTCCTTGCGGATCTCATAGCCAGCCGACAGATCGAAGTAGCTGCGCGCCCCAAGCTCGCGATTGACCTCGGCGAAGCTGCCGGTCAGCACCGGCTGGTCGCTGGTCTGCGCGACCTTGACCGACGAGACATAGCGCCAGGTCAGCGACAAATTTAGGTCCCATGGCGTGTTCCAGGTGATCATCAGCTGGTGGCGCCATTCCGGACGCGGCCGACCGCACAACCCGGCATAAAGCCCGGCGCATTCATAGATGTCGGCCTCTGGCGAATTCGGCAGCGGCGTCGTCTTGAAGCTGTTGAGGTAGGTGCCGTTCAGATTGAAGGCGACCGAACCGAGGTCGCTGCCGAAGGTCTCATCGAGGCCAAGGCGGTAGTCGATCGCGAGATCGATGCCGCTGGTCTGCAGCTGCCCAGTGTTGACGTTAAAGCGCTTGAAATAGCCCGCTTCACCCTGCCACAACGAACCGGTGCCGGGGTTGCGCTGGATCAGGTTGCAAAAGTACGGGTCGCCGCTGTTGATGCAGTTGCTCAGCGACAGGTTGGGGTTGACGCTGCCGACCAGGTCCTTGACCTTGATGTTGAAGTAATCGATCGAGATTGTCAGGCCCGGCGCGAACGATGGCCGGAGCACGGTGCCGACCGACACGGTATCGGCGGTCTCGGGCTGAAGATCGGGGTTGCCACCGATCAGCGAGTTGAACTGCCCGGCAGGGTTGTCGACGATAAAGCCATATTGCCCCGCCGTCACGCCGGTGCGAGCGCATTGCGCAGCACTGGCAAACGGCCGTGCGCCGGCGCACGGATCGAACGAGCCGTCGGCATTCTCGGTCAGCTCGACTTCGAACAAGGACTGCCCCGAAAACAGCTCGATGACGTTCGGGGCGCGAACGGCACGCTGGAAACTGCCGCGGAAGCGGATGTCCGGGATGGGCGCCCAGGTGCCGCCGATCTTGTAGGCGTTCGAGGTAAAGCCGGTGTCGTAATCCGAATAGCGAAAGGCGCCTTCGATCGACAACAGGTCGAAGAACGGCCGGTTTTCGACGATCGGCGCGTTGATTTCGATGAACGCTTCCTTGGCCACGGTCGAACCCGTGATTGGCAGTTCGGGCGACGCCGCCTGCTGATAGATTTCGTCGGGCTGGTAGTCGACGGTATTCTTGCGATACTCGGCCCCGAAAGCGATGCCGACGCCGTTCTCCGCCCAGGGCGACTGGATACCGTATTCGCCAAGGTTGCCGTCGATCGACAGCACGATGTTGGTCAGGCTGGTGTCACCGGTGATCGACTTGAACTCCGCAACATAGTCTGCCGAGGCCTGGCTCGCTTGCGGCCCGAAATAATTGAGCGGCGCGCATTTGGCGTCGTTGTTGTCGGGGTTGGCGTCGGCGTTGATCTTGCAGACCGTCTGCCCGAACGTCGCCGAGCCGGCACGCTGGTCGCGCACCGCGTAAAACGCGTTCGCTGTCCGCGCCCGATTGGCATCGCCGGTAAAGCGGCTGCGGTAACCGACATTGGCGTACTGGCCGTACAGGTCATAATGGAACGGCCCGAACAGGTCGCCCTTGACGCCGCCGACGATGCGGTAGGTGGTGTGGCGGATATCGTCCTGCCGGTTGCCGCCCTCGACGTTGCGGCGCGCCACCAGCACGCCGGTCGCCACGCCCTGCGGCCCGACATAATTGCCCGACGCGTCATAGGTGCTGCCGGTGGCCAGGCCGCTGGCCGTGCACAGGAAATTGGCCTGCTGGGCGCTCAGGAACGGGTTGTCGCAGTTGATGCCGCTGATCCCGCTCGACGTGACGTTGATGCCGCCACTGTTGTTGCCCGGGGCGATCTGGGCGACCGAACGGTCATCCATGAAGTTGAGCTCGAGGTAGGGCACGAAATGCGCGTTGATCTCGTAATGCGCCAGCGCCCCCAGCATGTAGCGCTGGTCGGGACGCTGGTAGTAATTCGCCGGCGCGAAGTTATAGGTCGAGGTGCCGGGTACGAAAGTGCCATTGGAAACCCGGAACGACGTCGGTACGCCGCCAAGGCGCCCGCCATTGGTCAGGTTCGCCGGCGCATTGTTGGCCGAACCGCTGCAGGTGTAATCGGTCCCGCCAACGCCGGTCGCGCCCAGGGCGCAGGCGCTATAGTCGAAATCCTTCTGCAGGATCGGGTTGACCTTGCGGTACGACGCGAACGCCGTGACGTTGCCCTTGCCTTCGGCAAAGTTGGTGCCCACGACGACCGAATAGTCCTGGGCGAAGCCGTTCCAGACATTTTTGTCGGCGAGCGGATACTGGCCCGGCACGCGCACATTGAAGCTGTCGACCAGCCCGCGCAGTTCGGCATTGTTGTTGTTGTGCTGGAACGTCGACACATTCGCCGTGGCCTTGAGGCCCTGGAAATCGTCGATCAGCTTGAAATTGACGACGCCGGCGATGGCATCCGAACCATAGATCGCCGAGGCGCCGCCCGTCAGCACTTCGACCGACGAGATCAGCGCCTGCGGCACCTGGTTGACGTCGGACGGGATATTCTTGGGCGAGCCATAAGGCAGCCGCCGGCCGTTGACGAGGACGAGGGTACGCGACGGCGTCAGCCCGCGAAGATCGACCTGCGCGGTGCCGGTGGCTTCGTTGGAGTTATTGGCCCCCTGCGCTGCAAACACCTGCGGCAACTGGTTGAGCAAATCCTCGGTGCGGACGACACCGCGGATGGTGAAATCCTCGCTGCTCACCGAGGTGATCGGGCTGACGCTGATGGCATTGCCCGACCGGATGCGCGAACCGGTGACGATGATCGCTTCGTCATCGACCCCAGCATCGACCGCAGCGTCGATCGCCGGACCGGCAGCAACGCCCGTCTCGGGCGCGGCGGTCTGGGCCGCCACCGGCGCAGCGGCGACCCAGCCGATCAGCATGCTCGAGGCCATCAGGGCAGCTCTGGCATTGAAATGGCGCATGAATTTCTCCTGGAATGATTGGTGCAAGCAAGGCTGTGGCGGTCACCGCAACCCGGCCCTTTAAAAACAGCGATCGAAAGCTCGAAAGTTCGGCCTAGTACCGCCAGCTGGTCAGGTCGGCGCCCGGCGGTGCTGAATCCGCCATGCGCTTGAGCATCTTGTCGACATACATGGTGTGATAACGCAGCCGGCCGATGGCATTCGGCAGGTTCGGATCACCATTCCAGCAATGCTCGTCGCGATCCCCATAGGTGACTTCACCCTGGTACGCCGGCGTCGCCTTCTTGAGGAAGTCCTCGGTCAAGTAAACCGCATTGTTGAGATAGTAATTATCCATGTCGCCGATATAGATATGCACCTTGCCCGCAAGCTTGGGCCCCAGCGTCTTCCAGTCGCGCTCCATGATGTAGCGAAGGTCGTAATTCTGGCGCCAGTATTCGGCGACCTTCTTGTCGATCACCCCGGTGCGCTTGTCATAGATGCGCTGCGGATAACCATCGGCGCCCATCGGCGAATAAACCGCCTCCCAGACATCCCATTGGCCACCCGACCGCGTCTTGTCGCCAAGCACCAGCTCAAGCCGGTTTTCCATCTCGGTCGTATAGGCGACATGCCCGAGATAGTTGCGTTTGCCCGGCTTGGCGACACGGCCGAACTTGCCTTCGTTCCAATAGGCATTCTCGTCTTCGTAGATGTTGGTGACCATGTTCTGGCGGAAATCGATCGGGTCGGGGCAGGCGGCAAACGCACCATTATACGAATCCGGATATTTCACCTGGACCCCGAGCGCCTCCCAGCCCCCCGTCGAGCCGCCATAGAGAAACCGCGACCAACCAGCACCGATGCCGCGATAGCGCTTCTCGAGCTCGGGCACGAACTCATAGGTAATGGCATCGCCATACGGCCCAAGATTGGCCGAATTCACCGCATAACTGTCGTCATAATACGGATTGCTATGGTCGATCTCGACGATCAGCATCCGCGGGAAGTCCTTGGAATTCCACTTCTGGTAGAGGTCGTACGCCTCCTTGTCCTCGATGCGGTTATAGCAAGGCTCGTTGAACCGTGCGCTCGGCACGCACTTGGCGTTCGGATCGGGCGGCGTCGTCCGGAACCCGCCGAAATCATCGGGAAAATGCCCGTGATAGATGACCAGCGGATATTTTGCTTCCGGATGCTTGTCGAAATCCTTGGGGACCAGGACGTGCCCGCGAATGAACACGTCGGTGCCCCAGAATTTCGACAGTCTCTCGCTACGGATCTTGAAATGCTTGACGAATTCGGTGTCCTTGGGCTCGGCGATCGCCGGCAGGACCGTATCGAGCGCCACCGCGACTTCGCCGGTTTTCGCCGGATCGAACGAAACCTTGACCGGCTTGCTGACGATATTGCCCGGCTCCTTGCGCCAATTCTGCCCGGCGCCGCGCGCCGCCGGCAACTTGACGTTCTTGCCACCCGCAAGCTTGTACGTCTGGTATTTGTGAAAAACGCCCTGGACGAAATAATCGCCCTTGGGCAAGTTCGCCATGTCCTCGGCGGGATAACCCAGCACGCCCGGGCCGATCGCCACCGCGCCACCGGGCTTCAATCCGTCGACATTGACCCCGAAGATCTGCGCATTCAAATTGTCGGCGCCGACCTGGAAGCGCGGCTCGGTCTTGCCATCGGGCGTGATGATGACCAGCATTCGGCCGTCGTTCGAAGCATCGATCCCCGTCGCCGGCAGCGTGAGGCGAAAGCTCTCCGCCGCCACCGGCACCGCGGCCATGCCGAACGCCAGGCCACAAATCAACGCACGCTTGCTCATACCACCACCCCTGGTCATCCTTGTTCGGCCCGGGCCCCGCCTCACCCGCCGCGTCGGACCGCCGTCGCCGGCTCCCCGCCCGGCACTCTGGCTTTGCACGCGCTGGCGGCCCAAAAGGCACTGCGCTTGCACTGACGCGGAAATGCAACGTTTCCACGCTATAATTGATAGCCGCAATTCGTGAGTCGTCCAGCAAAATCCGTCCATTTTCACACGAATTGTGAAAGCCGATTGGTTATAGTGACAAAATGGCCACAACGGGCCGGAGCTGCACCCAGGCAGCGCCCGCGCCGGGGGTTAAAAAGCACATTACATGAAAAAAAGCGTGTCTTCTGTCGGATTATAGACTCGGCACCAGCCTTTTTCTGCTACTGCCAGCCCAGATACGCAATCGGCGCGAACGAATTGTGTACTGAAAAACGCTTTTGGTGGATGAACGATGACACGTAAAGAAACGACAGACAAACCAACTGTTGCAGCCAGCGTCTTCGATCCGAGCAACAGCAGTTTCCGGCTCGATAATTCGCCATTCTATCTGATGGCCCATGCCGATTTCAAATATCATGTCGACATGGACAAGGTGCTGCACAAGCACGGCGTTTCAAAACCGATCTACCGCATCATGACCGTCCTGCGCGAACGCCAGCCCGCCAGCATCGGCACCATCGCCGACGCCGCGCTGACCAAGCGCTCGACGGTCAGCCGGCTCATCGAACGCATGCTCGAACAGGGCCTTGTCAGCACCGAGCCCAATGCCGAGGACAACCGCGTCACCGAGGTCATGCTCACCCCCGCCGGCCAGCAGCTGCTCCGCAAGCTGACCCCCGTCGTCGGCCGCCAGATGGCCCGCGCCATGGAGGGCCTCGGCCCGCGCGACATAACCGCCTTGCTGCGCATCTTGACCCGCATCGGCCAGAATCTCAGCAAGCTGCCGATCGAATAGTCGCTAATTCGACAGTCGCGCCAACGACATCAGCAGCCGCGGTAACACCATCGCCCCGGCGTGCATGCGGATCGGCACCGGCCGCCGCGGCGTCACCGACAGTCCGCTCCGGCTCCCCGCCGCCAGCGCCTGCGCCACCTCACGGCCGATCCCGGCATTGATCGCCAGGCCGCGCCCGTTGCATGCCTGGATCGCCAGCGCATCACCGCCCAGGTCATAAAGCTCGGGCAGGAACGACGTGTTCACCCAGGCCGTGCCCTCCCAGACATGGCTGATCCGCGGCGTCGCCATCCCCTCGAACGCCCGCACCAGCCGCCGGCGCGCTTCGGCCCGCACCGCCCGTTCGCCCTGCACCAGAAAGGTCCGCGCAAACGCCGAAACCAGCCCGCCGCCGCCATCATAGCGCGCCGTGAAAACATACGGCTTCTTGTCGGTAAAGCTCCCGCCCCGCGGCAGAATCCACGCGCGCTCGGCCGCCGACAATGGCTCGGTGGCGAACTCGACCACCCGCAGCGGCAGAATCGTATCGCGCAGCGCCGGGTGCAGCGCCGGATTGCCGCCGTTCGCCGCCAGCACCAGCCGCCGCGCCGTCACGCTCCCCCGCGGCGTCACCGCGCGCCAGCCACCGGCGGTCTGCACCAGCCCCGACACCGGACACCCCGTGAACACCCCCGCCCCGGCACCCGCCGCCACCCGCGCCAACCCGCGCGCAAACGCCAGCGGGTTGAGCGAGCCGCCGTCGATGAACCGCAACGCCCCCAGATATTCGCGCGACCCAAGCGCCGCGCCGGTTTCCTCAGGCCCGACAAAATCGACATCGAACCCGCGCTCGCGCCATTGCTCGGCATAATCCTGCTGCGCCGCGACCAGCGGCTCGGTATGCGCCGGGCTCCAGAACCCGTCCTGCCGCGCGTCGCAATCGATGCCGTGGCGCGCAACCAGGTCGAAACACAGCTGCGCCGATTTGGCGACAAGCCGCACCAGCCGTCCCCCCGCCTGCGTCCCGAACGCCGCCTCGACCTTCGCCGGGCTGTGCCGGATGAAATCGGGCGCGATCAACCCACCGCTCTGCCCGGTCGCGCCGCTGCCGACTTCGCCCGCCTCGAGCAAGGTCACATTAACCCCCGCTTCGGCCAGATGCAGCGCCGCCGACAGTCCGGCTACACCGCCGCCGATGACCAGCACGTCGGTCTCGCGGTCACCGACCAACGCTCCGAATTCAGGCCCAGCCGCCGCCGTTTCCCGCCACAGCGACCCCGCTACCGCGCCACCCGGTCGGCGGCTATGACCGTTCAAAGAACTCATCGTTCGCAACTTTCCTGATGGCCCGTCTTCGGGTCCGGTCCGCGGTTTCAGGCGAGCGAAGCCTCTTTGGGCGCGCTCTCCACGGCAAGCCGCCGCGCGGCGACGACGAACAGCAGCACAACCACCAGCGCGACCGGCGTATTCATGATCATCGGCAACGACATCTCGTTGTTGCCGACGATGCTGACGGCGATGAAAATCGCCGTCCCCTCCTGCCGCATCAGATGCTCGACGCCGATCGCGACCCCTTCGCGGCGATTGAAACGCATCATTTTCACACTCGCCAGCACCACCACCAGCGTGATCAGATTGATCGCCAGCGTGATCCAGAACAGCGCCCCCAGATTGACCCGCAGCACCGGCAACTGATCGGCCAGGATGAAGCCGAACGAGGTGAACAGCACCAAGGTCGCGCCGAGCTTCAACGGCGCCTTGATCCGCGCCGCCAACGTGGGCCGCAGCGCCCGAATGGCAAACCCCGCCGCCGCCGGCAGCACCGTGATCGAGAATATGTTCCAGATGAACGCGCCCAGCGGCACATCGACATCGGCCTCGACACCCATGAAATGCAGGATGGCGAAATGCGCATAGAATGGCACCACGACGATATAGATCATGCTGAGCACCAGCGTCATCGACATCGAAAGCGCCAGATCACCCTTGGCCATGTCGGTGAAAAGGTTCGACAACATGCCGCCCGGCGTCGTCGCGAGCAGGATGAAGCCGACCGCCAGCCCCGGCGTCGGCGCCACCGTCAACGCCATCGCCAACCCGATCAGCGGCGGCACCACCATCATGCTGGCGACCCCGAACACCAGCGCCCGCCGGTTGCGGAACACCATGCGAAAATCATCCGCGGTCAGCGACAGCCCCATCGCCGCCATGACACAGACCAAAGACCCTGGCAGCAGCCAGTCCCCGATCAATGCCATCATGTCCGAATATTGCATCAACCGGCCGTTTCGATGGTCAACCGGCAAGCCCCGTTCCGCCGGATCGTCCGAAAATCGGCCTGCGCCTGCATCAGATCCTCGGGCACTATCCGCGCGCAGACATTCGCCCTGATCCACCCGAACGGCATCAACAACCGCCCGCCGCCCGCATAAAACAGCCCGATGTCATAGAAATTGCCCGGCGGCAGCCCCTTGATGCTGCCCGCCGCCAGGTACGACAGCACGATCTCGCCAGCGTCCGGAAACGACGTCGCATTCTCCTCGGCAATCGCGGACGCCGCAAAATCCGCCGGCAGCAATCCCGCCGGAATCGGCACCGATATCTCCGGCCCGGTCCACATCGCATGCACCGCATCGAAGCTCGATCGCCGCTCTGCCAGCGCCCACAGAAATTCGCACGATTGCGGCGCCTCGGCCTCGAGCAACAGGCACCGCGCCGACAGCCCCGACCGCGGCTCGGTAAATCGAATATGGCGCATCACGGCTGCTCCGGCTTGAGATAGCGCCCGAAAAACGCCGCCATCTTGTTGAAGGCAAAGCGCGTCTGCGCCAGATTATCACTCGCCCAGGCATGGTTCCCGCCCGGCAGCGTCACCAGCTCGAACGGCTGCTCATTGGCGATCAGCTTCTCGGTGAACGCCACCGTATCCGAATACAGCACCACCGGATCGCGGCTGCCATGAATGATCATCAACGGGTCGGCGATGCCCTTGCTCTGGAACAGCGGCGACTGCGCCTCATAGCGACCGGGCATGTCCGCCCCTGTCGGCGGCCCCGCCACCATCATCTCCGATGGATAGGCATGCCAGACATTCGTCGCCGGCGCCCCGGCAACGCCCGCCGCATAGACGCCGGGCTTTTTCGCCAACGACATCAACGTCACCAACCCGCCATAGCTCGACCCCCAGATGCCGACGCGCTTCGGATCGACATAACCCTTCGCCACCAGGTGCCGAACCCCGCTCTCGAGGTCGTTGATATCGGTCTCGCCATAGCTGTGATGCTGCCCGACATTATGCGCCCGCCCCTGGCCCCAGCTGCCGCGCACATTGACGTTGATGACGATATAGCCCTGCCCGACGAAATACTGGTCGATTCCCCAGGTCGGATGCGCCCGCCGCCCGCCCCACTGGTTGCGCACGCTGTCCGAATAGACCGAGCCGACGATCAGCGGATACCGCTTCGCCGGGTCATAATTCGCCGGCAGGCTGACCCGCGCGACAAGGTTGGTGCCATCCACATGGCTCGGAAACTCCATGTAGCCGATCCGTGCCCAGGTCTGCCTGTAGAACCCCGGCAACGGCGATTTCGTCACCGCCACGGCATCGCCCGGCTTGCCAAGATCGAGCATCAGCAATTCCGGCGGCGTCACATCATTGCTGAAGAAACTCGCTGCATGGGAGAACCCCGGCGAAAACACCGGCTCATGCGTCCCCGGCGTCTTCGGACTAACCCGCGTCATCGTCCCACCGGCCATCGCCACGCGATAAAGCTGCCGCTCCGCCAACTGCGCTTCGTTGGCGAGGAAATAAATCTGCCCAGCGTCGCGATCGACGCTGAACGACGCGATCTCCCACTTGCCGCTGGTCAACTGCCGCGGCACCGCCCCCGCGGTCTTCTGATGATACAGCTGCAAATAGCCATCGCGATCGGTCAGGATAATCAGCCCATCATCGTCCGGCGCCCATTCGACCTGCCAGTCGGGCCGCAGATGCACCGCATCGCGCAAGCCATAGAACCGCTCGCGCGCCCCGCTGGCAACGTCATAGACATCGACCGCATGGTCCTTCGCCTCGAGGTCGGAGCTGTTGATGAACAACCGCCGGCCATCACCCGACAGGCCATAATTCCAAACCAGCCCCTTCACATCGGGCCGATCGTAAAATCGCGGGCGCCCCGAAGCGACATCGACGACCCCGATCCGCTCGCGCGTCGTCTCGTCACCCGGAAACGCCCGCGCGACGCGGTTGTCCTGCAATTTCCCGCCGGCATAATAATGGATATCGCGCTCGGGCATCAGCCGGTCATCGGCCAGGTCGAACGCGATCGCCCGCCCATCGCGCGACCATTGAAAATCCTTCACATAAAGCTTGGGATCATCACCGCCGGCAATCGCCCGCGCCTTCCTCCCGGCTGCTGCCACATCGCGAACCAGCAGCACCCCGCCCGGCATCACCCGTCCTCGCGAATCCCCCGGCAGGTCCGCCACGAACGCAAGCTTCGTCCGGTCCGGCGACACCGCCAGCTGCCGCACGCCCCGGTAACCCGCCTCGATCGCCGCCACCGCGCCATCGGCCGCGCGCAGATACAGCCCGCCGCCGAGCACATAAGCGATGCGGCCGCCGCCCAGATCGACGGTCTGCGACACGCCAGCGCCATCGTCGCCACCGTTCTTGCCAAGCTGCGTCAGCCGCGACTTCCGGCCGGTCGCAACCTCGTAGACCCAGATATCGCGAAAGCGCCGGCCCTCGTCGTTCCACAAAAACAACACCCGCCCGCCATCCGCCGACCAGGCAAAGCCCTCCGGCGTCGTGCCGATAATGCTCTGCGGCTGGTAAAGCGCGTCGATCGACAGCGTCGTCCCCGCCACCGCCGCCGTTCCGCGCATCGGCGCAACCTGTGCGCAAGCGCCCGCCGCCATCAGCGCCAACCAGCACGCAAGAACCACCGCCCCCCACCGGCGAACATTCAACATCGTCGCAACATCCCCCGATCATTTCTTCGGCTCATAAGCATGTGATTTTGGTCATATTATGCGACAACGGTCAAGGCCGTTCGAAATAGACACTGCTGTCCTACACCCCCCAAAGCCGCTAACAATGCGCTTCGCTTCCGACCACTTTACACCGCCGCCCCACAAAAAACGCCGAAAGCGGAAAATGCGGAAAATGTTAACGATTTCGACAGTGCGCGAGAACGGCACAACCCGCTCTAAAGGCTCTCGAAAAACACCGACAATCGCTCCATCGCCTCGATCAGCCGCGCCTCCGACACCGATCCGAAGCAAACCCGCAAATGCCCCTCGCCCGCAGGCCCGTAAAAGTCACCCGCCTCGACAACCACATGCGCCTTATCGAGGATCAACATCGCTAATTCGCTCGATGTCCTGCCAGTCCCGCGAATATCCGGAAACGCATAAATCGTCGCCTCCGGCACCGCGCAACTCACCCCCGGCAAGCGATTGAGCCCCGCGACCACGATATCACGCTTGCGCCGATCCGCCTCGACCATTGCCAGCATCGGCGCCTGCGGACCCGTCACCGCCGCGATCGCCCCTTCCTGGATGAACACGTTCACATGCGTCACGTCGGTCATCGTGATCCGCATCAGCGCCGGCATCAACGCCGCGTCGGCGGTCAAATACCCAATGCGCCAACCATCCATTGAATAGGCCTTGGTAAAGGCAAAACAGCTGATCGTCCGCGCGCGCATTCCCGGCAAGGCCGCGATGCTGACATGCCGCGCCCCATCATAGGTGATGAACTCGTAAACCTCGTCCGACAGCACCAGCAAATCATGCGCGATCGCCAGGTCGGCCACGTCCTGCAACTCGGCGCGCGTATAGACCCGTCCCGTCGGATTGGCCGGATTGACCAGCACGATCATTCGCGTCCGCGGCGTGATCGCCGCCGCAATCGCCTGGCGTGAAATCGCGAACCCGTTCGCCGCATCGAGCCCCGCCACGACAACGCGTCCGCCGGCCAATTCCGTCTTGCCGATATGCTGCGGATAATAGGGCTCGAGCAAGATCACCTCGTCGCCCGGATCGATCGCCGCCATGAACGCCGCAAACGACGCATGCGTCAGCCCGTTGGTAACCAGCACCTCGTCGACGCCGTAATCGAGCCCATTGAAATCGCGCAGCTTCGCCGCCAGTGCCTCGCGCAACGGCAGCGTCCCCCGAAAGTCGCCGTAATGCACCACCCCCGCATCGAGCGCCGCCTTCGTCGCCTCCTTGATATGCAAAGGCGTGTCGGCAAACGGCCGCCCGAACTCCAGGTGAATCAGATCGACCCCTTCGGCGTCCAGCCGCGCCGCCACCTCGTACATCCCGAAACTCTTCGTGGACCCGCCCACCAGACGCTCTGCCGGCCACTTCATCGTCGAATATTCCCCCATCGCCGCCACCCGCGCCGTCCGCCTTGTCGCGGCGCGCTCGCCCCGATGTCAACCGGGTCGTGCGATAGTCGGTCGTTTGCCGCCAGTTACGCCTCGCTAGACTCCGCGCGGCGCCTGCGCGTCGCTGGTCATCGCCGGCCCGCTCTTCTCGATCGCCGCCGCCAATACCCAGGCGAGGCCATGGAAGACCAGGTGCAGTGCCCCCTGCGCCGCCATCAACGCCGCCACCTGCACCGACGCATCGCCGGTCAGGCTGACCGCGACCGCGGCGAAGACCAATTCCTTGTTCGGCAACGGCAACCGCCCGATCACCATCCGCAGCGCCCCGAGCAGGAACCATGTCGTGAAAGCGATCGCCGGCAAGGCCACCACCCAGGAAAGCACGATCAGCACGTGCGCCGTCAGCACCCGGAACAGATGCCACCAGAAACTCCACATGTTGTCGGCAACCGGAATGCTCATCACCTGCTTGCGGAACAGCACGATCGACGCGCTCAGCACGATCAGCGCGCCGAAGGCGATCATCGAATTGCGCAGCACCGCCGGGTCGACGCCCTCGCTGAGCACCCGGTCGCCGCCCATCGCCAACGCCAGCCCGAGCGTCACCAATGTCGTCAGGTTTCCCGCCAGTCCCGACGTAATCGCGACATCCTTGATCGCGGCGAACGGACTCGTCTGCGGGTCCAGCCCCGGCCCGTCGCCGCGCCCCAGCAAGCGCTTCGGCGGCGCCTCGGGATCATATTCGATGCCCAGCTTGTTCGCCGCCCAGGCGATCAGATACGTGTCGCCGGCATAGGAAAACAGCGCTTCGTTCATCACCCGCTTCTGCAGGAAGATCGAAACCGCCCGCCACGCCATCGGCCACCAGCGGCGAAAGATGATCCAGTCGATCAGCGGCTGCAGGAAATAAGCAGCACCGAACAGGATCCAGAATAACGGCGTCGTCGGCAGCACTCGCACCACTTGCCGCCAGCCGATGTCCGAGATCGACCGCGCCAATATCGCCAGGATCGCTACCGAAAGGCCGATGCTCACCCATTTCTGGGCGCGCTTGCCCGCCGGTGAATCGAGCCAGTCGCGCGCTGCATGCGCGGTATCCGTAACGCGGCGGGTCAGGGATGGAGTTTCGGTCACCGGGCGCTGCTGCTTTCACCGGCAAGCCCGGGCAATTGAATGTTACGTATCCCGTATCGAGACTCAACCGGCCCAAATCAGGAAGCGTAGAGCTTGTCCAGCCGGGCCCCGTAAACCTGCTTCAACACATGCCGCCGGATCTTCAGGCTCGGCGTCATCTGCTGGTTGTCGGTGGTGAAAGCTTCACCGGCGACGATCACTCGCCGCACCTTCTCGGTCACCGCCAGTCGGCCATTGACCCGGTCGACCGCCGCCATCACTGCGCGGTGGAACTCGGGCTCCTGCGCCAGCTTCTTCAGGTCGCCCGGCATGCCCTTGTCGCGCGCCCAGCACATCGCCCATTCGACTTCAGGGACCACCACGCCGACGAGGTACGGCCGCTTGTCACCATAGACCATCGCCTGCGAAATCTCGTCCTGCAGCGTCAACATGCCCTCGACCCGCTGGGGAGCAACATTATCCCCTTTGTCATTGACGATGATGTCCTTCTTGCGATCGGTGATCACCAGATGACCGTCCGCGTCGATATGCCCGATATCGCCGGTAAGCAGCCAGCCGTCCTGCAGCACCTTGTGGCTCTCGGCATCGTTCATCCAATAGCCGTCCATCACCAGCTCGCCGCGCACCATGATCTCGCCGTCGCCGGCGATCCTGACCTCGACCTGCCCGAGCGGCGGCCCCACCGTATGCATCTTCAACCGGGCCCGCGGCCGGTTGCACGAGATCACCGGCCCGGCCTCGGTCTGGCCGTAACCCTGCAAAATGGCGATGCCGATCGCTGCAAAAAACACCCCGACCTCGGGATTGAGTGGCGCGCCGCCGGCAACCAGCCCCTTCAACCGCCCGCCGAACTTGGCGCGGATCGACTTGCGGATGGTCCGCTCGAGCACCGCATCGAGCCCGCGCTCGACAAAATTCAGGCTCTCGCCGCGCGCTTCCTTGCGTGCCAGCCGCAGCGCCTGGTTGAGCAGCGTAACCGCGACGCCGCCCTGCTTCTCGATCTGCTTGGCGATCCGCGTCCGCAGCACTTCGAACAGCCGCGGCACCACCACCATGAAGCTGGGGCCGACCTCCTCGATGTTCGCCGCCAGCTTCTCCAGCCCCTCGGCGTAGTAAATCTGCCCGCCCATCCCGATCGGCATATATTGCCCGGCGGTATGCTCATAGGCGTGCGACAGCGGCAGGAAGCTCAGGAACAGCTCCCCCACCGGATCGCCCGGATTGATGAAAAAATCCTGCTCGATGACGGCGTTGGCGCCGGCGATATTGCGCATGATCGCGCCGTGATGCTGGCGCACCCCGCGCGGCGCGCCGCCGGTGCCGCTGGTATAGATCACGCACGCCAGGTCATGCCGCTGCATCGTCGCCCGCTCGCGCAGGCCGCGGCGGTCGGCAACCAGCGTGTCGCTCCGCGCGTCGACGATTTTCGCCCATTGGTGCACCTCGAGCGTGCTGCGCTGGCTGTCCTTGAGATGGTCGATACCGACGACGATCCGGCAATTCTCGCTTTCCGCCACCGCCGGCAGCAGCGACGCCGCCAGTTTGGAATTCGACACGATCACCGCCCGCGCCCCCGAATTCCCGAGAATATGCGCATGATCGGCCTGGGTGTTCGTCGTATACGCCGGCACCGTAATCGCGCCCGCCGCCATGATCGCCAGGTCCGCCAGGCACCATTCGGGCCGGTTCTCGCTGACCAGCACGACCCGGTCGCCCTTGACGATGCCGAGATCGATCAGCGCCGCCGACAGACTCGCGACGATGTCGCGGCACTCGGCCCAGGTCTGCGTCCGCCACGCCCCTTCGACCTTGCGCGACAGCATCGGCCGCTCGCCATGCTCGTCGGCCCGGTCGAGGAACATGGTGACCAGGTTGGGCCAACCGTCGATCCGCGCCGACATCTTGGCCGGGCGAAGGGGGGGAAGCTTGGGAATGCTCATGCCGGGACCCTGGTTGCCTGACTAATAGCCTGCCGAATTGCCTTCGCTGCGCGGGTCGGCGCCGCCCCGCCAGCCGGCAGTCGTACGCTCGAGTCCATTGGCCTTCAACGGCATCGACGTGACTGCGGAGCGATGGCCCAGCTTTTCCAGCGCCGGGATCATCGCCTCGAGCGGCGCGCCCTGTGGACCTTTCTCGACGATGACCAGGTCGTCCGACACATAGATCGTCGGAAGCGCGATGGCATCGGCGATCGGCAGCTTCCAGTCGAGCACCGCGATGATCGCCTTGGCGATCTGCGCCGGAATCGTCATCCCGCCGGCGGCGCCAACTGCCAGCAACGGCTTGCCGCGCGCATCATAGACGATTGTCGGCGCCATCGACGACCGCGGTCGCTTGTGGCCCTCGACCCGGTTCGCCACCGGCGCCCCCGCCACTTCGGGCTCGAAGCTGAAATCGGTCAGCTCGTTGTTGAGGACCATCCCGCCGGCCACCAGCGAACTGCCAAAACCGCTCTCGATCGTCGACGTCATCGAGGCGACATTGCCCGCCGCATCGGCCGCTGCAAAGTGCGTCGTCGACGGCACTTCGCCGCCCGGCGCGAGCGTCCGCGCCGCCGCGCCCGCCGGCCGCCCCGGTTCAGCCCGCAACAGGCTCGAATCGGCCTTGATCAGGCTGCCGCGCGCTTTCAGATACGCCGGGGCGAGCAAACCCGCGACGGGCACCGAGACGAAATCGCTGTCGCCGCCGAACATGGCACGATCGGCAAACGCCAGCCGCTCGCTTTCGGCAATCAGGTGCCAGGCAACCGGATCGGCGGCTCCGAGCTTGCCGAGATCGAAGCCCTCGAGCTGCTTCAGGATCGACAGCACCGCAATGCCGCCGGCCGAAGGCGGACCCATGCCGCACACCTTGTAGGTCCGGTAGGTCACGCATACCGGCGGACGTTCCTTGGCCTCGTATGCCGCCATGTCCCCGGTCGTCATCACCGATGGATTGTTCGGCGCCGTCGTCACCCGCTTGACGATCGCCTCCGCCACCGGCCCGGTATAAAACGCCTTCGGCCCGGATTTGGCGATCGCCTCGAACGTCTGCGCCAGCGGCTCGTTGACGATGCGCGTCCCCGCCGCCTTGCCGCTGCCATCGGCATTAAGGAACAGCGCCGCCGCCTCGGGCGTCAGCTTCAACGTGGCGGCACTGCCGGCGATCGCCCGGGCCATCCGCGGCGTCACCTCATAGCCGCCGCGCGCCAAGGCAATCGCCGGCTCGAACAGCTTCGCCCACGCCAGCTTGCCGTATTTGGCATGTGCCTTGGCGATCATCGCGATATTGCCCGGCACGCCGACACTCTTGCCGCCGGGCACCGCCTCGCGTCGCGGCTGCGGCTTGCCGTCCGCTCCCATGAAATATTGCGTTGTCGCGAGGCCCGGTGCCTTCTCGCGGCCATCGAAGGTGACCGGCGCCTTGGCCCCCGCCGCCTGGTAAACCAGCAAGCCGCCCCCGCCGATGCCCGACGATTGCGGCTCGACCACCGTCAACGCCAGCATCATCCCAGCGGCAGCGTCCATCGCGTTGCCGTCCTGCCTCAGCATCGCCAGCCCCGCCGCCGTGCCGCGCGGGTCGGCTGCCGTCACGGCATTGGCCATGCCGCTGACCGGCGATGGCTCCTTCGCTCCGACAGATGCGGTGCCAAGGAGGAGCATGGCGAATAATGCGAAGGTCTTTGTCATCGCGGCGAACATAGGCAGGTGCGGCGTCCCGCGACAAGCCCGCACTCTTGCAAACTCCATAGCCTGCTATATAACGCGCTAAGCATTGGAGGCTATGTGACCCGGGACATTCTCGCCCAGCATCCAGAACTCTTCCTCGGCAGCCGGCTGAAGCGGCTCGCCGAGCGTCTCCAGGCCGACGCCGCGCGCATCATGTGCGCCGCCGACCTGCCAATCCAGCCCGCACACTTTCCCTTGCTCGCCGCAATCGACAGCGGCGGCCCCGCCACCGTCACCGAACTGGGCGCGGCGCTCGGCATCAGCCAGCCCTCGATCACCCGCTCGGTCCGCGCCCTGCTTGCCCTTGGCCTCATCGAACCCGCCCATCATGCCGGCGACCTGCGCCTCAAGCCGCTCGCCCTCACCGCTGCCGGCGCCGCCGTCATGGCGCGCGGCAAGGCGCTGGTCTGGCCACCGGTCACCGCTGCCGTCGCCGAACTTTGCGCCGGACTCGAAGGCGATCTCCTCACCCAACTGTCCGGCCTCGAAGCCCGCCTCGACCAGCGCTCGCTGCTCGACCGCGTCGGCGCACCCCTCCGCATACGGGAATATACCGACGATCTCGCCGGCGAATTCGAGCGCATCAACGCCGAATGGATCGCGTCGATGTTCACCCTCGAGGACAACGACCGCAAAATCCTCGGCAACCCACGCGAAACCATCATCGACCGCGGCGGCATCATCCTGTTCGTCGAAGCCCCCGGCATCGGCATCATCGGCACCTGCGCCCTGATGCGCATCGACGACACCGCCTTCGAACTCACTAAGATGGCCGTCACCGAAGCCGCACGCGGGCGCAAGGCCGGCGAATTCCTCCTCGCCGTCATCCTCGAGCGCGCCGCCGCGATGCAGATCGAGACCCTCTACCTGCTCACCAACACCAAATGCGGCGCCGCCATTCACCTCTACGAAAAGCTCGGCTTCGACCATGACGCCGACATCATGCAACGCTACGGCGCCCGCTACGAACGCTGCAACGTCGCCATGTCGATCGCACTCTAACTCCCTCCACCCTGCGGGGAGGGCGACTCGCGCCCTTGCGCGAGCGGGGTGGGGGTCCCCAGCGCCGACGATAAAACCCTACCGCCCCACAGCCTCCCCAACACTCCCAAACCCATCCTGCTTCAACAGCCCCGCCAGTTCCGCCTTGATCCGCCCCACCAGCCCCGGCCCCTCGAATACAAGCGCCGAATACAGCTGCACCGCGCTCGCCCCCGCCCGAATCCGCGCATAAGCCTCCGCCCCGCTCGAAATCCCCCCCGCCGCAATCAACGGCAACGCACCCCCCGTCGCCGCCGCAAACCCCTGCAACGCCGCCATCGCCAACCCCGCCAGCGGCGCCCCGGAAAGCCCACCCGCCTCGCCGCCGAACCGACTCCGCAACCCCGGCCGCGACACAGTCGTGTTCGACACGATCAACCCATCGACGCTCCCATCGATAGCAATCCGCGCAATCGTATCGAAATCCGCCGCTTCCAGGTCGGGCGCCACCTTGACGAACAACGGCACCGCAATCCGCCCGCGCGCCTCGACCACCCGCGCCACCAGATCGGCCAGCGCCGCACCATCCTGCAACGCCCGCAGCCCCGGCGTGTTCGGCGACGAGATATTGACCGTCACATAATCCGCCAGCGCCGCCGCCGCCCGCACTCCCGCCACATAATCACCCGTCCGGTCCGCCGAATCCTTGTTCGCCCCCAAATTAATGCCCACCACCCCCAGCCGCCCGGCACGCGCCTTCAACCGCGTAACCGCATGTTCCAGCCCAAGATTATTGAACCCCATCCGATTGATGACCGCCGCATCCTCGGTCAGCCGGAACAGCCGCGGCCGGGGATTACCCACCTGCGGCAACGGCGTCACCGACCCGCATTCGACAAACCCGAACCCCAGCCGCAGCATCGCGTCCGGCACCATCACGTCCTTGTCGAACCCCGCCGCCAACCCCACCGGATTGGGCAAGTCGAGCCCCGCAAACCGCGTCCGCAACACCGGATCATCCGGCCCCGACGCCGGCCCCAGCCCCGTCCGCAGCGCCGCCAGCGTCAACCCATGCGCCGCCTCCGGATCGAGCCTGAAAATCAGCGGGCGCAGGACATTGAACATGCGCCATCTACCTCTGCTCCCCTCCCTTCTTCAAGGGAGGGGAGAGTCACGCTGCACCACCCCTAATCCTCCTCATCCTCCCGCCCCACCAAATCCAACGCTCGCGCCTTCACCTGCCGCAACCGGCACCAATGCACGAGCGCCTCCTCCCGCCCATGCGTCACCCAAACCTCGCCAGGGCGCAGTTCGGTAATCGTATCGGTCAGCTCATCCCAATCGGCATGGTCCGAGATAATCAGCGGCAACTCCACCCCCCGCTGCACCGCCCGCTGCCGCACCCGCATCCACCCCGAGGCCATCGCCGTCACCGGATCCGGCAACCGCCGCGACCACCGATCCGCCAGCGCCGACGGCGGCGCGATCACCACCGATCCCTTCATCTCCGCCGCCTTCAACCCCATCGCCGGCCGCAAATCCCCAAGCTCCACTCCAAAGCTCTCGTACAGCGCGCACAGCTTCTGCAGCGCCCCATGAATGAAGATCGGCGCATCATATCCCGCCACCCGCAACTCGCGGATCACCCGCTGCGCCTTGCCCAGCGCATACGCCCCGATCAGCACGCAGCGCTCGGGGTTCGCCGCCAGCGCCGCCCCCACCTTGGCAACCTCGCCCGGCGTCGGTGGATGCCGGAACACCGGCAGGCCGAACGTCGCCTCGGTCACGAACACATCGCACGGCACCGGCTCGAACGGCGCACAGCTCGGATCGGGGCGGCGCTTGTAATCCCCGGAAACCACGATCCGCTCACCCTTGTGCTCGAGCACGATCTGCGCCGACCCCAAGACATGCCCCGCCGGCACGAAGCGCACGCTTACATCGCCGACCTGCACCGTCTCGCCATAGGCCACGCCCTGCGCCCCAACCTGCTGGCCGTACCGCACGTCCATGATCGCCAGCGTTTCGCGCGTCGCCATGACATGCCCATGCCCACCCCGCGCATGATCGGCATGCCCATGCGTCACCAGCGCGCGATCCTTGGGCCGCGACGGATCGATCCACACGTCGGCCGGCGCGACATAAATCCCCTCAGGGTGTGGAATGAGCCAATCGGGAGATGCCATTGCAATAATATGCGACTGCGCTCGCCCAACCGCCAGCGCAGCGTGTCACCGTGCCGCTATTCCTTCTGCGGCAACCCGTCCCCGATCTCATAATAATCACCCTTGTCGGCGACAAAGATGTGCTCGTGCAGCCGTATCCCCGTCGGCTCGTCAAATGCCCCCATCGCAATCGCAATCGAATCCCGTCCTTCCGGCCGCCAGAACAAAAACGACCCGCAAGTCCGGCAAAATCCCCGCCGTGCCCGCGCCGACGACTGGTACCATTTCAGCGCCGCCTCACCCTCGATCGTCACATTCGCCAGCGGCACATCGGTCGACGCCCAATAATGTCCCGATTGCTTGCGGCACTGCCCGCAATGACACGCATCGGGCGGCCCCAGGTCCCCGGTCACGGCGAACGTCACCGCCCCACACAAACACGACCCCTTCGTCATCCTGCGATCTCCTCGGCACCAGATGCACCGCCAAGCGTAAATCCGTAAACCCCTTCCGCAACATCCGCCGGCCCTCCATATCCGACACGTGACATCCCTCCCCCCCGCGATCGCCGCCTGGTTTACTAGGCGCGGCTGGTCCCCGCGCCGTCACCAGCTCGAAATGGTCGCCGCCGCCGCTGCCGGCGATCACGCGCTGCTCGTCGCCCCCACCGGCGCCGGCAAGACCCTCGCCGGCTTCCTCGCCACCCTCGCCGATCTCCACGATCACCCGGTGGACGGCCTCCACACCATCTACGTCAGCCCGCTAAAGGCGCTCGCCGTCGACGTAAAACGCAACCTGCTCCTTCCGGTGGAGGAAATCGGCCTCGATATCCGCGTCGAAACCCGCACCGGCGACACGCCGTCCGACCGCAAGAAACGCCAGCGCGAACGCCCGCCGCACATCTTGCTCACCACCCCTGAATCGCTCGCCCTGCTCATCTCCTACCCCGACGCCGCGACGATGCTCGCAGGCGTGAAGACCGTCATCGTCGACGAAATTCACGCCTTCGCCACCACCAAGCGCGGCGACCAGCTCGCCCTCGCCCTCTCGCGCCTGCAAAGCCTCGCCCCGGGCCTGCGCCGCGTCGGCCTCAGCGCCACCATCGCCGACCCCGAAGCTTACCAGGGCTGGCTCGCCCCCGACGCCGATTCCGCCAGCGTCACCCTCGTCACCGGCGATCCCGGCGCCGATCCCATCGTGGAGATCCTCGTCATCGAGGACCGCATTCCCTGGGCCGGCCACAACGGCCGCTGGGCCGCCCGCGCCGTCATGCGCCGGCTCGAGGCTTCGCGCCTCGCCATCGTCTTCGTCAACACCCGCGCCGTCGCCGAGCTCGTCTTCCGCGACCTCTGGGCCGAAAACGACCAGGCGCTGCCCATCGGCATCCACCACGGCTCGCTCTCGGCCGAAGCCCGGCGCAAGACCGAAAACGCCATGGCCACCGGTCGCCTGCGCGCCATCGTCGCCACCGCCAGCCTCGATCTGGGCATCGATTGGGGCGATGTCGATCTCGTCGTCCAGATGGGCGCCCCCAAGGGCTCGTCGCGCCTGCTCCAGCGCACCGGCCGCGCCAACCACCGCATGGACGAGGCCAGCCGCGCCATCGTCGTCCCCGGCAACCGCTTCGAGTATCTTGAATCCCTCGCCGCGCAGGACGCGGTCCGCGAAGGCGAGCTCGACGAAGACCGCTTCCGCCCCGGCGGCCTCGATGTCCTCGCCCAGCATGTCGTCGCCTGCGCCGCCGCGGCGCCCTTCATGGCCGACGATCTCTATGCCGAGGTCCGCACTGCCGCGCCCTATGCGGGCCTGACCCGCGCCCGCTTCGACGAGGTCATCAGCTTCGTCGCCACAGGCGGCTATTCGCTGCGCGCCTATGATCGCTACCAGCGGCTGAAGCAGGACAAGTCCGGCGCCTGGCGCCTCACCCACCCCCGCCTCGCGCTCCAGCACCGCCTCAACAGCGGCACCATCGTCGAGGCCGTCACCATGAACGTCGTCTTCGGCAAGAACGGCCGCACCGGGCGCCGCTTCGGCCAGGTCGAGGAATGGTTCGGCGGCCAGTTACGCATCGGCGACAGCTTCATGTTCGCCGGTCAGACGCTCGAGGTGACCGGTTTCGACGGCCCCGACATCTTCGTCCGCCACGGCCGCGGCGACCCGCGCGTGCCGACCTATGCCGGCGGCCGCATGCCGCTGTCGACCAACCTCGCCGCGCGCGTCCGCGGGCTGTTCAATACACCCGAACGCTGGTCCGAAATGCCGCCCGACGTCCATGAATGGCTCGCGATCCAGCAACGCCGCTCGGCGCTCCCCGGGCTCGACGACCTGCTCGTCGAAACCTTCGAACGCGAGGGCCGCTGGTACATGGTCGCCTATGGCTTCGCCGGCCGCCACGCCCACCAGACCCTCGGCATGCTACTCACCCAGCGCATGGAGGCCGCCGGGCTCGAGCCGCTCGGCTTCGTCGGCAGCGATTACGTCGTCGCAGTCTGGTCGCTCAAGCAGGTCACCGATCCCAAGCCCTTGTTCTCGCCCGACGTCTTCGAGGAGGAGCTTGCCGAATGGATGGCTGCCTCGCCATTCCTGCGCCGCGCCTTTCGCGAGGTCGCCATCATCGGCGGCCTCATCGAACGCGCGTTGCCCGGCCAGTACAAGACCGGCAAGCAGATGAGCGTCTCGTCCGATCTCATCTACGACGTCCTGCGCCGTCACGAACCCGGCCATCTGTTGTTGACCGCCGCCTGGACCGACGCGCGCAGCAAGCTGACCGACATCGAACGCCTCGGCGCGCTCCTCGATCTCGCCCAGCGCAACCTGGTGCTCATGGCGCTACCCCGCGTCTCGCCCCTCGCCGTCCCCGTCCTCCTCGAAGCCGGCCGCGAACGCGTCGCCGGCGCCGCCGACACGGCGCTCCTCCTCGAAGCCAACGCCCTCGCCGCCGAAGCCATGCGCCTCGACTGACGAAGCCAAGGCTTCACCTTAAAATCACGCCCCCTCTCTAATTTCGTCACCCCGGCGAAGGCCGGGGCCCATCTCCGGAATGTCCAGGAGATGGGCCCCGGCCTTCGCCGGGGTGACGGGCAGAGTGTGCAGTATGTGGACGCGCTGCTCGTACCCGGCCCTTCCCCCCTTCACCGCCCCCAATGAACCCCACGCCCCTCCCGGCGTTGATACCCACCAACCGACATCACGAAAGCCCAACATGGCGCAGCGCTGGCCCGCTCACCTCTGGATCGTCCGCCACGGCGAAAGCGCCGGCAACGTCGCCGCCGCCGCCGCCGACGAGGCCGGCCACCCGCGCATCAAGCTCGACATCCGCGACGCCGACGTCCCGCTCAGCAACCTCGGCGTCGAGCAAGCCGAAGCCGTCGCGCGCTGGTTCGCCAACCTCGATCGCGGCCCTGAAATCATCCTTGCCTCGCCGTTCCTGCGCGCCCGCGAAACCGCCCGCCTGATCGCCGAGCACAGCAATCCCGCCGAGTCTCCATTCATCGACGAACGCCTCCGCGAACGCGAATTCGGCATCCTCGATCGCCTCACCCGCCGCGGCGTCGAACAACTCCACCCCGACCAGGCCGCCGCCCTCAGCGCACTCGGCAAATTCTACCACCGCCCGCCCGGCGGCGAGAGCTGGGTCGACGTCATCCTGCGCCTGCGCGCCTTTGTCGACACCATCAGCCTCCACCATGCCGGCGACCGCGTCGTCATCGTCGCCCACCAGGTCGTCGTGCTCTGCTTGCGCTACATCCTCGAATCGTTCGACGAGGCCACCATCCTCGGCATCGACCGCGCCGGCGACATCGCCAATTGCAGCGTCACCGAATATGATTTTGTCCCCGACGATCGCGGCCGCGTCCGACCGCGGCTACTCACCTATAACTTCGTGCAACCGCTCGACGTCGCCGCCACCCCGGTAACGACCGCCCCCGACGTCCCGGTCGCCGCCGGATGAGCGATATCAAGCTCAACAAGGCGCTGCTGCGCTCGCTGCCGCTCCCCGAGCATGGCGGCAACGTCGACAAGGACGCCCGCGGCCGCGCCCTCGCCATCGGCGGTTGCACCGAGATGCCCGGCGCGCTGCTGCTTTCGGGGGTCGCGGCATTGCGCGCCGGCGCCGGCAAGCTCCAGATGGCAACGTGCGCCTCGGTCGCTCCGATGCTCGCCCTCGCCGTCCCCGAAGCACTTGTCGTGCAACTAACCGAATGCGACGCCGGCAGCGGTTCGGGCTTCGGCGCCGACAATATCGAGATACTGTGCCGCCGCCTCCCCGCCACCGACGCCATCCTCGTCGGCCCCGGCCTGGCCGCCGGCGACGCCGCGCACGAATTCACCCGCGCCATCCTCTCGGCCGATCTCGGCGACGCCGGCCTCGTCCTCGATGCCGCGCCGCTCGCCGCCATCAAGTCGCTACGCCCGCTCCTCCACCAGCGCGGCGGCGCGACCGTCCTGACCCCCCACGCCGGCGAAATGGCCGCCATGCTCGGCATTAATCGCGACGAAGTCCTCGCCGATCCCGCCGGCATCGCCGCCCGCGCCGCTGCCGACCTCCAGGCCATCATCGTCCTCGAGGGCCCCAACACTGTCGTCGCTGCCCCCGATGGCCGGCTGTTCCGCTTCGCCGGTGGCGGCGTCGGCCTTGCCACCTTGGGATCGGGCGATACCCTCGCCGGCATCGCGCTCGGCCTGATGGCGCGCGGCGCCCCGCCACTGTCGGCAGCGATCTGGGCGGTCTATGTCCATGGCAAGGCCGGCAAGCGGCTCGGCAAGCGCATCGGCCGCGTCGGCTTCCTCGCCCGCGAACTCCTCGCCGAAGTCCCCCGCGTCATCGCCTCGGTCGAGAACGCCTGATTGATCCAAAGCCATTGACGCCGCCGCATTTCGCGCCGAATTGTCGCCCCGACAGTGCCGGTGCAAGCGACCATTCGTGTCGTGACCGGTCCGCCAAAACATCAGCAACCGGGGAAATCGCCGTGACCGACATCTTCAGCCACAATGAAATGAACGACCTGCGCATGTCCGAAAAGGCACGCCCGCTGTTCGACGCGGTCTGCCGCCACATCGCCGAAAACGTCGTCCCGATCACCGAGGAATTCGAAGCCCTTGGCAAGAACCGCGCCGATCCGTGGAGCTGGGCGCCGGGCCAACTCGAGCTCCTCCAGACCGCCAAGGACAAGGCCAAGGCCTCGGGCCTGTGGAACTTCTTCCTGCCCAATGCCGCCACCGGCGAAGGCCTCAGCAACCTCGACTACGCCTATATCGCCGCCGAGCTCGGCAAGGCCCCGCTAGCCTCTGAATCGCTCAATTGCTCGGCCCCTGATACCGGCAACATGGAAGTCCTCGAGCGCGTCGGCACCCACGCCCAGAAGGAACGCTGGCTCGAGCCGCTGCTCGCCGGTGAAATCCGCTCGGCCTATGCCATGACCGAGCCCGACGTCGCTTCGTCCGACGCCAAGAACATCCGCACCCGCGCCGAGCATATCGCCGGCGAATGGGTCATCAACGGCGAGAAATTCTACATTTCGGGCGCCGGCGACCCGCGCTGCAAGATCATGATCGTCATGGTCCGCACCTCCGACGACGGCCCGGCCAGCGGCCAGCAATCGCAGATCCTCGTCCCCATGGACACGCCCGGCGTCAAGATCCTCGGCCCGATGCACGTCTTCGGCGACGCCCATGCGCCGCGCGGCCACATGCACATCCGCTTCGACAACGTCCGCGTGCCCTATGAAAACATCCTCCTCGGCGAAGGCCGCGGCTTTGAAATCTCGCAGGTCCGCCTCGGGCCGGGCCGCATCCATCACTGCATGCGGACCATCGGCAAGGCCGAGATCGCGCTCGATTACATGGTCAACCGCGGCAAGTCCCGCGAAGCCTTTGGCCGCTCGCTGATCATGCTCGGCAAGAACCTCGAGCTCGTCGCCCGCGCCCGCATCGAGATCGAAGCCATGCGCCTGATGGTCCTCAAGGCCGCCAAGGCCATGGACGTCCTCGGCAACCGCGAAGCCCGGGTCTGGGTCTCGATGGTCAAGGCGATGGTCCCCGAAAAGACCTGCCAGATCATCGACCAGGCCATCCAGATTCACGGCGCCGCCGGCATCTCGCAGTGGACCCCGCTGGCCGATCTCTACGCCGACGTCCGCCACCTGCGCTTCGCCGACGGCCCCGACGAAGTCCATCACATGGTCGTCGGCCGCCACGAACTCGGCCTCCACGGCAACGCCTGAACGAGCAGGGCGGGGCCGAAAACCCCGCCCAAAGCACTTCGTAAAGCCCTTCGTCATGCTGAACTTGTTTCAGCATCCACCGCGCCGCCGAGCCCAGTCGCGCCAGCCGAAGCACCGGGCCTTCCGCGCAACCCCTGAACCCCGCTCATCCCGAGCGAAGTCGAGGGACGCCCAACCCGCCGCGCCAAGCGCCTTAAATCACCCCACCCGCGGCAAATAAACGCAGATCTCCGTACCCGCCGAACTCGTCGATGCAATCACCGCGGTCCCGCCGCTCTGCTTGGCAAAACCATGGACCTGGCTCAGCCCCAGCCCGGTCCCCTTGCCGACCGCCTTTGTCGTGAAGAACGGGTTGAACGCCCGCTCGACGACATCGGGCGTCATCCCCGACCCGGTATCGGTGACGCCGACCATCACATAATCCCCTGGCAGCACATCGAGCACCGCCGCCATCGCCGCATCGACCGCGACATTCTCCGACCGGATCGCCAGCCGGCCGCCACCCGGCATCGCATCGCGCGCATTCATCGCCAGGTTGAGCACCACGTTCTCGAGCATGCTGACATCGGTCTCCACCGACCATAGCCCGGCTTCGAGCGTCACCTCGAGTGCCACCGCGTCGCCCACCGATCGCCGCAGGATTTCCGACATGCCGTCGATCAACGCGTTGACCTCGACCGGCGCCAGCTCCAGCGGCTTCTGCCGGGCAAAATCCATCAACCGGTCAACAAGCGCTGCCGCCCGCCGCGCGCCGTCGCTGGCAGCATCGATATAGACTTTTGCCTTGCCCGGATCGCGCACCATTGTGCGCTCGAGGATCGACAGCCCGCTGATGATCACCGTCAGCATATTGTTGAAATCATGTGCCAACCCGCTGGTCAGCACGCCGATCGCCTCCATCTTCTGCCTCTGCCGCAAGGCCGCCTCGACGCGTGACCGCCGCGCCAGTTCCGCAGCGATACGGTCCTCCAGCGTGTGGTTGAGCTCCTTCAAGGCGTCCTCGGTCCGGCGCTGCTCGGTGACATCGGTATGCACCCCGACCCATTTGGCCACCGGCTGGCCACTCTCGCTCGAAAGCGCGCCGGGCCTGGCGCCGGCACCCTCGACGATCGGAATGGCGCAGATCGCAAAACGCCCCCAACTGCCATCGCTGCGTCGTACCCGGTGCTCGTGATTGAACCGCCGCTGCTCGTCCACCGCCGCGCGCCATGCCCCCAGCGTTGCCTCTGCGTCGTCCGGATGCACCGCGTCGACCCACCCATAGCCCTGGTATTCGGCCTCGCTTTGCCCCGTCAACGCTGCCCAGCCCGGTTGTCGCCCGGTCATCCGGCCCTCGACGTCGTTGGTCCACAAATAGCCCTGTATCGCCTCCACCGCCGCGCGGAACCGGCCCTCGCTGATGCGTATGCCGTCCTCGGCGCGCTTGCGGTCGTCGATATCGATCACCGACCCGACGAACCCCACGAACGCCCCGTCGTCGGCAAGACGCGGCGTCGCTGCGTCGATCATCCACCGATACTGCCCGTCCGCACCCTTCACCCGATATTCGATCCGGAACGGCCCGCGCGCCTTGTTCGCCGTCATGAACACCCGCTCGGCCTCGACCTGCTCGTCGGGATGCACGGCCAGCGTCCACCCCAGGCCGAGCGCGTCGGCCTCCGACTGCCCGGTATATTCGTACCAGCGCGAATTTAGATAGGTGCAATTGCCGGTCGGGTCGGTCTCCCACATCATTATCGGCGCACTGTCCGCCATGTTGCGAAACCGCGTGTCGGATTCGCGCAGCGCCCGCTCGGCGACATGTCGCGCCGTCACGTCGCTGCCCTCGCAGAAAATCCCGGTCACGCTGCCATCGGCCCCGACGATCGGCTCATAGATGAAATTGAGGAACCGCTCTTCGGCTGGCTCCCCCGCCCTCCGCTGCAACACGACCGGCAAATGCTCGGCGACCATCCGCTCGCCGGTCCGGAACACCTGCTGCAGCCGCTCGATGAACCCTTGCTCGATCAGCTCCGGAATCGCCTCGCGCACCGGCTGGCCGATGATCTCGCTGCGCCCGACCAGTTCGCGAAACGCGGCGTTGGCGACCTCGAAGACATGCTCCGGCCCTGTCATCACGCACATAAAGCCCGGTGCCTGGTCGAACAGCGCCTGCAATCGGTCGATCACCCGCGCCTGCTCATGGCCCGCCTGCATCTGCGCCGTCGTCTCGGTGACCAGCACCAGCACGCCGCCCACTCCCGCCGGCGCCGTGTCGTCGTCGATCGGGCCGTAGCTATAGGTCCAGAAAACGTCCTGCAGGCTGCCGTGGCGAAAGATCGGCAGCCGCTGGTTCTCGTACCACGTCGCGCCCTGTGCCGACATCACCGTCTCGATCTGCGGCCCGATGGCGTGCCAGACCTCCTGCCACACCAGCGCCCCCTCCTCGCCCAGCATCGCCGGATGCTTTTCGGGCCCCAGCGACCGTGCATAGGAATCATTGTAGAAACACCAGCTGTCTGCGCCCCAGAAAACGAACACCGGGTGCTGCGTCGTCAGCATGATCCGCACCGACAGCTTGAGCGCCTGCGGCCATCCCGACGGCTCCCCCAGCGGATGCGCCGCCCAATCGAAGGCACGGATCCGCCGCGCCATTTCGCCGTCGCCCGCCAGGAACCGCAACGCCGCCGGCAATCGCATCGGCGCACTCATCGCACGATCAGACTGTTGGCGAGATCGACCAGCGCATAGATATTGAACGGCTTGCGCACGAACGCCGTGAATGCCGCGCCCTTCGCCACCACGACACCCTCGGGCATCGAACTCATCATCACCAGCGGCACGCCTGCCAGCCTGGGCTCGGCCGCCAGCGCCGCCGCCAATTCCGCCCCGTCCATCACCGGCATCATCAGGTCGGTCAGGATGATTGCCGGCACGGTCGTCAACGCCAGTTCGAGCGCCTGCCGGCCGTTCGACGCCAGCATCACCTCGTGCCCGTCATCAACGAACACATCCTCGAGCAGCCTGGCAATGCCGACCTCGTCGTCGACGACGAGAATGATAGCCATTACCCCCGCCCCCCGTCACCGCGCCCCAGCCCGCTTCGCCCGCGCCCCGGCCCGCTTCGCCCGCGCTCAGTCGGCGCCACATCGACCATCAACCCGACGCCATCGGCCCCCATGGTAAAGACATATTCCTCCGGGTCATAACCGCTGCTGCGCACCTTGAGCAGCGACAGCACGCGGTGGGTGTCGCCATCGATGCGGCGATACCGCATGACGATGATATTTTCGGACAGCCGCGACAGGTCCTCGACCGGCAGCTCGCCCAGTCGCCCGTACAATCGCGGCGTCTCGAGGCTATAGACGATCGTCGCTCCCAGCCGCTGCAACTGGATCGCCAACGCCGTGAAAAACCCGGGGAACCGGTGTTCGTCGACCGCCGCCGCCCGGAATGCCAGGTAACCGTCGATGAACACCCGCTTGAACCCGCGCCGCTCGACCGCCTCGAGGATCTGGCTGCCCAGCGTGTCGAGCGCCAGTTCCTCCGAATGCTGCCACATGATCTCGACCGCGCCGCTTGCCAGCAGCCCGCGCAGGTCGATCCCCAAATTGTCGGCCTTGTCGACCAACCCGTCCGGCCGTTCGTAGAACCCGACCAGCAACCCCGGCGCCGCCGGCACCGACCGGCTGAGAAAATGCAGGCCCGTGCTGGTCTTGCCGATGCCCGATGGACCCACCAGCGCCGTCGTCGACAACACCGGCAGCCCGCCCTCGAGCATCACGTCGAGATCGTCGATCCCGGTCGGCAGCCGCGCCTTCAGCATTTCCGGCTGCACCCCCCGGCTGACCAGGAATTCCATCCGCGGATACGCCGAGATCCCGGCGTCGGTGATCTCATAGGTGTGCCGCCCGCGCATGAAACCGCTGCCCCGGAACTTGCGCACCTGCAAGCTGCTCTCCGATCGCCAGCCATAGACGGCGTCGGTCAGCGTGATCAGCCCGTCGACCATGGTCTGCTCGGGCGACATCCGGTCCACCGTGTTGGTCGTCAGGATCATCGTGCAATCCGTCGCCAGCGCGATCTCCTGCAAATCATGGACGAACATCTTGAAATCCTGGTCGCCGCCGGTCCCGCCATGCGACGAAGAATGCGCCTCGATCTGCATCGATGCCTGCGCCGAAACCAGCCCGTCGATGACCAGCAGCGTCGCCCGCTGCTTGATCACTTCCCGCCGCAACAGCGTAAGCAGCCCGGCAAGCCCGTCGCCGCTGATCTCCGAATATGCGCTCAGATACCGCACCTGCTCGGGCACCAGTCCGGCATTGTAAAATGCCAGCCCGGCAATACTGGCGATCATCCGCGCATGGTTCTCCGCCAGCAACGTCACGAAGATCGCCTTGCCGCCCGTCCCCGCGTGGTGAAAGCAGATCTGGTTCGACATGATGGTCTTGCCGGCCCCCGGCGCACCTTCGATGATATAGATATTGCCCAGCATCAGGCCGCCGCCAAGGATCGTATCGAGGCCCGCAATGCCGCTGGTGATACGCCGCAATTTCGGCCGGGAACTCTCTACGCTATCAACCATCGCGACCTCGTTACTCGGCGCGGCACCCCGGCAGCTAAATTTGCAGCTACCACTGCGGCACCGATACGCGCACCTTTTCCTGCAACCCTCCATGCCGCAAAGCGCGAGCCGATGCGAGAGCCGAAAGCCCATGGCGAAACCGCATTCTCCAAAATTTGCACAGTCGCTTGCTACGACGACCCACGATGCCCCATAGGGCCCGGCAATGTCTGTTTCCCTTTCGTTCGCCGGCGAATCGCTCCGCCCCCAACCTTGCGGCGCGCTGCACTGGCCGGCGTTCGACACGCTGTTCGTCGCCGACCTGCATTTTGAAAAGGCCAGCGCCTTTGCCCGCTTCGGCCGGCTGCTGCCGCCGCACGACAGCGCCGACACCCTCGCCTGCCTGATCGACGCGCTCGAGGCCACCGGCGCCCGCCGAATCGTCTGCCTCGGCGACAGTTTCCACGATCGCGGCGGCCCCGATCGCCTTCCGGCCGGACCGCGCGCCGCAATCAAGTCGCTCACCGCAAGCCTCGACTGGCTATGGATCACCGGCAATCACGATGAAGCCGCCGCCGCATCGCTCGGCGGCCGCGTCATGACCGAGGCGCGCATCGGCCCGCTCACCCTCCGCCACGAAGCCGTCCCCGGCGACCCCGCGCCTGAACTGTCGGGCCATTTCCATCCCAAGGTCGCTGTCCACATCCGTGGTCGCCGCATCGTCCGCCGCTGCTTCGCCGTCTCCGCCACCAAGATCATCCTGCCCGCCTACGGCGCCTTCACCGGCGGCCTCGATGTTGCCGACCCGGCAATCACCAGCGTCATGGACGGCCCCGTCATGGCCTATGTCCAGGAAGGCCACCACCTCCTCCGCTTCCCGATCGCCGCCTGAAGCAACGAGCAGCAACAAGAAGCAACAGGAAGCAATCGTCATGCTGAACTCGTTTCAGCATCCACCGCCCCACCACGCCCCACCTCCCAAACCAGGCATCGATATAACTGTCATCCCGGGCTCGACCCGGGACCCAGCTTCTATCTGCGCCGAAGCAACATGACCCCCGCTCGCCGACCCACCCCTTGACCCCGCGCCCCCCAGCCGCCACCCGCAACTCATGGGGACCATCACCGCACCGTCGACCCGCCGCATCCTCGGCGCCAGCCTTGTCGGCACCGCCGTCGAATTCTACGATTTCTACATCTACGCCACCGCTGCCAGCCTCGTTTTCGGCCCGCTGTTCTTCCCGCTCGAAAGCGCCTCGGCCCAGCTCCTCGCCGCCTATGCCAGCTTCGCCGTCGCCTTCATCGCCCGCCCCATCGGCGCCCTTGTCTTCGGCCACTACGGCGACCGCATCGGCCGCAAATCGACCCTCGTCGCCAGCCTGATGGTGATGGGCGGCTCGACCCTCGCCATCGCCTTCCTCCCCACCTACGGCACGGCAGGCTGGCTCGCCCCCCTCCTCCTCTGCACGCTGCGCTTCGGCCAGGGCTTCGGCCTCGGCGGCGAGTGGGGCGGCGCCGCACTCCTCGCCGTCGAAAACGCCCCGCCCGGCTGGCGCGGCCGCTTCGGCATGTTCCCGCAACTGGGCGCGCCGGTCGGCTTCATCGCCGCCAACGGCCTGTTCCTGATCCTCGGCCTCGTCCTCTCCGACGAAGATTTCCGCAGCTGGGGCTGGCGCCTGCCCTTTCTCGCCAGCGCCATCCTTGTGGCCGTCGGCCTCTGGGTCCGCCTCAAGCTCACCGAGACTCCCGCCTTCGCCGCCCTCGCCGAAAAAGGCCCACCCCCCAGCATACCCATTGCCGAGCTCCTCCGCCTCCACTGGCGCGAGACGCTCGGCGGGATGCTCGGCGTCATCGCCTGCTTCGCCCTCTTCTACCTCTCGACTGCCTTCGCGCTCGGTTACGGCACGACAAAACTCGGCTACACCCGCGAGACCTTCCTCTCGGTCCAGCTTGGCGCGATTCTGTTCCTCGCTATCGGCATCCTGCTTTCGGGCTGGCTCTCCGACCGCTTCGACCCGCGCCGCGTCCTCATCGGCGGCTGCGTCGCCGCCATCGGCGTCGGCTTCGCTCTCGCTCCCATGCTCGGCAGCGGCTCGCTCGCCATCGTCGGCCTGTTCCTCGCCGGCGCCCTGTTCGTCATGGGCTTCGTCTACGGTCCGCTCGGCGCCTGGCTCCCCGGCCTCTTCCCGGCGCGCGTCCGCTACACCGGCGCCTCGATGGCCTTCAACATGGGCGGCATCCTCGGCGGCGGCCTCGCCCCCGTCATCGCCCAGGCGCTGTCGGATACCGGCGGGCTACGGCCGGTCGGCTGGTATCTCGCCGTCGCCAGCGCCGCGAGCCTGATCGCGCTTCTGGCTCTCGACAAACCACCCCATCTCGATTGAAATGACGAAATGAAAAGCCCGCCTCTCCTTGTCCTCCCCCTCAAGGGGGGAGGCGAGAGACGGCCCCTTCGCCGGCCCGGGTGGGGGTGGTCCCCCGCCGGCGTAGTTCCCGCTCTCCTGACCGCAATCCTCCTAACCACCCCCACAACCGCACAAACCCCCGAATCCCGCCAAAAATCCCAAGCCTCCCGCGTAACCATAACCCGCGACACCTGGGGCATCCCCCACATCCACGGCAAATCCGACGCCGACGCTGTCTTCGGCATGATCTACGCCCAGGCCGAAGACGACTTCCCCCGCCTCGAAACCAACCTCATCGTCGCCCAGGGCCGCTTGGCCGAAGCCGAAGGCGAAAACGCCATCTGGCAAGACCTGCGCATGAAACTCTACATCCAGCCCGAAGCCCTAAAAGCCGACTACGCTGCCAGCCCCGAATGGCTGAAATCGCTGATGACCGCCTGGGCCGACGGCCTCAACTTCTACCTCCGCACCCACCCAGAGGTTAAACCCCGCGTCATCACCCATTTCGAACCCTGGATGGCGCTCAGCTTCTCCGAGGGCAGCATCGGCGGCGACATCGAGCGCATCTCGCTCGCCGGCCTCGAAGCCCTGCACACGGGCAAGCCCGTCCAGCTCTCCGCCGCCGAAACCGGCCGCGAACGCCCCGAACCCACCGGCTCGAACGGCTTCGCCATCGCCCCGTCGCGCACCAAGGCCGGCAACGCCCTCCTCCTCATCAACCCCCACACCAGCTTCTTCTTCCGCTCCGAAGCCAAGGTCACGTCCGACGAGGGCCTCAACGCTTATGGCGCTTCCACATGGGGCCAATTCTTCATCTACCAGGGCTTCAACGCGACCGCCGGCTGGATGCACACCTCGTCCGGCGCCGATGTCGTCGACGAATTCATCGAAACCACCCGCATCGAAAATGCCCGCACCGAATACAAGTTCGGCACCGAATGGCGCCCGGCCATCGCCACCGAAATCACAATCCCCTGCCGCGCCGCCGACGGCAGCATGGCCACACGCAAATTCACCACCTACCGCACAGTCCACGGCCCCGTCGTCCGCACCGAAAACGGCAAATGGGTCAGCACCGCCCTCATGCACAGGCCTCTCGCCGCCCTCGAGCAATCCTTTTTGCGCACCAAAGCCACCGACCTCGCCGGCTTCCTCAAGGTCGCCGCGTTGAAGGCCAATTCCTCCAACAACACCATCTTCGCCAGCAACAAGGGCGAGATCGCCTATCTCCACCCGCAATTCGTCCCCCGCCGGGACAACCGCTTCGACTACACCAAACCCGTCGACGGCAGCGACCCCGCCACCGCCTGGACCGGCGAGCACAGCCTCGCCGAACTCCCGCAAGTCCTCACCCCCGCCACCGGCTGGGTCACCAACACCAACAACTGGCCATGGCACGCCGCCGGCGCCGACAGCCCCAAACAATCCGCCTATCCCCGCTACACGGACCAGGCCGGCGAGAACCCGCGCGGCCCGAATGCCGTCAAACTGCTCACGGCAGTCCCGGACTTCACCCCGAAAACCCTGCTCGATGCCGCCTACGACACCTATCTGACCGCATTCGCCGCGCTGATCCCCACAGTCACCGCCGCCTTCGACCGCCTGCCAGCATCCGATCCGCGCCGAAATAGTCTCGCCGCACCCGTAGAAGCGCTCAAAAACTGGGATTACCGCGCCTCGGAATCGTCCATCCCGACCGCCATCGCCGCCTTCTGGGGCAACGCCCTCATCGAACGCTTCGGCACCGCCGCCAAACAGGACGGCGATGCCCTCGTCCCCTACCTGACCACCAAACCCACCGACGACGACCGCCTCGCCGCCCTCGCCGCTGCTACCGCCAAACTCACCGCCGACTTCGGCAAATGGAACACGCCATGGGGCGAGATCAACCGCTTCCAGCGCCTCACCGGCGACCTCGTCCAGCCCTTCGACGACCAAAAGCCAAGCCTTCCCATCGGCTTCAGCTCATCGCAATGGGGCTCGCTCCCCTCTTTCGGCGCCAAACCATATCCCGGCACGAAGCGCTGGTACGGCACCTACGGCAACAGCTTCGTCGCCATCGTCGAGTTCGGCCCCAGCGTCTCCGCCAGCGCGATCTCCGCCGGCGGCCAAAGCGGCAACCCCGCCTCCCCCCACTTCAACGACCAGGCCGAACGCTACCGCACCCATGACTTCCGCAAGGTCTATTTCACCCCCGCCGACCTCGAGGGCCATACCGAACGCCGCTACCACCCAGGCGAGCCTTGACAAAAGAAACCTAATAGGTTATTCGCACAATCGCGCCTGCCACGCCAGACGCAAAAAATGGCGCGAAATACATCGCGCCATTTTTCGCGTCCCAGTGAACTTGTCGGGGTCAATCCATTGACAACGAAAGGGAATTTTCAGAACACCCCGTTACCAAAAAATAGGATTTCCGGCATCAGCTATCGAGAAACGCGATTAGGTCCTGCGTCACCTGGTCCTTGTGCGTCGCCAATACGCCGTGCGGCGCACCTTCATATTCGATCAGCTGCGCATGCGGGATCGCCTTCGCCGCCGCCCGCGCCGTGATATCGATCGGCACCGTCTTGTCGGCCGTGCCATGGATGATCAGCGTCGGCATGGTAAAGCTCGCCAGGTCCGGCCGGAAATCCGTCCCCGAAAACGCATCGACGCAATCGAGCGTGCTCTTCAACCCGGCCTGCAGCGCGATCTGCAGCGACCAGTCGAGCTGCGCATCGCTGACCGGCTTGGCCAGCAGTCCAACCCCATAGAAGTCCTTCAGGAACCCCTTGAGGAAATCGGCCCGGTCCTTCTCGATCCCGTCCTTGATATCGTCGAACACCGATTGCGGCACGCCCTCCTTGTGATCGGGCGTCTGCAGCAGGAACGGTACCACCGACGAGATCAGCGCCACCTTGCTGGCATTGCCATGCCGGGTCAGGTAGCGCGCAACTTCGCCGCCGCCCATCGAGAAACCGACCAGCGCCGGCGACTCAGCATCGCAAGCCTCGATCACGGCCGCAAGGTCGTCGGCCAGCGTGTCATAGTCGTAACCATCCCAGGGCTGGTCCGACCGTCCGAAGCCGCGACGGTCATAGGCGATCACCCGATAGCCATGGTCCGCCAGCGCCAGCGCCTGGTCGTCGAAGCTGTCGGCACTCAGCGGCCAACCGTGGATCAGGACCACTGGCGGGCCGTCGCCCCATTCCTTCAGATACAGCGCGGTACCATCGTCGGTTTCGATCATCGGCATGGGGAGAATACTCCTGTATGGGGTGCGACGGGATACGCCTCGCCACCATGGCAGGTTCCGGTGACAGATACGCGTCCCATGGCCCCACAAGCGCCCGGACCTTATGGTCTGGCTAACGCGTACCTATATGCTATCCTAGGCACCTGTGTTGAACGAAGGCCGGTCATGTCCCAACGTTGGAAAGTCATCCTGCCGCTCGCGGCCCTCGCCCTGATCCCGACCGGTGCCGCCGTGCGTGCCGCCGCCGAAAGCGACACCTACAAGCAACTCGACCAGCTCATGGACGTCTTTGAACGCGTCCGCGTCGATTATGTCGACAAGGTCGATGACCAGGCCCTCATCAAGGGCGCCATCAACGGCATGCTGACCAGCCTCGATCCGCACTCTTCGTATCTAGATGCTCGCGATTTCCAGACCATGCGCCAGACCACCGACGGCGAATACGGCGGCCTCGGCCTGACTGTCACCACCGAGGACGGCGCCGTCAAGGTCGTCTCCCCCACCGACGACACCCCCGCCGCCCGCGCCGGCATCAAGTCGGGCGACTATATCACCCATCTCGACGGGGAGCTGATCTACGGCGCCACCCTTCAGGACGCCGTCGACAAGATGCGCGGCGCCCCCGGCAGCGCGGTCAAGCTCACCATCGTCCGCGAAGGCGCCACCAAGCCCCTCGAATTCGCCCTCAAGCGCGAGGTCATCCGCATCCTGCCGGTCAAGTTCGAAACCCGCGGCAACGTCGGCGTCATCCGCATCTCGACCTTCAACAAACAGACCAGCGATGCCACCAAGGCCGCCGTCGCCAGCATCGAGAAAAAGCTCGGGGCCAACCTCGCCGGCTATATCGTCGATCTCCGCTCCAACCCCGGCGGCCTGCTCGACCAGGCCATCGACGTTTCGGACGTCTTCCTCGACAAGGGCGAGATCGTCTCGCAGCGCGGCCGCACCAAGAACGACATCCAGCGCTATTACGCCAAGGGCGGCGACCTGACCGGCGGCAAGCCGATCGTCGTGCTCGTCGATGAAGGCTCGGCCTCGGCCGCCGAAATCGTCGCCGGCGCCCTTCAGGACCAGCGCCGCGCCATCGTCCTGGGTCAACGCAGCTTCGGCAAGGGCTCGGTCCAGACGCTGATCCCGCTCAGCCAGGATTCGGCGCTGCGGCTGACCACGGCGCGCTATTTCACCCCGTCGGGCCGCAGCGTCCAGGAAGCCGGCATCGAGCCCGACGTCCAGGTGCCCCAGCTCAGCGACGCCACCCGCGCCGACCGCCCGCGCCTGCGCGAAGCCGATCTCCGCAAGCATCTGATCAACGAGATCAAGGACGGCACCGAAAAGATCGTCGAAACCGATCTCAAGCCCGATCCGCGCTTCATCGCCACCCCCGAGGAACTTAAGAAGAAGGGCGTCATCGACTTCCAGCTCGATTACGCCACGAAGCTCCTCGATCGCCTCGCCCCCGGCGGCCCGGTCCAGAGCGCCGCTGTCGCCGTGGTCCCCACAAAGGTCCTCCAGAAGTAACGCACCGATTGCGCACCCGTCCGGCGCCCCCTATTGAGGCGCCGGACTGCCGGTTCGTCCTTCAAGAAGACTGGAAAGCCTTTTGCTCCGCCGCCTTTACGACTGGACCCTGGCGCGCGCCGCCGAACCAGCCGCCGAAAAATGGCTGATCGGCATCAGCTTCGCCGATTCGTCGTTCTTCCCGATCCCGCCCGACGTCATGCAGATCCCGATGTCGATCGCCCGGCCGGAAAAATCCTTCCGCTACGCCGCCGTCTCGACCGTCGCTTCGGTCGCCGGCGCGCTGCTCGGCTATCTCATCGGCGCAATGCTCTTCAAGGCCATCGGCCAGCCGCTGCTCCAGCTCTACGGCTATGAAGACCGCTTCGTCCGCTTCGCCGAGCAGATCCGCGCCAACGGCTTCTGGTTCATGCTCGCCTTCGCCTTCTTGCCCATCCCCTACAAGGTCGCGACCATCGCCGCCGGCAGCGTCGGCCTCGGCATCCCGGTCCTCCTCGCCGCCTCGGTCCTCGGCCGCGGCGGGCGCTTCTTCCTCGTCGCCCTCATCCTGCGCCGCTACGGCACCGCGGCACAGCAGCTCATCGATCGCTATTTCCACTCGCTGGCGCTGGTCGCAATCGGGCTGTTCGTCGGCGGCTTCGTGGTGGTGAAATATGCGTTCTGATCGCCTTACAACCGCCCTCCTTCTCGTCGGACCCGCGGCCCTGCTCGGCGGCGCAATCGCCTTCCAATATATTGGCGGCCTCGCCCCGTGCGAAATGTGCCATTGGCAACGCTGGGCGCTGCTCGCCACCCTCGGCCTCGCCCTGCTAGCCTGGGCGCTCGGCCATTCCCGCGCCGTGCTCGCGCTCGCCGCCCTCGCCCTTATCGCCAACGCCGGCATCGCCGTCTTCCACGCCGGCGTCGAGCAGCATTGGTGGGCCGGCATCACCGCCTGCGCCGCTGCCCCGCTCAGCGGTTCGACGACCGACGTCCTCGCCCAGATCCTCGCCCAGCCGCTCGTCCGCTGCGACGCCATACCATGGTCGCTTTTCGGTATTTCCATGGCAGGCTGGAACGCGATAATCTCGTTTGCAATCGGAGGCACCGCGCTATGGCGGCTGAAGCGCTGACAAGACGACTACCCGGTGACGCCCGCGTCGCCACCGAGCCGATGATCCGCGTCGACCAGGCCGGCGAATACGGCGCCGCGCGCATCTATGCTGGCCAACTCGCCGTAATGGGCGGCCGCTCGCGCGTCGCCGGCGAAATCCGCCATATGGCGGCACAGGAACAACGCCACCTCGCCGGCTTCAACGCGCTGATGACCCGCCGCGGTGTCCGCCCGACGTTGCTGGCCCCGGCCTGGCACGTCGCCGGCTATGCGCTCGGCGCCGCCACCGCCATCCTCGGGCCGCGCGCCGCCATGGCCGCCACCGTCGCCGTCGAGACCGTCATCGACCAGCATTACGGCGAGCAGGCCGACGCGCTCGCCGCCGGTGCCGATCCCGAACTCGCCGCGATGGTCGACGACTACCGCGCCGACGAAGCCGCCCACCGCGAAACCGCCGCGTCGCACAGCGGCGAAGGCGCCTTCCCGGTCCTGCAGGCCATCATCCGCGCCGGCTGCCACGCCGCGATCGCCGTAGCGAAGCGCATATAAGTCAGAAGCGCATTTAAGTTGCGAAGCGCACCTAGAAGGATTTCCTCATGAACGTTCACCAGCCCATCCTCCCCGACACCCAGCACATGGCACCGAAATGGCCGCGCTTCGACTGGTCCGACCCGCTGCTGCTCACCCAGCAGCTGACGGACGAGGAGCGCATGATCCAGGACGGCGCCCGCGCCTTTTGCGACGCCGAACTCATGCCCGCCGTCAAAATGGCCAACCGCACTGAAAGCTTCGATCCCGGCCTGATGAAGAAGTTCGGCACCGCCGGGCTGCTCGGGCCGACGATCGAGGGCTATGGCTGCGCCGGCACCTCGTACGTCGCCTATGGCCTCATCGCCCGCGAAGTCGAGCGCGTCGATTCGGCCTACCGCTCGGCGATGAGCGTCCAGTCGAGCCTCGTCATGTACCCGATCTGGGCCTATGGCTCCGAAGCCCAGCGCGAGAAATACCTGCCCGGCCTTGCTTCGGGCGAACTCATCGGCTGCTTCGGCCTGACCGAGCCCGACGCCGGCTCCGACCCCGGCGGCATGAAGACCCGCGCGCGCACCGTCCCCGGCGGCTATGTCCTCAACGGCGCCAAGATGTGGATCACCAACTCGCCGCTCGCCGATGTCGCCGTCATCTGGGCCAAGTGCGACGATGACAAGATCCGCGGCTTCGTGGTCGAACGCGCCGACATCGGCTTCACCACCCCCAAGATCGAAGGCAAGTTCAGCCTTCGTGCCGGCGTCACCGGCGAAATCGTCCTTGCTGACGTCCATCTTCCCGCCGACCGCGTCCTCGCCGGCGTCGAGGGCCTGTCCGGGCCGTTCGGTTGCCTCAACAACGCGCGCTACGGCATCGGCTGGGGCGTCATGGGCGCCGCCGAATTCTGCTGGCACGCGTCGCGGCAGTACACCCTCGATCGCAAGCAGTTCGGCCGGCCGCTGGCTGCAACCCAGCTCGTCCAGAAAAAGCTCGCCGACATGCAGACCGAAATCACCCTCGGCCTGACCCTCGCCCTCGCCGCCGGCCGCCTGATGGACGACCACAAGCTCGCCCCCGAGGCGATCTCGCTCTTGAAGCGCAACAATTGCGGCAAGGCCCTCGCCATCGCCCGCGAATCCCGCGACATGCACGGCGGCAACGGCATCTCCGACGAATATCACGTCATCCGCCACGTCATGAACCTCGAGGCCGTCAACACCTACGAAGGCACCCACGACGTCCACGCCCTCATCCTCGGCCGCGCCCAGACCGGCCTGCAGGCATTCTTCTAGCCCCAGGACCCAATCCCTACACTGTCATCCCGGGCTTGACCCGGGACCCAGTTGCTTCTCTGCGGACAAAGAACCAACGTGGGGACAACGCACGAAACCTGCGCTGAATCAGCCCCACAATCAGCCCGGCCGAGGCAATAGCAGGTTGCGAAGCCCCGCCCCGAACCGTATCGGAGGCCATGGCGCAAACGACAGTATCGCAGACAGTCAGATCCCCAAACGCGCCCAAAAACTTGAAAAAAGTCGCGCTCTGGACGCTGCTACTCATAGCAGCAGCCATAGGCCTGCTCACCGTCCCCAGTCATCGCACGCCTGCGGCACCACAAGCGGCTGCTGCCCCCATTGTCACTCCACAAAAACCGATCCCCGAACCCCGGGCATCGAAGGTCGACTACCATCGCCTCGAGGCGCGCATCGCCCAGCTGATGCAGATGCCCGACATGGTCGGGCTCGCGGTCGGCACCGTCGAAAACGGCCGGGTCACATTCGTCAAAGGCTTTGGCGAAACGGTCGCCGGCTCGGGTGTCGCCGTTGCCCCGGACACCGTGTTCCGCTGGGCATCGCTGTCCAAAAGCGTCGCCACAGCCCTTGTCGTCCAACTGGCCGAAGACGGCAAAGTGTCACTCGACACACCGCTCTCGCGGCTCGGCACCACGCTCAAGCTTCCCGCCGACGCGCGCCGCGTCACCCTGGCGCACATCCTCTCGCACCGCACCGGCCTGGTGCGCAACGCCTGGGACGACAGGCTCGAAGCCGGCACCGACGCCAGGCTCCTGCGCGCCGAACTCGGCACGCTGCCGCCGCTTTGCCCACCCGCAACCTGCTACACCTACCAGAATATCGCCTTCGATGCGGCGACCGAGGTCATCGAGCGAAAAACCGGCGAAACCTATGCGCGCGTTGCCCGGCAGCGGCTGTTCGCACCGCTGGGCATGACGCACGCCAGCATCGGCCAGGCCGGGCTGGAAAGTGCCGCGAGCTGGGCGCATCCCTACCACCGGAACAAGGTGCCGACCGCCGTCAACGACAGCTATTACCGCGTGCCGGCGGCCGGCGGCGTCAATTCGTCGATCGAGGACCTGCTGCGCTGGATGCAAGCCCAGATGGGCGCGGCGCCGAACGTCCTTTCGGCACAGGCCCTCGAGGACATGCACCGCGCGCGGGTATCGACGCCGCCGCACGGGCGCCGCGGACCGATGGACCGGGCCTTGACCGGCGCCGCCTATGGGCTTGGCTGGCGATCGTACAATTACGCGGGCCATGCCCTTGTCGGCCACCGCGGCTCGGTCGACGGCTACGGCTCGCTCATCCTGTTCGACCCGGCCCAAAAAAGCGGCATCGTCATGCTGTGGAACAGCAACTACCCGGTCGCGGGACGCCTGCAGCTCGAGTTCTTCGACCTGCTTTACGGCTTGCCTCCGACCGACTGGCTGGACCTGCAGGCGGCTAAACCAGCCCCAGCGCCACAACCAGCCGGCAATCCACAACCAACCCCCGCCCCCGCTGCCTAGCCAGGAACCCAGCCAACCCATCCAGCGCCACGACATGGACGACGATGTCTTCGCCATCCACCCCGCCGCCAACACCCGTCCGCGTCAGCCCGCTCGCCTTGAACAGCTGGAACATCTCCGACGACATCCCCGGCGACGTCGCGAACGCCCCCACATCCTCCCACTCGCGCGCCTCGAAGCCGGTTTCTTCCGTGAGCTCCCGCGCCGCCGCATCCGCCGGCGTATCCGCCGCATCGGTATCGCCGATCAACCCCGCCGGCAGCTCGATCGTCCGCGCTCCCAATGCCGGGCGAAACTGTTCGACCAGCACGATCTCCCGCTCATCGGTCACCGCGAGAATGACCGCCGCGCTCATCGCCGCCACCCGCGCCGCATATTCCCAGGTGCCCGCCAAATGCACCTCGAGATATTTGCCCCGCCATTGCAGCGTGTCGCTGCCGCGACTGTGCAGCGTGTCGCTCATACGGGGCTCGCGAACGCCGTGCCGGTCCGCATCAACTGCACCGCAATGGCGTATTTATGGACTTCGGTCGGGCCGTCATACAGCCGGAACCCGCGCATATCGCGAAAAATCATCTCCACCACCGTCTCCCCCGTCACGCCGATGCCGCCCAAAATCTGCACGCAGCGATCGGTGACCTTGAACAGCTCCTCCGACACGAACGCCTTGACGATGCTGCTCTCGTGCCGCGCCCGCGTATCACTATCGAGCATCCAGGCGACGTGCCGGATCGCCAGCCGGCAGTGGTGCATCGCGATCTCGTTGTCCGCCAGCATGAAGTTCACCCCCTGGTGCTCGACCAGCGCCTTGCCGAACGCCGTCCGCACGCGGGCATGCTCGAGCGCGATATGCTGCGCCCGTGCCGCCGCGCCCAGCCAGCGCATCGCATGCGTCAGCCGCGCCGGCGCCAGCCGCATCTGCGCATAACGCAGCGCCGACCCGACCTCGCCGAGCACCTGGTCCGGCCCCAGCCGCAACCCCTCGAAGCGCACCACCGCATGCCCCTCGACATAGTTGCGGTCCATCGAGTCCATCACCCGCTCGATATGGATGCCCGGCGTATCGCCCTCGCACAGGAAGAGCGTCGGTCCCGATGAGCCATGCGGATTCTCCGGCACGCGCGCCATGATGACCCAGGTCTTGGCGCCGTTCGCCCCGGTAATCAGCCACTTGAGCCCCGCAATCTCATAGTCGTTGCCATTGAATACCGCCGTCGTCAGCAACTGCGACGGATCGCTGCCGGCCCCGCCCGGCTCGGTCATCGCGAACACCGATCGCCGATGCCCCGCCACCATCGGCCGCAGGAATTGCTCGACCTGGTCGGGCCGCGCAATCCGCCCGAGCAGATACATGTTGCCCTCGTCGGGCGCCGCACAGTTCATCGCCACCGGGCCCAAGGTGGACCAGCCCGCCGCCTCGAACACCGCCGCCTGCGTCGCATGGTCGAACCCCATGCCACCCAATTCAACCGGCGCCTGCGGCGTCAACAGGCCCTCGGCCCGCGCCAGTGCCACCAGCTCGTCGCGCAGTCCATCGGTCGGCCCATGCTGGGTCAGCCGCGGGTCCTTCTCGAACGGGATGATCTTGTCGATGACAAAGGCACGGACCCGCTTGGCCAGCTCGGCAGTCGCCGCGGGAATGGTGAAATCGGTCATATGCGGTCCTGTCTGAATTCGTCACCGGCATGGTCGAGAATCGCCAGCGCCAGCGTCTCGAACTCCGCATAGCGGTCGCCAACCATTTCGCCGCGCTGCCATTTTCGCCAGAGCTGCCCCCAGGCAACCGCCAGCCTCAACCGCGCCAACGCCAGCGGCCAAGCCAGCGGCCCCGGATCGCGGCCCCCCAACGCCGCATAACGCGCCGCAATCGCCGCCCGCCCCGGCCACCCCGGCGTCAGCGACGGCACCGCCCTCAGCGCCTGCACCGCCACCGGATCACCCGGCTCGATCCAGTACGACAGCAACACCGCCAGATCGAAACCCCGGGGCCCCCGCGTCGCCATATCCCAGTCGATCACCGCCGTCGGCACCATCGTCACCGGATCGACGAGCAGATTATCGGGCTTCAGATCCATGTGCAGCAGCACCGGCGCATCATCCCCAGGCGGCGCCACCGCCTCCAGCGCCGCAATCAGCCGCGCCGCCACATCCGGCATCCCCTCCGGCCACACCGCCGCCGCCCGCCGCGTCCACCCGGCCAACTGCCGCGCGTAAAACCCCTCCGGCTTGCCAAGGTCACCAAGCCCGACCGCCCCAGGTTCCAAGGCGTGCAACGCGATCATCTGAGCCAGCGTCGCATCGACGAGCAGCGGCCCGGTCTCAGCGCCAGCCCCCTCGGGCATCGTGCCGGCAATCGCCACCCCGGCCCGATACTCGAGCACCAGAAACGGCGTCCCCAACACCGCCGGATCGTCACAAAATGCCAGCGGCCACGGCACGATCGGCAAATGCGCCGACAGCGCCGACATCACCCGAAACTCGCGCCCCATGTCGCTGGCCCCAGCCGCCAGCTCACCCGGCGGCGGCCGCCGCAACACGGCAGGTCCGCTCGCCAGCATGATCCGTTCGTTGCGATTGGCCAGCCCGCCGCCCAGTAGCACCAGCCCGGTGCCGGGCGCGAGTTCCACCCCCTGCGCCGCCAGCCAGCGTGACAGGATGGCAATTTCGTCCAAAATCCTTGCCTTACAGCGGGCGGAACATGGCGCAGCGGCGCGCCGGGTTAAACCCCATCGACGCTTCACGAAGCAGTATCGCCAAAAGCCAGAAAGGTGCCGTCGACTGCGCCAGCTCGACAAAGCCATGGCGACCATACAACGGCGCATTCCACGCGATTTCACGGTCGGTCGTCAATGACAGGCATGTGCAATTGAGTCTGGGCGCAGCATCGATGATCGCCGCCAGCAAGGCCGTCCCATGCCCATGGCGTTGTGCCTCGGCGGCGACCGATATCCCGACGATGTGCAGCCAGGCACCGACCGGTTCGGCAATCAGAAAGCCGAGCGGCGCGTCATTGGCGTTGGCCGCGACCCACAAGGTCTGCCGCGCCATCGCCGTTGCCAGCGTGTCAACCGGTGTCAACGGGTCGTTGATTGCAAACGCCATTGGCGTGCCCAGGAACAGCAAAGCCGCCGAAGCTTCGACGGCGCCAAGCAGCGGCAGGTCGCCGGATTGGGCGAGACGGACAGTCATGCAATCTCCAGCGTCATGGCGCAGCGGTATCGGGGATCGAAGCCGGCAGCCAACTGGCCCGACAGCCGGCGTCGAGACTCGAGCGGAATGGCATCACCTTCGACGATTTCAAAGCCGAGTTTTGCATAAAACGGTGCATTCCAGACGATTTCGCGATCGGTGGTCAGCGTCACCATCCGGTCGTGCCGGGCCCGGCCAGCGGCGATGCCGGCAAGCACCAGTGCGCGACCATGACCACGTCGCTGCGAGGGCACGGCAACGGCCACATCGCGCAGGTAGAGCCCGGTGCCGACCGGTTCGGCGAACAGGAATCCGACAACGGCGCCATCCTCCTCGGCGACCCACATCAAACCGCGCCCGAGCGCCGCCGACAGATCGCCGGGCCGGTTGGGGCCAGTGGCCGCGGCAAAATCCATGCGCGTGCCGCAATACATCGACGCCGCAGATGCTTCGACAAGGCGCAGCGCGGGCAGGTCTGACGGACGGGCAAGGCGGATCATTACACATCCGCTAGCATGACCAAGGCTGCGCTTCTATGGGCGAAGGCATGAACGATGATCGCACCCTCACCACTCCCCGGCTGACCATGGAACCGCACGGGCTGGATGACTTCGGCGACATAGCGGCGATGTGGGCCGATCCGCAGGTCACCCGCTTCATCGGGGGCGCCCCGCATTCGGCGGAGGAAAGCTGGTCACGACTGCTGCGGCTGGCGGGCTGCTGGGACCTGCTCGGGTTCGGATCCTGGGCAGTGCGGATAACTGACAATGGTACCTTCATTGGCAGCATCGGCTTTCTCGATGCCCACCGCAGCGGCGTGGACGGATTCGGTGGCAATCCCGAAATCGGCTGGGCGCTGGTGCCGGCGGCACAAGGCCAGGGCTTTGCCAGCGAGGCGGTCGCGGCAGCACTCGGCTGGGGCGACGGGCGCTTCGGGCGGACGGTGGCGATGATCGACCCCGGCAACACCGGATCAGTGGCGGTGGCGGCGCGCTGCGGCTTCCGGTATTTCGCCGACGCGCGCTACAAGGACGCGCCGACCGGGCTGTGGGAGTTTCGCTACCCACGGCTGTCCGGAGGCCTTACCGGTTAAGCCTCCCTTCGATCAGCGCCTCGACGACACTCGGGTCGGCGAGCGTGCTGATGTCACCCATGGCGGCAAAATCGTTTTCGGCAATCTTGCGCAATATACGCCGCATGATCTTGCCGCTGCGCGTCTTGGGCAGCCCCGGCGTGACATGCAGATGGTCGGGCACTGCGATGCCGCCGATCTCGTGGCGGACAGTGGCCCGAAGTTCGGTCAGCAACGCGTCGGATGTTTCGATGCCGGCATTGAGCGTGACATAGGCATAGATGCCTTGCCCCTTGATATCATGCGGAAAAGCCACGACCGCGGCCTCTGCCACATCCTTGTGCGCGACCAGCGCCGATTCGACTTCGGCAGTCCCCATGCGATGCCCCGAGACGTTGATGACATCGTCGACGCGGCCGGTGATCCACCAATAGCCGTCTTTGTCCTGCCGCGCGCCGTCACCGGTAAAATATTTGCCGCGATAAGTCGTGAAATACGTCTGGGTAAATCGTTCATGGTCGCCGAACACTGTCCGCGCCTGCCCGGGCCATGAGCGCAGGACGACGAGATTGCCGCTGGTCTCCTCGCCCTCGGCACGGTCCAGCACAATGCCCTCGGCATCCACCAACGCCGGCTCAATGCCATAAAAGGGCAGCGTCGCCGACCCCGGCTTCATCGGCGTCGCGCCGGGCAGCGGCGAGATCAACGTGCCGCCGGTCTCGGTCTGCCACCAGGTGTCGACGATCGGCAGGGCCCCCTTGCCGATGACGCGGTGATACCAGTTCCACGCCTCGGGATTGATCGGCTCTCCGACCGTCCCGAGCAGCCGCAGCGACGACAAATCATGTTCGCCCGGCGGTCCATCGCCGTCGCGCATCACAGCCCGCAATGCCGTCGGCGCCGTGTAGAATATCTCGACCTTGTGCTTCTCGATGACCTGCCAGAACCGCGCCGTGGTCGGCCATGACGGGACACCTTCGAACATCAACACGGTGGCTCCGGCACTGAGCGGGCCATAGACGATATAGCTATGCCCGGTCACCCAGCCGACATCGGCAGTGCACCAGAACAGTTCGCCCGGGCGATAGTCGAACACCGTCTCGAAGGTCAGGTTCGCCCACAAAAGATAGCCGCCGGTGGTGTGGAGCACGCCCTTGGGCTTGCCGGTCGAACCGCTGGTGTAAAGGATGAACAACGGGTCCTCGGCACTCATCGCCTGCGGGGTGCACGTTTCCGGCAACTGCGGCTTCAGCTCGTGCCACCAATGGTCGCGCTCGGGGTGCATGGCGACCTTGCCGCCGGTATGGCGAACCACCAGCACGGCTTCGACCCGCACTCCCTCATGTTTTTCAAGCGCTTCGTCGACGGTCGCCTTCAGCGGCACCGTCTTGCCGGCGCGGCGGCCTTCGTCGGCGGTGATGATGAAATGGCTGTCGGCGTCCTGCAACCGCCCGGCGATGGCCTCGGCCGAAAAGCCGCCGAACACCACCGAGTGCACCGCACCGATGCGGGCGCACGCCAGCATGGCGACGACCGCTTCGGGGATCATCGGCATGTAGATGGTGACACGGTCGCCCTTGTCGACCCCGAGCGCAACAAGCGCATTGGCCATTCGACAGGTGTCGGCAAGCAGCTCGCCATAGCTGATCCGCCGCGATGCTGCGGCAGGGTCGTCGGCCTCCCAGATGATGGCGATGGCGGCGGGGTGCTGGCGGTCGAGGCAATTGGCGCTCGCGTTGAGGACACCGTCCTCGAACCAGCGGATGCGCACCGGGTCCCATGACCAGTCGCCCATCCGCGTCGGCGCGCGGAGCCAATCGAGGCGACCGACCTGCTCGCGCCAGAAGCCGTCGGGGTCGGCCAGGCTTTGGGCGTAGCGCTCCCGGTACTGCGCCATGGTGGTGCGGGTTGCGGCAGCGGCGGCGGCCGGGACAGGGAAGATATTGTCGGTCATCGAGGCGAATTCCCAAGCTTGTCGGTGTTTTGCCATGGAGCCTAGCAGGCCCGGCCATGCGGCGGAACTGTCGCATCGTTACGGCGTTTGACCATGCAAGCCGCTTTCGTTGAGCCGGCGGAACAGGAGAGTGACCATGGCTGAATATGAAAACCGCGACGGCCGCGTCGGCGAAACCAGGAAATCATCGGCACCGGGCTGGCTGTTGGCGATCATCATCATCGTCGCGCTGGTTATCGCCGCATTCGCATTCGGTCTGATCAATATCGACCAGACCAAGAACGCCGCACTGCCCGACGTCAAGGTCGAGACCACCGGCGGCCAAGCTCCCGCGTTCGATGTCGACACCGCCGACGTCAACGTCGGCACCAAGGAAACCACCATCGAAGTACCGACCGTCAGCGTCGACAAGGCTAAAGACGCCAAATAAGCGCGTTTCGGACTCGCTAGATCGCACCGCCTCGCCTAACCGCGGGGCGGTGTCCCCGTTTCCGCCTTCAATCGCCATGGCGCTTGCGCTGGACGAAGCGCGTGCCGCCGGCGCGCGCGGCGAAGTGCCGATCGGCGCCGTTGTATGTGCGCCGGATGGGAAAGTGTTGGCGCAGGCCGGAAACCAGACGCTCGAACGGCGCGACCCCACCGCCCATGCCGAAATCCTCGTCATCCGCGCCGCCTGCGCAGCGCTGGGCAGCGAGCGCCTGCCGGGCTGCCGGCTCTACGTGACCCTCGAGCCCTGCCCGATGTGCGCCTCGGCAATCTCCCAGGCGCGCATCGCCGTGCTAATTTACGGCGCCAGCGACCCGAAAAGCGGCGGTGTCGAAGGCGGCCCCCGGGTATTCACCCATCCCCAAAGCCATCACGTCCCCGAAATCGTCAACGGCATCGGCGAAGTCGAAGCCGCCGCCCTGTTACGGTCGTTCTTCGCAGCAAGGCGATAGCCCCCCCAAAAAGCCCTCGTCATGCTGAACTCGTTTCAGCATCCATCTTGCCGCCAGCAGACACTTGCCAAAGATCGCTCCAACACGTCCCGCAGGCGCGCCCCCTACCCGGCACCCCGCCCCAGCCAATCGGCAATCGCCGCATTGACCGCAACCGGCGCTTCCTGCTGGACCCAATGCGAGACGCCGGGCAGCCGCACGAGCGTGAAATCGCGGACCAGCGGGCCATATCCCTCTGTCAGCGCGATATCGAGCGCCGTGTCTTCCTCGCCCCAGACCATCAATGTCGGCGTTTCGAGAAATGGCGCCGGTTCCTTGGTGATCGTCGCCGCATTGGCGCGGTAATAATTGATCATCGCCGTCAGCGCGCCGGGCTTGGAGGCATTGTCGCGGTAGTGATCGACGACTTCCGGCGGAAAGGCCGACTTGTCGACCGCCATGTCGGTAAACGCCCGTCCGATGCCGGCGGCACGGTTGGCGCCGAGCATCTTTTCGGGCAGCCACGGCAACTGGAAAAAGGCGACGTACCACGACTTGCGTTTTTGCGCGCTGCTGGTGTGCAGCACGTCGGTGAAGACCTTGGGATGCGGCACGTTCATGACGATCAGCCCATCCAATGGCCGCGTTTCCCGCAACGCAAAGATCCAGGCGATGATGGCACCCCAGTCATGCGCGATCAGCAGCCGCCGTTTTGCCCCCAAGGCGTCGAAGATCGCGGCGGTGTCGGCAACGAGGTTGTCGATGTGGTAATCGGCCTTGCGCAGCGGCCGGCTGCTGTCGCCATACCCCCGCAAATCGGGCGCCACGGCGTGCCAGCCAAGCTCTGCCAGCAACGGCAATTGATGCCGCCAGCTATACCGGCTCTCGGGAAAGCCGTGGAGGAACAGCGCGACGGAATCCCCCGAACCGCACTCGTCGATCGCAAAATCCAGCCCGTTTGCACTGATCGTCCGCGTCGTAATCAGCATCTGAAAAGCAATCACCAGAGAGAGGGGTCTGGGGCCAAGGCCCCAGCCGCCGGAGGCACTACCCCTACGCGTTGAAATTCAACCGCAGACCCGGCCGCGGCCACCGGCACTTCGCCATCTTGCCCGTCGTCGACAGGCACACCCAGGCATCCATCATGTCCGCCCCGCCAAAGGCGATATTGGTCGTCAGCAGATCCGGAAACGCAAAGAATTCCTTGGCACCGGTCACCGGATCGACCGAGGTGACCCCGGCCTCCTCGATCAGCGTCGCCTGCGCGATGTTGCCGTTGGCCTCCATCGCCAGGCTGTCGAGAAAGGTCTTGGTGCCCCAGGTCGTCACGAAGCGCCCGGGCACCGCGGCAAGCGGCGACGGGGCAACGGTGCCGGGGCCGGTGACGTCGAACTCGAGAATGACGCGCCCGGCGGTGACGGCGGCGTACAGCTTGCTGCCGTCGGGCGACAGGCCGATGCCGTTCAAATTGGGGCCATAGACGGCGCAGGTGCAGCTGCTGCCATCGGCCTTGCCATAGAACAGCCCGCCCTTGGTTTCGTGATGGGCGAAATGCTTGCCGAGATCGGTGAACCAGAAGCCGCCATGGGCATCGAAGACGATGTCGTTGGGGCCCGACAGTCCCAGCCCGTCATCGGTCTTGTCATAAAGCCGCTCCACCTTGCCGGTGGCGATGTCGATGCGCTCGATGCGGCCGGTCGTATAATCGACGGCGGCATTGCCCGGCAGCACCATGCCGTCCTGCTCATAATATTCGAAACCGCCATTGTTGCAGACATAGATCGCCCCATCGGGACCGATGGCGGCACCGTTGGGACCGCCGCCGGGCGTGGCCACGGTCGACAACGTGCCGTTTGGCGCGAGGCGGGTCAGCTTGCCGGGGCGGATCTCGACGAAGATCACCGAGCCGTCGTCCATGGCGATCGGACCTTCGGGAAAGCCCAGGCCTTCGGCGACGATACTGTGTGGATGCATGATGGTCTTCCCCAGTTTTGCGGTCATCGTGGCGGGTTGGCGCCCGGGGCGCCAGCGGGCAAAATGAAGGGGTCAGGCTGTCCTACACGCCCCGTTTCGGCTACCACGATCAGGTTCGTCTCGGCGCGCAAAGCAGGAGAACGGTCGCCAGCACAGGAATTCGGCGAAAACGGAAAATGTGGAACATGTTAATGATTGTGACAGCCGCTTAAATCCTCTTGGCTCAGCGGCGCTGGCCTGCGGTTTCGGCCCGGGTGGCGGCAAAGTCCGGGGCGTTGGTCCAGCCCGGCCAGCTGGCGCCGTTGGCAAGGGCGGCGCCGACGCGATACGCTGCCTCGGCCTCCTGCGCGGTGCCGGCAAAGCTCCAGCCGGCGTCGAATTCGTCGCTGGTCTGGTGATAGTCCGACATGTTGTAGGCCGCGACGATCGCATCACCCTTGGCAAAGCCACCAACAACCAGGTCACGCCCGGCACGGAAGGCAAGGACAGGCACGCCGCGACGGGCGAACGGATAGTGATCGGAGCGAAAATACCAGCCGGCCTCGGGATTCGGCTCGTCGTCGACGCGAAGTTTCATGGCGGCGGCGACGGTCTTCAGATCGGCCTCGAGGCTGGTCCGGCCGCCACCGACAAGCTCGAGGTTCTTGGCAGCAGGCAGGACGACATGCGGATCGAGATTGATGACAGCGGCAGTCCGGGCGAGCGGATAGCGCGGATTGGCCGCATAATAGGTCGCGCCGAGCAGGCCCTTTTCCTCGGCGGTCCAGGCAGCAAAGACAATGCTCCGCGCCGGACGCGGCCCGGCGGCAAAGACGCGCGCAACCTCGATAAGTTCGGCGGTTCCCGTCGCATTGTCGATGGCGCCGTTGCGGATGGCGTCGCCCTTACCGTCGGCCCCGTTGCGCCCGTTGGCATCCCAATGCGCGCCGTACAGGATATAGTCGTCGGCGCGCGAAGCACCGGGCAGGATGCCGACGACGTTATAGCTGGTGAACGGCGCCGCCAGCAGGCGGCCGTTGGCCGATACGCTGGCCGGCAGCGCAAAAGCCCGGAAACCGGGGTCGCGGCTGCGGGTCTTGAGCGCGGCCAGATCGAGCCCGGAATGCCTGAGAAGATCGCCGGCAACCGCCCCCGACAGCCAGCCGCTGAGACGAAACCCGGATGGCTTCAACGGCGCCGCGACCATTGCCGGAAGCGCGTCGCCGCTCCCGACCTGGTTGAACGGGTAACTCGCGGCAGCGTCCTCGTGGATGACCAGCACGCCGGCAGCCCCGGCACGGGCGGCCGCCTCGAACTTGGCGCCGACGCGGCCGGGATAGGCCATGCGGCGACCTTCGTAGCCAAGGTCGCGGCCAGCTTCGAAATCGGGGTCATTGGCGAGGACGACGGCGATCTTTCCGGCCATGTCGACGCCCTTGTAGGCGTCATGTCCCGTCACTGGATCGACGACGCCATAGCCGGCGAATGCCAGCGGCAGGCGCTCGACCGTGGTGCGACCGGGGTTGCGCAGCGCGAGGGTGACGTCCTTGCCGAGGACCAGCGGCCGGGTGGTTTCGCCCAGCGTCAGCAGCATGACGGTGCCCGGCGCACGATCGAGGCGGACGAGCGGCACCGCCTGCAGCCAGCCGCCATTGTCACCGCCAGGAGCGAGCCCGGCGGCGGCAAAGGCCTGGGCGAGGAAAGCGATGGTGCGCTCCTCGCCATCCTCGCCGGGGCCGCGTCCGCCAAAGGCGTCGGACGACAAGGTGCGGACGTCGGCCTTGATGCGATCTGCCGAAATTTCGGCAGCATGCGCCGGGGTGACGAGGAGAAGAACGGCGAGAAGGATGATACGCATTGCGGCATCTGGCAGGCGAATGCCGCAAAGGGCAATGCCTGATTGCACTTGACTTTGCGTTAGCAGATGTTCTTGTAACGTTCTGGGGAGATTGTCTTGATCGAAGCGATGATTGCGGGCGTGTTGGCGGCGGCCGCGGCGCTGCTGCTCGGTTGGGCGCTATGGGCTCGGCCGCTGAGCGATGTCCGCCGCGAGCGCGATGCGGCGCGTACGGACGCCGTCGAAGCAACGGCCGAAGCAGCGCGGCAGCGCGAGGAACGTGGTCGCGCTGCGGTCGAGGTCAAGATGCTCGGCGAGCGCAATGCCGAACTGCGCGACGCCGAAGTCGAGCGCGAGGCGCTGGCGGGCGAACTGCGCGCGCTGAAGGCGGCGCAGGACGAACGCGAGCGCGGCCACGCCGCCGAAGTGGCGCGGACGACGGAAACATTCACCGCACTGGCGGGCAAGGCGCTGGAGGGCGCGCAAGCACAGTTTCTTGAACGCGCCGAAGCGCGGTTCGCCGAACAGCAGACCAAGTCCGAAACCGGATTGAAGGCGCTGCTGCAGCCGGTTTCGGAAACACTCACCCGCTACGAAGGCGAACTCAAGAAGGTCGAGGCAGCGCGCACCGAGGCCTATGGCGGGTTGAAGGAGCAACTGGCGGCAGTTGCGGTGGGCCAATTACAGGTCAGCAGCGAGGCAGCGAAGCTGGTTTCGGCACTGCGATCGAGCAGCAAGACGTCGGGAAGCTGGGGCGAGCAGCAGTTGCTCAACACGCTCGAGATGGCGGGACTTCGCGCCGGTATCGATTTCACGCTGCAGACCCATGTCGTCAGCGAAGCCGGCAGCCGGCGCCCCGACGCGATCATCAATCTGCCCGGCGGACGCCAGCTGATCATCGATTCGAAATGCTCGCTCAAGGACTATCTCGACGCCGGCGAGGCCACGACCGACGCCGATCGCATGGCGGCGTTCAAGCGCCACGCCGGATCGGTACGCCAGCACGCCCGCGGCCTCAGCGACAAGGCCTATTGGAACGAGTTCGGCGCCGCTGCGGATTTTGTCGTGATGTTCATTCCGGGGGAAAATTTCCTGTCGGCGGCGATGGAGCATGACCTGCCGCTGCTTGGCTGGGCGTTCGAGCAGCGCATCCTGCTCGCTGGCCCGATCAACCTGCTCGCCATCGCCAAGACCGTGGCACTGGTGTGGCGGCAGGAAAAACTCGCCGATGAAGCGCGCGAGATCGGCAAGCTGGGCGCCGACATGTATTCCGCGATCGCAACCATGGCCGACCATGTCTCCGGCGTGGGGCGCAACCTGTCGCAGGCCGTCGGCAGCTACAACGCCTTTGTCGGCTCGCTCGAAGGCAATGTCCTGCCCAAGGCGCGGCGCTTTACCGAAATGGGCATTGAAAAGGGCAAGAAGCCGGTCGCCGTCATAGGCGTCGTCGATGCGGCCGTGCGAGCGGTGGCGGCGCGGGAATTGTTGCCGGCGCCTGGCACCGTGCAATTGGCGGGCGCGGAGAGGGATGCTGCGGAATAGCGTTCAGTCGACGACGCCGAGGACGATCATGATCACGGCGTATATGCCGAGCGTGATAACCGAGGCGAAGGCAAGAGCGATGGTGCGCCAGCCGGCGCCGAACCTGCCAAGCGCATAGGCGCCCTTGAGCTGGACGTACATATGGGCGACGGGAATGGCGAAGACGAGCAGGAACCAGAACAGGCCGAAGCCAATGCCGGCGGCAAGCGCGAGACTGCCGACAACAAAAAGCAGTGACATGAAGCTGATCGAATAGAGCGCGAAAATGGCATGATCGTACAGGCGGACGTCGCGTTTCCAGGCGAACATCAGCCACAGCCATGGCAGCGACAGTGGCACGAGCAGGAAGCTGAGTTTATAGGCCTTGCCCTGGATCTTGTAGAGCACGAGCTCGGGATTCTTGAGCGCGTGGCGGGCCTTCTGGTTGATGGTCTCGTTGCCCAGATTGACCTTGAGATCGCTGGTAGCGAACTCACGACTGATCTCGGCGGGGATGTCGAAGGCACCGGGTGCCACGCCCTGCCTTACAGCGTCGCGGGTCTTGATCAGACCGCTGCGAATGCCGGTGATGGTGGCGATCCTGTTGCGGTCGTTGTTCTTCCTGGCGGCGAGCAGATCGCGATCGATATCGGCAATCGAGCAATCGAGCTCGATGATCTGGGCCTTGGTCTGAGCGGGGGTAAGCGCGGTCGGCAGCGGCATGACGAGGACGAACGAGAACACGAAGAACATCAGGAAGACGACCAGCAAGAACAACGGCACCGGGGCGATGTAGCGGGCGCGGTGGCCCATGATATATTCACGCGTCAGGCGGCCAGGGTGAAGCAACAGCATCGGAAAGGTCTTCCACGCTTTGCCGTAGAAATGGGTAATGCCATGGACGAATTCATGGCCGACGTCGGCAGGGCTGCGATGAAGATGCGCCTTCTGCCCGCAATTGCCGCAGAAATTGCCGGGCAATGGTGCACCGCAATTGGCGCAGACAGCGGTAGGGCTTGCGCCGCCAGCAGCAGGCGTGTCGATAACGTCGGCGAGCAGGGCGGCATTGGCATGGTCTGCCGCGGCTTCGATCTCCCCCGCCATCGCCGTGCTCCCCCTGGTGCGCTTCCTAGGTGCCGCGAACCATGTGTGTTGGCAAGCGACTGTGGACTGTTTGGCGATAGGAATTGCCGGGGCGTGGCCGCGGCTTTAGGGTGGGACATTAGGAGAATTCGACGATGGCAGGCGTGAACAAGGTTATTCTGGTCGGACGGCTGGGCAAGGACCCGGAATCGAAGAGTTTTGCCAACGGCGGCTCGGTCGTGCGGTTCTCGGTGGCGACCTCGGAAACCTGGCGCGACAAGCAGTCGGGTGAGCGCAAGGAAAAGACCGAATGGCACAATGTCGCGATTTTCAACGAAAATCTCGGCAAGATCGCCAGCCAGTATCTCCGCAAGGGCAGCCAGGTCTATCTCGAGGGCGCGCTGGAAACCCGCAAATGGCAGGACCAGCAGGGCGTCGAGAAATATACGACGGAAGTCGTACTGAAGGCCTTCCGCGGCGAACTGACGTTGCTCGACAGCCGGGACAGCGGCGCCGGTGCCGGCGGCGGACGCGATAGCGGCGGCGGTTATGGCGGCGGCGGGGATGAATACGGCGCACCAGCCAGCAGCGGCAATTTCGGCAGTGCGCGCAAGCCGGCACCTGCGTTCGACGACGATCTGAACGACGACGTCCCGTTTTGAACGAACGGCCGTTCATTTATCACGTAATTTGAACCTACTGGTTCAAGATAGGATCGGGTCGCCACACTGTCGAAAAGTCAGCGACCCGATATACGAGGCAAGCGCCTTACCCGTCGCACCCACTTCCAAAAGGGGCTGCACCATCGCTGCTGCCGGCTTCCACAACCGGTAGCAGCGATGTTTCTGCAAATATTCTGAAGCTTGAGCACGGTCAAGCGCGTGTGATTTAGCCCCACCCGCTGTTCGTCAGGCGTCAACAGCGGTCAGTACGGCAGTGCCGGTGGCTCGGCGCAAAGTGAAGATGCCGGAATCTGCATGACGCGTCGGGTGAACGCGGTTGGTCAGCAGGGTCCAGGCGACGCCGCGGTCGAAATCGATCCACAATCCCGTCCCGGTAAAGCCTGTATGGCCGATCGTTTCGGGCGAGCAGGTGTCGCCACCGGGCCAGCCCGTGTGGAACTTGTCCCAACCGCAGGTGCGGTGACCGGCGACGCGGGTACGGATCGCGGCCAGCATGGCGGGGGATGCACCGCTGCCGTCCAATAGCCCCTGCGCAAAATCGAGGACACCGGCGACGGTGCCGAACAACCCCGCATGACCGGTGCGGCCGCCGAGCGCGAAGCTGTTTTCGTCATGGACTTCGCCCTTCAGGACGCGGCCACGCCAGCTGCAGCGTTCGGTGGCGACGGCGGGACCGGGGGGCGGGCCCCAGCTCAGGCCCGCACCCAGCGGAAGCGCATCGAGCGATCCGCCGGTCAGGCGTTCGATGGCGATGCCGAGCAGCAGGAAGTTGATGTCGGAGTAGACCGGCGGGCCTTGGCGCCATTCGCGTTGCAGGATGAAGGCGCGCAGGCGGTCGGGGTCGTCGCCATAGGTGTAGATCGGCTCGACGGCAGGCAGATGGGTGTTGTGGGCGAGGCAATCGCGGAAGGTCAGCCGGCGTTCCGGCGCGTTGGCGATGTCGTACTGGCGCAAGTCGGGGATTGCGTCGGTGAGCGGGCGGTCGAGATCAAGGACGCCTTGATCGGCGAGGCGCAGGATCATCGTCGTGGTGGCGACGACCTTGCTCACCGAGGCAAGGTCGAACCAGTGATCGAGGGTGAGAAGCTCGGGGACAGGGACTGTCTGAGCGAAGCCGGCGAAGTGGATGCCGCGCTGACCTTCTTTGGTGACGATGCCAAGGGTCGCGCCGGGTATGCGACCGGACATTACGGCGTCATTGGCGGGCGCAAAAGCTGCGATATCGTCGATCATTCGGGGCTATCCGGCGCGCGAGGGTGAAGCCGGGCAAGTGCGGGGAGGAACAGCAAGGCGGCGAGGCTGAGGACCCCTGAAAGCAGGAAAAACTTGTCATAGCCGATGCCGATTACGATGGCACCGCCCGCGCCCGACAACAGCCGCGGCAGCATGAAGGCCCAGCCCGACAGAAAAGCATATTGGGCGCCCGGAAAGCGCGGGTTCACCAGCATCGAGAGGTAAACGACGAAGATCGCGCCGGCCATGCCGTTGCCGAATTGATCGGCACCGGTCGCGATATAGAGCAACGTCTCGTCGATGGGTTGCGCCGCGAGCCAGACGAAGCCGAAATTGCCGATGGCGGCGAAAATCGCGCCGAGCGCCAGCGTATGCGGCAGCGGCCAGCGCATGACGAGGAAACCGCCGATGCCGACGCCGGCCATGCTGGCGCCGAGCGCGACGAAGCTGTCGGCGCGGCCGATGGCGCTGAGGCTGTAGCCGAGATCGCGGATCATCGGCTTCGACAGGTTGAGCGCCAGCACGTCGCCCATGCGGTACAGCGACACGAACGCCATCAACACGATGGCGCCGAAGCCGTAGCGCCAGAAAAAATCGACATACGGCCCGATGGCCGCAGAACTGCGCAAGCGGGACTGAGGCGTCGCACGGCGGATGCGGGGCAGTGCCAGCGCCATGGCAAGGAAGGGCAGCATCGCGATGCCGAGCACCCAAGGGGTGACGTTGGCATCGGCGTCGAAGCCGATGCCGGCAGCGGCTGCGAGGACGAGCCAGCCGATCGCGGCGACGGCGACGAGCATGACGACAAGGATCGCGGCGCTGGCGGCGAGGCCGGTGAATAGCGCGCTGGTGCGGCCAGCGGTATTGCGCGCGTCGGGCGCCGTGGCGACGAGCAGCGGAAAGGCGAGGAAGGCAATCGCGGCGATGACGAGATAGGCCGCCATCCAGCCGGCGCTGTCGGCGATGAGAAGCGCCCCGCTGCCGGCGGCAACCATCGCCGAGCGATAGCCCCAGAGGTTAGCGGCGACGATAGGCCCCTGCTGGTCTTGGGTCGGGGCGAGTTCGATGCGCCAGGCGTCGGCGGCGATTTCGAGGGTCGTCGTCCAGAAGGCGAGCAGGATGGCGAACAGCGCCGTCAGCGCCAGGTCGTTGTCGGCGGCGGTGACCGCCATGGCGACCATCGCGGTGAAAATGCCTAGCTGCGAGAGCAGGATCCAGCCACGGCGCTTGCCCCAGAAGCGCGCAAAGCCGGGGACATCGAAACGATCGAGCAGCGGTGCCCAAAGGAATTTGAAGGTCGGCAGCAATTGCACCCAGGCGAAAAAACCGATGACCGCGAGCGCGGTGCCGTGCGCCTGAAGGCGAAGCGCGAGCACCACCGAGAACATGTAGAACGGCAAGCCCGCGGAAAAACCGAGCAAGCCAAAGAGCAACATGCGGCGGCGGTTACCGGGCAAGGCGGTGCTCAGGGTTGCGTCGCTTGCAAAGGCAGGATCAATCGTGGCCATCGATACTCCTGCACCCGGCCCGGCGCGCCGCAGATCGGCGCGAACCGGGCTCAACGAACTTAACGGGTCTGCACGCGGATACCGACGCGGAAAGCGCGGCCGAGCAGGTCCGAATAGGTGCTGTTGGCGGCGAGCCCGGTTTCGGGAAGCAGCAGCGGTTCGCGGTCGAAGAGGTTGGTGATGTTGAGGAAGAACTGGGCTTCAGCGCCGGCCAAGTCGACCTTCTGGGTCAGGTTGAGATCGGCGTAGAAGACGCCCGACACACTGTTGTCGTCGTAGGTGAAGAAATTGGGATTGTTGGCGGGGCAAGCGGTCGTGCACTCGATGCCGTTGGCGACATATTTGCCCGCGTTAACGCCGCGGCCGACCGCAGTGATCGAGAAGCTGGGGGTCTCGTAGCTGGCGCTGACGCGGAAGATCCAATCCGGCGTGCTGGTTTGACCGCCGTTGACGCCGGCCGAATCGAGCACGATCGTGCCGGGAACGCCGCTGTCGTAGAGGTTTTCGATGTAGCGCGTGGCGAGACCGCGCAGGGTGAAGCTGGCCTGCGACGTGGCGAAAATCCGATCGAGCGGCAAACGATAGCTGGCATCGATGTCGACGCCGCGGACGAGCTGGTTGGCAGCGTTGAACGGCTGGCTGCGGATGAGCAGATAAGGCTGGCCGGGCACCGAGCGAATCGGATCATTGCTGATCGCGTCGCAGAACGCCTGCTGGCTTTGCAGATAGCAAAGGTCGGCGATCTGCTGCGCGCTGAAGGTGCTGATCGCCTCCCCGAGATCGATGCGGAAATAATCGACCGAGAGATTGAACCCGGGCAGGAAACTGGGGGAGAGCACGACTCCGGCATTCCAGGAATCGGCCTTTTCGGGGCTCAGATCGGGGTTTCCGGTGACGAAGCCCGAATAGGCATAGTTTGCCGGGCCATTGGCACCGTCCGGCGTGAAGATCGGATTTCGGATCGAATCGCTGTTCGCCGAACCGCCCTGGAACAGGTCGTTGAGGTTGGGCGCGCGGATGTCACGCGAGCGGGTAACGCGCAGCCGGATGTCGTCGATCACCTGCCAGGTGGCGCCGGCCTTCCAAGTCGTGACATAGCCCGCGGTCGAATAGTCGGTGGCGCGGACGGCGCCGTTGAATTCGATCCCGGCGCCAAGCGGCACGACGGTTTCGAGATAGGCTTCCTTGACGTTGTAGCTGCCGTTGGTCGGCAGATAATTGCCGACCGACCAGGCATTGCTGGTGGTCGGACGGCCGGAGGCATCGACCGTCGGGGTCGGCTGGAACTCGGCCGGCACGAAGCCGCGGATCTTTTCCTCGCGATATTCGGCGCCGACGGCGATGCTGACGTCGCCGGCCCAGGTGGCGAAAGGCGTTACCGAGAGGTTGGCCGCAGCGTTATATTGCTCGACCACCTCGTCGCGGTAAGGATTGCCGAGCGCATAGCCCGCAACAGCGGGATTGGCGACACCGATACCAAGGCGATTGAGCGGAACGCAGGCGGGATCGTTGTTGGTGGTGATGGCATCGACGTTGATCAGGCACTGGATCGAACCCGGGGCATAGCCGGCAGCGTTGCCGGCGGGGGCGAAGACCGCTGCCGTGGCATTGGCGATGCGCGCGTTGTTCATGACGTTGCGGAGCTGTTCGCGGAGGTCGGCGCGGCCGTATTGCGCGTAGACATTCCACGTTGCGCGCTTGCCGAACATCTCGGTATCGCCATCGGCGCCAAGGGCATAACGCTGCACCTCGCGCTTGTTGTCGACGCCGCGGAATGGCAGGTCGGCGGCGGTGGTGGCGACGGTCACGCCGGTGATGCCGGCAAGGCGTGCCGGCCCGAGGGTGTTATACAGGAAGGCGTTGCAGGTCAGCGGTGCGGCGGCAGCGGTCGCCGCAGTGCCGCAGCCGGTCGCATTCAGGTTGATGCCGGTCGACAAGTTCGGCCCGGCGTTGAAGAAAACTTCCTGCTTGTTGTACGCGCCCTCGGCGAAGAGCTTGATGCCGTCGGCGACTTCGTAGCTGACGCGGCCGAAGACACCCCGGCGGTCGTCCTCGGGATCGAGGCCGATGCGGCGACCCGAATCATTGACCCGCCAGTCGCCACCCTGCGTCAGCGTGGGGGCGGCAGCGCCGGCCGGCGACGGAAAGGTCAGCGCGCCGTACTGAAACTGGTTGATGGCGCCGGCGTTGGTGAAATAGAGCCCGCGCAGCCGGTTGGCGACGCCGCCGGCCGAACCGGTGACAAGGCCGCCGGGTGTCGAGTTCGCAGCGCCGACCTGGCGGCGGATCAGGTAGCGCGGCGTCGTGCTGGCAGTGGTCCAGGCGGGGTCCTGGATGCGGACATAGCCGGTGGCGTTCCAGTCGCGGTCGACCTGGAAGATACCGTCGCGGTGGGCAAGCTCGGCGCTAAGCAGGATATGGCCGCGGCCACCGGCAAAGGCCGCACCGCCCGCCACGCCGAAGGCATAGTTATAGCCGTCGCCCTGCCCGGTAACGCCGTTTTCGGCGCTCAGCTTGAGGCCTTCATATCCCTTGTCGAGGACGAAGTTGACGACGCCGGCGACAGCGTCCGAGCCATAGGCAGCCGACGCGCCGCCGGTGACAACCTCGACGCTTTTGACGAGCGACTGCGGGATGGTGTTGACGTCGACGAGGCCGGTGACGGTCGAGCCGACCGAGCGGCGGCCGTCGAGCAGGACGAGCGTGCGCTCGGCGCCGAGGTTGCGCAAATTGAGCGCGTTGATGCCGGCCTGCCCGCTCGAGAGGTTGAGGCGCGAGTTGGCGGGGCGGGTCGAACCGGCGAGCGAGGGCAGCTGGTTGACGAAATCGGCGATGTTGTTGCTCGGCGAGGTGTTCTGGATATCCTCCAGCGTTAGCGCGGTGAGCGGTGTCGGCGCCTGGAAGCCGTCGCGAACGATGCGCGTCCCAGTGACGACGATATCCTCGACGCGGGTGGCTTCGGGCTCGGCGGCGGGCGCAGTCTGGGCGGCGGCGTGGCTGGGCAGCAGGCTGGCAAGCGCAAGCGCAGCGAGACTCGATTGCGCGGCACGCGCGAGACTGGATTTTGCGGCATGACTGCGCCGGAAGTTGTTGGTCACGAGCATCGAAGTCCCCCTTTGATCATTATGCACTGCACGCCCCGAACTTTGGCCCCGGTGGCGGCTTCGTCTTGCGTTTGTAATCCCCGTGTCATGGTGCCGGTGGGGAACGAACCGCGTCAAGCGGCGGCGCGGCGATTTCTGCGAAGTGTGGCGCGTTTGGCGCGGGGCAGCGCGAGGGAGTGCGGGATTGCGCGCCCTGCCCTGCCCGCATAGGTTGGCACGTGCCGATGAAAGCCCGGGGAAACTGCATGAAGCTGAACCGGCGGGCTTTTTTGGCGGGAACGGCGATTGTCGGGCTGGTGCCGGGGGTGGCGATCGCAGCGGTGACCCGCCGGGTAACGGGGGCGTCGGGACCGATCGAGATTATCGACGATATATGGGGCGTTCCGCATATCCGTGCCGGCAGCAAGGCCGATGCCTTTTTCGGGCAGGGATACGCCGCGGCGCGCGACCGGTTGTTCCAGCTCGATCTCGGGCATCGGCGGATTATGGGGCGGCTGGCGGAAGCATTCGGGACGGATTTCGTCGACAACGACCATGCCGAGCGGCTGTTTCACTACCGCGGCGACCTCGCCGCCGAGTTGGCGGTGGTGCCCGCCGAGGTGCTGGCGTGCGCGCGGGGTTATATCGCCGGCGTCAATGCGCGGATCGACGAGGTCATGGCGGATCCGGCGCTTTTGCCGGCAGAATATGCAATCCTGGGTGCGGTGCCGCTGCGCTGGGACCTGCGCGACCTGGTCACGGCGCGCGGCGCGGCGCTGGGCAATGCCGACGACGAGATCCGGCGCGCGCAGCTGGCGGCGATGGGGATGCTCGAGCTTGATACGCTGGTGGCGCCGCTGCGGCCGGCGTGGCGGTTGAAGATGCCGGCCGGGCTGGATGTGAAGGCGATTTCGGAGCGTGATCTGGGCGTGCTGGCGCGAACGGAGGGGTCCTTGCCGTTCGGGAATACGCCGTCGCCGGTCCGCGAGCCGGCGGACGTGCGCGATCCGGCGGGGGCGCGGATCGAGCAGCAGAATGCGGGATCGAATGCCTGGACGATCGCCCCGCAGCGAAGTGCGACGGGGCGGGCGATACTGGCGAATGACCCGCACCTGGGCATCGGCGGCTTCGCCCCGCGGCACGTCGCGCACCTGACCGCGCCGGGGCTTGATGTGATCGGCGGCGGCTCGCCGGGATTGCCGGGGATCATGCAGGGGCACACCGATCGCTTTGCCTTCGGGCGGACCAATTCGCACAACGACCAGACCGACCTGTTCGTGCTCGCGCTCGATCCGGCGGACCCTGAAAGGTATCGGCACGATGGCGGCTGGAAGCGCTTCGAGACGATCTGGGAAGAGATCGCGGTGAAGGGCGCGGCGCCGCGCAAGGTCAGGATGCGGTTTGCCGTGCAGGGGCCGGTGCTGCTCCATGATGCCGCTTCCGGACGGGCGACAGTGCTGGCCAGCGTGACGATGATGCCCGGGGCGATGGGCGGATTTGCGATGATCGCGATCAACCTGGCGCGAGACTGGGCGGGACTACGCGAGGCGTTCAAGCTGCATCCGTCGCCGACGAATTTTCACTACGCCGATGTCGATGGCAACCATGGCTGGCAGGTGATCGGGATGGCGCCGATCCGGGGCGGCGGGCACGACGGGCTGTTGCCGGTGCCGGGAGACGGGCGGTTCGACTGGAAAGGCCGGTTCGGCGCGGAGAAACTGCCGCGCGAATATAATCCGGCGAAGGGGTGGTTTGCGACCGCTAACGAGGACAATCTGCCCAAGGATTATCCGGTACCGTTGGCATTCTCGTTTCGCGAGCCGTATCGGTATGAGCGCATTGTCGGCGTGCTCGAGAAGCAGCCGCGGCATCGGCTGGCGGACAGCGCAGCGTTGCAGCAGGACCTGTGGTCGACACCGGCGCGTGAGCTGGCGGCGTTGATCCCGAAGGACGTCAGTGCAGCGGCGCGGCCGGCGGCGGATATGTTGCGCGGCTTCGACGGCGAATTGCGCGCCGATAGCGGGCCGGCAGCGCTGCTTCGGATATTGTGGGCGGACCTTGGCAAGCGGGTGCTCGACGCGATCGTCCCGCCGGCGGCGCGGGCGCTGGTGCCGTCGATCGCGGCGGGGGAATTGATCCGGCTGATGCGCGATCCGGATGCGCGGTTTGGGGCGGAGCCGGCGGCAGCGCGCGATCGGATCTTCGATGCAGCATTGGTTGCGGCGTGGGCGGAGGCGACGCGCTTGATGGGGGCGGACCCGGCGAAATGGCGCTGGGGGGCGATCCACAATGTGCGGATTGCACATCCATTGTCGCGGATACCGGCGATCGCGGCGGCCTTTCCGGTTCTGGAAGGTGGGCAGTCGGGGGGCGACAATTTTACCGTCAACGCGCGCTGGGTCGGCGGTCGAGGTTATCGGGTGGGCGGCGGCGCGAGCTATCTGCAAGTTATCGATGTCGGCGGCTGGGACAACAGCCTGTACCTCAACCTGCCGGGTCAGTCGGCCGACCCGGCGTCGCCGCACTACCGCGATCAATATGCGCCATGGGTTGCCGGGGCGATGCAGAAAATGCCGTTTAGCCGGGCAGCGGTCGATGCGGCGGCGCGGAACCGGACGCTGCTGGTGCCGAAGGGCTAGGGGATGGTGATGCGCGTTTTCCTTGGAGCGGCATTGATTGCTGGTTCGGCGGCTGCGGCACCGGTCGATGTCATCGTGCGCGGCGGGACAATCTATAACGGCAGCAACGACGCGCCGGCGGTCGGCGATGTCGAGATCGTCGGCGACCGGATCGTCTATGTCGGGCCGGCACGGGGTACGGTCGCGGCGCGGGTAATCGACGCCGCCGGCAGCATCGTCGCGCCCGGCTTCATCGATCCGCATACGCATCCCGACAGCTATATCCGTTCGGTTGATGCAACGGCGCGGCAGAACCTGCCCTGGCTGGCACAGGGTGTCTCGACGGTGATCATCGGTGTCGATGGCTATGGCACGCCCGACGTGGCGGCGGATGCGGCGAAGTTGCAGGCGAGCGGGGTGGGCACCAATTTTGCGCCGTTCGTCGGGTTCGGTGCGGTACGCGGCCGGGTGATCGGGCAGGACGACCGGCCGCCGACGCCGGCGGAACTGGCGCAGGAGAAGGCGCTCGTGGCCAAGGCGATGTGCGAGGGTGCGTATGGGCTGTCGACGGGGTTGTTCTATGCGCCGCAGAGCTTTGCCGCAACCGACGAGGTGATCGCGGTGGCGCGCGAGGCGGGTAGCCGCGGCGGCATGTACGATACCCATCAGCGCGATGAGTCGAGCTATTCCATCGGGCTGATGGGATCGGTGCGCGAGGTGATCCGGATCGGGCGCGAGGCCAGAATGCCGGTGCATTTCGCACATCTGAAGGCGCTGGGGGTCGATGTGCACGGCCAGGCACCGGCGTTGATTGCCGAGATCGAGGCAGCGCGCCGCGCGGGCATCGATGTGACCGCTGATCAATATCCGTGGAATGCGTCGGGTTCGAGTCTCGATGCGTCGCTGGTGCCGCGCTGGGCGGTCGATGGCGGCTACAAGGCGCTGATTGCGCGGCTCGATGCGCGGGCGACACTGGTGAAGATCAAGATCGAGATGAGCGAGAATTTGCGGCGGCGTGGTGGTGCGGACAGCCTGTTATTGACGAGTGCCGAGCAGGAATGGACGGGCAGGACGCTCGCCGGGATGGCCAAGGCGTGGAAGCTGGCGCCGATCGATGCGGCGATCCGGATCATCCGGGTTCCGAGCGCCGATGGCAAGAATGCGGCGGGAACGGGCGTTGCGTCGTTCAACATGACCGACCGCGATATCGACCTGATCATGCGCCAGCCGTGGGTGGTGACGAGTTCGGACGGGTCCGATGGGCATCCGCGCCAATATGCGACGTTCCCGCGGCTGTATGCCGAATATGTCCGCAAGCGGAAGGTCATCGACATGGCGGCGATGATCCGGCGATCGACGGGGGCGACGGCCGACATGTATCGGTTGGTCGAGCGCGGCTATCTGCGGCCGGGGTATTTCGCCGATGTCATGGTGTCCGATCCGCAGCGTTACGCGCCACGGGCCGATTATGTGCATCCGCGCGAGCCGGCGGCGGGGGTCGATGCACTGCTGGTCAATGGCGTGCTGGCGTTGAAGAATGGCGCGGCGACGGGGGCGCGGCCGGGACGGGCATTGTTGCGGGCAACGCCGCCGGGGTGTTGATCGCTTGCCGCGCGGGCCGTCACAAATCCGACTTGTTCGTTAACATGTTCCACATTTTCCGCTTTCGTCGTTTTTCTGTGCCGACGTCGGGGCGCCGGGGTCTTCCGGGAATTGCCAACAGATTCAAAGAGCGAGGGTGTCGAGCAGGATAGCAGCAACGGCGCGTGTAGGACAGCGTGAGCGCTATTTCTTCCTGAGGATGGCGAACGGGCTCGAATCGGCGCGGGCCTGTTCCTCGGTGACGACGCCGGGGGCGGCGTGGACCGAGCGCGGGTAGGGGTCGAGCGCAAGCGCGAGGGCCTGGGCGGCGATCTCGCCGAGGTCGATCACGTCGCCTTCAAGGATTTCGGTGTCGAGATCGGCGTCGTGAAGCTCGATCTCGTCGCCTTCGGGCCGCGCCTCGGTGAGCAGGATCTTGAGCGGCTCGGTGATCAGGAACGGCACCGGTTCGGCGGTGGCAACACAGGCCTGGTCGCCCGAGGCGTGGATCTGGCCGGTGACGCGGATGCCGGCTGCCTCGCGGCTGAGTTCGAGCGCGGCGGTGAGGCGTTCGAGGCCGATGAGGTTGAAGCGCCGGGCAAGCGCCTCGCGCTCGGCGGGATCGGCCTCGATCATCTGCTGGCGAGGGATGCCAGCAACGTCATGGGCGCGGAAATGACGCGAGAATTCGGGCGGGGCGATGGTCATGCGGTTGGTCCCGTAAAGTTGCCGCTGGTGATGGATAGAAGGGGTGCGGCATCGAGGCGGGCCGACAGGCGGCGCGATTCGGCGATGACCCAGGCGACGGCGTCGTCATTGACAGGCTCGCCGCGCCACAGGTTGCGGCGCAGCGCCTCGGCGAGCAGCGCGTCGTCGTGCCGAGCGCCCCGATAGGCGCCAAGTCGGCCACCAAGGGCTGCGACCATGCGGCCGATATGCTTGCCGACGACCTGGTCGCCGACGCCGTCCTGGCGCAGGGTGCCGTCCATGTCGGTGATGAAGCGTTCGGTCAGCCGGGCGCACAGCGGGGCGGCAGGACTGTCGGCGCCTTCGTCCTCGAGCCGGATCATGACCAGCGACAGGACCAGCGCGACCATGTCGAAGCGGCCGTCGAGCGTATCGGGAACCTGGCCGGCGAGATACCAGTCGGGGCGGCGCGCCTCGGCGACCACGGCGCGGTAGAGCGGTTCGGCGGGGCCGGCGTCGGGCAGCGAGGCGCCGACGGCGCGGCGCAAGGCGGAAAGGATGGACATGCGCGTGGGCCTTTTATGGCTGGTGCATCGCCGCTGGCACGCGGCGAGAGTTTGTCATATTGAGCCTTGGCCGCGCCTGCGCAACAGCTGCGGTGGATTGGGAGAGCGTAATGCGTCGTGGTATCCTTCTTGCCGGACTGGCCGTGATGGCGCTGGGCGCCTCGGGTTGCTCGCGGATTCAACAGAATCAGGGCTATCTGATCGATGAAACGCTGCTGACGTCGATCCAGCCGGGGGTGGATAACCGCGAGTCGGTCGCCAAGACCCTCGGCCGTCCGACCTTCGCCGCGCAGTTCGACGACGGCGAATGGTATTATATTTCGCGCAACACCGGGCAATATGCCTTTGCCAGGCCCAAGGTGACCCAGCAGTCGATCCTGGTGATCTCGTTCGACAAGGCGGGCGCCGTGACCAAGGTCGAGCGGCGCGGCATGGAGCAGATCGCGCGGATCGACCCGGTGAAAGACAAGACGCCGACGCTCGGCCGGGACAGCAATTTCTTCGAGGATCTGTTCGGCAATATCGGCAGCGTCGGTGCCGGCGGCGGGCCGATGGGCGGCGGCACCGGGCGCGACGGACCGAAATAGGCCGTTCCAGTGTCGGGCGAGGGCATGAGTCGCCCGCGTCGCCGCTTCGGCGCAATTGTGTGCGAAGATGGGTTGTGCCGGGGTCCCCCCGGAAGTGGGTTGTGCCGTGGTCCCCGACCTGTAACGGAAGCTTTGGACGGAAATGATGCCGTTGATCTGGCTGCCACGGCGTGTCGAAATTTGTCCGGCCTCATCGTCGCATTGCCAGGTTCGGGCATGACGATGGTGGTTTCGGCGTTGGAGAGACTGGGATGAAGACTGCGACGACCCGGGGGCGCCTGCGAGTGCGCGCCGTATTGCTGGCAGCATCGGCGCTGGCCGTCTCGTCGGTTGCGAGCGCGCAGGAGGTTGCTCCGGCCGGGGAAGCGGCAGCCACCACGGAGGCGCCGGCGGTCGCCCCGTCGGGCCTGCCTGAAGTCGTGGTGACGGCGCAGCGGCGGCGCGAATCGGCGCAGTCGGTGCCGATCGCGGTCAGCGTTTTTTCGGCCGATGACCTCGATGCCAAAAATATCCAGGCGACGTCGCAACTGGGCCAATATGTGCCCAACATGGTCGGCACCAACGTCGCCGGCCTGGGTTCGGCCAACGCCTATTTCATTCGCGGACTGGGCAATACCGAGACGATCGCGACGTTCGATCCAGTGGTCGGCACCTATATCGACGAGATCGCCCTCGGCCGGCAGAGCGCCAATAACTTCAATTTCTTTGATGTCGAGCGCGTCGAAGTGCTGCGCGGGCCGCAGGGCGTGCTGATGGGCCGCAACCCGGTGGGCGGCGCCGTCAGCGTGGTGCTCAAGCGGCCGGGAACCGAGCTCGCAGGATATGGCGAGTTCACCTATGGGTCGTATGATCGCAAGCTGGCGCGGGCCTCGCTCGACATGCCGCTGGCGGCGGGCGTCGGGCTGAAACTGTCGGGATATTTCCAGGACGACGACGGTTATGCGGCGAACACGACGACCGGCGAGCAGCAGAACGACAATGACGGGGCCGGTTTCCGCCTGGCGCTGCGGCTCGATTTCGCCGAGAATTTCGACTGGAACGGGTCGTTTGCCTATGTCCGCGCCGATAGCGAGAATCTGCTGAATTACCGCTGCGATCCGCGCAGTCCGAATGACTGCGACGGGCGGTTCGCGACGACGGGCCTGCGGCAGGCGACCAGCAGCTATGCGCCGCTGGAGATCTCCGGCGCCAAGCGCGAATTCGGGCTCGGCAACCGCACCGACACCTTGCTTTACACGAGCAACTTCGAATGGTCGTCGGATGCGGCGACGCTCAATGTCATCACCGGTTTTGTCGACCTGACGCAGAGATATGCGATCGATTTTGCGGATGGTCGGGCGTTGCCGAACCTGGCAGCGGCGGACCCGGTGGTGCGCGGCTTTCCATTGGGCGGGTACACCGTGCTCAACGACAGCAAGCACAGCCAGTTCTCGCAGGAAGTGAAACTGTCGGGACGCCTGTTCGGCGGACTGCTCGACTATGTGACAGGCGTGTATCTGCTCGACGAGAACAACGACACGGACTTTGCCGATATCCAGTCGATTTACACCGGGACAGCGACGCCGATGTTGCTGGCGGATCGCCGGCTGAACAACAGCGTGTCGTCATGGGCCGGGTATTTTCAGGGCGATCTCAACCTGTTCGATGGACTGAAGCTGACCGCCGGGGTGCGCTATACCGACGAGGAACGCAGGTTCACGATCGTCGACAACCGGCCGCAGTGCGCCGGCAGCACGGCGGTGACCTGTCTCAATTTCGGGAGCCTGGTGGCACCGAACGGTGTGCCGATCCCGGTCATGCAGAAGACGCAGCAATGGGCGCCGCGCTTTGCCGTCAACTACAAGCCCAACGATGATTTGCTGTTGTTTGCCAGCGCGACACGGGGGTTCGGATCGGGCGGCTGGAATGCGCGCGGCTACAATGCCGACGAATTGCTGCCGTTCGGGCCGCAGGCGGTGTGGAGTTACGAAGCCGGCATCAAGTCGGAATGGTTCGGCAACCGGCTGCGCGCCAATGTGACGGCGTTCCTGCTCGATGCCAAGAATTTGCAGACGCCGTCGACGTTCGTGCGGCGCGACAATTCAACGGCGCTCGTCACCCAGAATTTCGCCGATTATCGCAACAAGGGCGTCGAGATCGAGCTGACTGCCGTGCCGGTCGATGGGCTGAACCTCTATCTTAACCTGGGTCTGCAGGACGACGCGTATCGCATCGACAGCAGTGCGCCGAATTTTGACGAGTATGGCGTGGCCTCGACGGCGTTCCAGCAGGCGCGGTGCGCGGCACAACTGGCTTCGGGACAAGTGCCGCTGTCGCCCAATTCGGCCCCGGCGGGGATGGCGGCGAACAATGCGCCGGCATGCGCAGCGGGCATCGTGACCGCAGCCGGGACCATCGCCAGGCCGGTGCGGACGCCGAGTGTCAGCGTTTCGGCGGGAGCGTCGTATGACTTCCGGCTGCCATTGGCGGGGATCATCCTGACACCGACCGTCAACGCCACCTGGCGGTCGTCGTACGAGACCGGCAGCGCCAATGCCTCGATCTATTCGGGACCGATCACGGCCGGGCCTGGCGGCGGCGGGCGGACGTTCGCGGCCAATCCGAACGGCGGCACGTTGATCACCGGCAGCCAGGGCGACAGCTTTGCTCTGGTCAACGCCGGACTGGCGATGCGGACCGACGACAACAACTGGACGCTGGCGCTGGAGTGCACCAACTGCCTCGACACGACCTATGTGGAATCGACATTGGGAAATGCGACGTATCTGAACACGCCAAGGGTCTTCCAGGTGCGGCTGAAGCGGGTGTTGTGACTCGGGCGCAGACTTGAGTAGAGGTGGAATTGCAGCGAAATGAGCGCTGGGCCTGCCTTACCGACCGACAGGCTCGCACGCTGGCAATACACCAGGAAGTCGTTTCGCGGGTCCTGAGGGGCATGGAAAGTCTCGAAACGAGCGAAACATCGGTCGAAGAGGTGTCGAGACAGTTGCGTGACGGCTGAACTGCGCTAAGCATTTACCTAGCCAGGAAGGGACCGCCGAACTGGATGGTCCCAGGTCAGTGCAAGAGGGGAGAAACATGGCAGTAGAAGCCAAGCCGGCAGGTAAGAAGATGGATGCGTTGCAGAAGCCGCTGACGCCTTCGCCGGAACTAGCGGTCATTGTCGGGAAAGATATGCTCCCGCGCGGCCAGGTGGTCAGCAAGGTGTGGGAATACATCAAAAAGCATGATCTCCAGAAGCCGACCGACAAGCGTGTCATCGTTGCCGACGACAATCTGCGCAAGGTTTTCGGGCGTGACGAATGCACGATGTTCGAGATGAACAAGTATCTGGCGCAGCATCTGAAGTAGGTGTTTCGTCGACCCTATTTGGGTTGATCGCAGCCGGCCGGTCCTGATTGGGGCCGTGCCGGCTGTTTGATTTTGGGGTGCCGGGCGGCGCGGGGGTCGCTGCGTTTTGCGCGGGGGACCACCGCCACCCGGGCCGCGAAGACGCGTCTCTCGCCTCCCCCCTCTAGGGGGAGGACAACGCGGTCAGGCTGCTACTCTGTCTGCTGGGGCGTGGAGGCGAAGGCGCTTGACCATGCGGGGGTCGCCGTCGATGACCTCGAAGCGCCAGCCGCTGGGGTGCTCGACGGTCTCACCCATCGCCGGGACGCGGCCGGCGAGCATGAAGACCATGCCGCCCAGAGTGTCGACCTCGTCGCCGATCTCGGCGTCGGCGAATGACTGGCCTAGTTCTTCCTCGAGGTCCTCGAGGGGCAGGCGGGCGTCGGCTTCCCAGAGGCGGTCGTTGATCGATTGGAGCAGCGCGGCTTCGTCCTCGTCGTGTTCGTCCTCGATGTCGCCGACGATTTCCTCGACGAGATCCTCGATAGTGACGAGGCCGTCGGTGCCGCCATATTCGTCGACGATCATCGCCATGTGGGTGCGGCCGGCGCGCATGCGGGCAAGCAGGTCGACGATGCGCATCGCGGCGGGGACGAACAGCACCGGGCGCAGCAGCGGCTCGATGGGGAGTTCCTGGAGGCGGCGCGACGAGACCCGGTCGTCGAAAGTGTCGGCGATATGGGCGTAGACGTCCTTGATGTGCGCCATGCCGATGATGTGGTCGCGGTCGCCGCGGAATACCGGCACGCGGCTGTGGCCGGCCTCCTTGAACTGGGCGACGAGCGCCGGAAAGCCGTCGGCGATGTCGAAGACCACCATGTCGGAGCGCGGCACGCAGATGTCGCCGGCCTCGCGCTCGCCGAAATGCAGCATGTTCTTGAGCATGGCGCGTTCGACGGGGGAAAGATCGTCGCGGGCGGCGCCGACGTCGTCATGCTCGTCGATTGCCTCCTCGAGGCTTTCGCGCAGGCTGGGTTCGTGGTCGGAACCGGTTATGAGCAGGCGCAGCCCGCGCCAGAGCCGGGAGGCGAAATCGCTGCTACTGTCGGGGTCGGGCATGACTCAGGAATTAACCTGCATATGGGTCGGGCAGGCCGAGGCTTGCGCAGGCCGCGGATTCAAGGGCTTCCATCTTGTCCGCCTGGGATTCGCCGAGTTCATGGTCGTAACCTAGCAGGTGCAGCGTGCCGTGGACAATGAGGTGTTGCGCGTAATCGCTGTTGGCCCAGCCCTTTTCGGCGGCTTCGCGGGTACAGGTCTCGGCAGCGAGGATGATGTCGCCGAGCAGGATTTCGCCGTCGTCGGAATTGGCGAGCGATTCGATGAGGTCGGCCTGGACCATCGGGAAGCTGAGGACGTTGGTCGGCTTGTCCTTTTGCCGGTACTGGCGGTTGAGGTTGTGGACGTCCTCGTCGTCCGACAACCGGACACTGACCTCGACGTTGGCGCCGCTGTCGGCGAGGTGACCATGGGGGGAGACAGCGAGGGCGGCGGCGACGGCGGACGCGGCGAGGGTTTCCCAGTCGGTGGTGGGGGTGGTGGTCCAGAGCGGGCTGGCCAAGTCGGTTTCAGTGGTCAGCATGTCATGGCCTCTTGCGGCGAGCGCCCTCACCCTCCCTCTCCCCAAGTGGGAGAGGGGTTTTAGGGTTAGCCATCTTGGGGAGGGCCTTCGTAGGCGTCGACGATGAGGCCGACGATGGGGTGGCGGACGACTTCGCGGGAGGAGAAGCGCAGGACCGAGATGCCGTCGAGGCCGTCGAGGCGTTTTACGGCGTCGGCGAGGCCCGAGGCGGCGGGGTTGGGGAGGTCGACTTGGTTGGGATCGCCGCAGACGACCATGCGGCTGCGCTCGCCGAAGCGGGTCAGGAACATCTTCATCTGCAGCGGCGTGGTGTTCTGGGCCTCGTCGAGGATGATGAAGGCGTTGGCCAGCGTGCGGCCGCGCATGAACGCGAGCGGGGCGATCTCGATTTCGCCGCTGGCGAGGCGGCGTTCGACCTGTTCGGCGGGAAGCATGTCGTAGAGCGCGTCGTACAGCGGCCGCAGATAGGGGTCGACCTTGTCCTTCATGTCGCCCGGCAGGAAGCCGAGGCGTTCGCCGGCCTCGACCGCCGGGCGTGACAGCACGAGGCGATCGACCGAGCCGGCGATGAGCTGGCTGACGGCTTGCGCCACGGCGAGGTAGGTCTTGCCGGTGCCCGCTGGCCCGAGGGCGAAAATGATCGAGTCGCGGGCGAGCGCCTCGATGTAGCGGACCTGGGTGGGGCTGCGCGCCGCGATGGTCTTGCGGCGGGTGCGGATGACGGCGGTGTTGGCGAGGCCGGAATCGGCGCTGACCAGCCCAACCAGCGACGGATCGGCGGCAATGGCGACGGCGCCGACGACATCGCCGGCGTCGATGGTCTCGCCGTGGGCGAGGCGGTTGTAGAGGCCGGTGAGCACGTCGCGGGCGCGGGCGGCGGCATCGGCCTCCCCCTCGAGTTGAACCTTGTTGCCGCGCGCCGAGATATAGACGCCGAGCTGGCCTTCGAGGGCGATGAGGTTCTGGTCATATTCGCCGAACAGCGGCCCGAGCAGATAGGCCTTTTCGAATTCGATCTCGAGCCGGACGCGGTCGCTGGCAGCGAGGGACCGGGTGCGGTCGCCTCCTGTGACGGGGGAGCGCACGGGCTTTTTCGACATCAGGCTGCTGCTCTTTCTGCTTGGAGAGGAGATGCTTCGACGCTGTTCGGTTGGCCTTGGGTGATCTGGACGGCGATCAGGTCGCCGATCTTGGCGCCGGGGATTTCGACGACGGCGGATTGCAGCCACGGCGTCTTGCCGATGAGCTGGCCGGGCTTGCGGCCGGGACGTTCGAGCAGGATTTCGGTGATGCGGCCGACGCTGGCCTTGTTGAATTCATACGCGCCGGCGGTGATTGCCGCCTGCAGGCGGGCGAGGCGTTCTTCCTTGACGGGTTCGGGGACCTGGTCGGCCATTGTCGCGGCCGGGGTACCGGGGCGCTGCGAATATTTGAAGCTATAGGCCTGCGCGTAACCGACCTCGGCGACGATATCGAGCGTGTCCTGGAAATCCTGCTCGGTCTCGCCGGGGAAGCCGACGATGAAATCGCCCGACAGCGCGATGTCGGGGCGGACGGCGCGGAGCTGCGCCAGCGTGGCGAGGTAGGATTCGCGGGTATGGGCGCGGTTCATCGCCTTGAGAATGCGGCTGCTGCCGGATTGCACCGGCAGGTGGAGATAGGGCATCAATTTTGGGATGCGGGCATGGGCGTCGATGAGCCCCTGCGTCATGTCGCGCGGGTGGCTGGTGGTATAGCGGATGCGCTTGAGGCCGGGGATTTCGGCGAGGCGCGCGATGAGGCCGGGCAGGCTGTCGGTGCCGGCGCTGCCGCCGTCATAGGCGTTGACGTTCTGGCCGATGAGGGTGATTTCGACGGCGCCGGCAGCGACCAGCGTATGCGCTTCGGCGACGAGATCGGCTTGCGGGCGCGAGGTTTCGCCGCCGCGGGTATAGGGCACGACGCAGAAGGTGCAGAATTTGTCGCAGCCTTCCTGAACGGTGAGGAAGGCGCTGGCACCCTGGTGACGGCGCGGCGGCAGATGGTCGAATTTCGGGCTGGCCGGCATGTCGGTGTCGATCGCCCTGCCCCAGCGGGCGCCGCGGGCGTCCTCGGGGATGGCGGCGGCTTCGCGCAGCAGGTCGGGCAGGCGGTGATAGGCCAATGGCCCGACGATGACATCGACGGCGGGGGCGCGGCGGCCGATTTCGGCGCCTTCGGCCTGGGCGACGCAGCCGGCGGCGACGATGACCGGGCGGCTGCCGTCGGCGCGGGGCTTCCTGAGGCGACCGATGTCGGAGTAGAGTTTTTCGGCAGCGCGTTCGCGGATATGGCAGGTGTTGAGGACGACGATGTCGGCATTGTCGGGCGAATCCACCGCAACATGGCCCTCGCCGGCGAGCAGGTCGCCCATGCGTTCGGAATCATAGACGTTCATCTGGCAGCCGAAAGATTTGACGTGGTAGCGTGACACTGGCTGCGGCGACTCCGGTTGGGACGGGACAGTCATAGCGGGTGGTTGGTGCGGGGTCATCTTAATTGGCTGGGGGTGGGTTTGGCGCGGCGATTGGTGCTGGTTCGGGGGGGGATGGTGCTTGGCGGCACGACTGGATGCCAGCCTTCGCTGGCATGACAGTGGACAAAAAGGGCTAGAGATTGTGGCCCATCAGCTTGCGATAGCCGTGGGTGATTACGGTCTGGCAGTGGTGGGCGAGCATCTTGCGGTTGGCGAAATCGGCGGCGCGGACCGGGGGGTGGAAGATGAGTTCGGCGCGGATGCGGCCGAGTGACATGAAGGCGGCGGCGTGGGGCATCAGCTGCGTGTCGCCGACCCAGGCGAGATCGGGCAGGCGTTCGCGGGTGACGGGCATGCCGTTGACGTTGGTATAGGCGATGGTCACCGGCTGGACGATGACGTCGGGCAGGCCGTCGGTGACGGCGAACAGCGCCGATTTGAACGGCAGGACATGGGTGCCGTCGGAGTTGGTGCCTTCGGGGAACAGGATGACGCTGTCGCCGTGGGCGAGGCGCTGGGATATCGCGTCGCGTTGCTCCCCGGTGCTGCTGCGGCGCTCGCGTTCGACGAAGACCGTGCGGGCCAGGGTGGCGAGCCAGCCGACGAAACCCCAGCCGGCAAGATCGGCGCGGGCGACGAAGGCGGCGGGAATACGCGCGCCGAGGACCGGGATGTCGGCCCATGAGACGTGGTTGGCGACGTAGAGGACGCCGGCACCGGGCCGGGGTTTCGTCCGCGGCGGGCGGCCGTGCGAGGTGATGCGGATACCCAGCGCACGCGACAGGCTGCGGTGGAAGAGTTGCGGCAGATGCGCCTTGTCGCGGCGCGGGCCGAAGCGATCGAGGCTGCGCAGGACGAGTTCGGCGGGAACGAGGACCGAGGCGGTGGTGACGGCGCCGGCGACACCCTTGGCAGCGCCGAAGCGCTGGAAACGGATGGCGTGCTGGGCCTGCTTCAGCGGGGTCGGCCGGCGCGGATCGGGAGGGCGTATGGCGATGGCCTGGGCCGTCTATTTGGCGACCGGGATCGCGACGCCGTAAAGCTCCATGCGGTGATCGACGAGGCGAAAGCCGAGCCGGGCGGCGATGCGGGACTGGAGTTCCTCGAGGTCGGCGTCGTGGAATTCGATGACATTGCCGGTTTCGACGTCGATGAGGTGATCGTGATGCTCGTCCTGGACGGTTTCATAGCGCGAGCGGCCGCCCTGGAATTCATGGCGCTCGATGATGCCCGATTCCTCGAACAGCTTGACGGTGCGATAGACGGTGGCGATCGAAATCCGGGGATCGATGGCGGCAACGCGGCGGTGCAGCGCCTCGACGTCGGGATGATCGTCGACTTCGGACAGGACGCGCGCGATGACGCGGCGCTGTTCGGTGATGCGCAGGCCCTTTTTCAGGCAAAGCGCCTCGACGTCGATTGTCGTGCCCATTCTCAATTCTCCAACCGCCCGCCTTCAGATAGGCGGGCGGCGGAGACTGGGCAAGTGCTCCGGCCGGCGTGAAACGCAGTGCGCTGGCCGGAAATCACGGTGCCGGGCGTTACGCGACGACCTTCCGCGGGCGACCACGGGGCTTGCCGCCGACCTTGGCAACGCGCTTGGTGCCGAGGCCGATCGACTTGGCAAGGTTGCGGCGCTGTTCGGCATAGTTGGGAGCGACCATCGGATAGTCGGCTGGAAGACCCCATTTGGCCCGATACTGATCCGGCGTCATGCCATAGCGCGTCATCAAGTGACGCTTGAGCATTTTCAGCTTCTTTCCGTCTTCGAGACAGATGATGAAGTCCGGCTTGATCGAAGCGCGGATCGAAACAGCGGGCTCCTGCCGAATAACAGGCTCGACAACCGGCGAACCAAGCTTGGCGAGCGTCGAATAGACGCTTTCGATAACGCCCTGGACATCACCCGGGGCAACTGTGTTGTTTGCAAAGTGCGACGACACGATATCGGCAGTCAATGCCAGCAGTTCGTTGTGAACTTGTGAATTGTCGGTCATTTCTCGTTCCTTGGGGCTCAACGCCGCGGATCCCTCCTCCGCGTCTTTGCGCATGAGGCAGGCAGGTAACAAATGCAATAGCAACGATCAGTTGACCAGGTCGGCAAGTTCTCGGCGCATGGTAATAGCGGCAAAGCGTTCGCCGGCCGAACCGCTGTAATAATCGGGTCGGCGACCGACATCGACAAAGCCCGTGCGACCGTAAAGCGCACGGGCGGCGGTATTATTTTCGCGCACTTCCAGAAACAATTGGGACGCACCGTGCCGAAAGGCGTCCTGGCAAGCGGTTTGCATCAGCAACGATCCGTAACCTTTGCCCCGTTCGGCCGCATCGACCGCAATAAGCAGCAATTCGACTTCGACTCCGGCGGAGCGGCACAGCGTAAAGCCGCGGGCGCGGCCGTCGGGACCCAGCGCCTGGCGGGCGAAGCTGCTGGCGAGCCCCATGGTGCCGGCGAGTTGCAGCGCCGACCAGCTTTCGCCGTAGCGCGGATCGAAGGCGGTGCGCATGACGGCCATCAAGGCTTCGAGATGGCGTTCATCGGCGGGGGCGATCACGGGGCCGGCGAGCGTGGACATGGCCCTTTGCTTATGCCGCCGTCGTCAAAGCGGCAATATGGCGTCTGGCGGACGCACATAGAGCGCGGTCGGCGAAAGCGAGCGGGCGGGCAGCGGCAGGTGCAGGGCAAAGGCGGTGTCGGGCTGGCCATCGTGGATATGGCCGGCGGGCGACAGGGGCCCGGCGGTGGCTTCGCCGGGGGCGGCGACGACGGCGGCGATGACAGCGTCGGGGGCGATGGTGGTGATCGGCGAGGCGGTGAAATCGCGGGCGATGCGCTGGTGGAGGACCTGGCCGCGGCCGGCATCGAGGAAGATGGTGACGCCAGCGACATCGGAACGCAGTGCAAAGGCACGGGCGGCGACGAGGCTGCCGCCCTCGCAGCCGGTGACGGGGACACCCCAGGCGAAGCCGAGGGCGCGGGCGGCGGCGATGCCGATGCGGATGCCGGTGAAGCTGCCGGGGCCGTTGTCGACGATGATGCGATCGGCGCGGGTGTCGCCCATCAGCGCGATGATGGCGGGGAGCAGCGCCTCGGCGTGGCCGCGGCCGATGATGCGGTGATCATGGGCGAGGAGCCGGTCGCCGTCGAACAGCGCCAGCGAGAGCGCCGGCGATGCGGTCGAGATGGCGAGGGTTCTCACAGGATGGTGGCGGCGTCCTCGAAGGACAGGCGCGGCAGGCGGTCGAAGAGCTTTTCGGTGGTACCCTTGCCGAGCGAGCAGATGAAGTTGGTCTCGACATCGGTGCCGGCCCAGAACTGGGCGTCTACGGCGGCCTTGTCGAAGCCCGACATGGGGCCGGTATCCCAGCCGAGGGCGCGGGCGGCGATGATGAAATAGGCGCCCTGGAGCGAGGAATTGCGGACGGCGGTCTCGCGGGCGACGGTCTCGCTATGGGCGAACCAGCTGCGGGCGTCGGCGGGAGGAAAGAGGATTGGCAGCTTGTCGTAGAACTTGGTGTCGAAGCCGATGATGGCGGTGACCGGGGCGGCAAGGATCTTGGGAGCGTTGGCGGCACTGGCGGTGGCGGCGAGTTTCGCCCTGGCGTCGGCGCTGGCTGCGAAGATGAAGCGCGCGGGGGAGGCGTTGGCCGAGGTCGGGCCCATCTTGACGAGGTCGTAAAGGGCGCGGAGCTCGGTTTCGGTAACGGGGGTTTCGTCCCAGCTGTAATAGGTGCGGGCGTCGCGGAACAGCAGGTCGAGCGCGTCGGCGCCGAGCGGGGAGCCGGACATCAGATGGCGCGGACGTCGATGACTTCGGGGACGTAGTATTTGAGCAGGGATTCGATGCCCATTTTCAGCGTCGCGGTGGAGGAGGGGCAGCCGGAGCAGGCGCCCTGCATTTCGAGGTAGACGACGCCCTTGTCGAAGCCGCGGTAGACGATGTCGCCGCCGTCGCCGGCGACTTGCGGGCGGATGCGGGTGTCGATGAGCTCGATGATCTGGGTGATGATCTCGGCGTCGGCGGGGTCGTCGTTGTTCACGGGGCCGGCGGCGACGGCGGTGGTGGTGAAAACGGGCGCGCCCGAGCTGAAATGATCGACGAGGACGCCGAGGACCTGCGGCTTGAGGGCGATCCAGTCGGCGGAACCTTCGGACTTGGTGACGCTGATGAAATCGGCGCCGAAGAAGACGCGCTCGACGTCGCCGAGCGAGAACAGCGCGGCGGCGAGCGGCGAAGTGTCGGCGGCGGCTTCGGGAGTGGCGAAATCGGCGGTGGTGCCGTCGGTGACGCTGAGGCCCGAGCGGAACATCAGGGTGGCGGGGTTGGGCGTGCGTTCGGTTTCGATGAACATCGGGGTGGCTCCGGGTTTTCGACTTATTGGCGATGTGGCGCGGATGGGTGGAGGAATCAACCTTGGAGGGGATATGGGATGAAATTGTTCTTGTATTCTGGGAGGGGGGACACCCCCACCCTGGCCGCGCGAAGGGCGCGTCTCTCGCCTACCCCCTTTAGGGGGAGGACAATTAGGTGAGGGATTCGAGGCGGTCGGGGTCGAGGCCGCCGGGGACGATGATGACGATGCAGGGGAGTTGCCCGGCGCGTTCGCCGGTGAAGAAGCCGATGAGGGCGCCGGGGGGGCCTTTCGAGGCGGCGCCGAGGACGAGGGCGCGGATGCTGGGGTCGGCGCGAATATGGTCGAAGACGGCGGGGGCGGCGTCGCCGTCGAGGACGATGGTGTGCGGGCGGGCGCCGGACAGGGTTTCGGCTTCGTCGGCGACGGCGGCGAGAAGTGCGTCGGCTTCGGCGCGGGCCTCGGCGGCCATGGCCTCCTGGACGCCGCCCCATTGCATGAATTCAGGGGTCGGGATGACGTGGACGAGGGCGACGCGGGCACCGACATGGGCCGCCCGCAACGCGGCGAAGCGCAGGGCGATCCGGCTTTCGGCGCTCTGGTCGATGACGACCAGATAGGTGGGCGCGGTGTCCATTGCCGGTGAAGTTAGCCGCGTTGCGGGGGTTGGGGAAGATGCGTGCTGCGGTTGTAGGCGGGGTTTCGTTTTATCCATTGTTTGGCGATAATCATGCGCTGCATTTCGTTGGTGCCTTCGCCGATGCAGAGCAGCATCGCATCGCGGTAGAAGCGTTCGATGTCGAATTCCTTCGAATAGGAATAGCCGCCGAAGATGCGCATGGCTTCCTGGGCGTTTTCGGCGGCGGCTTCGCTGGCGAAATACTTGGCCATGCCGGCTTCCATGTCGACGCGTTCGCCGCGGTCGTAGGCTTGGGCGGCGTCGATGGTGAGCAGGCGGGCGGCGCGGGCGCGGGTCACCATCTCGCCGAGCTTCAGCTGGATGGCCTGGTGTTCGGCGATCGGCTTGCCCATCGTCTTGCGGACCTGGGCATAGTCGGTGGCGAGGCGAAGCGCGCCTTCGGCCATGCCGACGCCGCGGGCGGCGACGTTGATGCGGCCGAGTTCGAGGCCGCCGGTGGCCTGGAAAAAGCCCTGGCCTTCGATGTTGCCGATGAGCTGGTCGGCGGGAATGCGGCAGTCCTCGAAGATGAGTTCGCCTGAATCGATGCTGTTGTAGCCGAGCTTGGCGATCTTCCTGCCGGTCCTGAAGCCGGGCAGGCCCTTGTCGGCGATGAACAGGCTCATGCCCTTGTAGCGCGGGTCGGCGTTGACGTCGGTCTTGACCAGCAGGGCAAAGACATCGCCGTAGATGGCGTTGCTGATCCAGGTCTTGGTGCCGTTGAGGATATAATGGTCGCCGTCCCGCCTGGCGGTCATGCGGATGCCCTGGAGATCGGTGCCGGCGTCGGGTTCGGTGAGGGCGAGGCCGCCGCGGATTTCGCCGCGGGCCATTTTCGGCAGCCATTTGCTTTTCTGCGAGGGGGTGCCGAATTTTTCGATGGCGAGCGCCAGGATGAGGTGGCTGTTGAAGATGCCGGTCGGCGCCATCCAGTAATTGCAGATGCGCGCGACGATTTTCACATAGGTGGCGGCGGGCAGGCCGAGGCCGCCATATTCCTCGCCGATGGTGGCGCCGAACAGGCCGAGGTCGACCATTTGCGCGACGATCTTTTCGGGCCAGATGTCGCCGTGGTCGTGCTCGAGGACGACGGGGCGGAGTTCGCGGTCGATCCATTTGTCGATCGAATCGAGCAGCTGGGTTTCGAAATCGGGGTCGACGTGGCGGGTCTGGTTGTAGGCGGTGGCCATTGTTTCGTCCTTTGGTTTCATTCGTCGCCGGGGCCGTTGCCGCGTTTCCAGATCAGTATCGTGCGCAGGAACTCGCATACGGTGATGCCGTCCTGATTGCGCCCGGTGGTCTTGATAGTCACCAGCCCCTGGTCGGGACGGGATCTGGATTCGCGTTTTTCGATGACTTCGGATTCGGCGTAGAGCGTGTCGCCGGCGAAGACCGGCGCGGTCATGCGGATGTCGGTCCAGCCGAGGTTGGCGACGGCCTTCTGGCTGACATCGGACACGCTCATGCCGGTGAGGATGGCGACGGTCAGCGTGGAATTGACCAGCGGCTGCTTGAATTCGGTTTTGGCGGCATAGACCCGGTCGAAGTGCACCGGGTGGGTGTTCATCGTCAGCAGGGTGAACCAGATATTGTCGTTCTCGGTGATGGTGCGGCCGGGGCGATGTTCATAGACGTCGCCGACGGTGAATTCCTCATAGTCACGGCCATAGGTTTCGCGGTACCGCTGTGGACCGACCTCGATGACGCCCCGGCGCATGGATATTCTCCCCTTCGATGCTTGTCGGTTCGCCGCCAGACTGTCCGGACAGCCGAGGAAGTCAAACAAAAGCGGGCTCGGCGGGGCAAGCGCAGAGCCGTGCCACTGGCGGCGGGACGCATTGGAGCGCTAGGGTCACCGCTTCAATGGATATCTATCTTCCAATCGCCGAAATGTCGGTCAATGCGCTGGTCATCATCCTGCTGGGGGGCGGGGTCGGCTTCCTGTCGGGGATGTTCGGGGTGGGCGGCGGGTTCCTGACGACACCGCTGCTAATCTTTTACGGGATACCGCCGGCGGTGGCGGTGGCGTCGTCGGCGACGCAGATCACCGGGGCGAGCGTTTCGGGGGCGCTGGCGTACTGGCGGCGCGGCCAGGTCGATGTGAAGATGGGCGGCGTACTGGTGGCGGGCGGCGTGATGGGCGCCGGTGTCGGGCAGATCATTTTCCGGGCACTGCAGAAGCTCGGCCAGATCGATGTCGCGATCAATGTCATCTATGTGGTGTTCCTCGGGGTGATCGGCGGGCTAATGCTCAAGGAAGCGCTGACCACGCTGATCGCGTTGAAGCGCGATGGCGACCGGGCGCCGGCGAGGCTGCGGCGGCATGTGCCGTGGATCGCGGCGCTGCCGGGCAAGATGCGCTTCTATAAATCCGGACTGTACATCTCGCCGCTGGCGCCGCTGCTGCTCGGGGCGCTGGTCGGGGTGCTGACGGTCATCATGGGCGTCGGCGGCGGGTTCATCATGGTGCCGGCGATGATCTACCTGCTCGGCATGTCGGCGAGCGCTGTGGTGGGGACGTCGCTGTTCCAGATCATCTTCGTGACGGGGGCGGTGACGCTGCTCCATGCGACGTCGTCGAAATCGGTCGATATCGTGTTGGCGCTGCTGTTGCTGGCGGGCGGGGTGGCGGGAGCGCAATTCGGCGTGCGCGCGGCGCAAAAGCTGCGGCCGGAGAAGCTGCGGCTGGCGCTGGCGCTGATTGTGCTGGCGGTGGCGGTGCGGTTGCTGATCGGGCTGACGCTGCAGCCGGCGGCGCTGTTCACGCTCTATGGTCCGCAATGAGGGCGGTGTTTTTCCTGCTGGCGGGGCTGTTGCTCGGCGGGGCGGCGCCGACGATCCTGATCACCGACCTGAGCCAGGGGCAAATCGACATCAACACGACGTTCAAGGGCGCCGACCTGCTGGTGTTCGGGGCGATCCAGTATCCGCAGGGCGCCGTGCCCGAGGCGCCGCCGGACATTGCCATCGTCGTGCGGGGGCCGGTGCAGCCGGTGACGGTGCGGCGCAAGGAACGTGTGGCGGGGATCTGGATCAACACCGATTCGGTGCGCTTCGAGAGTGTGCCGGGGTTTTACGCGGTGGCGACGACGCGCCCGATCGACGAGCTCGCCGACGACCGGGTGACGGCGATCTATGAGATCGGCGTGGCGAACCTGCAGCTGTCGCCGGCGACGGGCGCGAGCGATGCCGAGACGGAGGCGTTCGAACAGGGGTTGATCGCGGCGAAGCGCAGCGCCGGGCTGTTCGTCGAGAGCCCGGAGGCGGTGACGGTGACGCGCAACGTGCTGTACCGGGCGCGCATCGCGATTCCGGCGGCGGTGCCGGTGGGCGATTATGTCGCGGAGATCCACCTCATTCGCAAAGGCCGCGTGGTGGCGAGTTCGACGACCCCGATCGTCATCGGCAAATCGGGGTTCGAGCGCTGGGTTTACGTGGCGGCGCAGAAGCATAGCCTGGCGTACGGCATGGCGGCGGTGGCGGCGGCGTTGCTGGCCGGGTGGATCGCCAGCCTGGTGACGCGGCGGGCGTGAGCGGGCCGCTGACCCTTATGGGGTGATTGTAATAAGTCTCTCGCCGACTCGGTGAATTTCCTGTAGGAATGAACGTGGAGCAATTTCGGTTTCGACGCTTTGGACTACACCGCATCGCCGCCGACGAGCACCACTTGTACTGACTATGGAAGACTTGGACAGAAAATGAGCTTTGATCGACGCGGACGTGGTTCCGGGCGTGGTGGTGGTTTCGACAAGCGCGAGCGCGGTTTCGACCAGTTTGAAGGCGGCAGCAGCTATGGCGGCGGCGGCGGTGGTGATCGCTTCGGCGGCGGCGGCGGTGGTGGTTACGGCGGCGGCGGTGGCGGCGGCGATCGCTTCGGCGGCGGCGGCGGCAGCCGTTTCGGCGGCGGTGGCGCCGGCGGCGGCGGTGGCTTTGGCGGTCGCCCGGGTGGCGGCGGCTTCAACGGCCCGCGGCCCCCACGCGACATGGGTCCTGGAGTTGTTCTCGGCACCGCCAAGGGCGTGGTCAAGTTCTTCAACGGCCAGAAGGGTTTCGGCTTTGTCGTTCGCGATGACGGCGGCGAAGACGTTTTCGTTCACATCTCCGCGGTGGAAGCAGCCGGCCTGACCGGCCTGGCCGATGGCCAGCCGATGGAATTCACCCTGACCGAGCGCAACGGCCGCGTTTCGGCGACCGACCTGGTCATCGATGGCGAAGCATTGCCGGTGACCGACCGTGCGCCGCCGCGTGAGCGTGAAGGTGGCTTCGGCGACCGTCCGGCACGTCCGGCAGCCCCTGGTGGCTTTGGCCGCGACCGTGACGCCGCGCCTGCCACCAACGGCGAGCGCGTCGAAGGCACCGTCAAGTTCTTCAACGGCCAGAAGGGCTTCGGCTTCATCCAGCGTGAAGACGGTGGTCCGGATGCATTCGTGCATATTTCGGCCGTCGAGCGCGCCGGCATGGCCAATTTGAACGAAGGCCAGCGCGTCTCGTTCGAGCTGGAAGAAGATCGTCGCGGCAAGCAGGCTGCGGTGAACATCACCTCGCTGTAAGTTTCGTCAAGCCTGTGGAAAGGGCGGCTGTGCGATATCGCACGGTCGCCTTTTTCATGTTCAAAGGAATTAATATGCGCCTGATCAAACTTGCGACCCCCGTGCTGGCAGTCGCTGTGCTGGCAGTTGCTGCGCCGGCGGCGGCGTCGAGCGATGCGGCGTGGGACAAGGGCATGGCGCAGGCGTCGAAGGCTTGCATCAAGGTGTCGAACTTGCGCCAGGCGGCGATTATCGGCCAGCCGATCCTGTTCAGCGACGATAGCGGCAAGACCGCGCTGCTGGTCGGCGGGCGGTGGCGGCCGGCGCACATGAAGGGCGCGCGGGCAACGATGCTGTGCCTTTACGATCGCAAGATGCGGACGGCGGAGACGCAGGAAGCGTTGAAATGGGGGGTCGCGGCGAAGTAAGGTTCGGCCAGGGCGCCTTTTGCTGGGTTGTGATAGCTGGACAGTCGGGGCTTTGGGCGGCAGTTTGCGCGCATGACCTGTTTTGACTTTCCCGCCGCCATTTCCGCCCTTGCCATAGCGCAGCCTGACCATCCGGCGGTTATCTGCGGCGATAAAAGCATCGATTACGGGCGTTTCGGGGCGCGGGTCGAAGCTGTGGCGGCGACATTGGCCAAGCTGGGCACGGCGCCGGGCGATGCGGTGGCGATCGTTGCCGCGTCGTCGGTCGACTATGCCGTGTTGTGGGCGGCGGCCTTGCGATTGCGGGCGGTGGCGGCCCCGCTGGCGCCAAGTTCGACGCCGGCGCAGATCGCGGCGATGGTGGCGGATTCGGGGGCGCGGCTGGTGTTCGTCGACGCAGCGAGCCGGCGTGAGTTCGCCGATGTGCTCAAGGACCGGGTGCTGGTCGATCTCGATGACCTGGACAAGTGGATCGACACGACGGCCGAAGCACCGCCGCTGGCGGAACTCGATCCCCAGGGCGCGTTCAACATCATCTACTCGTCGGGAACGACGGGCACACCCAAGGGCATCGTCCAGTCGGCGGCGATGCGGTCGCTGCATATCACCGGGGCCAAGGCACTGGGATATGATGATAAATCGGTGACGTTGCTGTCGACGCCGCTGTATTCGAACACGACGTTGGTGTCGTTCCTGCCGACGCTGGCGTGGGGCGGGACGGTCGTGCTGCAACCCAAGTTCAATGCGGCGGAATGGTTGAAGCTCGCCGAGACGCACGCCGCGACGCATACGATGCTGGTGCCGGTGCAATATCGGCGGGTGCTCGCCGAGCCGTCGTTCGACAATCACACATTGTCGCTGGTGATGAAATTCTGCACGTCGGCGCCCTTCCCTGCCGAATTGAAGGCGGAGGTGCTGCGGCGGATGCCGGGCGGGCTGGTCGAATTTTTCGGGATGACCGAGGGCGGGGTGAGCTTTTTGCTGGCGGCGCATCTGTTCCCTGACAAGCTGCACACCGTCGGCCGCGCCAGCGAGGGCCATGCGGTGCGGATCATCGACGAGGACGGCAACGACGTGGCGCCGGGCACGCCGGGTGAGATCGTCGGCCAGTCGCCGGCGACGATGAACGGCTATCGCAACCGCCCCGACCTGACCGACAAGGCGTATTGGACGGCGCCCGATGGATCGCGCTGGTTGCGGACCGGCGACATCGGGAGGCTCGACGAGGAGGGATTCCTGACGTTGATGGACCGCGCCAAGGACATGATCATCTCGGGCGGTTTCAACATTTATCCCAGCGACATCGAGGCGGTGATCACGGCCCTGCCCGAGGTTCGCGAAGCGGCGGTGGTGGCGATGCCGTCCGACCGCTGGGGGGAAACGCCGGTGGCGTTCGTGGTGGCGCCGGGGGCCGATGCCGAGGATCTCAAGGCGCGGTCGAATGCCGGGCTGGGCAAGACCCAGCGGCTGGCGGCACTCGTGCTGGTGGATGAATTGCCGCGCAGCCATATCGGCAAGGTGCTGAAGCGCGAACTGCGCGACAGCTTTGCTGGCAAGGTCGACTAAATAGTAGCTCGTGATTTGCTTTTCGGATTGGATAGCAAGCAGCAATGCGGACAATTTGGAAGCGATCGGCGTTGGCTGCGATGGTGGCAGCTTTGGTCGCAGTGGTAGCCATTGTCTGGGTTGCGCCATTCATGGCTCAGGACGGTTGTATGGATAGAGGCGGGGTCTGGAGAGACAGCGCTTGCGAGTACTAAATCGCCTTTCCGGTTCCGGCAGCAGATTCGTTGCAAGGATTAAGGGTATCGTCGGCAAGGTCTGACGCTTCCCGGCTCTGGCACCGGCGGCTCAATTGCGCTAACCCGCGGCAGTTGAACCGGAGCCTGCCGATGCCGAACAAGCTTTATGCCGATGCCGCCGCTGCGCTCGAGGGCGTGGTTTTCGATGGCATGACCATCATGTCGGGCGGGTTCGGACTGTGCGGGATACCCGAAAAGCTGATCGCGGCGTTGAAGGCTTCGGGGACGAAGAACATCACGGCGATTTCGAACAATGCCGGGGTCGATGGCTTCGGATTGGGGCTGCTGCTCGAGACGCGGCAGATTTCGAAAATGATCGCGAGTTATGTCGGCGAGAACAAGGAGTTCGAGCGGCAATATCTGGCGGGTGAATTGCAGCTCGAATTCAATCCGCAGGGGACGTTGGCCGAGCGTATTCGCGCCGGCGGGGCAGGCATTCCGGGCTTTTACACCAAGGTCGGCGTCGGCACGCTGGTGGCCGAGGGCAAGGACGTGAAATCGTTCGGCGATGAGGGCTATATTCTCGAAACCGGGCTGGTTGCCGATGTGGCGCTGGTCAAGGCGTGGAAGGCCGACCCGTATGGCAATCTCGTGTTTCGCAAGACGGCGCGCAATTTCAACCCGGTGATGGCGACCGCCGGCAAGGTGACGATTGCCGAAGTCGAGGAACTGGTCGAAGCCGGGGCGCTCGATCCGGATGCGATCCACACGCCGGGCGTTTATGTGCAGCGGATGTTTGTCGGCAAGGATTACGAAAAACGCATCGAGCAGCGCACGGTGCGGACGCGGGACGCCGCATGAAGCTCCGCGCTGCCTTGTTGGCGTTGCTGTTGGTTGGCGCTTGCGGGACGGAGGCCGCAGCCGAAGGGCCGGCGAGCGACGCGGCGATTGCGGCGATCGCCAAGCCCGAGGTGCAGTTCGAGAATTTGGTGTTGCGGACGCTGTTTTCGACCGAGGGCATGGCGCAGGCGGCGTATGCGCTGGGCATCGCCCAGACCTGCAAGCTGGTGCGGCCGGCGTTCGATGCGGCGATCGCGAAGGGTTTGCCGGATTGGCAGGTCAATCTGATCAGTGCCTATCGCGACAATGTTCCCCAGGATGTGCTGGCGCGCGCGGTGACCGAGGCGCCGGCGGTGACGGCGGCGACGATTGCGCCGTTCGGAGACAAGATCGGCGCGCAGATGCAGCGCGACAGCGAGCGGTTGCTGACCGATGCGTTGGCGGCGACGATCGCGCCGGCCTTCGAGGCGTCGACGAAGATCGATCCCAAGAAAATCGACGGTGTCGCGCGGCGCGCCGAACTGAAACAGGCGATCGCCGACGGCACGATCACGTGCGGGCTCGGGCGCAAGGCGGAGGCGAAATAATGGCGTGGAATCGCGACGAGCAGGCGGCGCGGGCAGCGCGCGAGTTGCAGGACGGGTTTTACGTCAATTTGGGCATCGGCATGCCGACTTTGGTGGCCAACCATATCGCACCGGGGATCGACATCACCCTGCAGAGCGAGAACGGCATGCTCGGCATGGGGCCGTTTCCGTATGAGGACGAGATCGACGCCGACCTGATCAACGCCGGCAAGCAGACGATCACCGAGTTGCGGCGGTCGAGCTATTTTTCAAGCGCCGAGAGCTTTGCGATGATTCGCGGCGGGCATATCGACCTGAGCATCCTGGGCGCCATGGAAGTTGCCGAGAACGGCGACCTGGCGAACTGGATGATCCCCGGCAAGATGGTCAAGGGCATGGGCGGGGCGATGGATCTCGTCGCCGGCGTCAAGCGCATCATCGTGCTGATGGAGCATAATTCCAAGGCGGGCGAAGCCAAGTTCAAGACGACGTGCACCTTGCCGCTGACCGGCAAGAACGTCGTCGACATGGTGATTTCGGACTTGTGCGTGCTGGCGCGGCCGGCCAAGGGCGAGGCGTTTCGGTTGGTGGAGCTGGCGCCGGGGGTGAGTTTGGAGGAGTTGCGGGGGAAGACGGAAGGGGCGTTTGAGGCTTAGGGGACGCGTAGCTCCGATCGAAGGATCACGCGCGACTGTCGAAGTGATGTTTTGTGTCGACGGGGGACCACCCCCACCCGGGCCGCGCAGCCGTAGGCGACGCCTTCGCGTCAACGGCGCGTCTCTCGCCTCCCCCCTTGAGGGGGAGGAAAGAGCGGATTGCCGGATTGGTTAGAAGCGGAAGTTGAGGCCGGCGGTGACGGCGTGACGGCGATACTTCAGTTCGGCATCGGTGACGCCGAGGCTGGCGGCGACGAACGGCAGGTCGTCCGAACCGAAATCGGAGTAGTTGTACTCGACGCGGCCCGAGACGTTGGGCGTGAACATGCGCTCGTAGCCGGCGCCGACGGTGTAGCCGTCGCGGTTTTCCGAAACCTGAGTGAAGCCATCGTCGATGCGGTACTGGGCGTTCGAATAACCGCCGCGGACGTACAGGAGGCTGAGCGGATCGACGAGGTAGCCGAGGCGCCCGGTTGCCGAGATCGTGCGGCCCTGGGACAGTTCGACGCTGTCGGCGCCGTTTTCGAGATCGCCGTTGCCGGTGCGGCCGGTCAGCGCGACTTCGACACCGAAGACCGTCGTTGGCGACAGGCCGAAGTCATAACCGATCTGGCCGCCATAGGCGAAGCCGTCGTTCTTGTTGGTCGCGCTGCCGGTGAAGGCACCATCAAGGGTCTTGAGGGTCTGGCGATCCTGCTGCCAGCCGCCCTGGATACCAACGAAAGGGCCGTTGAAAGCGGCGGGGGCATCCTGGGCGAGAACGGGGGCGGCAACCAGAAACGCGGTTACCGCGAGAACGGACTTGAACATGTAAAACTCCACAATCACTACACACGGCAATGTGCCGGGGCGTTGACCTAGTGTTGTGACAATGGGGTTACAAGGGGAAAAAGCACCGGCGAAGTTCCGATGCCAAGCGAGTGTGGCAAAGCGCACACAGTTCTTATTCATCGATTATTCAGCGACTTCCCGCATCACAGCAAAATCTTGGCCGTCCAATATGTAATACCTGCGGCGGCATATGCGGCAACGAACAGATAGGTAAACATGAAGGCGGGCCAGGCCCAGCCGCCGGTTTCGCGGCGCGTGACGGCGAGCGTGCTGATGCACTGCGGGGCGAAGACGAACCACGCGAGAAAGGCCAGCGCAGTGGGCAGCGACCAGGTGCCGCGCAGGCGTTCGACAAGGCCCTTGGCCTGGTCTTCTTCCGACCCCTGCAGTGAATAGACGGTGCCGAGCGCGCTGACCGCGACTTCGCGCGCGGCCATGCCGGGGACGAGGGCGAGGGCGATTTCCTTGTTGAAGCCGATCGGCCGGAAGATCGGCTCGAGCGCGGCACCGATACGGCCGGCGGCGCTGTATTCGAGTGCCGGGCGATTCCAGTCGGCGGGCGGCTTGGGCCAGGTGGCGAGCGCCCAGAGCACGATGGTCGAGACAAGGATGATGCCGCCGGCGCGTTGCAGGAAAGCCATGGCGCGCTGGTAAAGGCCGATGCCGATGTCGCGCGGCGCCGGCCATTGATATTTGGGCATTTCCATCAGGAAGGTCGGGCTCTCGCCCTTGGTGACGGTGTGGCGCAGGGCCCAGGCGGCGACGAGCGCGCCGACGACGCCGGCGATGTAGAGGCCGAACAAGACGAGGCCCTGGAGGTTGAAGATGCCGCCGACCAGGGTTGTCGGAATGAACGCGCCGATGATGACGGCATAGACCGGCAGCCGCGCTGAACAGGTCATCAGCGGGGCAATGAGGATGGTGGTCAGGCGATCCTTGGGCGAATCGATGCTGCGGGTCGCCATGATTCCGGGGATGGCGCAGGCAAACGACGAGATCAGCGGGATGAAGGCGCGGCCGTTGAGGCCGACGCGCGCCATCAGCCGGTCCATCAGGAAGGCAGCGCGAACCATGTAGCCCGATTGCTCGAGGCAGAGGATGAAGAAGAACAGGATGATGATCTGCGGCAAGAAGACTATGACGGCGCCGACGCCGCCGAGCACGCCGTCGACGAGCATTGAGCGTAGCGGACCTTCGCTCATCGAGCCGTTAAGCAGGCCCTGCGCGCTGCTGACGAGGGCGGCAAGCCATTCCATCGGGGCTTCGGCCCAGGCGAAGACCGCCTGGAACATCAGGAAGAGCAGCATCGCCAGCAGGACGGGGCCGAAAACCGGGTGGAGCGCGATGCCGTCGAGCCGCTGCGACCATTTGCGGTGGCCGCCGACGGCGAGGGTGACGGTGTCCGCAATGACGCGGGCTTCGCGTTGCAGCAGGCGGACATCGGCTTCGGGGGAGGCTGCAATCTCGGGGGTTTCGCCGCGCAGCACGCCGGCGAGGCCGACGCCGAGGGCGTCGAGGCCGCGGCGGCGGACAGCGACGGTGGCGACGACGGGGACCCCGAGGATCGACGACAGGCGGTCGATATCGATACTGGTGCCGTCGCGTTCGGCCAGGTCGATCATGTTGAGCGCGACGAGCATCGGCAGGCCGAGACGGCGGAGTTCGAGGACGAAGCGCAAATGGTTGCGCAAATTAGTGGCGTCGATGACGGCGACGATGGCGTCGAGGCTTTTTTCGCCCTTGAGATGGCCGAGCACGGCGTCGCGGGTGACCGCTTCGTCGGGCGAGCGCGGGGTCAGGCTGTAGGTGCCGGGCAGGTCGATGAGGTTGGCGATGCGGCCATCGGGAAGCGCCAGCTTGCCGGCCTTGCGCTCGACGGTGACACCCGGATAATTGCCAACCTTCTGGCGCGAGCCGGTGAGCGCGTTGAAAAGGCTGGTCTTGCCGGCGTTGGGGTTGCCGACGAGGGCAACCACCGGTGTCGTCATGGGGACGTTCATTCGGCTGCCGCAGCCTGGCATTCGGCTGCCGCAGCCGAGGCAATAAGCTCGACTTCGATCAGCCGCGCCATCGAGCAGCGCAGCGCGACGACCATGTTGCCGACGCGGACTGCCATCGGGTCGCCGCCGAAGGGTGCACGGTGGAGGAGTTCGACGTCGACGCCTTCGTCGAAGCCGAGCTCGTGGAGGCGCTGGGCCGTCGATGGGTCGAGCCCGCCGCGATCGATGGCGGTGATGACCGCGACTTGCCCCGGCGACAGGCGCTCGATCAGGCGGGGATGGGACATTCGGGAAAGGCCATTCGCAGCTATTGTTGCGAACGATTATCACGGCGGCTGCGGGAGCGCCAGAGACCTATACGGCGGGGTAGCGCAGCCGGCCGACGAAGCGCGCAGGGTTGGGCAGCCACGACAGGGCGTTGACGGCCTTGGCCTTGGATTTTTCGAACGCCATGACGCCGTCGATGCGGCGATCGATGAAGGCCCAGGTCGCGGCATGGCCTTCGCTGTCGTCGTCGAGCCAGTAGAGCAGGCTGGCCGAATACACGCCGCCGAGGATGATGCGCTTGGAATAGTGATTGAAATCTGTCGCGGTGTCGCCGGCGGCGCGCCACATCGCGTCGGCGGTGCGCCACAGGGTACGGACGCCAAGCGCGGCATTTTGCGGAAGGGTCATGATCGCCAGCGCGCGGCGGACAGCCTCGCGGTCGCCCGCGGCCTGTTCGAGGCGGGTGCGAAGGGCGAAGCGGATGCGTTCGCGGATCTTCATCGTGTCGGCGCCGGCGGCGAGCATGGCGGCGGTCATCAGCGCATCGGCGCGTAGGGTATAGGCGTCGGTCATGGCGACTGAATCGGGCAGCGCCATCGCGGCGATGTCGCGGTCGATGGCCTCCGCGTCGGCAGCGAGATCGCGGGCGGCGGCGGTCCAGCCGTCGAAGGGCACGTTGGGCAGCATCGCTGCGACGAGTCGCGGGCGCAGGTCGGCGAGGGGAACATCTTGGGTCATGGGGCGAGCATAGCGAGTTCGCGGGGGGATCTCCAGCGGCTGCAATGACACAGTATTCGGGATGATTCTGAATCGTTTCGCCGGGTTGCGCTTGTTTCGGGATGGCGGCTCTGCTATGCGCCCCCTTCGCTCCGACAGGCTGATCTGTCGGAATCACTTCAATATAGACAAGCGCCCGGGCTGTGCCAGCCCCGGCGACGTGAATGGAGAGAACGGCTGCATGCAAATCGTGGTTCGCGACAACAATGTCGATCAAGCGCTGCGCGCGCTCAAGAAGAAGCTGCAGCGCGAAGGCGTCTACCGCGAGATGAAGCTGCGCCGTCATTACGAAAAGCCGAGCGAAAAGCGTGCCCGTGAAAAGGCTGCTGCTGTCCGCCGCGCCCGCAAGCTCGAGCGCAAGCGCGCCGAACGCGACGGTGTGAAGTAAGCTTTTCCACTAGAATTACTAAGGTTTAGTCATGGCGACAGCCACTCCAGGCGCCGCGAAATCGTTCGGCGGCGTGTTGAAATGGCTGTTCGCCGCGGCGATCATCCTTGCTATTGTCGCGATCACGGTGTGGGCCGGAACCCGCACCCAGGTCGCCGCGGTCCGGACCGCCGACATGGCGTTTCTCGCCACCAATGCCGGCAAGCCCGGCGTCACGACCACCGCCAGCGGGCTGCAGTACGAGGTACTGCGCGCCGGTGCCGGCCCCAAGCCCGCCGCGACCGATACGGTGCTGGTCCATTATGAAGGCCGGCTTATCGACGGCACGGTGTTCGATTCGTCGTACCAGCGCGGACAGCCGGCCGCCTTCCCGCTCGATAGCGTCATTCCGGGCTGGACCGAAGGCGTGCAGCTGATGCCGACGGGCTCCAAGTTCCGCTTCCTGGTGCCGCCAGCGCTGGGCTATGGCTCCAAGGGCGCCGGCGGGGTTATTCCGCCGGGCGCCGTGCTCGAGTTCGATGTGGAATTGCTGGCGATCCGGCCGAGCTGATCGGGGCTGCTGACGTCAGGGCCTCTGGCGGCTGGGGCCTTGGCCCCAGACCTCATTTCGATGACAACTTGGTCAGATCGGGTTGGGGCCCGGCCGTTTGAGGCTCTGTCCGGCGGGATTTACCGCGCGGACGGGCTGGATGCCAGCCTTCGCTGGCATGACATGCGGAAAAGTGATGCGTGCGAAGTTAGCTGGATCCCGGGTCAAGCCCGGGATGACATGGTCGTTCTATTCCGCGTTTTTGGGGGATCGTTTTTCCAGCGCGACTTTCGCTAGCGCGATTATGGGGTCGGCCAAGGCCACGCCGATCAGGCCGAACAGCACGCCGAACAATAGCTGCGCCGCGAGGACGACCGCCGGGGCGAGGTCGACGGCGCGTTTTTCGATAAGCGGGGTGAGGACGTTGCCTTCGAGGAGCTGGACGGTGAGGTAAAGCCCGACGGCCCATAGGCCCTCGGTGGTGCCGGCGGAAAAGCCGACGAGGATGATGAGCGCGCCCGAAATTATGGCGCCGAGCGTCGGGATGAAGGCCAGCAGGCCCGCAACCAGCCCGAGCAGGCCGGCGAGCGGCACGCCGATGATGGCGAGGCCGACGAAGATGAAGCTGCCCTCGATGACCATGGTGAGCAGGCGGCCGGCGAGCCAGCGGCGCAGGACATGCGCCATTTCGTCGATGGTGGCGCCGACTTTTTCACGCGACGCCTGCGGGGTCAGCCATTCGACACCGCTTTCGTAAAGCTTTGGGTCGGCGGCAAAATAAATGCCGAGCGTGACGATGAGCAGCAGCGAGCCGAGGCCGCCGATGGCTGCGCCGACATATTCGGTGATGAGCCCGAGCTGGTTGCCGAGCTGGGCCTTGGCCGCGGCGATGAGATCGCCCTTCGGTACGTGGATGCCGTATTCCCGCGCGGTCGTGGCCAATCGGCCGAACTGGTTCTGCAGGGTGGTGCCGAGCTCCTGCGCCTGTTCGGCGAGCGACAGGCCGGCGAAGGCGATGAAGGCAAGGACCAGCGCGGCGAAGGCGAGGACGACGAACGACAGGCGGACGCCGTGCGAGGCCTTCCAGACCTTGCCGAGGACGCTGGCGCCGGCCTGGAGCCCGGCGGCAAAGACCAGCCCGGCGAAGATCAGCAGCAGCGCGTGCGACAATTGCCAGGCGATCCAGAACAGCGAGGCAATGCCGAGCCAGATGAAGGCGGTCTCGGTCGTGCCGCGGGCCCGGGCGCTGCGGGGTTCGATCGGGCTCGGCGTTTCGACCGGATTTTGCCCAGCTTCCGACACGGGCTATTCCGACTGGGTGTTGAGGTTGATGAAATGGCGGCTCGGACGCACGGCGGCGAACCAGGACAGCGGGTTAAGCGTCGTCGAGCCATCGAGCGAGAAGGTGATGAATTCGGCACGGCCGACAAGGTTTTCGATGGGTAGCATGCCGAGTCCGCCGAGGGCCGGATCGAAGCGGCTGTCTTCCGAGTTGTCGCGGTTGTCGCCCATCAGGAAAAGATGGCCTTCGGGGACGATCAGCGGCTCGGTGTTGTCCTGCGGCGTTTCCGCGAGGTCGATGGTCAGGTAGCTGCGTCCGCCGGGAAGCGTTTCGCGGAAGGTCGGGTAGCGGCAGATCGCCTTGCCGGCGTCGCCGGTGGTGCGCGCCTGGGCATCGATCCCGAGGCAGTCGCTGTTGGCGCTGACGAGGACCTCGACCGGCGCGACGGCGACCTTGGGAACGGCGACGCCGTTGAGCCATAGTTGGCCGTTTTTCATCTGCACCGTGTCGCCGGGCAGGCCGATGACGCGCTTGATGTAATCGGATTTGTCGCGCGGCGACTTGATGACGGCGATGTCGCCGCGATCGGGCAGGCTGCCGAGCACGCGGCCGGGGATCTCGGGCAGGATGTTGATCGAGGGCGACAGGTAGGAGAAGCCATAGGGGAATTTCGAGACGATCAGCCGGTCGCCGATCAGCAGCGTCGGCAGCATCGACCCCGAGGGGATGTAAAAGGGCTTGGCGACGAAGGAATGGACCGCGAGCACGGCGAGGACGAGCAGGAACAGCTGCCAGATCTCGCTGGCCCAGTTGGTGGGTTTCTTTCCTGCCGTCGGAGGCGTCTTGCCGTCCGCACGGGACGCGTTGGTGGTGGCGTCGGTCATGGAAAACTCGCGTTGCGGGCGGCGTCGGGATCGGCTGCCTTATGCCCGGTCGGGGACCGATGCGCCAGACGGACTTGCGCTGTCAAAGTGGACGCGCTGTGATGAGCACGATGGCCTGCGCCCAGGGCCGGTCGTCGGTCATGGTGAGGTGGATTTCGGCAATGTGGCCGGCGGGGGTGATTTCGGCCAGCCGGGCGGCGGCGCCGCCGGTGAGGGCCAGCGTCGGGGCGCCCGAGGGCAGGTTGACGACGCCCATGTCGCGCCAGAACACGCCGCGGCGGAAACCGGTGCCGAGCGCTTTGGAACAGGCTTCCTTGGCGGCGAAGCGCTTGGCGTAGGTGCCGAAGCGGGTGATGGGGCGGCGTTCGGCGCGGGCGCGTTCATGGGGCGTGTAGATGCGGTTGATGAAGCGATCGCCGAACCGGGTGACGCTGTTTTCGATGCGATCGATGTTGCAGAGGTCCGAGCCGAGGCCGAGGACGAAGATGCCGGCGGGGATGTTCATTGGCGCGCTGCATCCATCGCCGCGCGCATGCGGGTGATGGCGGGGCCGAGGCCGGTGAACACCGCTTCGCCGATGATGAAATGGCCGATGTTGAGCTCGTGGAGATCGGGCATGGCAGCGATTGGCCCGACATTATCGAAGGTCAGGCCGTGGCCGGCGTGGAGCTCCAGCCCGAGGGCGGCGCCGTGCACAGCGGCGGCGTGGAGCCGGGCGAGTTCGAAGGCGATTTCTTCATCGGTAAGGGCGTGGCTGTAGGGACCGGTGTGGAGTTCGACGACGGGGGCGCCGAGTTTCGCGGCGGCGTCGAGCTGGCGAAGTTCGGGCGCGATGAACAGGCTGACGCGGATGCCGGCGTCTTTCAGCCGGCCGATGATAGGGGCGAGCGTGTTGTGCTGCCCGGCGGCGTCGAGGCCGCCTTCGGTGGTGCGTTCGGCGCGGCGTTCGGGAACGATGCAGGCGGCATGGGGGCGATGCTTGAGGGCGATGGCGAGCATTTCGTCGGTGGCGGCCATTTCGAGGTTGAGCGGTAGGCTGATGCTGGCGACGAGCTTGTCGAGGTCGTCGTCGGTGATGTGGCGGCGGTCTTCGCGCAGGTGGGCGGTGATACCGTCGGCACCGGCCTCGGCGGCCATGAGCGCGGCGCGTAGCGGATCGGGGTGGAGGCCACCGCGGGCGTTGCGGATGGTCGCTACGTGATCGATGTTGACGCCGAGGCGGAGGTGGCGGGTCATGCGGCCCGACGTTTTTGTTGTCACGAGGCTGTCGCCCGCGAGCCGGGCTTGATCGCCGGGATGGCAGCGAGTTCGGGGGGCAGTGCGTCGGCGGCGTAGCTGGGCACGTCGAGGCGGATGAGCGGGGTGAAGGGCACGCCGAGGTCGGCCTTGCCGTTCGAGCGATCGACGAGGCTAACGGCGTGGATGACGTTGCCGCCGGCGGCGGTTATCGCAGCGATGGCTTCGCGGCTGCTGAGGCCGGTGGTGACGACGTCCTCCATCAGCAGGACGTTCTGGCCGGGTTCGAGGCGGAAGCCGCGGCGGAGCTCGAAAGTGCCGGTGGGGCGCTCGACGAACATCGACAGGACGCCGAGGGCGCGGGCGAGTTCGTGGCCGCAGATCAGCCCACCCATCGCTGGGGCGATGACGACGTCGACCTGGGCCTTGATGTCGGCAGGGATTTTTTCGGCGAGGGCCTGGGCGAGGCGGGCGGCGCGGGCGGGGTCCATGAGGACGCGGGCGCATTGCAGGTAGCGCGGCGAGCGCAGGCCCGAGGACAGGATGAAATGGCCTTCGAGCAGTGCCTCGGCAGCACGGAACTCGGCGAGAATCTGGTCATCGGTCATGCACCGGGCTTAGCATCGCGGTCGCGCGCGTCAAAGGCCGTGATGACGCGCGCGAACGAAGCAAGCGGCAAGGGCGTAACATGCGCCTGTTATTTCGGGCTACGTCCGATGACAGGTGGTCGGCACCGTTACGAATGCGTAGATGTTTCGGGAATTGCGCCGGGGCGATCTTGGGGGAAATTGACGATGAGCGGGATGATCCGGATTTCAGCGGTTGCGGCGGTTGCGGCGGTTGCTGCGATGGTCGCGGGCGGCGTGCCGGTCGCGGCGCAGATCAAGTCCAAGGCCGGGCAGGAAGCCGAGAATAGCCGGGCCGCCAAGCAGGCCGAGCTGCCGGTGTGCGCCAAGCCGCTGGGCACGGTGGCGCTCGCCGAACCCGAGAACCAGAACCGCTGGTGGAGCGACCTCGGGCTGAGTTCGCCGGAGGCGTTGATCCGGGTCTATGTGCAGAAATCCAAATGCTTCCGGCTGGTCAACCGCAGCAATCGCGGCATGGCGGCGATGACGACCGAGCGCGACCTGGCGGCGGCGGGCGAGACCCGGCGCGGCGGCACGGTCGGCAAGGGCCAGATGGTCGAGGCCGATTTCACCATGACTCCCGATATCGTGACGAGCAACAACAACAAGGGCGGGCTGAACATCGGCGGGCTGATCGGCGGCTTCATCCCTGGCGGCTTCGGCGCGCTGGCCAGCGGCATCAACATCAAGAAGAAGTCGGCCAACGTCATCCTCAATGTCGTCAACAACAAGTCGTCGGAGGAATTCGTTTCCGAAGGCCAGTCGAAGAAGTCCGACCTTGGCTGGGGCGGCGGCGGCGGGTTGTTCTCGGGCGGTTTCCTCGGCGCGGGCGGCGCCAGCGGGTATGACAATACCGAGATAGGGCAGGTCATCGCGCTTGCCTATCTCGATGCCTATACCAAGCTGGTCAACGACCTGGGCGGCATGAGCGAGGCGATCGCCGGGCCACAGGCCGAGCGCGCCGTGGCAATGAAGAACGCCGGGCGGTTGTTTGCCGGGCCGGGGCCGAAGAACAAGGTCCTCAAGCCGCTCGATGCCGGGTCGATGCTGTATCCGACCGGCAACAAGCAGGGCGGGTTCTGGGAAGTCGAGGACGAGATGGGCGCCAAGGGGTGGGTCAGCGAGGTCGCCATTGCCATCGCGCGGTAGGGTCGTAAAGCGTCGTCATGCCGCTTGTTTCAGCATCCATAGTGCAGCCGGGCAGGCGTTCGCCGGTGGCGCGATGGATGCTGAAACAAGTTCAGCATGACGAATCCATGAGGGTCGATTTGTCTAACCACGCATCCGTTCGACCGACACTACCGCCTTTACCTGGCGTAGTGCGGCGATGATCGTCGTCAGGTGCTTCAAATCCTCGACTTCGATGTCGATGACGTCGGTGTGGAATTCGCGGTCGCGGTGCTTGAGCGCGAGGTTGACGATGTTGGCGTTGTGCGCCGCCAAGGTCGTCGCCAGCGAGGCCAGCGAGCCGGGTTGATTGTGGACAACGACGGCGAGGCGCGCCACCGCGCCATCGGTTTCCTGGCCCCAGGAAACTTCTAGCCATTCGCCGGTTTCGTCGGCGAGGCTGACGCAATCGATGGTGTGGATGACGATCGGCTGGTCGGGATGGCGAATGCCGACGATACGATCGCCGGGTATCGGCCGGCAGGCGCCCAGTTCGAAGCTGACGCCCGCCGTGAGGCCGTGGATCGAGACCGCGGCAGGGCCGGGCTTGCCGCGGGTGCGGCGGGGTTTCTGGCCGGCGGTCGAGCCGGGCACCAGCGCCTCCGAAACCTGCGCATCGGTCAGCTGGTTGCGCGCCATGGCGAGTTCGAGAGCGCCGCGATCGGCGAGCCTGAGGCGCCCGAGGGCGGGGCCGACGAGCTCGTCGCCAAGCCCGGTCTTGAGGCGCAGCGCCAGCGATTCGAGCAGCTTGTGCCCCATCGACTGGCTTTCGAGGTTGTTCTTGTGGCGGACGTGCCGGCGGATGGCGGCGCGCGCCTTGGCCGACACGACAAAGCCTTCCCAGGCCGGGTCGGGCGCCTTGATCTTGGAGCGCAGGATCTCGACCTGGTCGCCGTTGACGAGGCGGGTGCGCAGCGGCACGACGCGGCCGTTGACCTTGGCGCCGACACAGCTGTCGCCGAGATCGGAATGGACGGCATAGGCGAAATCGACGGGGGTTGAATCGCGCGGCAGCTGGTGGAGGGCGCCTTTCGGGGTGAACACGAAGACCTGGTCCTGGAACATTGCCAGCCGGGCGTTTTCGAGGAGTTCCTCGGGGGTGGCGGCGTCGTGGAGAACTTCGAGAAGGTCCTCGAGCCACGGATAGGCCTCGCGCGCCTGGGCCCCCTCCCCGCCTTGTTTGTAAGCCCAATGCGCGGCGAGGCCGTTTTCGGATTCCTCGTGCATGCGGCGGGTGCGGATCTGCACTTCGATCCGCGCATTTTCCGAATGCAGCACGGTGGTGTGGATCGATTTATAGCCGTTACGCTTGGGGGTGGAGATGAAGTCCTTGAAGCGGCCCGGCACCATCGGCCAGCGGCCATGGACGATGCCGAGCGCGCGGTAGCACTCGCTTTCCTCGTCGACGATGACACGAAAGGCCATGACGTCGGACAGTGCCTCGAAGTTCATGCCGCGGCCCTGCATCTTCTTCCAGATCGAATAGGGGCGTTTTTCACGGCCGGTGACGTCGGCCTCGACGCCCTTCTGGGCCAACACCAGCTTTATGCCCGAGGCGATGCGCGCCACCATGTCGCCGCCGCCTTCGCGCAGCTTGGCCAGCCGGGCGGTGATGGTTTCATGGGCGTCGGGCTCGAGTTGCCGGAAAGCCAGTTCCTGCAGCTCGTCCATGAAGCCGTACATGCCAATGCGCTCAGCCAGCGGCGCATAGATGTCCATCGTCTCGCGCGCAATGCGCCGGCGCTTGTCCTCGGACTTGATGAAATGCAGCGTCCGCATGTTGTGGAGGCGGTCGGCGAGCTTGACCAGCAGCACGCGAATGTCGTTCGACATGGCGAGCAGGAACTTGCGGAGGTTCTCGGCCTGGCGCTCGGAGTCCGTCTGCGCCTCGATGCGGCTGAGCTTGGTGACGCCGTCGACGAGACGCCCGACGCTCTTGCCGAATAGCCGGTCGATTTCCTCCTGGGTGGCGACGGTGTCCTCGATGGTGTCGTGGAGGATGCCGGTGGCGATGGTCTCGCCGTCGAGCTTGAGATCGGTCAGGATGCCGGCGACTTCGATCGGATGGCTGAAATAAGGGTCGCCGGAGGCGCGGAGCTGGCTGCCATGGGCTTTCATCGAGAAGACATAGGCGCGGTTCAGCAGGTCCTCGTCCGCATCGGGATCATAGGCCTTGACGCGTTCGACGAGTTCATATTGGCGCAGCATTATCGGATAGTGGTGCGCGAGGGAGTTGGGTGCAACCGTGTAAAAGAGCGTTCTGGTAGGTAGACTAGAGAGTAAGGGGAAGTGCGTGGGCAAAGCCCGCGCCGTCGGACGGGTTCGGCAGGTGAAGGCCCTGCCGCCCCGCCGTCCGGAGCAAGCGCGTGTCCGAGACTAAGCGAAGGCTTAGTCTCGGCCGCGCTTACTCGTAATCAGGCCCCAGATTCTGATTCCGCGGCGGCTGGGCAGCCGTAATCCGCAAAGCCTCGGCCGATGCCGACAGCGAGCCGATCGCATCCGGCGTGTCGTCTTCGTTTTCGACGACGCGGCGCATCGAGACGATGAGCGCTTCCTTGAGGTCGTTCGGCTTGACCTTTTCCTCGGCGATCTCGCGCAGCGCGACGACAGGGTTTTTATCGCGGTCGCGGTCGACGGTGATCTCGGCACCGCTCGAAATGGCCCGCGCACGAGTCGCGGCGAGCAGCACCAGGTCGAAACGGTTGGGGATCTTGTCGACGCAATCCTCGACGGTAACGCGCGCCATGGGCAAATCTTTCGGGTTTTATGAAGGGCGGGCTTTGACGGGACGACGCCAAAAAGTCAAGCTGCACTTGACCCCGCGAGGCGCTTCGTCTAACCGCCGCCGCTTCGCAATTGGCCCTGCACCCCCGGTGAAGCAGCGGCCGCGCCAGTCTTTCAGGGTTGGCGGTGCGAGGCCGGGGTTCGGATCCATCAGGGTCCGCATCAGCAAATCGAAAGCTATTCAATGTCGAAGCGTCATAACAGCAAGTACAAGCTCGATCGCCGCATGGGCGAGAACATCTGGGGCCGTCCCAAGAGCCCCGTCAACAAGCGTGAATACGGCCCCGGCCAGCACGGCCAGCGCCGCAAGAGCAAGGTTTCGGACTTCGGCATCCAGCTGAAGGCCAAGCAGAAGCTCAAGGGTTACTACGGCGACGTGACCGAAAAGCAGTTCCGCGCCACCTATGCTGCCGCCGTGCAGATGAAGGGCGACACCTCGCAGAACCTGATCGGCCTGCTCGAGCAGCGTCTCGACATGGTCGTCTATCGCGCCAAGTTCGCGCCGACGATCTTTTCGGCACGCCAGATCGTCAACCATGGTCATATTTTGGTTAACGGTCGTCGCTGCAACATCGCATCGGCCAAGATCAAGCCCGGCGACACCGTCGAACTGGGCACCAAGGCCAAGGAAATGGCGCTGGTCATGGAAGCCCAAGGCCTCACCGAGCGTGAAGTGCCGGAATATGTGGCCGTCGAAGGCCCCAAGGCGACCTATGTTCGCGTGCCGTCGCTGGATGAAGTACCCTACCCGGTGAAGATGGAACCGAACCTGGTCGTCGAATTCTATTCGCGCTAAATCTGGCCGGCCTTCTGGCCTGCCATGACAAGAAACGCCGCGCCGGTTCATCCGGGGCGGCGTTTCTCGTTTAGGCCTGCTTCATTGCCAGTCGTGACCGAGACCGGAAATGTCCGCCTCTTGCCGCATCTTGCGCACACTGCTACAAATTGACCTACAGCGGCTTGGCCACTGTTTTTCGGGCCTTCGTCCTGTTGTCTGCAAAGACGATGTTTGTCGAAGCCACCCGGTCATAGCTACCCGGTCGAGATCGAGACCGGGCGACGTCATTTAGGGGCCTGATGATCGAGACGCCGTACATGCCAGTTGGAAACGCTCTTGCAGCGGCGCCAGCATGGTCGGCGGCTCCCCATGATCAGGCCGAGCTTTTCTGCCAGATCATCATAGTCCAGCCGGCCGCTTCGCGCCGTGCCGGCATCACAAATACGCGCCGCCGCATGTCCCCGACGGGACTCAGCCGCCGCGCCATGGAGCCATATCATGTCACTTCGCATGCTGATCGACGCCCGCCACCAGGAGGAAACCCGGGTCGCCGTCGTCAACGGGCAACGGATCGAGGAATTTGACTTCGAAGCTGCCGATCGCAAGCAGCTCAAGGGCAATATCTACCTCGCCAAGGTCACCCGCGTCGAACCGTCGTTGCAGGCCGCGTTCGTCGAATACGGCGGCAACCGCCACGGTTTCCTCGCCTTCAGCGAAATCCATCCCGACTATTACCAGATTCCCCGCGAGGATCGCGAGGCGTTGCTCCGCGAGGAGGCCGAATACGCCGCCGACCAAGACGGCGACCATCCCCATGACGACGAAGGCAGCGAAGGCGAGGAGCTCGCCGAAACCGGTGGCCAGCACGACGAACCGACCGACGCGCTACGCCGCAAGCGGCAATCGCTGCGCCGCCGCTACAAGATCCAGGAAGTCATCCGCCGCCGCCAGGTGCTGCTGATCCAGGTCGTCAAGGAAGAGCGCGGATCGAAGGGTGCGGCGCTGACCACCTATCTGTCGCTGGCCGGCCGTTATTGCGTTCTGATGCCCAACACCGCGCACGGCGGCGGCATCAGCCGGAAGATTTCCAACCTGGCCGATCGCAAGCGGTTGAAGTCGATCATGTCGGAACTGAAGCTGCCGACCGGCATGGGCGCCATCGTGCGGACCGCCGGGTTGAAGCGCAGTTCGGAAGATATTCGCCGCGATTTCGATTATCTGACGCGGCTGTGGGACGAAATTCGGGAAAAGACGCTGACCTCGTCGGCGCCGGCGCTGATCCATCAGGATTCGGACCTGATCAAGCGCGCCATCCGCGACATCTATCACCGCGACATCGAACAGGTGCTGGTCGAAGGCCCCGAAGGCTTTGCCGACGCGTCGCGCTTCATGTCGATGCTGATGCCCGGCCACACGCCCAAGGTCGTCGAATATTCGGACAATGTGCCGTTGTTCCAGCGTTTCGGCGTCGAACAGCAGCTCGAGGGCATGTACCAGCCGGTCGTCCAGTTGAAGTCGGGCGGCTATATCGTCATCAACCCAACCGAGGCGCTGGTGTCGATCGACATCAACTCCGGCCGCTCGACGCGCGAATACGGCATCGAGGAAACCGCCACCAAGACCAATCTCGAGGCGGCCGAGGAGATTGGCCGCCAGTTGCGGTTGCGCGACATGGCCGGGCTGGTGGTCATCGATTTCATCGACATGGAAGTTGGCGCCAACAACCGCCGCGTCGAAAAGGCGATGAAGGACGCGATGCGCCATGACCGCGCGCGCATCCAGATCGGCCGCATCTCGGCATTCGGGCTGATGGAAATGAGCCGGCAGCGCCTGCGCACCGGCATCCTCGAAGCCAGCACCCACATCTGCCCGATGTGCGAGGGCACCGGCATGGTGCGCTCGGTCGCATCGGCGGCGCTTGCGGCATTGCGTGCCCTCGAAGCCGAGGCGCTGCGTGGCCGCGCCTGCGAATTCACCCTGCGCGCCGGCGACGAAGTGGCGGTGTATATCCTCAACCGCAAGCGTATCGAGCTTGCCGAACTCGAGGAATTGTACGGCGTCACCATTGTCACCGTGCCCGACGAAGCGCTGATCGGGCCGAATTTTGCTATCGATGCCGGTGGTCCGCCGCCGACGAAGAAGGTCGAGATGCAGGCCCTGCCGGCGCCGGTGCGGATCGAGGACGATCCCGACGATTATGTGCCCGAGGACGAGGGCGACGAGGACGATCGCGCCGAGCGCAGCGAGCGTAGCGGCGGCGAGCGGAATGGTGATCGCAACGAGCGCGGCGGCCGCAACAAGCGCCGCCGGCGTGGCGGGCGTGATGGCCGCGATGACGCGCCTGTCGGCGAAGGCGGCGAGGAACTGCCGGTTTCCGAAGACGGGAATCGCGCCGAGATCGTTGCCGAGCCCGGTGAGACGCCGGCCGAAACCGAGGCCCGGGGTGAGCGCGAGGGCGGCGATCGCAAGCGGCGTCGTCGTGGTCGCCGGGGTCGCCGTGACGGTGCACCGCGCGATGCGGGCGAGACCGAAGGCGTCGATGCGCCGGTGGAAGCGCCGCTGGCGATCGCTGCGGAGCCGGACGAAGCCGACGCCAAGCCGCGGCGCAGTCGTCGCCGCAAAGCCGATATCGAGGCGGTGCCCGACCTGACGGCCGAGGCGGCGACCGAGGTGGTGACCGAGGTCGCTGCGCCCGAGCCCGAGCCCGAAGCGGTGCCGGTCAGCAAGGGGCCGCGCAAGCGCCCGAGCAAGACGGCGCGGCCTGTGCCGGTCGCGGCACCTGCTGCCAAGGCTGCGGAACAGGCAGCGCCGGTTGGTGAAGAGCCTGTCGTTAAGGCACCCGTCGTTGAGGCGCCGGTCGAGGCGAGCGACCCGGCCGAACCTGCTGCCAAGCCGCGCCGTGCCGGGCGCAAGCCCAAGGCCGAAGCCGCTCCGGCTGATGAAACCAGGGTGACGGTGCCGGCCAAGGCGGCAACGCCTGCAAAGCAGGCCGCTGTCAAGGGCGCCGCTGTCAAGGTCGCCGCTGCCAAACCCAAGGTGCCGGCGCGCAAGCCCGCAAAGGTGGCCGTTGCCGCTGCGCCGGTTGCCGAAGCGGCCGTGCCGAATGCCGATGCCGCTGCTTCGGATGCCGGCGCTGGCGCTCCGGAAGCCGGCGCAAGTGCGCCGCAGGGCGGCGGCAAAAAGGGCTGGTGGCAGCGTACGTTCGGATAACGCCTGATCTCCGGCGGCGGGAAATCGCTGCCGCCGGAGACTGGCTGTCAAAAAAGCCCAGCCTCGTCATGGGGAAACCAACCTTCGCCATGGTCAAGAAAGCGTTGCAGCGCCGCATCTGGCGCTGACGCCATTCAAGGGACTAAGTCCCCGTCATGAATTCGCACGTAAATCCTGGCCGGGTCATCCTCGTCGGCGCCGGCCCCGGCGCTGCCGACCTGTTGACCATTCGCGCCGCGCGCGCCCTCGCCCTGGCCGATGTCGTCGTCCATGACGGGCTTGTCGGCGGCGATGTCATGGCGCTGGTCCCTGCCGGCATACGGCTCGTATCGGTTGCCAAGCGCCGCGATCGCCACACCATGCAGCAGGACGCGATCGGCGACCTGCTCGTCGCCGAGGCGCGCGCCGGCAATGTCGTGGTGCGGTTGAAGGGCGGCGACCCGTTCATTTTCGGCCGCGGCGGCGAGGAAGTCAGCGCCTGTGTCGCGGGCGGTGTTCCCGTCGAGGTGATCCCCGGCATTTCCTCGGCGCTGGGGGGTGCCGCGGCGGCGTTCATGCCGCTGACGCACCGCGACCATGCCTCGATCGTCAGCTTCGTCGCCGGCGAATGCCGCGGGCTCGCCAATCAGGACTGGACCGGGCTGGCGGGCAAGGGCCGTACCCTGGTGATCTACATGGGCGTCACCGGCGCCGACCGGATCGCCGAAAAACTCATCGCCGACGGCCTGTCGCCCGATACGCCGATCGCCATCCTCGAGCGCGCCACCCAACCCGACATGCGCGTGCTGCGCTCGGTGCTTGCCGATCTTGGCGGCGCCGTGCTGCGCGAACTTGTCAAATCCCCTGCCCTCATCATTGTCGGCGATGTCGCCACGCTTGGCGCAGACGCCCTGACCAGCATCACAAAGGCCGTACCATGCCCCGTATCCTGACCGGTAACCGCCTTGAAACCGGCGATGTCCTGTGGTGGAACGGCTCCGATTGGAGCACCCAGATCAAGGACGCCGTCGCCCTTGGCGAAGAAGGCGATGCCCTTGTTGCGCGGCTGGTCGCCGAGGAGCGGATCAACGATCCCGTGCTCGTCGACGTGACCGGCGAGCCCGGCGCCTATGTCCCGACCACCACCCGTGAGCGCGTCCGCGCCTCGGGGCCCAGCGTCCGCGCCGACCTCGCGCGCGGCAGCCTTTCGACGGAAGTCATCTGATGTATCGCTACGACCAATATGACCAGGCCATCGTCGATGCCCGGGTTGCCGAATTCAAGGAGCAGGTGGGCCGCCGCCTGCGCAACGAGATCACCGAGGACCAGTTCAAGCCGCTGCGGCTGATGAACGGGCTGTACCTGCAGCTCCACGCCTATATGCTTCGCGTCGCGATCCCCTATGGCACGCTTTCGGGCACGCAGATGCGGATGCTGGCGCACATCGCGCGCAAATATGATCGCGATTACGGGCACTTCACCACACGGCAGAATATTCAGTACAACTGGATCAAGCTCGAGCAATTCTCTGACCTGCTCGACGATTTGTCCAAGGTCGAAATGCATGCCTTCCAGACCAGCGGCAATTGCATCCGCAACATCAGCTCGGACCAGTTCGCCGGCGCCGCCGCCGATGAGCTCGCCGATCCGCGACCCTACGCCGAATTGCTGCGCCAATGGTCGACGCTCCACCCCGAATTCAGCTTTTTGCCGCGCAAGTTCAAGATCGCCGTCATCGCCAGCGACACCGACCGCGCTGCCATCCAGCTTCATGATATCGGGCTGCAACTGCGCAAGAACGACGCTGGCGACCTGGGTTTCCGCGTCTATGTCGGCGGCGGCATGGGCCGCACCCCGATCATCGGCAAGATCGTCCGCGACTTCATCCCGGTCGGCCAGTTTCTGAGCTATTCCGAAGGAATCCTGCGGGTTTATAACCGCTATGGTCGCCGCGACAACATCTACAAGGCGCGCATCAAGATCCTCGTTACCGAACTCGGCATCGAGGAATTCACCCGCCAGGTCGAAGCCGAATGGGCGCAGCTTGAGCCGCTCGGGCTGGATGCACCGCAGGCTGAATACGACCGCATTATCGCGCAGTTCAGCGACCCCGAATATGACCTGACGGCGACTGATACGCTCGACCTGTCGGATCCGGATTTTGCGATGTGGGTGGCGCAGAACGTCCATGCCCACAAGCAGCCGGGCTATGCGATTGCGACGATCAGCCTGAAGCCCAAGCGCGGAATTCCGGGTGATGCCTCGTCAGCGCAGATCGACGTGATCGCCGATCTGGCCGAGAAATATGCGCACGACGAAATCCGCGTGACGCACAGTCAGAACCTCGTGCTGGCGCATGTCCGCAAGGCGGATTTGTATGCGTTGTGGCAGGCGCTTGATGCGGCTGACTTGGCGACGCCGAACCTCGACCTGGTGACCGATATCATCGTCTGCCCGGGCATGGATTATTGCACTTTGGCCAACGCCCGTTCGATCCCGATCGCCCAGAACATTGCTGCCAAGTTCGAGAATAACGTTGCCGAACAACGCGATATCGGCGAACTGAAGATCAAGGTGTCGGGCTGCATCAATGGTTGCGGGCACCACCACGCCGGCCATATCGGCATCCTCGGCGTCGATAAAAAGGGCGAGGAAGCCTATCAGCTGCTGCTCGGCGGATCGGGTGCCGAAGACGCGTCGCTCGCCAAGATCCTCGGGCCGGGCCTCGACGAAAACGGCATTGTCGCTGCTGTCGACAAGCTGATCGCCTTCTACCGCACCGCGCGCTCGGCGCCCGAAGAGCGGTTTCTCGACACCTATCGCCGCCTCGGGCCGGCACCTTTCAAGGAAGCCGTCTATGGATAACCAGGATCAAAGTGCGGTTGCTGGAGCACCGTCGCCGGCGCTCGACGATACGCCGGCGCTGCTGCGCTTTCGCGACGATGCACCGTTCGAGAGCCCGATTGCACCCCTGGCGGATTTTCTCGGTGGCGGCAATTTTGCCGCCGTGCGGGTCGATCCGGGCGAGAATGCGCGCGACCTGATCCCGCATCTGGGGCGGTTAAAGCTGATCGAGGTGGCGTTTCCGAAGTTTCGCGACGGGCGAGGTTATTCATCGGCCAACATCTTGCGCGAGGCTGGTTTTACCGGCGAAATCCGGGCGGTGGGCGATGTGCTGGTCGATCAGATCGGCTTCATGCGCCGGGTCGGATTCGACAGCTTTGCACCCGATGCGCCGCTCGATCCGGGCGTTGTCCAGGCGACGCTCGACCGCTATCCCTATGTTTACATGAAGTCCGCCGACGGCAAGACGCCCGTTTGGGCGCTGCGGCATGGCTGATCTGGCGCGTCAGCTCGACACGATTGAAACGACGCCGCCGTTCGGCGCCGACGACGTCGTGCGGCTGACGGCCAAATATGAGGGCGTGTCGACCGAGGCGATGCTGGCCGACTTGCTCCACGGCGAGTTGAAGGGCCGGGTGGCGTCGGTTTCGTCGTTCGGCAGCGAGTCGGCGGTGTTGCTGGCGATGGTCGCCGATGCCGACAAGGACGTGCCGGTGATCTTCATCAACACGCAGAAGATCTTTGGCGAGACGCTGGCGTATCGCGATGAACTGGCTGAAAAGCTTGGCTTTACCGATTTGCGGGTATTCCGGCCAGACCCGCGTTTGCTCGCCGCCAAGGACGCAACCAGCCTGCGTTGGAGCTTCGATCCGGATGGTTGCTGCGATCTGCGCAAGGTGGAGCCGCTGCGACGGGCCTTGGCGCCGTTCGACGCGTGGATTTCGGGGCGCAAGGGATTCCAGGCCGGGCGTGGGGCGCTGCCGCGCTTCGAGATCGATGAGGGCCGGTTGAAGGTCAACCCATTGGCGGATTGGACGCGCGAGGCGATCGATGCGCGGTTTGGGGCGGCGGGTTTGCCGCGGCATCCGTTGGAGGCGCAGGGTTATCCCAGCGTTGGGTGCGTGCCATGCACGTCGCAGGTTCAGCCGGGCGAGGATCCGCGGTCTGGGCGGTGGCGGGGTTGGGACAAGACTGAATGCGGGATCCACGATCCGGCGTTTTGAGGGGATTTGCGGCGTTTGGGCGGCGTGTCCTGGGAAAGAGGCCGGGTTGTTGACGGGTGGTTTGCGCCTCGGGATGGGGTTTTGCCGGACTGTTGGCGGCAATGTTTGGGGGATGGCCCTTTTTTCTGCGGAGGCGGTGCCTGTTCTGGATGCCAGCCTTCGCTGGCATGACAGTTTTGGTCAGGTGAGTTCTGTCGCGCCGCAGTCGCCTAGCCAATTGTAGATTGCGTCGTATTCGGCCGGCGGGCGGGTGGCGTCTTCGGCGTCGCCTGGCGGCACGAAAATGATCATGCCTTGGCGGGCGCGGGTCAGGAGGACCCGATAGGCGTTGCGGACATAGTCCGCGCGGCCGAGTTCGTCACTGTCGCCGTGTATCGCGGTCCAGCGGGTGCCGCGGAAGGCGCGAGCTTCCCATTTGTCGATACGGCGGAGGTTGAGATCCCAGGCGACGCAGGTCCAGTCGAGTTCGAGACCCTGGACGTCGAATTCGGTGGCGGCGTCTTCGAGGGCGTCGGAGGAGCGGACGTCCTCGACGGGGTTGAGGAACCAGTTGCAGACGTCGACTTCGGCCTTGACGTAGAGGCCCTCGGGTTTGAGGCGGAGGGCGTTCGAGGAGGCCAATAACCCGGCGCGTTCGCCGGCGCGGCGTTTGGCGCGGAGCCGGGCGCGGGCGGTGGCAAGGTTGCGGGTGCGGAGGACCGGGAAGTCGCTGGGGCGCGGCAGGGTGGCGAGTGCAGCGCTGCTGTTTTCGCCAAGGACGGCCGCGACATAGGCGGAGACGGTTTCGGCGCGGAACGAGCGGATCGAGACGGCGAGGTGGAGCTCGGGTTCGGGGTTGGGCACGCGCTGTGACAGGTGCCAGCGCAAGCCGGCATCGAGCGATCCTTCTTCGAGGAGGTGCGGCGGGAGATGGACTTCCCAGTGGCGCAGGTCGCCTTGCAGGGCGCGGACCCATTCGGAGACGCCGGCCTCGCCGCGATTGATTTCCTGGCCCTCGCCGATGAGGCAGACGACGACGCACCAGTCGGGGTGGCGATCCATGACCGAGAGCAGGAAAGCGGGTTCGGACATGTCGAAGCCGGCCTGGCCGCGTTTCTTGCGCATGAATTCGGCGGTCTGCTTGCGGTCCCAGGCGCGCTGGGCTTCGTCGAAGACGACGACGTGTTCCGACGGGATGGCACCGAGCAGATATTCGTCGCGGAAATGATGGACGTTCTGGACGAACTTGTCTGGGGAACGTTCGGCGAGGTGGCGGGCGTCGCCATCGCCGGCGACGGGGCGGCCCTTGCGAGCGCGGACGTCGCGTTTGAGGGCTTCGCGGAGGACATCGACGAGCGGGCCGTTGCCTGAGAGGAAGGTGGCGTCTTCGCCAACATCCTTGGCCATGCGGCCGCAGGCGATGTTGAGGCCGGCGAGGGTCTTGCCGGCGCCGGGAACGCCGGTGACGAAGCAGATCGCCTTGCCGCCGTTGGCTTTCATGCGATCGACGACGGCCTCGATGGCGGCGGCGGTGCGGGTCAGGTTTTCGGCGCCGGCTTCGGAGCGCGAGATTTCGGTGACGGCGTGGCCGCGGTAGAGGGCCTCGGCGGCTTCGATGATGTTGGGGGTTGGGCGGTAGCCGCCGCTGGCCCATTCGGCGGCATCGAAGGGTGCTGCGCCGCCGACGGCGATCATGCGCTGGATGGTGGGGAGCACGTCGCCGACGCCCAGGCGGATGGGTTCGTGGACACGGTCGTCGGCCCAGAAGCCGAGGCCGAGTTGCTGGGGCGGCGCCTCGGTCGAGATCAGCAGCGGCACGATGGCCTTGTCGTGGCTGGTGACGTGGAAATTCTTGAGGTCCAGCGCGTAGCCATGGACTTGCTCGATTGCGTGGCGGGGGAAGCTGCGCTCGCCGACCTTGTATTCGAGGACGAAGACGAGCCCGCCGGCGACGATAATGGCGTCGGCGCGGCGGCCCATGCGGGGGATCGCGAATTCGAGGAAGATTTCAGCGGTCGGGAGTTGGGCGCCGATGAGCTGGAGGTGGTCGATTTCGACTTTCCAGGCGCCGCGCTGGGCGATTTCGGCAGCGAAGGGGAGTGCGTTGGTGAGGGCGCCGAGGATGGCCATGGGGTCAGCGGTGGCGAAGGTCGCGCCGCTGGCTTGGTAATAAGCGCGCTGCATTTGCTGGGCGTGCCAGGTGTGGGCGGGCGCGGCAAGGGGGTTTTGGCAGAAGTCGCGCCATTATGGGTGTTGTGGTGCGGCGGGTGAAGAAAGATCCCCTCTCCCGGGCCGCGAAGACGCGGCTCTCGACCTCCCCCCAGCGGGGGGAGGTGAAGCCTCATTTGGCGAGATTTCGTGCACCCTCACCCGGCGCGCTGGGGCACGTCTCGCCTCTCCCGCGGGCGGGAGAGGGGGGATCAGGCTGCTTTGGGGGCGCTTTCCATGACGCCGGCGTCCACGTGATCGGCGAATTGTTCGAAGTTGGCGATGAACATGTTGACTAGGCCCTTGGCCTTTTCGTCGTAGGCGGCTTTGTCGGACCAGGTTTCGCGGGGGTTGAGGATCTTGGCGTCCACACCCGGCACGGCGACGGGGACCTGGAAGCCGAAGTTGGGATCGGTGCGGAATTCGCCGGTCTTGAGGGTGCCGTCGAGCGCGGCGTTGAGGAGGGCGCGGGTGGCCTTGATCGGCATGCGGGTGCCCCGAAGTTCTTCAGGCCCGCCGGTGCCGGCGCCGCCGCCGGTCCAGCCGGTGTTGACGAGCCAGACGTCGACGCCGCCCTTGGCGATGCGTTCCTTCAGGAGGTTGCCGTAGACCGATGGGTGGCGCGGCATGAAGGGAGCGCCGAAGCAGGTGCTGAACGTCGCGTCGGGTTCGGTGACGCCGATTTCGGTGCCGGCGACGCGCGCGGTGTAGCCCGACAGGAAGTGGTACATTGCCTGTTCCGGCGTCAGCTTGCTGATCGGAGGCAAGATGCCGAAGGCATCGGCGGTCAGCATGATGACGTTGTCCGGCACCGGGCCGAGGTTGTCGGCGCTGGCGTTGGGGATGAAGTCGATCGGGTACGAGGCGCGGCTGTTTTCAGCCAGGCTGTTGTCGTCGAGATCGATGACGCGGGTGACCGGATCGATGACGACGTTCTCGAGCACGGTGCCGAAGCGCTGCGTCGTTGCGTAGATTTCGGGCTCGGCTTCGGCCGACAGGCGGATGACCTTGGCGTAGCAGCCGCCTTCGAAGTTGAAGACCGCCGTGTCGGACCAGCCATGCTCGTCATCGCCGATGAGAGTGCGCGAGGCGTCGGCCGACAGTGTCGTCTTGCCGGTGCCCGAAAGGCCGAAGAACACCGCGGTGTCGCCCTTTGGCCCCATGTTGGCCGAGCAATGCATCGGCATGACGCCCGACAGCGGCAGCAGGTAGTTGAGGATCGAGAAGACGCTTTTCTTCATCTCGCCGGCATAGGAGGTGCCGCCGATAAGGATGGTCTTGCCTTCGAAATCGACGGCGACGATGGTTTCGCTGCGGCAGCCGTGGCGCGCCGGGTCGGCCTTGAAGCTGGGCAGGTCGATGATCGTGTATTCGGGCAGGAAGTCGGCAAGCACTGCGGCTTCCGGACGCACCAGCAGCGTGCGGATGAACAGGCTGTGCCAGGCGCGCTCGGTGATGACGCGGACTTTGACGCGATGCTCGGGCTGCGAGCCGCCGAACAGGTCCTGGACGAAGACATCCTCCTTTTCGGCAAGGGCTGCCTGGAAATCGGCCTTGATGACGGCGAATTGGGCGGGGGAAATCGCCTTGTTGGTCTTGCCCCACCAGATCGCGTCCTCGGTGACGGCGTCGCGAACGATGAACTTGTCATTGGCGCTGCGGCCGGTGTGCTGGCCGGTTTCGACGACAAGCGCGCCGTCCTTCGACAACAGGCCTTCGCCGCGCTTGACGGCGAGTTCGACGAGCGGCGCGGTGCCGAGGTTCCAGTATTGGGTGGCGGCGGTCGGATAGCCGAAGTCGGCGAGGCCGTGCGCCGAAGCCATCCGGGAAGCAATCGATGATGGCACGAGCCAATCCTTCTTTAACAGCCGGCGGCCGAAACCACCGGTAATGACAATGGCCGACGTTGCGGCCTGCGATCTCCCACTTGAAGGGCGCATAACCGAGGCGTGGCAGTTCGTCAAAAGGCCTTGTGTCAACACCAGGTAAAAATGGGAGGGCACAGCGGGGGGGCTACTCCCAATGAGCAGTAACCTTGCCAAGCCCTGCCGATGCGGCGACAAGACCGCCGATGTCGACCGGCAACCCAGCTCCTGTAATCGCGCTTGTCGACGACGACCGCAATATCCTGACGTCGGTGTCGATCGCGCTGCAGGCCGAGGGCTTTACGGTGCGGATGTATTCGGATGGCGATACGGCGTTGAAGGCGTTGACCGAAAACCCGCCCGACCTCGCGGTGCTCGATATCAAGATGCCGCGCATGGACGGCATGGAAGTGCTGCGCCGGCTGCGCGAAAAGTCGCAGGTGCCGGTGATCTTCCTGACGTCGAAGGATACCGAGATCGACGAGGCGCTGGGGCTGGCGATGGGCGCCGATGACTATATCGGCAAGCCGTTCAGCCAGCGGCTGTTGATCGAGCGGATTCGCGCCGTGCTGCGCCGGGCGGCAAACCGCAACGCGCCGGCCGATGCGCCGCCCGGGGATGAGCCGGCGGCCGAGCCGATCATCCGCGGCCGGCTGGTGATGGACCCGGCGCGGCACCGGGTGACCTGGGATGCCGGCGAGGGGCGGCGCGGCGATGTCGCGTTGACGGTGACCGAGTTCATGATCCTGGAGACGCTGGCGAGCCGGCCGGGGTTCGTCAAATCGCGCGACCAGTTGATGGATGCGGCGTATCAGGACGACGTCTATGTCGACGACCGGACGATCGATTCGCATATCAAGCGGCTGCGCAAGAAATTTCGCGCGGTCGATCATGATTTCAAGGGGATAGAGACCCTTTACGGTGTCGGATATCGCTTTAACGAGGAATGATAACCACCGGCGGCGGCAAGCCGCCGAGGTCGAGGACTGGCGCCGGGGGCTGGGCTTTGGCTCGCTGCGGGCGCGGATCTTTGCCGTCAATATCTTTGCCGTCATCGTGCTGGCGCTGTTGCTGCTGTATATCGACACGGTGCGCGCCCGGCTGATCGAGGATCGCAGCACCGAGCTGGCGATCCAGGCAATCACCATTGCCGGGTTCGTCGGCGACTTGCCCGCTGCGAGCCGGGCGGGAATCATCGAGCGTCGGGACTTTCCGCGCGGCACGCGGTTGCGGCTTTATGCGGATGACGGCGGCGTGATTGCCGACAATTGGCGGCGGGCCAAGCACCGGTTCAAGCTCGACGGGCCGGAGACGCAGACGTGGCGGCGGCGGTCGGCGCGCTTCATTGATCGCGCCCTCGAGGATGTCAGCTCGTTCAAGCCGATCCCGGTGTATGTCGAGGCAGCGCGTGACACCGCGGCGCAATGGGAGGAGACGCGGGCAGCGGGCCTGATGCAGTCGCCCCAGACGCGATTGCGGCGGGCCGACGACGGCAATTTCGTGATTTCGGCAGCGGCCCCGGTGGTTGGCGGCGGCGTCATCCACCTGACCGACAGCGCCGCCGACCTGACGCGGTTGCTGCGCGCCGAGCGGCTGACCTCGTTCTGGCTGCTGCTGGCGGTGACCGGGCTGACGCTGCTGCTGTCGTCGTACCTGGCGCGGACGATCGTGCGGCCGCTGCGGATGCTGGCGATTGCGGCGCACCGGGTCCGGCTGGGGCGGTCGCGCGAGGTGATCGTGCCGCGGTTGCCCGACCGGCGCGACGAGATCGGGGCGCTGGCCCGCGCCGTGTCGGACATGTCGATCGCGCTGCGCGACCGGATCGACGCGACGGAAGCCTTTGCGGCGGACGTGGCGCATGAGTTGAAGAACCCGCTGGCGTCGCTGCGGTCCGCTGTCGATACGCTCGATGCGGTCGAGCAGCCCGATTTGCGTGCGCGCCTGCTGGCGGTGATCCGCGACGACGTCGGGCGGCTCGATCGGCTGATAACCGATATTTCCGACGCCAGCCGGCTCGATGCCGAGCTTTCGCGGACGCGATTCGGGCGAGTCGACGCGGGGGCGCTGGCGGCCGGGTTGGTCGCGGCGTACCGGGTGGCGGGGCTGCCGGCGGGGCTGTCGATCGAGTATCTGCCGCCGAGCGCCGGGGCAGCGAAGGTGCAGGGCGATCCGGCGCGGCTGGCGCAGGTGCTGCGCAACCTGATCGACAACGCAATCTCGTTTTCGCCGAACCCCGGCCTGGTGGTGGTCAGTGCCGAGACGGCGCCGGGGCGGGTGCGGCTGCGGGTCGAGGACGAGGGGCCGGGGGTGCCGCCGGAGAACCGCGCCGACGTGTTCAAGCGGTTTTACTCGCAGCGGCCCGACGGGGAGGATTACGGGCGGCATTCGGGGCTGGGGCTGTCGATCGCCGGGGCCATCGTCGAGGCGCATGGCGGCAGCATCCGGGTCGATGACCGGCTGCCGCACGGCGCCTGCTTCACTGTCGACCTGCCGGCGGACTGATGTTGCCGCCGACCATCCATGCGACCGCGGTGGCGCTGGGCGGGCGCGCGGTGCTGCTGCTCGGGCCGCCGGGGAGCGGCAAGTCCGACCTGGCGCTGCGGCTGGTCGATCGCGGCTGGCGGCTGGTGGCGGACGACCGGGTGATTCTGACGCGGACGGGGGACGAGCTGTTGGCGGCGGTACCGGAGACGATCGCCGACATGATCGAAGTGCGCGGGATCGGAGTGGTGCCGCTGGCGACGGCGCCGGCGGTGGTCGCGCTGGCGATCGACCTTGACGCCCAGCCGGAGCGGCTGCCGGAGCCGGCCACCACCGACTATCTTGGGCTGGCGATCCCGTTGATCGGGCTGGATCCTTTCGGGGTATCGGCAGTGCAGAAGGTCGAACTGGCTTTGCGCCATCTCGGACTCCAAGCTAGACCTGCCGCTGTGCCGCCCGACTCAGCCCCTTCCCTTGCTCCAGCGATTGCGGCGCCGCCGCTGCTGATTGTCACCGGCATGTCGGGGGCCGGCAAGTCGACGGCACTCAAGGCATTGGAAGACCTGGATTATGAAGCGGTCGACAATCTGCCGCTGGGGCTGGTCGAGACGCTGCTGAATTCGGCGGAAGACAGCGCGCCGCCGCGGCCGCTGGCGTTCGGCATCGATACGCGGACGCGGGCGTTCGACGCCGAGGCGCTGGTGACGCGGCTGCGGAGCCTGCGCGCCGAGGGGACCGACATCCACCTGATGTATCTCGATTGCGCCGACGACGAGCTGGTGCGGCGGTTTTCGGAGACGCGGCGGCGGCATCCGCTGGCGGCGGATCGCCCGGCAGCCGATGGCGTGGCGCGCGAGCGCGAATTGACGGCGCCGCTGAAGCGCTGGGCCGACCTGGTCATCGACACGACCGACCTTTCGGTGAGCGACCTGCGCCGGCGGATCGCCGAGCGACTTGGCAGTGGCGGCCAGCATCCGCTGACGGTGACGATCCAGTCGTTCGGGTTCGCGCATGGCCTGCCGCGCAATGCCGACCTGGTATTCGACATGCGGTTTCTCGCCAATCCGCACTGGGACGTGGCGCTGCGGCCGTTGACCGGCGAGGACGAGAGGGTTGCCGAATTCGTCGCCGCCGACCCGGCCTATGGCCCGGCGCTCGACCGGATCGAGGATTTGTTGCTGACATTGCTGCCCGGCTATGGCCGCGAAGGGAAAGCGTATCTGACCATCGCCATCGGCTGTACCGGCGGGCGGCACCGCAGCGTGGCGGTTTCGCGGGCGTTGCAGGCGCGATTGGAGGCAGCGGGGCACGCGCCGGCATTGGTGCACCGCGATGTCGCCAGCCATGGTAATGATGCTGCCATATTGACAGCGGTGCCCGGAACGGGTGAGCAGGGCGCCGCATGATTGGTCTCGTCCTCGTTACCCATGGCCGCCTGGCCGCCGAATTCCGCGCCGCGACCGAACATGTCGTCGGGCCGCAGGAAAGATGCGAAGTGATTTGCATCGCCGCCGACGACGACATGGAGGTGCGGCGCGCCGATATCGCCGCCGCGATCGGGCGCACCGATGTCGGCCAGGGCGTCATCATGCTGACCGACATGTTCGGCGGCACGCCGTCGAACCTGGCGATCTCGCTGATGGGGCCGAGCGTTGAAGTCATCGCCGGGGTGAATTTGCCGATGCTGATCAAGCTGGCGAGCGTGCGCAAGACGCTGCCGCTGGCGGCGGCGGTCGAGGCGGCGCAGCAGGCCGGGCGCAAATATATCGCGGTGGCGTCGAAGATGCTGGGCGAAGCGGCCTGATGCAGACGGTCGGGCCGGTTACCGTGCCGATTACCAACAAGCGCGGGCTGCATGCGCGGGCGAGTGCGAAGTTCGTCACCATTGCCAGCGGTTTCGACGCCGATGTGACGGTGAGCCATGACGGCGGCAGCGTGACGGGCACCTCGATCATGGGTCTGATGATGCTGGCGGCGGGGATCGGCGACAGTATCGAGATCAGCGCCACCGGGCCGGATGCCGAGGCGGCAGTGACCCGGTTGCAGGGGCTGGTGCTCGACAAGTTCGGCGAGGACTAGGTCGCAGCGACCGCTAGCATCGCGCAGAAAATAATCATTGCGACATTTCCCCGTGGTATATCGTCTGCTAGACGATTGTTTCGGGTCCGGCCGACTGGCTGCCCGGATAAAGGGACCGATGATCGCCGTGCCGCTTGCCATGGCCTTGCTCGGGCTGGCGGCGTGTTCGAACAATAATTATGCCGATGTCGTGCGCTTTCACAACAGTGCGCCGATTTCGCGCGGCACGCTGGCTGTCGTCGCGTCCGATCCGTTGGTCCAGCAGAGCCTCGAATTCCGTACTCATGCCGAGACTGTCGCTATCGAGATGCGCCGGATCGGCTACACCACCGGGCTGCCGGCCAGCCAGACGCAATATGTCGCCACCATCGACATCAGCCAGGCCGATGCGATGGGCAATGTCACCCGCCCCGGGGTGACCGTCGGCGCCGGCATCGGGCTGCCGATCGGCAGTAATTCCGGCCTTGGCGCCAATGTCTCGGTGCCTGTCGGCAGGGGCAGCCGCCGCAACCCGAACATGCGATCGACGACGCTGGCGGTGCAGATCCGCCGCAATGCCGACCAGGCGATCATCTGGGAAGGCCGCGCCGTCAAGGAAGCCCGCGTCGGCGAACCCGGCGCCACCGCAACCGGCGCCGTGCCACAGCTTGCCAACGCGCTGTTCCGCGAATTCCCCGGCACGCCGGGCGTGACGACGCAGGTTCGCCTCAACTAGTTGCGATGGGGGTCTGCGGCGGCGGCCCCCCTACCATTCGAGAACGATCTTGCCGAAGTGGGCGGCGGACGCCTGTAGCCGGAAAGCATCGCCGATCTTTTCGAGCGCGAAGCTCGAATCGATCACCGGCTTGATGCCGTTGGCGTCGATGGCGCGGATCATCGCGGTCTGGTGTTCGCGGCTGCCGACGGTGATCCCGTTGACCTTGATATTGCCCGACATGATCGCCGCCGTGGCGACATTGCCTGCGAGCCCCGCCAGCACGCCGATCATGGCGATGTTGCCGTTGAGGCGCGTTGCCGCAATCGACTGGGTTAAGGTGCCGGCACCGCCGATCTCGACGACATGATCGACGCCGCGGCCGCCGGTCAGCTTGCGCGCCGTCATGCCCCAGGCTTCGTCCTGCTTGTAGTTGATGAGGTGGTCGGCCCCCAGCGCGCGCAGCTTTTCCAGCTTGGCGTCGGATGACGAGGTGGCGATGACGTTGGCGCCGGCGGCCTTGGCGAACTGCAGGGCGAAGACCGAGACGCCGCCGCTGCCCTGGACCAGCACGGTCTCGCCGGGTTGCAGGCTGGCTTCGACGAACAGTCCGCGCCATGCCGTCAGCGCGGCGCAGGTGAGGGTCGCTGCCTCGGCGTGGGTGTAGCCGGCAGGCGCCTTAGTGAACGAGGTTGCGGGCGCGACGACTTCCTCGCGGGCATAGCCGTCGTTGCGGTCGCCCGGCACCCGCTGCATGCCGGCGATCGTCGGCTGGCCGGCCAGCCAGAGCGGGAAGAAGGTGCTGACGACATGGTCGCCGGCAGCGAATTCGGTAACGTTCTCGCCGACCGCGACGACGATGCCGGCGCCGTCCGACATCGGGATGCGGCCGTCAGGGGTCGGGATGCCGCCAAGGACGACGATATAATCATGGTAATTGAGCGAGCTGGCGTGGAGGCGGACGTGAATGTCGCCGGGACCCATCGGCGCCAGTTCGGAGGTGCCGACGTAAAGATTATCGATCCCGCCGGGCTTTTTCAGTTGGATGGCGCGCATGGGAACAGGCCTTTCAGGATCGATGATGCTGACGACCTACACGGGCTCGCGGCGCGCGCCTTCCCCTCGGAAGCGTCAGGCCCCTCGGAGAAGCAACTGCGTCCCGGGTCAAGCCCGGGATGACAGTCTGGGTAAATGCGCTTGCTGTCGTCAGGCCCCGATGCGCAGCACGATCTTGCCGACATGGGTGCCGGCCTCCATCCGCCGATGGGCGTCGGCAGCGTCGGCAAGCGCGAACACCTTGTCGGTTACCGGGGTGAGGCGGCCGGATTCGAATTCGGGCCAGATGGCGCGTTCGAGGACTTCGGCGATGGCGGTCTTGAAGGCGATCGAGCGCGGGCGGAGCATCGAGCCGGTCATCACCAGCCGCTTGCGCATGATCGCGGTCAGGTCGAGATCGGCCTTGGCGCCGCGCTGGAAAGCGATCGAGACGTGGCGGCCGTCGTCGGCGAGGCATTTGAGATTGCGCGGGATATAGTCGCCGCCGACCATGTCGAGGACGATATCGACGCCGCGACCGTTGGTGATCGCGGCGACTTCGGCGGCGAAATCCTGGGCGTTGTAGTCGATCGCGTGCGCGGCCCCGAGCGCCAGTGCCGCCGCGCATTTCGCCGCGCTGCCGGCCGTGACGATAACCGTCAGACCGAGTGCGATGCCGAGTTGGATCGCGGTGACGCCGATGCCGCTGGTGCCACCGTGAACGAGCATCGTTTCGCCGCGCACGGCACCGCCGCGATCGACGACGTTCGACCAGACGGTGAACCAGGTTTCGGGAAGGCCGGCGGCGTCGGTCATCGCCATGCCTTTGGGAACGGCGAGGCATTGCCCGGCCGGGGCGGTGCAATATTCGGCATAGCCGCCGCCGGCGACGAGCGCACAGACTGCATCGCCGATTTGCCAGCGGGTGACGTCGCCCGCAACCGCGACGATCGTGCCGGCGATCTCGAGGCCGGGAATCGTCGGCACGCCGGGCGGCATCGGGTAGAGGCCGAGGCGTTGCAGTACGTCGGGGCGGTTGACCCCGGCGGCAGCGACCTTGACGAGGACTTCGCCGGCGCCGGGCTGCGGCACCGGTCGCTGGGCGGTCACCAGCACTTCCGGGCCTCCCGGCGCTGCAGGGTCGATCGCCGTCATGGTGCTGGGAATGGACATGCGGGGATATTGACTCGGGCGCGCGCCGGGTCAACGATTTCTGCCATGTTCGACGAACCAGAACCGCCGCGCCGCAAATCCGACCGCCTCGCCGAGCTGGAGGCCGAGGACCTCGACAAGCTGTCGATCGGGGAGCTCGATGGCCGCATCGACGCGCTCGAGGCCGAACTCAAGCGCACCCGCGAGAAGCGGCAGGGGGCGGCCAGCTTTCGCGCCGCAGCCGATAATCTGTTCAGAAAATAGAGTTTTTCATGACCCAGGACGCAGCCCTCGGCACCCATAGTCACGCCGCCGACCCGCGCAACGAGACGATCCTGATCAGCGTCAACGGCGTGCTCAAGCCGCGCGCCGAGGCGATGGTGTCGGTGTTCGATTCGGGCTTCATGCTGGGCGATGGGGTGTGGGAGGGCTTGCGCGTCCATGCGGGACGGATTGCGTTTCTCGACCAGCATCTCGACCGGCTGTGGGAGGGTGCCAAGGCGATCTTCATGGACCTGGGGGTGAAGCGGGGCGAGCTAGAGCAGCGGTTGTACGATGTCATCGACGCCAACCGAATGGACGCCTGCCATATCAGGTTGATGGTGACGCGGGGCCTGCGGTCGACGCCGTACCAGGACCCGCGCGTCGTCGTGTCGCCGGCGACGATCGTCATCATCGCCGAGCACAAGGACCCGTTGCCGGTGACGACCGAGCGCGGCATTACGCTGTTTACCGTCCATGTCCGGCGGGGTTATCCCGATGTGCAGGACCCCAAGCTCAACTCGCATTCGAAGCTGAATTGCATCACCGCGTGCATCCAGGCGACACAGGCGGGGGCGGACGAGGGGCTCATGCTCGATCCGCATGGTTTTGTCGCGACGTGCAATTCGACGCACTTCTTCATCGTCCGCAAGGGCGAGGTGTGGACGTCGTCGGGGGATTATTGCCTCGATGGGATCACCCGGCGGAATGTGGTGAATTTGTGCAAGGCCAATGGCATACCGGTGTTCGAGCGGAATTTTTCGCTGACCGATGTCTATGGCGCCGACGAGGCGTTCGTCACCGGGACATTTGCCGGCGTGGTGCCGGTGCGGACGATCGATGGCCGGATGCTGACCAAGGGTCGCGGGCCGATGGTGGAGCGGCTGCAGGGGCTTTATCGGGCGCATATCCTGGCCGACACGGCGGCGCGTTCCCGGCCGTGACATTTCCCATCGCCCCGCTTCGTATCGCAATGTGGTCGGGGCCGCGTAACTTGTCGACGGCGATGATGCGCAGCTTCGGGGCGCGCGCCGATACGGTTGTCAGCGACGAACCGTTCTATGGGGCCTATCTGAAGCACACCGGCGAGGACCAGCCGATGAAGGAAGCTGTCATCGCGTCGATGGACTGCGACTGGCACAACGTCGCCCAAGCACTGTCGGGGCCTGCGCCGGCGCCGATCTGGTACCAGAAGCACATGGCGCACCACATGGTGGGGCCGGTGGATTTCGCCGATTTGTCGGGCTTCCGCCATGCCTTTCTCATCCGCGCGCCGGAACGTGTCATCGCCAGCTATGCCGCCAAGCGGGTGACGGTGACGGCGGCCGATCTGGGTTATGCCCGCCAGCGCGACTGGTTCGACCGCGAGGCCGAGCGGCTCGGCCAGGCCCCGGCGGTCGTCGATTCGGCCGATGTGCTCGGCGATCCCCGGGCCGTGCTGGCGGCGCTTTGTGCGGCGCTGGGCATCGGCTTCGATCCGGCGATGCTGCATTGGGCGCCGGGGCCGCGCCAGAGTGACGGGGTCTGGGCCAGCCACTGGTATGGGCGTGTACTCGAATCGACCGGATTTGAAGCCGGCGAGGGGCCGGCGCCGGTGCTCGATGCCGCCGCTGAAAAGGTTCGCGATGCGTGCCGGCCGCATTACGACTATCTTGCCGGCCATCGTCTCCGGGCTGGCTGAAGTTTTCCTGTCCGCCGCCCAACCAATGCCGTGTTCCCTCCCTGTCGATCGGGGCCTACACACCGATATCCGCCAAAAAAGGACCTGAACCATGGCAAAGACAGCGATCATCATCGGCGCCTCGCGCGGCCTCGGACTCGGCTTGGCGAAGGCGTTGAGCAGCCGCGGCTGGCAGGTCACCGCCACTTCACGCGGCGAGGCGCCCGACCTTGCCGCCGCGATTGCCGCGAGTGGTGGCAGCATTACGCCGGCGACGGTCGATATCGATAGTGACGACAGCATCGCGGCGCTCGATGGCGCGCTCGGCAGCGCGCGGTTCGACCTGGTCTTCGTCAACGCCGGGGTCATGGGACCGGCGCACGGCTCCGTGGCGCAAGTGACGCCGGCCGAAATGGGGGCGCTGCTGCACACCAATGCCGTCGCGCCGATCCGCGTCGCCAACCGGTTGCGCGGGCGGATCGCCGATGGCGGCACGCTCGCCTTCATGTCGTCGATCCTGGGCTCGGTCGGCGGCAATACCGGGGGCGGCTATGACCTGTATCGGGCGAGCAAGGCGGCGCTCAACACGCTGACGCGCGGTTTTGTGGCGACGGTGCTCAAGGACAAGCCGATCAGCGTGCTGACGCTGCATCCCGGCTGGGTTCGTACTGCAATGGGCGGGCCGACGGCATCATTGTCGGTCGAGGAAAGCGTCGCCGGACTGGTCGAGGTCATCGAGGCCAACACCGCGCCGGGGCATCTCTATCTCGACTATAGCGGCGCCAGCATTCCTTGGTGATCCCCGGCCACAAACGCGAGGTTGCTCGCGGTTGACGTTTGCGTAAAGTCGGCCCCGCAAGATTCTGGGGAGTGAATCCGTGAACTTCGATTTTTCCGACGACGCCAAGGCGCTGGGCGAACAGGCGCGCAAGCTGTTCGCCGACAAGGCGGGGACGACGGCTGCGCGCGCCGCTATGGCGCCAGGCGCGCCGGCATTCGACGCGGCGTTGTGGGCCGAAGTCGCCAACCTCGGCTGGACCGCAGCGCGGGTGCCCGAGGCGCATGGCGGCCTTGGGCTGACCGCCGAGGAATCGTGCATGCTGGCCGAAGCCGCGGGCGCGCACCTGGCCGTTGTGCCGCTCGTTTCGGTGCTGCTGGCGACGGAGGCTTTGCTGCTGGCCGGCACCGAGGCGCAGCAGGCGAAGTGGTTGCCGGGCATTGCCGATGGCAGCGTTATCGCGGTTCCGGCATGGAATGAGCCGGGCGCGGTTAATCCTGGTGTGCTGGCGGTTTCGGCTTCGGGGAACGCGCTTTCGGGCGTGAAGTCGCCGGTGCCGGACCTGCCGGGTGCGCATCTGGCGATCGTTGCGGCGGCTGGGCCGGATGGTCCGTCGCTGTGGCTGGTCGACTTGGCCGGGGCCAATGTCGAGACTGTCGAGACGCTCGATCTGGTGCGCCGCCATGGGCGGTTGACGCTGTCGAATACTGCCGCCGAACCGCTTGGCGACGCCTCCCATTACCAGCAATGGCTCGACCGTGCCGCCGTCATCCTCGCTTGGGAAGCCATCGGCACGGCGTCGTCGGCTATGAACATGACGGTCGAATATGCCAAGACCCGCGTGGCCTTCGGCCAGACCATCGGGCGCTACCAGGGCGTCAAGCACAAGTGCGCCGACATGTTCATCAAGATCGAGCTGGCGCGCGCGCATGCGCTCCACGGTGTTGCGATGATCGGTTCGGATGGGCCGGAATTGCGGCAGGCGGCGGCGGCGGCGCGGGTCGCCAGCATCGATGCGGCGACTTACTGCGGCGAGGAAGCTGTGCAGTTGCACGGCGGCATCGGCTTTACCTGGGAGAGCGATTGCCAGTTCTATTATCGCCGGGCGCGGGCCATTTCGGCGTCGCTTTCGGGACGGGTTTGGTGGGCCGACCGGCTTGTCCGCGCGCTCGAGCTGCGTAACCGCGCCGCAGCGTAAATCGCGAATATTCGGGGCAAGCTCCCCGCCAGATCAGAGGATTGAACCATGGATTTCAACGATACCGCCGCCGAAGCCGAATATCGCGCCACCACGCGCGCCTGGCTGGAGGAGAATGCCGCCGAATATCGTGATCCGCCCACGGTGCCGTGGAAGCTGGACGAGTTTATCCGGCATTCCAAGGCCTGGCAGGCGAAGAAGTTCGCTGCGGGTTATACCGGGATCACCTGGCCGAAGGCGGTCGGTGGGCAGGGCCTGGGGCCGATGCAGTCGATCATCTATGGGCAGGAGGAAAGCCGTTTCCATGCGCCGTCGGGGCTGTATTCGATCGGGCTGGGCATGTGCATTCCGACGGTGTTTACCCATGGCTATCCCGAAGTCGCGGCGCGTTATGTGCCCAAGGCTTTGGTCGGCGAGGAAGTCTGGTGCCAGCTGTTTTCCGAGCCGGCCGCCGGTTCCGATCTGGCGGGCATCCGCACCAAGGCGGTCAAGGACGGCGACGAATGGGTCATCGACGGCCAGAAGGTGTGGACGAGCTTTGCCCATGCCAGCGACTATGGCATCGTTGTTTGCCGGACCGACCCGTCGAAGCCCAAGCACAAGGGCCTGACGATGTTCATCGTCGACATGAAGTCGCCGGGCGTCGAGGTCCGCGGCATCAAGCAGATGTCGGGCGGATCGGACTTTAACGAGGTGTTCTTCACCGGCGTGCGCGTTCCCGATGCATGGCGGCTGGGCGCCGAGGGCGAGGGCTGGAAGGTCGCGTTGACGACGCTGATGCACGAGCGGCTGGCGGTCGGCGGCAAGCCGCGCCATGCGCCGGGCTATGCGACGCTGATCAAGCTCGCCCGCGGTGTGGAATCGCCGAATGGCGGCCCGGCGATCGAGGCCGGTGACGTGCGCCAGCGCATCGCCGCGAGCTATATCAACGACGAGGGCATCAAGCTGACGCAGATGCGCGCGCTGTCGGCTTTGTCGAAGGGGCAGATGCCCGGGCCGGAACAGTCGATTTCAAAGGTCGTCGTTGCCAAGACGATGCAGGAAATGGCAGCGTTCGCCCTCGATTTGGCCGGCGGCGACGGGTTCGTTACGGAGGGGAATGATCCGGAATTGGCCAAGTTGCAGGGCAGCTATCTCGGTGCGGCTGGGCTGCGGATTGCCGGCGGTACCGACGAGATCCTGCGCAACATCATCGCCGAGCGGGTGCTGGGGCTGCCCGGCGACATGCGGCCTGACAAGGATTTGCCCTTCAACGCTGCTGCTTGATTGGCGGAGAAGAAACTGGGTCCCGGGTCGAGCCCGGGATGACAGGCTGGCGTGATCCTTAGCCGCTGCGGACCTGGCGGAAGGGCATGTCGCGGTCGACTTCGGGTTCCTTGGGCAGGCCGAGGACGCGTTCGCCGATAATGTTGCGCTGGATTTGGTCGGTGCCGCCGCCGATCGAGGTGAAATAGGCGTTAAGGGTCAGGAAGTTGGCGTCCTCGGCGCGCGGGAATTGCGGGCCTTCGAGCAGGCTGGCGGCGCCGAGGATCGAGGTGCGTAGCCGGGCTTCCTCGTGGAGGATGCGCGACATCGCCAGCTTGCCGAGCGACATGATCGCCGACGAGCTGCCCTGTGCCAGGTCGGCCTTGGCACGGGCATTGTTGAGGCCGTTGAGCGTGCGCAATGCCGTGACGCGGGCGATGTCCTGGCGGATCAGCGGGTCGCCGAGGGTGCCGGCTTCGCGGGCCAGCCCGATCATGTCGCCGGTGCTGCCCCCTGCCCCGCTGCGCGGACCACGGGCGCGGTCGCCCATCAGCGAGCGTTCATAGGCCAGTGCGGTCTGCAGCACTTCCCAGCCCTGCGTCGGCGTGCCGAGGAGGTTGGCGGCGGGGACAGTGGCGTCGGTGATGAAGACCTCGTTGAAATGGGCCTCGTCGGTGATCTGGCGCAGCGGGCGCACGTCGATACCGGGCTGCTTCATCGGCAGGAAGAAAAAGCCAATGCCCTTGTGCTTGGGCACGTCCCAATCGGTGCGGGCGATGAGCATGCCGTAGTCGGCGTCGGCGGCGCTCGAGGTCCAGACTTTCTGGCCGTTGACGACGAAATGGTCACCGTGGCTGTCGGCGCGGGTGCGGATGCCGGCGAGGTCGGACCCTGCTCCGGGCTCGCTGTACAACAGGCACATCTTGACCTCGTCGCGGAGCAGCGCCGGCACGATCTTGGCTTTAAATTCGGGCGTTGCGTAGGCGAGCGCGGTGTTGGCCCAGAGGTTGCTGCGATCCTGCCCGGTGCCATGCGCGCCGACGGCCTTGAACTCGCGTTCGACCAGCCGGGCCTGGGCGTCGCCGAGGCCGCGGCCGAACCATTCGGTGGGCCAGCGCGGCACGGCCCAGCGCGCCTCGACGACTTTGCCGAGCCATTCGGGGTCGTGCTTGCGCCCCTGATCCCAATTGACCGCCAGCCATTCGCGGACTTCGGCGACGAGTTCGGCGTCGGTGGGGTTGATGCTCATGACTGGCGCTCCAGGTGCTGGACATAGCGTTCGCGGTGGTAGTTCGAGTTGCCGAAAAGTTGCGCATCGGCACGGGCGCGGCGGAGGTAGAGATGCGCCGGGTGATCCCAGGTGAAGGCGATGCCGCCGTGCATCTGGATGCTGGTGGCGGTGGTGGTCACGAATGCATCGGCGCAGGCGAAGGCTGCGAGGCTGATCGCGGCGGCGGCGTCCGGGGTGTTTTCGGCGAGGCAACGCGCGGCGTGGCGGGCGGCGGAGGTTGCGGATTCGGTCTCGAGCAGCAGGTCGGTGGCCATGTGCTTGATGGCCTGGAAGCTGCCGATGGCGCGGCCGAACTGGACGCGCGACTTGGCATAGGCGACGGTCATGTCGAGGACCGCGCGGGCGCCGCCGGCCTGTTCGCCGGCCAGCGCCACCAGGGCAAGGTCCATGGCTTCCTGGACAGCCTCCCACGCCGGGCGGTTGCTGGCGAGGACGCGCGCCGGCACCCCAGAAAAGTTGATGCGGGCGAGGCGCAGCGTGTGGTCGAAGGTCGGCAGGGCGGCAACGGCGACGCCGGCTGTCGAGGGTTCGACTTCGAAGATGGCGGTGCCGTCAGGGGTGTCGGCGACGACTAGCAGGACGTCAGCGAGCTGGCCGTGGGTGACATAGGAGGCGGTGCCATCGAGCGTCCAGTCCTCGCCGGAGCGGGTGGCGGTAACGCCGACGCCGGCCTCGGTCCAGGTGCCGGTGGTGCCGGTGATGGCGACGGTGGCGATGCGCGAGCCGTCGGCAATGGCGGGCAGCAGGCGCGCCGCGGCCTCGGCATTGCCCAGCCCCTGCAGCAGGCCGACAGCGAGGATTCCGGTCGACAGCAATGGCGAGCAGAGCAGCGCTGCGCCTGCTTCCTCCATCACCATCTCGATCTCGATCGGGCCGCCGCCGCCGCCGCCATGGGCCTCGCCCACCAGCAGCCCGGTGATGCCCATGTCGGTAAGCCGGCGCCACAAGGCCGGGTCATGGCCGCTGTCGGTGATCATCGTGCGGCGGACATCCGCCTCGCTGCCATGGTCCTGCAACAGCCGCCGCAACGCCTCGCGAAGAGCGCCGCGATCGTCGGACGTGAATTCAGCCATTTACAGTCTCTCCGGGTGTACCGGCGCAGCATCGGGCGCGCTGCGATTACGGTCAACACGCGCATTGCATAGCCCTTGAACCTTTGGCCCCGGGGGACCGGCTCGCTAGACGGTCAGGCGATAGCCGACGCCGAGTTCGTTGACGATCAGCGTCGGCCGCGATGGATCGGGTTCGATCTTCTGGCGCAGATTGCGGACAACGATGCGCAGATATTCGATATGCTGTTCATAGCCGGCGGGCCAGGCCGCCTTGAGGATGGTCTGGTGGGTGACGACGCGGCCGGGCGCCATCGCCAGCTGCGCCAGCACGTCGTATTCCTTGCGCGTCAGGTGGACTTCCTGGTCACCAGCGTGGATGCGGCGCGTGCCGAGATCGATGCGCAGGCTGCCGGCGACGATGATCTCGTCGGCACCCTGGGCATTGATGGCATGGCGCAGGGCGGCCCGGACGCGGGCCAGAAGTTCCTCGGTGTCGAACGGCTTGGTGACATAGTCGTCGGCGCCGAGATCGAGTGCCGCGACCTTGTCGTCGGTGGCCTCGCGCGCCGACACCACCAGCACCGGCGCCTTGCCGCTTTTCTTGAGCAAAGGCAGGATTTCGAGGCCGTTGCGGTCGGGCAGGCCGAGGTCGAGCAGGATCACGTCGGGGGTTTCGGCGCGCGCCAGGTCGAGGGCATCGCGCGCATTGGCGGCCTCGATGACGTCATAGCCGGCGCGGGCGAGGGTGGTGCCCAGCAACCGGCGGATATGCAGGTCGTCATCGACGATAAGGACACGCTGGCGGATCATTCGTCCTCGCTCGCTTCGTGTTCGCGGACCAGCAGCGCCTCGGGGAAGATCAGGCTGAAGTCTGCCCCGCCGGAATCGGCGCGATTGCCGGCGCGGGCGGTGATGCCCATGGCTTCGGCGAATCCCCTGACGATGGCCAGCCCCAGCCCGGTCCCGGAAGGGCTGCGGTCAGAGCCTTCGAGGCGGCGGAAGCGTTCGAAAACCTCGGTCTCGGTGCCCGGCGGCAGGCCCGGACCGGTATCGACGACGTGAAGGACAAGCTCGCCGACCCGGCGCTCGCCGCGAATGGTGATCGGCGTGCCGGGGTCGCCATAGCGGCCGGCATTGTCGAGCAGGTTGAGCAGGCAATGGTGGAAAAGCTGCGGGTCGACCAGCACCAGCGGCAGGCTTGGCGGCACCTCGAGATTGATGTGATGACCGGCGAGCGTGGTGCGCATGTCGTGGACGGCGGCAGCGACGGCGTCGGTCAGGTCGGTGGGTTCGGTGCGCAGCTTGAGGGCGCCGGCCTCGACGCGCGCCATGTCGAGCAGGTTGGAGACGAAGCGATTAAGGCGGAGCGCCTCGCTTTCGATGGTTTCGACGAGCTCGGGGGTATAGCCGCCGCGCAATTGCCGCGCCGCCGCGAGCACCGAGGTCAGCGGCGTGCGCAGGTCGTGGCTGACGGACGACAGCAGCGCCGAGCGCAGGCGATCGCGTTCGCGCACCGTCTCGAGGTCGCGCATCTCGGCTTCGAGGCGCAGGCGTTCGAGCGCCAGCGCCGCCTGGTCGAGCAGGTTGGTCAGCAACGGCAGCTGGTCGGATCTCAGCGGGTCGCCGCCGTCCTCGCGGGCGAGGCCGATGACGGCCAGCGTGTGCCCGCCGGCGGTGAGCGGCATGAACAGCCATTCGGACGCGGCGAGGGTGCCCGAGCCGCGGCCTGCTGGCTTGCCGGTATCCTGGACCCATTGCGCGGCCGCCATTTCCATCGCTTCGAGGCGGGTGTCGGGGGATGTCGAGGCCTGGACAACGAGGCCAGTCGTCGTCGGTTCGAGCAAGGCGGTGCGCAGGTCGAACAGCCGGCCGATTTCGGCGCAGATGGTGCGCTGTACCTCGGTGCGGTCGCCGAGCGAGGTCAGCCGGCGCAGGAAGCCCGCCAGCGTGGCGTTGGCGCGCGCGCCGGCAGCAGCGAGGTCGGCCTGGACCCGGACCCGCGCCGTCAACTGGCTCGTCGCCGCGGCGACGCCGAGCAGCACGATCAGCGAGACGACATTTTCGGGATTGTCGACCGACAGCGTGCCGACCGGCGGCAGGAAGAAGAAATTATAGGCAAGCGACGAGACGAGGCCGGCAGCAATACCGGTACGCAGGCCGAACAGGCTGGCGGACGCCATCACGGGCAGCAGGTAGAGCAGCGCGACGTTCCCGAGCTCGAGGATGCTGAGCAGCGCCGACGCGGCCGCGGTGACGACGGCGACCATCAGCAGCATCCACGCATAGCCGGAGCGGGCGCCCCAGGTGCCGGGCTGGCGGATACGGACCGAGGCCGCGGCCGCGGTCTCGGTCGGCAGGACATGGACGGCGATGCCGGGGGTTTCGCGCACGAGGCGATCGACGACCGAGCCATGGCGAAGTTCGAACCAGCGGGATCGCGCCGATTTGCCGACGACGATCAGCGTGGCGCGCGCGTCGACGGCGTAGCGCTTCAGGCCCTCGACGACGCTGGTTTCGGGGACGGTGGCGACGGCGGCGCCGAGCTGGGTCGCCAGGTTGAGAGTCGCGGCGATGCGGCGGTGATCGTCCTTGCCGAGCTGTTGCCCGCGCGGGGTTTCGACATGGACGACGGTCCAAGGTGCGTGCAGGGCGTCGGCGATGCGTTTTGTGGCGCGGACCAGCCCATCGGCGCCCGGCTGTTCGGAAATGGCGACGATGATGCGCTCGCTGCCGGCCCAGGTGCCGCCCAGCGCATTGGCGCGGACATGATCGAGCATCTGGGCATCGACCGCCTGGGCGGCGCGCCGCAGCGCGAGTTCGCGGAGGGCCGACAGGTTCGACTTGGAAAAGAAGTGCGCCAGCGCGCGGGTGGCCTCCTGCGGCAGATAGACCTTGCCGTCCTTGAGGCGCTGGATGAGCTCGTCGGGGGGAATGTCGACGACTTCGATCTCGGCAGCTTCGAGGATGCTGTCGGGGACGGTTTCGCGGACGCGGACGCGGGTGAACGACGCGATGACGTCGTTAAGGCTTTCGACGTGCTGGATGTTGATCGTCGAATAGACATGGATGCCCGCCGCCAGCAGTTCCTCGACGTCCTGGTAGCGCTTGGCGTGGCGGCTGCCCGGCGCATTGGTATGGGCGAGTTCGTCGACGAGGACGAGCTTGGGCCGGCGCGCGAGGATGGCGTCGATGTCCATCTCGTACAGGGTGCGGCCCTCGTAGGCGATCTCGCGGCGCGGCACGATCTCCTGGCCCTTGGTCAGCGCCTCGGTTTCGGCGCGGCCATGGGTTTCGACGACGCCGATGACGACATCGGTGCCGTCGCGACGCTGGGCGGCGCCTTCGGACAGCATCTCGTAGGTCTTGCCGACGCCGGGCGCGGCGCCGAGGAAGATCTTCAGGCGTCCGAGGCCTTCCTGCGCGGCGGCGCGGAGAAAGGCCTCGGGAGGCGGTCGGTCGCGTTCTGTCAAAGGGCAGGTGCCGGGACGATGGCGATGGCCCCGGCAGGTGCCGGAGCGATGGCAGCAACCTTCAACCGGTCGAGGCTGCGGTTGAGCGCCAGCACGTTGACGCGGGGTTCGCCGAGGAAGCCGGCCAGCGGCAGCACGATCGCTGCGTCGACGAGCGCCTTGACCTCGGCCTGAGGCAGGCCGCGGACCTTGGCGATACGCGGCACCTGGACGAGCGCGGCGGCGGGCGACAGGTCGGGATCGAGGCCCGAGCCCGATGCGGTGACAAGGTCGTTCGGGACGATGGCGACACCTTCGGCCTGGCGTTTGTCGACATCGGCCTTGACCCGGTCGGCGAGTGCCTGCGACGTCGGCCCGAGATTGCTGCCCGACGACGACATGCCGTCATAGCCCTTGCCGGCTGCCGATGGCCGAGTCTGGAAATAGCGATCCGAGACAAAGGCCTGGCCGACGACTGCCGACCCGATAACCTTGCCGTTTTCGGTGACCAGGCTGCCGTTGGCGGCGTTCGGGAAAAGCAATTGTCCGATGCCGGTCATGGCGAGTGGATAGACCAGCCCGAGCAGCAAAGCGAACAGGATCGTCAGGACGATGGCCGGTCGGACGGCGCTGAAGATTTCTTTGTTCATGAGCGTTTATTCTAGACGAGGCCAAGGCCATTGACGGCAAGGTCGATGAGCTTGATCCCGATGAACGGCGCGACCAGGCCACCGAGACCATAGACCGCAAGGTTGCGTGACAACAGGGCACCGGCGCCCATCGGGCGATAGGTGACGCCCTTCAGGGCAAGCGGCACCAGCAGCGGAATGATCAGTGCGTTGAAGATGATCGCCGACAATATGGCGCTCTCGGGTGTCGCCAGCCCCATGACGTTGAGCACGCCGAGCCCGGGGTAGAGCACGATGAACATCGCCGGGATGATGGCGAAATATTTGGCGACATCGTTGGCGACCGAGAAAGTGGTCAGCGCGCCGCGGGTCATCAGCAGCTGTTTGCCGAGGCCGACGATCTCGATCAGCTTGGTCGGATCGCTGTCGAGATCGACCATGTTGCCGGCCTCGCGTGCGGCCTGGGTGCCGGTGTTCATCGCCACCCCGACATCGGCCTGCGCCAATGCCGGTGCATCGTTGGTGCCGTCGCCGCACATCGCCACCAGACGCCCGCCTTCTTGCTCCTTGCGGATCAGTGCCAGTTTGTCCTCGGGGGTTGCCTGGGCGAGGAAATCATCGACGCCGGCTTCGGCGGCGATGGCGGCAGCGGTGAGCGGGTTGTCGCCGGTGATCATCACCGTGCGGATGCCCATGGCGCGGAGCTCGCCGAAGCGCTCGCGGATGCCGGCCTTGACAATATCCTTGAGGAAGATCGCCCCGAGCAGGCGGCCATCCTTGACGACCGCCAAGGGCGTGCCGCCGGCGCGGCCGATCTCGTCGGTGATGCGGCGCAGTTCGGTCGAGGCGGCGGAGCCCGACGCTTCGGGGGTAGCGGCGAGGACGGAGTCGACCGCGCCCTTCTGGATCAGCGAGCCGCCGGTGCGGACGCCCGAGATGCGGGTTTGCGCGGTGAACGCGATGACTTCGGCGCCGGCGGGCAGTGCCGTCATCGCGATGTTGAACTTCTCGCGGGCCAGCACGACGATCGAGCGGCCTTCGGGGGTTTCGTCGGCGAGGCTGGCGAGCAGCGCCGCTTCGGCCAGCTCCTCGGGCCGCGTGCCGCCGACGGTGCGAAACTCGCTTGCCTGGCGGTCGCCGATGGTGATGGTACCCGTCTTGTCGAGCAGCAACACGTCGATATCGCCGGCCGCCTCGACGGCCCGGCCGGATTTGGCGAGCACGTTGAAGCGCACCAGCCGGTCCATGCCGGCGATACCGATCGCCGACAGCAGGGCGGCGATCGTCGTCGGGATGAGGGTGATCAGCAGCGCGGCGAGGATGGTGACCGGGATGCTGCCGCCGGCATAGCTGGCGAAGCCAGGGATGGTCGCGACGGCGATCAGGAAGATGATCGTCAGGCCGACGAGCAGGATCGTCAGTGCGATCTCGTTGGGGGTCTTCTGGCGTTCGGCGCCTTCGACCAGCGCGATCATGCGATCGAGAAAGCCTTCGCCGGGGTTGACGCTGACGCGTACGCGGATCTCGTCGGAAACGACGCGGGTACCGGCGGTGACGGCCGACCGGTCGCCGCCGGCCTCGCGGATGACGGGTGCGCTCTCGCCGGTGATGGCGGCCTCGTTGACGGAGGCAACGCCGGCGACGACTTCACCGTCCGAGGGGATCAGTTCGCCCATGGTGACGACGACGATGTCGCCGACCCTGAGCGCGCTGGCAGCGACGTTCTCGATGTCGTCGCCCTTGACCCGCCGCGCGGTCAGCTCGGCCTTGGTGGCGCGCAGGCTGGCGGCCTGGGCCTTGCCGCGGCCTTCGGCGATCGCCTCGGCGAAGGTGCCGAACAACACCGTCAACCACAGCCAGATGACGAGTTGCAGCTTGAAGCCGAAGGCCAGGCCGTCGCTGCCGATGAACAGCAGCACCGTCACCAGCACGGCGACAACGGCGGTGACGAACATCACCGGGTTGCGCACCAGCTGGCGCGGATCGAGCTTGCGGAAGGCGTCGCCGATCGCCGGAACGATCAGGTCGGCGGTGAACAACGAGGGGGTGGAGGTGCGAGCCATGACAGCGCTTTTCCGATCAGGACAGTTTGCCGTCGATCATCGCGAGATGGTCGACGATGGGGCCGAGCGCGAGGCTGGGCAGGAAGGTGAGGCCGCCGAGGATCAGGATGATGCCGACGAGCAAGCCGACCCACAAAGGCCCGGTTGTCGGCAGCGAGCCCGCGCTGGTCGGCGTGTACCGCTTGGCCGCGAGGCTGCCGGCGATGGCCAGCATCGGCACGATCACGAAGAAGCGCCCCAGCCACATGGCGACCCCGAGCAGGCCGTTGTAGAATGGCGTGTTGGCGGTCAGGCCGACAAAGGCCGAGCCGTTGTTGGCGGTGGCACTCGTGAACGCATAGAGGATCTCCGAGAAGCCGTGCGGCCCCTTGTTGAGCGGACCCGCCAGCCCGGCATCCATCACCGATGCGAGCGATGTCATCCCGAGGATGGCGAGCGGCAGCACGGCGATCGCCAGGACGGCCAGCTTGACCTCGCGCGATTCGATCTTTTTGCCGACATATTCCGGGGTCCGGCCGACCATCAGCCCGGCGACGAACACCGCGAGGATGGCGAACATCAGGAAGCCGTAGATACCCGCGCCGACGCCGCCGATGACGACTTCGCCAAGCTGCATGTTGAACAGCGGGATCATGCCGCCCAATGCCGTGAAGCTGTCGTGCATCGCGTTGACGGCGCCGCAGGATGCCGCCGTGGTGACGACCGCGAACAGCGACGAGGCGACGATGCCGAAGCGGACTTCCTTGCCCTCCATGTTGCCGCCGGCGACGCCGAGGCCGTGGAGGACGGGGTTGCCGATGGCTTCCTGCCAGTAGGTGATGCCGACGCCGACGACGAACAGCACGAGCATCGCGGTGAGGATCGCCCAGCCCTGGCGCTGGTTGCCCACCGCCTTGCCGAACACCCAGGTCATGCCGAAGGCGATGACGAAGATCGACAGCATCTGGACCAGGTTGGTGATGGCGTTGGGGTTTTCGAACGGATGCGCCGAGTTGGCGTTGAAGAAGCCGCCACCATTGGTGCCGAGCATCTTGATCGCTTCCTGGCTCGCCACCGGCCCGAGTGCGAGCGTCTGTGTTGCGCCTTCGACGGTCGTGACTTCGACCGAGGCGGCGAGCGTCTGCGGCACGCCATTGGCAATGTGGAACAGCGCCGAGATCATGCACAGCGGCAGCAGCAGGTACAGCGTCACCCGCGTCATGTCGGCCCAGAAATTGCCGATGCCGGCAGCACTGCGCCGCGCGAAACCGCGGAACAGTGCGAATGCCAGCGCGATGCCGGTCGCTGCCGACAGGAAGTTATGGATGGTCAGGCCGAGCATCTGCGAGAGGTTCGACAGGGTCGATTCGCCGCCATAGCTCTGCCAGTTGGTGTTGGTGGCAAAACTTATCGCGGTATTGAACGACAGATGCTCGCTGGCAGCGCCATAGCCGAGGCCGTTGAGCGGCAGCACGCCCTGCAGGCGCAGCACCGCATAGGTAAACAGCAGCAGGACGAAGTTGAAGACGAGCATATGGACGGCGTAGCGCCGCCAGCCCTGGTCGACGGTCGGATCGATGCCGGCGAGCCGGTAGAAGCCGCTTTCAACGGGGCCGAGCACGACATGAAGCGGTGTGCGCCGGCCTTCGAAAAGGGCGTGCAGCCACATGCCCATGGGTTTGGTCAGCACCAGCAAGATGCCGATGAAGAGCGCGATAAGGGTCCAGCCCTGAATGGTCATTGCAGCTTCCCTAGAAACGTTCGGGCCTGACCAGCACGGCCAGGAGATAAAGGAGAAGTGCCACCGCGGTGATCGCGGCGAGCCAAAGATCGATGGTCATCGGTTCAGGCTTTGTCGCACAGGCGGATATAGGCGAGCGTCGCCGCCATCAGTCCGAACAGGATGGCGATCCAGAGAATGTCTTGCATGGTCAATATCCCCGTTCTTCGGCTCGACTAGAAAGCGGCGCTGATCGAGAAGAACACTTTGCTGCCGGCAATGGAAGAACCGTCCTTTGTCGACGAGAAGTTCGGCTGCAGCTGCAGATATTCGGGGCTGCTGGTGTCGATGTCGGTATCGACATAGGCGACACCCAGCGTCACCGGGCCGACAAGCACGTCCATACCAAGCAACCAGTCGACGTATCTGCCCGTCGGCGCGACGCTGGTGCCGTTCGGGCCAAGGCCGGGGTTGCCGTCGGAATAACCGATATGCGCCTTCAGGGTCACCGGTGTGTTCTTGATGCCATAGGCAGCGTCGCCCCAGACATAGAGATTGTCCTCCTTCTCGCCGGCGACGCTGGTCGGGGTGTTCGACCAGTTGCCGAGCGCCTCCTGCGACGGGGCGTAAGCGACGCCCGCAAGCAACGACAATTGGCCGGTCGTGCCCGACAGCTTGATATAGGGCTCGGCGAAATCGGTGATCTTGGCGCCGCCTGGATACATGTACCAGGTCAGGCCGACATCGAGGGTGCCGCCGGCGACGGGCAGCTTGTAGCCGCCGAACAGGTCGAGTTCGAGATTCGGCCCGCCGAAAGTGCCCCAACCCGCCAGGTTCGACGCCCAGAACCCGGCATAAAGCCCTGTTTCACGGTTGACGGTCAGGCCGCCCTGGACGGCAAAGCCCTTGTCCGACTGCGAGACGCCGCGGAAGCGATAGTCGGTGACGAGTGCCGTCGATCCGGTGACGGTGAGGGCCGGCCCAGCCGCCACTTGCGCGGCGGCAGCGGACACAGCCTCCTCCTGCGCGGCGGGGGTGGTCGCGGCCATGTCCTGCGCGGCGGCGGGAACGGCGATGCCGGCAAGAATTGCGGCGATGTAGACATTCGATGAAGTCATCTTGGTTTTTCCGTGTTCAGATGTTGCGATGCGACGAGAAACGATGGTGCGCAGTTACAAGGCTGCGGCATTGGCGAACGAGGGCGAAGAATCGCCCGCGACATAGTATTTGCCTATGTTTGCCGGCCCGGGCGGCCGGTTCGGGTCAGGCGCCGAGGAATGCCATGATGGCGGCGAAGACCGCGACGGGACCCAGGGTTGCCGCGAGGAACAGGAACATGCCGGCCCGGTGCGGACATCCGGCCGGACCGATATGGGGGCGAACACGGTGGCTCATGGCGACGCTCGATCCTTTGGGACGACGGCGCAGGCTGGCCGGCACCTCCGGCCGATATGGGGCGCCCGGCCGTTGCGGCTCAATCGCGACCCGGCAGCATCGGCATAGTATTTGCATAGTATCGAACGCCGGTTTTTACCGGCAAAGTGCGGCGTGGACCGGGGCGTATTCCGGCCGCATAACGCTGGCGAAACAACGAAAGCAAATTCATGCCGATTTCCCTTTACGATGCCGTGGTGCCGTCGAACCTGCAGATCCTGGGGGCCGTCGACGCACTGCTCGGCAAAGCCGAGGCGTTTTGCGCCGAGCACGGCAAGGCGGCGGCCGACCTGATCGACACGCGCCTCGCACCCGACATGCTGCCGTTCGGCTATCAGGTAAAATCCTGCGCGGCGCATTCGGTGGGCGGCATCGAGGGCGTGCGCGCCGGCAGCTTCTCGCCCGACATGGCGCCGTGGCCGACCGATTTCGCCGGCCTGCACGATGTCTTGCAGACGGCCATGGCAAGCCTGAAGGCGATCGATCGCGACGCCTTCGACGCGCTGGCGGAAAGCGATACACAGTTCACTTTCGGCGCGACCGTGATGCCGTTTACCGGGGCGAATTTCCTGCTCTCGTTCTCGCAGCCGAACTTCTATTTTCACGCGACAACGGCGTATGCGATCCTTCGCGCGCAGGGCGTGAAGCTGGGCAAGCGCGATTTCATGGGAATTCCGCGTATCAAGCGCTAGCGCCGCTGCGGGAAAGTGGCCGGCCGACCGATAAAGGTCGAGCCGGCCAGTCCTTGCGCGATTTTGGGGCAGGATCAACGCAGTCGAAACAAGCGGTGAAAGGATTACATCGCCGCCGCGGGACCCCACTAGCCAGCTCAGGTTACAGCCTGATGACGCCGTAGACACGGCATAACAGCAGCATTTCGGGGGTTGTTGCTGCGTTGCAACACTCCCCCGACAATGCCGATCTGCAATGATTCTTGAACAACAGTGTCACATACCGGTGCGAAACGGCCGCCTGTCCTTGATGATTGGTGACCCACATGACGAACATGTCCTGCCGCGCCTTGATCCTCGCCGGTGCCAGCCTGGCCTTCGCCGCTAACGCCGCTGCCCAGACCTCGCCCGTCGTCACCCAGGTCGCGGCCACCGAAATCGGGACCGAAGATGCCGAGATCATCGTCTTCGGGCGCGGCGAAGTCCGCCAGGTCACCGAGGTCACCCAGCTCGACATGCGCCGGACCGTCGCCGGGTCGAGCCCGTTCAAGGCGATCGAAAAATTGCCGGGCGTCAATTTCCAGTCGGCCGACCCGTTCGGCGTCTATGAATGGTCGACGCGGATCAGCCTTCGCGGCTTCAACCAGAACCAGCTCGGCTTCACCTTCGACGGCGTGCCGTTGGGCGACATGAGCTATGGCAACGTCAACGGCCTCCACATCAGCCGCGCCATCATCTCGGACAATGTCGGCAGCGTCCGGGTCAGCCAGGGCGCAGGCGCAGTCGGCACGGCCAGCACGTCGAACCTGGGCGGCACCATCGAGTTTACCTCGCGCGAACCGTCGGCGGACCTGGGGGTCGCCGGCAATTTCACCTATGGATCGAACGAAACCATCCGCGCCTTCGCCGCGATCGACAGCGGCGACATCGGCGGCTTTCGAAGCTATATTTCGTATGCCTATCTCGACGCCAGGAAGTGGAAGGGCGTCGGCACGCAATATTCGCACCAGGTCAATGCCAAGGCGACGTATGACTTCGGCGGCGGCGGCAAGATGACCGGTTTCGTCAACTACACCGATCGCCGCGAAAACGATTACCAGGACCTGTCGCTCGAACAGATCGGCCGGCTCGGTTATGACTGGGACAATGTTTCGGGCGACTGGCCGCTGGCCTTGCGGATCGCGCAGGTTGCCGCCAATCGCGGTGATGTCGGCGGCGCCGTGCCGCGGCGGCCCAACACTGCCGGCAAAGTCTATCCCGGCCCGATCACCAGCGTCGACGATGCCTATTACGACGCCGGTGGCCTGCGCCGCGACTGGCTCGGCGGGTTGAAGCTCGAAGTGCCGCTGACCGACCGGCTCGATGCGACGGTGCAGGGCTATTACCACAACAACAAGGGCCAGGGGTCGTGGTTTACCCCCTATGTCGCCAGCCCGTCGGGCAACGACATTTCATTTCGCACCACCGAATACGGCATCGAGCGCATCGGCTTCCTCGGCAATGTCAGCGCCGATCTCGGCGCCCATGCCGTCAAGATCAGCCTGTGGTGGGAAAACAATGATTTCAACCAGGCGCGGCGGTTCTACGACGTGTCGGGCACGGCGACGCCGAGCACGACGGCGCTGACCTACCAGTCGAAGCCGTTCGCGTCGCAATGGGACAATGCCTACAACACCGAGACATTCCAGTATGCCGTGCAGGACCAGATCGAGCTGACGGACAGTTTTTCGATCTCGGCGGCCTTCAAGGGCCAGAGCGTCAAGCTGCGCGCTCGGGAGAACATCGTCACCGGCGCGCTGGCACTCGGCAACATCACCTCGGAGGATTTTTTCCTGCCGCAGGCCGGCGTGCTCTACAAGCTGGGCGGCAGCGCGGGCGAGATTTTCGCCAACTACAACGAGAACCAGCGGGCCTTCAGTGCTTCGGCGACGACCGGTCCGTTCGCCACCACGCAGGCCGGGTTCGCCGCACTGCGCCCCAATCTCGAGCCCGAGAAATCGAAGACCGTCGAGGCCGGCTATCGCTTCGGCTTCGGGCCGGTGCGCGGCGTCGTCGCCGGCTATTACGTCGATTTCTCGAACCGCATCCTCGGCACCCAGGCCGGCGCCGGCATCGTCGGCAACCCGGTCATCCTCGCCAATGTCGGCTCGGTGCGCTCGGTCGGCGTCGAAGCGGGGCTGACGTGGAAGATCATCGAGCCGCTGACGCTGACAGCGAGCTATGCCTATAACGATTCTACCTATCGCGACAATGTCGTCAATGCGGCCGGGGTCATCACCCAGGCCATCAAAGGCAAGACCGTCGTCGATTCGCCCAAGCATATCGGCAATGTCGAACTCGCCCTCGACAGCGACGGCTTTTATGCGCGCGCCAATGGCAATTTCATGTCGGAGCGCTTTTTCACCTATTCGAACGACAAGTCGGTGCCCAGCCGGGCGATCTTCGACGCCAAGGTCGGTTACCGTTTTACCAGCACCGACGGCTTTCTGAACGGGCTGGCCATCGAAGGCTCGGTCACCAACGTGACCGACAAGCGCTACGTCGCCACCATCGGGTCGAACGGCTATGGCTTTGCCGGCGACAACCAGACGCTGCTGGCCGCGGCGCCGCGGCAATGGTTCGTCACGGCGCGCAAGGATTTCTGACCGGCCTCAACCCCGCAGCGGCGCGGGCCTTGCCTCGATGACGGACCTGCGGATCGACGCGACCAGACTGGCAACGAGGGTCCGGTCGGCGATCGCGCGAAAATCGACCTCTGCCCGCGTTTTGCCGATGTCGAGCAGGACATAGCCCGCGTCGACGACGTTGCTGTAGCGGATGTGCGGGTTGTTGGCGGCGACATCGCCGAAACGCCCTGCCGGCGGTGAGGCCGCGCCGAGGGCGGAGGTGACGATCTCGGTGCCGATGCGCTTGCCGGCCGCGTCGTTGAGGTCGTTCTGCCAGAATGAATGGACATCGCCGCTGAGCACGACCGCATTGCGCACCGCACCCAGTTGCGCGAGCAGCCGCGCTCGATTGGCGGCGTAACCGTCCCATTGGTCGCTGAAAACCGCCCGGTGCCTGCCATCGAGGTATAGCGGCGCGAGGCACACCTGCTGCGCCACCAGCGTCCACGGCCGCGTCTCGGCCGCGAGCCGTGCCGCGAGCCAGTTTTCCTGGGCGGCACCCAGGATCGAACGGCCGGGCGCCGCCGCTTCGGCACAATGCTCGAGCCGGGTGTTGCGGGCCACCATGGGCGCTGCGCACGGGGGCTCGCTGCGATACTGCCGGGTATCGAGCACCGAAAGCGAGGCAAGATCTCCCCAATCGATAGCGCGGTACAGTTGCGGCGACCCGGGGTTGCGCCACAAGCTCGGCCGGATCGGCATGTGCTCGAAATAGGCCTGGTAGGCGGCGGTCCGGCGCGGGGCGAACAGGGCCGGCGCCAACCCTTCGCGATTGGCGAGATTGGCGTAATCGTTGAGGACTTCGTGATCGTCCCAGGTGACCAGCCACGGCGCGGCGCGATGGGCGGCCTGCAACTCGGGATCGGTCTTGTACAGGGCGCGGCGTTGGCGATAGCCGGCGAGATCGACCGGGTCCGCTGCTCCGAAGTGCCGTACCTTGGCCTGTCCGGCATAGGATTGTTCGTAGATATAATCGCCGAGCTGGATGATCAGGTCGGGATCGGCGGCGACGATGTCGCGGTAGACGCCGAACTGCGCCTGCTCCCAGTGCTGGCACGAGGTCACCGCCAGCCGCAGCCGGTCGGCACGCTGCGGCACGGTCGCGGCACGCCCCGCCGGACTCGTCGCGTTCATGGCGTGGAAACGATACCAATACGGCCGCCCCGGCTGCAGCCCGGCGACTTCGATATGGACGGCGTGGGCGGCCTCGGGCCGGGCGAGGCCGCGCAGCGACCGGACGATGCGCCGAAAGCCCGCGTCCGCCGCGATCTCGCAGCGCACGACGATCGCACCGGCCAACAGCGGCGCGGCGCCGGGTCCGACCAACCGGGTCCATAGCACGAAGCCGTCCAGGCCAGGGTCGCCGCTGGCGACGCCCAGCGCAAACGGGTCGGCCAGCGTCCGCGCGCCGCGATCGACCGCAACGGCCGGCGCCGCCGACAGCGCGGCCATGGCGGTGAGCACCGCGCGGCGGTGCCAGAGCGGCGCGGGGGGCTGGCTGAACATGCCGGACCCGTACCGCGCCGATATGTCGGCTTGGTGACAAAACGACCGCCATGTCGCGCGATTGTCGTGAATTTGTAACGGGATCGTCGTGTTCGCTCGTTGGCGACACCGGTGTCCGGCGAAGTTTCGCCAAAGGTAAATCGATGAACTGCAAGCTCGTGTTTCGTACGGCCGCCTGTGTCGCGGCGCTGATGCCGGCCGTCGCCATGGCGCAGGATGCCGCGCCCCGGACCACGGCGGCGGTTGCCGACACCGAGGACGCCGAGATCGTCGGGTACGGCACCGGCGTCGTTCGCCAGGAACAGACGCTGTCGGCGCGGTCGATCGCGATCCTGCCGCCGGGCAGCTCGCCGCTGAAGGCCGTCGCCCGCCTGCCCGGCGTCGCGCTGCAAAGCGCCGACCCGTTCGGCAGCTATGAACTCGGCACCCGCCTGTCGGTGCGCGGCTTTAACCAGAGCCAGATGGGCTATACGCTCGATGGCATCCCGCTCGGCGACATGTTCTACAACGGCCATAACGGGCTCCACGTGAGCCGCGCCATCGCCGCCGAGAACATCGCCAGCGTCAAGCTCTCGCAAGGTGCCGGCGGCCTCGGCATCGCCTCCACCAGCGACCTTGGCGGCAACCTCGAATTCCTGTCGCGTGGACCTTCCGAGGATCTGGGCGGCGAGATCAACGCCACCTACGGCATGAACGACACCGTCCATGTGTTCGCGCGCCTCGACAGCGGCGAACTGTCGACCGGCACCCGCCTGTCGCTGTCGGGCGTCTATCACGACGCCGACAAGTGGAAGGGCTACGGCAAGCAGACCGACCGCAAGGTCAACGCCAGCATCGTCCAGAATATCGGCGACGGGACGCTGACCGGCTGGGTCAATTATTCGATGCACAAGGAGCGCAACTACGTCGACCTGTCGCCGGCGACCCTGTCGCGGCTTGGCTACGATCTCGACTTCCTGCGTCCCGATTTCGCCACCGCCGTGCTGATGTCGCAGGTCAGCGCCAACCAGACCGCCAACGCCGCCAAGCGCCCGTTGCCGTTCCCGACGGCGGGCACCGTGTTCCCGAGCCCCTACACCAACGTCAACGATACCTATTACGACAGCGGCGGCTTTCGCGAGGACGTCCTCGGCGCGCTGGCGCTCAAGCTGCCGCTCACCGACTGGCTCGATGCATCGGCGACCTATTACCATCATTATGATCGCGGCAGCGGCGGCATCTATACGCCGGCAGTATCCAGCCCGGGCGGGTTCCCGCTGTCGGTGCGCACGACCGAATACGCCATCAATCGCGACGGCGGCATCGCCAATCTCACCGGCCGGCTCGGCGACCACACCCTGCGGCTCGGCTATTGGCACCAGGAAAACGAAGCCCGCACCGATCGCAGCTATTATGCCGTCAGCGACGCCGTGCGCCCCGACGTCACCGAATTGCTGACCAACCCGTTCCGCAGCGACTTCCTGACCGACCTGACCACCCTGACCAACCAGTATTTCGTCAGCGACAGCTGGCAGGTCAGCGACGCGGTCACCATCGCCGGCGGCTTCAAGGGCGCGCGGGTCGAAAACGGCATCACCACCAAGTTCGGCACGCCATTCATCAACGGCAAGATCGCCGCCACCGACTGGTTCCAGCCGCAGATCGGCGCGACCTTCAAGGCCGGCGAGCAGGAATTCTTCGCCAATTACGCCGAGAACATGCGCGCCTATATCAGCTCGTTCCGCGGGCCGTTCGGGACCACCCAGGTCGGTTTCGAGGCGATCCGCGACAATCTCAAGCCCGAGACGTCGCGCACCATCGAGGGCGGCTGGCGTTTCGACCTCGGCCCGGTCCGCGGCGTCGTCGCGCTGTACGACGTCAAGTTCAGCAACCGCCTGCTGGCGGCGTTCAGCGGCGCCAACATCCTCGGCAACCCCAGCGTCCTGCAGAACGTTGGCAGCGTCACCAGCCGCGGCATCGAGATCGGCGCCACCTATCGCATCGCCCGCGCGCTGTCGCTGATCGGCTCCTATTCGTACAACGACAGCAGCTATGACGACAATACCGTCAACGGCGCGGGGCTGGTACGGACCAAGGGCATGCGCACCGTCGACACCCCGGCACACCTGGCCAAGGGCGAGGTCAACTACGACGACGGCCAGGTCTTCGGCAATTTCGCCGGCTCGTACACGTCGAAGCGCAACCTCACCTACACCGGCGACCGGACCGTCGGTGGCTTCGTGCTGTTCGACGCGGCGCTCGGCTATCGTTTTGCCGAAACCGGCCGCCTCGCCGGCTTCGAAGTCCAGGTCAACGCCGTCAATTTGTTCGACAAGCAGTATATCGCGGCACTGGGCTCGGGCCAGTTCTTCAACAACAAGACTTCGATCAACAACACCATGCAGGCGGGGTCACCGCGCCAGGTCTTCGGCACCGTGCGCAAGCGCTTCTGAGGATCGGGCGCATCCACCCGCAGCATGCCCAAAAAAAAGGGCCGGGCCTCGCGTTGGCAAGGCCCGGCCCGAATATGTGATCCGCAGGGACTGGCGGCTCCGGGGGGGGTGGAGCGGGCAGTGTGCGGATCGGGCTGCCGGCCTCAAGGGGGAGGAGCGACCGGCAACCTGACACTCGGTCACCCGGGGGGGGTGGGCGATCCGAGCGTAGCGCCGTCAACGACGGCCACGGACTGTATTTACGGCTGCGAACCTTCTTTGTGCAGTGCACAAACTTGCAACCCAGCCATGCACTGGGTGCAAGGCGGCAGGTATCCGCGACATGGCTGCGCGGCACGTGATTTTGGCCGACTTCAACCTAACCATATCAGAAACCACCAATTGTGCCGCCGGGAATCTCTTCGTCAGGACTGCGCAATAAACTGCGATAGGATGTCGTCGAAAAGCGTCGGGGGGCAAACAGTGCATAGAATGGTCATTGCCATGGTGGCAGTCTCGCTGGGCCAGACGGCATCCGCGCAGGCCAGGACTGCGCAGTTTGCAGTCCGCGCTTCGGCGCAATATGCGGGGGACATCGGCGGTGATGGCCTCAACGCCGTGCTGCGCATCGACCATGCGCTGACCGGTAACACCTATTCGCGCGTCTTCAACCGCCCGATCGATCGGATTCCGTCGTACGGCATCGTCAACGCCACGCTCCAGTTCAATGGCGCGACGACCGCTGGTTTGCGCGGGTCTATGCCCAGAACCTGCTCGACAACAACGCCGTCACCGGGCAATTTCTGTCCGATGCATCATCGGGGTTGTTCACTAATATCTTCCCCGTTGAGCCGCGCCGCTTGGGCCTCGCGCTCGGCGTGAAATATTGGTGCCAAGCGCGCCCGACACGGTGTCGGCGGCGTGGCAGGCATTTTACGCCGCGGCCCCTGACGCGGCGCAGATCCCGGCAACGCCGGCACTCGGTGACAGGGAGGGTTGGGCCCGTACCCAAGCCGCCGTCGATGCGCCGATGCTGATCGCCACCGCCACAGCGCCGGAGACGTTCGACGGGCGAGCAAGCGACAGGATGCTCGGCGGCGTGCCGGTCATCGAAGTGCACCCCGCCGGGGCCGGCACCACGGGACGTGCAATCATAACCGGCCCCCCGAGGTTTCGCCGATCTATGCCGACTTCGCTGCGGGGTTTCCGCCCACCCTTATCCAGGGCGGCACCCGCGAGATCTTCCTCAGCAACTTCGTCCGGCTCTATTGCGCAATGGTCGATGCCGGCCAAGACGCCATACTCGACCCATACGAGGGCATGCCCCACGCCTTCCAGGCCTATCCGCTGCAGATGCACAGTCCGGAAAGCCAGGCGGCTATCGGTGCGATCGCGCGTTTCCTGAACAAGCATCTGGCATTTGGCGCATAAAGCGGACGTCGGGCTTATCGCCCCCCACATGATATCATGTTCGCTCTGATTTTCGTGTGCTTGTCGGCGGCCGCCTGATCACCCAAGTCGCAAGGGCACAATGACAGGGGCTTTCCATGCAGACCAAGCGACTCGGCCGTAGCGGCATCCATGTTTCCGCCATCTGCATGGGAACCATGACCTTCGGCTCGCAGGCCGACGAGGCCACCGCCCATCGCGTCCTCGATGCCTCGCTCGACGCCGGCATCAACTTCTTCGACACCGCCGAGAACTACCCGGTGCCGCCCAAGGAGGAATGGGCCGGCGTATCCGAGGAGATCGTCGGCCGCTGGATGAAGACCAAACGCCGCGACGAACTCATCATCGCCACCAAGGTTTCCGGCCCCAGCCACGGCTGGATCAAGTCCTCGCAGCGCGCCGGCATGACCGCGCTCGATCGCCACAACATCGTCCGCGCCATCGAGGCCAGCCTGAAACGCCTGCAAACCGACTATGTCGACCTCTACCAGACCCATTGGCCCGACCATGGCACGCCCTATGAGGAGGCGATGCGCGCCCTCGACGACCTCGTCACCGCCGGCAAGGTCCGCGTCCTTGGCTGCAGCAACGAAACCGCCTGGGGCCTGATGAAAAGCCTCGGCGTCTCGGCGCTGGAGGGGCTCGCCCGCTACGAAACCATCCAGAATAATTTCAGCCTCAACAATCGCCGGTTCGAGGATGCCCTGGCCGAGGTCTGCCGCCAGGAACAAATCAGCCTGATCCCCTATTCCCCGCTCGGGGGCGGCACATTGTCGGGCAAATACAACGGCGGCGCCCGGCCCGAAGGCGCGCGTTTCTCGCGCTATCTCGAAATGGGCGGCCGCCAGGCGGCGATGGCGCTGCGCTTCGTCAACGAAAAGTCCCTCGCCTCCACCGAGCGTTTCATCGCCATCGCCGCCGACGCCGGGATCGCCCCCGTCACGCTGGCAACGGCATGGAGCAAGCAGCATGACTTCGTCGCCTCGACCATCGTCGGCGTTGCCCGCGACGACCAGCTTCCCGATATCCTCGCCGCCGCAGACCTGACCCTGTCGGACGAAGTGATGAAGGCCTGCGATGCGGTAACGAAGGACATCCTGTACCCGATGAACTGATGTGCCATTTGCAGTGTCCGCAAGCGGCACGTCTAGGTCCAGTAAAGTATGCGTGCATCGGGAAGGTTTTCGGCGATGGCGCGTTCGAAAAACCGTCGCAGTTCTATCATGGTCGACCTGTCGTAGACATGCTTGACGCTGCCGAACTTCGTCCGCTTCTCTGCCCGCCGGTCGCTGCTCATGTCGAGCGCCGACCCCGGGTACCAGCTGTCCAGCACGGCCTTGGATCCCGCCGAATAGCGATGCGTGATGAGCTCGATCGTCAGGTCGGGATCGGGCGCCCCGTCGAGAACCGCGGCGACATCTGCAATCAGCTGGCCATAGGCCTCCTGCCACCCTTCGGCCGCGATGATCGGGGCGATGGTCAGGCCCATCCGATAGCCGGCATCCGCCATCCGGCGCAGGGCCGCCAGCCGCGCTTTCACCGGCGCGGTGCCGCCCTCGAAGCGAGCGAACAATGGCGGGTTCAGCGAGACGCGCATGCGCGTCCTCCGTTGATGCCTGACGCCGGTCAGCGCCGCGACGGCATCGAACTTCGTCGTGAACCGCAGTTGCGCATCCGCTTGCCACGCGCCGAACTGCGCGATTGCGGCCGACAATGACCCGGTCAGATGCTCGATACCGAGCGGATCGGTGTAGCAGGACGCTTCATAGGTCGTCCCCTCGTGCGCACGCCTTGCCGAACGGGACGTAATCCGGCCCTGCCCGAGGTGACGGGCTGCGGCATCGAATATCTCGGGCAAGTTCGCATATACCCGGGTGATCGGCGCACCCTTCAGCGACCCGGCAAGATAGCAGTAGCTGCAATGGGGCATCCCTCGGCCAGGTCGAGGCGCCAATCGGCAGACGGCGCGATCGGCTGCAGCTTGAGCTTCGATGGCGGCGCAACGGTAACGGCAAGCGTGGACTTGGCGAAGGCGTATGAAGCGTCGGCCGCAAGCCCCAGGCGGTCGGAAGCAAGCTCGATGACGTCGATCCCGAGCGCCGTGCAGCGTTCCGCCATGGCCAGGCCATGCGACCAGTCGCGCGCCGCGCGCGACAGCAGGACGCGCTTGGGGCGCCACAAACGGGTCGGTCCGACGTCCGGCGAGATGATCGGATGGTCGAGGTCGACAGCGCCGTCGCCGGCGTCCGGATTGAGGTGCGGGCTTGAAGGCATGGCAGATCAACGCTGGTCGCGGGCATCGGTTCAGGCCCAGTCGAGGGGTGCGACCCTCAAGCCAACCACCCCATGGCGACTGCCGGTCTGAAGCGCTGCAACCCATGCCGCTTGTGCAGCGATCGCGTTTGCAGCACCTGTCGGCATCCTGAAAAGTCCGCTTTCGTCGAACGCGAAAGCCGGTCGAGCCGAAAGCCGATCCTGACATGAGATTGACCCTGTCGGCACGCGAGGCCCGGCGGATCGCGCTGTCGGCCATCGGCCTTGCCGCGCCGCGGCCGGTGCACCGCGGTGCACCGGCCGGCTGGCCGCCCTGGTCGACCGCCTGGGCCAGGTCCAGATCGACTCGGTCAACGTGCTCGCCCGTGCGCATTACCTGCCCGCCTATTCACGCCTCGGCGCTTATGACACCGCAGCGTTCGAGGCCATGACCGTCGGCCCGACCCGCCGCCTGTTCGAATATTGGGGCCATGAAGCATCGCTGATCGACGTCCAGTTACAGCCGGCGCTGCGCTGGCGCATGGCGGACGCGCGTGGCCTCGTCAGCGGCTATGTCGGTCTGCGCCGCTTTGCCAGCGAGCGGCGCGATTTCATCGACGCCGTCCTGCGCGAAATAGACGCGCGCGGCCCGCTCGCTGCACGCGACCTCGAGGACGGTGGCCGGGCGACCGGCAGCTGGTGGGGCTGGTCCGACGGCAAGCGCGCGCTCGAATGGCTGTTTCTTGCCGGCCTGGTGACGACGTGCCCGGTCGGCTGCCGCTCCGCAATCTTCGCTTCTCGCTCGTCGATGTGCCCGATCTCCAGGTCCTTCCGGGTGAACATCCGGCAATGACCGATATATGGATGGGTGCAGGGCCGGTACCCGCATTTCTCCATCGCATTCTGAACCTGCTGGCCATCGCGTGGGCAAAATTGGCTTTGCCCTCGCTCGTCCGGTTGTCCGGCCTTTTCCATTTCGTGCTCAACCTGATAAAGTTCGGCGAACATCGTGGCGGCATGTATGTGCGAGCAAGCGGATTGCGCGATGGTCAGCGGGTCGAACAAAGCTGGCATCTGCTGGCCGAGGGCGATGACGGCCCGCTCATCCCATCGATGGCGATCGAAGGGATCATCCGCAAGTTGCTTGCCGGCGAGCGGCCCGCCGCCGGCGCCCGACCGGCAACACACGCGCTCGATCTGGCCGACTATGATCGGCTGTTCGCAACACGAGCCATCGTCACCGGCTTCCGCAGCGAGGGCGCCAGGACGGCGCACCAGCAAATACTGGGGCGAGTTCGGGCTTGGTATGGCGATGGATGCTGAAACGAGTTCAGCATGACGAAACGATATAGGCCCGCGGTGTCCCCTATTTATCTTGTCGCTGGATTTGAGTGGCTGGGCATGACAGGACAGCCGCGATAGCCATAGGAGAGACGTCCATGATTTTTGAATATACCGACAAGACCAAGGCCTTGATCGAGCGGGTCAGCGCCTTCATGGACGAGCACATCTATCCCAACGAGGCGCGGTACGAACAGGAAGTCGGCGAGGGCGAGCGCTGGAAGGTGCTGCCGGTCATCGAGGAACTGAAGCCGCATGCCAAGAAGGCGGGCCTTTGGAACCTGTTCCTGAATGTGTCCGACCATGATGTCGGCGAGTGGAAGGGGCCGGGGCTGACCAACCTCGAATATGCGCCGTTGGCCGAGCTGATGGGGCGGGCGGGCTGGTCGTCGGAAGTGTTCAATTGCTCGGCGCCCGATACCGGCAACATGGAAGTGCTCCGGACCTACGGCACGGAGGCGCAGAAGTCGGAGTGGCTGCGGCCGCTGATGGACGGCGAGATCCGATCGGCGTTCCTGATGACCGAGCCGGCGGTGGCGTCGTCGGATGCGACCAATATCGAGACGTCGATCGTTCGCCAGGGCGATGAATATGTCATCAACGGGCGCAAATGGTGGTCGTCGGGGGTCGGTGATCCGCGCTGCTCGATTGCGATCGTGATGGGCAAGACCGACCCGAATGCGCCGCGCCATGCCCAGCAGAGCCAGATCCTGGTGCCGCTGGATGCGCCGGGAATCACCAAGGTCCGGGCACTGAAGGTGTTCGGTTACGATGACGCGCCGCATGGGCATTTCGAGGTCATACTCGACAATGTGCGGGTGCCGGCGGCGAACATGATCCTCGGCGAGGGCAAGGGCTTCGAGATCGCGCAGGGGCGGCTCGGGCCGGGGCGCATCCACCATTGCATGCGCAGCATCGGTGCGGCCGAGCGGGCGCTGGAGAAGATGGTCAAGCGGCTCAAATCGCGGGTGGCGTTCGGCAAGCCTTTGTCGGAGCACAGCCTGTGGCACGAGCGGATCGCCGATTCGCGCATTGCCATCGAGCAGTCGCGGCTGCTGACGCTGAAGGCGGCGTACCTGATGGATACGGTCGGCAACAAGGCGGCGGCGAACGAGATCGCGATGATCAAGGTGGTGGCGCCGAACATGGCGTGCCTGATCTTCGACCATGCCATCCAGGCGCACGGCGGCGGCGGCGTCAGCCAGGATTTCGGGCTGGCGAGCGGTTACGCGGGGCAGCGGACCCTGCGGCTGGCGGATGGGCCGGACGAGGTGCATCGGCAGGCGATCGCGAAGAACGAGCTGCGGCGGTATAACTGAGCAGCGACGCGGCGCGCATGGGTTTCATGCGCGCCGACAGGCGCAAGCACGGCCAGCGAGGCGGACAGCCTCGCTGGCCGAACTCGTCTGACGACGGGCGCGGCTTTGCCGCGACCAAGCTCTTATAAAGAAGTTTTTGCGTAATCCGGCTTGCATGAGGCGCGGTGCGCTGCTAACCGCCCCCTCCTACCGGACGGAGCCCCGAGGGTTCTGGACAACTTGGTCGTGCGGCCATGGCGGAACTGGTAGACGCGCAACGTTGAGGTCGTTGTGGCCGAAAGGCCGTGGAAGTTCGAGTCTTCTTGGCCGCACCAAACAGTCAGCCGGTCCGGGGTTATCCCGAGCCCAGCGAGACCGGGGCGAGTTTATTCCCCAATTCCCGGGCGTTTGCTCAGGCCTCCAAAACGCACTGCAGCCAGATGCGTCTCTGAGACGCCGAATCGCCCGCTGATATCTCGCGATATCTCTGCGGGCGGTTTCCAAACCGCAGTCGGAACGAGGGGCGTTTGCCGCGCCCTGCGGCGTGGGCCTAGTCGCAGCCCAAGAGGATGCGCTGATCAGTCCAGCGCAGCGGCAGATCGACAGCCATCAGCTTGCGGCGATTGAGGGCAGGCGGCTGCCGACCCTCGAGCACCGTCGTGACAATGTCGGGCGCCAGGTAGCTGAGCTTGATGAGTTTGGCGACATGGGTACGGCAGCGTCCTTGGCCTTTAGCCAGCTGGTCGATCGAAGTGTCGGGCGCGGCCATCAGCAAGCCGCGTAGAGCATGGGCTTCGGCGATCAGGTCAACCAGTTGGTGGTCGCGCTGGATCGTCGCCTCACTGGCCTTTGCGGGGATGATAAGTCGCACCTCATGGCCACGGCGAACCCGGGCTGTTGGTGCCTGCAGCAGAAGTGTGTCGTTGAGGCCGACTGCATCGGTCCCATTCGGCAGAAAGCTGGACCGACGCATGGTGATTTCGACTCGGCCGTCGCCAAGCATCACACGCTCGATGTAGCGGTTGAGGATCACCGATCGGTCGGGCGACGCCGATTTGCAAAGTTCTAGGCCGGCGTCCGCTGCCGCTGTGATGGCAATATCCATGCGACGCGTGTCCGGCACGGCGGTGCAGATGGCGGCGTGGACCGCTGCACCGTCGCTGAGGAAGCTTTGCAGCCGATTGATGACGATACGTTCGAGATCGTGTGCTGACACCCGCCAGGCCGGGTTGGCGGCATCGATGCCGGCTTCGCTGTGGGTGATATAATAGCGGTAGCGCTTGGAGCCCTTGTTGGCATGACTCGGCGACATCCGCCGGCCCAGGCCATCGCACACTAATCCGACTAAAAGGCTTGCATGCCGGGTGTTGGTAATACGCTGCAGGCGTGGTCCATTGTCGGCCAGCTTCGCTTGGACCTGGTCCCAAAGCTCCTGGGGTACGATGGCGTCATGTTCCCCGGGATAGGCCGTGCCCTTATGGACGATCTCGCCAAGGTAAATGCGGTTCTTGAGCAGGTGGAACAGGCTGCCGCGGGCGAAGGCGATGCCACCGCGATGGCCGGTCGAGGTCCGCAACTGGATCTTGGTTCGCAGGCCCTCGTGCGCCAACACGGTGATCAGTTCACGAACCGAGCCTACTTCGAGGTAGCGCTGCATGATTTGGCGCACCGTCGCGGCTTCGGCTTCGTTGACGAGCAGCTTGCGATCCTGGACCTCATAGCCCAGCGGCACTGGACCGCCCATCCACAGCCCCTTCTTCTTGGAGGCAGCGATCTTGTCGCGGATGCGCTCACCGGTGACCTCGCGCTCGAATTGGGCAAACGACAGCAGAACGTTGAGGGTCAATCGTCCCATGCTGGTCGTGGTGTTGAACGATTGTGTGATGCTAACGAACGAGGCGCCAGCTGCATCGAGGACATCGACGATCTTGGCAAAGTCGGCGAGGCTGCGGGTCAGCCGGTCAACCTTATAGACAACAATGGTGTCGACCTTACCGGCCTGAATATCGGAGAGCAGGCGTTTGAGGCCGGGCCGCTCCATGCTGCCGCCCGAGAAGCCACCATCGTCATAAAGGTCGGAGACCAGCGTCCAGCCCTCGTGGCGTTGGCTCAGCACATAGGCAGCGCATGCCTCGCGCTGGGCATCGAGGCTATTAAACTCTTGCTCCAGTCCATCCTCGGTCGACTTGCGGGTATAGATGGCACAGCGTTGGCCGCGTTCGGGAGGTTCGGGTTTACGCATGCGCAAGATCCTTGACCCGCTTGGTGCCGGCGGTTTTCAGCCCGAAGAACCTTGGTCCTGACCAGTGGGCTCCGGTAATCTCGCGCGCGATCTTGCTGAGCGACTCATACTGTCGGCCTTCGAACACCAGACCGTTCTCGGTAATGAGTACCGACCAGTTGCGGTCGCCCCATGACCGCATCAAGGTAGTGCCGGGGCGCAGGTCGGCGGCGACGGTCGACGCGGGCTTTGCAGCCAAGCTGCTAGTATCGTCGCCTGCCCGCATCGCGAGTCGCTTGAGCTCGCGCGTGGCCGCGGGCGCCAAGCCGCCGAGCGCCCGCTCCTGCAGCTGCCAGGCGATGCCGCGGACCAACATGTCTACGCTGACCCGGGGTGCCGGCACCCGATACAACCGTTGCCATTCTGCACGGAGCTGGGCGGGCGACAAGGTCGCCAAGCCCGCCAGTTTGTCGTCGAGCCGGGACATGTCAGGCCGCACCAATGGGGTAGCGCGCGACGCCGTCGATCTTGTTGCCGGTGATAGTCAAGCCGAGCTTGCGCGGGCCGCTGAGTGCCGCCCGAGCCGTATGGGGCGCCGACGCCGTCAGATCGAGCAGGCTTACGCCCGTAGCGCAGTTTGGCATGCCCACGACAGCAGCGTCCTTGGTTGCTGGCCTACAGCGTGTCCTCAAGCCTGTGGGATCGATCGGAGTACCAGTAAGCTTGCCATTTAGGGAGCCCGTCATGATGCTTGTCCTAGGTAGCGAGACGACACCAGCGTCGCCTGCCACCGCCCACAGCCTCGCCAGTCGTCTGGTCGAGGCGGAGACTGCCCCCAACGGCGGCCACGTTCATGCGATAAGCAATGCTCGTATTGCCGCCCTAGTCGAATGGAATGTGGGCTTTGCGCCATGATCTCGGTCATCGGGACGACCCTGGGCTGATTCCGGAAGCCGAAAATGATTGATGCGGACCGGTCGAGCTGAACTGGTGGCCAGCGTCGTTCAGACGCGCCGGTCGGTCGCTAGGGTCAGGACTCGTTGATCAGAGCCAGAAGATGACGGTTGCGGCGAGCGCGATGGCGGAGAAGAAGACTGTAGGACATCGATCGTAGCGGGTGGCGACGCGGCGCCAGTCCTTGAGGCGGCCGAACATGATCTCGATGCGGCTA
>NZ_BMJM01000008.1 GCF_014643455.1 Sandarakinorhabdus glacialis
CTATGACCACCCGACCCCACGCGCAACCCCCTTTCAACCCAACATGACAGATTTTTGAAAGCCAAGAGGGAAAAGGACATGGAAATAGTGGGAATTGAAGGAGGAAAGGGTCATTTTTTTCAGGAGCAACGCAAACCCCCCGCAGCCAATCTGGACCGAATCAAGCCGAATCAGCTCGAGATATAGTCCTTCATCGCAGCGGCTTCGGATTCGGCCTGTTCGATTCGACGCTTCACCAGATCGCCGATCGAGACCAGGCCGAGGATCTGGCCGTCGTCGACAACGGGGAGATGGCGAAAGCGGCGGTCGGTCATCACTTCCATCGATTTGATGACGCTTTGGGATGGCGGCGCTGTGACGACGGGTGACGACATGATGTCAGCTGCCGTTGCCTGGAGAATCGCGGCGCCGTGAGTGTGCAAGCCGGCGCAGATATCGCGTTCGCTAACGAGGCCGACGATACCCCCGTCGTCGAGAACGAGCACGGCGCCGATCCGGTGCGTGTAAAGCAACGCCGTGATGTCACTGACGACGGTATCGCGGGCTACCGATATCAGCGGCTTCTTGCCGCTGAGAATTGATCCGATCATGACGATCTCCCCAAAAGGGCGTCTTATGCGCCACCGGGCAATCATCGCCCGATTCGCTTCGGAAGGCAAAGCATGAACCCGGCTGATCAGGGTCACATCGAAACGCGGCCCGGGACGTCGCAGCGCAGCAACGGCGATCATTGGCGCCGGTTTCGCCGGTTGATGGTGTTGATGACTGTTGTCGCGCTCGGCACGGCCGGGTTTGCGATATGGCGGATGCGTGCCGATGGCGTGCCGTTCCACCTGCACTTCATCATCGCGATGGGCGGCGGGATCTTTCTCGCGTTGCTTTTGGCCGGCGCGCTGATGGGCCTGGCATTCGTATCGAACCGGTCGGGGCATGACGAAACGGTCGGGGATAGCGAACTCAACGAAGACTGAGCGCCATTGGTGATGACCGCCCTGCCCTGCCGAATGCGGCAGGACAGGGCTATCGATCAGCCTTCGGTCGACGCGTCCACAGCGACTTTGCGCGGCCGGCCACGGCGGCGTGGTGCAGCGGCCTCGCCCGCATCGGGTTCGACCGCAGCAGCTTCGAACAGCGTTGTTTCAGGCACGACTGCTTCGACAACCGGCGCTTCGCGGCGAGGCGCGCGCTCGGCACGAGGTGCGCGAACCGGGCGCTCGGCAGCGACATCGACGGGCTCGGGGCGACTAACCCGCAAGGTCGCTGGACCGGGCAAGCCCGGGATTGGGCCTTCGCCCGTTGCAGCGGCATCATATACGGGACGCACTTCGGCGGGCCGCTGACTGTCAGCAGCCCTTTGGCCTTCGCCCGGACGCTGGGCGTCCGGGCGGCGCTCGGCACGATCCCGGCGCTCGCCGCGCGGTGCGTCGTCGCGGTTGCGGCTTCCGGCATAAGGCTGGCGATCGCGATTGCCTTCGACTTCGCGGCGCGGCTGCTGGTCGCGCTGCTGCTGGTCGCGATTTACCGCGCCATTGTTGTTATCGGCCTCGCGGCGCGGCTCACGCTGGATGTTGTCGCGATTATTGTCGCGGATCGGACGATCGCGGTTTGGCCGCTCCTCGCGCCAATTGGCTCGTTGCTCGTTGCGGGGCTCGTTGCGAGATTCGTCGCGGCGCGGCTCGTTGCGCGGCTGTTCATTGCGCGGCTCGTCGCGACGATTATCGTCACGGCGTGGTTCTTCGCGGCGCGATTGCGGTTCCTCGCGGCGGGGCTCGTCGCGATTGTTGTCGATCCGGTCATCATCGCCATCGTCGTCGCTGTCATCACCATCGGCGTCGTTGGCGGCATAACCGGCGCTGTCGTCTTCGTAGAATTCGCGGCGACGCTGGGAATTCTGATCGGGCTGCTTGTCGCGATAGTCGCCGAGGACGCGGTAATAATGATCCGCATACTGGAGGTAATATTCGGCGGTGACGCGGTCGCCGGCTTGCTGCGCATCACGGGCCAGGGCGCGATATTTCTCGAGCAACTGGCTGGCATTGCCGCGCTGGCGGTTGTCGAGCCGATTGCCGTAATTGTTGCCGCCCGTCATCTGCTGCGGGCGCGGACCACTGTTGCCGCCGCGGCGCCGCCGGTTCTGGTTATTCCTGATCAACTTCGCGTCCCCGTGTAAACGGACGGCCTTCGCCGTGATGCTGGCATGTTCGACCGTGTTTCCGGCGGGTTCCCGTGGCGCATCCCCTGATGGGCCGAGGGCAAATCGTTGCCGGAGCTTCAATGTCGAAGGATAGAGGATATGATCCACTCCACCTGCGTCGCTCCGTAGACGGCTTTCGTCAGGCTTCCAAGCGAAAAGTTAAGTCGGTGGCGGCAGCGCCGGTCGCTCAGCGCGGCACCTTGGGTGCCATGCTGGCCATGACCTCGAACAATTGCCGCGGGTTGCTGCGCATGAGGTCGAGCAGCTGGAGTTCGGCAGCACCGGCGCGGCCGACCGGGATTTCGGGTGTGTCTGTGGCCAGGGCATCGAGGATCTGGGTCGCGGCTTCGTCGATCGAGATGCCGGCGTTGACCGGGTCGTCGTTGGGGCCGTTGACGCTGCCGTCGCCCTTCAAGGCATTAGCGGCGATCGAGGTGGCGACGAATCCCGGTGTCACGACGTGGACGGTGATGCCGTATTGCGCAGTTTCGGCGCGCAGGGCGTCGGACCAGCCGACCATGGCGTGCTTGGCGGCGCAATAGGCGGTGCGCAGCGGCGAGCCGACCTTGCCGGCGACCGAGGCATTGTTGACGATGGCGCCGGTGCCGCGCTTGACCATGGCCGGCATGACGAGCTGGGTCAGGCGCAGTGGCGCGAAGAAATCGACGTCCATGATCGTGCGATAAACGTCGAAATCGGTGTCGAGCGCGAGGCTGCGCTGCGAGATGCCGGCGTTGTTGACAAGGATGTCGATGCCGCCGGTTTTCGCCTCGGCTTCGGCAACGATCGCCGGCAGGCCGGCGAGGTCGGTGGCTTCGAACGGCAGGATCATGGTGTCTGACTGGCAGCGGCCGGCGACTTCGGCGAGGGCTTCGGCGCGGCGGCCGGACAGGACGAGGCGGGCACCGGCACGGGCGAACGCCGTCGCGAGGCCGGCTCCGATGCCGGAGGAAGCGCCGGTGATCCAGATCGTCTTGCCGGTGAAGTCCATGTCGATGCTCCTGAAAAGGTCAGCCGAATCGCAGTGCCGGCACGCCGACAACCAGGGGGTGACCCCATAGCAGCAGCGCCCAGAGCACCAGCCCGCCGAGGGCGGCGACCATGCCGGGCATCGCACTGCTCCATGGCAACCGGCCGCGAAGCTGGGCGCCGAAGGGAATGAAGCCCGTGGCGCGGATATGTTCGCCGTAGCCGGGCGTGGCGGCACGCTTCTTGATGTCCTGCATGCGGGCGCCGAACAGGGCGAGGACGAGGATGCCGCTGGCGAGAACGATGGTGCGGCTGTCGGCACTGAGGGCGATGTGGACGATTGCCCAGATGGCGAAACTCCACATCATCGGGTGGCGGGTGATGCGCTGGACGCCGCGCGGGCTGCCGCCGGAGGGCATGCCCATCAAGGCCGGATTGGGGGCGGTGACCGAGCCGACGAACAGGATGGCGGCGAAAAGCATCAGCGCGGGTGCGACGGCATAGGCCCAGCCGGGCGTGTCCCAAAGGCGGTCCGGCGGGATGGCGCGCCAGATCAGTATTGCCCAGGCCAGCGAGCCGAGCGCGACGATGCTGTAGAGCAGCAGGAAGCCCTTTTCGCCGATCGCGCGAACGAGCGGGGCACGCAGCGGGTGCGACAGGACTTCGTGGCTGCCGACGAACAGCGAGACCGCGACGATCAGGAGGCCGATGTCGGTCATTGGCGATACTGGAAGGGCAACGCGCCCGGCGCGAGGTCACGGTAGCGATCGCGGAGTTCGGTCTGCCGCGACGTCATCGGTTGGGCGATGCCGTCGATGAAGACGGCAACCGGCGCCGAGGCGAGTTCGAGAGGGTCGCCGTCCCAGACGACGACATCGCCGCGCTTGCCGGCCTCGAGAGTGCCGAGATCGGCGAGACCGAAAATTTGCGCCGGGACACGAGTGATTGCCGCGAGTGCCTGGCCGCGCGTGAGGCCGGCACCGCCGGGGACAGCGGCCTGTGCTACGGCGTTGCCGGCCTGGTACGGCAGGTTGCGCGCCTGGGTTCCTGAATCGCCGCCGAAGATGCCGAAGCCGACATCGACGCCGGCGGCGACCAGCCGGCCGACGTTGGAGCGCGTCGAAGCGAGAGTTTCGAAGCTGTCGGGCAGGTCGAACAGCGGCAGGGTGATGACCGGCACGCGGGCAGCGGCGATCTTGTCGGCGACGAGCCAGCCTTCGCGGGCGCCGATCAGGATGATGCGAAGTTTGGGGAATTCGCGGAGCAGGCCGAGGACGGCGGTGAGGTCGCTGGCGCGCTCGGCGTGGATGACGGCGGGGATGCGGCCTTCGACCACCGGGACCAGGGCAGAAGCGTCGATGCGCTTGATCAGCGAGCCGCGCTCGAGGCCTGACTCGAAGGCGGCGGGGTTGCGGGCGAAACGCTGGGCCTCGGCGAAGCCGTTACGCAGGTTGAGCCACGCGGCGGGGCGCGAACCGCCCGCTATACGCGCGCCGTCCTCGCCCATTTCGATGAGCTGGAAGGCGCGCGGGCGCAGCAGGATATCGCCTGTTGCAGCGAGGCTGATGATGGCGCCCTGCCCGGCAAAGATCTCGCCGGCCATCTCGGGGCCGACGACGGCGCGGGTGACGCCGCCGACGCGATTGATGGCGATCGGCGTCGACAGCGCGTTGATGGCGGGAGCGATGTCGATGGCGGCCGAGAACGGCGAGGTGCGGGCGCGGGCATCGTTGGTTTGCGGGACCGCATCGACTTCATTGATGCCGAGGTTCGACATGCCTGCGATAAGGCCGGGCGTGACAAATTTGCCGGTGGCGTCGATGACGGTGGCCCCGGCGGGGATGACGAGCCCCTGCCCCACTGCGGCGATGCGGCCGTCGCGGACGATGACCGTCCCATTGGCGATGCTGGTTTCGCCGACCGCCGTAAGAACGGTGCCGCCGGTGATGGCGATGGTGGCGGCGGTTGCAGGGCTGGCCAGCAATAGCGCGAGGATGAGGCCGAAACGCTTCATTTCGGATCTCCGCGGCCGGGTTGGCCGAGTTCGAAATCGGCTACGGGACGCCGGCTGCGATCGGCCCAGTCATAGATGACGGCGCCGTCGATCCAGACTTTCTCGGGGCGGGCATAGACCGAGAACGGGTCGGCGTTCCACAGCACGACGTCGCCCATCTTGCCGGCTTCGAGGCTGCCGGTGCGCGCGGCGATGCCGAGGCCCTTGGCGGGGTTGAGCGACAGCCAGGTCCAGGCGCGTTCGGGTGTGATGCCCATCCCCATGCGGTTGCCGGCAGCCATCGCCTTGGCGGCTTCCTGGTTGAGGCGCTGGATGCCGTTAGCGTCGTCGGAGTGAACAATGGCACAGGCGCCGGCCTTGTCGACAAGGGCGATATTTTCGCGGATGCCGTCGTAGCTTTCCATCTTGAAGCCGTACCAGTCGGCCCACATCGCGCTGCAGATGCCTTCCTTCGCCAGCAGGTCGGCGACCTTGTAGCTTTCGACGGCGTGGTGGAATGCGGTGATCTTGTAACCGAACTCGTGCGCCATGCCGATCATGTTGGTCATCTCGTCGGCGCGGTAGCAATGGTTCTGGATGAGGATTTCGCCGTTGAGCACACCGACCAGCGTGTCGTTGGCGATCTCACGGCGCGGTGCGTCGCTCGGCTTGGCCGTGCCGGCCTTGGCGCGGCGGGTATAGTCTTCCCATTTGCGCCGATAGGTGCTCGCATCCGACCAGGCCTGGCGGCCATAGGCGATGTTGCCCATCCGCGTGCTCGGCAACTGGTTGCGGGCGCCATAGACGCGCTTGGGGTTCTCGCCGCAGGCCATCTTCAGGCTGTAGGGCGCGCCGGGGAACTTCATGTCCTGGACGCTGCGACCATAGACATTCTTGAGCGTCGTGCCGCGGCCGCCGAACAGGTTCGCCGAGCCGGGCAGGATGTGGAGCGTGGTGACGCCGCCGGCCAGCGCCCGCGAAAAACCGGGATCCTGCGGCCAGACCGAATGCTCGGCCCAGACTTCGGGGCGCGCCGGACTGGTGGCTTCGTTGCCGTCGCTGAGCGCGTCGACGCCGGGGCTGGGATAGACACCGAGATGGCTGTGAATATCGATGACGCCGGGCGTGACGAATTTGCCGGCGGCGTCGATGACGGTGGCGCCGGCGGGGATGGCGACTTCGCTGCCGATCTCCGCGATCAGCCCGTTTTCGATGCGGACTGCGCCGGGCGCGAACTTTCGCCCGGTGCCGTCATAGACGACGGCGTTGCGGATGATGGTGGTGACGCCAGGGAAGGCCCGATAGGTCGACGGATAAGGGTCGGACGGGATCGAGACGATGTCGCCGGCCTTGCCGCCAGCGCTTTTTGGCGGCGGCTTGGTTGCACAGGCGGCGAGCAGGGCAAGTCCGGACAGCGCGAGGAAACGCATCAATTGACCCCGTGCATCCAGCGCTTGAGCAGCGGCGAGATCGCCAACAGCACGGCGCCGATGATCGCCGAGGCGATGCCGATGGTCTGGAAGACGCCGGCATAGGTGGCGAGGCTGACACCGAGATTGGTGACCTCGCCGCCGACGGTTTCGACGCTGGCGACCTGCGCCACGATACCGCCGACATATTGCGCCACCGAGATCGACAGGAACCATACCCCCATCATCATGCCGACGATCCGGGCGATCGACAGCTTGGTGATCATGCTGAGCCCCACCGGCGAGATGCAGAGTTCGGCCATCGAATGGATCAGGTAGAGGCCGGCCAGCCACCAGAGTGCGACCTTGTAGTCGGGACCGGCAAAGGTCGTGCCCAGGACGAGGAAGAGGAAGCCGAGGCCGACGCCGATCAGCGCGATGCCGAATTTGACCGGAATGCCGGGTTCGAGGCCGCGTGCCGCCAGTCGAGTCCACATCATGCTGAACAGCGGCGCCAGCAAGACGATGAAGAAGGCGTTGAAGAACTGCGTCTGGCCGGCGCTGATCGAAAACAAGCCGAATATGGATAGCTCGGTGTTGCGATCGGCGAACAGCGTCAGCGACGAGCCGGCTTGCTCGAACAGCGTCCAGAAGGTGACGTTGAAGACAATGAGCACCATCGCCGCCAGCATCATCTGGAATTCGGCCTTGTTGCCGACACGGTACGACCAGACGAGGATCGCCGGCAGCCCGATGATGAAGGTCAGGAACAGCGCCTTGCCCAGCACGGGCAGCGCGACGAGATAGCCGATGATGCCCTGGCCTTCGACCGGCGCCGGTGCATCGAGCGTGTTCGAGAACAACAGCCAGGGGATGACCACGGCGGCGACCGAGAGCAGATAAATCAGCCGCGAGCGATCGGGACCGGCGGCGGCTGGCGCCTCACCGTATCCGTCGAGACGGCCGCCGTCGAACTGGATCAGCGCCCAGGCGACCAGCATGCCGAGCGCCGCGAGTCCGAAACCGGCCCACCAGCCGAACGCGACGGCGAGGAAGGGACAGAGGATCTGCGAGCCGAGCGAGCCGAGGTTGATGCCCATGTAGAAGATGGTGAAACCGGCGTCGCGGCGCTGGTCGCCCTTGGCGTAGAGCGAGCCGACCATCGTCGAGATGTTGGGCTTGAAGAAGCCGTTGCCGATGACGATCAGCGAGAGCGCCGTCAGCATGATGCCGACATACAAAGGCGAACGCTCGGCATCGCTGGCGAAGCCGCCCTTGGCGATCGTCCGGGCCGCGGTGCCGTCGGCGGCGAGCAGGTCGACCGAGCCGTCGTCGCGGCCCTTGATCTGCAGCCGTTGGCCGCCATCCACGACGAACTGCTTGTTGGTGCCGTCGGCGGCGGTTTCGGCGAGGACTTCGTGGCGGACACCGTCGTAGGTCGCAAAAGGCTTGGCCGTGTCGCCGCCGAAGCAGAGCATGAGATAACCAGCGGCCATGATCAGCGCGCCGAACTTCACGGCGCGCTTCGAGCCGAGGTAGCGATCCGCCAGCAGGCCGCCGACAAATGGGGTCAAATAGACGAGGCTCATATAGGCGCCGTACATGCCGTTGCCGACGCGGTCGTTGAAGATGAAATGCTGGGTGAGATAGAGCACCAGCAGCGCCCGCATGCCGTAGAAGCCGAAGCGTTCCCACATCTCGGTGGTGAACAGCCGGGCGAGTTGTGCCGGATGGCCGAACCATTGCGGGCGGCTGTCGTGCGGCCCTGCGGCGATCGGCGCGGCGCCAACGCTATCGGTCAAATTATCAACTCCCGAACCCTTTGCGGCGATTTCGCTCGCCGTTATGCGGGCGACGATAGCGAGCGATTGCCGGGTGCGGAAGGGGGAGAGTGGCGGGGGCCGCCGTGCCGGGCTAGAAGGCCGGATGACCGAGTTCAACGATATCAGTTCCCCGGCCGCGCTGTTGGCGACGCGGCGATCGGGCAAGGCGCGCGACATGGGTGCGCCCGGGCCATCGGCGGTGCAGAAGCACGCGATCCTGGCGGCGGCAATGCGCGTGCCCGACCATGGCAAGCTGGCGCCCTGGCGGTTCGTGACCGTGGAAGACGACCGGCGCGCGGCGCTGAGCGCGGCGATGGAAGCAATCTATGTGGCGGAAAAGCCCGACGCCGGACGGTTGGAGCGCGAGGCGATCCGGGGTTTTGCCCTGCAGGCGCCGTGGCTGGTGATCGTCATGGCGCGGCCGGACCCGGCAAGCCATATTCCGGCTTGGGAGCAGGAGCTGTCAGTCGGTACGGCGACGGGATTCCTCTGCATGGCGGCGCACTCGCAAGGGTTTGTGGCGAATTGGCTGACGGGGTGGCCGGCTTATTCGCCGGGGGTGCTGGCGCTGGTCGGCGAAGCGGGGGAGCGGATTGCCGGGTTCATCTTTGTCGGGACGCCGACGCGCGAACTGGAGGAGCGGCCTCGGCCGGCGTTCGGGGATGTGGTGCGCGCCTGGGAGGGATGAGCGGGTGCTTTCAGGCTGTCGCAAACGTTAACATTTTCTGCATTTTCCGCTTTCGCCGGTTTTTGCAGGGTTGGCGAAGTGCCTCGAAGCGGGAATGTCGGGATAGCCGAAAGAGGGCTTGTAGGACAGGGGCTTCCGCAATCGGCGGGTGCTGGCGTGGGGCGCGATGGATGCTGAAACGAGTTCAGCATGACGATTTCTTCATTGATCAGGCGCAGTCGATGGAGCCGCTGCCAGCCTTTGAAATGGCGCATTTGGCGCCGCCGCGGATGCGGATGTCGCCCGAGCCGGCGACCGAGCCGCTGGCGGTGGTGGTGGCGAACGCGTTGACGTTACCCGAGCCGCTGACCGAGACCGACAGGGTGGCGGTCTTCAGCGCGGCGAGATCGAGGTCGCCCGAGCCGGCGACCGAGGCGCGGGTTTCGCTGCTGGTACCGGCGGCGGCGACCTTGCCCGAGCCGGCGACCGAGAAGCGCGTCGTTGCCGATTTGACGCTCGGCAGGCGGAGATTGCCCGAACCGGCGACGCTGGCGCCGAATTCGGGGGTGTCGATGCGATCGACGGTGACATCGCCCGAGCCGGCGACCTTGGCGGCGCGCAGCATCGGCACGGTGACGACGAAGCGCGTCTTGCCGTTCTGGCCGAGGCTGTTCCAGTTCCAGCCGCTGTTTTTCTTGTTGCCGATTACGAGTTCGCCGTCTTCGACGCGGACTTCGAGGCGGTCGAGCGCTGCGACTTCGCCGCTGCCGCGGACGCTAATCGCTTTGCCGGTGATGACCTGGACGTCGGATGCACCGGCGACGGCGATGCGGTCGAACGTGCCGACGGTGTAGTTGCGGTCGGCGGCGCTGGCGGCGGCGGGGATTAGGGCGCTGGCGAGGAGAAGGCGGACGATCATGGCGGGGCTCCTGTGTTGGTTAGATAATACACAGGGTGTTTGGGTTGGGCAAGGGCGTTTGATTGGGGGATTGGGAGATGGGCCCCGGCCTTCGCCGGGGTGACGGGGAAGGGTGGAGTGACGGGGCCGATCTGCACAGAGTCACCCACCCCCGGCCCCTCCCTTGAAGAAGGGAGGGGGGAAGATGAGTGCTTTATGCGGCTTTGAGGACCTGCTCGATCTTGAGCTGGGCGGCGGGTTCGTCGATGTTTTCCATCGCGGCGAGTTCGCGGGCCAGTCGCCCGATGGCAGCTTCGTAGATCTGGCGTTCGGAATAGCTTTGTTCGGGCTGGTCTTCGGCCCGGTGAAGGTCGCGGACGACCTCGGCTATCGAGACCAGGTCGCCCGAATTGATCTTGGCTTCGTATTCCTGGGCGCGGCGCGACCACATGGTGCGCTTGATGCGCGGCTTGCCGCGCAGCGTGGTCAGTGCCTCGGTGAGGGTGGCCTGGCTCGACAGCTTGCGCATGCCGACGGCCTCGGCCTTGTTGGTCGGGACGCGCAGGGTCATGCGCTCCTTTTCGAAGCGCAGCACGAAGAGTTCGAGGACCGAGCCGGCGATTTCGGAGCGTTGCAGCTCGACGACCCGGCCGACGCCATGTTTGGGGTAAACGACATAATCACCGACTTCAAAGCCGAGAGCCTTGGCAATTGCCATGAATAATCGTTCCTTTTCACCCCGAAGCGCGACGACAGGTGCGAGGATGGCCGCCAAGCCGAGGGACAAACCTGGATCGGCAGCGGCGCGACACTGTCTTCGAGTACGGGCGTCCTGCCTGCTAGACTATCTGGCGCGCCACCGACCCGGCAGGGGGCGATTGGTGGACGAACCGGCGACCGCGGCGGTGGTTGGATCCACCGTCACGGCGATCTTGTAGCAGAAAATTCACCGGAATTCTACTGTCGCGTAGGGCTGGAAGGCCGAGTGCAGCGATATTCCATCGGCAATACGTTATATTGCGGGGATGGGGTGCGTTACCGCGCAGGGAGAACACCCTCACCCGGGCCGGCGCAAGGGCGCCGTCTCTCGCCTCTCCCGCAGGCGGGAGAGGGGTACAGCAAATCAGCTGCCGGTGAAGTATTTGTCGAACTTGCCTTCTTCGCCCTTGTGGTCGTCGGCGTCGGCGGGGGTTTCGCCCTTGATGGTGATGTTGGGCCAGCTTGCCGAGAAAGTGGCGTTGAGCTCCATCCACTTTTCGAGGCCGCCCTCGGTGTCGGGCAGGATCGCCTCGGCCGGGCATTCGGGTTCGCAGACGCCGCAGTCGATGCACTCGTTGGGATTGATGACGACCATGTTCTCGCCCTCGTAGAAGCAATCGACGGGGCAGACTTCCACGCAGTCCATGTACTTGCACTTGATGCAGGCTTCGGTGACGACGTACGCCATGGTCTCTTCCTCGCGGGACGTGCCCGTCTTGATGCGACGGAACAGGCCCGCCGCTAATGGTTTCGTCGCCTGCTAGAACGAGGCCGATACTCCCGTCAATGGTGCGGAATATACAGGTGCCAAGCTGCGGGTCAGATCGGTGTAGAGATGACGGGCTTCTTCATAGGGTCCGCGGCGCTCGGAAAGCGCCTCGACACGGACGATGATGACCTCGTCGTCGCGGGGAAAACTGATCACCGAGCCGGCGCGAACCAAGGCGGAGGCGCGGTCGATCACCCTGCCGTCTATTCGCAATCGTCGGCTTTCGCATAGAGTTTGCGCCACGGAGCGTGATTTCGCGAGCCTCGCGAACCACAGCCATTTGTCGAGCCGAAGCCCTGTGCCGTAAACCAAATGCTACCTGCCTTTCATGCTCGCCAGGATCGCGAAGGGAGAATCCGAGAGCATCCGGGCATCGCTTTCGGAAACTTGGGGAACCTGAGGCCGGCGCAGACCACGCCAGGCAAAATGGGCGGCACCATCGACAAGCTGCAGCCGGTAACCAAGTGCGCGCATCAGTCGCGCCAGCCCGTCGCGCGTGAGCCCGGCCGAGGCCGCCCAGTTCGGATCGGGGATGAACGGCGCCCTGCCCTCGCGCTTGCCGTGGATGGCGCGGGCGAGGCGGTCGACCATGTCGATGCGGACGGCTTCGTTGCCGATCGGCCAGAAACCGGCGGCTTCGAGGAACCCTGTCGGCAAATTGGCATCGATAACAACGCTGACCCGGCCGGGTTGCGGCAATGGCGGCAGCGCGGCGACTTCGTTCCAGACTGCCCAGAGGGCCAGCCGCCAGCGGGTCGGTTCGGGACGGAGCAGATTGGCGACGTAGATATGGACGACGCCGAGGCGGACGCCGGCGCCGGTGAGGGCGCGGCGATCGGCGCGGGCGAGGGCCTCGACCTGGCCTTCAGCTTCGGTGCGGGTCAGCATGCCGAGGGTTTCGACAAGGCGGACGATGAGCCCGCGGGCGCCGGGCGAGACGGCGTCGTGGAGCGCGGCGAGATTAACGAGGGCGCCGAGTTCGCGGGCGAGCGCGGCGTCGAACCAGGCCTGCAGGCGGATTTGTATCTGGCGGCGGTCTTCGGGCGACAGGGTCGACAAGGCGCGATCGATTTCGATGCGCGGGCTCATGGCGTCGCGGCCCCGGCGCAGCGACGCGACGCGGGCGCCGTTCCAGAACAGGCGGGGTGGCATCTTGCCGGTGAAATCGAGCTGGAAATCGCAGTCGGCGCTGGCGACGAGGGCGGCGGCGCGGCGGGCCATTTCCTTGACGAGATAGCGTTCGGCGGCGGCCAGCAGCAGGCGTTGCTCGCCGGCGCGGGCCAGGGGATCGGCGGTGAAGCGGAAGCCGTCGAGGGTGCCGATAACTTCGCCTTCGACGGCGACGGCGCCGTAAGGATCGATTTCGACGCGCTGGTCGCCGCCGCGCGCCTTCAGATCCTTGAGCAGCACGGCGGTGCGGCGATCGACGAAGCGCTGGGTGAGCGCGGTGTGGAGCGCGTCGGACAGGCGATCCTCGACGGCGCGGGTGCGCTCGGCCCAATGCGGCGCGTTGGCGAGCCAGTCGGGACGGTGCGCGACGAAGGTCCAGGTGCGCGCGCCGGCGATGCGATCGGCGAGGGTTTCGACGTCGCCGGTGACACGGTCGAGATGGGCGAGTTCGCTGGCGATCCAGGCGTCGGGGAGCTTGTGGTCGCCTTCGGACAGATGCTTGAAGACGCGGGCGACAAGACGCGCGTGCTGTTCGGGGCCGGTCTTGCGATAATCGGGCAGGCCGCACGCCGCCCATAGCCGGGCAACGCCGCGCGGGGTGGCGGTGCGTTCGACCACCCAGGGCTCGGCGGCGAGGGATTTGAGGACCGACAGGTCGATGGCGTCGTCGCCGCGTTGGAGTTCGGCGCGGGGTGGGCGGGCGTCGAGCGCGGCGATGAGGCGGGGAAGCGAGGTGAAATCGAGATCGGTGTTGCGCCAGACGAGGTGCTCGAGGGGCTCGAAGCGGTGCTCCTCGAGGCCTTCGATCTCCTCGGGGGTGAAACTGGCGGCCTCGGCGGTGCCGAGTTGTACGGTGCCGAAAGTGCCGTCCTTTTGATAGCGACCGGCGCGGCCGGCGATCTGCGCCATTTCGGAGAGGGTCAGGCGGCGATTGCGGCGGCCGTCGAACTTGCCGAGGCTGGCGAAGGCGACATGGGCGATGTCCATGTTGAGGCCCATGCCGATGGCGTCGGTGGCGACGAGATAGTCGACTTCGCCGGACTGGTACATGGCGACCTGGGCGTTGCGGGTGCGCGGGCTGAGGCTGCCCATGACGACGGCGGCACCGCCTTTTTGCCGGCGCAGCATTTCGGCCAGCGCATAGACTTCGGTGGCGGTGAAGGCGACGATGGCGCAGCGGCGCGGCAGGCGGGAAAGTTTCTTGGCGCCGGCGTAGCTGAGAGTCGAGAAGCGCGGCCGGGTGACGATCTCGGCCTCGGGGACGAGGCGGCGCAGCAGCGGGCGGAGAGTTTCGGACCCGAGGATCATCGTTTCGGCATAGCCGCGGGCGTGGAGCAGGCGATCGGTGAAGACATGCCCGCGTTCGGGATCGGCGGCGACCTGGCCTTCGTCGATGGCGACAAAGGCGACGTCGCGATCGGTAGGCATGGCCTCGACGGTGGAGAGGAAATAGCGGGCGTTCGGCGGGACGATCTTTTCCTCGCCGGTGATCAGCGCGACATTGGCCTCGCCCTTGAGCGCGACGACCTTTTCATAGACTTCGCGGGCGAGCAGCCGGAGCGGGAACCCGATGATGCCGCTGGCATGGCCGCATAGCCGCTCGACGGCGAGATGCGTCTTGCCGGTGTTGGTCGGGCCGAGCACGGCGGTCAGGGTGGATCCGCCGCGGGTGGGCCGGATCGTCGGGGGAGGGCGGCGGATCGTCACCGCACCAATGTGGGAATTTGCCGTCAGGATGACAATTCCGCGGGCGGCGGAGCATCGGACCGGGGGAAGAAACGCTCTCGGCTCATCGCGTCCTTTGCAACGGGATAGCGAACTGAAGACTCGCATGGCTGAACGGCAGATTCAAGTGACCGTTCCAAGACGTCGGCTGGTCGCACGCATAGTTGTGACAAGCCGTTGCTGGATTGACACAGGGTATGGGGGGAGTCCAAGCAATCACCTGTCTTGGGCGGCCGTGGGGGCTTCGTCTTGTTTCAATCGGATCTGCGCGCCGGAAATGGTGTAGCCGAACTGACGCTGCCCAATAGTGGCGGCTTTGTCGCACCGGATTGGCGCGGGCTTTTGCGGCGGACGGTGCCGCAGGATATTCTTGGCATCGGACTGGGCACCGAGGGCGTCACCGATCTTGGCGCCGATATCGGCAGCAAGCGCTGGTGGCTCGGCATGGCGGCGTGCACGGCGCTGTGCGGGACGGCCTTGTGGCTAGGCAGCATGGTGGTGCCGCTAAGCGAGGCACCGCGGGCGGTGCTGACGCCGGTGCAGCGCGAGGCATTGCGGCCGTCGATGGTGGCGCCGCTGGCACGCGGCGGAGCGACGGGGGCGGAAGTTTTGCCGCAATCGCGGCTGGTCGAGGCGCTGGCGGAGACACCCGAGCGGCCACGGCTGGAATTGACGGCGCAGATGCGGGCGCAGGACAGTTTCGAGAGCGTGTTGCGGCGGGCGGGGGTCGGCCAGGGCGATATTGCCGCGGTGACGGTGCTGGTGCGGCCGGCGGCGAACCTGGGGGCGCTGACCAAGGGGAGCGATATCGACATCGTGCTGGGGCGGCGGGACAGCAAATCGGTGCCGCGGCCGCTGGAAAGCCTGGGATTTCGGGCGGCGTTCGACTTGCGGCTGGCGCTGAACCGGACCGCCGAGGGCCTGCAGTTGCAGCGTATCCCGATCGCGATCGATTCGACGCCGCTGCGGGTCAAGGGGCTGGTCGGCGGTAGTCTTTCTCAATCGATGCGCGGCGCCGGGGTGCCGGGCAATCTGATCGGTGAATATATCAAGACTATGGCCTACGCGGTCGACCTGCAGCGCGGCGTCGGCAAGCGCGACCGCTTCGACATCGTCGTTGAGCGCGACCGCGCCGAGACGGGCGAGGTCCGCTATGGCCAGCTGTTGTTTGCCGGGGTCGACCGGGTCGGCAAGGAGCCGATCGAGCTGGGGCGGTATGTCTATGGCGGCAAGCCGCAGTTCTTCAGGGCCGACGGCGAAAGCGCCAAGAAAGGCCTGATGCGGACGCCGGTCGAAGGCGCGCGGCTGACATCGGCGTTCGGCATGCGCTTTCACCCGCTGCTGGCGTATTCGCGGATGCACCAGGGGGTCGATTTCGGGGCGCGCTATGGCTCGCCGATCTATGCGGCGGCGAGTGGCAAGGTGGCGTATGCGGCACCGCACGGCGGCCATGGCAATTATGTGCGGCTGTTGCACAACAAGGAGTTGGCGACGGCATATGCGCATATGTCGAAGTTTGCCGTGAGGGCCGGGCAGAGCGTGTCGCAGGGGCAGATCATCGGCTATGTCGGGTCGACGGGGGTGTCGACCGGGCCGCATCTTCATTACGAAGTCTGGTTGCGCGGCAAGGCGGTCAACCCGGTGCAGCTGAAGTTCATCGGCGGGACGCAGCTTGCGGGCAACGACATGGCGAGCTTCCTTTCGGTGATGAACCGGATGCGGGGGCTGTCGGTGGCGGGGGTCGCGGTTGCCGAGGCCGTGATGGAGCCCGGGCGGACACGGCGCAAGCGCGGCTGATTGTACGGCGCGGTGGCCAGCGGGCCGGGCCACCGCTATGGGACTGGCATGCACCGTATCATTGCCACTGCCCTGTTGCTCCTGTCATCCGCGGCATTCGCCTGGCCGCAACCCCAGCGCCCGGTCTCGAGCATCGTCAGCCCGACTTGGGCGAGCGAGGCAAGCCGCGAAGCCGCGGGTGAAGCGGCGAGCGTGATGCGGCTCCTGAACGTGCGCGCGGGGCAGACGGTGGCCGATATCGGCGCCGGCAGCGGTTATTACACGATGCGATTGTCGCCGGTGGTGGGGCCGCGGGGGCGGGTCATCGCGCAGGATATCGTGCCGAAATATCTGAACCAGCTGAAGGCACGCGTGCGGCGGGCGGGGCTTAAGAACGTGCGTTTCGTGCTGGGCGGGGAGAATGATCCGCGGTTGCCGGTCGGGGCGGTCGATACGGCGCTGCTGATCCACATGTACCACGAGATCGCGCAGCCATACGAGCTGCTGTACCGGCTGCGCGCGGCATTGAAGCCCGAGGGGCGGATCGCGGTCGTCGATCTCGATCGGACGAGCGGGCAGCATGGCATGCCGCGGGCTTTGCTGGTGTGCGAGGTCAAGGCGGTCGGGTATGACCTGGTGTCGATCACGGATTTGAAGCCGGGGTATCTGGCGGTGTTTCGCAAAGGACCTGCGACCAATCCGGCTGCTGTGCGGGCTTGCCGGGAGTAGGGATTTTTTTGGCGCGGGGGGACACCCCCACCCGGGCCGCGAAGACGCGTCTCTCGCCTCCCCCCTTGAGGGGGAGGACAAGAATTAGCTGTAGTTGAAACTGATGCTGATGCGTTCGGTTTTGGCGCTGCCCGAAGGGACTTCGTGGCGGAGCCAGCTTTCCCAGAGGAAGACGGTGCCGGGCTGGGGGACGGCATAGACGAAGTTGCGGGTTTCTTCCGGCGCGTCCAGAAGGCGCGACGGCGACGCCATCATCAGCGGCAGGCGGGGATCCTCGAGCTTGAGCGCGCCGGCGCCGGGGGGGACCGAGACGTAGACGGTGCCCGAGACGATGCTGTGCGGGTGGATGTGACCCGAATGACCGCCGCCCTTGAGGACGTTGACCCAGAGGCTGTCGAGTTTGAGGCGCTTTGCAATGTCAAGGTGGGCGGCGGCGGCGAACGCCTTGACGTGGCGGTCGAGGTCGCGGCGGAGGTCGTCGAAGGCCGGGTCACGCTGCGGCAGGTCGGTGAGCGAGGCGTAGGAGGTGTAGCCGGCATAGCCGTGCTCCTTCGACCAGGCGCGGCCGGCGCGGTCGTCCCGGGCGAGGCTGCGGCAACTGTGCTCGAGGTCTTCGAGGAGAGCGGGGTCGATGGCGCCTTCGTAGAAGGGCGTCGGGAAAAGGTTGCGGATGGTCATGCGGCGTCCTGACCATTCAGCGGGCGGGAAAGCAAGTGCGGCGGGTGCGGCGAGGGTGCGTCAACGGTTCGTCGAAAACCACTGTCCTACAGAGAACAAAACCGGAACAATGGTGGCTCGATACGGAGTCGTTGTCATGTTTACTCTCGATCAATCCGCGCTGATGGGAATTGCGGCGCTTGTTATGTCTATCGCCGCGCTGATCTGGTCGCTGCGACGAAAGCCGTGATTCGTGCGGCGTTTCACCCGGCGGAGGCGGGCTTTTTCCGGTTGGTGGTGGAAATGGGCCCCGGTCTTCGCCGGGGTGACGGGTTAGAGAACGCCTAGCGGGACCAGCGGGTGAAGATCGCCGTCGGCAGCAGGATGCCGCGGGCTTGTTCGCGGATGGCCATGTCGCCGGCTTCGATGGTCCCGCCGGCGCCGGCCATGACTTCGTCGGTCAACGCCTTGATCGCCAGTGCCGACATGCGGATCGCATAGACGGTGAGGACGAGAAAGGTGGCTTCGTCGGACAGGAGCTGCCGGGCTAGGTGCATGAGTTCAGGCAGGTCGCGTTCGAGGGTCCAGATCTCGCCTTCGGGGCCGCGGCCGTATTTGGGCGGATCGAGCAGGATGCCGTCGTATTTGCTGCCGCGGCGGACTTCGCGGCGCATGAATTTCAGCGCGTCGTCGGTCAGCCAGCGCACCGAGGTTTCGGGCAGGCCCGACAGCGCAGCGTTCTCGCGCGCGGAGGCGATGGCCTTCTTGCTGGCATCGACGTGGGTGACGACCGCGCCGGCTTCGGCGGCGATGAGGCTGCCGACGCCGGTGTAGCCGAACATGTTGAGAATCTTGTCGTTGGGCTTGATCTTCGCCCGCATCCAGTCCCATTGCGCGCCCATGTCGGGGAAGAAACCGAGATGGCGGAAGGGCGTGTTGACGGCGTTGAAGCGCACCGGGCCGCGATCGAGCGGCCAGCGCTCGGGGACCTTGCTGGCGAGATCCCAACGGCCGCCGCCCTCATCGTCGCGCCCGCCGGTGAACTCGCCGTCGGATAGCCATTCGGGATTGGCGGGTTTCCATAGCGCCTGCGCTTCGGGGCGGATGAAGCTGTAGGGGCCATAGCGTTCGAATTTGCGGCCATCGCCCGAATCGAGGAGGGCGTAGTCGTCCCATGATTCGGTGATCAGGACATCGAGGCCGGTCATGCGGCGGCTTTTATCGGTCTGGCCTTGGTGACGGCGCCGATTTCGGCGCGCGCCGGGGCGTAAGCAAGCATTGCCTTCCCGGCGGCGCGGGCGTCGTCGATGGTGACGGCCTCGATTCGCGCCACGACTTCGGATGCCGGCACCCAGCGGCCGTGGACGAGCAATTGGCGGGCCAGATAGTCGCCCTGCCCTTGCGGGCTTTCGAGCGCCATCAGCAGCGACGCGACGGCGATGGCCTTGGCCCGGGCGAACTCGGCGGTGTCGAGGGTTTCGGCGGTCTCGGCAAGCACGCGATCGACGAGCTCGCGGGCGCGGGCGGCGTCCTTGCGCGATGTCGCGGCATGGACGCTCATCAGCCCGCCGTCGGCATAGGGCGAGACCGAGGCGCTGATCGAATAGGCATAGCCGCGTTCCTCGCGGACTTCCTGGAACAAGCGTGACGAGGTGCCGCCGCCTGCCGCCAGCGTGAACAAAGCGGCCGCGTCGTGCGCGGGGTCGTAATGGCCGGGGGCGGGATAGGCACTGGTCAACTGTGCTTGCTCGAAACGGCGCGAATCGATGAACTGGCCCGAGGCGAAGGAGGCGCGTTCGGCGGCGGGTGCAGGCGCGTCGCCGCCATTGCGGAAGGCAGCTTCGGCGAGGCGCATGACTTCGTCGTGATCGAGCTTGCCGGCGACGACCAGTGTCAGGCGCGAATTGCGGTAGTGGGTGTCGAGCCAGTCGCGGAGATGCGCGGTGGTCAGCCGGGCGAGGCTTTCCTCGCTGCCGAGGATCGAGCGGCCGAGCGCCTGGCCGGGATAGGCGACCTCCTGCAGGTGATCGAAGACGATGTCGTCGGGGGTGTCGCGGACTTCGCCCAATTCCTGCAGGACGACGTCCTTTTCGCGGACGAGATCATCTTCGTCGAACCTTGGCGACGTGACGAGATCGGCGATGACGGCGAGGCCGAGCGGCAGGTCGCGCGCCAATAGCCGGGCGTGAAAGGCTGTCGTGTCGCGCGAGGTCCAGGCGTTGATGCTGCCGCCGACATCTTCGATCTGTTCGGAAATGGCGCGGGCCGAGCGAGTCGCCGTGCCCTTGAAGACCATGTGCTCGAACAGATGGGCGAGGCCGTTGTGCTCGGGGATTTCGAAGCGCGCGCCGGTTTCGGCGTGGAGCGCGACGGCGACGGTCTCGACGCCGGGGGTCTGGCAGGTGGCAACGCGCAGGCCGTGGGCGGTATGGGCGATGACGGGGGTTTTCATTCGGCCGCAACCGCGAATGCCGGGCGGGCGCGCTCGGCGATGAACGCCTCGATCTTGCCGAGGTCGGCGGGGAGCACGGTAAAGCGTTCCTCGCCGGTCATCAGGCCCTTGAGGCGGGCGGGCAGTTCCGGACGGACGCCGGTCGCGGCGACGACGGCATCCTGGAACTTGGCGGGATGCGCGGTGGCCAGGGTAACGACCGGGCTGTCGCAGCTGCTGCGCTGTGCAGCCGCGAGCGCGATGGCCGTGTGCGGATCGATATGCTGGCCGCTGTGATCCTGGGCCCAGCGCATCGCCGCCGCCATTTCGGCCGAATCGACGCGCGCGGTGTCGAAGGCCAGCGCGGCGCCGGCACGTTGCCCGGCAGGTATGACGACGCCGCCGGTGGCTTCGAAACCGCGCATCGAGGCGGCGTTGGCACTGCCGTCGCGGCCGGCGAGATCGAACAACAGGCGCTCAAAATTGCTGCTGACCTGGATGTCCATCGACGGCGAGGCGGTCGCGGTGACGGTGCCGACGCTATAGTCGCCGGTGCCGAGCGCGCGGTGGAGGATGTCGTTTTCGTTGGTGGCGACAATCAGCCGGTCGATCGGCAGGCCCATCTGGCGCGCCGCATAGCCGGCATAGACATCGCCGAAATTGCCGGTGGGGACCGAAAAGCTGACCGGGCGATCGGGGGCGCCGAGACGGACCGCGGCGTAGAAATAATAGACGATCTGGAGCATCAGCCGCGCCCAGTTGATCGAATTGACCGCCGACAATGCGAATCGGCTGGCGAAGTCGGTGTCGTTGAACATTGCCTTCACCAGGCGCTGGGCGTCGTCGAAATTGCCCTCGATGGCGATGTTGTGGACGTTGGGGGCGATGACGGTGGTCATCTGGCGGCGCTGGACTTCGGACACGCGGCCTTGCGGGTGGAGCATGAAGACTTCGACGCGGTCGCGCCGGGCCAGCGCGTTGATCGCCGCCGAGCCGGTGTCGCCCGAGGTGGCGCCGATCACGGTGATGTGGCGATCGGAACGGCCGAGGAAGGTTTGGAATAGCAGTCCGAGCGACTGCATGGCGACGTCCTTGAACGCCAGTGTCGGGCCGTGAAACAACTCTAGCAACCAATGGCGCTGGTCGAGCTGGACCAGCGGCGTGACGGCGGCGTGGTCGAAATTGCCATAGGCCGCGGTGAACAGGGTGCGCAGTTCGGCGTCGCTAAGGGCGCCGCCGACGAAGGGCGAGCAGACGCGAACAGCTGTCTCGACATAAGAGAGCCCGTTCATCGCCGAAATGGCGCCCTTGGCGAAGCGCGGCCAGGTCTCGGGGACGTACAGCCCGCCGTCGCTGGCGAGGCCGGCAAGCGTGACCGCTTCGAAATCGAGGGAGGGCGCGGCGCCGCGAGTGCTGATGTAACGCATGATGACCTGCGATTAGGACGCCGAAGGCGCGGCGGCAACCGTTTCCCAGCGCAGGCGCCGCCGTAGCCAGATGCCGTAGATGACAGCGAGGACGATCGCGAGGCCGAACCATTGGCCGGCATAGGAGAGATGGTTGTCGGGAAGGTCCGCCGGGCTGGGCAGGCGCGAGGGGGTCAGCGGCGGCACGGCGGTGTCGGGGATGAGCATGAATTGCGGGCGGCCCGGTGCGTCGCCATAGGGGCGCTCGATGATCAGGCCGGTGAATGTCGTGTCGACGTCGATCGGGACCTGGGCCGCGTCAGGGCGGCGGGTCCAGCCGGCGACGGCGACGATGTCCGGGGATTTACCGGCTGGGCCGCACGAGACGAGGACGAGGTAGCCCGAGACGTCTTTCGCGCTGCTGCCGCCCTTCAGGTCATAGGGGAGGACCTTGCCTGGCGTGCACGGCAGTTCGGCACGCCGATACTGGACGCTGATCTCGCCGGTCATTGCCCGGAAATAATCGGCGGGAGTTAGAAGCGGCAGGCGCTGGGCTGCTTCGAGCTGGGCGATGAGATCGGCTTTCCAGATGCGGCGCTGGAGCTGCCAGGTGCCGAGGCCGATGAGAACAGCGAGCATGACGGCGGTGAGCAGGGTCGGGAAGATGAAGCCGCGCTTCACAAATGGCCCAGGCGTGCCTCGTGGCGATATTCGAGCGCGATAAGCAGCGCCTTGGCGACGCGCATCAGGATGACGGTGAGCACGATGGTCAGCGGCACCCAGAGCGCGACATGGACATACCATGCCGGCGAGCGCGTCAGTTCGAGCCACATCGCAAGGCCGGTGACGATGGCGCCGACGATCAGGATGAGGAAAGTGGCCGCGCCGTCACCGACGTTGAAGGCACGATAGTCGAGATCGCACGCCGAGCACTTCGGGCGGAAGACGATGAACGTCCTGAACAGCTTGCCTTGGGCGCAGCGCGGGCAGCGACCCCTGAGCGCGTTCGCAACCGGCGCCGGTCCAGGAGGGGTACTAGCCAAAGGCGTTGTGCACGACCGCGGCACCGAACTTGGAGCCCCAGACATAGATGGTGATGAACAGGAACAGCCAGACGACATCGACGAAATGCCAGTACCAAGCAGCGGCTTCGAAGCCGAAATGCTGGGTGGGGGTGAAGTCGCCCTTGTAGGCGCGGCGCAGGCAGACGATCAGGAAGATCGTGCCGACGATGACATGGAAGCCGTGAAAACCGGTCGCCATGTAGAAGGTCGAGCCATAGATATTGCCGGCGAACGGGATCGTCGCGTGGTAGTATTCATAGGCCTGCACGGCGCTGAAGATCATGCCGAGCAGGATCGTGAGGATCAGGCCCTGCTTGAGCGACTTGCGGTCGCCGTGGATGAGGGCGTGGTGCGCCCAGGTGATGGTGGTGCCCGACAGCAGCAGGATCAGCGTGTTGAGCAGCGGGAAGACGAAGGGATCAAGGACCTCGACGCCGGCGGGGGGCCAAACGCCATCGATGCCGGCCTGGGCACTGGGGAAAAGCGCCGCATTGAAGAAGGCCCAGAACCAAGCGACGAAGAACATGACTTCGGAGGCGATGAACAGGATCATGCCGTAGCGGTGATGAAGCTGGACGACTGGCGTGTGGTCACCGGTGTTGGCTTCGTGGATGACGCTGCTCCACCAAAAGTAGAAGGCAGCGATGACAAAGGCGAAGCCGGCGAAGAAGACCATCGGTCCCCAGGCGGCCTTGTGCATCCAGCCGATGGCGCCGGCAGCAAAGATCAGCGCTGCGACAGCCATGGCGATCGGCCAAGGCGAGGGGTTGAGGATGTGGAAATCGTGTGTCTTGCCGGCGGCCATGACCTTTAGCCCCTGTTGTCTGATGGCTGGAGTTTCGCGCCTTGAGCCGGGCTCGCAGCATTGAGTGAGGCGCTTACCGGCTTTGCCTCGGGATTGTCCACCGGGAAGAAGGTGTAGCTGAGCGTGATCTCGTCGATCTTCTTCGCATCGGGGTCATCAAGGATGGCCGGATCGATGAAATAGGTGACCGGCATCTGGACGGTTTCGCCGGCAGCGAGTGTCTGTTCCGTAAAGCAGAAACATTCGATTTTGCGGAAATACTGGCCTGCGGTGTCGGGCGACACGTTGAAGATGGCGCGGCCGGTGGTCGGCGCGGCGGACAGGTTGGTGGCGGTGTAATAGGCGAGGCGTTTTTCGCCGATCTTGATCTTCTGGTCGCGATTGACCGGGCTAAACGTCCACGGCATGCCGGGAGAAACGTTCGAATCGAAGCGGATCTTGATGGTGCGGCCGCCGAGCGCGTTGAGGTGGCTGGCGTCGGGAATGGCTGCCGCCTCCGAGCGACCCGTAGTGCCGCCGAAGCCGGTGGCCTGGCAGAACAGGCGATAAAGCGGCACGCTGGCATAGGCGAGGCCGATCATCGCGACCGCCATGAGCGCCGTGAGGAGCCCGGTGCGGCGCTTGGCGCGGTGGAGGGCGGCGTCGGTCATGGCGCGGGAGTCGCTGGTGGGGCAGTGGGCCCTACGGTGGGTTTGCCGTTTTCGAGGCCCGGGGCCATGCGGACGACGGTGATGCCGTAGAATAGCGCCACCAGTGCGGCGAGCAGGAGCCCGAGCGCAATGTTGCGCGAGCGGCGACGGGCAATGAAGGCGGCGCGCTCCTCGGGGGTCCAGGAGGCGGTGGAATCAGGGATCATGCGAACACCAAACGATCAACGACAAGGGCGCCGAACAAGGCGGCGAGATAGACGAGGCTGAACTTGAACAGTTGCTTTTCGGCAATCATGTCGGCGGCGCGTTGCGTCTGGCTGCGTGACACGCGAAGGGCCATGGCGAGGAAGACCAGCCCGAGGGCGATCGCGCTGCCGCCGTAGATCCAGCCGGTGAGGCCGAGGACGGCGGGGGCGATCGATACCGGGACCAGCAGCACCGAATAGGCGAGGATCTGCCGCCGCGTGTTGGCCATGCCGTGGGTGACGGGGAGCATGGGGACGCCGGCCTTGGAATAATCGGCCTCCATGAACAGCGCCAGCGCCCAGAAGTGCGGCGGGGTCCACAGGAAGATGATGGCGAACAGCAGCCAGGGCAGCAATGCCGTGTCGCCGGTGACCGCGGCCCAGCCGACGATGACCGGGAATGCCCCGGCAGCACCGCCGATGACGATGTTCTGCGGGGTGCGGCGCTTGAGCCAGACGGTATAGACGATGACGTAGAACAGGATCGACACGGCGAGCCAGAAGGCCGCGGCCCAATTGAGCGCCACGCCGATGATTGCAACCGATCCGACCGCAAGGGCGATGGCGAAGTTCAGCGCCTCGCCGGGATTGATTCGCCCGGCCGGAAGCGGGCGGTTGGCGGTGCGCTTCATCAGCGCGTCGATATCGGCCTCGTACCATTGGTTGAGCGCGCCGGCGGCACCGGCGGCGACCGCGATGCACAGGATGGCGGTGAAACCGAGAACGGGATGGATGCTGCCGGGCGCGGCGATCATGGCGCAGGCGGCGGTGAAGACGACCAGAGTCATCACCCGCGGCTTGAGCAGCGCGAAATAGTCCCGCCATTCGGCAAACGCCGTGATTGGCGCGGTCAGTGGCGCTGCAACAGGAGAGGCGTTCGGTTGGTTCATCTTCATTCTGCTGCGCCCCTCCCGCGGACGGGAGGGGCGGTTTGACTTTACTTGATGATCGGCAGGGTTTCGAACTGGTGGAACGGCGGTGGCGAGGACAGCGTCCACTCCAGCGTCGTCGCGCCCTCACCCCAGTAATTGTCGCTGACACGCTTTTTGCTGGCGAAGCTGACGATCAGGTTGATGAAGAAGAACACCATGCCAAGCGCCATGATGGCGTAGCCCCAGCTGGCGATCTGGTTGTAATAGGCGAACTGCTCCGGATAGTCGGGGATGCGGCGCGGCATCCCGTCCTGGCCGAGGAAGTGCATCGGGAAGAACATGACATTCACGCCGATGAAGAACACCCAGAAGTGCAGTTTACCGAGGAACTCGTTGTACGGCTTGCCGGTCATCTTGCCGAACCAGTAATAGAAACCGGCAAAGATCGCGAACACGGCGCCCAGCGAGAGCACGTAGTGGAAATGTGCCACGACGTAATAGGTGTCGTGGAAATAGGTGTCGACGCCGGCGTTGGCGAGGATGACGCCGGTGACGCCGCCGACGGTGAACATGAAGATGAAGCCGATCGCCCACAGCATCGGGGTCGGAAAGCTGAGCGAGCCACCCCACATCGTTGCGATCCACGAGAATATCTTGATGCCGGTCGGCACTGCGATGATCATCGTGGCGGCGGTGAAGTACATCTTGGTGTTCACGTCGAGACCGGCGGTGAACATATGATGCGCCCAGACGAGAAAGCCGATGAAGCCGATCGCGACCATGGCATAGGCCATGCCGAGATAGCCGAAGACGGGCTTTTTCGAGAAGGTGCTGATGATCTGCGACACCATGCCGAAACCCGGCAAGATGAGGATGTAGACCTCGGGGTGGCCGAAGAACCAGAACAGATGCTGGTACAGGACCGGGTCACCACCGCCGTCGGCGGTGAAGAAGTGGGTGCCGAAGTTGCGATCGGTCAGCAGCATGGTGATGGCACCGGCGAGGACCGGCAGCGACAACAGCAGCAGAAAAGCGGTGACCAGCACCGACCAGACGAACAGCGGCATCTTGTGGAGGGTCATCCCCGGTGCGCGCATGTTGAGGATGGTGGTGATGAAGTTGATGGCGCCGAGGATCGACGAGGCACCGGCGAGATGGAGCGACAGGATCGCCATGTCGACGGCAGGCCCCGGATGTCCGGCGGTGGAGAGCGGCGGATAGATCGTCCAGCCGGTGCCGGCGCCGTTGAAGCCGGCGGGGCCTTCGACAAACATCGACCCGAGCAGCAGCAGGAACGATGGCACCAGCAGCCAGAACGAGACGTTGTTCATGCGCGGGAAGGCCATGTCTGGCGCGCCGATCATGATCGGCACGAACCAGTTGCCGAAGCCGCCGATCATCGCCGGCATGACGGTGAAGAACACCATGATCAGGCCGTGGGCGGTGATGAAGACGTTCCAGAGATGGTATGACGCGTCAAGGTTCCCTTGCGTGAACCAGGTCAGGTACTGGATGCCCGGCTGCGCCAGTTCGAGACGCATGACGCCCGAGATCGCGCCGCCGAGGGTGCCGGCAATGATCGCGAAGATCAGGTAGAGCGTCCCGATGTCCTTGTGATTGGTCGAGAACAGCCAGCGCTGGACGAAGCTCAGCTCTGGATGGTGGTCGTCATGGGCGTGGTCGGCATGGCCGACGAGCGCGCTGTTGTTGGCGCTGGCGGGCGCGCTGGGGGTTGCCATCTATCGGTCCCTCTTTCAGGCGGCAGGAGTTGTAGTGGCGGTCGGCGTCGGTGCCGTGTTCGTCGCAGCAGGCGACGGTACGCCGGGCGCAGCCGGAAGTGGGGCCGTGCCCGTTGCGGCGGGCGCCTGGCCGGTTGCGGCGGGCACCGCACCGGGCGTAGCGCCGACACCGGGCACCGGCTGGACCGGCGTTGCAGCGCCTGCGGTCGGCGTGATGCCGTTTTCGGCCTGCTTGGCGGCGGTCCATTGGGCGAACCGCTCACGCGAGACGACTTCGACGGCGATCGGCATGAAGGCGTGCTTGGTGCCGCACAGCTCCGAACATTGGCCGAAATAGACGCCGGGGCGATCGACCTTGAACCAGGTCTCGTTGATGCGGCCCGGAACGGCGTCCATCTTCACCCAGAAGCTGGGGACGGCGAAGCTGTGCATGACATCGGCCGAGGTCGTGAGGACCTTGACCACGGCGCCCTGCGGAACGACGATGCGGTTGTCGGTATCGAGCAGCTTGGGGCTGCCGCGCTGGGCTGCCTCGGCCTCGGTAAGCATGACGGCATCGAAGCTGAAACCGCCCTGGTCGGGATACTCATACTCCCAATACCATTGATGGCCGGTAGCCTTGATGGTGAGATCGGCCTTGGGCGGGCTGTACTGGTTGGCGAGCAGGCGGAACGACGGCACCGCGATCCAGATCAGGATGAGCACCGGCACGACCGTCCAGGCGATCTCGACCAGGGTATTGTGGCTGGTCCGCGAGGCGACAGGGTTGCGCGCGGCGCGGTAGCGAAACACCGTCCAGGCCAGCAGGATCAGTACGAAGATCGCCGTAGCGGCCATCAGCGGATTGAGGATGCCGTTGGCCATTGCCTGGGCTTCGCGCGCGATCGGCGTCATCGGCTGCTGGAGGTCGATGCTGCCTCGGGGCATGCCGATGCCGGGCGTCGCCGTGACGAATTCGGGCGCGCTGCTCGGCAATGCCGTCGTGGTGACGACGGGCACCGGTGCCGCGACCGGCGCGTCGCTTTGCGCCAGCGCCGGAACGCTGGCGCCAAGCGTGCCGGCGAACGCGATGACAATCGGCAAAATCAGGCGCTGCATTCTGCGCATCATGGCCCCACGGCAAAAATGACCGGACAGTGCCGGCGAACAATGGGTCCCTATGGCGCGATGCAGCGCTGCGGGCAAGCGGCTGTTGTGTCGCAAGTCGATTCAATCCTGTAGCTTGGGCTAAGCGCGCTGGACCAGGTTGCCGGTCAGGCCTTGAGGTCGGCGAACACCGGCGTGGTTTTCGACAGCTGGCCGCGGATGGCATTGGGCAGGTCGTCGCCCTGGAGCAGGCCGGCGTTCCACAGCGCGACATAGTCGAGGCCCTGCTCGATGGTCTGGTCGCGGCCAGCGTTGAGGACATTCTTGATGCCGGTGATGACCAACGGCGACTTGGCGGCGATTTCGCGTGCCATGGCGTCGGCGGCGGCGAGCGCGGCATCGTGGCTGGCTTCGACGCGGTTGACGAAGCCGTACTGCCTGGCCTCCTCGACCGGAAAACGCCGCCCGGTGTAGGCGAGTTCGCGGATCAGGCCCTGCGGCAGCAGGTAGGGAATGCGTTGCAGCGTGCCGACATCGGCGACGATGGCGATGCTGACCTCCTGGATCGTGAAATACGAGCCCTCGGCGGCGATGCGGATGTCGCAGGCGGTGATCAGATCGACGCCCCCGCCGATGCAGGCGCCGTGGACGACGGCGATGACCGGCACGCGGCAACGATCGATGATGCAGAAGCTTTCCTGCATCGTGCGGACATGACGGCGGAAGGACTCGCGGGCGCGGCCCAGGTCCACCGGCTCAGTGGAAGCGCTGTTGCTGCCGGCCCAGCCGAGATCGAGGCCTGCGGTGAAATGCTTGCCCGTCGAGGCGATGATGACGACGCGGATGCTCGGATCGGCGTCGATGGCCTGGAAGACTTCGATGATCTCGGGCCAGAATTCCTTGTTCATGGTGTTGAGCGCGGCGGGACGGTTCATCGTGACGCGAGCGATCGGGCCGTCGACGGTGTAATCGAGGGTGGTCAGTTCCATGGTGGATTCCTTTGGGCTATGCCCTTTCGATGACCAAATTTACCGTCAACGGCAATCCTGTGCATTTCAAGATGCCGCCCGAGACACCGCTGCTATGGGCGCTGCGCGATGCGTCGAACCTGACCGGGACCAAGTACGGCTGCGGCGCCGGGCTTTGCGGAGCCTGCACGGTGCATATCGACGGCAAGGCGCAGCGATCGTGCCAGGTGCCGATCGGCAGCATCGAAGGTACATTCGTGACGACAATCGAGGGGCTGAGCGACGATCGCAGCCATGTCGTCCAGCAGGCGTGGATCGCAGAACAGGTGCCGCAGTGCGGCTATTGCCAGTCGGGGATGATCATGGCGGTGGCGGCGATACTGAAGGAGATCCCTGAGCCGTCGGATGCCGATATCGATGCGACGATCACCAATTTGTGCCGATGCGGGACATATCCGCGGATCCGCAGGGCGATCCACCGGGCGGCGCGGGGGGATGTCGATTCGGGGGTGCCCGGGCCGGATACGACGGCTTCGGAGGCGGCGCGGATGGCGCCTAGCTTGAAGGCGCGTTGAGGTTTCGGGGGGGCAGGAGAAACTGGGTCCCGGGTCGAGCCCGGGATGACAGATTCAGAACCGATCGTCATGCTGAATTTGTTTCAGCATCCATCCCGCCACCTGCGCGCCTGTCCCCGGCCGCGCGATGGATGCTGAAACCAGTTCAGCATGACGAATGGATTTTTGGGGGGTTTTAGCCGAAAGGCCGCGCGGCCATCGCATAGTGCGCCATCGCCATGGTGGTTAGTTGCGCGTTGACGCGGATGCAGCTCGAAAAGGTGCTGGCGTCGGCGACATAGACGTTCGCCGCGCCGTGGAGGCGGCAATCGAGATCGACGACGCCCTTGGCGGGGTCGGCGTTGCGGGCGTTGCCGCCTTGGGGGTGCGAGCTCGACATCGAGACGTCGTCGGCTTCGCGCAGCTCGGCGGCGAAGAAGGCGTCGATGTCGTCGCCGGGGTGGAGCGTCTGCCCGCGGGCGAGGCCGGGATAGACTTCGATGGCGCCGGCGGCGAAATGCACGCGTGAAAGGGTGGCGAGGGCGCGGCGGAGCAGGGGCAGTTCCCTGGCCTCGGTGAGTTTTAGATGGAGCTTGCCGCAGATCAGCTTGCCGACGCGGTCGGCGGGGAACAGCACGCCGGCGGAGTTGAGCCGGCCATAGGCGCGCATGCGGGCGGCGTGGTCGCCGAACCAACCGGGGAGCAGCGCGGCCATGCTCATAGGGGGTTGGAAATGCGATTCGAGCAGGAAGTCGCCGCGATCGACATAGGTGGTCATCTGGTCCTCGTCCCATGAGCGCTGCGGGCTGTCGGCGGGCATCAGCGCGGCGACGGGACAGGCGATATTGAGCGAGATATCGGTACCGGTGCCCTTGATGCCGCTGGCAGCGAGCAGCCGGCTCGAGGCGAGGGTGCCGGCGGCGACGACAACACCTTTGGTAGCGCGGATGAAGGCCTTGCGGCCGTCGGCGAGCTTGATCTCGACGCCCTCGGCGACCTGCTTGCCGGCGACTTTATGGGGGCGCCAGCGGATGCGGGTGGCTTCGGCGTCGGGGAGGATGTCAGCGCCGTCGCGGCGAGCGGCGATGAGCAGCGACTGGGCGGTTCCGGTCTTGCGGCCATAGGGGCAGCCGGTGTTGCAATAGCCGCAATAGGCGCAGGCGGCGCCGGCCGACTGCGGGCCAAAGTTCTTGTTGAACCAGCCGGCGGGGGCGGCGGCGTCGACGGGATCGCCGGTGATGGCGGCGTGGGCGTGCCAGCCGGCGAGCAGATGGGTGCCGTTGTTGCGGCCGCTGCGCTGCTCGATGCGCTCGACGCCGAGCGCGGTCTCGGCGGCGACATAGCTCGCCATGAAGCGAGTTTCGTCGATGGGGGCGCCGAGCCCGGCCCAGGTCGCGAACACATCATTGGCGGCAGGGTGGGTGCCGCCGGGTTCGGCAACGCGCAGGCAGATGCCGTTGTTGATGACCGTCGAGCCGCCGACGCAGCGGCCCTGGAACAGGATGATGTCGTTGTCGCGGCTGGTCTGCAGCGCGCCGTCGACGAACAGCGACGAGGTCATACGGCGTTCTTCATGGCTGAGCGCCGAGGAGGGCCAGGCGCTGCCGGCTTCGATGACGAGGACCTTGTGGCCTTGCGCGGCGAGTTCGCCGGCGGCCATGCTGCCGCCGGCGCCCGAGCCGATGACGATGATCTCGGCTTCGACGGGGACGGTCTCGGGGCCGAGGAAATCGCTCGGCAGGAGGTCGCGGCCGGGGAAAAGCGTGATGGGCTGTTCGCCGGCGCCGCGGGTGCGGTGGGCCGGCAGGGTGAAGCCGATCTGGGCGAAGACGGGATTGTGGCGGTTGCCCTCCTGCTCGCCGGGCAGCCAATGACCGTAATAGCCGGCGTGGATGATGCCGCGGACGCGGGCGAGATCCTGGAGAAAGTTGTTGCTGCTCGAGATGAGGCTCTTTTCGAGGCGGCGGGCGCGCCATTTGGGCGGCATCAGCAGGAACATGGGGCCGCCCATCAGCAGGCAGAGGGCGATCAGCGAGAGCTTGACCTGCCTCGCCTTGGGGCCGTGGATGTAGCTGAATTGGGTCTGGATGTTGTCGGTGACTTGCTGGGGCGAGATCACCATGTCGACGCCGTGGAATAACGCCTCGACGACGGATTTCAGGATGGGGGCGGTGAAGACCCCGAACGGTTTTTGCATTGCCCAGCCCCCAACGAGATGCCCGGCGACCCCTGCCGCGTCCGGATGCACCGGCACGGCTTGGGGTAATTGTTAACCGGATTGGGGGTTGGGGGCAATATGGGTGCGGCGGGGGAGGAAGTTACCCCTCACCCCGCCGCGCCGAGGGGCGCGAGTCGCCCTCTCCCGCAGGGGGAGAGGGTAGAGCTTACTCGGCGGCTTCGGCGGCGCCCCAGCCGATGATGGCCTTGGTTTCGAGAAAGTCGTGGAAGGCGAAATCGCCCCATTCGCGGCCGTTTCCCGACTGTTTGTAGCCACCGAACGGCGCCATCATGTCGCCGGCGGCGTTGTTGATGTTGACCTGGCCGGCGCGCAGCTGGCGCGCGACCTTGCGGGCGTGCTCAGGGTCACCCTGCACATAGGCGGCGAGGCCATAGACCGTGTCGTTGCCGATGGCGATCGCCTGCTCCTCGGTTTCGTACGGCAGCATCGCCAGCACCGGCCCGAAGATTTCCTCGCGGGCGATGGTCATGTCGTTGGTGACGTCGGCAAAGATCGTCGGCTTGACGTAATAGCCCCTCTCGAGGCCCTCGGGGCGTCCGGTGCCGCCCGATACCAGCGTGGCGCCTTCGTCGATGCCCTTCTGGATGAGGTCCTGGATCTTGTTCCACTGGGTCTCGCTGACCACGGGACCGATGGCTGCATTACCATCGGGCGAACCGACAGTGGTCGCCTCGGCGGCGGCACGGGCGTATTCCTTGGCCTGCGCCATCTTCGCCGAAGGCACGAGCATGCGGGTCGGGGCGTTGCACGACTGGCCCGAGTTCATCATCACCGACTTGATGCCGCCGGTGACCGCGACGTTGAGGTCGGCGTCGTCGAGGATGATGTTCGGCGACTTGCCGCCGAGCTCCTGGTGGACGCGTTTGACGGTCGGGGCGGCGTTGCGCGCGACCTCGATGCCGGCGCGGGTCGAGCCGGTGAAGCTGACCATGTCGACTTCGGGATGGCTGCTGAGCGCGGCGCCGACGGTCGGGCCGTCGCCATTGACGAGGTTGAAGACGCCGGCGGGAACGCCTGCGGAATGCATGACTTCGGCCCAGAGCACCGCCGAGAACGGCGCGATTTCGGACGGTTTGAGCACCATCGTGCAGCCGGTGGCAATGGCGGGCACGACCTTGCAGGCGATCTGGTTGATCGGCCAGTTCCACGGCGTGATGAAGGCGCAGACGCCGATGGCTTCATGGGTGATCAGCGTCGAGCCGCGCAGTTCCTCGAACTTATAGTTCTTGAGGACCTCGATGCCGGTCATCAGATGGCCGACGCCGATGGCGGCCTGTGCCTGCTGGGCGAGCCAGCCGGGAGCGCCCATTTCCTCGGTGATCGCCGCGGCGATCTCGGGATAGCGTTTTTGATATTCGGCGAGGATGTTCTGGAGCAGCTCGATGCGGTCGGCGCGGCTGACCTGCGAGAAGCTCGGGAACGCCTTGCGGGCGGCCATGACGGCGCGGTCGGCATCGCCGGCGCTGCCCATCGAGATGATGCCAGCGACTTCCTCGGTGGCCGGGTTGATGACGTCGATCTGCCTGGCGATCGCGGGATCGGTCCATTCGCCGTCGATATAGAATTTGCGGTAATCGCGCATGGCTAGAACTCCCAAGGGTGGTTTAGAGCTGTTCTAGCACGGCGGGTGCAGGGCGCACCCTCTCGCTTTTCCGTCAGGGTTCACGCCGAGGTAAGTCTGTCGCGCTTCCAGCCGGCCCAATCGAAGCGCCAGGCGCGTTCGTGGAAGAAGAACGCCACGGCGTTGACACACGGCTCGATGATGGCGATGCCGCCGGCGATCTGCCAGCTGCCGGTCATCAGATAGGCCACCGTGAACCCGATGGTCAGGTGAATGCTGAGATAGGTGAGGGTTTTGGTGATTTCCTGGCGCATGGCGACCTCCCTGGTGCGCCTTGGTGCGACCTGTCGGGATTCAACGCCAGAGCAAAATCCGGGTTGCGGTTATTGCCAAAATCGATGGGCTGCGATGATTGGGCACAGGCAAGTCATTTGGCCAGCAGGTCCATCGCTGCGATCGTCATCGCCTCGACGCCAGCAGCAATTGTCGGGACCGGGTCTGGGGCCCAGCCGGCATTGTGGAGCGAGGCGACCGAGGGACCGCCCTTTTGCGCGGCGTCCCAGGTCGACTGCTTGACGGCGCCGAGCCAGAAAATCGCCGATTCGATCGTCGGGTCGGCGAGGTTGAAGGCGTTGAAGTCCTCGCTCGCCATCGACGGGTCGAGCTTGACGACGCGCGCCGCGCCCAGTTTCTCGGCGAAAGTCTTTTCGAGCCGGGCGGCAAGCGCCGGGGTGTTGAGCGTCGGTGCGGTGCCGAACAGCGTCTTGACGATCGGCAGGCGGTCGTCCGGGATGCCGGCGGCGATGGCCTCGCCGCGCGCGACGCGGGCGATGCCGCCGACGAGGCGCTGTTGCTGCGCGGCGTCGTACGACCGCACCGTCAACTGGAGCTTGACCTCGTCGGAGATGATGTTGTGCTTGGTGCCGCCGTGGATCGAGCCGACGGTGATGACCGCCGGGCGGGAGGGATCGTTTTCGCGGCTGATCAGCGTCTGCAGGCCGGTGACGATGCTCGCGGCGAGGGTCACGGGGTCCTTGGTCGTCTGCGGATAGGCGCCGTGGCCACCGCGACCGCGAACGGTGATGTCGACCATCGACGCCGATGACAACGCCGGACCGGGGGGTACCGAGACCTGCCCTGCCGGCATGCGGTTGTCGTCGTGGAGCGCCAGCGCGAACTGCGGCTTTGGAAAGCGGGTGAACAGGCCGTCCTTGAGCATGGCGGCGGCACCTTCGACGATTTCCTCGGCGGGCTGGGCGATCATAACCAGCGTGCCCGACCATTTGGCCTTGTTCTTCGCCATCTCGCGCGCCGTGCCGACCCAGACCGACATGTGGATGTCGTGCCCGCAGGCGTGCATCACCGGCGTGTCGGAGCCGTCGTCGGCCTTGCCGATCGCCGTGCTGGCATAGGACAGTCCGGTCGCTTCCTTGACCGGCAGGCCGTCCATGTCGGTGCGAATCAAGACCACCGGGCCGGGGCCGTTAACCATCACGGCGACGACGCCGGTGCCCCCCACCTTCTCGGTGACGGTGAAGCCGGCAGCGCGCGCCTCGGCCGCCATGATCCCGGCGGTTCGGGTTTCCTGGAGGGAGAGTTCGGGGTGGCTGTGCAGATCCTTGTAGAGGGTGATGAGATCGGTCGGCGCGGCGCCGGCGGCGGCGGAGGTCAGCAGCACGGCTGCAGCGAGCGCTTGGGATATCTTCATCGCGGACACACTAGCCGCGTTCCGACGAGCGGCGCAAAGGGTGATTGGCGGGTGCCGACGGCGTTGCTGGCGGGGGGCTTTGCGGCGCTGGTGATGGCGGCGCCGGTCGAGGCGCAGGCCCTGATGCGAGCGGCTCCGATGCTGGTGCTGCCGTTGCCGGAGGGCAAGCCCGATGCGATCGACTTCGGTGCCGATCCCCTGCTTGGTTTTTTGGCGCAAGGATCGGATGCCGCCGGATTCCGCGCGGCGATCAAGGCGGCAGTGGCGCAATATCCGGCGTGGGGCGAGGCCGAGGCAGTGACCGAACAGGCGCAGGCGGCGCGGCGCGAGGCACGGTCGGCCTTGTTTCCGGCGCTCGGCGTCTCGCTCATTGCGGCGCGGTCGCTGGCGCGTGATTTCGAGGGCAACAGCGCCATCGTCGAGAGCCTGGTGCCGCGCGGGCGCACCGACGCGCAGATCAGCGCCGACCAGCTGCTGTGGGATTTCGGCGCGACCTCGAGCCGGATTGCCGGCGCGTCGGCGCGGATCCGGGCGGCCCGGGCCGAGGCCGGCGACAGTGCGGCAACGACGGCGCTGGCGGCAATCGCGGCATGGTACCAGGTGCTCGGTTACCAGTCGCTGGCGGACCTGTCGGACGCACTGGTGGAGCGGCATCGCGGCATATTGGCCGATACGCGGACACGCGCCGCGGCCGGGCTCGGCACCGGCGGCGACACGGCGCGGGCCGAGGCGACGCTGGCCGAGGCGATCGGCGCGGCGCTGCGCAACCAGCGGTCGCTGACGGCGGTACGGGCGCGGTATCGCGTGCTGTTCGGGCGCGAGGCACCAGCGCGCCCCGAACGACCCGATCGGCCGGTTTCGGTGGCGGCCGATGCAGCGGCGGCGGCGGGCATGAGCCATAATGTGCCTGCGGTGCGGGCAGCCATGGCAGCAGCGGAAGCGGGACGCGCCGAAGCGCGGGCGGTGCGCGGCGACACGCTGCCGCGGCTGTCGGGCGGCGTCGCCGGCACGCGCTACGATGCTTTTGGCAGCGGCAGTAACTATGATGTCCGCGGGCAACTTGTGCTGCGCCAGTCGTTGTCGGTGGGCGGTGCGGAGACGGCCAGGGTGGCGCAGGCACGGGCCCGGGCGCGGGGCGCGGAATTTGCCGGTGACCGTGTGGTGGCCGAGGCCGAACGCGCGGCCGAGACCGCCTTTGCCGACGATGCGATCCTGGGCGGCGCGGTGCCGGTACTCGGCGATTCCTACCGTGCCAACCGCCGCGCGCGCGATGCGATGGCCGAGCAGTTCCGGCTGTCGCGCGGCTCGCTGATCGAGCTGCTGCGTGCCGAGCAGGATTATTTCGCCGCGGCGCAGGCGCTGCTGCAGGGCAATATCGAGCGCGATGTCGCGCGCTACACTTTGATGGCGCGGACCGGCGAGTTGCTCCCGCTGCTCGCGATCTCCTTCGAAATCCCCGCGAAAGGCGCATGATGGCTTCGCTTCCCGCAACGATGGCGCTGGTCTACGACCGGCCTGCCCTGCGTATTCCACGGCCGGATATCTCCCTGCCCCCTGCCCCCGGCGACTGGCTGCGCGCGCCGCTATGGGCCAATCGCGGCCTGTTCGGGCAGGTCGTGCTGGCGGCGGCGCTGATCAACGTGTTCGCGCTGGCGACGTCGATCTTCTCGATGACGGTCTACAACAAGATCGTGCCCGCCGGCGCGACCGATTCGATGACGGCGCTGCTGATCGGCATCGTTCTCGTACTGGCGTTCGATTTCGCGCTGCGGGGCTTGCGCGGTTATTTCGTCGATGTCGCCGGGCAGAATATCGACCAGCAGCTCGGCAGGCGGATCTTCGACCAGCTGATGACGATGAAGCTCGCCGACCGGCAGGGCTCGAACGGCGCCTTCGCCGGGCTGCTGCGCGAGTTCGAGACGCTGCGCGAGTTCTTCGCCTCGGCGACGATCACGGCGCTCGTCGACGTGCCGTTCATCCTGCTATTCCTCGGCGTGATCTTCTGGGTGGCGCCGCCGCTGGCGCTGGTGCCGCTGTTCGCCATCCCGGTCGTCATCGGCATCGCATGGGCGTCGCAGCCACTGCTCGGGCGACTGGCGCAGGCCGGGCTGGCCGAATCGCTGAACAAGCAGGGCATCATCATCGAGGCGATCGCCGGGCTCGAGACGATCAAGACCAGCCGGGCCGGGCCGCTGCTCGCGGCGCGCTGGCATCTGGCGGTCTTGCACCATGCGGCGCTGTCGCTGCGCCAGCGGCTGATCTCGGCCGTGGCGGTCAACACTGCGGCGACGGCGCAGAACCTTGTCTATGTGCTGACGGTGGCGATCGGCGTGTCGCTGATCGCCGACCGGCAGTTGACGATGGGGGCGCTGATCGCCGCGTCGATGCTGGCGGGGCGCTGCGTGACGCCGCTCGGGCAGATCGCGGCGCTGTTGACGCGTCTGAGCCAGACCCTGTCGTCATACCGCGCGCTCGACAAGGTGATGACCACGCCGGGGGAAGGCAGTCCGACGCTGCGGCGGCCGCGCCTCGACGGCGGCATCGCGTTCAGGAACGTCACCTTTCGCTATCCCGGCAGCAGCGCGCGAGCGCTCGACGACGTCAGCTTCGACATCGCGCCCGGCGAGCGCGTCGCCATCATCGGCCGCGTCGGATCGGGCAAGTCGACGATCGCGCGGCTGATCCTCGGGCTGTACGAGGCGAGCGACGGCGCGGTCATGGTCGGCGATGCCGATGTGCGGCAGCTCCATCCAGACGATTTGCGCGCCAATATCGGCGCGGTGCTCCAGGACGTGGTACTGCTGTCGGGGAGCATTCGCGACAATATCGCGCTCGGGGATCCGGCAATCGACGATGCCGAGGTGCTGCGCGCGTCGCGGCTGAGCGGCGCGCATGACTTCATCGGGCGGATGGCGGCGGGTTACGATCGCCAGCTCGCCGATCGCGGCGAGGGGCTGTCGGGCGGCCAGCGCCAGACCATCGCCATCGCCCGCGCGCTGACGCTGCGGCGGCCGATCATGATCTTCGACGAGCCGACCAGCGCGATGGATACCGCGTCGGAGGACGCGCTGATCGAGCGACTCGAGACCGAGCTGATCGGCCGGACGCTGGTGCTGGTTACCCACCGCCAGTCGATGCTGCGGCTGGCAACGCGGGTCATCATGATCGACGCCGGGCGCATTGTCGCCGACGGGGCGCCGGCCGCCGTCCTCAAATCGCTCACGACCGTTTGAGGAACCGAGAATGTCCGCAATGACTGGTTTTCCGTCGCCTGTTCCCGCGTTGCCGCATCAAATGCCCGAACTGCCGGGAGCATTCATCGCACCGGCGCGAGTCGCCCGGCTGATGCTGTGGTCGATCGCCGGGTTTTCGGGGTTGATGATCGCCTGGGCCGGGCTCGCGCGGGTCAACGAGACCGCGGTCGCCACCGGCCGGGTCGTGCCGGCGCGCCAGCTGCAAATTATCAGCAATCTCGAAGGCGGCGTCGTCGAGGCGATCCTGGTACGGCCGGGGCAGAAAGTCGCTGCGGGCGAAATCCTGATGCGGCTCGACCCAGGCGCGGCCAATTCCGAATTCGGGCGGTCGAATGCGGCGGCGCACGCGCTGCGGGCGCGAATCGCGCGGCTCGAGGCGGAAGCGAGCGGCAGGGCGTTGCGCTTTGAAAGCGGGCCGGAAACGGCAGCGTTGGCGGCGGAGCGTGCGCTGTTCTCGGCGCACCGCGCCGAGATCGCAGCGGCATCGGCAGGCGATGCGGCACGACTCGACGGCGCGCGGCGGGCGCTTGCCGAGGCCGGGGCGCAGCGCGGCAGCCATGCCGAAGCGCGGGCGCAGGCAGCGCGTGAGGCGGCAATGTACGCGCCGCTCGTCGACAAGGGTATCGAGCCGGCGATCAGCCTCGATCGCGCGCGGTCGGTCCTGGCACAGGCGCAGGCGGCCGAGGATGCGGCGGATGCCGGCTATCGGCGCGCCGCCGCCAGCGTCGCCGAGGCCAGCGCGGCGCTGCGTGCCGGCGAGGGCCGATTGCGGTCGCAGGCCGGCGAGATGCTGGCCCAGGCGCGGGCAGAACTGGCGGGTCAGGCTGCGACTCTGCCGGCACTCGAAACCCGGCTGGCACGGACGGCCTTGCGCAGTCCGGTCGCGGGCACGGTGCAGCGGGTACTGGCCGCGACGGTCGGCGGCTCGGTGGCGCCGGGTGTGCCTCTGGTCGAGGTCGTGCCGGCGGGCGACCGGCTGGTGGTCGAGGCGCAGGTACGGCCGGCGGACATCGCGTTCGTCCATCTCGGGCAGAAGGCAGCGGTGCGGCTGACCGCGTATGACGCGTCGGTCTATGGCGCGCTGGCGGGGCGGGTCGAGCGGATTTCACCTGATGCGGTGGTCAACGAGCGGACCGGCGAGAGCCATTATGCGGTGCGAGTGGCGAGTGATTCGGTCGCGCTCAGGGCGCCGGACGGCATGGCGCTGCCGGTCGGAGCCGGAATGACGGCGGAGATCGACCTGATCGGACGCAAGCGGTCGGTGCTGTCGTATCTGCTCAGCCCGGTGACGAAGCTGCGGGACAATGCGTTTCGGGAGCGGTAGCGCTCAAAAGAGGAAATCGTCATGCTGAACTTGTTCAGCATCCATCGCGCTGCGGGGACGCGTTCGCCAACCGCACGATGGATGCTGAAACAAGTTCAGCATGACGGACCCCATTTTTTTAGAACAGCCGCCCGCCGATCGGCACGTCCTGGTCCGGCGAAAACAGCACGACGGCGCCGTCCGCATCCGGAAAGCCCAACGTCAACACCTCGGACATGAACTTGCCGATCTGGCGCGGCGGGAAGTTGACCACCGCCGCGACCAGTCGGCCCGGCAAGGCTTCGACGGCACAATGCTCGGTGATCTGCGCCTTCGAGCGCTTGATGCCGATGACGGGGCCGAAATCGATGCTGAGCTTGAACGCCGGCTTGCGCGCCTCGCGATAGGGCTCGGCCGCCACGATGCGCCCCACACGGATATCGACGGCCAGGAACGCCGCGAAATCGATGGTCGGCGCGGCAGGCGCGGCGGGGGCGTGATCGACATGCATCAGGCGAGCCTAGACCGGCCGCGGTCAGGCGGGAAGGATCTCGATCAGCGCGAGGTTGGATTGCCATTTCGGCCAGGGCAGTTCGATCCGCCAGCGTCTGTCGCCATAGGCCTTGAGCACCCCGACCTGGTCACGCTGGCCATCGGTGCCATAGGGCAGCATGCCGATCTCGCCGGCGAGCGCCATCGAGCCGAGGAAGACCATGCGGTCGCCATCGGCATACATCTTGCCGCCGATGCGCTGGGGCCCGGCCTGCTGTTCGAACCACAACAGGCCCTTGCGCTCGGTGATCGTGCACGGCACCGACTGCCCGGTGGTCATCGCCGGAACCCCGGGGGTGGGGACGCCGCCTTCGCGAATGCCGATGGTGATGGTGCGGCAACGATAATTGCCGGGACCGGGAAACGCGGCCGGCACCGCGGTGTCGGGGACGACCATGTTGCCGAATTGCGCGAGATTGGCGCGCATGCCGGCCTTGTCGGCCTGCGCCAGTGCGCGGGTCCAGGCGCCCCACAATTTGGCGAGCAGCTGGCGATCGGGATCGCTGATCTGCGACTGCCACGATGGTGGCGGCCTGGCGGAGTCATTGCCTTTGCCGGCGCAGGCGCTGGCGGCGATGGCAAGGGCAACAGCGAGGCCGGGGATCAGGACGGGGCGCATGCGCTTACCTTGGCAGGCCGGGATGGCCGCATGGTGAACGCTCAGTCACCGAGCATGGTCCGGACGAACGCGGCGAGGCCGAGCTGGCGCTTGCGGCGCAGGCGCTCGGCATGGAGGATGGCGCGGATCTCGACGAGGCAGGCATCCGCATCGTCGTTTATCAGGATATAGTCGTATTCGCCCCAATGGCTGATCTCGTCGCGGGCGCGTGCCATGCGGCTGGCGATGACATCGGCGGGGTCGGTGGCGCGGGTGGTCAGCCGGCGTTCGAGCTCCTTGAGGTCGGGCGGCAGGATGAAAACCCGGACGAGGTCGCTGGCGGCGTCGGTCTGCTGGAGCTGCTGGGTGCCCTGCCAATCGATGTCGAACAGCACGTCGCGCCCGGCATGAAGCGCGACTTCGACCGGCGCCCGCGGCGTGCCATAGCGATTGCCGAACACCGTCGCCCATTCGAGCAATTCGTCGCCGGCGACCATTTCGGCAAAGCGTTCGGGCGAGACGAAATAATAATCGTCGCCCTCGGTCTCGCCCTTGCGCGGCGGGCGTGTCGTCGCCGACACCGACAGGGTTATCGCCGGGTCGTTCTTCAACAGCCGCCGCGACAGGGTCGTCTTGCCGGCGCCCGAGGGCGACGACAGGACGAACATCAACCCGCGGCGGGGCGGGGTATGGGCAGCGGGACGCGTGAATTCGGTCATCGCGGGGTGGTTAGCGGGTTATTGCGGGCACGTCACGCACTGGCGTCTTCGCCTAGCATGAGTTCGGGACGGACCACGGCGCGGAACTGCGGCTCGTCGGTCAGGCCGAGCGCCAGCCCGGCTTCGAGCAGGGTCGTCCCGTCGTGATGCGCCTTCTTGGCAATGGCGGCGGCATTATCATAGCCGATGACCGGTGCCAGCGCGGTGACCAGCATCAGCGAGCGTTCGACGAGTTCGGCGAGGCGGTCGCGATTAGGGGTCATGCCCTCGGCACATCGCTCGCGGAACGAATCGATCGCGTCGGACAGCAGCGCGATCGAATTGAGCAGGTTGTGCGCAATCAGCGGCTTGAAGACATTGAGCTGGAGGTGGCCCTGCAGCCCGCCGATGGTGACCGCCATGACGTTGCCCATGACCTGTGCGCAGACCATCGTCAGTGCCTCGCACTGGGTCGGGTTGACCTTGCCGGGCATGATCGAGCTGCCGGGCTCGTTCTCGGGAAGCGCCAGTTCGCCGAGCCCCGAGCGCGGCCCCGACCCGAGCAGCCGCAGGTCGTTGGCGATCTTGGTCAGGCCGACGGCGATGGTGTTGAGCACGCCGGCGACCTCGACCATCGTGTCGTGCGTCGATAGCGCCTCGAACTTGTTGGGCGCGCTGACCCAGGGCACGCCGCCGGTGACGCCGGCCAGCGCCGCGCAGAAATCGGGGCCAAAGTTTGCCGGCGCGTTGAGTCCGGTGCCGACCGCGGTGCCGCCCTGCGCCAACCGCGACAGCCGCGGCCACAGCGCGGTGATCCGGTCGGCATTGTCCTCGCAGGTTTGCGCCCAAGCCGAGGATTCCTGCCCCAGCGTCATCGGCGTCGCGTCCTGGAGATGGGTGCGGCCGATCTTGATGATCGCGGCCCATTCGGTTTCGTGGCTGCGAAAGACGGCGGCGAGCGACCGCAACGACGCGAGCAGGCGGCCGCGCAGTTCGAGCGCCACCGAGACGTGCATCGCCGTCGGAAACGTATCGTTCGACGACTGGCCGCGGTTGACATGGTCGTTGGGGTGAACCGGCGTCTTGCCGCCGCGCGTGCCGGTGAGGATTTCGTTGGCGCGGCCGGCGATGACCTCGTTGGCATTCATGTTGGTCTGGGTGCCGCTGCCGGTCTGCCACACCACCAGCGGGAACTGGTCGTCGTGCTTGCCTTCGGCGACTTCGGCGGCGGCGGCCTCGATGGCGTCGGCGAGCGTCGGATCGAGACCGTGGCCGCGATTGACCTCGGCGGCGGCCTGCTTGATGCGGCCAAGGGCATGGACCAGCGGCAGCGGCATGCGATCGCGGCCGATCGGAAAGTTGGCGATCGAACGTTCGGTCTGCGCCCCCCAATAGGCGTTGGCGTCGACCTCGATGGGGCCAAAACTGTCGGTTTCGATGCGCGTGGTCATTCGCGGTCTTCCTTGATCGGAGAGCATCGCGCCGCGCCGATGCGAAGCAGCGCCGCGCTGCGACGCCGGCGTGAACGGGGTTATTTCTTGCGGAAGCGATCGAGCGTGACGACGTTCGATCCTGGCTCGATCGGCGCCGGTGGTTCGGGCTCCGGCTCTGGTGCGGCGATGGCCTCGCCTTCCTTGGCTGCAAACTGCAGCGCGAAATTGACCGCCGGATCGACGAAGCCGGTAATCGCCGCATAGGGAATGCGCAGCTTGGCGGGAACCTGGTTGAAACTCAGCCCGATCTGGAAACCCTCGTCGTCGATGGCGAGATCCCAATAGCGGTGCTGAATGACGATGGTCATCTCGTCGGGATAGCGTTCGATCAGGTGGCGCGGGATATCGACCCCGGGGGTGCGTGTGCGAAACGCGATGTAGAAATGATGCGCGCCTGGCAGGCCGCCCTCGGCATCGATTTTTTCGAGCACACGGCGCACGACCGTTCGCAGAGCGTCCTGGACGATCTCGTCGTATGGAATCAGGCTGTCGGCGGTCGTCTCGGTCACGTTCACGCCCTGCTTGGCTGGATTTTGCCTAGGTGACGCCTGACGGCGTTCGGGTCAAGGTTCTTTGGCATCAAGGGTGCGCCGCCAGCGCAAAGCGCCAAAAACGATGGGGAGCTTCTGTTGCTCGGTGCTCCCCGTACCGCCGGTTTCTGCTTCTGTTGCCCGGTGCAGTCCCAACCGCGCTTTCGGCCAGTGTAACTAGATCCGTGAGGATCTTGGGTTACGCTGCGATTGCGAATGCCTCGTTGTCGTTGGCATTTAGGTGTTTTAAACGGTTTAACGGCTCATTCAGGCCGGGCAAAAATATCGTCTTTGAACACACGTCGATCCTAGTTCGACCCCATACCGCCCGCAACAACCGGGGAAAATGGTGGAGTCGCCGGGTACTGCCCCCGGGTCCGCTGCATCTATTTCACGACACACTTTATCGCCATAGACGGGCCGAAGCCCGACACGTCCTATATAGGCGCTTGTCGGGCAGAGTTCAAATGGGCTTTTGCGGGCGCGGCAACGCCGGCAGGATCAGGATCCGACAATCTCGTGATAGCGGTCGAGGACAGCGCCATTGATGCTGTCCCAGTCGTAAAGCCGCGCGCGTCTCAGGCCCTCGGCACCGGCGGCGGCACGCGCGCGCGGATCGGTCAGATACTGGGTCAGCGCATCGGCAAAGGCGCCGATGTCGCCGGCGGGTACCAGGCGGCCGTTGACGCCGTCGTCGATCAGGCAGTTGCTGCCTGTGGCGATGGCGGCGACGACGGGAATGCCACTCGCCATCGCTTCGAGATTGATATTGCCGAAGGTCTCGGTGACCGACGGGTTGAGCAGCATGTCGGCGCTGGCATAGGCGCGCGGCAGGGTGTCGCCATCGAGGAAGCCGGTAAACACGGCACCGGGCACCTGCGCCTGCAGGCGTTCGCGCGCCGGGCCATCGCCGACGATGAGCAATTTGTGCGCGACGCCCCGGGCCTTGAGCTCGGCCGCGGCGGCAGCAACGACGTCGAGGCCCTTTTCGAGCACGAGGCGACCGACAAAGCCGATGACCAGCTCGTCGTCGGCGATGCCGAAGCCGCGGCGCCAGGCCAGCGAGCGCTTGCCGGACGAAAAGCGCAGCTTGTCGACGCCGCGGCTCCAGACCGCCGAATGACCGATCATGCCTTGCTCGCGAAGCACGTCGCCAAAGCCTTCGGAGGTGACAAAGACTTCGTCGAGCCCGGCGTAAAAGCGCTTCAGCAAGGCTTCGCCGAGCGGCCGGGCCCAGGCCAGGCCGTAATATTCGAAATAGGTCTCGAAGCGGGTGTGGACCGAGGCGACCACCGGCACGCCCATCGCGCGCGCCAGCTTCTTGGCCGAATGATTGAGCGGATCCGGGGCCGACAAATGAAAGATATCGGGCGCGAAATTGCGGATGTCGCGCTTGAGGGCGGCGGGCAACCCGCGCGCGATGCGGTATTCGGCGCGGCCGGGAATCGAGAACGAAGGTACCGAGACCAATGTGCCGGCGGGCGGAAAGGCCGGCGTCGCGCTCGTCGGCGAATAGACGCGGACGATATTGCCCTGCGACTCGAAGAAGGCAACGAGGCGATTGAGCGCCTGGTTGGCGCCATCGCGGACATAGTTGTAATTGCCCGAGAACAGCGCGATCCGCAGGGGCCGGCGCAGCGGACGGGGCACAGGCTGAGCGACCGGCAGAAGCGACAGCTCCTCGTCGTCGGCAAGCAATCGATAGGCGGTGGCCACTTGATGTTCCTCGAGCATGTCCCGAGGATGTAAGCCATCATTGTGACCGGGTTGGGGCGACGCAGCGGCGACAGCGAGGCGATATCAAGCGCGCCCCGAAACGAAAAAGCCCGCCGGATCGCGCCGGCGGGGCTTTAGCTCGCGGCCGATCTAGGCGGCGACGACAGCGGTCCGCCGGCGGCGCATGGCTGCACCCGTCAGGCCGAAGCCGGCGATGAGCATCGCCCAGCTCGCAGGCTCGGGGACACCGCCGCCGGGCGTCGCGCTGCCGAAGGTGATGTCGTCGAAGCCGGTCTGGTTGGCGGTGCCGCCGAAATTAATCGAGCGAGCAGTGCCGGCGAAATCGATACCGATCGCCGAGAAATTGCAGAAGGTCCCGCTCGGGTCTCCGGTGCAGCCATCGGTATATTGCGCCAACAGGTTGAGCGTACCCAGGAGGTTGCCCGTCCCGTTGATGCCATCCCAGACGCTGACGGCGGCCGCGGTTGACGAGGTGTAGAAAAACGAGAAGCCGGTGGTGAAGCCATCGGCATAATTCAGGATGGCGTTGTTGGCGTTGAGGAAGAACATGATCGTGTTGGGTGACGGTTCGTTGCCGAAATTGCCGCTTCCGCCGTCGTCGGCGTCGACCAATGCGAGGGTATCGGCCGAAAATACGATGCCCTGCCCGGCGTAGAAATTGCCGACGGGGTTTTGGTTGCCGATGCCTTCGAAATCGAGAGTGATGACCGCGGCAGACGCGGCGGAGGCGCCCATTGCCAGGGCGGCAGCGGCGGTTATGGCGAATAGCTTCATGTTGGTCCCTTCAGTGGATTCGATGCGCTCGTTGGCGCTGGATCGCTTGACCGAAGGGCGTGGAAGCAGGAGCGCGGCAGATTGCCGGACCGACCGTCATGGACAAGGTTAGCATCGGCGCGGTGGACCGGCGACTGCCCCTGCGAGGTAGTCCGTTTGCCCCAGTCGAGCAGCGTCGACAAGGAAATGGCCCGGGCGGCGGGTGCCGACCGGGCCATTCTGGCGTCTTTCAGAGCGAAGGGTTCAGCCTTCGGTTGGCGCTTCCACCGGAGCCGGTGCCGGCGCCGCGGCGATTGCCACGAGCTCGGCGGCCTTGACCTTGGAGGCCTGCGAAGCGCGAAGGGCAGCGTCGCGGCTGTTGGCGGCCACGCGGAGGCGTGACATGCCGGCACCGGTGCCTGCCGGGATGAGCCGGCCGACGATGACGTTTTCCTTCAGGCCCTGAAGCGTATCGATCTTGCCCTGGACGGCGGCTTCGGTCAGCACCCGCGTCGTTTCCTGGAACGATGCGGCCGAGATGAAGCTTTTTGTCTGGAGCGAGGCCTTGGTGATGCCGAGCAGGATCGGCTTGCCTTCGGCACGCTCCTGGTTCTTGCCGAGCTTGGCATTGTCGGCGTCCATTTCCTCGCGATCGACCTGCTCGCCCACCAGCAAGGTGGTGTCGCCCGACTTGGTAATCTCCACCTTCTGCAACATCTGGCGAACAATCACTTCGATGTGCTTGTCGTTGATGCGCACGCCCTGGAGACGATAGACCTCCTGGACTTCGGTGCAGATGTATTCGGCGAGCGGCTGGATGCCCAGCACGTCGAGAATGTCGTGCGGGTTGGGGTTACCGTCGATCAGATAGTCGCCGCGACGGACGTAATCGCCTTCCTGCACCGAGACATGCTTGCCCTTTGGCACCAGGTACTCGGCCAGTTCACCACCGTCCTCGGGACGGATCGAGATCCGACGCTTGGTCTTGTAGTCCTTGCCGAATTCAACGCGGCCGTTGATGCGCGCGATGATGGCGTTGTCCTTGGGAATGCGCGCCTCGAACAGCTCGGCCACCCGCGGCAGACCGCCGGTGATGTCGCGCGTCTTGGCAGCTTCCTTCGGGATACGGGCAACCACGTCGCCGGCGAAGACTTCCTGGCCGTCGTTGACGGACAGAATTGCATCGACGGCGAGCAGGTAACGCGCCGTCTCGCCCGAGCCTTCGTCAAGCAGGGTGATGCGCGGACGCAGGTCATCCTTCTTGTTGATAGCGCGCCAATCCTGGACGACCTTCTGGGCGATCCCGGTGGCTTCATCGACGTTCTCCGACATGGAGACGCCTTCGATGAGATCCTGATACTTCACCTTGCCCGATTTCTCGGTGATGACCGGCAAGGTGTACGGATCCCAATCGGCGAGACGATCACCGCGCGAGACGGTGGCGCCTTCGAGATGCGTCACGGTCGCACCGTAGGGAATACGATGGATCGAACGCTCACGGCCTTCGGCATCGCGCAGCACCAGTTCGCCGTTGCGCGCCATCGAGATGTTGCGACCGCGGCTGTCGGCAATCGTCGACAAGGCGCGGAACTCGATGGTGCCATCGACAGGCGAGTCGAGGGTCGACTGCTCGCTGACCTGTGCGGCCCCACCGATGTGGAAAGTACGCATGGTCAACTGGGTACCAGGCTCACCGATCGACTGGGCGGCAATGACGCCGACAGCTTCACCGGAGTTGACAGGTGTACCACGCGCCAGATCGCGGCCGTAGCAGGTGGCGCAAACGCCGCCCTTGGTCTCGCAAAGCAGCGGCGAGCGGATCTTCACTTCCGGCACGGCGGCCTGTTCGATGACGGCCACATCGGCTTCGCTGAGCAACAGCCCGGCAGCCGCGATGACTTCGCCGGTCTTGGCATCGACGATATCGTTAAGGACCGTACGACCAAGGATCCGCTCGGAGAGCGAGACGATGGTGTTGCCGCCCTCGACGATGGCCTTCATGACCATGCCGCGATCGGTGCCGCAATCGGCCTCGATGACAACGCAATCCTGGCTGACATCGACGAGACGACGCGTCAGATAGCCCGAGTTGGCGGTCTTGAGCGCGGTATCGGCGAGACCCTTGCGGGCACCATGGGTCGAGTTGAAGTATTCGAGGACGGTCAGGCCTTCCTTGAAGTTCGAGATGATCGGCGTTTCGATGATCTCGCCCGACGGCTTGGCCATCAGGCCGCGCATGCCGGCGAGCTGCTTCATCTGCGCCTGCGAACCACGAGCACCCGAATGCGCCATCATGTAGATCGAGTTGATCTGCATGTCGCGGCCATTGGCGTCCGTCTTCTTGGCGGAGATTTCCTTCATCATCTCGGTCGCAACCTGGTCACCGCAACGCGCCCAGGCGTCGACGACCTTGTTGTACTTCTCGCCCTGCGTGATCAGGCCGTCCTGATACTGCTGCTCGAAGTCCTTGACCGCGTCCTTGGTGTCGCCAACGAGCTTCACCTTGGCGCCGGGGATGACCATGTCGTCCTTGCCGAAGGAAATACCTGCCTGGAAGGCGTGCCGGAAGCCGAGCGTCATGATCGCATCGGCAAACAGCACGGTCTCCTTCTGGCCGGTGTGGCGATAGACGGTATCGATGACATCGCCGACTTCCTTCTTGGTGAGGAGGCGGTTGATGGTCTCGTAAGGCACCTTCGACGACTTCGGCAGCGTCTCGCCGAGCAACATGCGGCCCGGCGTGGTTTCGACACGGCGCAGCACCATGTTGCCGGCTTCGTCGGTGGTCTCGACGCGGGCGCGGATCTTGGCGTGGAGCGTCACGACCTTGGCGTGAAGCGCCTGGTGGACTTCGGCCATGTTGGCGAACGCCATGCCTTCGCCCGGCTCACCGTTCGATTCCATCGACAGGTAATACAGGCCCAGGATCATGTCCTGCGACGGCACGATGATCGGCTTGCCGTTGGCGGGGCTGAGGATGTTGTTGGTCGACATCATCAGGACGCGCGCTTCCAGCTGCGCTTCGAGCGACAGCGGAACGTGGACGGCCATCTGATCGCCATCGAAATCGGCGTTGAACGCGGCGCAGACCAGCGGGTGAAGCTGGATGGCCTTGCCCTCGATCAGGACGGGTTCGAACGCCTGGATGCCGAGACGATGGAGCGTCGGGGCGCGGTTGAGCAGCACGGGATGCTCGCGGATCACCTCGTCGAGGATGTCCCAGACTTCCTTGCGCTCCTTTTCGACCCACTTCTTGGCCTGCTTGAGGGTCATCGACAAACCCTTGGCGTCAAGACGCGAGTAGATGAACGGCTTGAACAGCTCGAGCGCCATCTTCTTGGGCAGGCCGCACTGGTGAAGCTTCAATTCAGGACCCGTGACGATGACCGAACGGCCCGAATAATCGACGCGCTTGCCGAGAAGATTCTGGCGGAAACGGCCCTGCTTGCCCTTGAGCATGTCGGACAGCGACTTCAGCGGACGCTTGTTGGCGCCGGTGATCGTCCGGCCGCGGCGGCCGTTGTCGAACAGTGCATCGACGGCTTCCTGGAGCATGCGCTTTTCGTTGCGGACGATGATGTCCGGTGCGCGCAGCTCGATCAGGCGCTTCAACCGGTTGTTGCGGTTGATGACGCGGCGATAGAGATCGTTGAGATCGGACGTCGCGAAACGGCCACCATCGAGCGGCACCAGCGGGCGCAGTTCGGGCGGGATGACCGGAACGACGGTCATGATCATCCACTCGGGTTTGTTGCCCGATTCGATGAAGGACTCGACGACCTTCATGCGCTTGATGATCTTCTTGGGCTTCAGCTCGGACTTGGTGGTCGCCAGTTCCTCGCGCAGCGTGACCATCTCGCCTTCGAGATCGATTTCCTCGAGCAGGCGGCGGATGGCCTCGGCGCCGATGCCGGCAACAAAGCCGTCTTCGCCATATTCATCCTGTGCCGTCAGCAGTTCGTCCTCGGTGAGGAGGTCGAACTTCTTCATCGGCGTCAGGCCGGGCTCGATGACGACATATTGTTCGAAATACAGCACGCGCTCGAGGTTCTTGAGCTGCATGTCGAGCAGCATGCCGATGCGCGACGGCAACGACTTGAGGAACCAGATGTGGGCGACAGGGGCAGCCAGCTCGATATGGCCCATGCGCTCGCGGCGAACCTTGGAGACGGTGACTTCAACGCCGCACTTTTCGCAGACGATGCCCTTGTACTTCATGCGCTTGTACTTGCCGCACAGGCACTCGTAATCCTTGATGGGACCGAAGATGCGCGCGCAAAAGAGCCCGTCACGCTCGGGCTTGAACGTCCGGTAGTTGATGGTCTCGGGCTTCTTGATCTCGCCGAACGACCACGAGCGGATACGCTCAGGGGAGGCCAGCGAAATCTGGATCTGGTCGAAAGTCTCGGGCTTTGCGGCCGGCGAGAAGAAGTTCATCAGTTCGGTGTTCATAACCGTTCCTTTTCTAATCTCTAGCCCCTCTCCCGTGAGGGAGAGGGAGGGGCCCACGAGCTTGTTCAGCACATGAGAGGGTGAGGGAGAGGCAAGCCCCCTCCCCCGACGCGGCCCCTGTTAATCGGCCTTTTCGTGGCTCTGCAGTTCGACGTTGAGGCCCAAGGAACGCATTTCCTTGACCAGAACGTTGAAGCTTTCCGGAATACCGGCCTCGAACGTGTCGTCACCCTTGACGATCGCCTCATAGACCTTGGTGCGCCCGATCACGTCATCGGACTTCACCGTCAGCATTTCCTGCAGCGTGTACGCAGCGCCATAGGCCTGCAGCGCCCACACTTCCATCTCACCGAAGCGCTGCCCGCCGAACTGTGCCTTGCCGCCCAGCGGCTGCTGGGTAACGAGCGAGTACGGCCCGATCGAACGCGCATGGATCTTGTCATCCACGAGATGGTGCAGCTTGAGCATGTAGATATAGCCCACGGTGACCTTGCGATCGAACATGTCGCCGGTCCGGCCGTCGAACAGCTCGACCTGGCCCGACGTATCGAGCCCTGCCAGTTCGAGCATGTGCGAGACATCGGCCTCACGCGCGCCATCGAACACCGGCGTCGCCATCGGCACGCCGCCGGCGAGGTTGGTGGCCAGTTCATGCGTCTGCGCATCGGTCATGTCGGCGATCTCGCGATCATACTGGCCGCCATAAATGGCCTTCAGCTTGTCGCGAATGGTCGTCGCATCGGCCGAAGCCAGGTCCTTGCCGCGGCTGTGGATGTCCTCGAGCATCGCCCCGATCTGCTTGCCGAGACCGCGTGCGGCCCAGCCCAGATGGGTTTCGAAGATCTGCCCGACGTTCATCCGCGACGGCACGCCCAACGGGTTGAGCACGATATCGACCGGCGTCCCGTCTTCGAGAAACGGCATGTCCTCCTGCGGCAGGATGCGGCTGATGATGCCCTTGTTGCCATGGCGGCCGGCCATCTTGTCGCCCGGCTGCAGCTTGCGCTTCACCGCGACGAACACCTTGACCATCTTGAGCACGCCTGGGGGCAGCTCGTCGCCAGCCTGCAACTTGCCCTTCTTGTCGTCGAGGCGCGCTGTGATCAAAGCCTGGGCGTCGTCCCACTGCTGCTTCAACGCCTCGAGATCGGCCTGCACGCTGTCGTCGGAGACACCGAACTTCCACCAGTCGTAACGCTGATGCTCCTCGAGCAGGGCGTCGTCGACGACGGCACCCTTTTTGACGCCCTTCGGCGCTGCGACCGTGGTCTGGCCCATCAGCGAGTTGCGAACGCGGGCGAAGGTCGCGCGGTTGAGAATGGCGCGCTCATCGGTCGCATCCTTCTCGAGCCGCTCGATTTCCTCGCGCTCGATCTGCAGCGCGCGCTCGTCCTTGTCGATGCCGTGGCGGTTGAACACGCGGACTTCGACGACCGTCCCGGCAACGCCCGGCGGCAGTTTCAGCGAGGTATCGCGCACGTCGGAGGCTTTTTCACCGAAGATGGCACGAAGAAGCTTTTCCTCCGGCGTCATCGGCGATTCGCCCTTTGGCGTGATCTTGCCGCACAGGATGTCACCGGGCTCCAGCTCGGCACCGATATAGACGATGCCGGCTTCGTCGAGGTTGCGAAGCGCCTCCTCGCCGACATTGGGAATGTCGCGGGTGATGTCTTCCGGCCCGAGCTTGGTGTCACGCGCCATGACTTCGAATTCTTCGATGTGGATCGAGGTGAAGACGTCTTCCTTGACGATCTTCTCGTTGATCAGGATCGAATCCTCGTAGTTGTAGCCGTTCCACGGCATGAACGCGACGAGCACGTTGCGGCCCAGCGCCAGTTCGCCGTCCTCGGTCGACGGACCGTCGGCGATGATGTCGCCCTTCGAGACATGGTCACCGACCTTCACCAGCGGGCGCTGGTTGATGCAGGTGTTCTGGTTCGAACGCTGGAACTTCATCAGGGTGTAGATATCGACGCCCGACTTGCCGGGTTCGACATCGGTGGTGGCACGAATAACGATACGCGTCGCGTCGACCTGATCGATGATGCCGCCGCGGCGCGCCGCGATCGCTGCGCCCGAATCGCGCGCAACGGTGCCTTCCATGCCGGTTCCGACGAACGGCGATTCAGCGCGTACCAATGGCACGGCCTGGCGCTGCATGTTCGAGCCCATGAGGGCACGGTTAGCATCGTCGTTCTCGAGGAACGGGATCAGCGAAGCGGCGACCGAAACCAGCTGCTTGGGCGATACGTCCATCAGCGTGATCTGGTTCTTGGGCGCCATCAGGAATTCACCTGCTTCGCGCGCCGAGATCAGGTCCTCGGTGAAGGTGCCGTCGGCGCCGGTATCGGCGTTGGCCTGGGCGATCGTGTGACGCGCCTCCTCCATTGCCGACAGATAGACGACATCGTCGGTCAACTTGTGGTCGACAACCTTGCGGTACGGCGTCTCGATGAAGCCGTACTTGTTCACGCGGCTGAAGGTGGCCAGTGAGTTGATCAGGCCGATGTTCGGGCCTTCCGGCGTCTCGATCGGGCAGATGCGGCCGTAGTGGGTCGGGTGAACGTCGCGGACTTCGAAACCGGCACGTTCGCGGGTCAGACCACCTGGCCCCAAGGCCGACACGCGGCGCTTGTGGGTGACTTCCGACAGCGGGTTGGTCTGATCCATGAACTGCGAGAGCTGCGACGAGCCGAAGAACTCACGCACCGCGGCGACCGCAGGCTTGGCGTTGATGAGGTCGTTCGGCATCACCGTGTCGATGTCGACGCTCGACATGCGCTCCTTGACGGCGCGCTCCATGCGGAGCAGGCCGACGCGGTACTGGTTCTCGAGCAATTCGCCGACCGAACGCACGCGGCGGTTGCCGAGGTTGTCGATGTCGTCGATTTCGCCCTTGCCGTCCTTGAGGTTCACGAGAGTCTTGATGACCTCAAGAATGTCCTCGCGGCGCAAGACGGTCATGTCGTCGGCGACATCGAGGTCGAGACGCATGTTCATCTTGACGCGGCCCACGGCCGAGAGGTCGTAGCGGTCGGCGTCGAAGAACAGGCCGTAGAACATGGCTTCGGCGGTTTCGCGCGTTGGCGGCTCGCCAGGGCGCATGACGCGATAGATCTCGCTAAGCGCATGATCGCGCTCCTCGACCTTGTCGGCCATCAGCGTGTTGCGGATCCACGGACCCACCGAGACGTGATCGATATCGAGCAGCTCGATCGACGACTGGCCCGACTTGTCGATCTTGTCGAGGTTCTCGGCGGTGAGCTCGTCACCGGCTTCGATGTAGATTTCGCCGGTGGCTTCGTTGATCAGGTCGAACGCCGAGTAGCGGCCGAAGATTTCCTCGGTCGGGATCAGCAGCGTGGTCAGGCCATCGGTTACCGCCTTGCGGGCGATGCGCGGCGTGATCTTGGTGCCGAGCGGGAAGACAACTTCGCCGGTCTCGCCGTTGACGATGTCGAAGGTCGGCTTCTGGCCGCGCCAGTTTGCCTCGACGAAGGGCACGACCCAGCCGGCTTCGCCCCCATCCTTCTCTTTCAACACGCCATGGCCGCGCTCCCAGGTGACGCGGTTGTAGAACAGGTTGAGGATTTCCTCGGAATTCCAGTTGAGCGCGTACAGCAGCGACGTCACCGGCAGCTTGCGCTTGCGATCGATGCGAACGTTGACGATGTCCTTGGCGTCGAACTCGAAATCGAGCCACGAACCGCGATACGGAATGACGCGGGCGGCGAACAGATACTTGCCCGATGCATGGGTCTTGCCGCGATCGTGATCGAAGAAGACGCCTGGCGAACGGTGCATCTGCGAGACGATGACGCGCTCGGTGCCGTTGATGATGAAGGTGCCGTTGTGCGTCATGAGCGGCATGTCGCCCATGTAGACGTCCTGCTCCTTGATATCGAGCACCGACCGGGTTTCGGTATCGGCATCGACTTCAAAGACGATCAGACGGAGGGTGACGCGCATCGGCGCTGCATAGGTCATGCCGCGCTGGCGGCACTCGTCGGTGTCGTATTTGGGCTCCTCGAGCTCGTAATGGACGAAATCGAGCTCGGCGGTGCCGGCGAAATCGCGGATCGGGAACACCGAGCGCAGCGTCTTTTCGAGGCCCGAGACATAGCCGTCATTGGGACGCGAGCGCAGGAAATGCTCGTATGATTCGCGCTGCACTTCGATGAGGTTCGGCATCTGCACGACCTCGCCGATCTTGCCGAAATCCTTGCGGATGCGGCGGCGCGCGTTGAAGATATTTCCCGTAACCGGGGGCTGCTTGATCTGGGTGGCCATGTGTCTCGGTCGCCTCTCAAAATCGCGTCGCGTCAAAGGCTTGTGGCCAATGACAACAAAAACCGCACGGCCTTCGGATACCTCCGATTGCCGTACGGGCCTTGGGCGTTGAAGCCTCCATGCCCCCTATTCGTCGCGGTCCGTTCGCACCAGATCGAACCGTGTCCCGGGGGCGGGAGGACGGCAGCCGCAGGGACTGCCGGGAATGTCTTGTAGGGGCTATATAGGGCGAGTGTTGGATTTGGGGAAGGGGGGTGTTGGATTTAGTAGTGGTCGCGGCATTGGACCACTTCAATGCGCTGGTCGGCGCCAGTGCCTTTGCAGCGATAGACCAGCCGGTGTTCGCTGGTGATCCGGCGTGACCACCAACCCGACAGTTCGCCTTTCAACGGCTCGGGTTTGCCGATTCCGCGGAACGGGTCGCGCATGATGTCTGACAACAAGGTGGTGATGCGTGCGGTCATGGCGCGATCCTGCTGCTGCCAATGCTCATAATCTTCCCACGCGGCGGCCGTGAATTGCAGGTTCACCGTTCCAGGTCGTGTTCGGCCAACTTCCCGGCATCGGCATCTGCGATCGAATCGAGCAGGCGCTTGGCGTTGCGGGGATTGCTCAGCAGGCGCACCGTTTCGATCCAGCCCTCGTATTCACTCGCTGCCATCATGACGACGGGCTCCTTGCCTTGGCGCGTCACGACGATCGCGTCGCGGTCGTCGTTCGCCCGGTCCATGTAGGTGGCGAGGTTCTTGCGCAGGTCGGTATAGCTAACGTGGATCATGGCTGGTCTCCGTACGTATTTCTGTACGGTTTTTCCGTGCACGTCAACGGTTGGGCCGTACGGGCCGGCCGCGGGCAAGGCCCGCGAGTCCGGTTGGGCGCAGAAGCAGCAAGCAAGAACGCGGCGAGCCGCGTCGTCGGACACGACAAAGGCGCGGAGGTTGAAACCTCCGCGCCTTTGCGCGCCGTCCGGCCTTCGGCGAGTCGGTCGGGAGCTTTCGCTCCCGTCCGCCGCCGTGCAGCTTACTTAAGCTCGACGGTACCACCAGCAGCTTCGATCTGAGCCTTGAACTTCTCGGCATCAGCCTTCGAAACGCCTTCCTTGACGGCCTTTGGAGCCGATTCAACGAGCGTCTTGGCTTCGGTAAGGCCCAGGCCGGTGATGGCGCGGACTTCCTTGATGACGTTGATCTTCTTGCCGCCGTCGCCGGTCAGGACGACGTCGAATTCGGTCTTCTCTTCAGCAGCAGGAGCAGCGGCAGCAGCTGGACCGGCCGAAACGGCGACGGCGGCAGCGGCGGAAACGCCCCATTTTTCTTCGAGCATCTTGGCGAGGTCGGCAGCTTCGAGAACGGTCAGAGCCGAAAGCTGTTCGACGATCGAGTTAAGGTCAGCCATGTGTAGTCTCCAGTTTTCTGTGTCTTGCGAACGCGGTATTCACCGCAGGTTTAAGCAGCGTCCTTGGTGGCATAGGCCCCGAACACGCGGGCAAGCTTGCCAGCGGGTGCATTGACCAGCTGGGCGAGCTTGGTAGCCGGCGAGCTGATGAGGCCGATGAGCGTTGCACGAAGCGCGTCGAGCGACGGCAGTTCGGCAAGCGCCTTGACGCCATTCACATCGAGGACAGTCGTTCCCATCGCGCCGCCGACAACCTCGAACTTGTCCGTGGTCTTGGCGAATTCGACAGCGACCTTGGCAGCCGCGACCGGGTCGGTCGAGGTTGCAAAGCCGATCGGGCCAGTCAGCAATTCGCCGAGCGGCTGGTAGGGCGTGCCTTCGAGTGCGAGACGTGCAAGGCGATTCTTGGTCACCTTGAAGCTGGCTCCGGCATTGCGCATCCGGTTCCGAAGATCGGTGACTTGGGCCACCGTCAGACCATGGTTGCGAGTGACCACAACGACGGACGTTTCGGACAACGTCTTGGCAAGACCAGAGATCTGCTCGGATTTTTGAGCGCGATCCATGCTCTCTCCTTAGGTTACGACGGCACTTGCGTGACGCCAGTTGAGCCAAGGCCAGGAGGGTCCGGGCCAGGGCCCGTCCGCGGGATCGTCGCCAGACGCTTCGGGTTGCCCCGTTCGCAAGGCCCGGCAACCATCGCTGGCGACCGGAAAAACTTTCCTCGTCTCATGCAGGCCCCTGAGGCTTAAGCGCACCTTTGCCAAAGCATTGGCACGCACCTGCAATCTCGGACGGTTTTCCGCCCCGATTCGATCGATAGGCGACCGCATCGGGGCAGGAAGTTGGGGGCGCCTACAGCAGAATCCGCGAAAACGCAAACCCTGCCGAGGCAGGCGCCTCAGATAGCGTGACCGACAGTCGTGGTGTCGACGCGAACGCCGGCGCCCATGCTCGAGCTGAGCGCGACCTTCTGGAGGTACTTGCCCTTGGCGCCCGATGGCTTGGCACGCACGACCGCATCGAGCAGCGCGTCGAAGTTGGCGCGCAGATCTTCCTGCGGAAAGCTGGCCTTGCCGAGCATGCCGTGGATAATCCCCGCCTTTTCGACGCGATACTCAACCTGGCCGCCCTTGGCAGCCTTGACGGCTTCACCGACGTTCATGGTCACGGTGCCGAGCTTGGGGTTCGGCATCATGCCCTTGGGGCCGAGAATCTTGCCGAGACGGCCGACGAGGCCCATCATGTCCGGGGTGGCGATGCAGCGATCGAAATCGATGGTGCCGCCCTGGACGATCTCGAGCAGGTCTTCGGCGCCGACGACATCTGCACCAGCTGCCAAAGCTTCCTCGGCCTTGGCGCCGCGTGCGAACACGCCGACACGAACCGTCTTGCCGGTACCCTTGGGCAGGGTGACGACGCCGCGGACCATCTGGTCGGCGTGGCGCGGATCGACGTTCAGGTTGATGGCGACTTCGATGGTCTCGTCGAACTTGGCGGTCGCGTTGGCCTTCACCATCGCCAGCGCCTGGTCGAGATCATAAAGCATTTCGGGGTTCACGGCTGCGGCGAGTGCCTTGGCCTTCTTGGACTGTGCCATGATCTTAGCCCTCCACTACTTCGAGGCCCATTGCGCGGGCGCTGCCTTCGATCGTCTTCATCGCCGTCTCGATCGAGTTGGCGTTGAGGTCGGGCATCTTCTGCTCGGCGATGGCCTTGATCTGCGTCTTGGTCAGCTTGCCGGCAGGATCGCCCTTGCCTGGCGTCGTGCCACCCGACTTGAGCCCGGCAGCCTGCTTGATCAGGAAGCTGGCTGGCGGCGTCTTGGTGATGAAGCTGAACGAACGATCGGCATAAACCGTGATGACGGTCGGGATCGGGGTGCCCTTTTCAAGGGATTCGGTCTTGGCGTTGAACGCCTTGCAGAATTCCATGATGTTGACGCCGCGCTGGCCAAGCGCCGGCCCGATTGGCGGCGATGGGTTCGCACTGCCGGCTTTCACCTGCAGCTTGATGTAACCTGTAATCTTCTTTGCCACTGTGGCTCTCCTTTAGTGGTGCAAACGGCCGCAAGCGGCCTCCCACGGTTGAAGTCGAAAAGCCTACTTCTGCTTTTCGACCTGCTCGAAGCCGAGTTCGACGGGCGTTGCCCGGCCGAAGATCGACACCGAAACCTTGACCCGGCCGTGATCGAAATCGATCTCCTCGACCAGGCCGTTGAACGAAGCGAACGGGCCGTCGAGGACGCGCACCTGGTCGCCAATTTCGAAATTGGCCTTGTGCCGCGTCTTGGCGGTCGGCACGTCCTCGGCCTTGGTATTCAGAATGCGCGCCGCTTCGCTTTCGGAAATCGGCTGCGGCTTGTTCTGCTGCCCAAGGAAGCCCGTGACCTTCGGGGTATTCTTCACAAGGTGATAGACGTCATCGGTCATGTCGAGCTTGGCGAGCACATAGCCCGGGAAGACCTTCTTCTCGACGGCGCGCTTCTTGCCCTTGAAGACTTCATTGACGGTCTCGGTCGGCACCGAAACCTCGTCGATGAAGACGTCGAGTCCCTTACGGGTGGCCTCGGTCAGGATCGCCTCGCGAACCTTGTTCTCGAAACCCGAATAGGCGTGAATGATGTACCAGCGCGACATGAGAGCCCTTAAACCTTAACCGGCAAAACTGAGCAGGAACTTGACGAACCGGCCCAACACCTGGTCGACACCGACAAAGAACAGCGCCAGAATCGACGTCATGATCAACACCATGATGGTCATGCGGATGGTTTCGCTGCGCGATGGCCAGACGACCTTGGTCATCTCCGCCTTCACCTGGTTGACGAACGTACCGATCGAAACCCGCGGCTTGGGCGGCAGAATGGGCTTAGGGCCCACGACCTTCAGTTTCGTATCGATCGCCATCGAATCAGCCAGTCTTTCAATACCGAACCAAAAACACCAAAATCCGGCTGTTGCCCCATATTCCGGGGCGCACAACCGGTGCCGCAATCTTTACGAACCCCGATTCGTTCGTATCAAGTCGTTCACCAATAAAGCTTTTTCAAGCCCGACTGGCAGGAGTGGAGGGGTTCGAACCCCCGGCCCTCGGTTTTGGAGACCGATGCTCTACCAGCTGAGCTACACTCCTAGGGTCGGGCTGCGGGCTATACCGACGCACTTCCTCCTGCGCAAGAGCCGGCTTTTGCCAACCAGCGCCTTATCTTGCGGTGATCGGCATCGCGGCTGCCGGCAAGCCCCGGCGCTGCGGTCCGCGCATCCCGCAATCCCTCCAGCGCCCGCATCAGCACCTCGAGCGGCGGGCCACTCGCCGTCACCTGCGCCTTGTGGACCGGCGCCAGGGCCTCGGATGGCCCGGCGACATATCGTTCGACGAACAAGTGATGGTGCTGGCGCGCCGTGTCGGCAAAGGCGTCGGTAACCTCCAGCAGCAGCCGGGCATTGGTCTCCAGCGCCGGGGTGCGCGGGCCTTCGATTTCGGCCAGCAGCAAATCGAGCAGGCTGGGATACTGCATGCACTCGCGCAGCCGCGCCTGGTCGCTCGGCGGCATGAAGCTCATCTTGTCGGTGATCAGGTGGGCATAGCTCGGGTCGCGCGCACTCAGCAACCCGAGTGCGAGGTCGAGCTCGTTGATCCCCGAAAAATCACCGCCATTGGCGCCGCGAAACTCCTGCCGGCCGACGCGATACGGTTTGTAATACGGCCGCACGCTGAAGAAAAAACGATCGGTGTTGAGCGTGGCCGCCAGCCGCGCGTTGACCACCGCCACCGCGCGCAGTTCCGCCGCCGCCGCCGACAGCAGACCGTCGGCCACCGGGTTGCCGATCCCCAGCGGCTGGATGCGGTACAGCGCATCGGCGGCGCGCTGCATGCCGGCGATGGCGCGGGCGTTCTCGTCGATGAACAGGAACTCGTCGGACAGCGATGTAAAGCTTTTGCGAACCCCGCCGATCGCCCGGTTGCGCGTCGTCAGATGCGCCGTCGCCATCCGCGGCGCCATGCCGATCGACGCTCCTGCCTGAAGCGCCAGCGAGGACGCCGCGCGGAGCGGCGAGCGTTCCTCGCGCGCCGGATTGGTCAGCTCGTGCCGCCGCATCGCCGCCATGTACAGCCCGACATTGCCGAGCACGTCGAAGGCGCTGTCGAAGCCGCCACCGGTATTGCCCTCGCTTGCCAAGGCCTCGGCATGCGCGTCGCCCTCGGCATGCAGCGCCGCCTTGATGGCATCCCCTGTTCCATCGACGTTGGAGCGGTCGTCCTGAACGAAATACAGCGCCTCGAGCTCGGTATTCATCTGGACGAAGCCGGTCCGGATCCAGCCATCGAATGCGTCTGATGCAGTGCTCATGCGCCCAATTAGGCGCTCGCGATGGTCCGCGCCAGCACCAGCCCCCGAGAATGCGGTTGAGCGAACCGCCTCGAGCCGCTATCGAAGCCGTCCGGCGCGGGCGTAGCATAGTGGTAATGCACTAGCCTTCCAAGCTAGCTAGGAGGGTTCGATTCCCTTCGCCCGCTCCAATCCGGCTCAAATCCCGGCCTTGCCCAATGGCTTGAACGCCCCGCCTTAACCATTGCCGACGTCCGCCGTTCATCTCGCTGGCGCCGCAGCGCGCCTGACGATGGCGCCCCGCGCGCCGGGAAAGGTCGATGATGACAATGCACGAAGGCCGACTGGTCGCGATCGGTGAGCATCTCGCCCCGGCGGCTGCGGAAACCCACGCCGCCGCTGCCGGCCTCGCCTTTTTCGACCAGATCCGCGCGCTGGTGGTGCGCACCCGGCTGCCGCCCAACACCGATGTCTACGACCTGTTCTGGCGCTATGTCCGCGACGAGGACCACGACCTGTCGCTCGCCATCGATACCGCGATCGCCCATGACCAGCTCGACCTTGCCGCCGTCGCCGCGCTGCGCCGCTGCCATTGCCAGGATGACGACGTCGGCGCCGTCGAGGTCGCAGCGCTCGTCGCCGCCGCGCACGACCAGGCCGAGGCGCTGACCCAGCGTATCGAGGCCGGGCGCACCGACCTTGCCGACTATGGCCGCGCCATTGCCGATGGCGGGGCGCGGCTGGCGGCGCCGCTCGACGCGTCGGGGCTGGCGGTGCTGCTCGAACAGCTCGGCAGCGCCACGCGGACCATGCAGGCCGCCAACACTCGGCTCCACGACGAGCTTGCCGCCGCCGCCACCGAAGCGCGCGAGCTGGGCGAACGGCTGGGGGCTGCCGAGCGCGCCGCGATCACCGACCAGCTGACCGGCGCGCTCAACCGCCGCGGCACCATCCAAACGCTCGAACGCGCCCAGTCCGCGGCGCGCATCGCCGACGGCACGCTCGCGGTGGCGATGCTCGACATCGACTATTTCAAGAATTTCAACGATCGCTTCGGACATTCCCTCGGCGATGAAGTGCTGCGTTTCGTTGCCCGCCATGTCGCCGACCGCATCGCCCCGCGCGGCGGCACCGTCGGCCGCATGGGCGGCGAGGAGTTCATCGCCATTTTGCCCGATCACGACATCGTCGCCGCGACCTCGGTCATCGACCACGTGCGCGCCGAACTCGCCGGCCAGATCATCCGCAACGCCGCCGACGGCTCGAGCATGGGCCGCGTCAGCTTTTCGGCAGGCGTCGCGACGGACCGCGTCGACGACAGTTGCGACACGCTTATCGACCGCGCCGACAAGGCGCTCTACTGCGCCAAGCGCATGGGCCGCGACCGGGTTGTGCCCGACCGGCGTTGAGCGCGGTGGGTGCCGGATGGCGGGGCGCTGAAAGCAAAGATTGACACCTGCCCGCCCATTCGCCACTAGGCCCGCTCTTCGCCTGCCAAGCGAGAACCTCGTGGAGGGGTGGCCGAGCGGTCAATGGCAGCAGACTGTAAATCTGCCGGGTTCGCCCTACGTTGGTTCAAATCCAACCCCCTCCACCACTTCGCCGCCGCCCGATTGACGCACAGTTTCGCTCTGCGTTCGCCTTGTCCCGCGCAGCGCACGACCTGCCGTAACAAATCCGTCTCGATGTTTCCAAACCCCATGCCATGCGTTTCATCGAGGTTGAGGAGACACAATCATGCGCAGCTATACCACTATCGGCATCGTTCTTGCCCTTTCCGCCGGAACCGCGAGCTTCGCCCAGACGGCTGCCGCACCCGCCGCCTCGGCCTCGGCCCAATTGAGCGCCGGCGCACCGATCTTCGACACGGCCGGCACCCAGATCGCCACCGTCGATTCGATCAACGGCGACAATGTCGTCGTCTCGACCGGCACCAACAAGATCGCCATTCCAAAGGCATCGTTCGGCGTCGGTGAAAAGGGTGCGGTCATCGCCGCCACCAAGGAACAGCTCGACGGCGCCGCCGGCCAGGCCGCCACTGCCGCCAAGCAGGCACTGCTGTCGAAAATGACGCCCGGCGCCGAGGTTCGCGGCACCGGCGGCGCGACGCTCGGCAAGGTCAAGGCCGTCGAAGGCGACATCGTCCTCGTCGAGACGCCCAAGGGTGAAGTTCGCGTGCCGTCGGCAGGCTTTTCGGCCGGTCCGGCCGGCCTTGTCCTCGGCATGAGCGCGGCTGATTTCGAAGCTGCCGTCGCTGCGGCAACCCCGGCGGTCTGACGCCAGGCATTGCGAAGGTGACGGGCGGGGGCTTTCCGGCTAAGCCCCCGCCATGGGACGCAGACCAGTTACACGAAATCATGGGCCAAAGAGCACATACCCCCGCATTTACGGACGCCACGCGGTCTTCGCAGCGCTCGACAATCCGGAGCGGGTGTTCCGCAAGCTCTACCTGACCCCCGCGACCGCCAAGGTCGTAGTCATCCCGACCGGACTCAATGTCCAGTTCGGCGATGACCATGATCTCGGCCGCCTGGTGCCGCCCGACGCCCCGCACCAGGGCTTTGTCCTCGAGGTCGAGCCGCTCGAATCGGTCTGGCTCGGCGATGTCCTCGCCGATGCGAAGAACGACGGCGACAACCGTCCGATCATCGTCCTCGACCAGGTCACCGATCCGCACAATGTCGGCGCCATCATGCGCTCGGCCGCCGCCTTCAACGCCCGCGCCCTGGTCACCCAGGACCGTCACGCCCCCGGCGAATCGGGCGTCCTCGCCCGCTCGGCGTCGGGTGCACTCGAGCTTCTGCCGTGGTGCCGCGTCGTCAACCTGGCCCGCGCCCTCGACGAAATCGGCGAGGCCGGCTTCTGGCGCATCGGCCTCGACGGCACCGCCGAAGTCGAGCTCGAAAGCGCCATGTCGAAAACCCAGCCCTGCCTGATTCTCGGCGCCGAAGGCGAAGGCATGCGCGCCCTCACCCGCGAGCGCTGCGACCAACTCGCCAAGCTGCCGATAAGCGCCGCCATGGAGAGCCTCAACGTCTCGAACGCCGCCGCAATCGCCCTCTACGCCGCAGCGCGACGGGGCCTGTAGGAAGCTGTCATCCCCGGCTCGACCCGGGACCTAGTTTCTTTTCCGCGAGCTCCGCCTTCAGTAGCTCTCCGACGCATAGACGTTCGCCACATCGCCGCCCCAGGCGCCCTCGTACAGCGCCAGCATCCGATCAGCGTTGGTCTTGCCGCTTGCGGCGACCTCACGCAGCGGGTTGAGGAAGCCCTGCTCGGTATCGCCCATCCGGTTAAGCCGCGCCCGGCGTCCCAGCCCGGCATCCGCAATGCCCAGCACCTGCTTCGCCAAATCCTGCAAACTGCCGCCATTCGGACTCGCCGCCTGCAGGCCCAATCGCGGCACCTCGGCACGCAGCCGGTCATGATCGGCATGCGACCAGCCCTTGACCAGCTGCCACGCCGCATCCAGCGCGACATCGTCGTACAACAACCCGACCCAGAATGCCGGCAGTGCACAGATCTGGTCCCAGCGCCCGCCATCGGCGCCGCGCATCTCGAGATAACCCTTCAGCCGGACCTCGGGAAACGCCGTCGACAGATGATCCTTCCAATCGCCGAGCCTGGGCTTTTCGCCCGGCAAAACGCTCAGTTTCCCATCGAGGAAATCGCGAAAGCTCAAGCCCGCCGCATCGATATATTTCCCGTCCCGATAGACAAAATACATCGGCACATCGAGCGCATAGTCGGTGTAGCGCTCGAACCCGAAGCCATCCTCGAACACGAACGGCAACGTCCCCGTCCGCGCCGGATCGGTATCAGTCCAGATATGGCTCCTGAAGGATTTGAAGCCGTTGGGCTTGCCTTCGGTGAACGGCGAGTTGGCGAACAGCGCCGTCGCCAGCGGCTGCAACGCCATCGACACGCGAAATTTCATCACCATGTCGGCCTCGGACGCATAGTCCAGATTGGTCTGGATCGTGCAGGTCCGCAGCATCATGTCGAGCCCCAATGACCCGACGCGCGGCATGTGGCTGCGCATGATGACATACCGCCCCTTGGGCATCACCGGCAGTTCGGCGCGCGTCTTGTCGGGCCAGAATCCCACCCCCAGGAACCCGATCCCAAGCCGGTCGCCGACTTCGCGGCACTGCGCCAGGTGCCGGTTCGATTCGGCACAGGTCTCGTGGATCGTCTCGAGCGGTGCCCCCGACAGCTCGAACTGCCCCGCCGGCTCGAGGCTGATGGCGCCATCCGCGCCCTTCATGGCGATGACATTCCCGCCTTCGTAAACAGGCTCCCAGCCGAACGCCTCCATGCCCTTGAGCAGGTCGCGGATGCCGCCCGGCTCCTCATAGCTCGGCGCACCGTGATCGCTCAGCCGATAGACGAACTTCTCGTGCTCGGTGCCGATTCGCCAGTCCGCAGCGGGTTTGTTGCCCGCCTGGAACACCCCCACCAGCTGATCGCGGTTTTCAATGGGGGCGTCATCGCCCGTGGTCGTTCCGGGATTGCTCATGCCGTCGCGTCTAGCCGCGACCGCGGCGGTGCGCAATTGAGCGTGGCTTGGAACCCCCCTTATGCTAATAGCCCTGTAATGCGCGCCGCCCTCCCCCTCCTCGCCGCGCTCGTGCTGTCCGCCTGCGGTGACCAGGCCGAACCCGCCCCCGTCCCGGACAAGAACGCCGAGGCCATCGCCCGCATCGCCGCGGCGCCGGGCGGAACCACCCGCTGGCCCCCCGACGCACCCGCATTCATCCCGCAATATCCCGGCGGCGCGGTGACCGCCGCCAGTGGCGGCAACGGCGTCGTCGGCGACACGATCGTCACGTTTAACACCCCCGACAGCCCCGACGCCGTCGTCGCCTTCTACCAAGCGCAGGCGACAAAGGCCGGCCTCGCCCGCATCTCGGCACTCAGCACCAGGCAATCGACGCTGTTCAGCGCCGGCGACCCCGCCACCGGCCGCGGCATGACCATCCAGGCCGCCACCCGCGGCGACCACACCGCCGCCGCCCTCTCCTTCGCCCGCGGCCGTGCCCCCGGCTAAAGCTTGGCGCTTATCATAGTGCCGGTGCCGCCCCGCCTGTGTCACACTCCCGCCGCAGGGTAGGAGACACGACATGCACGACCTGGTCATTCGCGGCGGCACGATCGTCGACGGCACCGGCGCCCCCGCCTTCATCGGAGATGTCGCCATCGACGGCGGCCGCATCACCGCGGTCGGCACCGTAACCGCCCGCGGCACAAGGGAAATCGACGCCACCGGCCACCATGTCACCCCCGGCTTCGTCGATATCCACACCCATTACGACGGCCAGGCGACCTGGGACTCCGAAATGGCGCCGTCGTCGTGGCACGGCGTCACCACCGTCGTCATGGGCAATTGCGGCGTCGGTTTCGCCCCCGCCCGGCCCGACAAGCACGACTGGCTGATCGGGCTGATGGAGGGCGTCGAGGACATTCCCGGCACCGCATTGGCCGAAGGCATGAGCTGGAACTGGGAGACCTTCCCCGAATATCTCGACGCGCTCGAGGGCCGCGCCCGCACCATCGACGTCGCCACCCACGTCCCCCACGGCGCCGTCCGCGCCTATGTCATGGGCGAGCGCGGCGCCAACAACGAGGCGCCGACCGAACACGAGATCGCCCAGATGAGCGCCATTGTCGAAGAAGGCCTGCGCGCCGGCGCCCTCGGCTTCTCGACCAGCCGGACGGTGCTGCACAAGTCGATCGACGGCGTCCTCGTCCCCGGCACCACCGCCACCAAGGAGGAGCTCATCGGCATCGGTCGCGCCGCCGGCCGCGTCGGCCACGGCGTCTTCGAAATGGCGTCCGACCTCAAACGCGAATGGGACGAATTCGGCTGGATGGGCGCGCTCTCGAAGGAAACCGGCATGCCCGTCACCTTCGCCATGCTCCAGTCGATCGCCAAGGAACTGCCTTGGGAAGAACAGATGTCCGAAACGGCGAAATGGAACGCCGACGGCGCCAACATCGTCGCCCAGATCGCCTTGCGCGGTACCGGTATCCTGATGGCATGGCGCGGCACCGTCCACCCGTTCAAGTTCCGCCCGTCATGGGCCGCAATCGACGCGCTGTCGTGGGCCGAGCAATGGGCCCGCATCAGCGACCCGGCGTGGAAGGAGCTGCTGCTCGCCGAGGAAAACGTTTTCCCCCAATCCGACGTGCTGCCGCTACTCCATGCCGTCGCACTCGGTTTCAGCGCCCAATACGGCATGAACGACGGCTTCGACTACGAACCCACGCAAGCCCAGTCCATCGAGGCACTCGCCGCCGCCGCCGGCAAGTCTTCCGCCGAATACGTCTATGACCTGCTGTCGTCGGCGGACGGCACCGGCTTCATCTACTTCCCCATCCTCAACTATGCCGACGGCAACCTCGATTTCGTCGAGGGGCTGCTCAATCGCGACGACACCATCATCTCGCTGTCCGATGGCGGCGCCCATTGCGGCACGATCTGCGACGCCGCCTCGCCGACCTACCTCCTCCAGCACTGGGTCCGCGACCGCAGCCGCGGCACCATCACCATCGAAAACGCCATCAAGCGCCAGTGCAGCGACACCGCCCGCCTCTACGGCATGAACGACCGCGGGCAGCTCGCGCCCGGGATGCTCGCCGACCTCAACATCATCGACCTGCCGCGCCTGAAACTCCTCGCCCCTTGGATGGCCTTCGACCTCCCCGCCGGCGGCAAGCGTCTGCTGCAAAAGGCCGACGGCTATGTCGCGACGATCAAGTCGGGCGTCGTCACCTTCGAAAATGGCACCATGACCGGCGCCTTCCCCGGCATCCTCGTCCGCGGCCCACAAGGCAAACCCGCACTGGCACTGGCGGCGGAGTAGCGCCCCGCCGCACCACCCCTCCCCCCTTTCGTCATGCTGAACTTGTTTCAGCATCCATCCCGCCGCCGGGCCAGCCCTTGCCAGCCGCACAATGGATGCTGAAACAAGTTCAGCATGACGATCGCTTGTTGTGAGTTGGCAGGCTCAGATCGTCAGGCTGACGACGTGCTGCCCCGGCGCCAACACCCATTCTGTGCCACCCTCGACCACAGCCAACGCCACCCCATCCAGAGTCGCTCCAACCCCACCCCGCCCAATCTCGATCCGATAAACGGCCTCCCCCAGCACCACCTCCACAGAGATCCCCGGCCATCCCTCCGGCAAGCACGGCTTCAACCGCACCACATCACCCGCCACCCGCAGCCCGATAATCCCCTCGATCCCGGCACGATACATCCACCCCGCCGCCCCGGTATACCAGGTCCACCCCCCGCGCCCGTCGTTCGGCGCCACCGAATAAACGTCCGCCGCGACCACATAAGGCTCGACCCGATAATGGTCGGCATCCCCCAACGTCAGCGCATGATTGACCGGATTGAGCACCCCGAACAGCTTCGCCGCCCCATCCCCGTCGCCCATCCGCGCCGCCGCCAGGATCGTCCACATCGCGGCGTGACTGTATTGCCCGCCATTCTCGCGCAGCCCCGGCGGATAGCTGCGGATATAACCCGGATCATGAATCGTCTTGTCGAACGGCGGCGTGAACAGCTTGACGATCCCCACCTTGTCATCGACCAAATGCTTGCGCACCGACGCCATCGCCTGCGCCGCGCGCGCCGGCTGCGCGGCACCGCTCAGCACGCTCCACGTCTGCGCGATCGAATCGATCCGGCACTCGTCGCTGTCCTTCGACCCCAGCCAGGTGCCATCGTCATAGGTCGCGCGGCGATACCATTCGCCATCCCAGGCATGCGTCTCGATCGCCGCCCGCACGCTATCGGCATGCGCCCGCCACCGCGCCGCACGCTCGGGCTCGCGCGCCTCGGCAAAGGGCGCAAACCGGTCGATGGCGTGGATGAGGTGCCAGCCGAGCCAGACGCTCATCCCCTGCCCGCCCTCGCCGACACGGTTCATGCCGTCGTTCCAGTCCCCCCCGCCGATCAACGGGATACCCAGTGCCCCGGTCAGCCCCATCGATTGGTCGAGTGCCAGCGCACAATGACTGTAAAGCGAAGCCGTATCGACACTCGTCCCCGGCTGGTAAAACGCATCATGCTCGCCAGGCTCGAGCAATCGTCCCTCGAGGAACGCGATCTGCGTCTCGAGAATCGCCGCGTCGCCGGTACGCTCGACATAATCCGCCACCGAGATCGCCAGCCAGCCGCGATCGTCCGAAATCCGTGTCCGCACGCCGCGCCCGCTCTCGGGCAACCACCAATGCTGGACATCGCCCTCGCGGAACTGGCGTCCTGCGGCGCGCAGCAGATGCGGCCGCACGAGATCGGGCCGCGCCAGCAGCAGCGCCCCGCCATCCTGCAACTGATCGCGGAAACCATAAGCGCCGCTGGCCTGGTAAAAGCCGGCGCGGCCCCACACCCGGCAACCGAGCACCTGATACAGCAGCCAGCCATTGACCATGATATCGAGCGCGCGATCCGGCGTGCGGACCTGCACCGTCCCCAGCGTCACCCGCCAATGCGCCGCCGTCTTCGCCAGTTCGGCATCGAGATCGGTGTCGCGCCATTCGCGCACCAGCGCCCGCGCCGCATCGCGGTCGGCGGCCTGTCCGATCGTCCAGACGATCTCCGCCGATTGGCCGGGCGCCAGCGTCACATTGGTCGTCAGCACCGCGCACGGATCGAGCCCGGCCCCCGCCGCGCCCGCCAGCGGCGCATCGCTCGCCAGTGCGGCCGGCGCCGACATGCTGCCGCCGCGCCCGAGGAACGCGGCGCGGTCGCACGTCCACCCGGTCTGGCAGCCGCCGAGATCGGCAAAGGCAATCCGCCCGCCGGTCTCGGGGTCGAACGGGTTGCGGGCGAACAGCGCGCCGCTGGCCTCGTCGTGCTCGGTGACGATGTGCGACGCCGTTTTCGATCGCGCCTGCCCAAGCACCCATTCGGCGTACCCGGTCACCGACAGCGTCCGCGGCTCCTCCGACATGTTGCGCAGCGTCAACCGCGCCAACCGCAGCGGCGCCTCCATCGGCACATGGATCAACAAGTCGCTCTCGATGAAGTTCGCCGCCGCATGAAAGCGAGTATAACCAAACCCATGCCGCGTGATGCGCGTGCCCCCCGGACCCGCCGGCGCCGCAGTCGGCGACCAGACCTGCCCGGTATCGGCATCGCGGATATACAGCGTGTCGCCCGGCGGATCGGCAACGGTATCGTTCGACCACGGCGTCAGCTGGTTGTCGCGCGCATTGCCCGACCAGATCGAGCCCAGCGCATCGGCCGACACCTGGCAGCCGAACACCGGATTGGCGATAACGTTGATCCACGGCGCCGGCGTCGCCGCACGATCGGCGAGGATGATCGCATATTCGCGGCCATCGGCGTGAAACCCGCCATAGCCGTTCCAGAACTCCAGCTCGCCGGCATGTGGCAGCGCGGCGTCGGCAACCCGGCCGGCGCGCGGCGCATGCGTCGGCAACCACGCCGGCGCCGCTATGGCCGGCAGCGCCACCAGCGTATCGCGCTGCAACTGCCGCCGCAGCGAGCCGCGCTGCGCCACGATCTCCACCCGCGACAAGGCCCGCAGCGCCGACACCTGCTGTTCGAGCATCAAGTCGCCGCGCAGCGTGAAGACATCACCGCGCAACCCCGGCGGCGCCGGCCGCGCCCGCACCACCCGCACCGCATTGTCGATGGCGATCTGCAGATCCTGCACATACGACGCCTTGCGCTCGTTGAGGATCACAAGGTCGAACGACAAATACCGCCCCTGCAGGAACTCGAACGCGCGCAGCAGATCCTCGACGACGGTCATGTCGCGCGGGTCGTCGATGCGCACCAGCAGGATCGGCCGGTCGCCCGAAATGCCGTGTACCCATAGCGACGATTGCGGCCCGGCAGCAGCGGCGACGAGGTCCGGCGGCGGCGCGTGCAATCGCCCGGCATGGACAATGTGCGCCGCCAGCCGCTGGAAATCGGCGGCATCGCCCGGCGCCAGCTGCAGGAACCGCCGTTCGATCTGCGCCTGCGTCCACGCCCCGACCTGCGCCCGGTCATACGCGCTGGGGTCGCGATGCCGGTCGATGCCGTCCTCGAGCTCCGCCCGCGACGCCGCCGCAATCGTCCAGAACGCCACCTTCACCGTGCCGCCGGGAGGCACCAGCAACGGACAGCGCAGCGCCAGCATCGGATCGAGCACCGTCCCGGCATGACCCTCGAGCGGATGCGAAAAACCCCAGGGGTCGGCAACCGAGCGCCCGCGCCCGATAAAGGCGCTGCGACCCGTTTCCCACGTGACCGGCCCCGCCGTCTTGCCCTCGATGACCGCGAGGTGCGCCACCCAGACCGACGGATCGTCCGATCCGCGCGGCCGCCGATGCGCGATCAGCACCGGGCCGTCGGTGCATTCGGTCTCGATGAACATCCGCGCGAACGCCGGGTGGGCAAGGTCGGTCGCCGCATCCCCCAGCGCCAGTTCGATGCACGAGGTCAGGTCGATCTGGTGCTGGACCCGACCGCTATTGGTCAACGTGACGCGGCGCACCTCGGCGTCGTCCTCGGGCGAGATCAGCACGTCGGTGGTCGTCGTGATGACCCCGTCGCGGCGCTGGAACGAGGCCCGCCCTTCGGTGAAACTCGCCGAATAATATTGCGGCTGGACCGGCATCGGTGCCAGCGTCGCCGACCAGGACGTCCGCGTCTGCCGGTCGGTCAGGTAAATCCATGATCCCGCGCCGTGCACCACCGGGTCCTCGCGCCAGCGGTTGATCGACAGGCCCTTCCACCGGCTGCTGCCCGACCCGGCACTGGTCAACAGCACCGAATATCGCCCGTTCGACAGCAAATGCACCGGATGCACCGCCGCCGGCACCGCGCCATAGGTCCGCACCGCGCCCGCATCCGCCGGCCGGTCGATCGCCGCCACCATGGCCTCCTCGGCGCGCGGCGCAAAGGTGCCGACACCGCGCGGCGGCCGCTCATGCAGCAGCAGTTCAGCCGCCCGAATCATCGGCTCGGCATGAAACGCGTCGCGCAACTTCCCGCCATCGAGCACATTGGCAATCGCCAGCAGCGCCATGCCCTGGTGATGCGCCATATAGTTCCGCACCACGGCAAACCGCTCGCCCTCAGGCACCCGCGCCGGCGTGAAATCAACCGCCTCGTAAAAGCCGTAAGCCCCCCGCGCCCCCATCGTCTCGAGCACATCGAAATTGTCGAGCGCCGCGACCGCATCGACCATCGTCGCCAGCCCCGTCGCATAGGGCGCGATGACCAGATTCTCCGAAAGCCCGCGCTTCAGCCCCAGCCCCGGCACGCCGAAATTGGAATATTGATACGTCATCTCGCGGTCACGGGCATTGTAGCCCGATTCGGAAATGCCCCACGGCACCTTGGCCTCGCCTGCATATTCGCGCTGCCGCTCGACCACCAGCCGGTTCGACGTCTCGAGCAAGCTGCCGTCGGGCGCCCGCATCAACAGCGACGGCATCAGATACTCGAACATCGACCCCGACCAGGAAATCAGCACCGACGACGCCCCGACCGCGGTCGCACTCCGCCCCAGCCGACCCCAATGCTTGGCCGGCAAATCGCCCTTGGCAATCGCGAACAGGCTGCCTAACCGCGCCTCCGACGCCAGCAGGTCGTAACAGCCCTCATCAAGCCGATTATCCGCCGCCGACCAGCCGATCGACAGCAGCAACCGGTCCTTGTCGACAAGAAAACCAAAGTCCGTCGCCATCGCAAAATCGCGCGCCCGCACCGCAATCGCCCCGGCCCGCGCCGCACTTGCCGCGTCAGTCCACGCCGCCACAAGGTTCGCCAGCGCGATCAAATGCCCCGCCAGATTACCGCTATCGACCGACGACACATACGCCGGATCGAGCACCCGCAAATCGCGCGTGTCGTACCAGTTGAACAAATGCCCGCGGTGCCGCGCCAGCCGGTCGAGCGTCGCAAAGGTCGCCTCCAACCGATCGAGCGCCGCCGCCGGCGTACACCAGCCCCGATTGCGCGCCGTTGCCACCACCAGCAGGTACAGCCCGATATTGGTCGGCGAAGTCCGCCCCGCCACCACCGGCTCGGGGCTCTCCTGGAAGTTATCAGGCGGCAAATGATGATGCTCGGCGGTGACGAAATTCGTGAAAAACGCCCAGGTTTCGCGCGCCACAGCCTCCAGCCGGGCCCGCTGCGCCGCATCGAGCCGCGGACTCGTCGCGACCGGTCGCGGCCGGCTGACCAGCCACGCCAGCCACGGCGCCGCGGTCCACACCAGCACCAGCGGCACCACGATCGGCCACACTCCCGGCTGCCGCCACAGCGCCGCCGCGGCCAGCACCAGAACCACCACCACCGACCGCCCCATCATCGCGTACATCGCGGAAATACCCGGATCCGGCGCCGCGCTCGCCTGCGCCGCCGTCCGCCATTCGAGCAGATTGCGCCGCGACACGAATAGCCGCCACAGCGTCCGCACGATCGCATCGACCATCCGCACCGCCTGGTCGGCCAGCGTCACCAGTTGCAGCGCCGCCTGCCCCAGCGCGGCCCCGATATCATGCACGATCGTCCGCAGATGCGCGCGCAGCGCCACGTCCCGCCCGCGCAGTGCCAGCAACAAGGACGGCAGCGGCAACAGCGGCGGAATCGCCACCAGCAGCAGCACGCCCAGCGTCCAGGCGATCGCCGTCGCCGCCGGCAGGAACCAGCCGCCAACCAGTGCCACCAGCGTCGCCGGCGCCACCAAAGATCGCCGCAGATTGTCGAGCATCTTGCCCCGGCCATTGCCCGTCAGCGCCTGCGCCGGGCTGCGTCCCCGCGCAAAGATCCACGGCAGCAACTGCCAGTCGCCGCGCACCCAGCGATGCTGGCGCCGCACCGCGACGTCGTACCGGACCGGGAAATCCTCGACGACCTCGACATCCGATATCAGCCCGGCGCGGGCATGAATCCCCTCGAACAAATCATGGCTGAGCATCGTGTTCGGCGGCACGCGTCCCGCCAGCGACGCCATGAACGCATCGACTTCGTAAATGCCCTTGCCGGTGAACGAACCTTCGCCGATCAGGTCCTGGTACAGGTCCGACGCCGCCGCGGCGTAGGGATCAATTCCCGCTGGCCCGCCCGCCAGCGTCTCGAACCGCGACGGCCCGCGCCCCAGTGGCAGCGCGATCGTCACGCGCGGCTGCATGATGCCATAGCCCGACGTCACTCGCCGCACCGCCATGTCGAAGCGCGGCCGATTGAGCGGATGCGCCATCTTGCCGATCATCCGCCGCGCCGTGCCGAGCGGCAGCCGCGTATCGGCATCGAGGGTGATTACATAACGTACCTGCTCCGGCACCGCCGGCGAACCGCCGTCCGCTGCGACATATGACGTATCGGTGGCACCGCGAAGCAGCCGGTTGAGCTCGTGGAGCTTGCCGCGCTTGCGCTCCCACCCCATCCAGACACCCTGCGACGCGTTGAATTGCCGCCGCCGGTGCAGGAACAGGAACCGCGCGCCGCCGCCCTCGACCGGATAGCGCGCATTGAGCGCCGCCGTCGCCGCGCGCGCACTCGCCAGCAACGCATCCTCGCCCTCGACCGTCTCGGTATCGGCATCGGTAAAATCCGATAGCAGCGCATAATGCACCGCGTCCTCGCGCGTCGTCAGGTGGTGCACCTCGAGATCGGCAATCGCCGCCTCGATGCCGCTGCCTGGCCCAAGCAGCACCGGCACCACCACCAGCGTTCGCAATTCCGCACCGACACCGCCGTCCAGCTCGAGCGCCGGGATGATCCGCGGCGGCAGCAATCGCGCCATCGCCCGGTTGATCACCGCCGTCGCGGTTTCGATCGACAGCACCAGCACCGCCGCCAGCAACAACAGTCCCAGCAACAATGATCCCGGCGTTCCGTCACCGACGGCGCCGAGGCGACCGAACCCCGCCGGTGGCACATTCTCGAACGCCGTCATCGGCACAGTCTCGAATGCGGCCAGCGGCAAAAGCGCCAACAGCGCCCCCAATAGCAGGATTAGCCCGATGTAGAGCCGGACACCGCCCTCGCGGACCTGCCGCGCCAACCGCGTCTCTGTTGGCGGCACATAGCTGATTTCGTCCTCGATCGCCGCGCGCCCGTTGCCGATCAGGTAGAATCCCGGGTCCTTGTCGATATCGTTGGTGCGCACCTGCGCCCCGGCCAGCGCGATAGCTTTTCCGGCCACCGCATCCTCGGAATACGACGACCCGCGCGACAGTTCCTCAAGCGCGTTGCGGTACAAATTACGCGACGGAAAATCCATGTCGCCGAAATTGCTGCCGGCGCGCAGCACCCGGTCGGCGAGGCTCAGCGCCTCGACCATCCCGCCCCAATCGGATTCGGCGATGGCGCGCATCGCCATGATAATGTTGCGGATCGACGCCGTCGAGGCGATCAGCTCGGCCTGCGCGACCGTATCGAGGTCCGAAATACTGGTGCCGCGCGCATGGGCATGCGCCTCGAGCCAGCGCCGCGCCGCCTCGCTGCGACTGTCGACATCGCGCAGCCGCAGCGCCAGCTGGCTGATGAACGCCGGCGACTGCGCCCGGTCGATGTTCACCAGGCTGTTCAGCGCAACCATGTCGGTCGGCGCCGCGAACAGCGCATCGGCAAAGCCATCGGCGCGCGCCCGGTCGAGCTCGTCGATGATCGCCAAATCCGCCAGCCGCCGCAAATTCTCGACCAGCACCAGCTGGAGCGAGATCGCCAGCGCCCATAGCTCGCCGATGGTCAGCGCATTGACCTGCTGGTACGCCGCGACAAAGCGCTGGAAACGCTCGTCCTCGAACAGGCTGTCGCTATGCGCGACATAGGCCCAGCTGATCCCGAACACCCGCGGCAGCGTCGCCAGCGGGCCGTCCGCCAGCTTGGGCAATTGCCGATAGAAATCCGCCGGCAGGTCGTCGCGGATCTTGCGGATCTGCTTTTCGACGATGTGATAATTGTCGATCAGCCATTCGGCCGCCGGGGCAATGGGCCGGCCCTGCTCGATCGCCCGCGCCGTCTCGCGATAGGTCTGGCGCAGCGCCGCGTCGTTATCGTCGAGCCGGATCAGCAACTGCCGTGATCGCAGCGTCCCCGGCACGATCTGCTGCGCTCGCGCCAACGACCGGGCATGCGCCTCCAGCCGATCCGCCCCGAACAATTCGGCGCGGATCGGCCGGCTGTCGCTCCAGGCGGACGCTGTAAGCTGGCCGCGGTTGAATGACTTGTCGAAGCCCGTGAGGCGTAGAAGTCGGTCAACCACCATCAAGCCAAGCTAGCGTCAGTTGCCGCCCAACCGCCAGCGGCAAATGCAGATATTTCGGGCTTTTGCGCAATGTCCGGCCAGGGCCTGCCAACCCGCCCTAGGGTTGCAGGACCACTTTGGTGAACTCATCCTGCTTGTTGAGGAAATTGGCGTACGCGCCGGGTGCCTCCGATAGCTTCAGCCGGTGACTGATGATCACGTCGGGCTTGATATCGCCCGCCTCGATCCGCGCCAGCAGCGGTTTCATATAGCGATGGACATGGGTTTGCCCGGTCTTGAGCGTCAGCCCCTTGTTGACGAACGCGCCCATGGGCAATTTGTCGACCATCCCGCCATAAACGCCCGGCATCGAGATCGTCCCGCCCTTGCGGCACGCGACGATCGCCTGTCGCAGCACATGCGGCCGGTCGGTGCCCAGTCCCGTCGCCTGCTTGGCGCGGTCAATGATATTGTCGATCGCCAGCCCGTGCGCTTCCATGCCGACCGCATCGATGCAGCGATCGGGACCACGTCCGCCGGTCGTCTCCGCCAATGCCGCCATCACGTCGACCAGCTCGAAATTGAGCGTCTCCGCCTTGGCCTCGGCCGCCAGCGCCAGCCGGCCCGGCCGGTGATCGATGGCAATGACCCGCTCGGCACCGAGCAGGAATGCCGACCGTATGGCGAATTGCCCGACCGGCCCGGCGCCCCAGATCGCCACCGTATCGCCCGGCTCGATGTCGGCATTCTCCGCCGCCATCCAGCCGGTCGGCAGGATGTCCGACAGGAACAGCACCTGCTCGTCGCTCAGATGCGCCGGCACCTTGAAGCAGCCGGTATCGGCGAACGGCACCCGGACATATTCGGCCTGGCCGCCGGCATAACCACCGAGCATGTGCGAATAGCCGAACAGCCCCGATGGCGAATGCCCCATCAGCGCTTCGGCAAGGTCCTGGTTGTCGGCCGGATTGCTGTTGTCGCACAGCGATGTCAGCGTCTTTTCGCAGAAAAAACACTGGCCGCAGGCGATGGTGAACGGCACCACGACCCGGTCGCTGACCTTGAGATTGGAGACGCCTTTGCCGAGCGCCACGACCTCGCCCATGAATTCATGGCCCAGGATGTCGCCCGCCTGCATCGACGGGATCATGCCGTCGTAAAGATGCAGGTCGGAGCCGCAGATCGCCGTCGAGGTGACGCGGATGATCGCGTCGCGCGGGTTAACGATCTCGGGGTCGGGAACAGTATCGACGCGAATGTCTTTCTTGCCGTGCCAGCGGACTGCGCGCATGGAAAATCCTTCAGAATAGCAACGATAAAGCTCAAGCCTTGGGGACGGTGCCCTGTGGTGAATTGGTGGCGATCTCGCCGGTCTCGATCAGGCTCTTGAAGCGCTTGAGATCGCGGCGAAGCTGGATTCCCGGCTCGCGCTGGGTCAGCTTGGCGGCATAGCGCCCCATGCTGCCACCCGGCGGCCGATACGCGACCGCGGCATGGATCTCGGTGCCGCGGCCACCGACCGCGTCGCGGAACTCATAACGCGCAGTGGTCGGCACCTTCGATCCCGGCACCGAGGCGATCGCCAGCAATTCGCCCGGCCGTTCGTCGGTAATGCGGGCATCCCATTCGACCGGCCCGGTCGGATCGATCGAAACAAAGTGCAGCCGGCCATCGCGGCGAATCCGGACGCTTTCGACGTTGAACGCCCAATAGGGCCAGCGCTGGATCTCGCGGAACTGCCGATAGACCATCTCTCGCGGCGCGTTGATGGTGACGGCGCGCGACACCAGCGCCGCGCTCGACCACCCCGCCGCCTTGGCGATCTCGGCCTCATCGGGCCGCTGGCCGATCAGCCGCTTGGCCGGCGACGCACCGGTGACGCCGCGCGCTACCAGCAACGATCCGAGCAACCCCATCAGCACGCCGGCGGTGCCCTTCTGCTGGGTAGCAATGACCCCGATTACCGATCCGGCGGCAACCGACAGCCCGCGCTCGACCGGCTTCAGATTGCGGCGCGGCGCTATACGCGTGCCGGGAGGGGCAAGATTTCCATCGATATCAGACACGATTTTCCCTTTGCTTTCAGGATTTTTCAATCGTCGGCGTCAATAAACCGGGCGGACGCTCGGCTCGCGATCCCAGCGGCGACCGGCTGCCATGCGATCGACGAACACCGCGCCGCCGGCATCGACCGCCACCACCGCGTCGTCGGCAACCACCCCGGCCTTGTCGAGCAACGGCTGGGCCGCGGTGCCATAGCCGATGACCTTCAGATGGCTGAAGGCATCATGGACAAAGGCCACAGCCGCCGCATCGTTGACCAGCCTGGCCACCGCATCGGCGCCGGCGAGGACGACGACCGCGTCGAACAGCACCGAAGGCCCGCCCTGCAGCTGATGCTCCGCCGCGCGCAATGATCCATCCGACAACGTCACGCCGCCGACCTTGGGACAAATGACCTTCAGCGTCGCACCGGACTCGCCGAGGACGTTCTCGAGCGAGGCCAGCGCGTTCGCATCGGCACCGTCGCCAAGCAGGACGCCGACCTTGCGGCCAAAGACCAAAGGTGCCGGCCGGGCAAGAATGCTCAGCGACGGCGCCAGCGGCATATCGGTCGGCTCGACTGCCGGCGTGATCACCGGAATATCGCCGACATAGCCCAGCCCGGTGGCAACCCGCTCGCCCAGTTCGGGCAAGATCACCGAAAGGTGGCCCAGCATCGTCGACCGGATGAACAGCGTCTCGACCTTGCTCAGTTCGAACACCAGCGCCGCGACGATATGGTTCTGCTCGGGTTCGGTCTGGCTCAGGAAGAACTGCCGGGCCTGGCTGTAATGGTCGGCAAAGCTCTCCGGCCGCGCCCGCACCTTGGTGCCATCCATCGGGCTCGGGAACGTGCGGAAGCCGCGCTCGGCAGATTCGCGGGGGCCCGCCGGATCGAGCAGGCTCGGCGTGTACGTCACCCGCTGCGGATGCACGATCGTCTGCATATGCCCCTCGCGCTGCATGTTGGCGAACGGGCACTTGGGCGTGTTGATCGGGATCTGGTGAAAATTGGTCGAACCGAGGCGCTTCAACTGGGTATCGAGATAGCTGAAATTGCGCCCGTGCAGCAGTGGATCGTCCGAAAAATCGATGCCTGGCACGATATTGGCGGTGCTGTAGGCGACCTGCTCGGTCTCGTCGAAAACGTTGGCCGCGTTGCGATCGAGCACCAGCCGGCCAATGGTCCGCAGCGGAATCAACTCCTCGGGAATCAGCTTGGTCGCATCGAGGTGATCGAACGGCAGCGCATCGGCTTCTTCCTGGGTGAACAGCTGGACGCCGAGTTCCCACTCGGGGAAATCGCCATTGTCGATCGCTTCCCACAGGTCGCGGCGATGGAAATCCGGATCGGCGCCGTTGATCTTGACCGCCTCGTCCCAGACCACCGACTGCATGCCGAGCTTGGGCGTGAAGTGGAACTTGACGAAGGTCGACGTGCCATCGGCCGCAACCAGCCGGAAGCTGTGGACGCCGAACCCCTGGATCATCCGCGTCGAGCGCGGGATGGCGCGATCCGACATCGTCCACATGATCATGTGCATCGCCTCGGGCGTGCAGGCGATCCAGTCCCAGAACGTGTCGTGCGCCGATGCCGCCTGCGGCCAGCCGCGATCGGGCTCCTCCTTCACCGCATGCGCGAGATCGGGAAACTTGATCGCGTCATGGATGAAGAACACCGGGATATTGTTGCCGACAATGTCCCAATTGCCTTCCTTGGTATAGAATTTGACCGCGAACCCGCGCACGTCGCGCGGCAAATCGGCCGACCCCTTGTTGCCCGCCACCGTCGAGAACCGCACGAAAACCGGCGTCTTCTCACCCACCTCACCGAGCACTTTGGCCGTCGTCTTGTCGGCCAGGCTGTCGGTCAGCTCGAAAAACCCATGCGCGCCAAGCCCGCGGGCATGGACCACCCGCTCGGGAATCCGCTCGTGATCGAAGTGGAAGATCTTCTCGCGCAGCACGAAATCCTCGAGCAGCACGCTGCCGCGCGGGCCGGCGCGCAGGCTGTTGTGATCATCGGAAATCGGGATGCCCATGTTGGTCGTCAGCAGCGGCTGGTCGCCTTCCGCCTGCTGGTGAAGCTCGCCGCCGACACCCCGCACCATGCGCCCCAATGGGTTGGCGAGGTCGACCCGCGGGTCGACCGCATCGGCCTTCTGCTTGGCGGCCTTCGCCGCAAGCGTGTTTTTCACGGAATCGTTCTTGGTGGCCATGTTCGATGCTCCGAAATGATCCGGCAGACGGCGCGGAAGGGGACCAGCCATGAACGGCATCGGCGTTGAATCGTTCCCTGCATTTTGCGTCGCATCTCACAGCCGCTTGACGCCTGGCCCCCGCCGGCGCGACACCGGTGTCGACACTGGCACAGGGGCAACGCAGACCATGAGATCGACCCTGACTGCCGCGGCTGTCCTCACCCTGTTCGCCGCGCCCGCGCTCGCCGGCCCCGCCACCGAGTCCCGCCGCCTCCCCGGCCTCGCCGCCCCCGCCGAAATCATCGTCGATCGCTGGGGCATCTCGCACGTCTATGCCGCCAACACCCCCGACGCCTTCTTCCTGCAAGGCTATGCCGCCGCCCGCGACCGCCTCTGGCAGATCGACCTGTGGCGCAAGCGCGGTCTCGGCCGCCTCGCCGCCAGCTTCGGACCTACGTTCGTCGAACAGGACCGCGCCTCCCGCCTGTTCCTCTACCGCGGCGACATGGCCGCCGAATGGGCATCCTACCCGGCCGAGGCGCAGGCCTGGACCACCGCCTTCGCCGCCGGCATCAACGCCTTCATCACCGACACGGAAGGCTCCCGCCAGCCGCTCCCCCCCGAATTCACCGCCACCGCCTCGCGCCCCGAACGCTGGACCGCCGACGACATCGTCCGCATCCGCTCGAACGCGCTGGCCGCCAACATCCCCGCCGAAGTCGCCCGCGCGCAATCCCTCTGCGCCGGCGGCCTCCCCTACGAACCGCTGCGCCGCAAGCTCGAACCCGCCCACCAGATCATCGTGCCCAAGGGCGTCGACCCGTGCATCGTCACGCCCGACATCCTCAAGACCTACAACCTCGCCATCGCCGGCGTCAGCTTCGACAAGGGAACAGTCGTCGCGATTGCAGATTCCGATGGCGCCAACCCCGACGACGACACCCGCGAAGGCTCGAACAACTGGGTCATCGCCCCGGGCCGCAGCACCACCGGCCGCGCCATCCTCGCCAACGACCCCCACCGCGCCCACGGCATCCCGGGCCTGCGCTACCTCATCCACCTCGACGCCCCCGACCTCAAGATCGCCGGCGCCGGTGAGCCCGCGCTCCCCGGCATCAGCTTCGGCCACAACGAGGACATGGCCTGGGGACTGACGATCTTCGCCATGGACCAGCAGGACCTCATCGTCTCCAAACCCGGCGAGCCCGTCACCGCCATCACCGAAACCATCGACGTAAAGGACCAGAAACCCCGCGCCGCCGAACTGCTTTTCACCCGCGACGGCCCAGTCATCGCCGTCAACGCCGCCGGCAACCGCTTCGCCGTCCGCGCCACCTGGGACCGCCCCGGCGCGTCGGCCTATTTCAGTGCCGCCTGGCTGTTCCGCGCCAAGAACTGGACCGATTTCACCGCCGCCCGCGCGCACTGGGGCGCCCCACCGCTCAACCTCGTCTATGCCGACACCAAGGGCGACATCGGCTGGGCCGCCGCCGGTTTCGCCCCCGTCCGCACCGACGCCGACGGCCTGTCCCCCGTCGCCCCCGGCAGCAAATGGCACGGCCTGCTCGACCCCTCGTTGCTCCCCAGCCTGAAAAACCCCGCCAAGGGCTGGTTCGCCAGCGCCAACGAGATGAACCTGCCCGCCGGCTACCCTTCCGAAACCCGCCGCATCGCCTATGAATGGGCCGACCGCTCGCGCATCGACCGCATCGACAAGATCATCGGATCAAAGCCCAGGTTCAGCCTCGAAGACTCGATGGCGCTGCAGAACGACGAACATTCCACCCTCGCCCTGCGCGCCGTCGCGCTCCTGCGCGGCCTCAACAGCCAGGACCGCGACGAAGCCGCCGCCATCGCCCTCCTGCAAGGCTGGGACGGCCATCTCACCGCCGACAGCCCCGCCGCCGCGCTCTACGAAGTCTGGCTCGCCCGCCACCTCGGCACCGCCGCCGTCGCCGCACTGGTCCCCGCCGCCACCCGCCCGGCCTTCGCCCGGCCCGAATCCGCCGCGGTCATCTCCGTTCTCGAGCAGCCCGGCACCAACGCCGCCCCCATCCTCAAGACCTCGCTCGCCGCCGCTTGGGGCGAAACCCGCACCCTACTCGGCCCCGACCCCAAGAAATGGCAATGGGGCAACCTCCACGCCGCGCATTTCACCCCCGCCCTCGCTCTCCCCGGCCGCGCCGCCGACCAAGCCGCTGGCCCCCTCCCGCTCGGCGGCTCGGGCTCGACGCCTAAGGCCGCCAGCCACCGCGGCGCCACCGACAATTTCAACGTCGCCGCCGGCGCGTCGGTGCGCATGGTCCTCGACGTCGGCGCCTGGGACAATTCCCGCGTCATCAACACTCCCGGCCAATCCGGCAATGTCGACAGCCCGCACTACCGCGACCTCTTCCCGCTCTGGGCCGACGGCCGCTACGTCCCCATGCTCTGGACGAAAGCCGCGATCCTCCGCGAAGCCGAAACCATCATCAAGCTGACGCCGGCCTCCTAGCCGCCATCCCCCGCAACCGCCTGCCACACCCCGACAGCCACCGCCGCAGCCGTGTCCGCGCGCAGGATTCGCGGCCCCAGACTCACCGCCAGCGCCCCCGGCACCGCGCGGATCGCCTCGCGTTCCTCAACCGTGAATCCCCCCTCCGGCCCGATCAATATCCCCGCCGGTGCCCGCACCCCGGCGAACGCCGCCGCCATCGGCGCCCCGCCCGTTTCATCGGCAAAGATCAACACCCTCTCAGCCGGCCAGTCCTTGAGCAACGCAGCCAGCGCCACCGGCTCACTAACGTCAGGCAACGCCGTCCGCCCGCACTGCTCCGCCGCCTCGACCATATGCGCCCGCAACCGATCGAGGTTGAGCTTGTCCACGATCGTCCGCCGCGTCAGCACCGGCACGAACCTCGCCACCCCCAATTCGCACGCCTTCTCGGCCACCCAGTCGATCCGCCCCCGCTTCAAAGGCGCCGAGCACAGCCACAAATCCTGCACCACTTCCTGCGCCGCCGACTGCGCCACCATCTCGGCCACCACCGCCTTGCGCCCGACAGTCACCAGCCGCGCCGCCCACTCGCCATCCGCCCCGTTGAACAGCCGCACCACATCCCCCGGCTGCCGCCGCATCACCTGCGCCAGGTAATGCGATTGCGGCACCGGCAAGGTCACCACACCACCCGCCGCCAGCGGAACCTCCACATAAAGCCGCGGCGTTACAAGGAGGCTCTGGGTTGACAGATCGCTCGGCAATTCGCTCATGAGCCCGTGGCTAGCACAGCACCCTCCCCGCCGAAACCCGAGGCAACCCCCGACGCCCAGCCAAGCTGGATCGACGCCCTCCCGGCCCACATCCGCCCCTACGCCCGCCTCGCCCGCCTCGATCGCCCCGCCGGCAGCTGGCTGCTGTTCTGGCCCTGCGCCTGGGGCGTCGCCCTTGCCGATGGCCTTGTCGCCGACTGGGCGCTGATCCCGTGGTTTGCCATCGGCGCCATCGCCATGCGCGCCGCCGGCTGCGTCTGGAACGACATCGTCGACCGCGACCTCGATGCCCAGGTCGCCCGCACCCGCGACCGCCCGGTCGCCAGCGGTGCCATCCCGGTAAAACGCGCCCTCGCCTTCGCCATCCTGCTTGCCGGCATCGGGCTCCTCGTGCTCCTCCAACTCCGCCCCGCCGCCCAGCTCACCGCCCTCGCCAGCATCATCCTCGTCGCCGGCTACCCCTTCATGAAACGCATCACCTGGTGGCCGCAGGCCTGGCTCGGCCTCACCTTCAACTGGGGCGCGCTGGTCGGCTTCATCGCCGTCGCCGACCCCGCGCCGGCAATGCTCCTGCTCTACGCCGGCGGCATCGCCTGGACCCTTGGCTACGACACCATCTACGCCCTGCAGGACATCGAGGACGACGCCATGGCCGGCATAAAGTCCTCCGCCCGCGCGCTCGGCAAGAACGCCCGCGCCGGCGTCGCCGTCTTCTACGCCGCCGCCGTGATCCTCTGGGCCATCGCCTTCTACTTGGTCCGCGAAGACCCTCTCGCCCTGCTCGCCCTCGTCCCCATCGCCCTCCACTTCGGCTGGCAAATCCACCGCCTGTCCGACCAGTCCCCCCAAAACGCCCTCACCCTGTTCCGCAGCAACCGCAGCGCCGGCCTCCTAATCTTCGCCGCCTGCGCCGCCATCGGCCTGACAGCCATACATTAACCCGTGTCATGCCAGCGACGGCTGGCATCCAGCTTCGCCACAAAGCAAAGCCCTCACAAAAAAACGCCGAACCAACCTGTCACGCGCCCTCCCCCACATCACCCCAACCCGAACTGTCATCCCGGGCTCGACCCGGGACCCAGTTTCTCCCCCCTCCCCCAAGAAAAACCACCCCCCCCAACCCCGCCCCCGATGACATCCAGCCCCCGACCGCTTAAGTCTCCTCCATGCTCACAGTCCCCCAGGCCCTCGACCGTCTCGATTCCGCCCTCGCCGCCGCCAAAGCCGCCGGCGCCGACAGCGCCGACGCCATGTACGTCGGCGACGGCTCGACCAGCGTCTCCGTCCGCCTCGGCAAGCTCGAGGACATCGGCCGCAGCGAAGGCGAGGAAGTCGGCATCCGCGTCTTCATCGGCCACCAATCCGCCAGCGTCTCGTCGTCGGACCTCACCCCCCAGGCCCTCGCCATCGCCGCCGAGCGCGCCGTCGCCATGGCCCGCCTCGCCCCCGAGGACGAATGGGCCGGCCTCGCCCCCGCCGATCGCCTGCTGACGACGCTGCCGCAGGATCTCGATATCGACGATGGCCAGGATCCCAGCGCCGAACTGCTCCGCGACATGGCAATGGCCGCCGAGGACGCCGCCCGCGCCATCCCCGGCGTCACCAATTCCGAAGGCGGCGGCGCCTCGGCCGGCCGCGCCGTCACCGCGCTCGCCACCTCGACCGGCTTTCGCGGCGGCAAGCGCTCGACCAGCTATGGCTCGTCGGCGAGCGTCCTCGCCGGCGCCGGCGGCGATATGCAGCGCGACTATGCCTGGCATTCGGCGCGCCATTTTTCCGATCTCGAGGCTCCCGCCACCATCGGCACCCGCGCCGGCGAACGCGCCATCCGCCGCCTGAACCCGATCAAGCTCGAAACCGCGCCGATGCCGATCATCTTCGACCCGCGCATCGGCTCGTCGCTCGTCGGCCACCTCATCGGCGCCATCACCGGCAGCGCCATCACCCGCGGCACCAGCTTTTTGAAGGACGCGCTCGGCACCCAGGTCTTCGACAGCGCCATCACAATCACCGACGACCCGCACCGCCCGCGCGGGCTCCGCTCGCGCAGCTTCGACGGCGAGGGCCTGCCCACAAACCGCAGCGCCATCATCGAAAACGGCATGCTCACCAACTGGCTGCTCGACGCCGCCAGCGCCCGCCAACTCGGCCTGCAACCGACAGGCCACGCCGCCCGCGGCACCTCGGGCCCCCCCGGCGCCGGCGCCAGCAACCTCCATCTCGAAGCCGGCACCGACACCCCCGCCGCCCTCATGGCTGGCATCAAGCGCGGCTTTTACGTCACCGAGCTGATCGGCATGGGCGTCAACGGCCTCACCGGCGACTACAGCCGCGGCGCCTCGGGCTTCCTCATCGAGGACGGCGAGATCAGCGTCGCCGTCGCCGAAGTCACCATCGCCGGCAACCTCATCAGCATGTTCAAGGTCATGGTCCCCGCCAACGACCTCAGCTTCCGCCACGCCGTCAACGTACCCACCATCCGCATCGATGGAATGACGGTAGCCGGTGCCTAACGGCAGCCACCCCACCCCTACCCCGTCACCCCGGCTCTTTCTGCCGTCACTCCGGCTCTTTCTGCCGTCACCCCGGCGAAGGCCGGGGCCCATCTCCCGCACGCACCGGAAAACGCCCCCCTCCCCCACAGCCACAACCTGACCCGCCAATGCCCCCCCGCCGCCTAGAATCCGACCTCTCCGTCGCCATCCGCGCCGCGCACGCCGCCGGCGAACTCGCCCTCCGCCATTTCCACGCCAAATCCGAATGGTGGGACAAATCCCCCGGCAACCCCGTTGGCGTCGCCGACCTCGAGTGCGATTCCTACCTCAAGGACCGCCTGCTCGGCGCCCGCCCCGAAGACGGCTGGCTATCCGAAGAAACCGCCGACACCGCCGACCGCCTCTCCCGTCACCGCCTCTGGGTCGTCGACCCCATCGACGGCACCCGCGATTTCATCCGCGGCCGCACCGGCTGGGCCGTCTCCGTCGCCCTCGTCGAAAACGGCGAAGTCACCATCGCCGCGCTCTTCGCCCCCGCGCGCCAGCAATTGTTTGCCGCCATCAAAGGCCGCGGCGCCCAGTGCAACGGCAAGCGCCTCCATGTCAGCGACCTCACCACGATCGAAGGCATCCGCCTGCCCATCGACGCCGTGAACCTCACCGCCAGCTTCTGGCCCGAACCCTGGCCCGGCACCGCCACCGAAAAACCCAACAGCCTGGCGCTGCGCATGGCCAAGGTCGCATCGAACGAAGCCGACGCCTGGATGGAGGGCCGCACCATCGCCGAATGGGACGTCGCCGCCTCCGCCCTCATCCTCACCGAAGCCGGCGGCACCGTCACCGACCGCACCGGGCAACCGCTGACCTTCAACAAGCCCGATCCGGTCTTCCACGGCATCGCCGCCGCCACGCCGGCTCTCCACGCCGTCGTCCGCGACCGCCTCGACTATGCCCTCAAGTCGCTTGCGGCGGTGCGACGGGGGACAACCCCAACCGCCTGATCTCGATCTTCGGGCAGCGATCCATCACCACCTTCAACCCCGCCGCTTCGGCCTTCGCCGCCGCCGCTTCGTTGACAACGCCCAACTGCATCCACACCGCCTTCGCCCCCACCGCGATCGCCGCATCGACGACCTCATCGACCGCCTCCGACCGCCGAAACACATCGACGATATCGATCGGCTCACCGATCTGGCTCAGTTCCCGCCACACATATTCGCCCAGCACATGCTCGCCGGTAATCTGCGGATTGACCGGCATCACCCGATAACCCTGGCCCTGCAAAAATTCCATGACCCCATAGGAAGCCCGATCCGGCCGATCCGAAGCCCCCACCATCGCAATCGTCCGCGCCCCACCAAGCAAATCGCGGATCTCGTCATCTGTGCTCAACGGCATAAAAACGCTCCCTCTCTCCAAACTGTCATACCAGCGAAGGCTGGTATCCAGTCGTCCCGCCAAGCACCGCCCGCCGCCGCCTCACCCAAAACAGGATGCCAGCCTACACCGGCACGACACTATCCGGAAAATTCAACCGCAACCAATCCTCGACACCCAACCCCTCTCCAAACAACGTCGGCCAAAGATCGTTCCACTCCGGGTTAGCCGCCTCGATCAGTCTCAACTTCCAAGCCCGTTGCCACGCCTTGATCGCCTTCTCCCGCCCGATCGCCGTCGGCACATCCCCATGCGCCTCATACCAGACCAGCATCTTCACCCCATATTGCCTGGTGAACCCGGCCAGCACCCCCTCCCGATGTTCATGCACCCGCCGCGCAATATCGTTCGTCACCCCCACATACAGTGTCCCATTCCGCTGGCTCGCCATGATGTAAACATACCCTTGCCGCACCACGCCCCCCCTATCTCCACTGTCATGCCAGCGAAGGCTGGCATCCAGCCTCCCCGCCAAGCAAGCACTTCGAAACTACGGTCGACCTGTCATGCCAAGCCACCCCTACAACCCGACACTCCCCGCCACAGCCCGCGCCACTCCCGCAAAAACCTCAGCCTGCGCCCCCTCCCCAGGCCGCCCCGCATCCGAAGCCAGCCGCAGCGCAATATCCAGCGGCACCCGCCCCAAAAACGCCACCCCCATCGCCTTCGCCTCGGCCTCAGCCCCGCCATGCCCGAACGGCTCGCTCGCCTCGCCGCAATGCGGGCACAGATACCCGCTCATGTTCTCGATAATCCCCAGCACCGGCACATTGACCTCGCCGAACATCGCCGTCGCCCGCCGCGCATCGATCAGCGCAAGATCCTGCGGCGTCGACACGATCACCGCGCCATCGGGCTTCAATTTCTGCGCCAGCGTCAACTGGATATCCCCCGTCCCCGGCGGCATATCCACCACCAGCACGTCGAGCACCCCCCAGTCGGCCTTCTCGACCATCTGCACCAGCGCCGACGACGCCATCGGCCCACGCCAGATGATCGCCTTCTTCGGATCGGTCATCATCCCCATCGACAGCGCCTTGATCCCGTGCGCCGCCGCCGGCTGCAACCGCCCGTCCGACAACGCCGCCCGCCCCTCGATCCCCAGCAATGTCGGAACCGATGGCCCATAGATATCCGCATCGAGCAGCCCCACCGCCAGCCCCTGCCGCGCCAAAGCCACCGCCAGGTTCACCGCCACCGTCGACTTGCCGACCCCGCCCTTGCCGCTCGCCACGGCGATCAGTTTCCGTATCCCCGGCACCGCCGATTGCGTCGGCGCCGGCGCGCCCTCGCCACTCGCCCGATCCGCCGTCAGAATTATCCGCACCTGCGCCACGCCGGCGACCCGCCCCACGGCAACCTCGACCGCCGCCTGCAACCGCTCCGCCGCCGCCTTGTCGAGCCCATCCACCGCCAGCACCAAGCCCACCGTGCCGTCGTTTTTCACAACGATTCCAGCCGTCCGCCCCACCGCCACGATATCGCGCCCCGCCTCCAAAGGGTCTGCAACCGCCGACAGCGCCGCCGTCACGTCATCCTTCACGCTCATTCGAATGCTTCCCGAAATGGTCGCGGGCGGCAGCGACAATCGTGCGCCCTCGCAATCCATGATTACGGAACGTATATAGCGTGGGCGTGTACGATGACGAGACCTGGAAACCGGATGCCCTGGCAAAACAACAATGATGGCGGACCTTGGGGCGATGCACCCAAAAACGGCGGCGGCGCCGGTGGTTCCGGCGGCGGCGGCGGCGGCGGCGGCGGCGGCGGCAATGGTGGCGGCTCTGGCGGCCCACCCCGCAACCCTTGGGGCGAAGGCCCACCCAAAAAGCCGAACGGCCCACGCCCGACAGGCAACAAGGATTTCGACGACATCATCCGCCGCGGCCAGGAAAAACTCCGGCAGTTCGGCCCTAATAACAACAACAGTGTCGGTGGCCTGAACCCGCTCGGCGGCCGCAAATGGCTATGGATCGCCGGCGCCATCCTCGCTGCCTGGATCATCTTCACCAGCTTCTACCGCGTCGATGCACAGGAACGCGGCGTCGTGCTGCGCTTCGGCCGCTTCGTCGAAACCACCGGCCCGGGCCTCCAGTTCAAGCTGCCCTTCCCCATCGATACCGTCGTCCTGCGCAAGGTCGAGCAGATCAATTCGGTCGATATCGGCGCCACCGAGGGCGCCGCCGAAAACCTGATGCTCACCGGTGACCAGAACATCATCAACCTCGCCTATGCCGTGCGCTGGAAGATCAAGAACGTCGAAAACTTCCTGTTCACCCTCGCCGAGCCCGAGCAGACCGTCCGCGAAGTCGGCGAATCCGCCATGCGCGCCGAAATCTCCAAGGCGACGCTCAACGACGCCATCGGTCCCCAGCGCGCCCAGATCGCCGAGCAGGTCCGCGAGCGCATGCAGGAAGTCCTCGACTCCTACCGCTCGGGCATCGAAGTCCGCGGCGTCGACATCAAGCAGGCCGATCCGCCCGCCATGGTCGATGATGCCTTCAAGGACGTCTCCGCAGCGCAGCAGGACGCCCAGCAATACCTCAACCAGTCGCGGACCTATTCGCAGCAGCTGCTCGCCAGCGCGCAGGGTGCCGCCGCGGCCTTCGACGCCGTCTATACCCAGTACAAGCTGGCCCCCGAAGTCACCCGCAAGCGGATGTATTTCGAAACCATGGAAAGCGTCCTCGCCAAGGTCGACAAGACCGTCATCGAGGCCGGCGGCGTCCAGGCCTATCTGCCGCTTCCCGAACTGCGCCGCCGCGCTGGCGCCGCAGCCCCCACGCCCGAGGCTGCCGCCAGCGGCAGCGCCTCGGGCAAGTCCGGACAATAAGGCATGACTTTGTTCCGCAACCCCATCGCCTGGGCCGTTCTCGCCTTCGCCGCCGTCGTCGTCCTCATGGGCACGTTCTACACGGTCCATGAAACCCGGCAGGTCGTCGTCCTGCGCCTCGGCAAGCCCGAGCGCATCGTCAACGCCTACAACCCCAACGCTGCCTTCGGCACGTCGGGCGCCGGCCTCGTCGCCAAGGTGCCGTTCATCGAAACCGCCACTTTCGTCGACAAGCGCGTGCTCAACCTCGACATGGAACAGCAGACGGTGCTCACCACCGACCAGCTGCGCCTCGTCGTCGATGCCTTCGCCCGCTTCCGCATCACCGATCCGCTGCGCATGGTGCAGACGGTGGGTACGGAGGCCAACGCCGCCGACGCCCTCAAGCGCATTCTCGCCTCCAAGATGCGCAACGAGCTCGGCAAGCAGCCGTTCGCCTCGCTGCTCAGCCCCGAACGCACCGAGATGATGGAGGAGATCCAGACGACGGTGAACCGTCAGGCCCGCCAGTACGGCGCCGAGATCATCGACGTCCGCATCAAGCGCGCCGACCTGCCCAGCGGCACGCCGCTCGAATCCGCTTTCCTGCGGATGCGTTCGGCGCGCCAGCAGGAGGCTGCGACCATTCGCGCTCAGGGCCTAAAGCAAGCCCAGCTGGTCCGCGCCAAGGCCGACGCCGAAGCCGCCAACACCTATGCCGCGAGCTTTGGCCAGGACCCTGAATTCTTTGCCTTTTACCGGGCAATGCAGGCTTATCGCACGACCTTTACCGACGACAGCTCGACCGTCGTGCTGTCATCGAACAATGAATTCCTCCGCGAATTCGAAGGCCGGCGCGGCAATCGTTGATGAATTACGGGCGGCAATGGGCGCCGCCCGTACATCATTCAGCAAAGCCGGGTCCGTATCGTTCATCGCGCGTTAGTATCGAAAGAGCCATTTGAGCGACATTATCGGTGCCATCTTGTTTCCGGGACCTGCCCGGGCCAGGCTGGCACCACAAATCATAGCCCCGGTCCAGACCTGAAAGGTTCGCCCAATCGTGCGTATCGTCCGCAGCCTCCTCTCCGCCGCCGCCCTGCTCGGGGGCGCCGCCGCCGTTTTGGCGCCTGCCTTCGCCCAGACCACCGCGCCCGTCGTCGCCGGCCAGCCCGCTCAGAACGCGACCCCGCCCGCCGCGCCGATCGCGCCTCCCGGCGGCGCCCCGCGCAGCTTCGCCGATCTCACCAGCCGGCTATCGCCCGCCGTCGTCAACGTCTCGACCACCCAAAAGGTCGAAGTCGGCAAGCTGCGCGGCGGCGCGCCATCGTCGCCGCTCGAGGAACTCTTCCGCCGCTTCCAGGAGCAGCAAGGCGATGCCGGCGAGCCCGTCACGCGCGAAGCGACCTCGCTCGGCTCGGGCTTCATCATCGATCCCGCCGGCTATATCGTCACCAACAACCACGTCATCTCGGCCGGCGAGGGTGCCGGCAAGGACGCCGTCGACACCATCACCGTCACGCTTTCGGATCGCCGCGAATACAAGGCCAAGGTCATCGGCCGCGACGCGCTGACCGACATGGCGCTGCTCAAGATCGAGGGCACCAACCTGCCCTTCGTGAAGTTCGGCAACTCCAAGGACGTCCGCGTCGGTGACTGGGCGATCGCCATCGGCAACCCCTTCGGCCTCGGCGGCACCGTCACTGCCGGCATCGTTTCCGCCCTCCACCGCAACATCGGTTCGGGCCAGTACGACCGCTACATTCAGACCGACGCCTCGATCAACCAAGGCAACTCGGGTGGCCCGCTGTTCGATCTCGATGGCAACGTCATCGGCATCAACACCGCGATCTTCTCGCCCACCGGCGGCAACGTCGGCCTAGGCTTCTCGATCCCGGCCGAACTCGCCTTTCCGGTCATCCAGCAACTCCGCGCCACCGGCACCGTCAAGCGCGGCTACCTCGGCGTCGGCATCCAGCCCTTGACCACCGACATCGCAGCCGGTCTCGGCCTGCCCAAGGATCGCGGCGAAATCGTCGCCTCGATCGAGGCCTCGGGCCCCGCCGCGCGCGCCGGCATCAAGCAGGGCGATGTGATCGTCAAGATCAACAACGCCGACGTCACCTATGACAACACCCTGTCGTACGTCGTCGCCAACACGCCGATCGGCGCCAATGTGCCGATCGAGCTGATCCGCGACGGCCAACGCCGCACCATTAACGCCGTCATCGCCCAGCGCCCGGCCGAATCGATCGTCCAGGCGCGCGCCGGCCTCAAGTCCGAAGGCGACGAAGCCACCGACACCAAGGCCCCCGGCGCCGAATCCGCCAAGCAGAGCCTCGGCATCACCCTGCAGCCGCTGACCGCCGAACTGCGCCAGCAGCTCCGCATCACCGATGCCGTCAAGGGCGTCGTCATCGCCGGCATCACGCCGGGCAGCGACGCCGCGACCAACGGACTCCAGCGCGGCGACATCATCCTGCAGATCAACCAGCGCCCGACGGTAACCCCCGCCGAAGCCGCCGCCGCCGTCGACCTCGCCCGCAAGGCCGGCCGCGACACCGTTCTCCTCCTCGTCCAGCGCGGCGCCCTCCCCCCCCGCTACGTCGGCATCAAACTTAACACCGACAAAAAATGACCCCTTGCCCTCCCCCTAGAGGGGGGAGGTCGAGAGACGCCTCTTGGCGGCCCGGGTGGGGGTGTCCCCCTCCCCAGCACAAGCAAAATCCCTCTCCCCTCGCGGGAGAGGGAGACTCGCCGCTTCGGCGAGCGGGGTGAGGGGCAGGCTCTTCCCGAAGTAAGTCACCCCGCCCAACTCCGATTGAGCCCCCCCAAAAAACCCGCTATCCCCCTCCCCACACCAGGGGACCCGCGCAAATGGCCGACAGCATCTTCATCGGAAAAGGCGAGGACTCCCCCCAGGCCCTCGTCCTCAAGCGAGCCAACCGCCACGGGCTCATCGCCGGCGCCACCGGCACCGGAAAAACCGTCACCCTGCAAACCCTCGCCGAAGGCTTCAGCCGCGAAGGCGTCCCCGTCTTCCTCTCCGACGTAAAGGGCGACATCGCCGGCATGGCGATGAAGGGCTCCGATGCCGCCGCCTGGACCGGGCAACGCGCCGCTGAAATCGGCATCACCGACTATGACTATGCCGCCAACCCCGTGGTCTTCTGGGACCTGTTCGGCGAGCAAGGCCACCCCATCCGCGCCACCATCTCCGAACTTGGGCCGCTGCTCCTCGCCCGCCTGATGGGCCTCAACGAAACCCAGGAAGGCGTGCTCAGCATCGCCTTCAAATACGCCGACGACCTCGGGCTCCTGCTCCTCGATCTCAAGGACCTGCAATCCATGCTGTCCTTCTGCGCCGACAACGCCGCCGAGCTCAGCACCAGATACGGCAATGTCTCCAAGGCCAGCGTCGGCAGCATCCAGCGCCAGCTGCTCCAGCTCGACACCCAAGGCGGCGCCTATTTCTTCGCCGAACCCGCCCTCGACATCACCGATTTCATCAAGACCGACGCCCAAGGCCGCGGCCAGGTCAACGTCCTCGCCGCCGACCGCCTGATGCAGAGCCCACGCCTCTACGCCACCTTCCTGCTCTGGCTGCTTTCCGAACTCTTCGAGACCCTCCCCGAAATCGGCGACCCCGAAAAACCCAAATTGGTGTTCTTCTTCGACGAAGCCCACCTCCTGTTCGACGAAGCCCCCGACGCGCTGATGGACAAGATCGAGCAGGTCGTCCGCCTCGTCCGTTCCAAGGGCGTCGGCGTTTATTTCATCAGCCAGAACCCCATCGACATCCCCGAAAAGATCGCCGGCCAACTCGGCAACCGCGTCCAGCACGCGCTGCGCGCCTTCACCCCGCGCGACCAGCGCGCCATCAAGGCAGCGTCCGAAACCTTCCGCGCCAACCCGAAACTCGATCTCGTCACCGCCATCACCGAACTGAAAGTCGGCGAGGCCCTGGTCTCGCTGCTGATGGCCGACGGCGCCCCGACCCCCGTCGAACGCACCATGATCGCCCCGCCCCGCAGCCGCGTCGGCCCGCTGACGAAAGACGAGCGCGCCACCCTCATCAACGCCTCGCCCTTCGCCGGCAAATACGACGACGCCGTCGATCGCGAATCCGCCTATGAAAAGCTCCTGACCCGCGCCGCCGACACCGCCGCCCGCACCGAAGCCGAAAAAGCCGCCGCCCTCCAGGCCAAGCTCGACGAACGCGCCGCCGTAGAAGCCGACAAGGCCGCCGTCGCCGCCGCCAAGCTCGCCGCCCGCGAAAGCGCCGCCGCCGCCCGCGTCGCCGCCCGCCCCCAGCCCAAAAGCTTCACCGAAAAAATGATCGAATCCACGGCGCGATCCGCCGCCACCAGCGTCGGCCGCCAACTCGGCGGCAGCTTCGGCTCGAAACTCCTCCGCGGCCTCCTCGGCAGCCTGATGAAGTAAAAACTCCCCTCCCTTCTTCAAGGGAGGGGCTGGGGGTGGGTGAGTCTTCTCTTACGTCCCCCCTCCCTACTTCTAGGGAGGGGTCGGGGGCGGGTCCTTACTTACTTCTCACCCAGAATCAGCCAATCCTGACCTCAGCCACAGCTGCATTCCGCGTCCCCGCCGGCGCATCCATCAACTCGCGCACAAACGCCCCCTTGTTGACCGTCGGCGTCTTGGTATCCCCGGCATTCGACCGGATCGAAGGATCATTCGCCCCAGCCCCAGCTTTATCAAGCAGCTGCTGCTCGGCTGGCGACTTCGGCGGCACCTTCACGCCCGGCCCGAACAACGCTTCCATCGCCGAGCTCTGCGAATCCTGCCCGATCGCCCGCGGCGCACCCGGCTTGGGCGGCGTCAGCGCAAAATCCTGCGGCACCACCAGCGGCGCGCTGCGCCCGATGGCGAGTTCGTCGGGCCCCTTGCGATCGGTCATGCTGGTCTTGCCGCACGCCGCCAATGCCATCGCGGCGCCGCAAATGATGAGAAGATTACGCATGACCCATTCCTTTCGGCGCCGTCAGCGCCCTCACCAGCAACAATAGCACACCTGCGGTGATCGCCGCATCTGCAACATTGAACACCCAGAAACTCCGCTCCCCCCAGAAGAAGTGCAGGAAATCCACGACATAACCGAACCGCACCCGGTCGACGATATTGCCCAGCGCGCCGCCCAGCACCAACCCGAGCGCCAGCACATCCGGGCGTTGTTTCTCGCGCACGATCCACACCGCCACCGCGCCGGCGATCGCCGCCGTCACCGCCACCAGCAGCCACCGCCCAAGGTCCGAATTGGCGCGAAACAGCCCCATCGAAACGCCGACATTGCCAACGAACGTCAGCCGAAAGAACGGCAACACCTCGACAGAGCCCCGCTCGGGCAACAGCACGACACGCAGGATCCAGTATTTGCTCAGCTGGTCGAGAAGAAATACGAGCGCCGCCACGCCAAATCCGAAAGCCTTCACTGAACCCCTCTCCCCCTCGGGGAGAGGGAGGGGCCCGCGCGCTTCTTCAGCGTGTAGGATGGTAAGGATACTTCAACCATTAACAACACTCGCACACCGCCCACAAAGCCCGGTCTCCACCACAACGTCCGGCAAATGCCGCCAGCACCGCGCGCATTTCTCATCGCCCACCGGCCCGACACTCACCCCGACGCTGCCAGACTTCCGCACCGTCACTCGTCCGACGATCAGCATCTCGGCCAGATCCGCAGTCGACAGTTCGACAAACAGATCCTCGTCGGCGACCTCGATATCGACCCCCGCTTCGAGGAAACTTCCAATCGTCTTGTCCCGTCGCAGCGCCTCGAGCCGCAGATACACATCGTCGCGCACCACCCGCAGCCGCGCGATCCGCCCGGCCAGCGCCTCGTCGCGCCACCCGGCCTCCACCGCCGGCCATTCAAGCAAATGCACCGACCCGCCTTCCGGAAACCGCGTCCCCCAGACCTCCTCGCCGGTAAACACCAGTACCGGCGCCAACCACCGCGTCAACACATGGAACAGCGTATCGAGCACCGTCCGATACGCCCGCCGCTTGGCATCCCCCGCCGCATCGCAATACAGCGAATCCTTCCTCACATCGAACACGAACGCCGACAGATCATTGTTCACGAACGTCGAGATCGCCGTCACATACCCCGAAAAATCGAAATCCCCGACGCGCGCCCGCAGTTCGACATCCAATTCCGCCAACCGATGCAAAACCCAGCGCTCCAGCTCAGGCATCTCCGCCGCCGCCACCCGCTCGGCCTCGTCAAACCCATCCAATGCCCCCAGCAAATATCGGAACGTATTCCGCAACTTGCGATACTGGTCCGCCACGCCTTTCAGGATCTCATCACCGATCCGGTGGTCCTCGGTCGTATCGCTCGTCGCCGTCCACAACCGCACGATATCGGCGCCATAATCCTTCATCAGGATCGCCGGATCGGTCGTATTGCCCAATGATTTCGACTGTTTGAACCCCTTGGCATCGAGCGTCATGCCATGCGTCAGCACCGCCTTGTAAGGCGCCCGCCCCCGCGTCCCGCAACTCTCGAGCAACGACGACTGGAACCACCCCCGATGCTGGTCCGACCCTTCGAGGTACAAATCCGCCGGCCAGCTCAAATCCGGCCACCGCCCACTCTCGAGCACGAACGCATGCGTACACCCACTGTCGAACCAAACATCGAGAATATCGGTAACCCGCTCATAATCCGCAGCATTATAGTCATTGCCGAGCAGCCCCTGCGCCGCTTCCTCGGTCCAGGCATCGACCCCGCGCTCGGCCACCGCCGCCACGATCCGCGCATTCACCGCCGCATCGTTCAAATAAGCGCCGCTTTTCCGATCGACAAACAACGTGATCGGCACCCCCCACGCCCGCTGGCGCGAGATCACCCAATCCGGCCGCCCGGCAACCATCGACCCCAACCGGTTACGCCCCTTCTCCGGAATAAACCGCGTGTCCGCAATCGCCGCCACCGCCGTCTCGCGCAGCGTCAGCCCCTCCCGCATCGGCGAGTCCTCGGCATCGTTGACCGCGCCGCCCTCGCTCTCCCAGCGTTGCTCGGCAATCGATCGCGCATCCATCGGAATGAACCACTGCGGCGTGCAGCGAAAAATCACCTTCTTCTTCGACCGCCAGCTATGCGGATAACTATGCGCATACGGCGACGCCGCCAGCAGCGCCCCCGCATCCCGCAACGCCGAGCAAATCGCGCCCTGAGGGTTGTTCAACTTGTCGCTGATGACATTGCCCATGCCCAACAACCATAGCCAATCCGGCCGATCGGTCCGATACGTGCCATCCCCCTCGACCGCAAAAACCGGCTCGATCCCATGCGCCTTGCACAGGATGAAATCATCCTCGCCGTGATCCGGCGCCATATGCACCAACCCCGTCCCCGCATCGGTGGTAACGAAATCCCCAGCCAGAAACGGCCGCGGCCGGGCAAAGAACCCGCCCAGATGATGCAGCGGATGCCGCGCCACAGTCGCGGCCAATTCGGCGCCCAAGCCGCGCCAGATCACCCCCCCCTCGTCATCCCGGCGAAGGCCGGGATCCAGCGTCGCCGCGAGCTCCGCCCCACCGGTCGCATCACCCACGACGCCGAACCGCGAAAACGCCGCAGCCTGCAACGCCGCCGCCACGAGCACCCGCTGCTCGCCAAACGCGATCAACACATATTCAATCTCCGGCCCATAAGCCAAAGCCTGGTTCACCGGGATTGTCCACGGCGTCGTCGTCCAGATCACCGCCACCGCGCCAACCAGCGCCGCCACCGACGAAGCCACAATCTCGAACCCGACATCGATCTGCGTCGAGACAATATCCGCATATTCAACCTCGGCCTCAGCCAGAGCCGTCTTCTCCACCGGCGACCACATCACCGGCTTCGCCCCGCGATAAAGCTGCCCCGAAGCCGCAAACTTCAGCAACTCGGTAACAATCACCGCCTCCGAAGAGAAATCCATCGTCAGATACGGCTTGTCCCATTCGCCGCCGATGCCCAGCCGCTTGAACTGCTCGCGCTGCACATCGACCCACTTCTGCGCATAGGCCCGGCATTCCGCCCGAAATTCCGCAACCGGCACTTCGTCCTTGTTGCGCTTGTGCTTCCTGTATTCCTCCTCGACCTTCCACTCGATCGGCAGGCCATGGCAGTCCCAACCCGGCACAAACGGCACATCCTTGCCCAGCAGGCTCTGCGTCCGAATGACCAGGTCTTTCAACGTCTTCTGCATCGCATGGCCGATATGAATATCGCCGTTCGCATAGGGCGGCCCATCATGCAGGATGAACTTCTCGCGGCCCCGACGCGCCGCGCGCAGCTGCCCATAGGCATCGTCCGCCTGCCACTTCGCCAGGATGCGCGGCTCCTTCTCGGGCAGCCCCGCCTTCATGGGAAAATTCGTCCTCGGCAAAAAGACGGTCGCGCGATAATCTGGAAGGGTCATGGTCAACGCCGTCTAAAGGTTAGCGCCCTAGTTTTCTACCCCTCTCCCGCTTGCGGGAGAGGCGAGAGACGGCGCAGCCGGCCCGGGTGAGGGTGTTCTTGCTACCCCGCCAAAACCCCCCGAGCCATCTCCCCATCCGCCGCAATCTGCGCCTTCAGCGCCTCCAACCCATCCAGCTTCATCTCAGGCCGCAAATAAGCCACCAACTCCACATCCAGAACCTTGCCATAAAGGTCCCCCGACCAATCCAGCAACCACGTCTCCAGCAACTCCACTACGGGCGTAATCATCGGCCGAATCCCCAAATTCGCCACCCCCTTCACCCGCTTGCCCCCCGGCAACACCACCCAAACCGCATAAACCCCGTAAGCCGGCCGCTGATAATCCCCCAACCGCATGTTCGCCGTCGGAAACCCGAGCGTCCGCCCCAGCTTCGCCCCATGCTCGACCACCCCGCGCACCGTGAACGGGCGCGTCAGCAACCCCGCCGCCCCCACCGGATCCCCCGCGCGCAGCAAAGCCCGCACCCGCGACGACGAGATCACCCCCTCGCCATCGACCACCGGCGCCACCACTTCCGCCGAAAACCCATGCACCGCGCCCAGCTCGGCCATCTGCTCGGTCGTCCCGCTACGCCCGCGCCCAAAGGTAAAGTCCCCTCCGGTCACCACGCCCGAAACGCCCAGCCGCCGCACCAGCCACTGCACGACGAATTCCTCCGCCGACAGCGCCGCCAGTTCGCGCGTGAACGGCACCATCACCACCGCATCCACGCCGAAATCGGCAAACAAATCCATCCGCTGCGGCACCGTCGTCAACGCAAACGGCGACAATTCGGGCTTGAACACCCGCGCCGGATGCGGGTCGAAACTCGCCACCAAGGCCGGCACCTCACGCGCGCGCGCCAATGCCAGCGCCCGGCCGACAACCGCCTGGTGCCCGGCATGAAAGCCATCAAAATTGCCCAGCGCGGCCACACCGCCCCGCGCCATTTGCGGCACGGCCGCTCCGCCTGTTACTCGATCCATGATTTCGCTTAGCCTTGCAGCCCCGACCCGCCAAGCGGTTTGGCCGCCATCCCCGCCCCAAGCAGCCGCACCGCATTGCCGCCCATCGCCTTGGCGATGTCGCCCGGCGCCATGCCCGCCGCGACCAGCGCGCTCGTCACCGCATCGATATGCGCCGCATCGAACCCCGTCGTCACCGCCCCGTCGAAGTCCGATCCCAGCCCGACATGGTCCACACCCGCCACCGCCACCGCGTGCAAAATCGCCTTCGCCGTCGCCGCCGGAGTCGCCGCACAAACCGCCGCATCCCAGTACCCGATGCCGATCATCCCGCCATTCGCCGCCAGCGCCCGCAACTGGTCGTCGGTCAAATTGCGCGGCGTATCGCACGTGCCCTTCACCCCGCCATGACTGACCACCACCGGCCGCGTCGCCATCGCCAGCACATCGGCAAACGTCGCCGCACTCGCATGCGCCAGATCGACGATCATCCCTCGCGACTCCATCGCCAGCACGACTTCACGCCCGAGCGGCGTCAACCCGCCCTTTTTCACACCATGCATCGAGCCACCGACATCATTGTCGAAGAAATGCGCCAGCCCGATCATCCGGAACCCGGCATCGTACAGCCGCGCCAGGTTGCCGACGTCGCCTTCGAGGTTCTGTGCCCCCTCGACCGAAAGCATCGCCCCGGTCACCTTCCTGCCCGCCGCCCGATCGGCCAGCAAAACCTGCAAATCCCCACCCGACCGAATGATCCGCAACCGCCCATCCGATGCCTTTTCCGCCGCCAGCAGCTTCTCCGCATGATACAGCGACCGCTCGAGCAAAGACCCCCACGTCCCCACCGGCTGCAACTGCGCCACCGTCAACGCGGTAATATTGTCGGTATCCCCCGAATTGCTCTCGTAATTCTGCCCCTTGGGCGTCTTCGTCACACTCGAGAATATCTGCAGCGCGACATTGCCCGCTTCCAGCCGCGGCAAATCCACCTGCCCGACACTCGAAGCCTCATCGAGATGCCGCTTCCACAACAGCGTATCGGCATGAAGATCAACGATGACCAGCTGCTTGTGGAGCGCCTTCGCCGCATCCGAGACCGGCCACACGCCGCTCCCCTCGATCCTGTTCATCGACTGCTCGACGAACCGCGGCGCAAACACGAAAAACGCCCCCGGCACCAGGATCAGCAGCACCGCCACCGGCACCACCACCCGCTTCATCGCCCGGCTCATCGGCATCAAAAAATCCTTTCCCTCCCCCTAGAGGGGGGAGGCGAGAGACGCGTCTTCGCGGCCCGGGTGGGGGTGTCCCTCTCCCCGAACAAGCCCCTATCGCCTCACCAACGTAACAAAAGCAAACCCCGGCCGTCCCGCGCTCGCCGCATGCGCCTCCCGCGCCACCTCCCGCCACCGGCTTTCCGAAAACGCCGGCAGCACAACGTCCCCCTCGAAATCCGCATCCACCTCGGTCAGCTCGATCCGCGTCGCACCCGGCAGCGCCTCGGCATAAACCTGCGCCCCGCCGATCACCATGATCCCATCCGCCCGCGCCCGCGGATCGAGCCCCGCCGCCGCCACCGCCTCGGCAAGGTTCGCCGCAACCGTCACCCCGTCGGCCCGCCACCCGGCATCGCGCGTCAACACGATATTCTGCCGCCCGGGCAACGGTTTCCCGATCGATTCGAAGGTCTTGCGTCCCATGATTACGGGCTTGCCGACGGTCATCCGCTTGAACCGCCGCAGGTCCTCCGGCAAATGCCACGGCATCGCGCCATCCTTGCCGATCACCCCATTGCGCGCCCGCGCCACCACCAGCACCAATTCCACTATTTGTCTCCGCGCAACTGTGTTTCCCCGCTCATGCCAAGCACAGTCGAGGCACGCACCCAATCACCCTCAAACCGCCACCGGCGCCGCAATCGCCGGATGCGGATCATACCCCGTCACCACAAAATCCTCGATCGCGTAACCGAACATATCCTCCGGCCGCCGCACGATTTCCAGCCGCGGAAAGTCCTGCGGCGCCCGCGACAGTTGCTCGGTGACCAGGTGCTCATGGTTCAAATACAAATGACAATCCGCCCCCATCCAGGTAATTTCACCCGGCAGCAGATCGCATTGCTGCGCCAGCATCCGCAACAACAGCGCTGCTTCGAAAATGTTGAAGGCAAATCCCAGCCCGAGGTCACACGATCGCTGATACAGAATCCCTGACAAAGTGTTTCCGCTAACGAAATATTGATACATCATATGGCAGGGTGGCAAGGCCATCTGGTCGAGTTCGGCGACGTTCCAGCCCGTGAATATATGGCGACGACTGTAGGGGTTATTCTTCAAGCCATGAACAAGCGCGGCGATCTGGTCGATGCCATTGGCGTCACGCGTAAATCGTCCGTCCTCGCCCTCGACATACTGCGGCCAATGCCGCCACTGCGCCCCATAGACCGGCCCCAGATCGCCCCACTGCCCGGCGAAATCATCGTCGGCCAGTATCCGCGCCTCGAACGCCGCCCGATCGAGCCCGCTGCCGGTCTCGCTGTTGAACCGCGCCAACGGCCAGTCGGTCCAGATATGCACCCCCTGCGCCACCAGCTTGCGAATATTGCGGTCGCCGCTCAGGAACCAGATCATCTCGCGCACCGCAGTCTTCCAGAACACGCGCTTCGTCGTCAGGATCGGCACCGTCCCGTCCGACAGATCGAATTTCATCGTCTCGCCGAACAGCGCCCGCGTCCCGGTCCCGGTCCGATCGCCGCGCTCCACCCCGCCCTCCCAAACCCGGCGGACAAGATCGAGATACTGGCTTTCGGCGGTGCGCATGAACTTCTATCGCCCGGGCGCTCTCCGTCGTCACTCTTATATTCTTGGCCGTCTCCCCATTTTAGTTCGTCACCCCGGCGAAGGCCGGGGCCCATCTCCCGCCCGCCCCACCAGGCAACCAGCCTCACGCGCCCCCATCACTCCGCAAAATCTCCCTTCTGAACAGTGGAAGATTCCGGCCCAATCCTCCTCGCCTTCTGGCACATTTCGCTGCGCGAACTCCTGTTCGTCATCGCCCTCGGCGTCACTTTGTCCGGACTCGACGACCTGTTCATCGACGCCGTCTATTTCACCCGCACCCTCTGGCGCCGCCTGACGATCTACACCCGCCACGACCGCGCCAGCGCCGAATCGCTGCGCCGCTTCGATCCCGGCCCGATCGCCATCTTCATCCCGGCCTGGGACGAGGCCGCCGTCATCGGCGCCATGCTGCGCTTTTCGCTCACCCACCTCGACTACGACCGCTACCGCATCTTCGTCGGGCTCTATCCCAACGACCCCGAGGGCCGCGCCGCGGTCGCGGCGGTGGGCGATCACCGCGTCCAGGCCGTGCTCTGCCGCCGCCCTGGCCCGACGACAAAGGCCGATTGTCTCAACCGCCTCTGGCACGCCATGCTCGCCCGCGAGGCACTGGTCGGCGAACGCTACAAGGCCGTCGTCCTCCACGACGCCGAAGACGTCATCCACCCGCAGGAGCTGTGGATCTACGACGCCCTCATCCCGCGCCTCGCCATGGTGCAGCTGCCGGTGCTCCCCCTCCCCGATACCGGCTCGCGCTGGATCAGCGGGCATTACGCCGATGAATTCGCCGAAAACCACACCAAGGACATGGTCGTCCGCGAGGCGCTCGGTGCCGCCGTGCCCTCCGCCGGCGTCGCCTGTGCCATCGATCGCGCCGCCCTCGGCATGATCGCCGATCGCGCCGGCGCCGATGCCGCCAGCCACGACAGCACCGGTTACGACAGGCCCGGCCCCTTCAACGCCGCCAGCCTGACCGAGGATTACGAGCTCGGCTACCGCATCAAGGCGCTCGGCGGCCGCGGCGCCCTCGTCCGCCTGCGCAGCGGCGACGAACCCGTCGTCGTCGCCACCCGCGAGCATTTCCCGGATAATTTCGACGCCGCGCTGCGCCAGAAATCGCGCTGGCTGGTTGGCATCGCGCTGTCGGGCTGGGATCGCATCGGCTGGCCCGGCGGTCTCGCCGACCGTTACCTGCTGCTCCGCGATCGCAAGTCACTGCTCGCCGCGTTGCTGACCCTGCTCGCCTATCTCGCCGCCGTCATGGTCCTGATCGATATCTGGCTTCGCCAGGCTTATCCGATGGCCGCCGCGCTGCCGCCGCTTGCCGGTCGCCTCGTCACCGCGATGCTCTGGTTCAACGCCGCGCTGCTGGCGTGGCGCCTGCTCATGCGCGCCGCCTTCACCGCGCACGCCTATGGCCCGATCGAGGGCATCCGCGCCATCCCGCGTGCGCTGACCAGCAACGTCATCAACGCTGCCGCCGCCTGGTCCGCCGCCCGTCGCTATCATGCGATCGTCCGCGGCAACCGTGCCCAGACCTGGGACAAGACCGAGCACCGCTTTCCGCCCTATGACCCGCGGACCCCACCAACGTCGCAATGACCAGCCCGTCGCCCGCCACCGCCGTCATCATCACCGGACGCCCGCTGCGTGCCCTGGCGCTGCTCGGCCTCGCCCTCGGCGTCGGCCTGATGCTCCGCCTGCCGATCCTGCAACGCGACCTCGCCGCCATCAGCGCCCGCCTCGGCGCTGCCGGCGACGTGATCTTCCGCCCGATCCTCGCACCCTTCACCGCCGAAATCACCGCCCCGATCATCCTCGCCGGCACCGTCGCCATCCTCATCCCCGCCCGCATACCGGCAACAATCCACCCAACGCCGGTCCCCGGGGCAAAACCGCCCCGCCAAAGCCCGGAACCTGCTCCCGGCGCGATCGAAAACCACCCGGAAATCCCCCAGATCGCCACCCGAGCCGCCGATCCGGTCACTGATCCCGACTACGCCGCCCAGGCCTTGCCAGCCTCGCCGCCGGCGACCGCCGCGCCGCCGTCCGCCTTTTCGACCAGGCTCTCGCCAGCAACGACCCGCGCCGCCCGCAATGGCAACGACAGCGCGATCGCCTGACCCGGCAATGGTCGGGCCAGGCCTATGCCTTGGTCCGCCAGGCCGGTATCCCGCCCGGCCCCAGCGCCAGCCCGATCCTCGGCGGCAGCCAGGTCGGTGCCAATCTCGGCTGGACCCCCGATCCGCTCGCCCGCCGCCCGTTCGCCGTCATCGCCCGGCTCAACGCCGCGCTCACCCCCGGCCTCGCCATCGACACCGCCACCACCCAGGCCGCGCTCGGCGTCCGCTGGACCCCGGCCGCCAATATTTCCCTTTCCGCCAAACGGCTTGTCGCCATCGGCAGCACCGCGCTCGATCGCTTCAGCCTGCGCGCCGCCGCGGGTCTCGCCGGCCGCCGCGGCCGCGCCGAATGGACCGGCTATAGCGAAGCGACGATCCTCGACAACGGCGACGTCTTCGCCGGGGCACAAGCCCGCGCCGGGCTGAACGTCACCCGCGGCCGCATCGCGGTCTCCCCTGGCGCCGGCGCCTGGGCCAGCGTCCAGAACGACACCCGCACCATCCACCGCCTCGACATCGGCCCCAGCCTCACCGCCCGCACCGCCAATCTCGAACTCACCGCCGACTACCGCTTCCGCATATCCGGCAACGCCGCCCCCGACAGCGGCCCGACGCTAACAATTTCAACCGCCTTCTAACCTTGTCCTCCCCCTAGAGGGGGGGAGGCGAGAGACGCGTCTTCGCGGCCCGGGTGGGGGTGTCCCCCTACGACGTCAAAGCCCCTCAACTATTATCGTTCGCCACCCGCCGCCGCTCGCCCAGCTTGCGCAGCAACGCCCGCGTCCGCAGCTGCGACAACAGGTCATTGACCACCGACACCCCGCGTTCCGCCATGTCGAGCGCCCGCGCCTCACCCACTTGCCCGGCGGTCCGCTCGAAAAACAGCCGCATCTCCTGGTTGGTCACCCATTCGATGAAATCGAGGTACATCCGCATCTGCTCGCCGACAAAGCCCAGCTCCCCGGTAAACCCTATTTCGCCCAACTCCTTGACACACCGCGCGATTGCCACGTCGCGTGCCGTCACCATGCCGTCCCCATCGACCGAAATCATGCCGATCGCCGACAGATGCGCCACCGCGTCGGACCCCTTGCCGAGCAATTCCGCCAGCGTCTCCACCGGCACCCGCGCCGCCCCGTCCCCCAGCCGCGCCGCCAGCATCGAATCGAGCATCGGAAACACCTCCGGCGCCAACCAGCGCTCGCCATCCTCGGCCTCAAGCAACGACCGGATCACCGCCAGCGGCAGGAAACGTTCCTCCTGCAACCGCTTGATGGCACGCAGCCGGCTGACATGGTCGTCGCTATAGAATGCCGAATTCCGGCTCACCCGGTCGGGTTCGGGCAACAGCCCTTCGCGAATATAGTATCGGATGGTCTCCCGCCCGACGCCACTCGCCTTTTCAAGTTCGCGCATCCGCATTGCCGGCCTCAGCCCCCTGGTTCCGGTTGATCCGCAACTCTAGCAGAACGCCCGGAGTATGAACATGTTGGCGCCAGTTGCGCTCCCGCCACGAACGGCAATATCATCGGATCAACCCAATGTTCGCTTTTGCCGCCCTGCTCGACGCCCTGCTCTACACGACGTCGCGCAATGCCAAGCTGCAGCTGATCGGCGACTATCTCCGCACCGCACCCGACCCCGATCGCGGCTGGGCCCTCGCCGCGCTCACCGGCGGCCTCGATCTCAAATCGGTCCAGCCCAAGCTCATCCGCGAGCTCATCGCCGCCCGCACCGACCCCATCCTCTTCGAAATGAGCCACGACTTCGTCGGCGACCTCGCCGAGACCGTCTCCCTCCTCTGGCCCGATGTCCCTGGCATAAAACCCCCCACCCCCAGCCTCGACGAAATCGTCCAGCAACTCACCGCCCTCTCGCGCGCTGAAGCCCCCGCCGTCGTCGCCGCCCTCATGGATCGCCTCGACCCGCAAGGCCGCTACGCCCTGCTCAAGCTCGCCACCGGCTCACTGCGCATCGGCGTCTCCGCCCGCCTCGCCAAGACCGCCCTCGCCAACGCCTTTTCGATCGACGTCGAAGGTGTCGAGGAAGTCTGGCACGGCCTCGTCCCGCCCTACACGCTGCTGTTCGACTGGGCCGAGGGCCGCACCGCCCAACCCACCGCCGGCGACGTCCCCGTCTTCCGCCCCTTCATGCTCGCCCACCCGCTCGAAGAAACCATCCTCGACCTCGCCGAATACGTCGCCGAGTGGAAATGGGACGGCATCCGCGTCCAGTTGGTCCATGTAGCCGGCGATACCCGCCTCTACAGCCGCACCGGCGACGACATCACCGCCAGCTTCCCCGACGTCGCCATCGCCTTCAACACCCACGCCACCCTCGACGGCGAACTCCTCGTCCGCGGCGACGTGCAAAAGGGCGAAGCGGCCAGCTTCAACGCTCTTCAGCAACGGCTTGGAAGAAAAGCGCCGCCCGCAAAAACCCTCGCCGAATACCCCGCTTTCGTCCGCGTCTACGACGCCCTCTCCATCACCGGCGAAGACCTGCGCGCCCTCCCCTGGACCGAGCGCCGCGCCCGCCTCGAAGCCCTGATGCCCCACCTCGACGCCAGCCGCTTCGACATCTCCGCCATCGTCGACGCCGAAGATTTTCCCGCGCTGCTAGCGATCCGCGACGGCGCCCGCGACGCCGCCATCGAAGGCCTGATGCTCAAGCGCCGCGACAGCCCCTATGTCGCCGGCCGCCGGACCGGCCTCTGGTACAAATGGAAACGCCAGGCCCTCACCTGCGACTGCGTGATGATGTACGCCCAGCGCGGCCACGGAAAGCGATCGAGCTTCTACAGCGACTACACCTTCGGCTGCTGGAGCCCGGAAGGCGATCTCCTGCCCGTCGGCAAGGCCTATTCCGGCTTCACCGACGTCGAGCTCGCCTTCCTCGACAAATGGGTCCGCAGTCACACCACCGGCCGCTTCGGCCCGGTCCGCGAAGTCGAAAAATCGCTCGTCCTCGAAGTCGCCTTCGACTCGATCCACGCCAGCAAGCGCCACAAATCCGGCCTCGCCATGCGCTTCCCCCGCATCAGCCGCATCCGCACCGATAAACCCGCCCACGAAGCCGATCTGGTCGAAACCCTGCTAAAAATGGCCACCTGACCCTAACTCCCCCCCCCCTGCGGGGAGGGCGACTCGGCGTCAGCCGAGCGGGGTGGGGGTTCCACTCCCGCCGGAAACCCTAACTCCCCCGAGACCGCCGCTCCCCCCGCCGATTCCCACTCGTCGCCGAAGACAGTCGCCGAGATTTAGGCTTTGGCGGTGGCGGCAAAATCACCAACGGCAGCCCCAATTCCGGATCGAACCCCAACAACCCGAACGACTCCGAGATATGCAGCGGCAGCTCCGCCGTAATATCGATCTTCCCCGAATCCGGCGCATCGATCACCAGCCGCCGCGCATGCAAATGCAGCTTGCGGCTCACCCCGCCGGTCAAGAACGCTTCCTTGCCGCCATATTTCGCATCGCCGACGATCGGATTGCCGATCGCCGCCGCATGGACGCGGATCTGGTGCGTCCGCCCGGTCAGCGGCGAAAACTCGACCCACGCCGCGCGCCCCGCCGCCCGCTCGATCACGCGATAGCGCGTCTTGGCCTTCAATCCGCCTTCGGGGTCGACATGCATCTTCTCGCCGCCGCTGCCCGGCTGCTTCGACAGCGCCGCATCGATCTCGCCGGCCTGGACATTGGGCACGCCGATGGTCAGTGCCCAATAGGTCTTCTTGGCGTCCCGCGACGCAAAGCTCTTCGAGAAAAACGCCGCCGCCCGCGCCGTCCGCGCCAAAAGCAACACCCCCGACGTATCCTTGTCGAGGCGATGCACCAGCTTGGGCCGCGTCGTCATCTCGCCGCACAGCGCATCGAGCAACCCGTCGACGTGCGTCGTGATGCCGATGCCGCCCTGCGTCGCCAGCCCCGGCGGCTTGTTGATGACGATCGCGTGCTTGTCCTGGTAAATCACCAGGCTCTGGATATACCGAACCTGGTCATCGCTCAGCTGCGCCCGCTCGCGCACTTCCGGCCGTGGCCCCGCCGTTTCCGGCACATGCTCCGGCCAGGTGAGCGTCTGCCCCGCAGCGATCCGGTCGCCGGTCGCCGCCTTGGCGCCATCCAACCGCACCGCGCCAGTGCGGGCCCAGCGGGACACGATATTGAAGCTCGTCTCGGGCGCATGCCGCTGGAACCAGCGATCGAGCCGGATCCCGTCGTCGTCGTCTGCAATGATTGCTGTAGGCATGTCAGATTCGCGCCAAATAAACGCCGGTCATCAGCGCAAGCACGGAGCCCGCCACCGATGACACGGAATAGGCCGCCGCCAGGCCGATTTCACCGCGGTTGATCATGTTGAAGACTTCCAGGCTGAACGCCGAAAATGTTGTAAATCCGCCCATAACGCCGACGCCCAGCATCAGTCGAAACGATTCGCCAACGGCTGGGCCGCCAGCCTCGGATCGCGACAGCCACCCCGCCAGCAAGCCCATCGCAAAGCCGCCGACGATGTTGACTGTCCAGGTCCCGAACGGCAGCCCCGGCCCGAAACTGACCAGCGCCCAGCGTCCCACCAGGTAGCGCATCATCGATCCCAAAGCACCGCCAAGGGCAACGAGAATCAGCGGCGGAACGGACGAAAGCGCGGGCATTGCCGCGGCCATAGCGCAGGACAGCCAAAAGCGCCAATTCCTCCCCGCTCAGCAACGAGGAAGTGGCAGGTCGCTTCCTCCCTTCTTCACCCCTCCCTCTTCAGGGAGGGGTCGGGGGAGGGTCACTTCCTTCTCCCAAACCGCCAGTCCCCCCACCTACACGATCCCAAACGTCCACCCCTCGCTCTCGCGCACCGCCTCCAGCCCCGCCGGCGCCCACCACTTCGCCTCCCCGGCAATCGCCCGCAGCCCCGCCGCGCTCACGATCGCATCGCCGACATGGTCCGGAAAAACCCCCGGAAACCCCTCCGCCATCGCAGCCGACCCAAAATGCGCCAGCGCAACATCCAGCGCCGCCTTGTCCCGCAATTTCCCCCGAAACCCCGCCATCCGGGCAAACGCCTGCGCATAAATCTCGACGATCACCGGGCCATGATCGGGCACCGCATCGAACGGCCACACCGCCCACCCCAGCCGGTGCAGCAACCGCATCGCCGACAGCGTCGCCTTGCCGACCTGCGACGCCCCCAGCAGGACAAAGTTCGACGTCGGCGTCCCCAATCGCGACACCGCATAAACCCGCTCGGTCTCGCGGAAATGCGCCTTCAGGTGCCGCGGCCCATCGGCAGCGCCCATCCAGAACAGCTCCCGCCGCGCCGCCACAAACGCATGCCCGCCAAGATCGACGTCCGCCGACGAAACCCTGTCCACCTCCGCCCACAATTCCCGCGCCGGCCCCGAAACCCCCGCCACCGCCGCAAACCCGAACCCCGCATCCATCCCGACGAGCACATCGCCGGAAAGCCCGCCCAGCCACTCGAGCACCTCCATCCGCGACCAGGTCCCGCCCGCCGGTAACACCAGCCGCGGCGCATCATCCCCAATCTCGCAGATCGCCACTTGCACCGAAGGATGCCGAACCCCGATCGCCCCCGACCAATCGATCCCGACGAACTGGTCGAATCTCATCGCACCTCGACGATTGGCTCGCCGGCCTCGAAAGCCACAACGATGTCCGGCAAGCGCGCGCAAACAGTTTCGATGACCCGGTTGCGACTGCAATTGCCGATGCGCAGCAGTAACACCGGCACCTCACCCCGGTTGTCCACCGACAGACGCAGGAAATCGCTGTCCTTCGTGATAACGATGCACGTTTCCGCCCGCGCAAAATCCCAGATGGCGCGGTCCGGCGCATCGAGCGAGAGCACCTCGCCGACATGCCAGCTCCGATGCCCGAGGTCGCTCAACGTCCGCGCCAGCCGCGGCGGCAGATGCGTGTCGACGATGAACTTCATTCGGCGGCGGCGAGCACCGGAAAGTCGGAATGATCGGCAGCGAACGCCAGGCACGCCATGATATCGGCGCGCGTGATGAACGGAAACTCGCCGAGCAGGTCATCGACCGAATCGCCGCCCGCCATATATTCGAGCACATCGCGCACCCGCATCCGGGTGCCGCGAATGCACGGCTTGCCGCCGCAGACATCGCTGCGCGAGACGATATGCTCAAGATAGGCCACGCTCATGCCCGCAGCCTAACCGAACGTCCAGGCCTTGTCACTCGGCCCCGCCGGCCGACACTCCCTGCTGCGCCGCCCTCCACAGCACCTGCGGCCAGCTGCTCCCTCACCACCCAGCCTGTCATCCCGGGCTTGACCCAGGACCCAGTTGCTTCTCTGCAGGCACAACCCGAAAGCAGACGCTACCCGCCCCGCTTCGCCGCCCGCCGTCTCGCCCATTCCGCCAAACGCTCCCCGATCCGCGCCTCATGCCCGCGCGGGCTCGGCTGGTAGAACTGCTCCCCCGCCATTCCCTCGGGCCAATAATCCGCCCCCGAAAACCCGTCCTCGGCGTCATGGTCATAGGCATAGCCCTTGCCGTACCCCAGGTCCTTCATCAGCCGCGTCGGCGCATTCAATATATGCGCCGGCGGGTTCAGCGACCCCGTCGCGATCGCCGACCGTTTCGCTGCCTTCTCCGCCACATAAGCCGCATTCGATTTCGGCGCCGTCGCCAAATACAAACACGCATGGACGATCGCCAACTCCCCCTCCGGCGAGCCCAGGAAATCATACGCATCCTTAGCCGCCAGCGTCACCGCCAGCGCATTTGAATCCGCCAATCCGATGTCCTCGCTGGCAAACCGCACCAGCCGCCGCAGCAGATACAGCGGCTCCTCACCCGCCGTCAGCATCCGCTCCAGATAATAGAGCGCCGCATCCGGATCGGACCCCCGCAGCGCCTTGTGCAACGCCGAAATCAGCCCGTAATGCCCCTCGCGGTCCTTGTCATAAACCGGCATCCGCCGATGCAACAACGCCGCCAGCCCCGCCGGATCGAGGTCGGCCTCCAACTTCACCGCAAAAAGCTGCTCGACCTGATTGAGCAAAAACCGCCCGTCGCCATCCGCCGAGGCAATCAACGCCGCCCGCGCATCCCCGGTCACCGGCAACGCCCGCCCCTCGCTCGCCTCCGCCCGGACTATCAACTCGCCCAGCGCCGCCTCATCCAATCGCCGCACGATCAACACCTGCGCCCGGCTGAGAATAGCAGCATTCAGCTCGAAACTCGGATTCTCGGTCGTCGCCCCCACAAGCGTCACCGTCCCGTCCTCGACCACCCCCAGGAAACCATCCTGCTGCGCCCGATTGAACCGGTGGATCTCGTCGACGAACAACAAAGTCTTCTGCGGCGGATTGGCGAGATCTCCGCGCGCCGCCTCACGGGCGTCGGCAAACAGCTTCTTCAATTCGGCAACGCCCGAAAACACTGCCGAAATGCCGACGAACCGCAGCCCCACCGCCTCGGCGAGCAACCGCGCAATGCTGGTCTTGCCCGTCCCCGGCGGCCCCCACAGGATCAGGCTCGACAGCGCCCCGGCCGCCACCATCCGCCCGATCGCGCCCTCCGGCCCGGTCAGATGCTCCTGTCCGACGATTTGATCCAGCGCCCGCGGCCGCATGCGCTCGGCGAGCGGCGGGTTCGCCACCGCGCCGCCGGCCGCTGCGCCGGTTCCAAAAAGATCAGCCATGACCCGGCCGCACGCCCATTCAGCTGCGGAAGTAAGGCTCGACCTTGCCCTTGAGCTTGATCGTCAGCGCATTGCCATAGCGATCCTTGGACTTTCCGGCCGCGACCTTCACCCAGCCCTCGGAAACGCAATATTCGTCGACGTTGGTGCGCTCGACATCGTCGAACACGATGCCGACACCGCGTTCGAGCATCACTTCGTCATAAAACGGGCTGCGTGGGCTCGCCGCCAGCCGATCGGGCGGCGTATCGGTGATCGCTGCAGTTTCGGGTGCCACTTCGGGCGTGTTCTCGGGTTCTTCGCTCATGCGGCGGGACGTGGCCTGTCAAACCGAAACGGTCAACCCTCTTCCGACTCCCTCCCCCCTGAGGGGAGGGCGACTCGGCCCCAGCCGAGCGGGGTGGGGGTTCCCCCTCTCCACTGAAAAAGCCCAAGAAAAAGCCGCGCCGCCCTCCCGGGCAGCACGGCCATTCCTCAACCCAAATCGCTTCAGGCTTCTTCTTCGTCGTCCGCAACAGCAGCAGCCGGTGCCGCATCGGCAACAGGTGCTTCGTCCTGCGGAATGCCAGGCTCGGCGCCCGGATCGAAAGCTTCGGTGAAGCCCGCTTCCTCACGCTCGAACATGTCGGCGTTGACGTCGACGCCCTTCGTTTGCAGCTCGGCTTCTTCAGGCGAGCGGGCGATGTTGACCTTGACCATCACGACGACTTCAGGATGCAGAGCAACCTTCACGTCATGGATGCCCAGCGTCTTGATCGGCTTGTCGAGGACGATCTGGTTCTTGTTGACCTTGTGGCCACCGGCAACCAGGACTTCGGCCAGATCGCGCGCCGCAACCGAACCGAACAGCTGTCCGGTCTGCGAGGCCTGGCGGATCATGACGACCGATGCGCCATCGACGTCCTTGGCTTCGGCGCGCGCGATGTCGCGGCGCTTGGCGTTATCGGCTTCGATGCGGGCGCGATCGGCTTCGAACTTCTTCTTGTTGGCTTCCGAGGCACGCAAGGCCTTGCCGCGCGGCAACAGGAAGTTGCGCGCGAAACCGGGCTTCACATTGACGATGTCACCAATGGCGCCGAGCTTGTCGACGCGCTCGAGCAGGATGATTTCCATGTCGGCTACTCCTACTTCACGAGGTAGGGCAGCAAGCCCAGATGACGCGCACGCTTGATGGCCTGCGCCAGTTCACGCTGCTTCTTGCCGGAAACGGCCGTAATGCGCGACGGCACGATCTTGCCGCGCTCGGACACGAAACCCTGCAACAGGCGCACGTCCTTGTAATCGATGATCGGTGCATTGGCGCCCGAGAAGGGGCAGCTCTTGCGGCGGCGGAAAAATGGACGTCCCATGATCTATCCTTTCCGATCAATACGCGCGCGGGGCGCGTTCGGGGCGGTCACCACCCCGGGGGCGATCACCACGGTCGCCGCGATCGCCGCGATCCGGACGGTCGCCGCGAGGCGCCCCATCACGATCGCCGCGCTCACGCTCGCGCTCGCCGCGCTTCATCATCGCCGATGGCTCGGTCGGCAGTGCTTCGATGCGGACGGTCATGTAGCGGATGATGTCTTCGTTCAAAGCGACCTGGCGCTCCATTTCGGCAATCGCCGGCGCCGGCGCTTCGATGCTGAGCATCACGTAATGCGCCTTGCGGTTCTTGGCGATCCGATACGCCAGGCTGCGCAGGCCCCAATATTCATTCGACGCAACGGCACCGTTGCCGTCGGCAATGATCTTCGAAAATGTCTCTGTCATCGCTTCGACCTGGGCTGCTGCCAGGTCCTGACGCGCGAGAAAGACATGCTCATAAAATGGCATGTTTCATCACTCCTCTGCCGATCGCTGACGCCGCACCATGCGAACGCCCCTCCGGCTTGCTTTCAAAAACAACGAACGCCAGGGACTGGCCCCGGCGCTTGTCGAGGCGCGCCCTATGGCCGATTCTCGTGCTTGGCGCAAGGCAGCTTGGCGCTAACCAGCCCGCCGCCTACAACCGCGGCGATGGCCACACAAATGTTCATACCACCAATCCTGCTCCTTGCCCTTGCCGCCGCTGCCCCCGACGACACGATCACCGTCACCGGGACCCGCCTCACCGACAAGCAGATCGCCGTCGGCGCCCGCAATTACGTCGGCGCCGTGCTGCCCATCCCCGCCTACGGCCAGTATTCGCGCTGGGCGGACCCGGTCTGCATCAAAGTCACCGGCCTCGAGGATGCCTATGCCGCCCGCGTCGCCGCTGCCGCCGACGAAGCCCATATTGCCCGCGCCAGACCCGGCTGCCGCACAAACCTGTCGATCGTCTTTTCCGAAGACGCGGTCATCACCACCGCCGCGATCCTCGCCAAAAAACCCAAGCAGATCGCCCGCCTCGACGGCACCGAGCGCCATCGCCTGCTCACCGCACGCCTCCCGGTGCGCTTCTGGCACGTCCTCGAGCTTCGCGGCGCCGATGGCCGCGCCCCCGCACCGAGCCAGATCACCGTCGCCGGCAGTGCCCCGCAAACCGACAGCTGGTCCGCCAGCCTGATCGACACCCATATCGCCATCTGGGCAACGAGCGCCGTGGTCATCGTCGATGTCGGCCTGTCGTCCGGCAAGTCATTGGACGCCGTCGCCGACTATGCAGCGCTCGTCGGCCTCGCCCCGATGCGACTGCCACCGCCCACCCCCGGCGTCCCCAGCTTCCTCGCCCTCTTCACCCCGGCCTCGGCAGACGCGCTCAGCAGCTGGGACAAGGCCTTTCTCGCCGCGCTCTACCGAATGCAGATGAACCGCACCGGCAGCCGGCAAGAAGGCCAACTCGTCACCGCCATCAAGGCCGAACTGGCGCGCTGACCGGCGCCAGCAACCCTGCCACCCCCGGCATCGTCTCCACAGACTCGGCAAAACCCGTCACGATCCGCACCCCTGCCGCACGCTCATAAGCCGCCCCCAGCGCCAGCATCCGCGCATCGTCCCACTTCGCCCCGATAAAGCTCAGCCCTACCGGCAGTCCCCGCACCGCCCCCATCGGCACGGTCAGATGCGGATACCCCGCCACCGCCGCCATCCCGCCAACCCCCGCCCGCTGCGGACTCTGGTCCCCCAGCACCGCATCGATCGGCGACGCCGGCGCCGTCGTCGGCTGCACCAGCGCGCTCACCTTCGCCGCCGCCAGCATCGCATCGATCCCCTCCACCCCCGCCAACCGCAACGAAAGCGCCCGAGCCGCCACATATGCCGGATCATCCAGTCCCTTCGTCGCCTCCGCCGCGACAAACGTCTCCTGCCCGAACAACCCCAGCTCCCGCGCATCCCCCGCATTGAACGCGATCACCTCCGCCAGCGACCGCACAGGTGTTCGCGTCCGGCCCGGCCGGCTCGCCAGATAAGCATTCAGATCCGCCTTCAACTCGCTCAGCAAGACCTGGAACTCCGCCGGCCCGATCTCCCCTCGCCGCTTCGGCGCCGCCTCGATCTCCACGAGCACCGCCCCTTGGCGCCGCAAAACCCCCAACGCCGTCTCGAAAACCCCATCCACGTCCCGCGACCACCCCGTCGCAAACCGTAACACCCCGATCCGCGCCCCCTTCAGCGCCCCCGGCTTCAACGCCGCCACATAGTCCACCCGCCGCGCATCGGCCTCCATCGTCGCCGGGTCCGCCGCATCGCTCCCCGCCATCGCCGTCAACAGCCGCGCCGCCATCGGCACGTCGCGCGCCATCGGCCCCGCCGTATCCTGGCTATGGCTGATCGGAATGATATGCGTCCGGCTCACCAGCCCCACCGTCGGCTTGAACCCGACAATCCCGTTCACCGCCGCCGGACACGTCACCGATCCGTCGGTCTCGGTCCCCACCGCCGCATCCACCATCCCCGCCGCCACCGCCGCCGCGCTCCCCGAAGACGACCCGCACGGCGATCGGTCGAGCGCATGCGGATTGCGCACCTGCCCACCCAGCCCGCTCCACCCCGAAATCGAATTATCCCCCCGAATATTCGCCCATTCAGACAAATTGGTCTTCCCCAGGATCACCGCCCCAGCCGCCCGCAACCTTGCCACCAGCGGCGCATCCCGCCCGGTAACATTCCCCCGCAACGCCAGGCTCCCCGCCGTCGTCGCCAACGGCCCCGCCGCCTCGATATTGTCCTTCAGCAACACCGGCACCCCGAACAGCGCCCCCCGCACCGCGCCCCGATCGAGCGCCCGCGCCTGCGCCACCGCCGTCGGGTCCACCGCGAGCACTGCATTCACCCGGGGGTTCAGCGCTTCTATCCGCGCGATCGCCGCCACCACGCCCGATTCCACCGTTTCCGCCGCCACCGCCGGTCCCGCCAGACCCGCCAGCACCACATACATCCAGCGCATCATGTATCCCGCCATTCCGCCAGCCTGCCCCAACCCGCGTCGCCTTGTCAGCAACAAATCAGTGTGGAACTATACGCGCTTGGGAGATATTCCAATGATATCGCATCTCATCGGTCTGGTCCTTGCCGCAAGCCCCGTGGCGCCCCCAATGCCCGACAGCGAACCCATCACCGTCACCGCACCTCGCATCGACCCGGCCACTGTCGCCCCCGCCGCCCGCGCCTATGTCAAGGGCGTCCTGCCGACCCCCGTCAGCGGCCAGTACGCGCGCTGGCTAGGCCCGGTCTGCATCAAGGTCATCGGGCTCGAGGCCCCCCTCGCCGACCGCATCAGCAGCCGCATCACCGTCATCGCCCGGGAATCCCGTGTCCCTGTCGCCGCCGCCGGCTGCCAGCCCAATCTCGTCGTCTGGTTCTCCGGAGACGCCCGCCGCGACGTCGCCGCCATCCTCGGCAAAAAGCCGCTCAGCGGCAAGGATATCAGCGCCGAGAACCGCCGGCGCCTGCTCGATGCGCCGCTGCCGGTGCGCTGGTGGCACACCGTCCAGGCCGGCAGCAGCGACGGCACCGGGATGTCCACGACCCCCAGCGCCAAGTCGACGGCGCAATTCATCGGCTCCGACAACGCCGGCACCGGCGTCGGCGGCCCCACCGCCAGCTCGACCGCCACCTATTCGTCCAGTCTCATCGACACCCATCTCAGCGTCGGCATCGTCTATGCCGCCGCTGCCGTCGACGTTCCGCTTACCCAGGGCCAGACCCTTGAATCGGTCGCTAACTATGTCGCCATGGTGACGCTGGCCCCGATCCCGCTCGATGTCGCGGCGCCAGCCGTGCCCAGCATCCTCGGCCTTTTCGCCGCCGCTCCCACCGCCGCCGAAACGCAGCTCAGCCCTTGGGACAAGGCCTATCTCGCTGCACTTTATCGCATGTCCCCCAACCGCCGCGCCAGCAGCCAGAAGGGCCAGCTGGTCGCGGCAATACCAAAAACGCTGAAACCCTGATAACAACACACAAGGCACAAAGCCTGTCATCCCGGGCTCGACCCGGGACCCAGTTTCGCTTGCGCGGGCTAACCAGCCGCAGCCAGCGCGTTCTCAGCCAGCCGCGCTAAGCGCGCTCCGGCCCCGCTTCACCACCAGCTTGTTGAGCGCATTCACATACGCCCGCGCGCTCGCCACCAGCGTATCCGTATGCGCGCCCGTGCCCCGCGTCGTCCGGCCGTCCTCGGCCAGCACCACCGAGACCTCGGCCTGCGCATCGGTCCCCGCCGTCACCGCATGGACCTGGTACAGCTGCAATGTCGCGCCCTCGTGCGGCACCAGCTTGCGGATCGCGTTGAACAGCGCATCGACCGGGCCATTGCCGCGCACCGCCGCCGTCGATTCCTCGCCATCGATGCTCAGCGTCAGGATCGCCCGCTGCGGGCCATTCGAACCGCAATAAACCTCGACTTCGGTGACCTGGATCCGGTCGTGCCCGCGCAGCACCTCGTCATCGACCAGCGCGACGATATCCTCGTCGAACACCTGCTTCTTGGCGTCGGCCAGATCCTTGAATCGCTTGAAGGCATCGCCGAACTCATTGTCGCTCAGGTCATAGCCCATCTCGAGCAGCTTGGCCCGAAACGCCGCTCGCCCCGAATGCTTGCCGAGCACCAGGTTCGTCGCCCCCATGCCGACGCTTTCCGGCGTCATGATCTCGTAAGTCGATGAATCCTTGAGCATCCCGTCCTGGTGGATGCCGCTCTCATGCGCAAAGGCATTGGCGCCGACGATCGCCTTGTTGGCCTGCACCGCCATGCCGGTGATCCCCGAAACCAGCCGCGACGCGCGTGTGATCTCGGTCGTCACGATGCCCGTCCGCACCGGCAGCACGTCGTGGCGCACCCGGATCGCCATGGCGATTTCCTCGACCGCGGCATTGCCGGCGCGCTCGCCGATGCCGTTGATCGTCGCCTCGCACTGGCGCGCCCCGGCCATGATCGCCGCCAGCGTATTCGCCACCGCCAGCCCCAGATCATTATGGCAATGCGTCGAGAAAATCACCTTGTCGGCATCGGGCACCCGCCCCATCACATCGCGGAACATCGCGCCATAGGTCTCGGGCGTGCCGTATCCGACGGTATCGGGCAGGTTGATCGTCGTCGCCCCGGCCCGGATCGCGGTCTCGACCGCCCGGCACAGATAATCCGGATCCGACCGCGTCGCGTCCTCCGCCGACCATTCGACATCCTCGCACAGGTTGCGCGCATGGCCGACCGACGCCGCAATCGCCTCGAGCACCTCCTCCGGCGTCTTGTTGAGCTTGGCGCGCATATGCAGCGGCGACGTCGCGATAAAGGTATGGATCCGCGGCCGCCGCGCAAATCGCACCGCAGCCCAGGCCCGGTCGATATCCCCCAGCGCCGCCCGCGCCAGCGAAGCAACGATCGCCGTCTCGCACTGCTTGGCAACGGCGGTCACCGCCTCGAAATCACCCTCGCTGGCGATCGCAAAACCCGCCTCGATGATATCGACCCCCAGCGCCTCGAGCTGCGCCGCAACCTTCAGCTTCTCCTCGAGGTTCATCGAGCACCCCGGCGATTGCTCGCCATCGCGCAGCGTCGTGTCGAAAATTCGGATATGGTCGGTCATGATGAAAAGCCTGTCTGAATCGGGTTCCGGGTCTCTGTTCGGAAAGGTCCCTCAGGCGCGGCAACTCAAACCCACTCAGGGGCGAGCGAAAACAACGCGCCTAAGGGCGCGTAAGTCGAAGCAGTGCAGGCAACCAGCGGTTCATGCAGTCACCTAACCCCAAACCCCGACAAAGTCCACACCCTCTTGTCCTCCCCCTGGAGGGGGAGGCGAGAGGCGCGTCTTCGCGCCCCGGGTGGGGGTGTCTCCCCTCCCCCAACAAAGCCCCATCTAACTCCCTCCCCCCTGCGGGGAGGGCGACTCGGCCCCAGCCGAGCGGGTTGGGGGTTCACGCCCTACCCCATTAAATCCCACCCCCGCGTCCGCAAGGCAGTATCCCGCATCCCCCGCCCCTCCAGCCGCGGCCCCAAAAACCGATAAAAAAACCAGTCCTTCGCCCAAAACGGCGTCGCATGATAAAGGACCCGCTCGAACAACGTCCACCGAACCCCACCGCGATCCGCCCGGCGATCGGACGGCAGCACCCATAAATCCGGCGACCGCCCGAACCGCCCGAATTTCGAAACCCGGTTCACCAGCTCATGGTCCTTGAGCACATAAGGCCATGACTCCGGCGAATACCCCCCCGCCGCCCGCAACGCCCGCGTCCGATAACAATGCGCATACCCCCCCGCATAGGTCTGCCCCCGAAACACCCCCAGCAACACCGCATCGCGCCCCGCCCGCACCCAGCGCTCCCGCCAGGACCCCGGCGCCCCCGCGCTATCATGCGCAAACACCGCCACCACATCCGCCGTCGCGGCAAACACCGCACCCGCCTTCACCAAATAGTCCGGCGGGTAAATCGTATCGGCATCCCCGATCGCGACAAATTCGGTCTCGACCGCCGCGATCCCCGCCGCCAGTCCGAAAACCTGCCCCGGCGTCACCTCGCGCAACACCCGCACTTCCAGATCGACCTGCCCCGCCGCCCAAACCCGCGCCGCCGCCGCCCCGTCATCGGTCGACCCATTGTCAACCAGCACCAGCGTCAACGGCCGCATCACCTGCGCCGCAATCGACGCCAAAGTCGCCGGCAAGAACCGCTCCTCGTTGAAGAACGCGATCACCATCGTCCAACCAGGCTTCAGCGCCATCTCCACCATCTCGCGGCCCAACCCCCCACTCTATTCGTCACCCCGGCGAAGGCCGGGGCCCATCTCCCACTCTCCGAAACGCAAGCCCTCGTCCAGCAATCCCCCAATCCCCACCCCCCAGCAATCCCCCCGTTGCCCCCCGCCCGCAATTCCCCCATCCTCCCCCGATGCCCGTCTCACCCGCCGTCGACACCATCGCCGCCAGCATCCAGCTCGCCGTCGCGCCCGTGTTCCTGCTCACCGGGATCGGCTCGATCCTCAACGTCCTCGCCTCGCGCCTCGGCCGCGTCACCGACCGCGCCCGCAAGCTCGAATCCGAAATCGGCGGCTACCCCTCCGAACGCCGGCGTGTCGCGCTCCAGGATCTCGCCGCGCTCAACAAGCGCATGGGCGCTGCACATTGGGCCATCGCCCTGTGCACCTTTTCGGCGCTGCTCGTCTGCCTTGTCGTCGCCATCCTGTTCGTCGGCGAACTCGTGCCTATCCGCGGCGCCGCCATCGTGCCCTGGCTGTTCATCGCCGCCATGGGCCTGCTCACCGCCGGCCTGACCCTGTTCCTCTACGAAATCCAGATCGCCATGCGCTCGGTCCGCTTCCGCGCCCAGGTGCTGACTGAAGGCATCGGCGACTAGACCACTTACTACCCCTCTCCCGCTCGCGGGAGAGGCGAGACGCGCGCCAGCGCGCCGGGTGAGGGTGCACCCGATCCACCCAAACAAGCCCCAAACCTTGACATTTATAACCAAATCGGTTATCCGCCCCAAATGACAAAACCCCGCCCCCGCTCGATCCGTGTCATCCGCCCGGACGGCTGGACCGTCCCCCGCCAGCGGCTGTTCCTCAAGATGCTCGCCGTCACCGGCTCGGTCGACAAATCCTGCGCCGAAGCCAATATGTCGGTGTCCTCGGCATATCGCCTGCGCCTGCATCCCGATGGCCAGGCCTTTCGCGACGGCTGGGCCCAGGCGCTCGCCGCCAGCACCCTCTTGCTGCGCGAACTCGCTTTCGATCGCGCCCTCAACGGCACCCGCGAAGCCATCCGCGAAAATGGCGAGATCGTCGGCCACCGCACAGTCTTCAACGAACGCCTGTTGATCTTCCTGCTCAAGCGCTACGACCACCAGTCATGGGGCGTGCCCCACGAAAACCTCGTCAACAGCTTGGGCAGACTCCAACCAAGCGACGTCCCCGAAGCAGAATTCGTCGAACACGAACTCCCGAAAGACGAGCCCGAACGCGAATCAGGATTCGCGTCCCAGTGAACTTCTCGGGGTCAAGCAACTGTTCTAACAACACTTCTCAAAAAACCACCGACGCCATTTTTTCTCCCTCCCCCTTGCGGGGAGGGCGACTCGCACCCTTGTGCGAGCGGGGTGGGGGTCCCCATCCAACAAAAAAAGCACCAAAACACCAAAACAAGACTGTCATCCCGGGCTTGACCCGGGACCCAGTTTCTTCTGTGTCATCAACAAGTTAAGTAAGTGCGTGGGCGGCGCCCACGCCGTCGGAAGGGTTCGGTTGGCATTGCCAACCGCCCCACCGGCCGGCGCGCCCTGAGTCGCGACCAGCGCTACGCGCTGCTCGTCGCTCAGTTCTTCGCTTTATCCACCAGCGCATTCTTCCCGATCCAGGGCATCATGGCCCGCAACTTCACCCCGACCTCCTCGATCGGATGCGCCTTCGCCGCAATCCGCGCCGCCTTCAACTCCGGCTGCCCGGCACGGTTATCGAGGATGAAGTTCTTCACGAACCGCCCACCCTGGATATCCGCCAGTACCCGCTTCATCTCGGCCTTGGTCTCCGAGGTGATGATCCGCGGCCCGGTCGTGATGTCGCCATATTCAGCGGTGTTCGAGATCGAATAACGCATGTTGGCAATGCCGCCCTCATACATCAGATCGACGATCAGCTTGACCTCGTGAAGGCACTCGAAATACGCCATTTCCGGCGCATAACCCGCTTCGGTCAACGTCTCGAACCCGGCCTGGATCAGATGCGTCAGCCCGCCGCAAAGCACCGCCTGCTCGCCGAACAGGTCGGTCTCGCACTCCTCGCGGAACGTCGTCTCGATGACACCCGAGCGCCCGCCACCGATCGCCGAGGCATAGGACAGCGCCACGTCATGCGCATTGCCGCTCGAATCCTGGTGGATGGCGATCAGGCACGGCACGCCGCCGCCGCGCACATACTCAGACCGTACCGTATGGCCAGGACCCTTGGGCGCGATCATGAACACGTCGATATCGGCGCGCGGCTCGATCAGCTGGAAATGCACGTTGAGCCCATGGGCAAACGCCAGCGCCGCCCCCGGCTTCATGTTCGCCGCCAAGTCCTCGGCATAGATGCCGGCCTGGTGCTCGTCGGGCGCCAGCACCATGATCACATCGGCCCAGGCCGCGGCCTCGGCATTGCTCATCACCTTGAAGCCCGCCGCCTCGACCTTCGCCGCCGTCGCCGACCCCTTGCGCAGCGCCACGCCAACCTCGGAAACGCCGCTGTCACGCAGGTTCTGCGCATGGGCATGCCCCTGCGAACCATAACCGATAATCGCGACCTTCTTGCCCTTGATCAGCCCCACATCGGCATCGGCATCATAATAAACGCGCATCAAATCAGTTCCTTATACCTATCCGTCACCCCGGCGAAAGCCGGGGCCCATCTCCCGAAATTCGTCGCAGCAGCGCTAAACCGCCTCGGCCCCGCGAGCGATCGCCACGACGCCGGTCCGCGCCACCTCGACCAGCCCGACTTCGCGCATCAGCGCAATGAACTGGTCGACCTTCGACGTCGGCCCCGACACCTCGAACACGAACGACCCGGTCGTCGTATCGACCGGCCGCGCCCGGAAGATGTCGGCGATCCGCAGCGCCTCGTCGCGCTGCGCGCCCTTGCCCGCCACCTTGACCAGCGCCATCTCGCGCTCGACGTGCGGGCCAAGCGCCGTCAAATCGAGCACCCGGTGCACCGGCACGATCCGGTCGAGCTGCGCGATGATCTGCTCGATCACCGGCGGCGGCCCGTTGGTCACAACGGTAATCCGGCTGACGGCATGGTCCCCCGACACGTCGGCCACCGTCAGCGAGTCGATATTATACCCGCGCGCCGAGAACAGCCCGACAATGCGCGCCAACACCCCGGCCTCGTTGTCCACCAGGATGGAAAGCGTATGCCGCTCCGAAGGAAGGTGTTTCAAACCAGTGCCTTTGCGTCTTCATCGGCCTCGCCGCGCGTCTCATCCGCATGCAGGATCATATCGACATGCGACGCGCCCGACGGGATCATCGGGAAGCAGTTGGCCAGCTTCGACACCCGGCAATCGACGATCACCGGCCCATCATGCGCCAGCATCGCGGCAATGCCCTCGTCGAGCCCCGAAGCGCTGTCGATGACGATGCCCTTCCAGCCATAGGCCTCGCCCAGCTTGACGAAATCAGGCAGCGACTCCGAATAGCTGTGCGAATAACGGCTACCGTGGTTGAGCTCCTGCCACTGGCGGACCATCCCCATATACTGGTTGTTGATGATGAAGATCTTGACCGGGAGGTTGTACTGGCTCGCCGTGCCAAGCTCCTGAATGTTCATCTGGATGCTAGCCTCGCCGGCGATATCGATGCACAGCGCCCCCGGGTTCGCCACCTGCGCCCCGATCGCCGCCGGCAAGCCATAACCCATCGTGCCGAGCCCGCCGCTGGTCAGCCACTTGTTCGGTGCATCGAAGCCGAAATGCTGCGCCGCCCACATCTGGTGCTGGCCGACCTCGGTCGAGATGATCGGCTTCTGCGCCTTGGTCATCTCGTACAGCCGCTTGATGGCGTGCTGCGGCAACAGCGTCTCGCCCTTCTGCTCGAACCCGAACGAATCGCGCGCCCGCCAGCCGGCGATATCCGACCACCATTGCTCGAGATCGCCGGCCTTCTTGCCGCGCGCCTTCCACACTTTCAGCATGTCTTCCATCACGCCGCCGACATCGCCAAGGATGCCGAGATCGACCCGGACCGTCTTGTTGAGCGACGACCGGTCGATATCGACGTGGATCTTCTTTGAATTGGGCGAAAACGCATCGAGCCGCCCGGTCACCCGATCGTCGAAACGCGCCCCCAGGCAGACCATCAGGTCGCACCGGTTCATCGCCATATTGGCTTCGTACGAGCCGTGCATGCCCAGCATGCCGAGAAACTGCGGGTGCTCGTTCGGCATCGTGCCAAGCCCCATCAGCGTCGATGTCACCGGCGCACCCGTCACCCGCGCCAACTCGCGCAGCAACTGCGTCGCGACCGGCCCCGAATTGATGATGCCGCCGCCGGTATAGAAGATCGGCCGCTCAGCTGCCGCGATCATCTCGACCGCTGCCTCGATGCTGGAAAGGTTGCCCTTGACCTGCGGTTTGTAGGTCTTGTGCCCGATGACGCCCGGCTTTTCGTACCGCGCCTTCAGGATCTGCACGTCTTTGGGAATATCGATTACCACCGGACCGGGCCGCCCCGACCGCGCAATATAGAAGGCCTCGTGGATCACCCCGCCCAGCCGCGCCGTGTCCTGCACCAGGTAGTTATGCTTCGAACAATGCCGCGTGATGCCGACTGTATCGCATTCCTGAAAGGCATCGGTGCCAATCAAATGCGTCGGCACCTGGCCGGTCAGTACGACCAGCGGAATCGAATCCATCAACGCATCGGTGATCCCGGTGACGGCGTTGGTCGCCCCCGGTCCCGACGTCACCAGCACGACGCCGACCTTGCCCGACGACCGTGCATAGCCCTCCGCAGCATGGACCGCAGCCTGTTCGTGCCGCACGAGGATATGACGGATCCGCCCCTGCGCAAACAGCGCATCGTAAATTGGCAAGACAGCGCCGCCGGGATAACCGAAGATCACTTCGACCCCAAGATCGGTCAGCGCCTGCACCACGATCTCTGCGCCTGTCAGTTCCGCGCTCATCTTCGCGCCCTTCATATCACTGTGTCGCGGGGGGACTTAACGTTCGTAAATTGTCCAGTCAACCCATTTTCGCGCAATATTAATACACTGATTGGCCAGTTGCGGTAATTCGTTGCAAACCGACCTAATCGTCATAAAACTACAAACCATCGCCAACAACGAAAAACGGCGGCCATTGCTGGCCGCCGTCATTCGTTTCGAAAAGCTCTCGCCGATCAGGCGACGATAGCAGTCCGGCGACGACGGGTAGCCAGGCCGACAAGACCGAAGCCCATGACAAGCATGGCCCAGGTCTGTGGCTCAGGCACCGCGGTAATGACGCGGATAAAGTCGGACGAACTGGGCGTGGTCGAGAAATTGTAGGTCAGCGTCTTGCCCGAGAAGGTCACGGCGTCGAGAAACGAAGGCTCGAGACCGTTGAGACTTGTGTAGGTAACGCCATCGGCACCGAACAGGGCGTTGGTGGCCGAAAGCTGGGCAGTGCGCCACACGACGCCCAGAATGCGGCTGCTGAAGGTGACCGTGCCGTTGGCGATGTTGTTGTTAACGCCAACTGCTGGGTCGACGAACACCAAGTGGCTTTCAACCGTCGTGCCGGCCGAAATCGTGACGGGCACGGTGCCTGGCGGAATCGGATTGGCTGCGATGATCAAGTTCGAAGCCAGCGTGACGCGCTGTTCGTTGAGGCCATAGACGTTGAAGGTGTTGACGGCGTTGGTTCCGACTACCGGGGTGATGGCGGCGTCGGTGAGCACGAATGCACCACCGCGAGTGAACAGATTGCCACCCGACAGCGTACCGAGGACGATTGCCGACGAAGCCGGAGCGGCGATTCCCGCAGCGGCAACTGCTGCGGCGACAAACATGCCAATCATCTTCATTGCAAAATCCCTTGCCGACTACGACACCCACTACGGGCGTCCATTTCGCATTGAGCCTTGCAAGAGCCGTGCCAATCGCTGGGCTGGTGAAATATCAATGGCTTACATTGTCGCCATTTGCCCGAGTGTAAAGCCATCCGACACTTTCTATACATGGGCTAAGGCTACGGCGCGGGCCGCCGACACCGCTGTATCCAGATAAAGGCTGTCGGCACAAATCTTGCCGAAGCTGTCAATGATGAAAATACAGTGATTTAGGCTCATTTGCATTGCGAAAATATGCACGCCGCCAGTAGGGCTGCAGCATCAGGATCACTAGGCGAAACCCGCGGCCAGTCGCCGGCCTGTGAGCGCGCCCAGGTCGATTGTCGTTTCTGGTATTGCCGCGTTCCGGTCGCAACCTTTTCGACCGCCTCTGCCACGGTTGCTTCGCCGCGCAGGATCGACCCGAACGCGGCGACGCCAAGCGCCCGCATCACCGGTCGGTCGTCCGGCAGCCCGCGCGCCAGCAAAGCCGCAACCTCGTCCAGTGCTCCGCCTTCCACCATCGCCCAAAGCCGCGCCGTCGCTCGCTCGTTGAGCATCGGTCGCGGCATCTCTGCCACCCACGGCCTGATCTTGTAGGCCGTGCCGATACCGCCGCTGCGCACCGCCTGCCATGCCAGCAACGACCGCCCTGAACTGCGCACCACCTCCAGACCGCGTAGAATCCGCTGCCGATCCGCAGCCTTCAAACGCGCCGCCAGTGCCGGGTCTTCCCGCAACAGCGCCGCCGCCGCGTCCACCGTTTCCAGTCCCCGCACAGCTGCCCGCACATCGGCGTCGATCTCGGGTACGGGCGCGATGCCGTCGATCAAGGTCGTCAGGTACAATCCCGTGCCGCCAACCAGGATCGGCACCCGTCCAACCGCTAGCACATCGTCGATCGCCGCGTGTGCCATCGCCGCCCAACTGGCGGCATGGCCGATTTCGTCACCGGCAAGGGCACCATATAGAAGGTGCGGCACCCGCGCTTCGTCCGCCACCGAAGGCCGCGCGGTGATCACTCGCAAGTCGGCGTACATCTGGCTGGCATCGGCGTTGATGATGGTGCCGCCGATTCGCTCGGCGACCGCCATCGCCAATGCCGACTTGCCGCTCGCCGTGGCGCCTGTAATGACCGCCACCATGGACCTCTCGCCCGTCACGCTCATCATTACCCTTGTTGCCGAGGGCCGCTTGTCGGCCGCCGATGGCACGCGTGCAAGCGATGCACTGCGAACGCTCGGCGCCGAACCAGAAGCCGCGTCCTGGATCGATCCCGGCGACGCGCTCGATATCACCGCTACCGGCACCGCTGTAGCCCCGGCCCGCGCCGCCCTCGAAACCGCGCTTCCCGGCATCGACATCATTGTCCAGCCGGCGAATGCACCGCGCCGCAAAGCGTTGCTTGTCGCCGACATGGATTCGACGATGATCACCGTCGAATGCATCGACGAGCTCGCCGACTATGCCGGGCTCAAGGCCGAAGTCGCCGCCGTCACCGAGGCCGCGATGCGCGGCGAACTCGATTTCGAAAAGGCCCTCGATGCCCGCGTCGCGCTGCTCGCCGGCATGGACGCCGCCGTTATCGAGCAATGCCGCCGCGAGCGCGTCCGCCTGATGCCCGGCGCCCGTGCCCTCGTCCGCACCATGGCGGCGAACGGCGCCCACACGTTGCTCGTCTCGGGCGGCTTCACCGCGTTCACCGCGCCCGTCGCCGCCGAGATCGGTTTCGCCGCCCAGCACGCCAACACCCTGCTGATCGAAGCGGGCAAGCTCACCGGCAAGGTCGCCCGGCCGATCGTTGACGCCGCCGTCAAGCGCGCCCAGCTTCTCGCCGCCGCCGCCGAGCGCAACCTGCCGCACGCTGCCACGCTGGCAGTCGGCGACGGCGCCAACGACATTCCCATGCTCGAAACCGCCGGGCTCGGCATCGCCTACCACGCCAAGCCCAAGGCCAGCGCCGCCGCCGACGCCGCCGTCCGCCACGGCGACCTTACCGTGTTGCTGCGGGCGCAGGGTTATCGCCGAAGTGACTGGCAAGCCTGAAGGGTTCAGGCAGCGGCAAGTGGGTCAATCGTTAACATTTTCCACATTTTCCGCTCTCGGCAGTTTTTGCTGCGGCTGCAACGTCGCTGCGAAAAAGGTCGAATGACCGAGGTTCGTGGATAGCTGAAACGGGGCGTGTAGGACAGCCGCAACGCTCCAGGGCAGAGAAGGAACCGGGTCCCGGGTCAAGCCCGGGATGACAGGCTTATGCCGCCAGCAGCGCCTTCAGCCGTTCGTTGACCACCGCCGGATTGGCCTTGCCCGCCATTGCCTTCATCGTCTGGCCGACGAAGAACCCGAACAACGCCTCCTTGCCGCCGCGAAACTGTGCCACCTTGTCGGCATTGGCGTCGAGGATCGCCGCGATCGCCGCATCGATTGCGCCGGTGTCGCTGACCTGCCGCAAGCCGCGCGCCTCGACGATCGCTGCCGCGCCCTCGCCGGTTTCGAGCATCGCCTCGAACACCTGCTTGGCCATCGGCCCCGACAACGTGCCGTCGCCCGCCAGCGTCAATAGCTCGGCGCCGGCCTCGGGACTGATCGGCGACGCCTCGATGTCGAGCCCGAGCCGTTTCAACGCCCCGAACAGATCGCTCGAGATCCAGTTCGCCGCCGCCCGCGCCACATCGGCTTCCGGCTTGCCCTGCGCCTTCGCACATGCCGCCAGCAACGTCTCGAAATACACCGCGGTCTCGCGCTCGGCCATCAGGACATCGGCGAGATACGGCGTCAGCCCGAGCGCGCCTTCGTACCGCGCGCGCTTGTGGACCGGCAGTTCAGGCAGGCTGGCGCGGCATTCCTCGACAAACGCCGCATCGAATTCGACCGGCAACAGGTCGGGATCAGGGAAATAGCGATAATCATGCGCGTCTTCCTTCGACCGCATCGACCGCGTCGTGCCCGTCCCCGGATCAAACAGCCGCGTCTCCTGCACGACTTCGCCGCCGCCCTCGATCAATTCAACCTGGCGCCTGGCCTCGACCTCGACCGCCTGCATGATATAGCGCACCGAATTGACGTTCTTGGTCTCGGTCCGTGTCCCGAAGCCGTCGCCCGGGCGCCGCACCGAGACATTGACGTCGGCGCGCATCGAACCCTCGTCCATGTTGCCGTCGCAGCTGCCGACATAGCGCAGCAACTGGCGCAGCGCCGCGACATAGGCGCCGGCTTCGGCGGGCGAACGAATATCGGGCTTCGAGACGATCTCCATCAAAGCGCAGCCCGACCGGTTGAGGTCGACGTACGACATCGTCGGATGGAGGTCATGGACCGACTTTCCCGCATCCTGCTCGAGATGAATGCGCTCGATGCCGACGACGCTCTTGTCGCCCGCCTCGGTCTCGATCGCCAAGGATCCCTCACCCACGATCGGATGGTAAAGCTGGCTGATCTGGTAGCCCTGCGGCAGATCGGCGTAGAAGTAGTTCTTCCGGTCGAAGCGCGACCAGTTGTTAATTTGCGCACCCAACGCCAACCCCGTCCGCACCGCCTGCCGCACGCACTCGCCATTAAGCACCGGCAGCATCCCCGGCATCGCCGCATCGACGAGGCTGACCTGCGAATTGGGCTCGGCGCCGAATTCGGTTGCGGCGCCCGAAAACAGTTTCGACAGCGCCGTCACCTGGGCATGAACCTCGAGCCCGACGACAATCTCCCACTCGCCGGTGGCGCCGGTGACGCGGTAACTGCTGCGGCTGCCATTGTCAGTGTAAGTCATGCTGGCTTCTTTAAGTCGCCCACGCGGCTTGGCAAGCCATGCCCGGCGGCGGCCACGCGCTGCGACCAGCGCCGTCCCGGCTCCTCGACCATCTTGAGGGTAACATGCGACACCGCAACGACGATCGCCAGCATTAGCACCGTGAACAAGACTCCCTCCAGCGGAGTCCCGCCGACCAGGGTCAGCGCGCCGCGCGGAATCGTCAGAACCATACCCGTCAGTTTCTCCGTCACGCGCACGGCGTCATCCATCCGCGACTGAATGAACACATGAACCATATAGATCGAATAGGACAGCAGCCCTAACCGGCGCAGCGGTGCCGTCATTAGCAACCGCGAAACCGCCCCTCGCTCTTGCGCAAAGACCAGCACCACCGCTCCGAACACCAAGGGCGACAAAAGGTTGGCTCTGCTATTCGACAGCCATGTGACATAGCCGACCACCAGCGCGACCGCGAGCAACTCGGCGGAGGTTCCGCCAAGCAGCCGCGTGCTCGGAGCCACCTTCAAGCCCGACCACAGCCACCACACAAGTGCGCCGATCGCAAAACCATAGATGCAGCGGAACAGGCTCCAGCGATAGGTGACGTTCATGCCATAGTCGGTCACCGACGCCAGGACGACGACGCATAGGACGGCCACCACCACCAACCATTTTTCAAGCGCCGCGCCAGCCCAGCGGGCAAGTAACGCAAAGCCGACATAAGTCCAGAATTCGACGGCGACGCTCCACGACGGATGATTCCAGGTTAGCCCGTCATGCAACCCGAACGCCTGAATCAACGCTAGGCTGGTGAAGATCGCTAAAAACGAATGGTCGGGGTCGAAAGGCTGTCGCTGCATCAATCCCTGCGACGAAAGCGCCAGCCCGAACAGTTCGAAAACGACGAATATGACCAGCATGAACAGATGCAGTGGATAGACCCGGCCGAAGCGCAGAATAGCAAAACCGTACAGGAACTGCCCCTTGGTCAGCCGCTCGCGGTAGCTTGCGGCGATGACAAAGCCAGCCAGAACAAAGAAGAAATCGACGAACAGCCAGCTGCCGCGAATAAATTCGAGTGATGCGATCGGACCATTGGCGCGAAAATGGAACAGACAGACCAGCAGCGCACACACGCCGCGCAGGCCGTCAAGCGCTTCATAGCGGCGCGGAGCCGACGCTGTCGGTGGACCACCAGCCGTCATTCAGGCTTGGCCCGTGATCGACGGTACGCAGCCGTGCCAAAGGCTGTTCGCACCACGCAAGATATTTCCCCCATGCCGCGAGCCATCGATTGTTGCAGCGCAAAATACAATCTCAAATTTTTTTGTCCGGCTTGGCCTTACCGGCGTTCACTAGTCTGTGAAATTTGTTAACCGCCAGATCCTGTGCTATTTACTGCGTGGACGAACCGGGGGGCTCGTGATGGCGAGCAGTTCGCGGCCGTATTTCTTCTACATGGACACCATTCGCGCGTTTCTGATGCTGCTTGGCGTCCCCTATCACGCCGCCAGGCTTTATGGTGACGGTCGCCGCAACGCCGTCCAGTCGCCGGATACCAGCCACCTCCTCGATGTCTTCGCCGACATCTCGCAGTCCTTCCGAATGGAAGCCTTTTTCGTCGTCGCCGGCTTTTTCGCCTGCATGGTGCTGAGCCGGTCCGACCTTACGCATTTTTTTCGCGGCCGCCTGACCCGCATCGGCATGCCGCTGTTATTCTGCACGATCCTCTTCGCCCCCATCGGCGCCGCCCTCATCGCCTCGGGGCGCAACAACGGCGCCCCGGTCCCGCCCGGCACGATCATGGCGCTGCTCCCGCTCCCGGGCACCTGGTGGGTGATGCACCTGTGGTTCCTCCACACCTTGCTCCTGCTCACCTTCATACTGATCGGCCTTGCGTTGCTCGCCCGCCAATGGCCACTGGCCCGCCGCGCCGGACAGCGGGTATTGCAATGGCTGTCGGCGTTGATCCGCCAGCCATACCTCGTTGCCGGCCTCGTCATCATCACCGCATGGATCGCAGTCTGGATCATCCCCACCGTCCTCAAGCGCGCCTTCGGCATGGGCCTCAACCCGCTCGACCCGTTCTTCGATCTCCGCCCGGTCATCCGTTTCCTGCCGATGTTCCTGTTCGGCGCCGCGATGTGGCTGTTGCCGTCCTTGCGCGAATGGATGTCGCGCCCGCGGCGGCTGGCGCTACCGGCAGCGCTGGTCGGCTCGCTGATCTTCGTCATCGGCAGCAACGACGCCCGCCTCGAAGGCATCCTCACCCCCATCGGGGCCTGTTTCGCCGGCTTTTTCTGGGCGCAATTCCTCATCGCCGGCGCCGCCACCCATTTCGACCGCCACAGCCCGGTCGTCCGCTATTTGTCGAACGCCTCGTTCACCGTCTATCTCGTGCACTTCCCCATCGTTCTCGGCCTTGGCCTGTTCTTCCTGCCGATTGCCTGGCCGCCGCTGATCGAATTCAGCCTCATCGTCGCCATCACCCTGGCGATCAGCCTCGCCATCCACGAGGTCATCCGCCGCTCGCGCATCCTGTCGCTGCTGTTCAACGGCAAGCCGCTCGGCAGTGCTGCCTGATCAGCCTTAATTGTGTCAGGTTCCAAGCCGCCGCATTCATCCGTAAACGTCGTCCTGCAAACGCAAGGGGACGGACATGGCACTGCCGGCGGATCGCACACCCGTCATCATCGGCGTCGGGGAATTTGTCGATCGTCCGACCGACCCCGCCGCGGCGCTCGAGCCGCTGGCGCTGATGGAGGCCGCCATCCGCGCCGCCGACGCCGACGCCGGCGGCAGTTTCCTCGATCGCATCGACTCGCTCGATGTCATCAACCTCGTCTCGTGGCGCTATGACCGCGTCGCCAGCCGCCTCGCCGAACGCCTCGGCATCGTCCCCGCTCGCGCCTCCTATGGCGTTGCCGGCGGCGAAACCCCCACCACCCGCATCCACGAAGCCGCGCTGCGCATCATGAACGGCAACAGCCTTGTCGCCGTGGTGACCGGCGGCGAGGCCACCAACGCCGTCGCCAAGGCCAAGGCCGCCGGCATTGCTCTCGAATGGACGCCGCCTGCCGCTTCGCCCGAAAATCCCATCATCGCCAGCGACCATGTCACGCCGCTCGCCATCCGCCACGGCATCGCGCAGCCCGTTCATATCTATCCGCTGTACGAAAATGCTGCTGCCGCCGCCTGGGGCCAGACCCCCGCCGAAGCCCTCGCCGAATCGGGTCAGATCTGGTCGGGCTACGCCGGCGTCGCCGCCACCAACCCCAACAGCTGGTCGAAGACCGCCTTCACCGCCGACCAGATCACCACGCCGACGCCCGACAACCGCATCATCACCTGGCCCTATACCAAGCGCATGGTCGCCAACCCCGCGGTCAACCAGGCCGCCGCCGTGCTGCTCACCAACCTCGAACTGGCGCGCGCCGCCGGCATCCCCGAGGATCGTATCGTGTATATCCACGGCGGCGCCAGCGCCGCCGAGCCGATGGACTATCTCGCCCGCGACCAGTTCACTCATTCGGTCGCGCAGGACGCCGTCCTCGCCGCCGCGCTCCGACTCGCCCCCGAAGGCGGCTTCGACCGGCGCGAGCTTTACTCGTGCTTCCCGATCGTCCCCAAGATGGCGCGGCGCCAGCTCGGCCTTGATGCCGATGCGCCGTTCACCGTCACCGGCGGGCTCAGCTTCTTCGGCGCACCGCTCAACACCTATATGACGCACGCCGTCTGCGCGATGGTCCGCTCGCTGCGCAAAACCCCGTCGAAAGGCGCGCTCATCTATGGCCAAGGGGGCTATGTTACCAAGCACCACGCCCTCGTCGTCGGCAGTTTTCCGCCCGAACCCAGCAGCCTGGTGACGCCGCACGATGTCCAGGACGAGGCCGAGGCGATGCGCGGCCCGATCCCCGAACTCGACCTCATGTACGAAGGCGAGGCCCGCGTCGAAACCTTCGCCATCGTCGCCAATCGCGACGGCACCCCGGCCTATGGCAGCGTCATCGGCCGCACCCCGGACGGCACCCGCGTCTTTGCCAGGGTCGCCGCCAACGACGAAGACACGCTGGCCTTGTTGCTCGACACCACACGCTCACCGATCGGCACCGGCGGCGTCGTCAGCGTCACCGACGACGGCCTGCAACGCTGGGAAGCCTGACCCCCCAGTTCAGTGCATCAGACCCGCATCGGCATCAGCACGTACAGCGCCGCCGAATCGTCGCTTTCGCGGATCAACGTCGGCGCCGCCGCGTCGGCCAGGTGTACATCGACCTGGTCGCTGCCGACCTGCCCGAGGATATCGAGCAGATAACGATAGTTGAACCCCACCTCGAACTCGGGCGAGCTATATTCCGCCGGCACTTCCTCGGCCGCCGTACCGTTTTCCGGGCTGGTCACCGAAAGCGTCACCTTGTCCCGGCCCAGCGCCAGCTTCACGGCGCGGGTCTTTTCGGTCGTCGCGATCGCCGCAACCCGGTCGACGCCCTCGGACAGGCTGCGCGTATCGATCTTGAGGATGCGATCGTTGCCGGTCGGGATGACCCGACTGTAATCGGGGAACGTCCCGTCGATCAGCTTCGACGTCAGCGTCGCCTCGGCGCTGAAGCGGAAACGGATCTTCGACGTCGACAGCGAGATGTCGATCAGCGAATCATCGCCGTATTCATCGAGCAGCTTGCGGACTTCAGCGACGCATTTGCGCGGAATGATGACTCCCGGCATGTCGGCGGCCCCCTCGGGCAAATCGAGTTCGATCCTCGCCAGCCGGTGGCCGTCGGTCGCCACGGCGCGCAGCTTGGGCACCGCACCCTCGATGGCGTGGAGATAGATGCCATTGAGATAATAGCGCGTTTCCTCGGTCGAGATCGCGAACCGCGTGCTGTCAATCAATTCGCGCAGCTGCGACGCCTTCAGGGCAAAGCTGGTCGGCAGCTCGGTCTCGGCAATCACCGGGAAATCGTCGCGCTTGAGGGTCGCCAGGCTGAACCGCGAGCGGTTGGCAACGACCGTCATCTTGTCGTTCGCCACTGCCAGCTCGACCTGCGAGCCTTCGGACAGCTTGCGAACGATATCGAACAACGTGTGCGCGCTCACCGTCGTCGCGCCGTTGATGTCGATCGCCGCCGGGATCGTCTCGACCACCTGCAGATCGAGATCGGTCGCCATCAGCCGCAGCCCCTCGGCGCGCGCTTCGATCAGCACATTCGACAGGATCGGGATCGTATTGCGCCGCTCCACCACCGACTGGATGTGCGCCAGGCATTTCAACAGTGTCGCGCGTTCGACAGTCGCCTTCATTTACAGTCCTTGCTTGCCCGGTAAACGGGGTGTTCGCGCGCGACTATAGCGTGGACTTCGCCGCGCGGTAGTGGCCAAGTGCTGCGTAACTGCTACACCATGCGACTTATGGACATCATTCTCGCTCGCCACGCCGAAACCGTCTTCAACGCCGCGGCGCGCATGCAAGGCCATATGGCCCACACGCCCCTGACCCGCGCCGGCATCGCCCAGGCCGAAGCTATGGGCGCTGCCCTTGCCGCCACCCTTGGGTCCGCTCCAGACCGTGATCTCTGGGTGTCACCCTCAGGCCGCACCCAGCAGACCGCCGCCATCGTCGGCGAGCATCTCGGCCACCCGTTCTTCGACTGGCGGCAGGACGACCGCCTGCTCGAAATCGACGTCGGCGACTGGGAAGGTCGATACTACGCCGACATCGTCGCCGAGGTCGGCCCCATCGTCGATGCCGACCGCCGCTTGTTCTCGGTCTGCGCCCCGAACGGCGAATGGTTTCCCGCCATTGCCGAGCGCCTTACGGACTGGCTCGCCCAACTCGACCCCGCCCGCCCCGTCCTCGCCATCAGCCACGGCATCACCGCCCGCGTCCTGCGCGGCCTCCTCATCGGCGGCACCGACTGGCACGGCGTAAAAGTCGCCGGCGACGCCCCGCAAGGCACCGTTTTCCACATCAGGAACGGCGTCGAATCGGTCCTCCACACCGGCGCCGGCGTACAAGGCGTAAAGGCTGCGTAGGGCGGGCAAGCCGCAGAACGCATCGCTTGGACTCGCGCCCCACCGTACCTATGTCACGCCGATAGCATCAACCGAGGCCGCACCATGTCAGTTCCCGCCGCATCCGATCCCGTCGTCATCGCCGGTTTCGCCCGCACCCCGATGGGCGGTTTCCAAGGCGCGCTCTCTACCGTCTCGGCCACCGCGCTCGGCGCCGCCGCCGTGAAGGCCGCCGTCGAACGCTCGGGCGTTTCTCCGGCCAAGGTCGAGCAGATCTTCATGGGCTGCGTCCTCCCGGCCGGCCTTGGTCAGGCGCCCGCCCGCCAGGCCGCGCTCGGTGCCGGGCTACCGCTTTCGGTCGAGGCCACCACCGTCAACAAGATGTGCGGATCGGGCATGCAGGCGACCATCATGGCGCACGACGCGCTGCTGGCGGGCAGCGCCGAAGTCATCGTCGCCGGCGGCATGGAGAGCATGTCGAACGCGCCGTATCTGCTCACCAAGCACCGCGCCGGCGCGCGCATCGGCCATGATGCCGTCAAGGATTCGATGTACCTCGACGGCCTCGAGGACGCTTATGACTCCGGCCGCCTGATGGGCTCGTTTGCCGAGGATTCGGCGCGCGATTACCAGTTCACCCGCGTCGCCCAGGATGATTACGCCCTCGAAAGCCTGCGCCGCGCCAGTGCCGCCATCGCGTCGGGCGCCTTCGACGACGAAGTCACCCCGGTTACGGTGTCGGGTCGCGGCGGCGACACCATCGTGACCGCCGACGAACAGCCCGGCAAGGCCCGCCCCGACAAGATTCCCGGCCTCAAGCCGGCATTTTGCAAGGATGGCACTATTACCGCCGCCAACGCCTCGTCGATTTCGGACGGTGCCGCTGCCCTTGTGCTGACCCGTGCCAGCGTCGCCGCCCGCGACGGGCTCACGGTCCGCGCGCGTATCGTGGCCCACGCCGCCCACGCCCATGAACCCGGCAAGTTCACCACCGCCCCTGTCCCCGCCATCGAAAAACTCCTCGCCAAGGCTGGCTGGAGCATCGCCGATGTCGACCTGTTCGAAGTCAACGAAGCCTTTGCCGCTGTCGCCATGATCGCCATGCACGACCTCGGCATTCCCCACGAAAAGCTAAACATCCACGGCGGCGCTACCGCGCTCGGCCACCCCATCGGCGCCTCGGGCGCCCGCATCATCGCCACGCTGGTTGCCGCCCTGGAACGCACCGGCGGCAAGCGCGGCATCGCCGCCCTGTGCATCGGCGGCGGCGAAGCAACGGCAATAGCGGTCGAGCGCCACTAACTCTCCCCTCTCCTTCGAGGAGAGACACGCCACTTGGTGCGACGCGGCTCCGCATGCAGGCGTGACATTTTGCTGTGCGCACCGCCGCGCAGAGTTGGCGAAGTTCTATCACTGCATGATCACTTGAGGTGCCTCGGTCGTAGCGCACCGGACGGCTCCCCACGCCCATAGGCGGGCATTTGAACGCGGCCCTCGCGACTTGAGACCCGCGGGCCAGTCAGTCTTGTCGCGCCGTGGCATAGGGTCCTTGCCGACAGACGATTACCGTCCCGACGCCGAGATACCAGATTGCCTGTGCCGACACGATCAATGCGAGATTGTGAGCATTGAGCCGCTCGGCGCCCAGAACCAGAATGCCGAATTGTGTCATTGCAGAGATCAATCCAAGAGTACCGGCAATACGCGCGCCGTCCTTTCGCAGGACAAGATCTCCGGCCCAAAGCGCAGTTGCACCGGCGAGCGCCAAAAGGCCAAGCCGGGTCATGAATTCGATCTGAAGCCCGCTAAATCGCAAAAGCGCCTGTGTTTGTACTGCACAGTCTCCGCCGATGGTGATGCACCGCGTGGCCAGTGCCGAGGCGACGAAGCCGTCGAGTAAAACTGCCAGGCAGATCAAGACCAATGCAAGCGCCGACGCGACCGCCCCGAGGAGGACATGGGGGCGGGCGAGATCCAGTCGCATGGCAAAACCCAGCATGAGCGAGGTCATCACCATCATCGCCGCTGCGAGCGTGCCGTGGACCAGGCGATTGGCGGAAGCCTGGTGCGCAATGCTGTCCACAAGGGCAACGGCGTCCGCTTGCCCGGCGACAGGATGGTGCATGACCATCGCCAGCATCACGGCGACCAACGCGGCGATGCCTGATGCGACGATGACATCCGTGCGCCGTGCTGGTCCTGCGGAATTGGCCTCGACGGTCATTTTCATCTCCTCATTCAAGGCAACCCTGCTAAGCGCTCAAGCCCGACAGATACTGGACGATCGCGCCGATCCGTCCCGAAGCGGGCGAAGGAGCAAATTTGCCCGGCATCAAGGTTTTGCGAGGACGTTTGTCTCAAGCTGCAGGTGCCGACCCGCGAGTCCGACGAAGCCGCGCGGCGTTGACGACCGCATTCACGGAACTGGCATTCGAGCGCGGATATCAGGACATCGGCGTCAGGGATGTCGCCGACCGAGCAGCTGTCGGACGCTCGACGCTCTATTCCCATTTTTCCGACATGAACGACCTGCTCGCGCACAGCCTCGACACGCATTTAGGCACGCTCGCACGATGTACGGTCAGGCTGGAAATGGAGCCCGACCTGGTGCGTGTGATCGCCCATTTCTGGCAGCAGCGCAGTAGCGCCCGGACAATGTTGCAGGGCCAGGCCGGCGCCGCCATTGCTTGTCTTCTTGTCCGACATCTCGAAACAGCGCTGCTTGGGCTTTATCGCACTCATCGGTCACGACCCAGCCTTCCTGCATCGCTGCTTGCAGAGCAACTGGCCGCCGGGCAGATTGCAGTGCTCGCCACCTGGCTGGCCGGTCGAGCTGCGGCATCCCCGGAGAAGGTGGCACAGTTGCTGCACAGGACGAGTTATGCCGCAGCGATGGCATCGCTCCAATCGGTCGAAAGCGCCCGCTTATCGAAAACTGGCCGGTAAGACGCCGATCGGCTGTCCACAAAAAAACGACGCTCCCCTCAGGAAATGGACAACCCCGAAGTCAAGGCTGCAACGCGCTCGGCACTTCGCCCTTCAGCCCCGCCGCAACCTTCTCCGCCGCCTCCATCACGCGCAGGATATTGCCCCCCGCCAGCCGGGCGCAATCCGCCTCGCTCCATCCCCGCCGCAGCAGCTCGGCGATCAGTGCCGGATACGTCTCCACCCCGCCCAGCCCGGTCGGCGTATTGTCGATGCCATCGAGATCGCCGCCCAGCCCGACATGGCGGTGCCCCGCGATCTTGGCGATATGATCGACATGATCGGCGACCTCCGCCAGCGTCACCTCGGGCATCGGATGGGCTTTTTCCCACTCGGCATAGGCCGCCGCGGCGCGCTCCGGCTGGCCGATATACAGCCCCGAATACGGCGGCGCGCTGAAACTCGCCCGCACCCCGGCGCGCGCCGCCTCCCATTCCATGCGCCTGCGCGACACATAGCCCGGCGCATAATTGACCATCACGATCCCGCCATTCGCCGCCACCAGCTTGAGCACCTCATCGGATACGTTGCGCGGATGGTCGGTGATCGCCCGCGCCGACGAATGCGAGAAAATCACTGGCGCCTTGCTCGCCGCCATCGCCGCCTTCATCGTGCCTTCCGACACATGGCTGAGATCGACGAGCATTCCGAGCCGGTTGAGCTCCCCCACCACCGCAACTCCGAACGGCGTCAGCACCACCGGCCGCGGATTCTCGTTGGCGCTGTCGGCCCAGTCGTTGTGCCGGACATGCGTCAGCGTCAGGTAACGCGCCCCCAGTGCGTAAAACTGCCGCAGCGCCGGCAAGCTGTTGTCGATCTGGCTGCCTCCCTCGACGCCGATCAGGCTCGCCACCTTGCCGGTTTTCTGGATGCGCCGCACATCCGCCGCCGTCCCCGCCAGCTCGAAATGCTGTGGATAGCGCGCCACGATGCCCCGCACGATGTCGATCTGCTCGAGCGTCGCCTTCACCGCCGCTGGCCCGGTCACCGTGGCCGGGACCCACACCGACCAGAATTGCCCGCCGACCCTGCCGGCATGCAGCCGCGGAATATCGGTGTGCAGCGGATGCTTGAACTTGCTGCTGTCGGCCATCAGGTCGACCGACCACCAGTCCTCGCCGAAATCGCCGCGCAACTGCTCGGGCCAGTCATTGTGCCCATCGATGATCGGCTGCTTGCTCAGCACCGCCTTTGCTCGCGCCAAGTTCGGATCGTCCGCCGCTATTGCCGGCTGGCAAAGGAACAAGGCGGCGGTCAGCATCGATATTTTGCGCATGCGAAACTTGTCGCACCGTATCGCCCTCTCTTGCAAGACAGGTGCGCTCGCATCACCATTCGCGGTAACGCAGCGGCCAGACATTCCCCGGAGAAGACGATGCTCGATACCAGCGAACGCGGCGCCTATAACGAGGACCATGAGGCCTTTCGCGGCACCGTCCGCAAATTGTTCGACAAGGAACTCTATCCCAACCTCGACCGCTTCGAGGACGAGGGCATCGTCTCCAAGGATTTCTGGCGCGCCTGCGGCGAAAACGGGCTGCTCTGCCCCACCGTCCCGGAGGAATACGGCGGCCTGGGCCTCGATTTCGGCTATAACGCTGTCGTCGGCGAGGAACTCTCCTACGCCGGCTCGTCGGCGGGTCTCACCCTGCAATCCGACATCGTCGCCGAATATATCGTCGCCTATGGATCGGAGGAGCAGAAAGCCAAATACCTGCCGCTGATGATCTCGGGCGAGCTCATCACCGCCATCGCCATGACCGAACCCGGCGCCGGCTCGGACTTGCAGGGCGTCCGCACGACGGCCCGCCGCGACGGCAACCACTATGTCATCTCGGGCTCGAAAACCTACATCACCAATGGCCAGAACGCCGGCCTGATCATCGTCGTCGCCAAGACCGACCCCGACAAGGGCGCCAAGGGCACCTCGCTGATCCTCGTCGAGCAGGATCGCGACGGCTTCGAACGCGGCCGCAAGCTCGACAAGATCGGCCAGAACTCGGCCGACACGTCGGAGCTGTTCTTCAACGAGGTCCGCGTGCCGATCACCAACTGCCTCGGCGCCGAGAACCAGGGCTTCATCTACCTGATGAGCCAGTTGCCGCAGGAACGCCTCAGCATCGCCATCAGCGCCCAGGCCGGGGCCCAGCGCGCCTTCGACGAAGCCGTCAAATTCACGAAGGATCGCAAGGCCTTCGGCAAGACGGTGTTCGACTTCCAGAACACCCGCTTCACGCTGGCGTCCTTGAAGACCCAGCTCCAGGTCGGCTGGGCCCACATCGACTGGGGCCTCAAGCGCCACCTCGCCGGCAAGCTGACGGCAGCCGAAGCATCCGCCGCCAAGCTCTGGCACACCGAAATGCAGGGCGAAGTCGTCGACGCGGCGCTGCAACTCCACGGCGGCGCAGGTTACATGAACGAATATCCCATCGCTCGCCTGTGGCGCGACGCCCGCGTCCAGCGCATCTACGGCGGCACTTCCGAAATCATGCGCGAAGTCATCGCCCGCACGATCTAGAGGCCCATTCGTCATGCTGGACTTGGTTCAGCATGACGAAGTGATTACAGGGACGCGGGCCGCGGTTGCTCAGGCCTCAACGCGGCGGCGTCGGCCCCGCAGGCGGGACCGCAGCCGGCGGCACGCCGGTCGGCAAGCCCGGAACCCCGGTCGGCACCCCCGCCGGCAACACCGCCGGAATCGGCGAAGACGGTGCCGGCGCCGGCACCTTGTCGGTCGCCATCGAGGCTCGCACGATCTTCGACGGTGTCGCCGGCGGCTCGCCGCGCGCGATCGCGTCGACATATTCCATGCCGCTCACCACCCGTCCCCACACCGTATAGGTGCGGTCGAGCTTCAACACCGGCTGCAGCACGATGAAAAACTGGCTGTTGGCACTGTCGACGCTCTGCGCCCGGGCCATCGAAACCGCGCCGCGGACATGCGGCAGGTCGTTGAACTCCGATGCGAGATCCGGCAATTTCGACCCGCCCTGCCCGGTGCCGGTCGGATCGCCGCCCTGCGCCATGAAGCCCTCGATCACCCGGTGAAAAACCGTCCCGTCGTAAAACCCCTGCTTCACCAGCGTCTTGACCCGCTCGACGTGCCGCGGCGCCGCGTCGGGCCGCATGACGATCTTTACCCGTCCACCAGTCGACAGGTCGAGGTACATGACGTCCTCTTCCTTCACTTCGGCAGGCGTGCCGGGCAGGGTCGGCGCCGGACCCATCTTGGGCAGCACCGGCGGCGCCTTCAGATCGTCCTTCGACGGCGGCGGCGCGCCTTGCGCCAGTGCCCCGCCCGAAACCCCGAGCGCCAAAACAGCGCCCAGCAACAAACGCTTCAACATCATGATCCTCGCTGGCCGGTCTCGTCGACCCGCGCCACCACGTCGGCCGCCACCCGCGGCGTCACGAACTTGCGGATATCGCCGCCATAGACGGCGATCTCCTTGACCAGCTTCGACGCGATCGGCTGCAACGCCACGTCGGCCATCAGGAACACCGTCTCGATGCGGCTGTTGAGCTGCTGGTTCATCCCCGCCATCTGGTATTCATACTCGAAATCGGCGACGGCGCGCAGCCCGCGAATGATGACCGAAGCGCCTTGGATCTCGGCGAATTTCATCAGCAGCGCATCGAACTCGACGACCTCGATGCCCTTGATGCCCTCGACTTCGCGCAGCACCTGCGCCTTGCGTTCGGCCAGCGTGAACATCGGCGATTTCGACGGGTTGGTCGACACGCCGATGACCAGCTTGTCGACCAGCTTGGCGCCGCGCCGGATGATATCCATGTGCCCCAGCGTCAACGGATCGAAGGTGCCGGGATAAACGCCGATGCGCATGTCGATTGTTCCTTATCGGTCGCGTTCGATGGCGAAGCGCGCGATGGCACGCAGCAAGTCGCCCTCCTCGCCAAAACCATGCAAATGCGCAATGGCCTGGTCGATCAACATCGTCGCCTGGGTCCGCGCGCGCTCAACGCCGAGCAGCGAAACAAACGTCGCCTTGCCCGCCGCCGCGTCCTTGCCGACCGCCTTGCCGGCCGCATCGGCCGATCCTTCGACATCGAGCAGATCATCGGCAATCTGGAATGCCAGCCCGAGATCGCGGGCGTAACCGCGGAGCGGCGTGCGCTGCGCGTCGGGCACCCGTGCCATGATTGCCCCGGCCTCGAGGCAAAAGCCGATCAGCGCGCCGGTCTTCAACTGCTGCAACCGCGTCACGCCCGACAGGTCGTACGACGCATCATCGGCCACCAGGTCCATCATCTGGCCGCCCGCCATTCCCGATGGTCCCGACGCGATCGCCAGCTCGGTCACCAGCTCAGCGCGCGCGAACGGATCCTCGTGCGTCGCCGGGTCGGCCAAGATCTCGAACGCCAGCGCATGGAGCGAATCGCCCGCCAGCACCGCCGTCGCCTCGTCGAAGGCCTTGTGAACCGTCGGCTTGCCGCGGCGCATATCGTCGTCGTCCATGCACGGCATGTCGTCGTGGATCAGCGAATAGACATGGATGCACTCGATCGCCAGCGCCACCCGCAGCGCTCGCTCGCGCGGCACATGGAACAGGTCGCACGCCGCCACCACCAGCAAAGGCCGCATCCGCTTGCCGCCGCCGATCGCTGCATGCCGCATCGCCTCGAACAGGCGCGCCCGGCTGTCCGCCGGCACCGGCAGCAACCGGTCGAAGCGCTGGTCCATCGCCTTGCCGATGGCATCGAGCGCCGGCTTCAAACTGATCGACGCGTGCACCATGTCGGACTTGGTGCTCATTGGCCTGTCGCGGGACCGGCATCAGGCCGGTCGAACGGCCGCGTGCCGATCGCCTGGCCGGCATCATTCTGCTGGATCGCCTCGATTCGCGCTGTCGCATCGGCCAGCTTGGCTTCGCAATGCGCCTTCAGGGTCTGGCCGTCGGTATACAGCCCGATCGAATCCTCGAGGCTCGCCTCACCGCTTTCCAACCGGTGGACGATGGTCTCGAGCCGCTTCAGCGCATCCTCGAAACTCAATTGCGAAAGCTCTGTTACATCCATGGAGCGTTGTTTGAACGGGCGCGCCGACACGGTCAAGCAGTCAACCGGCGCGACGCCGCGATGGCGCGCCAAATCCTGCTTGCCTTCGGGCGCAGGGCGTTCGATTATCCCGCCAAAGAGCAATAATTCGGTCGCATCGCTGCAACCTTTGCCAACACCTGGGGAGCTTCTCGATGCCAACCGCCGCTACTGCCGCCGTGCTGCGCGCCCGCGGCGCACCCTATGCTCTCGAACCCGTCGTGCTCGCCGCCATCGGCCCCGGCCAGGTCCGCGTCCGCATCCACGCCTGCGGCATCTGCTTCACCGATGTCGGCGTCCAGACCTATGAACAGGGCCTGCCGCTGCCGCAGGTCCTCGGCCACGAAGGCGCCGGCATCGTCGAAGCCGTCGGCCCCGGCGTCACCAGCGTCGCCGCCGGCGATCATGTCGTGCTCAGCTATGCCTCCTGCGGCGCCTGCCCGAGCTGCAGCAACGCCGCCCCGCAATATTGCGCCAACTTCATGCTGCTCAACTATGCCGGCCGCCTGCCCGACGGCCGCGCCCCGATGGTCGCGGCGGGGCAGGGCGAAGGCGGCGAGATCTTCGGCGGTTTCTTCGGCCAATCGTCGTTCGCCACCCATGCCATCGCCTATGAACGCAACACCGTGAAGGTCGCCGCCAGCCTCGATTTCGCGACGCTGGCACCGTTCGGCTGCGGCATGCAGACCGGTGCCGGTACCGTCTACAACAGCCTGAAACCGCGCGCCGGCCAGTCGCTCGTCGTCATGGGCACCGGCAGCGTCGGCCTTGCCGCGCTGATGGCGGCCGCCGATCTCGAATGCACGCCGCTGATCGCCGTCGATCGCAACCCCGACCGTTTGGCGCTGGCCACCTCGCTCGGCGCCACCCACACCATATTGGCCGACGGCGCCGACCTCGCCGCCGCCATCCGCGCCATCATCCCCACCGGCGTGGACTATATCGTCGACACCACGGGCGTCGGCCCGGTCATCCGCGCCGGCACCGGGGCGCTCGCCTCGCGCGGCCAGCTGGCAATGCTCGCTGTCACCCCGCCGGGCACCGAGATCAGCATCAACCCCAACATCCTGCTCGGCGGGCGTGCGCTCCGCGGTGCCGTCGAGGGCGATGCCGACCCCCAGGTCTTCATCCCGTGGCTCATCGCCCGCCACCGCGCCGGGCGTTTTCCGCACGACCGGCTGATCACCACCTACCCGTTCGCCGAGATCAACGCTGCCGTGGCGGACATGAAGTCCGGCAAGGTCGTCAAGCCAGTGCTGCTGATGGACTAAGGCTGCGGCCGTCACCCCGGCGAAGGCCGGGGCCCATCTCCTGAACTAACAGGACAGGGCCCCTCCGCTCATTTCCCCGTGAAAACAGCCTTCCGCTTCTGCAAGAACGCCGTAACCCCCTCGCCGAAATCAGCCGACCGCCCGGCCTGCATCTGGTTCCGCCGCTCGACCATCAGCGCCTCGGTCAACGTCATGTCGAGGCTATCCCGCAGCCCATGCCGGATCAGCGCCAGCGACTTCGTCGGCCCGCTTGCCAGCTTGACCGCAATCGCCCGCGCTTCGTCCATCAGGTCCGCATCGTCGACGACCTTGTAGATCATCCCCCAGTCGAGCGCCGTTTCCGCCGGGATCTTCTCGCCCAGCATCATCATCGCCTGCGCCCGCGCCTTGCCCGCCAGCCGCGGCAGCAGCCACGTCGACCCGACATCCGGCACCAGCCCGATATTGACGAACGCCTGCAGGAAATAGGCGCTGCGCCCGGCCACCACAATGTCGCCGGCCAGCGCATAGGAGCACCCCGCTCCCGCCGCCGCGCCATTGATCGCCGTCACGAACGGCACCGGCAACGCGAACAACCGTTCGAGCAACGGATTGAAATGCGTCTCGAGCACCTTGCCCGCATCGGGCGGACCCGCCGGCAGCTTGCTCTCGCCGCCGCCACCACCGCCCGCGCCGCCGCCGGCCAGGTCGGCCCCCGAGCAGAACGCCCGCCCGGTCCCCGTCATCAGCAGCACCCGCGCCGTGCCCTCGTCGCGGACACGGTCGACGGCGTGGATCATCTCGGCGATCACCCCAATATGGAGCGCGTTCATCCGCTCCGGCCGGTTGATCGTCAGTACGGCAACGCCATCGGCTTCGTCGAAGATGATATGTTCATAAGCCATGGCAGCGGTTCCCGGATCGCAAGGTTGACGTCAACGTCATAACGCCCATGCTATCCGGGGGAACGGCCAAAACCGACAGGCTTACTTCGCCGCCGGCCCCGGAACCGGGAATTTGGCAAACCCCGCCGTCACCAGCGCATCGATGCTGGCGGCCGGGTTGTCGTACATCTTTTGCGTCACGGTGGTGACGACCACGCCTTCCCAGACCAGCTGCTTCTTCGCTGCATCGGCGATGTCGATATTCAGCGTGCCCTCCTTGTACTGCGTCACCGTCGTCTGGTCCCGGTACAGCGGCCAGGGCGCATACAGGCCGGCGCGATAGCCATAATAACCGCGCCCGCCATAACCCATGCCGATCGGCGCCATCGGTACCGGCGCCGACGACACCCGCATCTTGTCGGCGAGCACGGCATTGAAGTTCACGATCAACTGCGGATTGGCCGCCGCATAGGTCAGCCCGCGCGCTTCGAGCTCGCGCCGTGCGGCGGCCTTCAGGGTCTGCGAGACGATGCTCTGGTAGCCGCCCTGGTCGGTGCCCAGCGGACTGGCAAAACCGAACGTCTTGTATTGGCTGAAATCGGTACTCGGCTGCGACAGCGCCCGCACCTGCGGCCCGGTGGCGCAACCGCCTGCCGTCACCAACGCCAAAGTCGCCGCCACCAGCATTGCCCGCATCGCCGATCTCCCCAAATCATGCCGTAGTCGACTTCTAGCGCAGATCCCCGACCACTTCCACCAGCGCCGCCAGGCAATCGCGACCCAGCGCCTTGCTCCGCTCCGGCGACCAGCCCGCCACGGCATCGGGCAGATCGTCATTATCTTTGAACGGCATCTCGAGTGTCATCGCCAGGCACCCGAACCGCTCCGCCAGCGCATTCGTGCTCATCGTCAGATTGGCCCGCCCCGCCGGCGCCGGCGGATAGCCCACCTTCGTCTGGAAATCGGCCGACAACCGCTCCAACCGCGCCTTGTAATCGGTCAGCAACGCCATCTGCCGCTCGGTGATCGACGGGATTCCCTCGAATCCGGCAATGAACACCTGCGGGATCGCCTCGTCACCGTGGACATCCATCGCGAAATCGACGCCCGTTTCCTGCATCGCCGTCAACACGCACAGCACTTCGGGCGACTTCTCCGCCGTCGGCCCGGCCCATTCGCGGTTGAGGTTCACCCCCGCCGCATTGGTCCGCAAATGCCCGCGCCGCGACCCATCGGGGTTCATGTTCGGCACGACATGGAACGTCGCCTTCGCGCGCAGCACCCGGGCCACAGGATCCGCCGCATCGACCAGCCGCTCAAGCGCCCCCTCCATCCACCATTCGGCCATGCTCTCGCCGGGATGCTGGCGGGCATAAAGCCAGACCTGCAAGGGCCCCTCGCCGATCCGCAACCGGTCGATCGACTGGCCATCGAGGCTCCGCCCCAACACATCGGCGCGCACGCCCGGCTCGCTCGCAATCCGCGCCACCAGGTCATGGTGCCGCTCCATCGAATAAGGCGCAAAATACGCCAGCCACACCGAATCACCCGCCGGCGTCAGCGTGATCGTCAGCGTGCCCTCGCCCGCCGCCGCATCATAGCTCGCATCCGCCCGCGTCCACCGGACCCGGTCGCTCGACAACGCCGCACGATAGTTCGGCCAACCACCCGGATAGGCACTTCCCGCCAGCCCGGTGATCCGGATCGTACACGGCACGCCCTTCGCCCCGCTCAGGCGAAAGTGAAACCACTGGTAAAAGTCGGAATGCGCGTCCTTGGCGATCGACAGCTCGATATCGTCCGGCCCCGCACAGCGGCGAACGACGATATTCCCCGAGTCGAACGCCGCGTCGACTTCGATCATTTCGGGCTCTTGACCTGGACGGTCTGCCCCGACGCGCCCGGGAAATTCGCCATCAGCGCCTTGGCCAGCCCCGGCACCGCCGTCGCCAGGTTGGAGGCCGGCACGTCCGCCGGCGCCGCATTGGTGGCGCGGCCCTCCCAGATCATCGTCTCGTCCGACCGCCGCTTGATCTGCAACGACACTTCATTGACCCGCACATCGCCGGTCCGCGAGCCGCCCACCGGCAGGCTGACGCCGCCGCCGACGCCGCCGCTATAACCGCCGGTCCCGCCGCCGATGCCGATTCGGAATGGCGATGGCTTGGGCAGCCCCGGCCGCACCTCCTGCGTCACCTTGAGCACCCCGATATAGGCGCTGCGCGGATCGTTGATGACCGGCCGGAAGCCCGCCGCTGCCAGCTCGTTGCCCACCGCCGCCGCATAGGCCTGCTGCTCCAGCCCGAACGCCGCCGTTCCCGCCGGCGGCACCAGCATGATGCTGTCCTTGGGAATCGGCGTTCCCAGGTGGAACCGGGTTACTTCGGTCGGGGCAGGCCCGGTGGTGCAGGCGGCGATCGCCAGCCCTGCCGCCAAAACCGCGAACCGATTAAAATTGCAGCGCATCCCGCATCCTTTCGTGGCATCTGCCACCGAAACCATTAACGCCCAAAGCCTGCCTCCGGTGGCACGACCCGATGTCCTTCGCAAGTCGCAAGCGGCCCGTCCTCGCTCCAACCTCGGAATCGTATTTCCATTGACTTCCCCCGCTGCTTTCCCTAGCCAGCCCGCTCTTGTCCCAGCCCAATATTACCAGAGATTTCCCATGAAGGTCCGCAACAGCCTCAAGTCGCTGAAGAATCGCCACCGCGATTGCCAGGTCGTGCGCCGCCACGGCCGCACCTACGTCATCAACAAGACCAACCGCCGCTTCAAAGCCCGCCAGGGCTGAAAGCCGGCTCCCAGGAGCCAAAAGGGGTGCGCCGACGATGAGCGCCCCCGTAAGTGCAGTCGTCTTCGATGTCGGTAACGTCCTATACGGCTGGGACATCCGAAATCTCTATGCAAAGCTGATCAGCGACCCCCGGCGGCTCGACTGGTTCCTGACGCACGTCGTTACCCCCGAATGGCATTTCCAGCACGATCGCGGCCGGCCCCACGCCGAAACCACCGCCGAGCTGACGGCCCAATACCCCGCTGAAGCCGATCTCATCGCCGCCTATGTGCCGCGCTGGCTCGAAACCATCAGTGGCCCGATGCCCGGCATGCTCGACCTCGTCGCCGAACTCGCCGACGCCGGCGTGCCGCTGTTCGGCATCACCAACTTCTCCGCCGAATTCTGGGCCATGTTCCGCCCCACCGCGCCGATCTTCGATCACTTCGAGGACATCGTCGTCTCCGGAACCGAACAACTCTTCAAACCCGAAGCCGCCATCTACCAGCTCGCGCTCAAGCGCTTCAACCTCGCCCCCGGCGCTGGGCTGTTCATCGACGACCGCCCCGAAAACATCCGCGCTGGCGCCGCAAACGGCTTCCCCGGCCACCACTTCACAGGCGCCGCCCGCCTCCGCCAACGCCTCGCCGCAGAAGGCCTGCTCCCCTAACTCCCTCCCCCTTGCGGGGAGGGCGACTGGGCGCCTGCGCCGAGCGGGGTGGGGGTCCAATCCAGCCAGCAAAAACCGAAGCTCGCAACATGCCTCGCTCGAACCCTCAAACCTTACACTTCCCAGCCCCAGCCCCCTTTACAAACCTTCCCGCCGCCGCCCCCGTCGGCTCCCCATCCCGCAAAACCTGCACACCATTCACAAACACCTGTGCCACCCCCGTCGCATATTGCGCCGGCTTATCGAACGTCGCATGATCCGCAATCGTCGCCGGATCGAACACCACAACATCCGCAAAATACCCCGGCTTCAGCGTCCCCCGATCCACAATCCCCAAATTCGACACCGGCAACGACGTCAACCGCCGGATCGCCTCTGGCAACGTCGTCGCCTTCTCCTCGCGCACATATTTCCCCAGCAACCGCGCCACATTCCCATAAGCCCGCGGATGATCCCGCGACAAAAGGAACACCCCCTCGGCCGAAGGCGCCCCCGCATCCGAGCCGAAGCTCATCCACGGCAGCCCGATCTGGCGCTTCACATTCGCCTCATCCATCAGGAAATACGCCGTCCCAACCCGCGTCCCGTCCTCGATGACGAGGTCGATCGCGGTATCCTCGGGCGACGTCCCCCGCATCCGCGACACCTCGCCGAGGGTCTTGCCCGCCAGCGGCTTCAGTTTGGGATTCTTGAAGCCTAACAGCAGCACATTCTCGGGCGATCCGGCGCGCTTGGCCAGATTCTCCCACGGCACATCGTCCGACAACATCTCGGCCTTGACCTTCGCGCGCAGCACCGGGTCCTTCAGCCGCTCAATCCACGCCTCGAGCCCGCCATCCTGCACCCACAACGGCATCGCGGCATCCAGCCCCGTCGCCCCCGCGGTATAATTATACATGTCGGCGGTAATCCGCACGCCGCCCGCTCGCGCCGCCTCGATCTTGCCGATGATCGTGTCGAGCTTGCCCCAGTTCTGCTTGCCCGACATCTTCAAATGATAAATCTCAGCCGGCCCGCCCGACTTGCGCGCGATCTCGATCAACTCGTCGACCGCCGCCTCGATCCGGTCGCCCTCCGACCGCATATGGCTGATGTACATGCCGCCACATTTGGCGCTCTCGGTCGCCAGCGCGATCAGTTCGGGCGTCTCGGCATACGCCGCCGGCGCATAGATCATCGAGCTGCCCAGCCCGACCGCGCCCTCGTTCATCGCCTGCCGAACGAGCTTTTTCATCCGCTCGAGCTGCGCCGGGGTCGGGTCGATATCCTTTTCGCCGAGCTCATGCACCCGCACCGTCGTCGCCCCGACGAAACTCGCGACATTGGGCGCAATGCCTTTCTTCTCGAGCATGTTGATATACTCGCCCAAGGTGGTCCAGCTGATCGGAAACTTGATATCGTCCTGCCGCAGCGCCGCCAGCCGCTTCATCTCGGGGTTGAGCGGCCCCATCGAATTGCCCTCGCCCATCACCTCGAGCGTCACCCCCTGCCGAATATCGCTCTGCGCCCGCCCATCGGCGATCAAACTCTCGGTCGCCCATGACAACATGTTGACGAACCCCGGCGCGATCGCCTGGCCCTTCACATCGATGATCCGCCCCTCACGCGGCGGCGCCCCCGAGCCCATCGCACTGATCCGGTCGCCCGAAATCGCCACCCAGCCCGGATACGGCGCCCCGCCCGACCCGTCATAAATCACGCCATTCGCCAGCACAGTCGGCGGCAACGCCGGCGTCAGCGCCAAAGCCGGCGCCGCAGCCCCAAGCAGCAGACTCATTAAAATGCGCATAACCCGCTCCCCTGTTCGGAAGCAGGCTAGCGCGTCTCAAAATGACTGTCATCCCGGGCTCGACCCTAGACCCAGTTCCTTCTGACGCAGAGCCTTCGGCGGTTAGGGCCTCTGCCCCAAACCCCTTCAATCAGCACCGCGAACAATTCGCTCTTTCCGAACCAAGCAACGCCTGGAAAATCGCGATCATGCCGTTGCTGACCCGAACTCTGCAACGACTACTTTCGCCGAATTGCATATATTCGCAAATTCGCCGACTGTCGCACAGATGCCGTTCTACTGCTTTCTGATCCATGGTCGTGATCCCCGATGTCCAGAAGACGTTCGGGGTTTTTTCGCGACGCGCCACGCCTATGCCGCGACGAAAGAGAAAGCCGCTGAAAAGGTAATGTCGCGGCTCACGCGAGAATTCACCATCGGCGTCTCCGCTTCGGTTTGGAATAGCGAAGCCCCCATAATGTCGGTCGAAGATGGGTGCCGGATCGGCATCGATCAAGTCCGTTCTTCGCCAAACAAGGGTAGCATCTTTTACGAGCCATAAACGGCAGCTTCCACTCCCGTTAAGCCACTCCGACGCCGATCGTTTGGAATGACCGAAGCGCCCACTTTTCGTTGTCCCCGGAGACGATCGGCCAGCCTGATACCTGCTATTGCGAACCGCCCGCCCATCGAGCACATTGCTGGCATGGAAGTCTGCATCATCTTCGACATGGCCTTTCACGCGCAAGCGGCAGGCGCAGTTTGGATTGTGAAAAGCGCCAAGAATCGTAGGTGGTTTGATAAGCAGTCCGATCTTGATGCTGGGAGTGCTGTATTCACCCCGGAAGGTGGAGAGGCGCTTGGGGCAATACTGCGGTCGATCTGGAACGTCCAAGAGCACTACCCGGACTGGTCGCAGATTATAGTCACTGGCGTAGCCACTACCAAAGAGCTGACCGACGAACTGCTCGTCGAGGGGAGTGTGATGGTGACGGAGCGCGGATTCACGCTCGTTCGCACTTAGGAGGCTTTCTTATGGCGCTAACCCAAAAAGCTGACTGTCGACTTTCCGTTTTCGGACGTCGCCCTAGGGCTGGGACCCATAAACAGGATTCACATCTGGTCTGAGGTGTGATTCAAGCTTCCGAGGCATCGGGAGCGCGGCATGGCAGGCGAGTTTTGGTTGGACGAC
>NZ_BMJM01000009.1 GCF_014643455.1 Sandarakinorhabdus glacialis
ACTGCCGTCGCCTCGCCACCCGCTACGATAAACTCGCCGCCAACTTCCTCGGCAACATCCACCTCGCCGCCGCCATCATGTGGTGGTTATGAGTCTCGGCCCTAGTTCTGAGAAACGACACGATCGTAAAACATCAGTGCTGCTAATCCTGAGTGAATTCGGGCAGCCGAGACCCCACAAACAGGGTCTGGGGCCAAGGCCCCAGCCGCCGGAGGCTTTTAAACCGGCTCAGACCAATCAAAAGCCAAAGGCGCCTCCCGAAACGCAAAACGATCCAGATGCCGTGCGACCACGCCCTGCATCGAAACCGCTGTCTCCGCATCCGGCGCAGTCACCTGCACCTGCAGCACTTCGGCCTCCGCCGTCATCGTCAGCACCGCCCCATTGGTGAACGGCACCGTGCCCGCGGTGGCGTCGAACGCCACCGCGAACTTGTGCGCCCAATGTTTGCAGAGCTGCTGCAGATACCGGCTGCCACTAACTGTCGGCACGCTCGCCCGAGTCTCGACGCTCACAGGCGTTCGATTCGCTGTGCCGCCTCGTCGAGGATCGCCGAGACCTGCAACTGCACCTCCCGATCGACGCCGTCGGCCGACAAGCGGTCATGCACCGCGCTGTGCAGATTGCGCATCGCCCGCCGGATCGGCGCCGCGTCGGTCGGTTCGCGCAGCTTGGCCAGCGCCTCGAGCCGCGCCATGGCTTCGGTAACCGTGGCCGCTTCCTCGGTCAGCAACGCCCTGCCGGCATCGGTGATGGCGAAGCGCTTGCGGCTGCCATCGGCCTGTTCATCGACCAGGTCCTGGTCGGCGATGAGCGTCAGGATCGGATAGACCATGCCGGGGCTGGGCGCATAAACGCCGCCGCTGCGGGCCTCGATTTCCTTGATCAGCTCGTACCCATGCCGAGGCGCCTCCTCGACCAGCTTGAGCAGCACGAGCCGCAATTCGGTACCGTCGAAAACGCGGCCGCGGCGACCGAAGCCGCCCGGACCACCGCGGCGTGGTCCGCCACGCCCCGGGCCGCCGTCACCGAAGCCGGCGCTGATCTGGTCACCCATTTCTCGCGCAAAAGCCTCGAAGCGATTGCCGAAACGGTGCGAGCGACGCTGGCCGGCATTAGCACCGCAGCCGCCGTGTTGATGTTTGAAGCTATGCACTTGGACCGCCTTTGGTTGTCTTCATAGCATCAAGATATATCTTGAAGTATCTTATGCAAGGGCTGCCCGAAGATTTTTTCCGCAGAAGCCTCAGTGTCGCGTCATCTCTGCCACCCCGGCAAACAACGGCAACAACGCTGCCGCACACGGCGTTCCCGCAATCGCCGCCAGCGCATCGCGCGCCTGGGCCGGCTGATCCTCGGCCATGTCAATCACCCGCAACAACTGTACCTCGTCGGGCAGCACGATCGGGCACGCCGGCTCGCCGAGCACCACACGCCGCGCTGCCTGCCGCGACAGCCCAACCAGCCAGCAGCGCAAAAGATGCTCGATGCCCATGCCGACCTCGCCGAAATCGCGTTGTAGCGCGACATGCACCGCCTGGCACCGCGCCGCACCGATCGGCTGCATCAACGCCAGCCGCCGAACTGCCCATAGAATCCGCTGCTGCGTGTCGGACAGGTCGGCGACCATCCCGCCGCGTCCCGTCCAAGGCCCTTCGCCGCCTTCGAACTCGCTGTACATAACCTTGCAACTCCCAACCAATGGCCGGAAGATTATGCTAATGCGACACGTTCGCAAGTTATTTCGGCGCTGCGGCCCGCCTCAACCGATCATTGATCGCCAGCCCCAACCCCGCAATCGGCACCGGCGCCACCGCGATTCCCGCCCGCCCACTCGCCTCGGCAATATGCAGCACATCGAACAACCGCGCCGCCGCCTCGACCACATCCCCCACCGCTGAAAGATTCAAGTCCCCCACAATATCCCCAAACCCGACATGAAACTCCCCAACATCCGCCGCCACGACATTCATCCGCAACGGCTGAAGCGGCGCATAATGACTCGCCATCATACCCGGCGCCAGCAAACGCCCTCCCCCCTGCGGGGAGGGCGACTCGCCCCCCAGGGCGAGCGGGGTGGGGGTCCCCATCTCCCCAAGCACAGCCATGATGTCCTCGACCGCCATAGCCCCCGCCCGCAACAACCTCACACCCCCCACGCCCACCGCCAAAATCGTCGACTCAACCCCCGCAGCACACGCCCCGCCATCCAGGATCAACCCGCCCCATTTACCCAGCGACTCCGCTACATGCGCCGCCGTCGTAGACGAAATCCGCCCACTCGCATTGGCCGAAGGCGCCGCCAAAGGCCCCGCCCCCGCAATCAGCGCCTGCATCACGAAATGCGCCGGACACCGCACCGCCAACGTCGAAAGCCCCGCCGTAACCAGCCCTGCCACAGCAGCCCCCGCCTTTAACGGCAGCACCAACGTCAGCGCCCCCGGCCAGAACGCCGCCATCAACCGCGCCGAAACCGCATCGATCTCCACCAACTCGGCAGCCTGCGCCACCCCGGAAACATGCACGATCAACGGGTTGAAACTCGGCCGTCCTTTCGCCTGATAAATCCGCGCCACCGCCGCCGCATCGCCGGCCCGCGCCGCCAGCCCATAAACCGTCTCGGTCGGCACCGCGACGATCCCGCCGCCCAGCAACACCGCCGTCGCCTCGGCGATAGCAGCAACGTCAGCGACAAGGATGCGGCTTTTGTCCACCATGTCCCCCGTCTATAGCGGAAGCCCTCACAGCCCAAGGCCCCGCCGATGCCCTATACCGCCCCCTTCGCCGAGCAACGCTTCGTCCTCGACGTCATCGCTGATCTTCCCGGCCTCGCCGCGCTGCCCCAATACGCCAACGCGACCCCCGACATGGTCGACGCCATTCTTTCCGAATCGGCCAAGCTGGCATCGAACGTCTTCGCCCCGCTCAACCCCATCGGCGACAAGACTCACGCCAAACTGGCAAACCGCGTCGTCACCCTGCCACCCGGTTTCGCCGACGCCTATAGACTCTACATCGAAGGCGGCTGGGCCGGGCTCGGCGTCGCCGAATCCCACGGCGGGCAGGGGCTCCCCTTCGCCGTCGCCGTCGCCGTGCAGGAGCAGCTGACCTCCGCCAACATGGCCTTCGCACTCTGCATGATGCTCAGCCAGGGCGCCATCGAGGCCCTCGCCGTCCACGCTTCCCCCGACCTCCAGGACCGCTACCTGGCCAAGCTCGTCTCGGGCGAGTGGACCGGCACGATGAATCTCACCGAGCCCGGCGCCGGATCTGACGTCGGCGCCCTTAAAACCCGCGCCGAGCCCGCCCCAGACGGCAGCTACCGCATCAAGGGCACCAAGATCTACATCACCTGGGGCGAACACGACGCCGCCGAAAACATCGTCCACCTCGTCCTCGCCCGCCTGCCCGATGCGCCTCCCGGCATCAAGGGCATCAGCCTGTTCATCTGCCCCAAATTCCGCCCCGACGGCTCGCGCAACGACCTCGTCTGTACCGGCCTCGAGCACAAGCTCGGCATCCACGCCTCCCCCACCTGCACCATGAGCTTCGGCGACAATGACAATTGCACCGGCTACCTCGTCGGCGCGGAGGGGGCCGGCATGCGCGCCATGTTCACCATGATGAACAACGCCCGCGTCCAGGTCGGCCTGCAAGGCGTCGCCATCGCCGAAGCCGCCACCCAGCACGCCGTCCACTTCGCCCGCCAACGCGTCCAGTCGGCCAAGTTCGGTGCCGGCCGCGACCCCGTCCGCATCATCGACCACGCCGACGTCCGCCGCACCCTGATGACCTGCCGCGCCCTCACCGAGGCCACCCGCGCGCTGGTCTATCTCAACGCCTCTGCAGTCGACCGCAGCCACGCCGGTGACGTCGCGGGCACGGGTTTGGCCGATTTCCTCACCCCGATATCGAAAGCCTGGGCCACCGACACCGGCGTTGAAGTTGCCAGCCTCGCGCTGCAGGTCTTCGGCGGCATGGGCTATGTCGAGGAAACCGGCGCCGCCCAGTTCCTCCGCGACGCCCGCATCGCGCCCATCTACGAAGGCACCAACGGCATCCAGGCGCTCGATCTCGTCGGCCGCAAGCTTGGGCTGGACGGCGGCGCGCACTGGCAGGAGCTTTTCGCCCAGATCCGCGATACCATCGGCGACCTCACCGCCCATGCCGACCTCAAGACCATCGCCCCGTGGCTCGACGACGCCCTCGCCGCCACGCAAGCCGCCACCATCTGGATGACCGGCGCCAACAACCCCGACGACATCGCCGCCGGCGCCACGCCCTTTCTCCGCATGATGGGCCTGACCCTCGGCGGCTGGCTCCTCGCCAAACAAGCCCTAACCGCCGCCGCCTACCTCGCCTCCGGCAACGGCGACCCCGCGTTCCTCACCGCCAAGATCACCACCGCGCGCTTCTACGCCGAACAAATCCTGCCCCAGGTCGCCGCCCTGTCCGGCCCCGTAACCCGCGGTGCCGCCCTCCTCTACGCCATCCCCGAAGCCGATCTCGCCGCGTAGCTCCCTCTGCTCCCCTCCCTACTTCTAGGGAGGGGTCGGGGGCGGGTTCCTTGCTTTCTTCTATCCTTCTCTCGCGCCGCACCGCAGCACAGCCTCCCCCTTGCGCCCGGCCCCGCGCACGGCCACCATACCCCCATGAAATTAGCCTCGCTCAAGCACGGCCGTGACGGCCGCCTCGTCGTAGTCTCCGATGATCTAGCCTGGTGCGCTGCCCCGCCCCCGATGTTTCCCACCCTGCAATCCGCCCTCGACGACTGGGCCCATGCCGAACCGATCCTGCGCGGCGTCGCCGACAGCCTCGCGCACGATGCTGTCCCACACGCCCGCTTCCACGAGCGCGACGCCGCCGCGCCCTTGCCTCGCGCCTATCAATGGGCCGACGGCAGCGCTTATGTGAATCACGTCGAGCTCGTCCGAAAGGCGCGCGGCGCCGAGCTGCCCGCCAGCTTCTGGACCGATCCGCTGATGTACCAGGGGGGCAGCGACAGCTTCCTGCCCCCCCGCGACCCCATCCCCTTCCACGATGCCGGCTGGGGCCTCGATCTCGAAGCCGAAATCGTCGTCGTCACCGGCGATGTTCCGCAGGGCGCCACCCGCGAACAGGCCATCGCCGCCATCCGCCTCATCGGTCTCGTCAACGACGTCTCGCTCCGCGGTCTCATCCCCGACGAACTCGCCAAGGGGTTTGGCTTCGTCCAGTCGAAACCCGCCTCGGCGCTGTCCCCTGTCCTCGTCACCCCCGACAGCCTCGGCGCCGCTTGGAGCGACGGCAAGCTCAGCGGCGTCCTCTGCGTCGACCTCAACGGGCAACCCTTTGGCCGCGCCGACGCCGGCGACGACATGACCTTCGATTTCGGCACGCTCATCGCCCACCTCGCCAAAACCCGCAGCCTCGGCGCCGGCAGCATCATCGGCTCAGGCACCGTCTCGAACCGCGGCCCCGATGGCGGACCCGGCAAGTCCGTCGCCGCTGGCGGACGCGGCTACAGTTGCATCGCCGAAATCCGTATGATCGAAACGATCGAAGCCGGTGCCCCGACCTCGCCGTTCCTCCAGCCCGGCGACACTGTCCGCATCGAAATGCTCGACGCCCGCAATCACTCGATCTTCGGTGCCATCGAACAGACCGTCACCGGCTGATCCACCAAAGCAGTCGTCATGCTGAACTCGTTTCAGCATCCATCGTCCCGCCAGCCAGCTTCACCCGGAATACCACTTCACACTGCGCCGGAATCCTCCTTCGCCTTCCCCCCACCCCGCCCGGTAACCCCCTCCACCGCCGCCGCCGCCGTAAACCCGTGCACTACGGTCGAAACCACCACCGTAAACGCAACGATCGCCCATAATTGCGCCGCGTTGCCGAGCGCCACATGGCTTCCCGCATAGGCCAGGTAATAGATCGACCCAACGCCGCGCACGCCATAAAATGCCACCACCGCGCGCTGCGGGTTCTTCATCACCCCGGTCAGCGCCAGCCAACCCGCCAGCGGCCGCACCCCGAGGATCAGCGCGAGGCCGATCGCCGCCTCGCGCCACCCCAGCGCCGGCAGCAGCGCCGGCAAGGCAGCGCCCAGCCCGATCAGCAACAACGCCGTCAGCACGTGCTCGATGCTCTCCGAAAAATTGTGCAGCCGCGTGTGGAATTCATGGTCGGCCTCGGCCTGGCGCAGCGTCAGCCCGGCAAGGAACGCCGCGACAAAGCCATAGCCCTCGGCCAGTTCGGTCAATCCATAAGCCATCATCACCCCGGCCAGCGCGATCACCCCCGACTCGGTCTTCGCCAGCGCATTCTCGCGCGGAAACGCAAACATGATCTTGCCGAGCAGCCAGCCGACGCCCACCCCGCCGATACCGCCAACGATGGTCCGGTACAGCAGGTCGCGCCACAGGAACTCGCCCACCACGCTCCCCGCCGCGCCACCCGCCACCATGATCGCCAATGCCAGGTGGACGAAGGGAAACGCCAGCCCGTCGTTCAGCCCGGCCTCGGTCGTCAGCGTGAACCGCACCGGGTGCTCGCCGCCCTCCAATGGCGGCCCGACCTGCACATCGCCCGCCAGCACCGGATCGGTCGGTGCCAGCACCGCCCCGAGCAGCACCGCCGCCGCCGCCGTCATCCCGCCCAGGAACACCCCGAGCATCGCCACCGCGGCGATCGTCAACGGCATGCCGAACAGCAGCAACCGCACTGTCGGCCGGCATTGCCGCCAACCGCGCAACTTGTCGATCCGCAGCCCGACGCCGAACAGCCCGACGACGACGCACAATTCGCTGACGAGCTCCCACGGCCCCGGCCGCCCGATGGGATCGATCGCCGCCGGCATGCCCGGCACCAGCGAAAATGCCGCGAACCCCAGCAGGATCAACAGCGCCGATGCCGCCGGCTCGCGCCCCGAAACGAAGCGCGGCAGCCAATAGGCAAGGATCGTCGCCCCACCAAGGCCGACCAGCAGGACATGATAGGTCTGAAATTCGAACATCGATGCAGCGTCTCCAGTCCCGGAAACGAACCCCTGCCGATATCGTTGCCCCTGCTTGCCACATCGCTTCCGGCAGGCCCCGCGGATCCTAAAACTCGATACCCTGATGACGCCGGCCACGTCGCCCGTTAGGAGGGAAGCAAGACACTTGCCGGACCGGACCTGAAATTGAACCTCTACCCACGCTTTGCCGCTCATGTCGCCGACGCCCTGGGCGCCCTCACGGCGAGCGGCGACCTGCCCGCCGGCCTCGATTTCAGCAACGTCACCGTCGAACCGCCGCGCGATTCGACCCACGGCGACCTCGCCACCAACGCCGCGATGGTCCTCGCCAAGCCCGCCGGCATGAAGCCGCGCGAAATCGCCGTCATGCTGGCGCAGAAACTCGCGCGGCTGCCCGATATCGCCGAAGCCGAAGTCGCCGGGCCGGGCTTCCTCAACCTCCGCCTCGACCCCCAGGTCTGGCGCGATGAACTCGGCGCCATCAAGGCCGGCGCCGGCGATTACGGCCGCAGCACGATGGGCACCGGCAGCAGCGTCAACGTCGAATATGTCTCGGCCAACCCAACGGGCCCGATGCACATGGGACATTGCCGCGGTGCCGTCGTCGGCGACGCGCTCGCCAGCCTGCTCGACTATGCGGGGTTCGACGTCACCCGCGAATATTACATCAACGACGCCGGCGGCCAGGTCGATACCCTCGCCCGCTCGGCGCATCTGCGCTATCGCGAAGCGCTCGGCGAAACCATCGTAATTCCCGAAGGCTATTACCCCGGCGACTATCTGGTCCCGGTCGGCAAGGCGCTGGCGCAGGAATTCGGCGACAGCCTGGTATCCGCCCCCGAAGCCGAATGGCTCGTCCCCTTCCGCCAGCGCACCGTGGCGCTGATGATGGACCTGATCCGCGACGATCTTGCGATGCTGGGCATCCGCCAAGACGTGTTCTTCTCCGAAGCTTCGCTCGGGTCCCGCGTCCAGCAGGCGCTCGACACCTTGGATGCCAAGGGCCTGATCTACGAAGGCGTCCTCGAAGCGCCGAAGGGCGACGCCGCCGAAGATTGGGAACCCCGCCCGCAGACCTTGTTCCGCGCCAGCCAATTCGGCGACGACACCGACCGCGCATTGAAGAAATCCGACGGCAGCTGGACCTATTTTGCCGGCGACGTCGCGTATCACTACGACAAGCTGCAACGTGGCTATACGGCGCTCGTCGACATGTTCGGCGCCGATCACGGCGGCTACGTCAAGCGCATGCAGGCCGCCGTCCGCGCGCTTTCGGACGGGCAAGTCCCGCTCGACATCAAGATCGTTCAGATGGTCAAGCTGATGCGCGCCGGCGAACCCGAGAAAATGTCGAAGCGCTCGGGCAATTTCGTCACGCTCGCCGATGTCGTCGAGGAAGTCGGCAAGGACGTCGTGCGCTTCATCATGCTGACCAAGCGCAGCGATTCGCAGCTCGATTTCGACTTCGCCAAGGTCGTCGAGCAATCGCGCGACAACCCGGTCTTCTACGTTCAATACGCCCATGCTCGCATCGCCTCGGTCGGCCGCAAGGCCGTTGAGGCCGGCATCGACCTTCCCACCCCCGACCTGTCGCTGCTCGACGACACCGACCTCGCGCTCGTCAAAGTCGCGGCGCAATGGCCGCGCATCGTCGAACAGGCCGCCGCCACGCGCGAGCCGCACCGCATCGCCTTCTACCTCGCCGATCTCGCCGCCGCCTTCCACACCCAGTGGAACATGGGCAACGACGACGCCGCCCGCCGCTTCGTGCTCGCCGACAACCCGGCGCTGACCGCCGCGCGCCTCGCACTGGCGCAAGCCGTCGGCCAGGTCATCCGCAACGGCCTCGCCGTCATGGGCGTCGAAGCCGCCAGCGAGTTGCACTGATGGCAAGGCGCGACACGGATGACGATGCGCCCTGGCTGGCGGAAGCAGAGACGCACACCAGCGTCAGCAAGCGGTCGCTGTTCTGGACGATCTTCATCCTGCTCGCCCTCGCCGCGGTCGCCGCGGTCGGCCTGATCATGCTGTTGTCGAAAAAGAACGGCGGCTCGACGCAAGGCTATATGAACGCCGAACAGGCGCCGATCATCGCCGCCGAAATCGGCCCCTACAAGATCGCGCCGGTCGATCCCAAGGGTATGGACGTCGAAGGCATCGACGGCGAGGGCGGCGACCAGTCGATGTACACCACCGGCCTCGGCATCGACCAGGGCAGCGTCATCGACCAGGCCGGCGGCCCCGAGGAAGTCATGCCCCGCCCCGGCTCGGAACCCGCATTGCCCCCCGGCCCACCGCAAGAACTCGTCCCCGAAGCCGCTATCCAGCCGCCGGCGACCATGCCGCCCGCCACGCTCAGGCCCGCCGCCCCTCCCGTGGCCGCGATCAAGCCCTCCCCCAAACCTGCCGTCCCCAAGCTGGTGATTCCCAAGCCCGCCGCGCCTCCCCTTGTCGTCCTGCCGCCGCCAACGCCCAAGCCAACCGCCGCCCACAAGCCCGGCAGCGTCCAGCTCGGCGCCTTCTCGTCGGAGGAAAAAGCCCTCGCTGCCTGGGGATCGCTGGCGGCGAAACACGGCCTGTCCGGCAAACGCATCATCCCCGTCGAATCGAACGGCAAGACCCTGTTCCGCCTGCGCGCCGTCAGCCCCGACACCGCCGCCACCTGCGCGAAAATGAAGGCCGCCGGCGACGCCTGCAGCCCCGTGGAGTAACCCCGTTGCAACCGACCTTCCTCGGCCTCGCCGGCCTGGCTCTCACTGCCGAAGAACGCGCGCTGTTCCAGTCCGCCAACCCCGCCGGCTACATCCTCTTCAAGCGCAACATCGACACCCCCGAGCAGGTCCGCGCCCTCACCGCATCGCTCACCGATCTCGCCGGCCGCGCGCTGCCCATCCTCATCGACCAGGAAGGCGGCCGCGTCGCCCGCCTGCGCCCGCCGCACTGGCCCGAATACCCGACCGGCGAAGCCTTCGACCGCCTGTACGAAGTCGCCCCGATCACCGCGATCGAGGCCGCCCGCCTCAACGCTCGTTCGCTCGCCGCGATGCTCCGCGACCTCGGCATCACCGTCGATTGCCTGCCCCTCCTCGACGTCCGCGACCCGCAAGGCCATGACATCATCGGCGACCGTGCCTTCGGCGCTGAACCGATGAAAGTCGCTGCACTCGGCCGTGCCACTCTCGACGGCCTGCGCGAAGGCGGCGTCTGCGGCGTCGTCAAGCACATCCCCGGCCACGGCCGCGCCACCGCCGACAGCCACCTCGAGCTTCCCATCGTCACCGCCAGCCGCGAAGAACTCGAGCGCGACCTCGAACCATTCCGCACGCTTCATTGGGCACCGATGGCGATGACCGCCCACGTCACCTACACCGCCCTCGACCCCAACCGCTGCGCCACGCTTTCGCCCATCGTCATCGACCTCATCCGCACCGACATCGGCTTCACCGGCCTCCTCATGTCCGACGACCTCGGCATGCACGCCCTCGGCCACCCATCCGCCGGCGGCTACCCTCCCGGCAGCAACGCCCTCGAGGATTTCGGCGCCCGCGCCCTCGCCAGCCTCGCCGCAGGCTGCGACATCGCCCTCCACTGCTCGGGCGACTTTGCCGAAATGCGCGCCATCTGCGAAGCCGTTCCTGAGATCACCGAGGCCGCCCAGACACGCCTGACCGCCGCCATGGACCTTCCCGCCGCCGACACGACTCCCGCAGCCCAATGGGCCGAAGCCCGCGATGAACTCCTCGCCTTCGCCTGAGATGCTGGCCGAGGACCCCTTCGACGCCCCCCATCGCAGCGGCCCCGCCACCCTCGTCCTGCAACTCGGCAGCTGGGAGGGCCCCCTCGACCTTCTCCTCACCCTCGCCCGCTCGCAGAAGGTCGACCTCGCCCAGATCTCGATCCTTGCCCTCGTCGATCAATATCTGGTCTTCATCCGCGAAGCCAAAGCCCTCAGCCTCGAGCTCGCCGCCGACTATCTCGTCATGGCAGCCTGGCTCGCCTACCTCAAATCCGCCCTCCTCCTCCCGCCCGATCCCGAGGCCGAGCCAGACCCCCACGACATGGCGCTCAAGCTGCAATTCCAGCTTCGGCGCCTCGACGCCATGCGCGATGCCGGCGCCAGGCTCCTCGCCCGCCCGCAACTCGGCTGGGACAGCTTCGGCCGCGCCGACCCTGAGGGCCTGAAGCTCGAAACCATCGCCCGCTACGACACCAGCCTGTTCGACCTCATCTCCGCCTATGGCGCCATCAAAGCCCGCTCCGGCCCTGCCGCCCACATCGTCCGCCGCCGCCCGGTGATGGCGCTCGACGAAGCCATCGAATGCCTCGAAGCCCTGCTCGGCAAGAGCATCGACTGGACCGAACTGTCGCGCTTCCTCCCCACCGACCTCGCCGACGAAAGCTACGCCCGCTCGGTCCTCGCCAGCACCTTCGTCGCCGCCCTCGAACTCACCCGCCTCGGCAAGATGAGTCTATCCCAGGGCGCCGCCTTCGCTCCGATTCTCGTCCGGAGCACGCAATGAGCACCGAAAGCCCTCTGCGCGCCCTCGAAGCCATAATCTTCGCCGCCGCCGCCCCCCTCACCCTCGCCGACATCGCCAAGCACATCGGCGAGCGCGGCGACCTGCCCCACCTCCTCCGCGACCTCGCCGCAGCTTACGCAGATCGCGGGATCAACCTCGTCGAACGCGGCGGCCGTTGGCATTTCCAGACCGCCCCCGATCTCGCCCACCACCTCCGCCCCAGCCGCGAGGCCGTCCGCAAACTCTCCCGCGCCGCCGTCGAGACCCTGTCGGTCATCGCCTATCACGAGCCCGTGACCCGCCCCGAAATCGAGGAAATCCGCGGCGTCGCGGTCAGCGGCGGCACCATCGACGTCCTCATGGAGGCCGGCTGGATCCGCCCCGCCGGCCGCCGCGAAACCCCCGGGCGCCCGCTGCAATACGCCACCACCCCCGGCTTCCTCGCGCATTTCAACCTCATCCACCGCCGCGACCTCCCCGGCCTCGCCGACCTAAAAGCCGCCGGGCTTCTGGATCGCGAACCGCCCCGCGAACTCGCCTTGCCTTTCTCAAGCACGGACGATTAAAAACACCTCTCCCCTCGCGGGAGAGGTCGAGAGACGCGCCTTCGCGGCCCGGGTGAGGGGGCGCTTCCGCCCAGCTAAGGACGATAAATGCCCTCACGCCGAACTCTCCTCGCCGCGACCCTCGCCCTCCCAGCCTGTGCCACCACCACCCCAAAAAACCCAACCTTCCTTCGCCCCCAAACTCGCCCCTTTGCGCATGGACCCCACCCGCCTCACTCACATCACCGTCTGCCTGCGGCCCTTCCGCGCCGCCGGCCCGCGCCTCGATGTCCAAACCATCGCCGGCAAGCGCGTCGTCCACAACTACGGCCATGGCGGCAGCGGCTGGTCGCTGTCCTGGGGTTCCGCCGCCATAGCCGCCCGCAACGCCATGCAAGACGGCCACCGCGACATCGCCGTCATCGGCTGCGGCGCCCTCGGCCTCACCGCTGCGCTCACCCTCCAGCGTGCCGGCGCCCGCGTCACCATCTACGCCAGCGAACGCCTGCCCCTCACCCGCTCGGCCCGCGCCACCGGCACCTGGTCCCCCGATTCGCGCGTCGCCGACCTTGCCCAAGTCACCCCGCAATTCCCGGCGCTGTGGGAGGCAATGGCGCGTCATTCCTACGCCGCCCACCGCAGCTATGTCGGCCTACCCGGCGAGCCGGTGTCCTGGTCCGATCGCTACACGCTCCTCGAATCCAACGCTGCCCGTCACGTCCCCGCCCCTGGCGCCATCCACTTCGCCGAATATGACGAGCGTATTGACGACATCGTCCCCCATTCGCGCAGCCTGACCCGCGCCGAGCATCCCTTCCCCGTCGATCGCGTCCGCCAGGGCGTCTCGATGCAGTTCAACGTCGCCGAACTCGGCCACCGCCTGACCGAGGATTTCCTCATCGAAGGCGGCCATATCGAGCAGCTAATTTTTCGCTCTCCCCCCGACTTCGCCCGCCTCAAACAGCCGGTCATCGTCAACTGCACCGGCTACGGCGCCCGCGCCCTGATGAAGGACGAGAGCATCGTCCCCGTCCGCGGCCAGATCGCCTGGCTCGCGCCCCAACCCGAGGTCCGCTACGGCGTCTACTACCGCGGCATCTCGGTCCTGCCCCGGCCCGACGGAATCGTCGTCCAGGACACCGGCACCGAAATGACCGGCTATGACATCGCCGACGAAACCCCCGACCGCGCCGAAGCCGAACGCGCCATCGCTACGATAACGACGCTTTTCTGACTTCCTGCCCCTCTCCCGCTTGCGGGAGAGGCGAGAGACGCGCCCCTTGGCGCGGCCCGGGTGAGGGCCCTTCGCGCGCCGCCCTACCCAGGCTGCCCGCCACCCCCCGTAGCCCCGAAAATCTGCCCCGTCGAAAAGCTCAACCCCGGATCCGCCGCCGCCACATACAGCCCGGCAATCTCCGCCGGCTGCCCTGGCCGTCCGAGCGGCGCCTGCGACCCGAATTTCTGCAACTTCTCCTGCGTCGCGCCGCCGCTGACCTGCAACGGCGTCCAGAACGGCCCCGGGGTCACGGCGTTGACGCGGATGCCCCTTGGCGCCAGCTGCTTTGCCATCGACTTGGTGAAATTGAGCATTGCCGCCCGCGTCATCGCATAATCGACCAAGTCCTCCGAAGGATCACCCGCCTGTTCCGACGACGTGTTGACGATCACCGCCCCCGCCGCCATCCGCGCCACCGCCGCCCGCGTCAGCCAGAACGGCGCATAGACATTGGTCTTCATGGTCGCTTCGAAATCGGCGCTCGAGATATCGCCGATCGCCGGCCGCGTCTGCTGGCGCGCCGCGTTGTTGACGAGGATATCGAGCCCGCCCAGTTCGCGGGCCGCGCACTCGACCAGCTTGTTGCAGAACGCCTCGTCGCGAAGGTCGCCCGGGATCGCCACCGCCTTGCGCCCTTCGGCCTTGATCAGCGCGATCACCTCGCGGGCATCGGGCTCCTCGGCGGGCAGATAGTTGATCGCCACATCGGCACCCTCGCGTGCATAGGCGATCGCCGCCGCTCGCCCGATGCCGCTGTCGCCGCCGGTGATCAGCGCGCGCTTGCCTGCCAGGCGCCCCGAGCCCTTGTAGCTCGTCTCGCCGTGATCGGGCCGCGGGTTCATCTTGCTCGCCAGCCCCGGCCATTCCTGCTTTTGCGGTGCAAATGGCGGCTTGGGATAGGCCGCGGCCGCCGGCGTCGTCGGTTGGCCGGGCATCTTTGGTTCCTGCGCCGACACCGAAGAAGCCGCGCCGGCGGCCGCGACAGCGACCCCCGCGCCAATGACGAAATTACGACGCGAGTCAGCGAGATCGGTCATCGGAAATCACCTTGGTTGATCGAGGATGACCAGCAAAACCGCCGCGAACGCCGACAGTTCCAGCGACCACCCGCCGCACCATCCCCGGCTTTCCAACAAGGGTTAATATTTTCCGCATTTTCCGCTTTCGGCGGTTTTTACCCGGGGTCGCCGCCGGCGCGATCTTCCCATCCCGGCTGGTCGGTGAAACCATGAGTCAGGTCGTCAAGGGCCTGCACGGCGCGATCGCCGGCATTTGCGGGGCGAGCGGGGCGGGCTTCGGGCTCGTTGTCGATCACGACCTTGCGAACGATGGTGCAGCCATCCTCGGCGTAGATGACGGCTTCATCGGGAGCGCGGTCCCGCCCTGCGCCCAGCGCACGGATCGCTTCACGCATCTGCTCGACCACGCCTGGAGCGGGGCGTCCCGGCTTTGCGGCGAGTTCGGACTTCTCGCGCCCGGCGACGGCGCGGTCGACCATATGGGTGAGCAGGCGCGGGCTGCAGGGCCGGTGACGCGTGACGACGACGCCATCGCGCTCGATGGTTTCGGTTTCGCCGTTGATGACGCGTTCGAGGGCGCTTGCCTCGACGTGCTGCCAGGCAAAGGTGAGCGCGGCATCCCAGGCGAGGCGGAAGTCATGCGCGGCGGGGTGTCGGCGCAGCCAGTTCGCCGCCTGGCGGGACATACCGGCGCGCAGCGCGGCCTGGGTGACTGACGCGGTGTCGGCGAGGGCGTCGATGAAAATGGCTTGCCGGGACGCGGTCCAGCCGTTTCGATTGGGTCGCATCGGGGGATGTGGTCTGGTCGCGAGGGGGGTGAGGCTGGTGTCCATATCGGGGTTGTAACCGATATGGTTGGTTGTAGGACAGGGGCAACTCAGCAAGCAAGGGGCATGGGCAAAGCCCATGCTGGCGTCGGACGAGTTTGAGGCGTGAAGATCGCCTCGCCTCGCCGGCCGGTCTTGCGCCTGTCGGCGCGTAGCGAAGGGCTACGCTCCGCGGCTCATCGACGAAATAACGCCTCCCCCTGCTCCAGCGCAGTCCCACCATGCTGAACAGGCTCGCCATGCTCGGCAATATGCGCCGCCGCCGTCCGCTCCGCCTGCAGCTGCTCGATCAGCGCCGCGCGATCCTCGCCCAGCTTGCCGAGATCGGGCGAGATATCGATGCCGGCCTTCTTCGCCGCCGCCGAAACCAGCGCATCCATCTCGCGCTGGCTGGTCAGGCCCAACGTCACCGGGTCCTTCGGGGCGAGGTTGGCGTAGTTCCAGTGGCTCTTGTCGCGGATCGCCGAGATCGTCGTCTTGGTCGTGCCGATCAGCCGGGAGATCTGGTTGTCGGTGATTTCGGCATGGTTCTTGATGATCCACAGGATGCCGTCGGGCTTGTCCTGGCGCTTCGACACCGGCGTGTAGCGCGGCCCCGTCGTGCGCCGCGACTGTTCGGGCTGGCGCGACAGCTTGAGCACGTGATCGGGGTTGGCAGCACCGCGATCGAGCTCGTCCTGGGTCAGCTCGCCGCTGCGGACCGGGTCGCGGCCGGTCAGCTTCGTTTGCGCCGTATCGTCGGCGATCGCCTGGACCTCGAGGATATGCAGCCCGCAGAAGGTCGCGATCTGGTCGAAGGTCAGCGCCGAATTGTCGACCAGCCAGGCGGCGGTCGCATGCGGCATCAGGGGCGTCGTGGGAGCAGCCATAGGGGCATACCTTATACGGTGAAAACAGAAACAGCCGCCCCTTTTCGGAGCGGCTGCACGTGCCCGACGATAAGCCGGTCCGGCTCTACAAGCAATGCCGAACTTGTCTCGGCATCCACCCCGAGGCAGAACCACCGCGTGCCCCATTCTCCCATCACCCGCCAGTCCCTCGCCGCCGCGGACGCCGCCGACAGCCTCGCGCCCTGCCGCGATCGCTTCGCCCTGCCCGAAAACATCCTCTACCTCGACGGCAATTCGCTCGGCCCGCTGCCCGCCGCGACGCCCGCCGCCATCGCCGACGCCGTCACCCGCCAATGGGGCCAGGGCCTCATCCGCAGCTGGAACGACGAAGCCTGGATCGACCTGCCCGCCAGTATCGGCGCCGCCATCGCCCCGATCATCGGCGCCGCGCCGGACAGCGTCATCGCCTGCGACTCGGTCTCGGTGAACCTGTTCAAGCTCGCCGCCGCCGCGCTGGGGATGCGCCCCGGCCGCCGCGTCATCGTCTGCGAGACCGAAGATTTCCCCACCGACCGCTATATTCTCGAAGGCCTGGCAACACTCGCCGACGCCGAAATCCGCGCCGTCCGCCGCGCCGAAATCGCTGCCGCACTTGACCAAGGCACCGCCCTCCTCGTCCTCACCCACGCCCATTATGCGTCCGGCGAGGTCCACGACATGGCCGCGCTATCCACCGCCGCGCACGCCGCCGGCGCGCTCATCCTCTGGGATCTCAGCCATTCCGCCGGCGCCCTCGATCTGCACCTGGACCGCGACGGCGCCGATTTCGCCATCGGCTGCGGCTATAAATATCTGAACGGCGGCCCCGGCGCGCCGGCCTTCGCTTATGTCGCCGCCCGCCACCGCGCCGGCTTCCATCCCCCGATCAACGGCTGGATGGGGCACGTTGCCCCCTTCGATTTCGCCGCAGCTTACACCCCCGCGCCCGGCGTCCGCCGCTTGCTCGCCGGCACCCCGCCGATCCTCGCCATGGCCGCCCTCGCCGCCGGCGTCGCCACCTTCGCCGGCGTCGACATGCGCGTGGCCGAGGCAAAATCCACCGCGCTTGTCGCTGCCTTCGCCGCCCTCGTCGCGCAGACCTGCCCCGAATTCGCCGTCCAGCCGCCGGTCCCGCGTCACAGCGCCCAGATCGTCCTCCGCCATCCCCACGGCCGCCGGATCATGACCGCTCTCATTGCCCGGGGTGTCATCGGCGACTTCCGCCCGCCCGATCGCCTGCGTTTCGGCTTTCCGGCGCTCTATACCCGCTTCACCGACACCTGGGACGCCGTCCAGATCCTGCGCACCATCCTCGACACCGGCGAGTGGCAGGACAGTCGCTTCGATACGCTCGGCACCGTCAGCTGAAGCGGGCGTCAACCGGCCTGGGTACAGGTCGCGATAGGTTTTTCGGCGGCCTTCGGATCGGCGGCGCTGCCTTCATACAGCGTGCCGCCGCGGCCCTTGTTCCACCATATCAGGGTGGCGCCGGGGCTGCGTCCGGCCCGGGTCTCGTACCGCGCCCCCGAAGCCGACCCGGCCTGGTCGAGGGTAAAGGTCTTGCTGCCGAGCGTCACGACCGCCTGCCCGTTGATGCCGGCGGCATTGTCGTACTTGACCACCAGCGGCATCGCCGGGGTGCATTTATAGGTGAAGGTCGGCAAGGGCTTGGCCACCGGAGCGGCTGCGGCGGCACCGCCATAGGCAGCCAATACGGCACCGGCGGCGACGGAAAGAACGCGGATTCGAGTCATCACGGGGTTCCCTGAAATCATTTGATCACGGCCGATACGATCGTCTTTGCGGCGACGGGTCAAGGCGTCGTCTGCGAGAAGCTGTTGCTTCTCAGCCTTGCAGGACGAACGGGATCTCGACGACGCCGCGGACCATCATCGCCTCGCCGCCGCGCAGGGTCGGCGACCAGCGCCAGCGGCGGACGGCGTCGAGCGCCGCGCGGTCGAGGCGCTCGAAGCCACTGCTCCGCGACACCGAGACATTGTCGACGCGGCCATCGGCGCGCAGCAGGACCATCAGCAGCACGGCGCCGAACTCGCGCCGGCGCCGCGACTCGATCGGATAGCGCGGCGGCACCGCCTCGATCATCGTCGACGACAAATCGGCGGCGGTGGCGGGGCCGCTGGCTGGCGCGCTCGGCTTGACCGCGGCGAACACGACCGTTTGCGGCGGCGGTGCCGGCACGTCGGTGACGGCCATCTGCGCCGGCGGTGCCGGGACTTCGATGACCCGCTCGGGCGCCGTCATGGTGGGGATGACGACCTCGATCGGCGTCACGATCGGCTCAGCGGGCGGCGGCGGTGGCGGCTCGTCCATCGGCATCAAGGCGACAACGAGCGGTTTCGCCTCGGGCTGGTCGAGCTGCACGATGTTGGTCTGGACCAGCACGACCAGCAACAGGGCATGGGCCGCGACCAGCCCGGAAATGACCGCGAAATTCGGTTTCGTCCCGGTATATTCGGCGCGGCGACCAGCCACCGGCGCTGCCGGCTCGGCGACGACCGCGTCCAGCGCCTCGATCTGCCTGAAAGCCCCGTTTCGTTCCTGATACCCCAAAGCCTGCACCTTCGCCTGCGCCCGGCCGCACGATCGACCAGGTTGCCGAGCCGCATGCGTAGCGAAATCGGCGGCGCATCGCAATGCTATTGCGACTGTGTTGCATCGAGCTGCAATCCTTGACGACGACCGCGCAACGCCAATAGTGACCGCAGATGATTTTCCGGATGGTTCCATGCTCCTGAACGCGACCCAGACGGCGATACAAGAGGCCGTCCGCGCCTTTGCGCAGGACCGGATTCGGCCCCGAAGTGCGGCGTTTGAGGCTGCCGGCGGCTATCCCGCCGGGCTGTTCGCCGAAATGGCCGGGCTCGGCCTGATGGGCATGACCGCGCCCGAGGAAGTCGGCGGGGCGGGCGCGGACTACGTCTCCTATGCGCTGGCGCTGATCGAGGTCGCCGCCGCCGATGGCGCGCTGTCGACGATCGTCAGCATCCAGAATTCGATCATGGTCTCGGGGCTGCTCAAGGACGGCAATTCGGCGCAGCAGGCGCGCTGGCTGCCGGCGATGATCGGCGGGACCGCCATCGGGGCGTTTGCGCTGACCGAGGCCGATGCCGGGTCCGACGCCGCGGCGATTCCGCACGCGCGCGCGGCGCGTCGACGGCGGCTGGCGGCTCGACGGCACCAAGCAGTTCATCACCTCAGGGCGCATCGCCGGCGTCGCCATGGTCATCGCCGTCACCGATCCCGCCGCTGGCCGCAAGGCATCTCGGCCTTCCTGGCGCCGACCGATACGCCCGGCTATTTCGTCGACAAGACCGAGCACAAGCTCGGCCAGGCCGCCTCCGACACCTGTGCGCTGCGCTTCGAGGACTGTTTCGTCGGCGATGACGCGCTGCTCGGCGAAGAAGGTCGCGGCTATGGCATCGCGCTGTCCAATCTCGAGGCCGGGCGCATCGGCATCGCGGCGCAATCGGTCGGCATGGCGCAGGCGGCGCTGGAGATCGCCATCGCCTATGCCCGCGACCGGATCAGCTTCGGCAAGCCCATCATCGAGCACCAGGCGGTGGGTTTCCGGCTGGCCGACCTTGCGACGCGGCTCGAGGCGGCGCGGCAGATGGTCCTCCACGCCGCCGCGCTGAAGGACGCCGGCGCACCGTGCCTGCGCGAGGCGGCGATGGCCAAGCTGTTCGCCTCCGAAGCAGCCGAAGCGATTGTATCAGGTGCCATCCAGACGCTCGGCGGCTATGGCTATCTCGAGGATTTCGGCCTCGCCAAGATCTACCGCGACGTTCGCGTCTGCCAGATCTACGAGGGCACGTCGGATATTCAGCGCATGATCATCGCGCGCGCGCTCTAGACAGGACCGGCCATGGAAAACCACACAAATATCGGCATCGGCGCCGAACGCACCCGCGAGATCGCCGACCGCGTCGAAGCGTTCGTCCGCAATGTCGTCGTCCCCTATGAGCAGGACAGCCGCCGCGACCACCACGACACCCCGACCGACGAACTCGTCACCGAAATGCGTGGCAAAGCCCGCGCTGCCGGGGTGCTCACCCCGCATATCCTCGCCGACGGCAGCCATTTGTCGCAGCGCGAGACCGCCATAGTCCTGCAACGCACCGGCCTTTCCCCCCTCGGCCCGCTGGCGTGCAACACCGCAGCCCCCGACGAAGGCAATATGTACCTCCTCGGCAAGGTCGGCAGCGACGACATCAAGGCGCGCTTCCTCAAGCAGCTGGTCGACGGCGACGCCCGCTCGGCCTTCTTCATGACCGAACCCGCCAGCGAAAACGGCGCCGGCTCCGACCCGTCGATGATGCTGACCACCTGCCGCCTCGATGGCAACCACTGGGTCATCGACGGCCGCAAGGCGTTCATCACGGGCGCGCAGGGTGCCAAGGTCGGTATCGTCATGGCCAAGGGCGATGCCGGCGCCAGCATGTTCCTTGTCGATTTACCCGACCCCGCCATCACCATCGAGCACGTCCCCAACACCATCGACAGCTCGATGCCCGGCGGCCACGCCACCGTCCGCATCGAAAACTTGCGCGTTTCCGCCGACCAGATGCTCGGCCAGCCCGGCGAGGGTTTCAAATACGCCCAGATCCGCCTCGCCCCGGCGCGGCTTTCACACTGCATGCGGTGGTATGGTGCCTGCGTCCGCGCCGACGAGATCGCCGCCGACTATGCCAACCGCCGGCAAGCGTTCGGCAAGACGCTCATCGACCATGAAGGCGTCGGCTTCATGCTCGCCGAGAATCTGATCGACCTCAAACAGGCCGAGCTGATGATCGACTGGTGCGCCGCCGTCCTCGATACCGGCGCGCTCGGCACCGCCGAAAGCTCGATGGCCAAGGTCGCCGTGTCGGAGGCCCTGATGCGGATCGCCGACCGCTGCGTCCAGGTCATGGGCGGCAGCGGCGTCACCTCCGACACCATCGTCGAGCAGGTGTTCCGCGAGATCCGCGCCTTCCGCATCTACGACGGCCCCACCGAGGTCCATAAATGGAGCCTCGCCAAGAAGATCAAGCGCGACTGGAAGGCGCGCCAGTAAATTCGTCGACGCTGCCGAAATACCAGAGCAGCAGTAAGGCGGTATAAAGCGGCACCAGCCCGAGCGCCGGGCCGATGCCGAGAAACCCCGCGAGCAGCACCAGGATGCCGGCGGTCATTAGCACTGCCCGGCCAGTGCCCATCGCCGGCGGCTCGTTCACCGCCATAGTTGCACCCGCCGCATCATGCCCGGCTTCCCGAAAGCCCACACAACCAATTCGTCAGCCGCGCCGTCACCGCCTCGGGCCGCTCCTGCTGGGTCCAGTGCCCGCACCCCTCGAGCAGCATCGCCTCCTCGAGGTTGGGCACCGCGGCGCGCATCGCCGCGACCATGTCGTAACCCGGTCGCATCGACAGCACGAGGTCGCGCGTCCCTCCGATGAACAGCGCCGGCTGGTCGATCGTCCGCCCGCGCCAGGGCTTGAGGAACTCGACGTCGCGATGCTGGTTGCGATAGCGGTTGATCGGCCCGCGCAGCCCCGACCGGCGGAACTCGCTGACGAGGTATCCGATATCGGCGTCGCCCATCCACGCCGGGAAGGGCTGCGGGTCGGGCAAACCATCGAGCAATGCCGAAGTCGAAGCCCGGCCATGCCCCAGCCCATCGGGCGCCTCGCCCGACAGCCAGTAATAGAATTTGCGGATGAACCCGGTCAGGTCGGCCTCGGCCTCGGCTTCCGCCACCCCCGGTTGCTGGAAATAGGTCTGGTAAAAGAACTTGCCGCGGTCGGCGTAGACCGGCTTCACCGCGTCGATCAGCGCGGTCTCGGCGACGCCGACAAAGGGCACCGACAGGGCCGCTACGGCACGCACCTTGGCGGGATGGCAGAGCGCCGTGTGCCACACCAGGTGCGCGCCCCAGTCATGCCCGATGATGACGCCCGGCGCGCCGCCGCCCTCGGCATCGATGACCCCGGCGATGTCGGCGGTCATATTCTCGAGGTCGTAGGCCTCGATCGCCTCGGGCTTGTCGCTGCCGCCATAGCCCCGGCAATCGATGGCGCAGACCTTGAAGCCAGCCGCTGCAATCGGCCCGATCTGGTGGCGCCAAGCCGCCCAGCTTTCGGGAAAGCGATGGACCAGCACCACCAGCGGCCCCTCGCCGGCGACCGCCGCGCGAAGCCGGATGCCGTTGGTCTCGATCGTCCGAAAATTGGTCATGCTCGATCCCGCCAGCACCGGCCCAGCGGCCTGTCGGGCGGCATCATGTTCCGCCGGCGCGCCGCGTGCCAATGTCATAAGTTGCAGGTGCTCAGCGTTCCCGCCCGGCAATCGGCAGCTCGGCCCCCGCCGCTTCGCCCGCTTCATACGCCGCCGGCGAAATCATCCGCGAGGTCGATTCGATCTCGCGCCATTGCACGTCGAGCCTGTCGAGTTCGGCCGCGACCACTGAGATCTTGAGCACCACCAAGTCCCGGCCACTGCTGGCCTGCGCCCGGTCGCGTTCGGCCTTCATCGCCATCAGCTTGTCGCCGATCGACGCCACCATTCCGAGCACGAACGACGCATTGGCGAGATGACGCTCGGTGTGCCGGAATTCGCGATAGGCCGGCGAGGTCTTGAACACCCCGAGCTGCGAGCGCACGGCATGATCGACAAGTTCGGCCAGGAACAGCGCCGCATCGACATCGGCCGGCAGCCCGAAAAAGACGTGGCGCACCTCCTTGGTGGCGCTTTTCTCGCGCCAGACCTTACAGTCGCAAAAGGCGGCAATTTCGCCGATGCAGCCATCGAGCGGCACGCGCTTCTTGCGACCGGCTTCCCAGCTACGGCGCTCGCACACCGCCGCGCGCACTTCGACATCGCTCAGCGACAGGCTGTAGCGATCGAGCATCTCGGCGACCTTGGCGGCCGCCAGCATTGCCTCGGCCTCGGTGCAGCCGTTCTCGAGGGTCTTGGCGCGCAACCCCTCGATGCGCGTGCGCAACCGGTCGGCGCTGGTCGGATCGTTCATCGCACGCCGCCCAGCCCGGCAACGCGATCGAGATAGTCGGTTATACCCGTCAGGTCGCCCGCCCGTGCCCGGCACGCCGCATAGCCGTCGGGCCGCACCAGCCACACCCCCGCCGCATCGGGCGGCGGCATCGGCGCCGGATCGACAAGATCCGGAAACCGCGCCGCCAGCCGGCGCAGCGCATCGCTGTCGACCCCGAGCAGCGCGAACCGCGGCCGTGCCCCCGTGCCGAACGGCCGCTGCCCCGCCTTGGGTGCAATGCGGTCGCCCCGCCGGGGTCCCGAGACACCCGCGCCATCGCCCGGTCCACCATGCCTGTAGTTCACCGCCACCTCGGTAATCTGCGCCACCAGCGCCCGGCGCACCGGACGGAGCCCGAGCAAAAAGCGTCCCAGCAAGTTGCGCAGCCTCTGCCCGAAGCGATTGCGCATCGTCGCCAGCGCCGTCAACCTCCCGGCAGCGCGCAGCACCTGCTCGCCGACCGCGCCGCGCTCCGCCGAATAACTGTCGAGCAAGGCATCGGACGCCGCCCCGTGCCAGACCAGCGCCAGCTTCCAGGCGAGGTTGATGGCGTCCTGCATCCCGGTGTTCATGCCCTGCCCGCCTGCCGGGCTGTGCACATGCGCCGCGTCGCCGGCAAGGAACACCCGCCCCCGGCGATAATCGGCAACCTTGCGCTCGTTGATCCGGAAACCCGACAGCCACACCGGGTCGGACGCCGTCAAGCCCTGCGGCCCGCGCCGATCAAGGATCGCCTGCACAACCGCCAGCGTGGGCGCCACCGGTTCGGCGCCTTGCGATACCCCCAGATCGGCGATCACCCGGAACCGCGTTGCCGTGATCGGAAACACCGCAATCACCCCGTCCTCGTGCCACCAGGTGGCGATCTCGTCGGTCGGCACCCGGTTCCCCGCCAGTTGCACATCGGCGAGGATCCAGTCCGAACCCAGCGTCTCCCCGTCAAAGGCCAGCCCGAGCGAATGGCGAACCGCGCTATGGGCACCGTCGCAACCGATCACCCAGCCGGCATCGAGCAGCTCCGACCGGCCACCCGCATGGCCCAGCGCGACGACGACGCCATCGCCGTTGTCGCGCAGCCCGGTCAATTCGACCTGCCGCTCGACGACGACACCCAGCCCCTCCAGATGCAGCTCGAGCAGCCGCTCGGTCTCCGATTGCGGCAGCATCAGCGCGAACGGATAGGGGCTGTCGACGCCGCCGAAACACACCCGCCCGAGTGGCCTGCCACCGGCGATGATGTTGGCGGCCACCACCTTGTGCCCGGCAGCGACGAACGATTCCGTGCAACCGGCGCGATCGAGCAGTTCGAGCGTCCGGCTCCACAACACCAGCGCCTTCGACGTCGCCGACCGCGCCGCCGCCCGGTCGATGACGCGCACCGGAACACCGTAGCGCGCCAGCTCCGCCGCCATCGTCAGCCCGGTCGGTCCCGCCCCGACAACGACGACCTGCGCAGCCATGGTCCCGCCTCCACCAGCATTCACCTACCTCTATGTCATCGCCGGCTGCGTCCAACAACGACCTCACCGGGATTGAAGTTCACGCCATCGTCATATACTGCGCTATTGATAGTGAGTATCAGCTTTGCCCCGTCGATCATGGTCGCGCCATGAGGCCAACATGACGCAAGCCGCGGTGCGCGCCTGGTTCCTCGTCCACAAATGGTCGAGCATTGTCTGCACGGCCTTCCTGCTCATGCTTTGCATCACCGGGCTGCCGCTCATATTCCACGAGGAAATCGACCGGCTCGCGGGCGAAACCGTCGCCGCCACCGGCATCGCTTCGTCGGGCAGCGGCCCCGGCCTGCTGCCGCTCGACGTCATGCTCGCCAAGGCGCTGGCGCAGCGTCCCGGCGAAGTGCCGCTGTTCATGGCCTTCGACAATGCCGGCCCGCAGCTCACCGTCACCACCGGCCCCGCCCCCGATGCGCCCGCCAGCGCCATGACCCTGCAGATCTTCGACCGCAGCACCGGCAAGCTGACCGGCGCCGCCGACGATAGCGTCGTCATGAATTTCCTCCTGCAACTCCACACCGACATGTTCCTCGGCCTGCCCGGCATGTTGTTCCTCGGCGTCATGGGATTGCTCTTCTGCACCGCCATCGTCTCGGGCCTCGTCCTCTACGCCCCGTTCATGCGCAAGCTCGATTTCGGCACCATCCGCACCCGCCGCAACACCCGGGTCAAATGGCTCGATTATCACAATCTTCTCGGCGCCGTCGTGCTCGCCTGGGCGGTCGTCGTCGGCCTGACGGGCGTCATCAACACGCTGGCGACCCCGATCATCCAGCTCTGGCAGCGCGGCGAGCTGGCGTCGATGACCGCCGCCTATGCCGGCCGCCCGGCGCTCGCCCCCGATCGCTACGGCTCGCTCGATCGCGCCATGGCCGCCGCGCGCGCCGCCCGCCCCGGCACCAATCCGCAGTTCATCGCGTTCCCCGGCGGCACCTTCAGCTCGGGGCATCACTACGCCGTGTTCCTGCAAGGCGACACGCCGCTCACCGAGCGCCTGCTCACCCCCGCTCTCATCGACGCTGAAACCGGCACGCTTACCGATATCCGCCCGATGCCCTGGTATGCCCAGGCGCTGCTGATCTCGCAGCCGCTCCACTTCGGCGACTATGGCGGCCTGCCCCTGAAGCTACTCTGGGCGGTGCTCGATGTCTTCACCATCATCGTGCTCGGCTCGGGGCTCTACCTCTGGCTCGGCCGCCGCCGCGCGTCGGTCGCCGCACACATCACCGAAATCGAGAGCGGCGCCGCCGTCCCCGTCCCATGAACCGGCCCGAACGTATCCGCGCGCGGCCCCAGGAGATCCCGTCGCAGCCCCGCCGACTGCCGCGCGCGGCCCGCAAATCCCTGCGGCAGGTCTTCGCCGCGCCTGCCGTCATTGCCGTCATCAGCCTCATCGGCCTTGTCAGCGCGCTGACCGGCGACGGCCTGCGCAACATCGTCTCTTGGGCCGCTCTCGGCGTCCCCGTCGTCATCGCCATCCGCGCCTGGAGCCGCCGCGGGTAATGGACGCCAGCGATGCCCCGATGACCGATGCGGCCCCGGCCCTGCTCAAGGACCTCCTCGGTCCCAAGGCATTGACAGTGATCGCAGAAGCCGGAAGCGCCGCGTCACCGCATTTCGGCCGCGCCGCATTCCTCGAGGCCGCCAGCAACGGCCTCGCCGCGCTGTCGATCATGGAGCGCGTCCGCCACATCGCCGATGCGCTGAAACCCGCACTGCCCGCCGACTATCCGGCGGCGATTGCCATCGTCCGCGCCATGGCACCGCGTTTGCGCCCGGGCTTCCAGGCGATCGCGATCACCGAGTTCGTCCCGCGCCACGGCCTTGACGACATCGACACATCGCTCGCCGCCCTTGCCGACCTGACCCGCTACGGCTCGGCCGAATTCGCCATCCGGCCGTTCCTTGCCGCCCAACCCGAGCGCACTCTCGCCGTCATGGCCGTCTAGGCGACCAGCCCCGACGCGCACGTCCGCCGCCTGGCCAGCGAAGGCAGCCGCCCGCGCTTGCCGTGGGCGGCGCGCATCTCGGCGCTCAAGGCCGATCCGACTCTGGCCGCGCCGATCCTGGGCACGCTCAAGTCCGACGACAGCCTGTATGTGCGCAAGTCGGTGGCCAATCATCTGAACGATATCGCAAAGGATCGGCCCGACTGGCTGCTCGATCACCTTGCCGGCTGGACCGGCGACGATCCGCGCACGGTCTGGATCATCCGCCACGCGCTGCGCACGCTGATCAAGAAAGGCGGCCCGCGCGCGCTCGCGCTGATCGGCGTCGGTCACGGTGCACAGGTCGAGGCGTCATTCGCGATCGCGCCGACAATTGTCCGCCTTGGCGACAGCATCGCGCTTACCGCCGGGCTGTTCTCCACCGTGCCCGAGCCCCAGCGCCTCGTCGTCGACTATCGCATCACCTACGCCCGGGCCGCCGGCAGGACTTCCGCCAAGGTCTTCAAATGGAAGAGTTTCGACCTCGCCGCCGGTGACACGGCGAACCTCGCGCTCCGCCAGTCGATCCGCGACTTCAGCACCCGCCGCCACCATCCCGGCCGCCACGATGTCGAGCTCATCGTCAACGGCAAGACGATGGCCAGCGCGGCGTTCGAGATCGTCGCCGGCTGATCCCTACCGCCCCCCGGCGCTTGCCGCGGTCGGGATCCTGTCGAACGCCACGTCCTTGTCGACGCGGATATCGGCCGGCAGCCCGAGCACGCGCTCGGCGATGATGTTGCGCAGGATCTCGTCCGAACCACCCTCGATGCGGGTGGCCGGCGAGCGCATCAGCATCCGCTGGAAGCGCGCATTGTCGGGCGACAGTTTCTCGTCGATGATCAGGCCGTATTCGCCCTGCAGGTCGAGCGCGAACCGCGACACGTCCTGCAGCATCGAGCCGGCGACCAGCTTGCCGATCGAGTTTTCGGGACCGGGCTCCTCGCCGCGCGAAAGCGCCGAGATCGAGCGATATGCCGAATATTGCAGCCCCGTCGCCTTGACCGCATAGCTGGCCAGCCGCGACCGCACGCGCGGATCGTTGATGGCGCGGCCGTGCTCGGTCTCGATTTCCTCGGCATAGTTGAGCAACTCGTCGAAGCCGGTCGGCATGCTGCCACCGATCGACATGCGCTCGTTCATCAACGTCGTCAGCGCGACGGTCCAGCCCTGGCCGACCGCGCCGAGGCGCTGGGCGTCGGGGATGCGGACATCGGTGAAATAGACTTCGTTGAAGTGCGCGTCGCCGTTCATCTGCTTGATCGGGCGGACTTCGACGCCGGGCGATTTCATGTCGAGGAAGAACATCGTCAGCCCGCGGTGCTTGGCAACGCCGGTATCGGTGCGGGCGATCAGTAGCCCCCAATCGGATTCCTTGGCGCCCGACGTCCAGATCTTCTGGCCGTTGACGACCCATTCGTCGCCCTCCGGCGCGGCGCGCGTCCGGATGCCGGCCAGATCCGACCCGGCGATCGGTTCGGAAAACAGCTGGCACCAGATTTCCTCGCCGCTCGCCAGCTTGGGCAGGCGCTTGCGCTTGTCCTCCTCGGTGCCCCAGGTCATCAGCGTCGGACCGCACATGCCGAGCCCGATCGTGAAGGCGCCGCCCAGCTTGGCATAGGCGCCTTCCTCGGACTGCCAGATCACCTGCTCGATGGCGCTGGCGCCGGCGCCGCCATATTCCCTGGGCCAACGCAGCGCCGCCCAGCCGCCTTCCTGCTTCTTTTTCTGCCATTGCTTGGCGGCCTGCATCGGGTCGCCGACGCCGGCATCGGATTGACCGAAACCCAGCTTCGACAGCCCAGCGTGAAGTTCGCGCGGCGCGTTGGCGCTGATCCAGTCGCGCGCCTTGGAACGGAATGCGGCTTCTTCGGGGGTATCGTCGAAATTCATCTCGGTTCCTTTCTCAGGCGGCTTTGAGCGCGGGATTCACGCGAACGCTTTCGATCAGCCGTTCTTCCCAGTGCGAAGGCCCGCCGAGCGCCAGCGCAAGATAGTTCGAGCGGCGATAATGGAGGTGGCAGTCGAACTCCCAGGTGAAGCCCATGCCGCCATGGACCTGGATATTGTTGGCGGCGCACAGTTGATAAGCCTGTGTCGCAGCAACCCGCGCGCTGGCGGCGGCGGCAGGCAGGCGATCGCTGTCCACCGACAAGGCCCAGGCGCCGTAATAGGCGTTCGAGCGCGCCAGTTCGAGCGACACGTACATGTCGGCGAGCATATGCTTGATCGCCTGGAACGAGCCGATCTGCCGGCCGAAGGCAAAGCGCTGCAGCGCATAATCGCGCGCCATGTCGAGCGCCGCCTGTGCGCCGCCGATCTGTTCGAATGCGGTGAGCACGGCGGCACGGTCGCGGATGCGCTCGATCAGCGCCAGGCCCTCGCCCGGCGCACCGAGCGGTTCGACGACGGCGCCATCGAAATCGAGCCGGGCGTGTTTGCGGCTCGGGTCGACCGTCTCGACCGGCGTGCGCTCGACACCATCGGCAGCGAGTTCGGCGATGAACAGCGAGATGCCGCTATGCTCGTCCTTGGCGGCAACGATGGCGAAATCGGCGGCGCTGCCATCGGCGACGGGCAGCTTGGTGCCGGTCAGCCGCTGGTTGGTGACGCGCGTCGTGATCGCCTTGGGGTTGAGCGGGCCAGCGGCTTCGGTGACGGCGACGGTGCCGATCGCCTCGCCCGAAGCCAGCCGCGGTAGCCATTTGGCCTGTTGCTCGGGCGTGCCGACCGCCATCAGGAACTCGGCGGCCTGGTAGATCGACGACACGGTCGGCAAGGCGGCGAGCGCGCGCCCGGCCTCCTGCGCGACGACGCAAAGCTCGAGATAACCGGCGCCGACACCGCCCTGTGCCTCGGGGATGGCGGCGGCAAGGAAGCCCTGCTCGCCGACCTTTTTCCACAGCGACTCGTCGTGCCCGGCGGTGCTTTCGAGCACGCCGCGCGCCGCGCTGTTGGGGCTGTTATCGGTGAAAAAGCGGCGGACGCTGGTCTGCAACTCCTTCTGCTCGCTTGAAAAATCGAATTGCATTGGTCAGTCTCCCGGCACCCGATGCGTTCAATGCGCACAGAAACCCGCGGCCGTAATTGCCCGAATCTGACAGGTCGGCCTTATCGCCCCGTAAACACCAGCGCGCGCTTTTCGATGAAGCTGGCGACGCCCTCCTTGTGATCCTCGGTATCCATCAGCCGGCGGATCGTCTCGATCGCCCAGGCCCCCATCTCGCGCGGGTCGCCATAGGCCGCGCGCGCCAGCCCCTGCTTCATGAAACGCAGCGCCAGCGGCGGGTTGGCGGCGATCCGCGCGGCCAACGCCTGCGCCGCCGTCATTAGCTCGGCATGCGGCACGACTTCGCGCACCAAGCCGATCCGCAGTGCCTCGGCGGCAGTGATGACATCGCCGGTGAACAGCAGTTCCGCCGCCTTGGCGGGGCCGACGATCGCCGGCATCCGGTAGAAGCCGCCGACATCGCAGACCAGCCCGCGCTTGATGAACATCTCGCTGAACCGCGCCGCCTCCGACGCGATGCGGATATCGGCATACAGCGCCAGTTCTATGCCCCAGCCGATCGCCGCGCCGTTGACGGCTGCGATCATCGGCTTTTCGCATTCGAGCGCCGCCATCGCAGCAGGGGTCGGCTGAAAGGTCACCGTCGTCCGTGCCGCGTGCGTAGCCGCGAAGTTTTTCGGCCCGGCCATGATCTCATGCACATCGTCGCCTGAACAGAATGCCGGATCGGCGCCGGTAACAATGACGCAGCGGACCTCCTCGTCGGCCGAAGCCCGGCGGAGTGCTGCCTCGAGCATCGCATAGGCGTTCCAGTTAAGCGCGTTGCGCCGCTCGGGCCGGTTGAGCGTGATCACCGCGACATTGTCGGCGACCGCGTAAAGCACGTCTTCTGACATGGCTTGATCCTTCAGGAACGATGCAGCAACCGCAGCGCAATGTCCGCCAGATGCCCCGTGCCGCTCTCGGTCGGGCCGCCCGCCGCCTGCGCGATCGGCGTGTTGCCGGCCAGCGCCCGCGCATGGACGCCGTGCGAAATCGAAGCGAGGCGAAAGACCGAAAAGGCGATCAGGAAGTTCCAGCCCTCGATGGGGCCGCGCCCCGTACGCGCCCGATAGGCGTCGATCCATTCCTGCTCGGTCGGAATGCCGCTGGTGGCGAAATCGACGCCATCGAGGGTCCCCCAACCCGGCGAATCCGAATGCCAGAGGAATGCCGAATAGGCGAGATCGGCCAGCGGATGGCCGATCGTCGACAGCTCCCAATCAAGCACCGCGATCAATCGCGGCTCGGTAGGGTGAAACATCACATTCTCGAGCCGGTAATCGCCGTGCGCGATCGTCACTGAATCGTCGCTCGGGATATGCAGCGGCAATTGCTCGATCAGAGTCTCCATCGCCGGCACCGGCGGCAGCGGCGTTTCGCGGTACTGCCGCGTCCAGCGCGCGATCTGCCGTTCGAAATAATTGCCCGGCCGCCCGAAACCTTCCAGCCCGACCGCCTGCCAATCGACCCCGTGGAGCGTCGCCAGCACGGCATTCAGCTGGTCGTAGATCGCTGTGCGCTCGGCCGGCGGCAGGCCCGGCAACCGCGCATCGCGGAAAATCCGGCCCTCCAGATAATCCATCACGTAAAAGCCGGTGCCGACCACTTCGGGATCGTCGCAAATGCCGCGCATCACCGGCACCGGGACGCCGGTATCGCGCAGCGCCGCCATCACCCGGTATTCGCGATCGACCTGGTGTGCGCTCGACAGCAGCACGCCCGGCGGCTTCTTGCGCAGCACATAGCGTCGGTCGCCCGAGGCGAGCAGGAAGGTGGGGTTCGATGCTCCGCCGGCAAACTGGCTGACCTGCAGATCGCCGGCATATTCGAGCAAATTCGCCGCCAGCCACCGGTCGAGCCGCGCCTCGTCGAACCGGTGTACCGCCGATACCGGCCCGGTCGGGCTACCCTCCGACATAGTGCACGACCGCATCGCGGCCGGGCAAAGCCTGCCTGTTCCGATAGTCCTGAACCACGTCCGCCCTCCCTAAGGTCGTTTCACTTGCCGCCAATTCAGCGGCGCCGACAACCTGCCATGAAAGCCAGATGCCCGGCGGCGCCGGCAACCGGAGAAAATCGATGAACGACCGCGTTTCCATATCGATCGAGGCCGGCGTCGCCGATGTCCGGCTGATCCGCGCCGACAAGATGAACGCCTTCGACGACGCCATGTTCGCGGGCATCATCGAGGCCGGCGCGCAGCTTGCTGCAACGCCGGGCCTGCGCGCCGTGGTGCTGTCGGGTGAAGGCCGCGCCTTTTGCGCCGGCCTCGACATGAGCAAGTTCGGCGAGATGGCGAGCGGCGAGCGCGGCGCTGGCGACAATGGGGGCACCCCCATCATCGCCGGCGCGCGCACTCCCAATGGCGCCAACCGCGCCCAGCAGGTCGTCATGCTGTGGCGCGAACTCGCCGTCCCGGTCATCGCCGCCGTCCACGGCGTCGCCTTCGGGGCCGGCTTCCAGCTCGCGCTCGGCGCCGACCTGCGCTTCGTCACCCCCGACGCGCGCTTCGCTGCCTTCGAGATGAACTGGGGCCTGGTACCCGACATGGCCGGCATCGCGCTGCTCCGCGGCCTCGTCCGCGACGATGTCGCCCGCGATCTCGTCTATGGCGCCCGCATCGTTTCGGGCACCGAGGCCGCCGCGATCGGCCTCGTCACCCGCGTCTGCGCCGATCCGCTCGCCGAGGCCCTCGCCTATGCCGCCGAGATCGCCGGCCGCAATCCCGACGCCGTGCGCGCCGCCAAGCGCCTGCTCAACCTTGCGCAGGACGAAACCCAGTCGGCCATCCTCATCGCCGAAAGCGACGAGCAAGGCCGGCTTATCGGCGCGCCCAACCAGGTCGAGGCGGTCAACTCGCGCCTCGCCAAGCGCGCCGGGCAATTCCGCGACTGACCGGTCTGGCGCGCGCCGCCGCCACTCAGGCCTGACGAAGCGCCTCCGGCCTTCATTCGTCGTGCCCTCGGCCTGATCGGTCGCAGTGCAATTGCTATAGCTACCAGCGCCGATATATGATGGCGCCGCGCCGGGGGTAATTTGCCGAGTCGCCGGGTTTTCCAAGGATTGCAGCGATATGGCCAGCCGATTCGCCGAAGCCCTGGTGTCCCCGGACGACATTATCGCCTGGGCACTCCTCGACAGGCGCATCGCCGCGTGCAGCTTTGACGGGCAGCGCGGCAGCGGCCGTTGCAGTTTCCATATCGTGCTGGCTGGCTGACATCGCGGCGCATTCTCGGTCAGCCGCCGACACCGCGCCGAGCGCGATGTCATGGCCACCCGCACGCTGATCACCCGGGCCGTGCGCAATGCCGAAATGCTGATGCCGCCGCTTCGTTCGCCCGTCGCGGCCGGCCTTTCGCTGGCATAAGCCGGCGCGATCGTTTCCGGGCGGTTGCCACCCTCCCGAGGCCATCGTTTCGCATCGCAACAGAAACCGGCTGGACGCTTTGCCGGAAGCATCGCTAAGGAGCGCCAAAGGGCGGACAGCGATTCGCGCCTTTGGAACTTTGTGACAATGGCATCGACGGGTCTATTGCTGCCCCTGGTCCTGGCGCTCGCGTCTGGTCCATCCGCCGCAATTGCCCCGCAATCGGCAACCATCGTCGCCGCACCAACGCCCGTCATCACCATCCCGCTGCCGTCCGAACGCCCGCAAGCCATCAGCGCCGCCACCGACCCGTTCCTCCGCGCCCTCGCCGATCGCAGCGGCGCCGCCGATTTCACCGCCCGGACGTCCACCGCCGCCGAGGCTCTCCCCATCCTCGGCGAACGCGCCCAAGACGTCCTTGCAGCCGGTGCCGCCCGCGACCAGGCGCGGTCGCGGCTGTTCCCCGGCATCGGCGTCGACGTCGACGTCATCGCGGCGCGCACCATCACCCGCGACCTGCAATCGCCGCTGACCCAGGTCGAAAACCTGTCGCCGCTGCGCCGCAACGATGTCATCGGCTCGGTCGACCAGTTGCTGCTCGATTTCGGCGCCACCTCGGCGCGCATCCGCGCCGGCAATGCCGCCACCGACGCTGCCCGCGCCGACCTCGATGCCGAGCGCAACGCCGCACTGCTCCAGCTGGTCGCCACCTGGTACGAAGTCCTTGCCGCGCAGACCGCGACCGCGCTGGCGCAGGGCAATGTCGCGCGCCTCCAGTCGCTGGCCGACGGCGCCGCGCTGCGTTTCGAACGCGGCGTCGACAGCGGCGGCGATGTCGCCCGTGCCCGCTCCTACCTCGCCGCCGCGCAAAGCCAGCAGGTCGGCTTCGAACGCCGGTTGCGCTCGGCCGAGGCACGCTTCGTCGAGCTGTTCGGCCGACTGCCCGGCGCCGTCGCCCGTCCCGATATTGGCGCCGAAACCGCCCCCGGCACCGACACCGTCCGCCCCGAGCTCGTCGCCGCGCGCGCCGACGAACGCGCCGCGAGCGCCGTCCTCGATGCCGCCAAATCCGACCGCCTGCCCCGCATCGACGCGCGCGTCACCAGCGCCGGCTACGACGTGCTGCGCGGCTCCACTCCCGCCTATGATGTCCGTGCCCTCGTCACCTTGCGGCAACGCTTTTCGACCGGCGGCGGCGAGGCGGCGCGCGTGGCCGAGCTGACGGCCCGCCGCCGCGCCGCCAGCCTCGCCGTCGATCGCGTCGCCGCCGCCACCGATCGCGAGCGCGCTGTTGCCGCCGCCGATGTCGATGGCCTCGCCGATTCGCTGCCACCGCTGGAGGCCGCCTATCTCGACAGCCGCCGCGCCCGCGACCTGTTCGCCGAACAGTTCCGCGTCTCGCGCGGCACCCTCTTCGATGTCCTCCGCGCCGAACGCGACCTGCTCGAAGCCGCGCTCGCGCTGGCCCGCGCCAACTACGACCTCGATATCGCGCGCTTTACCCTGCTGGCGCGCAGCGGGGGGCTGATCGAGCGCTTCGGCATGACCCCTGCCGTGATTGCCGACAATCCGGAGACCGGCCGATGATGCGCCCGCGTGACGCCTGGCTGTCGCCTTGGCTGGCGGCCCCGCTCGCCGAGCACCGCGCTACCTTCATCAAGGTCGGCATCGCCGCGATCCTCACCAACGTCTTCGCGCTGGCGACGTCGCTTTATTCGATGACGGTGTACAATCGCATCGTCCCCAACAACGCCACCGGCTCCTTGATCGCGCTGTCGATCGGCATCGGCATCATCCTCGTCTTCGATTTCATCCTGCGCATGCTGCGGGGCTATTTCATCGATGTCGCCGGCCGCGAAGTCGATGCCAAGCTCGGCGCCGCGGTGTTCAAGACGCTCACCTCGATGCGCCTTGCCAACAAGCAGGGCTCGGCCGGGGCGTTCGCGGGCCTGCTTCGCGAGTTCGAGACACTGCGCGATTTCTTCGCGAGTGCAACGATCGTCGCCATCGTCGACGTGCCGTTCGTCATCCTGTTCCTGTTCGTCATCTGGGCCATCGCCGGCCCCGTCGTGCTGGTGCCGCTGCTGATGATTCCGGTCGTCGTCGCTGCCTCGATGGCGGTGCAACCCGGCCTCGATCGCATGGCCGGCAGCGTCCTCGGGCTCGGCTTTTCGAAGCAGGGCGTCATGGTCGAGACCATCGCTGGCCTCGAGACCGTCAAGGCCACCGCTGCCGGCGCGATGCTCGAACGCCGCTGGCAGGCCGCTGTCGACGAAAGCGCCGACACCGCGCTGCGCAGCCGTTTGCTGTCGGCTTTCGCCATCAACGTCGCCGCCTCGGCGCAGCAGATCGTCTATGTCGGCGTCGTCCTCTATGGCGTTTTCCTCATCGCCGACGGCAAGCTGACCAGCGGCTCCTTGATCGCTGCCTCGATCCTCGCCGGCCGCTGCGTCGCGCCGCTCGGCCAGGTCGCGGCGCTGCTGACCCGGCTCAGCGGCACCCGCGCCGCGTACGTCCGCCTCGATGCCTTCATGTCGGCGGGCGGCGAAGTCGCGGCCGACGCCAACCCGGTGCGGCGCAAACGCCTCGAGGGCCGCATCGCCTTTCGCAACGTCGTCTTCCACTATCCCGGCACCACCACCCGTGTCCTCGATGACGTCTCGTTCGATATCGCGCCCGGCGAGAAAGTCGCCATCGTCGGCCGCGTCGGCTCGGGCAAATCGACCGTCGCGCGCCTTGTGCTCGGCCTCTACCAGCCGACCGAAGGCCAGGTCCTCATCGACGGCGCCGACGTTCGCCAGCTTCACCCGGATGACCTGCGCCGCAACATCGGCTCGGTGCTCCAGGACGTCACTCTGTTCTCGGGGTCGATCCGCGACAATATCGCGCTCGGCGATCCCGCCATCGACGACGCCGAGCTGCTCCGCCTGGCCAGGGTCAGCGGCACCCATGATTTCGTCGGACAACTCGCCAACGGATTCGACCTCCGCCTTGCCGATCGCGGCGAGGGCTTGTCCGGCGGTCAGCGCCAGTCGATCGCCATCGCCCGCGCGCTGGGCAACGCGCCGCCGATCTTCGTCTTCGACGAGCCGACCAGCGCCATGGACAGCCAGTCCGAAAACGCCCTTGTCTCGCGTCTCGAAACTGAGCTCGCCGGCCGCACGCTGCTGCTGGTCACCCACCGCCAGCCGTTGCTCAAGCTGGTCGATCGCATCATCATCCTCAACGCCGGAAAGATCGCCGTGCAGGGCCCGCGCGACGACGTGCTGCGGTCATTGGCAACGGGGCAGGCGTGATGACCACTACCAGCGACGCCAACATCATCGAAACCGCATTGGTCCGCGCACCGGACGGCCTGCTCGAGCGCGATTTCGCCACCGTGCTGCTCTGGGTCGTCGTCGCCCTCACCGCCTCGATGCTGCTCTGGGCGGGGCTCGCCAAGGTCGAGGAAGTCGTCCACGCCAACGGCAAGGTCATCCCCTCCAGCCGGCTCCAGGTCGTTTCCAACCTCGAGGGCGGCATCGTCGCCGAAATCCTCGTCAAGGCGGGCGACCGGGTCAAGGCCGGGCAACCGCTGCTTCGCCTCGACGACAAGGCCTCGACCGCCGATTTCGCCCGCAACGACACGTCGGTCGGCGCCCTGCTCGCCCGCGCCGCCCGCCTCGATGCCGAGGCCCGCGGCCGCGCGCTGGTCTTCCCGGCGGCACTCGAAAAGGCCGCCCCGGCGCTGGTCGCCAACGAGCGCGCCCTTCACAATGCCCAGCTTTCGAGCATCGAGACTGAGCGCGAGATCGCCCGCTCGCGGCTGCTCCAGGCCGAACGCGCCGCCGGTCAGGCGCTGGCCGAAACCGCCGCGCTCGCCGAAGTGCTGGCGCAGGCCCGCCGCGAAGTCGAAATCCTCGCGCCGCTCGTCGAAAAAGGCGTCGAGCCGGCAATGTCGCTGATCCGCGCGCGGTCGGAGGAGCGCCAGGCCGAAAGCGGCCGCGACGCCGCCTCGCAGGCCACCCGCCGCGCCGAAGCCGCCCGCGCCGAAGCCATCGTCGCCATCCGCAACACCGACCAGAAGTTCCGCGCCCAGGCCGCCGAAGCGCTCGCCACCACCCGCGCCGACATCGCCTCGCAAAGCGAATCGCTGCCCGCGCTTGCCGATCGCCTGCGCCGGACGGTGCTCACCGCCCCGGTTGCAGGGCTGGTCAACCGCGTCCTCGTCGCCACGGTCGGCGGCTCGATCCGGCCCGGCGAACCGCTGGTCGAGGTCGTCCCCGAAGGCGACACGCTGGTGGTCGAAGCCATGGTCAACCCGTCCGACATCGCCTTCATCAGCCTGGGGCAAAAAGCCAACATCAAGATCAGTGCCTATGATTATTCGATCTATGGCACCCTGCCCGGCGTCGTCGAGCGCATCGCCCCCGATGCCGTCACCGACGAGCGCACCGGCGATTCGCACTTCACCATCCGGGTCCGCACCAATGCCACCGCGCTGATCGGCTCCGACGGCACCCGCCTGCCGATCGGCGCCGGCATGACCGCCGACGTCGATGTCCTGGGGCGCGAACGCAGCGTGCTCAGCTACCTGCTCACCCCCGTCACGCGCCTCCGCGACACTGCCTTTCGCGAAAAGCTTTGAAGTCGCGCCCGACTGTCATCGAGATTTAACAAACCTTTCCTACATCGTTCCGCGAGACAGGATGACGGCCGCGTTGCCGCCAGCTTAATTCGCGGCAACGAACCAGGGGTGGGCGGGGGATGACATCTGAAACTGCATTCCGCGCTGCGTTCGTGGGCGCGTCCGGCGCCGGGCGTCCGGCCCGCTCCAGCACCGCGTTCCAGATCTGACACACCCGGCCGCGCGCCGGCTTTTTTGCGCCTTCCCCCGGTTTCAAGGATTTCCCCATGGCTGTTCTCGGTGACATCGCGCTCGTTGGTTTCGCCGCCGATGCAGCCGGCAAGTCCTTCTCGTTCGTCCTCCTCGCCGACCTGTCGGGCGAAACCATCAACTTCACCGACAATGGCTGGCTCGCCGCCGGCGGCTTTCGCGCCAACGAAGGCACGACCAGCTACGTCGTCCCCGCCGACACGCCGGTCGGCACCGTCATCACCATTTCGGGACTGACCGGCAGCTTCAATCCGTCGACCGGCGGCGACCAGATCCTCGCCTATGTCGGCAGCGTTACCGCCCCGACCTTCCTGTTCGCACTCGATTTTGCCGACAACAATTCGACCTATGCGGGCGACGCCAGCAACTCGAACACCTCGGCGGTCCCAACGGGGCTTACCTTGGTCAAACCGCCCTCGCCTTCACCCTCGACAACGGCGCCTACACCGGCCCCCTGTCCGGCAGCCGCTCCGAAATCCTCGCCAACATCGCCAGTTCGGCCAACTGGACTCTCGATGACGCGATGCCGGTGTCCTACGCTCCCGGTTTCACCGTAGGGGGTGCCGGCGACACCGCCGTCACAATCGCCGACGTCTCGATCGCCGAAGGCAATGCCGGCACCAGCGTCCTGACCTTCACCGTCACCCGCGGCGACGCCACCGGTGCCTTCACCGTCGATTATGCCAGCGCCGACGGCACCGCCACTGCCGGCAGCGACTATGCCGCCGTCGCCGGTACTATCGCCTTCACCGCCGGCGGCGCGCTGACGCAGACGGTCTCGGTCACCATCAACGGCGACGTCGCCACCGAAGCCAATGAGAGCTTCACCCTCGGGCTGTCGAACCTCGTCAACGCCACCGGGTCCGCCGCAATCGCCGACGCCACCGCGACAGGCACCATCACCAACGACGATATCAGCGTCATCGCCATCCACGACATCCAGGGCGCCGGCCATGTCTCGACTTTCGCCGGCCAGGTCGTGACGACGACCGGCATCGTCACCGCCGTCGACACCAACGGCTTCTACATCCAGTCCGCCGACGCCGATGGCAACGACGCCACCTCCGAAGCCATCCTCATCTTCACCAGCACCGCGCCGACCGTCACCATCGGCGACCGGATCAACGTCACCGGCACCGTCACCGTCACCGAATTCATCCCCGGCGGCGCCTCGAGCGGCAATCTGTCGACCACCGAGATTGTCAGCCCGGTGATCTCTATCCTCAGCAGCAACAATGCCCTGCCTACCGCGATCATTCTCGGCGCCGGTGGCCGCACAGCGCCAACCGAGATCATCGACAACGACAATTTCGGCACCTTCGACCCCGCTAGCGACGGCATCGACTTCTACGAGAGCCTCGAGGGCATGCTCGTCACCGTGCCGACCCCCCTCGTCGTCGCGCCAACGACCAGCTTCGGCGAACTCTACACAGTCGCCGATGGCGGAGCGGGCGCCACCGGCCTGTCGGCACGCGGCACCATCGTCACCAAGGGCAGCGTCGGCGACGGCCTGTCAGTCACCAACACCGGCCCCGGCTCGGACTATAACCCCGAGCGCATCCAGATCGACGCCGACAGTTTCACCCCGGGCGGCATCCCCCTCGTCAACGCCGGCACGACGCTGAATGATGTCACCGGCATCATGAGCTATGCGTTCGGCAGCTACGAAGTCCTCGCCACGTCGGCCGTCACCGTCGCCGCCCCGTCGATCCTGACCGGCGAAGTGACGAGCCTTTCCGCCGGCGCCGACACGCTGACCATCGCCAGCTACAATGTTCTCAACCTCGATCCCAACGACAGCGACGGCGACACCGATGTCGCCGATGGCCGCTTCAATTCGATCGCGCTGCAGATCAAGGACGCGCTCGGCTCGCCTGACATCATCGCGCTGCAGGAAATGCAGGACAACAGCGGCTCGGCCAACGACGGCACCGTCTCCGCCAGCATCACGCTGCAGATGCTCGTCGACGCCATCGCCCTCGCCGGCGGGCCGACCTACAGCTTCATCGACAACAGCTTCATCACCAACAACACCAACGGCGGCGAGCCCGGCGGCAACATCCGCGTCGCCTATCTCTACGACGCCTCGCGCGTCTCGCTGGTCGCCGGCTCGGTCTCGACCACGCCAGACGCCGCCGCCGATTTCGCCGGCTCGCGCCAGCCTTTGGTCGCCACCTTCGAATTCAACGACGAGAACGTCACCCTCATCAACAATCATTTCAGCTCCAAGGGCGGCTCGACCGGCCTGTTCGGCGCGATACAGCCATCGATCAACGGCAGCGCCGCCGAACGGCTGATTTAGGCGCAGAACGTCGCCGATTATGTCGCCAGCCTCGGTAGCGACGCCAATGTCGTCGTGCTCGGCGATCTCAACGAGTTCACCAACGAGGAATCGCTCGCGCCGCTCGGCGCCGTCGGTCTCGCCGCCATGTCGCTGACACTCGCCGAGACCGAACGCTATTCGTACAGCTTCGAAGGCAATGCCCAGGAGCTCGACCAGGTCTATGTCAGCGGCAACCTCACCGCCGTCGCAACGCTCGACATCGTCCATGTGAATTCCGAATTCGTCCAGACCGCGATGACCGCCTCGGAGCATGATCCCTCGGTCCTCGCGCTCAACTTCGCCGCCCCCGGCCCCGCCGCGGGCGACATCGCCTTCGTCGGCTTCAGCGCCGATCGCAACGACGATCTTGCCTTTGTCGCGCTCAAGACCCTCGCCGCCGGCACGGTCATCTATTTCAACGACCAGGAGTGGCAGGGCAGCGCGTTCAACACCGGCGAGGGCCAGGTCACCTGGACCGCCACCAGCGACATTCCCGCCGGCACCATCGTCACCATCAACAGCTTTGGCTCGGTCCCGGTCAGCAACTTCGGCACCACCGCCGGCAGCTCGGGCCTCGGCAGCGATGGCGAGATTGTTTACGCCTATGTCGGCGCCGCCTTCGCCCCGACGACCTTCCTCGCTGCGATCGCCAATGACGGCTTCACCGTCTCGGGCGGCACCCTTGCCGGCACCGGGCTGGTCGTCGGCCAGACTGCCATCGACCTCGGCAACGGCGGCACCAATCCCGGCGAAGATGTCGCCATCTTCAACGGCGTCCGCAACGGCGCCACGAATTTTGCCGGCTATCTCGCCGCCATCAACAATCCCGCTAACTGGCTGACCCAGGACGGCGCCGGCGACCAGTCGCTGGACGGCATCGGTCCCGACCTGCCGTTCAGCTTGGCCGGCTTCACCACCGGCTCGATCGAGACCCAGACCGTCGGTTTCCAGGCCGCCACTGTCTCCGCCAGCGAAGGCAATGCGGGCACCACCGCCTACACCTTCACCGTTGCGCGCAGCGGCGGCACCGCGCCGACCAGCTTCAGCGGCTCGATCGCTGCCGGTGCCACGACCGCGACAATCACCATCAACGTCGCCGGCGACACGCTTGTCGAAGCCAATGAAAACTTCGCACTGACCTTGTCGAGCGTCACCAACAGCGCCGGCGTCACGGCGACCATCCCCGCCGGCACCGCCACGGCAACCGCCACCATCGTCAACGACGACGCCGCGCCGTCGGGGATCGCCGCCGGCGACATCGCCTTTGTGGGCTTCAACGCCGATGGCAACGACGACCTGGCCTTTGTCGCGCTCAAGACCATCGCCACCGGCACCGTCATCTACTTCAACGACCAGGAATGGCTGGGCAGCGCCTTCAATACCGGCGAAGGCCAGGTCACCTGGACCGCCACCAGCGACATCGCCGCCGGCACCATCGTCACAATCAACAGCTTCAGCTCGGCGCCCGTCAGCAACTTCGGCACCACTGCCGGCAGCTCCGGCCTCGGCAGCGACGGCGAGATCGTCTACGCTTATGTCGGCGCCGCCTTCGCCCCGACAACCTTCCTCGCCGCGGTCGCCAATGACGGCTTTGCGGTTTCGGGCGGCACCCTCGCCGGCACCGGGCTGGTCGTCGGCCAGACCGCGATCGACCTCGGCAACGGCGGCACCAACCCCGGCGAAGACGTCGCCATGTTCAACGGCGCCCGCGATGGTGCCACGACCTTTGCAGGCTATCTCGCTGCCATCAACAACCCGGCCAACTGGCTGACCCAGGACGGCACCGGCGACCAGTCGCTCGATGGCATCGGGCCCGACCTGCCGTTCAGCCTGTCGGGCTTCACCATCGGCACAGTCGAAACCCAGACGGTCGGTTTCCAGAACACCGGTGTATCGGTCGCCGAGGACAATGCCGGCACCACCGCCTATACCTTCACCATCGTCCGCAGCGGCGGCACCACCGGCCAGGTCGATTTCAGCGGCAGCTTCGCCCCCGGCACGACGGATACCGCCGATTATGCCGGCGGCACCCCGCCGACCAGCTTCAGCGGCAGCATCGCCGCCGGCGCAACCTCCGCGACGATCACCATCAATGTCGCCGGCGATACGCTCGTCGAAGCCAGTGAGAGCTTCAGCCTGACCCTCAACGGCGTCACCAACAGCGCCGGCACCCCGGTCGCGCTCAATGCCAATACGGCGGCAACCGGCACCATCGTCAACGACGACTTCCCGCTCGCGATCGGCGGCATCAATGTTTACGACGCTGCCCCGTCGCTCGCCGGCAGCGCCGTTACTCCCACCGCCAGCGACGACATCGTCCTCGTCCGCATGGGCTCGATAGCCGGCACCGTCGCCGGCGCCGAAAGCATTGCCTATGAAGGCGGGCGCGTCTATGCGACCAACATCCCGGGCAACGCCATCAACGTCCATTCGGTCACCGCCGCCGGCACCCTCGTCAACGAAAGCCCGATCCTGCTGTCGGCGCTGCCATCGTATTTGCCCGGCGGCGTCAATGCCGTCGACATCAAGAACGGCATCATCGCGGTCGGCTATGAGAACATAAACCCGGCGCTCGCTGGTTTCGTCGCGCTGTTCAACGCCGCCGACAACAGCCTGATCAAGACCATCCAGGTCGGCGTGCTGCCCGATGACGTCACCTTCTCCCCCGACGGCACCAAGCTGCTCGTCGCCAACGAAGGCGAGGCATTGTCGGCCCAGGGCACCATCAGCATCATCGACCTGTCGGGCGGCGCCGCCTCGGCCACCGTCACCAACACCATCAGCTTCGCGTCGCTCAATGGCGCCGAGGCTGCCCTTCGCGACCGCGGCCTCGCCATCGCGCCAGGCCAGCCTGCTGCCGGCGATATCGAGCCTGAATACATCACCATCTCGGCCGATGGCACCCGGGCCTATGTCACCCTCCAGGAAGTCAACGGCGTCGCCGTCATCGACCTGGCCGACCCGACTGCCGACAAGCCCTTGTCGATCCAGCCGCTCGGCACCATCGATCGCAACCTCGCCGGCAACGCCCTCGACACCAGCGACCAGGACGGCGGCATCAGCATCCGCAACGTCGATGTCCACAGCCTGCTCCAGCCCGATGCCATCGCCAGCTTCGATGTCGGCGGCGCGACCTACTTCATCACCGCCAACGAAGGCGATGCCCGCGTCAACATCACCGACTCGGTGCGGTTGGGCTCGGCCGGTTATGTCCTCGACCCCACCCTGTTCCCCAACGCCGCCGCGATGAAGGCCAATGCCGATCTCGGCCGCCTCAACGTACTGACGACGGTGGGCGACACCGACGGCGACGGTGATTTCGACGTCATCCACACGCTGGGCGGCCGCGGCATCTCGATCTTCAAGCAGGAAGCCGACGGCAGCATCACCAAGGTCCGCGAAACCGGCGGCGAATTCGAAGCGATCATCGCCGCCAACCACCCGACGATCTTCAACAGCAACCAAAGCATCGCCGCCAGTTCGGTCGACGCCCGCTCCGACGACAAGGGGCCCGAGCCCGAAGGCGTCACGATCGGCGTCGTCAATGGCCGCACCTACGCCTTTGTCGGCCTCGAGCGCGTCGGCGGCTATATGGTCTATGACGTCACCGATCCCGCCAACGCCGTGTTCGTTACCTACAAGCCGCAAACCGGTGCCGACCTCGGCCCCGAAACCAGCGTCTTTATCTCGGCCGCCAACAGCCCGACCGGCCAAGCGCTGCTGCTCAGCGGACAGGAAATCAGCAACACCGTCACCCTCTATTCGGTCCAGACCCAGAGCGAAGGCGACGACGTCATCTACGGCGGCGCCGACGGCGAGCGCTGGAACGGCCGCGGCGGCAACGACGTCATCAATGGCAATGGCGGCAACGACATCATCGACGGCGGCGCCGGCAACGACCTATTGAACGGCGGCGAGGGCATCGACACCGCAAGCTATGCCAGCGCCACCGCCGGCGCGACCGTCACCCTTGCCAACACCCGCCCACAGGCCACCGGCGGCGCCGGTACCGACACGCTGACGGGCTTTGAAAACCTGCTCGGCTCGGCGTTCGACGATCTTCTCTACGGCGATACCGGCAACAACCGCATCGATGGCGGCGCCGGCAACGACATCATCATCGCGGCACGCGGCAACGATATCCTGTCGGGCGGCGGCGGCACCAACATCCTCCAGGGCGGCGTCGATGCCGATGTCTTCTCGTTCGACATTGTCGACAACGGCGCCATCGACATCATCACCGATTTCGGTGTCGGCAGCGGCGACACCGTCCTCTTCGGCCCTGGCGTCTTTGTCACCGACGTCAAGTTCGCCTTCCTCAGCACCGAAGCCACCGTCAACGGCTTCGATGTCCGCAACGGCGCCCGCTCGATCGACCTGGTGCTGACACTGTCGTCGGCAGCCGGCACACAACAGGTCCATGTGCTCGACGCCTATGGCTTCGCCAGCAACAATTACTGGGAAAACATGCTCGGCGTCGACCTGACCTACGCCGTCCCGCAGCCACTCGGCAGCGAGATAATCCACATCGCCTGACCGAATGACAAAGGTTGTGCGTTGGCCTAGCTTGGCGGTCCTTTCGGTCGCCAAGCTTTGAGGTGCGCGATGCCACTCCCCCGCGAGGTCGAACTCAAACTCGAATTCCGGCGCTGTGACCTGCCCCGGCTCGAGGCCGCGCTCGCCGAAGTCGGCAGCGAGCCGGTGTCGACGTTCCTGCGTTCGGATTATTTCGACACGCCGGGGCATGAGATCCGCCGCGCCGACCTGACGCTGCGCGTTCGGCGCGACGGCGAACGCCGCATCCAGACGGTCAAGTCGGACGGGCGCGAAAGCGTCGGGCTGTTCGACCGCATCGAATGGGAACGCGATATCGAAGGCGATTTCCCCGTCCTCGACATCGCCCCACGGCGGCTGGTCAAGGCCCTCGCCGACGTACCGGTCGCAGCGATCTTCGCGTCGAACGTCGAGCGCAAGAAATCACTCGTCCAGACCGACAGCGCTGAAATCGAGGCGGCGATCGATATCGGCGAGGTCCGCAATGCTGTCGGCGGCGAAGCTTCGAATTCCGGCATCATTGCGGACCTCGCCGAACTTGAACTCGAACTGATACGCGGTCCCGCCGCGGCGCTGTTCGACCTTGCCCGGCGCTGCAATGCCGCCGCGCCGGTCCGCCTGGGGGTCTTGACCAAATCCGAACGCGGCTATCGCCTGCTCGAGGCGGATGCCGAAAAATCAGCCCGGGCCGAACCGATCGCGCTGCAGCCCGCAATGACAACCGCGCCCGCCTTCCGGACTATCGCCTGGTCGTGCCTCAAGCATTTCCGCCTCAATGAAACCATCCTGCTCGAAGCCGCCGACGCGCGCGCGGCTTCCGGCGCACTTCACCAGGCACGCGTCGCCCTCCGCCGCCTGCGCTCGGCGCTTTCGCTGTTCCGGTCGGTCATTGCCGACGACCAATTCGAACGCTTTCGCGCTGCCCTGCGCGATCTGGCGGCCGTCTTAGGCGAAGCCCGCAATCTCGACGTCCTGCTTGACCGAACCACCGACCCCGCACTTCGCGAACGCCTGCAAGCGCCGCACGCCGACGCCTATGCCGCCGTCCGCACAGCCCTCGAATCACCGGCAACGCACAGCCTGATGCTCGATTTTGCCGAATGGCTGACGCTCGGTGACTGGCTGGTCAATCCTGCCAACGTCGATAGCCGCGACCAACCTTTGTTGCCCTTCGCCGCCGACCGCCTGCAGAATCTGCGAAAGCAGCTAAAGCGACGCGGCGACGGGATGACCGATGCCGACGACGAAACCCGCCACGAAGCCCGCATCACGGCCAAGAAACTGCGCTACGCCTCCGAATTCTTCAGCGCGCTCTACTCTGGCGGCAAGGCCGGCAAGCGCCGTCGTAACTTCCAGGACAAGCTTGAAAAACTCCAGTCCCGCCTCGGCGATCTCAACGACCTCGCCACCGCGCCGCAAGTCCTCGCCAGCCTCGGCATTGCCCCGGCCGAGGCCCCTCCCGCCGATCGCGGCGCCATGATTCGCGATGCCGCCGCCGCGCACGCCGGACTGATCGACGCCAGACGCTTCTGGTAGCGCTCAGCTGCGGTGGTACGGATGCGGTGATTGAGGTGCGGTGATTCAGGCGCGGTGGTACGGATGCCCCGCCATGATCGTCGCCGCGCGATAAAGCTGCTCGGCCAGCATCGCGCGAACCAGCATATGCGGCCAGGTCGCCTTGCCGAAACTCAACAGCAAATCTGCCCCGGCCCGCGTCGCCGCATCATGGCCATCGGCCGCGCCGATCAGGAACCGCACCTCGCGCACGCCATCGTCGCGCCAGCGCCCGAGCTGCGCCGCCAGCGCCGCCGATCCCAGGTCGCGCCCGGTCTCGTCGAGAGCAACGGTTCGGCCACCCTCGAACGCCGGCCATGGCGCGGTGTCGCCGATCTCGGTGACCGTCAGCTCACCGCGCAGGCGCTTGGCATAACGATCGACAAGCTCGGCCTCGGGCGATGCGCCGATCCGGCCGCGCGCGATGATACCAAGCTTCAGCGCCAGTTCCGGCGTTTAACCAAGGCCGCCATTGCGCGGCTCGACCCGCAGCACGCCCATCCGCGGCTCGCCGGGATTGGGCTCGGCATCTGGCGACGTGTCGAACGCCCACATGCGTTCGAGGTTATAGAACTGCCGCACGTCGGGCTTGAAGATATGGACGATGACATCGCCCGCATCGATCAGCACCCAGTCGGCGGTCGGCAGGCCCTGGATCCGCGCCGGACGACCGAACTCGTTCTTGCACTTCTCGGCGATCTTGTACGCCATCGAAGCCACTTGCCGGCCCGACTTGCCGCTGGCGATCACCATGTAATCGGCAATGCTGGTCTTGCCCGCAAGCGGGATGGAAACCACCTCCACCGCCTGGTCGTCGTCCAGGGTTTTCATCACCATGGCATGCAGCGCCTCGATGTGGGCGTCCACGGCCGCCAGTTTTTCCGTCGTCGTCAAGCTATAGTCCCATCGTCATATCGTGATGCCCAATCCGGATCGGCGGCCCTGATCGCCGTCGCCGAAAGCGCCGTCTGGCGAATATCGAGGACAATGATCGCCGGCAGTTTCCAAGCCGTCCAGCGGCGGGCAGACCCGATCGGCTGCCGCCATCGCCTTGCCCAAACCATTGCAGGCGAGATCAAAGCCCCTCCCATATAGCGCGGACGTGCCAAAACGGCAATCGGCAGCAAGCGCATGAAATCGCGCCACCGGTGCCAGCGATGCAATTGGGGCACTATATCGGCCCCCATCAACCAGATGAACGCGATTTCGGGGAAACGCCGCTGCAACGCCGCCACTGTATCGACAGCAAAGCGTGTCCGCATTTCCGATTCGATCGCCAACGGCTTGATGCGCGGATGCCGCGCCGCCGCCCGCGCCGACCCCAGTCGCGCCGCCAGGCTTGCCATCCCCGCCGGCGATTTCAGCGGGTTCTGCGGACTGACCAGCCACCAGACTTCATCCAGCCCCAACCGCCGCATCGCCTCGACACTGATATGCCGATGCGCCGCATGCGCCGGGTTGAACGATCCACCAAGGATACCGACGCGCTTCACCGCGACAACCAGTCTACATGAGCATGCCGCACGCGAACAACTTCGACCCATTCGCCGACGACGCGATAGACAATGATGTAGTTGAACCGCGTGATCGTCAGTTTACGATAGCGTCCCTCCCCGATCGCCGGACCCGACAACGGAAACGCGACCAGTTGGTCAGTCCTTCGTTCGATTTCCGCGATGATCCGCCCAGCCAGGACCGGTTCAACCGAATCGAGATATATCTCGATCCTGCGAATATCGCGCAGCGATCGTGGCGCCCATCGAAGCAATGTCACTGATGCAACGTCACTTCCGGGCGTATTTTTCGCGCATCCGCTTGAACTCGAGCTTCATTTCCGCGTGGCTGACAAACGCCCCGCGATCGAGGTCGTCGATGCCCTCCTGCAGGAAGGCCTGCTCCTCCGAGGACAGTGTCGCCCAGTCAACCGGCACGCCGAAAACCTCGGAATCCAGCTCGGTGTCAGGGGCAGGGCGGGTGCTCATCCACAACCAATACCCCATCCCAACGCCGCCATCAAATCACGCCCGAACCTGCCCCGCACCGTAAACCCGCGTCTTGTACGTCGTCAGCCCCTCGAGCGCGACCGGGCCCCTGGCGTGAAGACGGCCTGTCGCAATCCCGATCTCCGCCCCGAACCCGAACTCCGCCCCATCGGCAAACTGCGTCGACGCGTTCCACAGCACGATCGCCGAATCGACCTCGCCCAGAAACCGCGCCGCGACCGCCGCATCGCCCGCCACGATCGCATCGGTATGCGCCGACCCATGCCGCCCGATATGCGCGATCGCCCCGGCCACGCCATCGACCAGCGCCGCCGAAGCCACCGCATCGAGCCATTCGGTATCCCAATCCGCATCCGCCGCCGCCGTCACCCGCGTATCGAGCTCCATCACCCCGGCATCGCCGTGCACCGCACACCCGCCGTCCAGCAACGCCGCCACCACGCCCCGCGCCAGGTCCGCCGAAGCCGCGCGGTCGATCAAAACCGTCTCCATCGCCCCGCAAACCCCCGTCCGCCGCAGCTTGGAATTGACCACCACAGCCGCCGCCGTCGCCAGGTCCGCCGACGCATCGACATAAACATGATTGATGCCATCGAGATGCGCCAACACCGGCACCTTGGCCTCGGCCTGGACCCGCGCCACCAACCCCTTGCCGCCGCGCGGAATGATCACGTCGATCAACCCATGTGCCGCCAGCATCGCCCCAACCAGCGCCCGGTCCCCCGCCGGCACCATCTGCACTGCCGCCGCCGGCAACCCCGCCGCCGCCAGTCCCGCCGCCACGCAGTCGAGCAGCACCCGGTTCGACCGCGCCGCCTCCGACCCGCCGCGCATCAAACACGCGTTGCCTGCCATCAGGCACAGCGCCGCCGCATCCGCCGTAACCCCCGGCCGGCTCTCGTAAATAATCCCGATGACCCCCAGGGCCACCCGCACCCGCTCGAACCGCAATCCGTTCGGCTGCTCCCAGGCCTTGATGACCTCGCCAACCGGATCATCCAGCCCCGCAACCGTCTCCAGCCCCGAAGCAATGCCCTCGATCCGCGCCGTATCAAGCATCAGCCGGTCAATCAACGACTCCGAAGTCCCGCCAGCGCGCGCCGCCGCCACATCCACCGCACTGGCCGCCAGCAAATCCTCGGCCCGCACGCGAATCGCCCCAGCCGCCGCACGAATCGCCGCCCGCTTCGCCGCAGTCCCGGCGCCCGCCAGTCCGGCAACCGCCCCCCGCGCCGCCCGCGCCATCTCGCCGATGGTCTCGGCTGCGCTCACAGCATCACCAGATGATCGCAATGCACCATCGCCGCGCGCGGCGCATAACCCAGCACCGCCGCCTGCGCCTCGTTGCGCAACCCGCAGATCAACCCCGCGTCCCCGGCATCATACCCCGCCAGACCGCGCGCAATCACCCCATCCGGCCCCGCCACCGCAACAACATCACCCCGCGCAAAATTCCCCACAACGCCAACCACACCCGCTGCGAGCAAGCTCTTGCCCCGCCGCAAAGCTGCCTCGGCACCCGCATCGACCGTCAGCGTGCCTACCACCGTCAACCGCCCCGCCAGCCAAGCCTTGCGTCGGCCGGCACCCTCGCCCGCCACGAAAACCGTCCCGCGCCCGGTCTCGGCAAAGCGCGTCAGCGGCGCCATCACCCGGCCATCGGCGATCGCCAGGTGAATTCCCGCCGCCCCGGCAATCTTCGCTGCCGCTAGCTTCGCCGCCATGCCGCCGGTGCCCAGCCCCGATCCACTTCCCGCATCGGCCATCGCCTCGATCGCCGGCGTCACGGCCTCCACCACCGTCACCAGTCGCGCGTCCGGATCCCGTGCCGGGTTCGCCGTATAAAGCCCATCGACATCGCTCAGCAGCACGACCCCGCGCGCGCCCGCCGCCTGCGCCGCGCGCGCCGCCAGCCGGTCATTGTCGCCGAACCGAATCTCGGTCGTCGCCACGGTATCATTCTCGTTGAGTACCGGCACCGCGCCGAGCGCCAGCAACCGGTCGATCGTCGCCGACACGTTCAGATATCGCCGCCGGTCCTCGAGATCGCCCAATGTCAGCAACACCTGCGCCATCGTCATCCCGGCACCCGCCAGCAACGCCTCCCAGACCGCGCTCAAAGCCACTTGCCCGACAGCCGCCGCCGCCTGCGCATCCTCCAGGCTCGCCCGCCCGCCGCGTTCGAGCTTCAACCGCCGCGCGCCCAATGCAATGGCGCCCGACGAAACGACGATGATTTCCTGCCCCGCCGCCCGCCGTGCCGCGATATCGCCGACAACGCTCGCCAGCCACTCCCGCCTTACCGCGCCGGCGCCATCGACCAGCAACGACGAGCCGATCTTGACCACGAGTCGCAAACAGCGACCCGGCCTGAACCGCGCCGCTGCTTCGCCGACCAAAGCCTCGGCTACAGCGGGTTCCACGTCTGCACATCCGCGGTCGCCTCGCCGGCTTCGTGCCCGGCGAGCTCGATGAGTGCATCGAGCACCACATCGACCCCCTGCCGCGTCGCCGCCGACATCACATAAACCCGCACGCCGCTGGCTTTCTCCAATGCGCGCTGCTTCGCCGCCAACGCCGATGGCGTCACCAGGTCGGCTTTCGACAGTGCCAGGATCTCGGGCTTGTCGACCAACCCGCCGCCATAGGCCTCGAGCTCGTCGCGCACCGTCCGCCACGCCTTGACCGGCGCCGCCGCACTCGCATCCACGAGGTGCAGCAGCACCCGGCAACGCTCGACATGGCCGAGGAAGCGATCACCGATGCCGACACCCTCGGCCGCCCCGGCGATAAGCCCGGGAATATCGGCCATCACCAGTTCCTTGCCCTTGTGGCCGACGACCCCAAGCTGCGGCTTCAATGTCGTGAACGGATAGGCGCCAACCTTTGCCGCCGCATTCGAAACCGCATTGATGAAGGTCGACTTGCCGGCATTCGGCGCGCCGAGCAAACCCGCATCGGCGATCAGCTTCAACCGCAGCCATACCCACATCTCGCCGCCCGGAAATCCCGGCTGGAACTGCCGCGGCGCCCGATTCGTGCTGCTTTTGTAGTGCGAGTTGCCCTTGCCGCCATCGCCGCCGCGCAGCAGCACGACGCGCTGCCCCGGCCGGGTCAGATCGGCGATCAGCGTGCGCTCGTCGTCGTCCGCGAGCACCTGCGTGCCCACCGGCACCTTGATGGTCTTGTTGTCGGCGCCCGGCCCGGTGCGGTTGCGGCCCATGCCATGCCCGCCGCGACCGGCGCGGAAATGCTGGGTGTAGCGAAAATCGATCAGCGTATTCAGCCCGCCGACGCATTCGAAGATGATATCGCCGCCGCGCCCGCCGTCGCCGCCATCGGGGCCGCCGTATTCGACGAACTTCTCGCGCCGGAACGACACAGCCCCGTCACCGCCGACACCCGACGAAACGAAAATCTTGGCCTGGTCGAGAAACTGCATCGCGAAATCGATTCTAAGACGACGCCGGGAAAGCGCCAAAGAAAAAGGGGGAGCCGGTCGCCCGGCTCCCCCCTTCAAAACCCAAAAGGTATCAGCCGGTCGGGCCTATTCGGCCGCAATTGCTTCCGGCTTCGGGTCGACGCTGACGTACTTGCGGCCCAGCTTGCCCTCGTGAAACACGACGACGCCGTGCGCCGTGGCATAGAGCGTATGATCGACACCGAGGCCGACGTTACGGCCCGGATGGACGCGCGTGCCGCGCTGGCGAATGATGATGGTGCCGGCGAGCAATTCCTGCCCACCGAAGCGCTTCACGCCAAGGCGACGACCGGCCGAATCACGACCGTTGCGCGATGAACCGCCTGCTTTCTTATGTGCCATTGTCTCTTAACCTACGCTGGTGATCTTGAGCACGGTCAGCTGCTGGCGATGACCGTTCTTGCGACGATAATTGTGGCGACGACGCTTCTTGAAGATGATGACCTTGTCACCCTTCGTCTGCGCGACGATCTCGGCGGTAACCGAGCCACCGGTGGTGATGGCGCCGGCATCGCCGAACATCAGCGTCTCGAGCTGGACGCTCGTGCCGGCTTCCCCGTCGATCTTCTCGACGAGAATCTTGTCATCGGTGGCGACCCGATATTGTTTGCCGCCGGTGCGCACAACTGCGAACATCGTTAGAAACCTTGAATGCAAATCTCGTGAGCAGCGAGACTCGAAAGTCCTGCCGATGCGAAGGCGGGGCGATAAGGCAACATCTCCGTCCTGTCAACGAGCGACACCCCCCAGCCGGCACGAATACGCCAGCTCGAGCCGAATTACCCGCGCCCGCCTGACGCACCCCGCCCCCCTCGCCACCCGCCCTCGCCCCGGCTAGTGTTGCCCGAAATGACCGTCTGCCCCGCCCGAACCCTCGTCGCCGCCCTGTTCGCCGCACTGGCCAAAGGCGTTGGCATCCCCACCAGCAGTACGCCGGCGCTCCCGCGCCCATGATGGCGCGCCTCTCCGCAATCACGATTCGCCGCCTGGTCCTTGCCGGTATCGCACTGGCACTTGTCATCGCCATCGCCATGGGCGTCTTCCACCGCGACATCGATGCGCCGACCGCCGCCAAGATCGCCGACAAGCTGCAGGTCCAGTACGCCCGCACCAGCGGTCAACCACCCCGCGCCTTCACCGGCCGCGAGGACATGCAATGGGCCGACGGCTGGGAATTCCGCTGGCGCTACCTGCCCTGCCCCGAACTCGCCTCGCTCCGCGTCTGGATCAGCCGCGACGGCCGCAGCGCCCGCTACGCCGAACTTCCCGATTGCGCACCCGACAACGGCCTCAACGTCGCCCCGCTGAAGGTCTGACCCGACCCTAGTGTGCCGTCCATCCCCCATCGATGACCAGTTCGGTCCCCGTCATGTACCGCGATTCGTCCGACGCCAGGAACACGATCCCGTCGGCGATGTCCTCGGGCTGTCCCGGATAACCCAGCGGCGCCGCCATGCCGAGCAGCCCTGGATCGATGGTGTTCGACCCCGCCGGCAGGCCAAGCCCGGCCGATAACGTCCCGACTTCGTCGATCTTCGTCCAGATCGGCGTGTCGATGATCCCCGGATGCACCGAATTGCAGCGGATACCGTCCTTGGCGGCCGCACATTCCATCGCCACCGCCTTGGTGAACAGCCGCACGCCGCCCTTGGTGGCGCAATAGCCCGCCAGCCCCGCCGACCCGCCCAATCCGGCCACCGACGAGATATTGATGATCGACCCGCCGCGATAGCTGCCCTCGGGCTTGTCGGCGCGCATCGCCGGGATGCTGTGCTTGGTGCCGAGGAACACGCCCGTGAGGTTGATTGCCACCTGCCGGTTCCACTGGTCGAGCGTCATCTCGGTAACGGCGCAGCCGGTGCCGATACCGGCATTGTTGACCAGCACGTCGAGTCGCCCGAAGATCCGCATCACCTTGCCCACCAGCTCGGCCCAGCGGTCCTCCTCGACCACATCCTGCCCGCGAAACTCGGCGCGTCCGCCGGCATCCTCGATCATTTTCGCCGTCTCGCGGCCGCCGTCCATGTCGATATCGGTCAGGAACACCCCGGCACCCTCGCGCGCCAGCGCCACTGCCGCCGCCCGCCCGATGCCGCTTGCCGCCCCCGTCACATAGGCTACCCGCCCAACCAACCGTGTCATTCCGTCTCTCCCCATTTTTGCGTCAGGCTAGGCTTCCCGATGCGCCGCCGCCAGCCGGATTTGAACAGGTATCCTCCGCAACGAATCGCGCCATAATCACCCAAAATTGGGGAGACTCCGTGATGGCCATCGAACTCTGGCAGCAATCCGCCACCAGCCTCGCCGCGATGATCGCCGCCCGGCAGACAACTTCCCGCGCCGTCATCGAGGCGCATCTGGCGCGCATCGCCGCGGTCAATCCCGCCGTCAACGCCATCGTCACGGTGCTCACCGATTCGGCCCTCGCCGCCGCCGATGCCGCCGATGCCGCGGTCGCGTCCGGCGGCGAACTCGGCCCGCTCCACGGCGTCCCGATCACCGTCAAATCCAACATAGACCTCACCGGCACCCCGACCACCCACGGAGTCCCCGCCTTCGCGCAGGCCTTCCCCGATGAAGACGCTCCCGTCACCCAGCGCATGAAGGCCGCCGGCGCCATACCCATCGGCCGCACCAACATGCCCGACATGGGGCTCCGCGTGCACACCGATTCGGGCCTTTACGGCCTCACCCGCAACCCCTTCGACGGCAGCCGCACCAGCGGCGGTTCGAGCGGCGGCGAAGGTGCTGCCCTTGCCACCGGCATGTCCCCCCTCGGCCTCGGCAACGATATCGGCGGCAGTTTGCGCAACCCCGCGTTCGCCTGCGGCATCGCCAGCCTCAAGCCCAGCCTCGGCCGCATCCCCTGGGCCAGCGCCATCGAACCGCGTAGCCCTGTCCTCGCCGCCCAGCTAATGGCCGTCGAGGGCCCGATGGCGCGCCACGTCGGCGATCTCCGCCTCGCGCTATCGGTTCTCGCCGGCCCCCATCCGCGCGACCCTGTCTCGGTCCCGGCGCCCCTCACCGGCCCCAGCCTCGCCGGCCGCATCAAGGTCGCCGTCGTCACCGCGCCGCCCGGCGGCGCCACTCACCCGAGCATCAGCGCCGGCGTCCGTGCCGCCGCCGACGCGCTGTCCGACGCCGGCTATGACGTGTCCGAAATCACGCCGCCGATGGTGGAGGAAGCCATCGCCGTCTGGAGCCAGTGGCTGGCATGGGAATTCGGCCTGATGTCCGACCTGCTCGGCCAGATCCTGTCGCCCGATGCGATGGGCTTCCTCAAATCCTTCCTGTCGGTCCAGGGCTCCCAGGACTTCCCCGGCAGCGTCCAGCTCCAGGTCCGCCGCCACACCGTTGCCCGCGCCTGGAGCGCGTTCCTCGCCGATTATCCGCTCATCCTGGGGCCGACGTGGTGCCAGCCGCAATTCCCCCATGGCTTCGACATCGCCGGCCCGGGTAGCTCAACCGAAGTCGGCGAGCTCATGCGCTTCGTCGTCCCGATGAACCTGCTCGGGCTCCCCGTCGTCTGCGTCCCCACCGGCATGGCGGGTGGCCTGCCCCTGGGCGTCCAGATCATCGGCGACCGCTTCCGCGAAGACCTCTGCCTGGGCGCCGGCGAAGCCATCGAGGCAAGGCTGGGCCACCTGACCCCGATCGACCCCAGATAGTCTTGTCCTCCCCCTCGAGGGGGGAGGCGAGAGACGGCGTCTCCGCCGGCCCGGGTGGGGGTGTCCCCCCTATCCGATCAAGGCCCGCACCGCAGCATAGGCTGCCGACACCAGCAGCACCAAAGTCGGCAGGAATGTCAGCCCGAACCCCGGCCCACGCTTGGCGGCATCGGCATAATAAGCGCGTGCATAAACCAGCCGCCCGATCGACCACACCAGCCCCAGCCCGCCGGCAATCGCATCGCCCAGCACCGGCGCCGCGAGGAACATCGCCGGCAGGAACAGCGCCAGCTGCTCGAGCGTGTTCATGTGCACCCGGAACCGCTTGTCATACTCGACATGGCCCGACGGCATCGGCGCCGGCACATTCCACGTCACGCGCGCCTTGGCTGCAACGAAGCCCAGCCCGAAATACACCAACACCGCCAGGATGATCGCCAGCGTCGACAGCGGAAACAATGTCGTGAAATGCAGCTCGGTCATGAATGATCCCCCCGGGAATTCTGAGTCCCGCACAAATCATTAAGACTTCACCGCCTGCCGCGCAATCCCGCCCAAGGGGTCCTAGCTTGTCGGGGCTGGCTTGGCGCGACGCGGTCCGTAGCCATTCAAAAACAGGGGCAGGCCGCCAAATCGCAGCCTGCCCCTGATATGCTCAGGCTGGCGGGTTGCGCGAGGCCCTTGCCGGTCCGCGGGCAGCGATCGCGCCGTTGCCCGAGGCATTGCCCGAACCGCTTCCCGACAGGCTGGCCGGTTCGCCAGCGTTTGCGGCAATCCCGCCCGCGTTTGCGGCAACGCCGTCGGCGCGGGTCGCGCCGGCCAAGGCGCCATCGCCGACGGCCTGGCCGGAGGCCGCAGTCTGGCCCTGCGCTGCCTGCCCGGCACTGGCGGCGCCGACGAGGGCGCTGTTCGCACCACCATTTGCAGCCCCGGCAGCTTGCCCGGCCAGGCTGCCGACACCGTCCGTACCGATTGCGGTAACCGACCCGCTGCCGCTCCGCTCCACCGACTGCGAGCCCGCAAGCGCGGTGCCGCCGCCGATCGCACCGGCTGGCCCGGCAACCGATGTAACGCCCGCAACCGCGCCGCTGATCGTTCCGGCGATGCCGCCACCGGCGCTGGCCGTGCCGCTGCGTGTGTCGACGGATTTGCTGACGCTGCCGCTGCCGTTGCCCGTAACCGACCCGGTCACCGATTGCGTCACGCTGCCGAGGCCGGAACTGCCGCCCAAATTGCCGGCGCCGCCGACGACGCCGCTTACGGCCCCGCCGATCCCGCCGCCGGCGCCGCCGGCACCGCCGAATAACTGAGCCGCCACCGGCATCGCGCCAAGCGCGACAGTTGCGGCGGCAACTGCGATCATTGAATTTCGCATCGAGTGTCTCCTGCTTGTGCCGATCGGCGACCGGCTACATCAGGCTAACGACGCGGGACCGGCGCTTCTTCCCGTCAGCGCCGCACTTTTTTCAAAAGCACGGGATCGTTGTTGCGGCAGTCACCGCAGACGATGCCGCGTCCGACCTTGCCGGCGCGTGCCGGCCGCGCTTCGGCCGAAACCGCCGCGATGCCGCCGGGCATAACGGCAAGACGTGCCGCAACCAGCGGCGCGGCGAACGACGTGCCGCGAACCAGCGCAAAACCGCCGGCCGGAATCGCCGCCGCCAAGTCGGCGCCGGGTGCCGCAAAATCGAGGTGGCTCGCCCGGCCGGCCTCGGCAAGCGCGCGTTCCCGGCCATCGACTCCGGTGACGGCGATGACCCCGTCGTAGGAGGCGGGATAGAGCGGCGGCGCGGCAGGTCCGTCATTGCCGACGGCAGCGACGACCAGCATGCCATGCTTGCGGCTGGCGGCGATGGCGCGCTCGACAAGGATGTTCGGCGGTCCGACAAGGCTGATATTGACGATGCGAACGCCGCGCGCATCGAGCCACGCCAGCGCGCGGGCGATCGCCTCGGCCGAGCCATTGGCCGCCGACCCGCCATAGACATCGGCCACCAACAGGCTCGCGCCCAGGGCTGCCCCTGTGAACCTGTCGGCCTGCCCGACGAGCAGCGACGCGATCGCGGTGCCGTGTCCCGTCGCGGTGACCGGCCCGGCAAAGCCTCGTTGCTCGATATTCGCCTTGGTGAGTGACGAATGTGCCGCAACGCCACCATCGATCAGGCCGATGACACCGCCGACCGCCGTGCCGGCCCGCGCCGTACCACCCGTCTGCAGCGCCGCGCCGGCCGGTTCATAGACATGGTTATAGTCGAAGCTGGCTTCGGGCAGCAGGGCCCGCAGCGCGGCAAGGCCGCGCTTCAACGGCATCTTCGCCGGCGGTCGCAGGATGGTCGTCGGCACGCCCGTGTCGCTGTCGGCGCGCAGCAGCGTGAACCCGGCGGCGCTCACCTTTTCGGTCTGCGCCGCGTCGAGATCGATGGCGATCAGCTCGCCGCGGCGCACGGGATTGCGCTCAGTATCGACATCGAGTGCCTTGTCGTTGTCACGGACCAGCGTCCGCAAGCGCAGCCGCCGCAGGTCGAGCAGTTCGCGCGCGGCGGGAATCTCGCGCCCGGCAAAACCGCCGAGCGCGCCCAGGGGCTCGCCAGCGATCGCCCCCGCCTGTCCCGCTCCGGTCAAACCGCCGGGCAGGCCACCGGGAAGCGGCAAACCACTCGTCAGCCCGCCGGTCAGGCCGCCGATTCCGCCCGGCAACAGCTGGGCCGAAGCGGGCGCGGCCGCCAGCACCAGTGCCGTGATGACGATGATTCTTCGCATGAAAGGTCCTTTTGCGGCATATCGAGGGAATAAACGATGCGCCGCCAGCGTTTCTTCCACGATGCTGCCAAGGACTGCCTTTGAATGCGTTCGATTGCGAACTGACCGCGCTGCTGCCGCGCCTGCGACGGTTCGCCGGCGCACTGGCGCGTTCGTCGGCCGATGCCGACGATCTGGTGCAGGGCGCCGTCGAGCGCGCCTTGCGGGCGCGGGACCAATGGCAGCCCGGGACACGCTTCGATGCCTGGCTGTTTCGCATCGTGCGCAACCAGTGGATCGACACGGTGCGAGCGCGGGGCCGGCAGGACGGCAAGCTGTCGCCCGAGGAAGACGGGCTGGCGGTCGGTGTCTATCCCCTCGCCGAACTCGAGGCGCGGTCGGAACTGGCGGCACTGGTGCGGGCGCTCAACCAACTGCCCGACGAACAACGCGAAGTGCTGGCGCTCGTGACGATCGAGGGCCTGGGCTATGCCGAGGCAGCCGCGGTGCTCGACCTGCCGATCGGCACCGTGTCGAGCCGAATGTTGCGCGGCCGGCAGGCGCTGGTCGCATTGCTGGGATCCGATCATGACCGTTGACGAAGCCGAACTGCTGGCGTGGCTGGACGGCGAACTCGCGCCGACGGAAGCAGCGCGTGTTGCCGCCGCCGTCGCTGCCGACCCGGCACTGGCGCGATTGGCCGACACCCACCGCAAGATTGCCGATCGCCTGCGCAAGGGCTTCGCGCCGTTGCTGGCAGAACCGACAACGAACGCCGACCCTGGGACGGCTCCCGATACTGTCGTCGCTTTCCGCCGGCGTGCATCGCCGGGCCTGAGCCGCCGTTTCGTCATGCCGACTTGGGCCGCACTCGCCGCGACGCTGTTTTTCGGCATGATCGGTGGCACGCTGATCGGTCGCAACGTCCCAAGCTCGACTTCGCCTTCCAATGCCGTGCTCGCGCAAGGCAATCTGGCCCATTTGCTCGATACCCGACTTGCCTCCGCAGAACAGACCGGCGCCATTCGGCTCGTCCTGACATTCCGGGCCCATGACGGAAAGCTGTGCCGAACCTGGTCTGCCCCGACACAGGCCGGCATCGCCTGTCGCGCCGACGACCGCTGGACGATCAGGACGCTGGAAACGGCGCAGCCAGGCCCGGGCGGCGATTATCGCATGGCATCCGGCAACAGTCCGCAGGTCCTGGCCGCGGTCGATGCCGCGATGGCCGGGACCCCGCTCGACGCCGCACAGGAGGCCGCGGCTCGCGCCAGATCCTGGCGCTGAATACCGCCTGTGACTTCGCGACCGAGCGCCCTCCATTCACGTAAGACACTAAGATGTTAAGACAGTTTACCGGCTTGACCCAGCAGCACCACTATCACTCGAAGGCGACACGCCCGCAGAGGCCAGCATGACGACCTGGTGGCATGAGCAACGGCTGGAGGCCGCCCACAAGGCCGTGCTCGACTGCGGTGCGACCGATATCGTCGACCTCGGGTGCGGCGATGGCGACTTGCTGGTGCGCCTGGCCGTCGAGCCCCATGTCCGGCGGATCACCGCGATCGATCTCGACCGCAGCGTGCTCGACCGGCTGAGGGTGCGGCTGGCGGCGCTGGGCGCGTTGGCGACAGCTCAGATCGAGATCATCCAGCGCTCGATGACCGACGGCAGCGGGCTGCGCGGTTTCGATTGCGCGATCCTGATCGAGACGATCGAGCATATCGATCCGGGCCAGCTATCGGTGCTCGAGCGCGCAATCTTCGTGCATATCCGCCCCCAAAGCGTCATCGTCACGACCCCCAACGCCGAGTTCAATGGCTTGCTGGGCGTGCCGGCGCATCGTTTCCGCCACCCCGGCCACCGCTTCGAATGGGACCGGGCAAAGTTCCGCAGCTGGGCAAACGGGGTCGCCGCGCGCCGTGGCTATGGCGTCGCCTGCACCAACATCGCCGGCGCCCACCCCGTGCTCGGCGGCGCCAGCCAGATGGCGGTGTTTACCGCGCAGTAGCGCAGCCCCGCGACACGCGCTAACACGCGTTGATGGATCAGATCGTCATACGCGGTGGCCGCCCGCTCAAAGGCCGCATTCCTATCTCCGGTGCCAAGAACGCAGCGCTCACGCTGATGCCGTGCGCGCTGCTGACCGACGAGCCGCTGACGCTGCGCAACCTGCCGCGCCTCGCCGATATCGATACCTTCGGCCACCTGCTCAACAACCACGGTGTCTCGACGACCATCGAGGGCACGCATCCCGATGAATTCGGCCGCGTCATGACGCTCCGCGCCAACCGCATCACCTCGACGGTGGCGCCCTACGACATCGTCCGCAAGATGCGGGCTTCGATCCTCGTCCTCGGCCCGCTGGTCGCCCGCGCCGGCGAGGCCACCGTCTCGCTTCCCGGCGGATGCGCCATCGGCAACCGCCCGATCGATCTTCACCTGAAGGCGCTCGAGCACCTTGGCGCCGAAATCGAACTGGCCGCCGGTTACGTCAAGGCCAGCGCCAAAAACGGATTGCCAGGTGGCCGCTACACCTTCCCGATGGTCAGCGTCGGCGCCACCGAAAACGCCGTCATGGCCGCCGTCCTCGCACGCGGCCCTTCGGTGCTCGAAAACGTCGCTCGCGAGCCCGAAATCGTCGACCTGTGTAACTGCCTTGTCGCCATGGGCGCACACATCGAGGGCATCGGCACCGAAACCCTCCACATCGAAGGCGTCCGCGACCTTCACGGCGCGACCTACGCCGTCATGCCCGACCGCATCGAGGCCGGCTCCTACGCGTGCGCCGCAGCCATCACCGGCGGCGAGCTCGAACTCGTCGGCGCCACCGAAGCCGATCTCGGTTCTACGCTGGAGGCACTGCGCGAGGCCGGCGTCGAGATTACCCCGGTCAAGGGCGGCCTCATCGTCAAGCGGCCGGGCGCGATGCGCGGCATCGATATCTCGACGGCGCCCTATCCGGGGTTCGCCACCGACATGCAGGCGCAGTTCATGGCGATGCTGGCGGTCGCCGAGGGCACCTCGCTGCTGACCGAGACGATCTTCGAGAACCGCTTCATGCACGTGCCCGAACTGGCGCGAATGGGTGCCGACGTCACCGTTCGCGGGCGTTCGGCGGTGGTTCGCGGCGTCGGCGGGCTGCACGGGGCACAGGTCATGGCGACCGACCTGCGCGCTTCGATGAGCCTCGTTCTCGCCGGGCTGGCGGCCAGCGGTGAGACCACCGTGTCGCGCGTCTACCACCTCGATCGCGGCTATGAACGGCTGGAGGAAAAGCTTTCCGCCGTCGGCGCCGATATCGAACGCATCTCGGACGGCTGACCAATGCGCGATGAACGCCTGACGCTGCTCGGCCAGACCCCGGAGGATCTGCCCGCCATTTCGGCGCTGCTCCAGGACGCGACCCTGCGCGCCGAGGACCTCGCCTTCGACAAGCGCGGCCGCCGGCTGGTGTTGCTGGTCAACCGCTATCGCTGGGAAGCGACCGCCCCCAGCCGGGTGCGCAGCGCGCTCCGGATCGAGACCGTCGAGGCTGTCCAGCGCCAGAACTGGCCGCGCACGCCCGACGCCGTCCTCGACCTGCTCAGCCTGACGCGCGACGCCGACCATGTCATCCTGACCTTTGCCGGCGGCCCTGCCCTGCGCGCCCGCACCGAAGTCCTCGAGGTCATCCTCGAAGACATCGCCGCCCCCTGGCCCACCAGGCTCCAACCCAAACACGACTGACCTGGTCCTCCCCCTGGAGGGGGGAGGCGACTCGCTCCTCTTGGAGCGGCGGGTGGGGGTGATCACCCCGCAGCACCGTCTCGGCAAAGCTACGCCAACCGCTCCACCCGCCTCCGCGACCGCCAAACCAGACCCGCCGCCACCAGCGACTTCACCACAGCCCCCGGCAAAAACGGCCACAACCCCGCCGCCAAAGCCTGCGGCCCCCCGATAACAGCCGCCAGCCAAGCAGCCCCCATCACCAAACACACCGCATTGCCCAGCAGCATCGCCGCCAGCGCCCGCCCGAGCCCGCGCATCCAGCCGCGCTCGGCCAGCCAACCCACAAGCCCAGCGGCAACCGGAAACGCCAGCAGGTAGCCCGCCGTCGGCCCGGCAAACTTGGCTAACCCACCACTGCCACCCGCCAGCACCGGCAGCCCCGCCGCGCCCAGCGCCAGCCAGGCGACGACCGCCGCCATCCCCAGCCGCCAGCCGAGCAAGCCGCCGACCATCGTCACGACTAGCGTCTGCAACGTGATCGGCACCGGGCCGATGGCAAATTCGAATTGCGACGCTGCCGACAGCGCGGCGACGGCGACGCCGCCCGCGACAATCGGGTTCGGCGCTTGCGCGGCTTTAAGGGTCAGAGCTTCACCAGCATCTTGCCGGTATTGCCTCCCGAAAACAGTCCGATAAAGGCATCCGGCGCCTTTTCGACGCCGTCGAGGACGGTCTCTTCCCACTTGATCCGGCCATCGGCGATCCAGCCGGTCATGTCGGCAAGGAACTGCGGCCGCAGCGCCGCGAACTCGCTGACAATGAAGCCGCGGATCCGCAGCGACTTGCCGACGACCTGGATGATGTTACGTGGCCCGGTCATTTCCGCGGCGTTGTAACCCGAGATCATCCCGCACTCGGCAAAGCGCGCATAGGGCCGCGCGACCTCGATGGCGACTTCGAGATGTTCGCCGCCGACATTGTCGAAATAGATGTCGATGCCCTTGGGCACGGCGGCGCGCACCGCCCCGAGCAGGTCGCCGCAGGTCCTGTAGTTGATGGCATGGTCGACGCCGCGCGCCCGCAGCCAGTCGCACTTGGCGTCGGTGCCCGCCGTTGCGACGACGGTGCAGCCCTTGATCTTGGCGATCTGCGCGACGACCGACCCGACGGCGCCGGCGCCGCCCGAAACGAACACGGTCTCGCCGGCCTTGGGCTGGCCGATCTCGAGCAAGCCCGCATAGGCAGTGTGGCCGGGCATGCCGAGCACACCCAGATACGCCTGGTCGGGGACATTGGCGGCCCGCGCCAGTTTTTCGAGCGCGGCGGCGGGGGCGACGAAGCTCTCGCGCCAGCCGAAGAACGACGATACAAGGTCGCCCGGCGCAAAGCCTTCGGCGTTCGAGGCGACGACTTCGCCAAGCGCGCCGCCCTGGAGCGCTTCGCCAAGGGCAAACGGCGGCACATAGCTGGCGCGGTCGGTCATGCGGCCGCGCATGTACGGATCGACCGACATCCAGGTGTTGCGGACGAGCACCTCGCCGGCGCCCGGCGCCGCTACATCGACGGTTGCAACTTCGAAATTGGCCGCCGAGGGCAAGCCGTCCGGGCGCGATTTAAGGCGGATTTCACGGGACTGGGTCATGGTGGGTCTCCTGGCTACCATCATCGTCTAGGCCCGGCCGCCGAACCCGTCACCCCATCACTTTCCGCCAGTTTCAGGCCTAGGGGACGATTTCCATCTCGTCGTCGAAGGGGATTTCGCCGAGCGCTGCGGGATCGAAACTCAACCGCCCGCGGATCAGCTGGTCCGCCCCGGCGCGGAAATCGCCGCTGACCAGCTGCAGGTCGAGCCGATCGCCGTCGCGCCGGCGATATTCGGCCTCGATGGCGTCGATCATCGAATCGGAGGTGCCGAACACGCCGAGCGCCTCGCGGCCCATATGAATGGCGCTGTCGAAGGTCTCGCGCACAACCGTCTCGACGCCCGATCGGCGCAGCGTCACCCAATGCGTGCGATCGAAGGCGCGCGCCATGATCGGCAGGTCGGGCCACTGCCCGCGGATCGGCGCCAGCGTCGCGGCGGGGTCCCACGCGCCTTCGATGGCGATGACCAGCAAGTCAGCGCGTTCGATGCCCGCCGCGCGCAGGATCTCGATGCGGCGTCCGTCGCCGTAATAGACCGCGATATCGAGGCTGCGCGAGACTTCGATCAGCTCGGAATCGAGATCGATTGCGAGGACCTCGATGCCGCGGCCGCGCAGCATCTGCGCCACCACCTGCCCAAAGCGCCCGACGCCGACGATGATGGCGCGGCCCTCGGCCTCGTCGCCGTGGACGGCGTTTTCGGGGCCGTCGAGCGCCGCGCCGGTGCGCGCCACCTGCAACCGCGACGCCAGCAGGAACAACAGCGGTGTCAGCGCCATCGAGATCGTTACCACGGCGCCGAACAGTTGTGCCGCCTCGCGGCTGATCAGCATGCCGCGCGCCGCCTCGGCGAACAGCACGAAGCCGAATTCGCCGCCCTGGCTGAGCAAAAGCCCCATCTGGAAGGCGCGGATGGTGCCGGTGCCAAAGCCGCGCGCCAACACGAAGACGACGCCAGTCTTGATCGCCATCACGCCGGCCACCAGGGCTGCCACCAATGCCCATTGCCCGGCGACCACGCCGAGATCGAGCGTCATGCCGATGGCGACGAAGAACAACCCCAGCAACAGCCCGCGAAACGGCTCGATATCGGCCTCGAGCGCATGGCGATACGGCGATTCGGCAAGCATGACGCCGGCGACGAACGCGCCCAGTGCCATCGACAGGCCGAGCGACGCCATCAGCAACGCGCTGCCGAGCACCGACAACAGCGCGGCGGCGACAAAAGCCTCGCGCGCGCCGAGCGTGCCGATGATGCGGAACACCCATGGCAGCGCGAAACGCCCGACGACAACCAGGAACGCCAGCGCCCCCACCGTCATCAGCGCCATCTGCCAGCCCGGCAGCGCATCCGGATCGGGCACCCGCGACAGTGCGGCGACAATGGTCAGCAGCGGCACGATAGCGAGATCCTGGAACAACAGCATCGAGAAACTGCGCTCGCCGAATTCGGTGCCGGCGATCTTGCGCTCGTTGAGCAACTGCATGACCAGCGCCGTCGACGACAGGCCGAGCGGCAGGCCAACGACGAGCGCCGCCTGCCAGGTGAAACTGGTCAGCATCAGCACCAGCCCGGTCAGCGCCAGCCCGGACAGAACGACCTGCGCGGCGCCCAGCCCGAAGATATCGCGCCGTAGCGCCCAGAGACGCGAAGGCTGGAGTTCGAGGCCGATGACGAACAGCAGGAGGACAATGCCGAATTCGGCGAATTGCAGCACGCGCTCGGGCTCGTTGACCAGCCCGAGCAGCGACGGCCCGATGATGATGCCGGCGGCCAGATAACCGAGCACGGCACCCAGTTTGAAACGAGTGAACAACGGCACGAGGACGACGCTGGCACCAAGATAGACGACGGCTTCCGGCAGGAACGCCGGGATATGACTCCCCGCCAAGATCAGGTCGCGGACATAATAACGGAATCGGCCGCTTTTTCACCCGCGGCTATGGCGGCATCCAGCGCCAGCAGGATCGAAGGGTGCCGGGCCCGGTGCGGCCGCGCCGGCGCAAACACCGCCATCCCCGGCCATTCCGGCACGGCCTCGCTGCGCCCGCCGAGCCAATCGGCCAGTTCGGTGCGCGCCGCCGCCAGCTCCGCGGCGCTTTTGCCGGCGATTTCCGCGGCGACGAGCGCGGCCGATGCCTGGCCGAGCGCGCAGGCGCGCACCTCGAACCCGGCGCGTGCTACCCGGCCGGCGTCATCGAGGTCGATATCGGCCGTTACCTTGCTGCCGCACACCGGCGACACCTTGATCGCGCTACCTTGGGCCGCGGCCAGCCGCGCAAGGTCGGCCGTCGACGCGGCAAGCCGCAGAATCTGCGTGTTGTAAAGCGCTTCGGACATGCCAGCCGATATAGGTCAAGGCTGGCGGTGTCGCTAGGGCAAACCCGCTTTCTCTCCCCCTAGAGGGGGAGGCAGAGACGGCGCACTTGCGGGTGGCACTCACAAAAACGTTCTAGCGTGCCGGCCCGAAAAGATCGGCGCGGTACTCCGGCTTGACCAATGTCTCGATACCGTCGGGCCAAGGTACGGTCACCAAATACGACCCTTCCGAATAAGGCCCCGCCACATACGGCCCGAGCAAGACCCGGTACTGGCTCGCCACCTGCCCGAGCCCGGCCCAGGGCAGGATTGGCTGTTCGGCAAGGCTGGGGCAGGCATCGAAGGCGCCACCGGTTGGTTCACCACGGCGGCGGCGCTGTTCCTCCGCCAGCATCCGGCAATATTGCGGCTCGATCAGCTTACGCGCACGCGGCCAGTCGGTGAACAGCGCGTCGATGCCGATGCTGCGCCGTGCCGTCTTGTCCCAGATCCTGACCGCAAAACCGGTGTTGCCATGGGCGCCGCCGGTATGGCTCCACGTCTCGAGCGCCAGCGACAACAGCCGCGGCGTGTCCGCCGCCAGCGTCCAGTCGTTGATCGTCTCGTACGGCCGGAACGGAAAGCCTGCCGCCTGCGCGCTGGCGAGATCCTTCGCCGCTGCCCGCCGCGCCTTGGCCGCCTCGCCCAGCGCCTCGGTGCGCATCGATCGCAGCAACGCCTGCTGGGTCGCCGTTTCCGGCGCCATCCGCCAGCGCCACTCGATACCCGGCGAGGCCTGGCGGATCATCAGGTCGGACGCCGGCACGGGCGCTGGCACCCTTGCCGACAGCGCACTCGATCCGGCCAGCAACAACGCCGCCGCAAGAACCCCGCGCATCGTGCCCACTCCCGTCACGCCCGCGCAGCTATGCCCGCCGCCAGCTCGTGCCCGCCGCGCCATCCTCAAGCACCACCCCCGCCGCCGTCAATGCGTCACGGATACGATCCGATTCGGCGAAATCGCGCGCCGCTCGCGCGGCCGTCCGCGCCGCGATCATCGCCTCGATCGCGGCATCGTCCCCGCTGCCGCCCGCCTGTGCCTTGAACCAGTCCTCGGGCGTCTCACCAAGCAGCCCGAGCAGTCGCCCCGATGCCAGCAGCCCCCCCAGGTCGCGCGCATTGCCCAGCCGCGCCAGCACCGCGAGCGCCTGCGGCGTGTTGAGATCGTCGCACAACGCGGCAACGAAGTCCGCATCGGGCGCCGCATCCGGCACCATCTGCCCGCGCAGCAGGCCATAAAATCGGTCGAGCCGCGCCTTCGAATCGGCAAGCAGATCGTCGTTCCATTCAAGCGGCTGGCGGTAATGCGCGCTAAGCAGCGCCAGCCGCAGCACCTCGCCGTGCCAGCCCTGCGCCAGCAATTCACCGACCGTCACGATATTGCCCAGCGACTTCGACATCTTCGCCGCGCTGCCCATGTTGAGGAAGCCGTTGTGCATCCATATCCGCGCCAGCGGCGCGCCGTCGTGCGCGCAGGTCGATTGCGCCAGCTCGTTCTCGTGATGCGGGAACTGCAGGTCCTGCCCGCCGCCATGGATATCGATCGTGGTGCCCAGCGCCTCGGCAATCATTGCCGAGCATTCGATATGCCAGCCCGGCCGCCCGCGCCCCCACGGCGAATCCCACCCCGGCTGATCCGCATCCGACGGCTTCCACAGCACGAAATCGGCCGGCGACCGCTTGTACGGCGCCACCTCGACCCGCGCTCCGGCGATCATCTCATCCAGGGGCCGCCGCGACAGCGCGCCGTAACCCGCGAACGCCGGCACATCGAACAGCACATGTCCCTGCGCCGCATACGCCGAGCCGCGCGTCACCAGCGCATCAATCATGGTGATCATCGCCGGCACGCTCGTCGTCGCCCGCGGCTCGAAATCGGGCCGCTGGACGCCCAGCGCGGCGCCATCGGCGCGATAAAGCCCGGCATAGCGCTCGGTGATGGTCTCAATGGACACACCTTCCTCGGCAGCGCCGGCAATGATCTTGTCGTCGATATCGGTAATGTTACGCGCGTAAAGCACCTTGTCGGCGCCATATGTGTGGCGGAGCAGGCGTTGCAGCAGGTCGAACACCACCGCCGGCCGGAAATTGCCGATGTGCGCGCGGCCATAGACCGTCGGGCCGCAGACGTACATCGTCACCCGGTCGGGGTCGCCCGGGGCCAGCACGTCCTTGGCGCGTGACAGCGTATTATACAGGCGGATCGTCATTATATCGGCGTCGATGGCGACGCCTTCTCCTGCTTGTCGAGCAGCGCCTCGAGCGCGCCGCGTTCCTTGCGGCCATAGCCGTCGCCGTCGTCGGCGTTGCCGTCATCGCCGGGCAGCGCAATCCCGGCATGCGGCTCCAGCGATGCCGTATCGGGCGCCACCCGGCGGCGTTCTTCGACAAAATCGACGAGCGCCTTCGATACCATCGCCAGCGTCGGCGCCGTCCGGGCCTCCTGCAGCCATTCGGGCTTGGGCTCGCCCGGGTCGATCGTTTCGAAGGTCATGTTCGCCAGCAGGAACAACAGCGCCGCGCCAAGCACGCCCTTTGCCGCGCCGAACCCCAGCCCGAGGATGCGGTCGACCGGACCGACGATCGAGTTGCGCGTGCCTGAACTGATCTGGCCGCCGACCAATCGAACCGCAATGAACGCCCCGAGGAACAGTACCACCAGCGCCAGGATCGCGCCGCCCGACTCCGTGCCGACGAAGCCGGCCGCCAGCGCCTTCGCCGGCGTATAGAAAAATCGCACCGCGACGATGCCTGCTACCCAGGCCAGCAGCGACACCACCTCGCCGACGAAGCCGCGCGCCAGCCCGGCCAGCGCCGCGATCACGACGAGGATTCCAACGACGACGTCGAATGCGGTGAGTGCGCCCATCAACGCGCCTTAGGGCTGCCCCGCCAGCCGGTCAACGAGCGCCGCCAAAGTCGGCATCGCTTCCACCCGCATCGCGCCGCTCGCGGTGCCCTTGGGCGCAAAAGCCGAGGCGAAACCCAGCTTCGCCGCCTCCTTCAGGCGCAGCGACGCCAGGCCCGCGGGCCGCAACTCCCCCGACAGCGCGACTTCGCCGAAAGCCACCGCATCATGCGGCACCGGCCGGTCGGTCAACGCCGAAATCAGCGCCGCCGCCACGGCCAGATCGGCGGCGGGATCTTGGACCTTCAACCCGCCCGCCACGTTCAGATAGACCTCGTGCGTGCCGAACCCCAGCCCGCAGCGCGCCTCGAGCACCGCCAGCAGCATCGACAGCCGCCCCGAATCCCACCCCACCACCGCTCGCCGCGGCGTTGCGCCCGACGCGACCTTGACCACCAGCGCCTGGATTTCGCACAGCACCGGCCGCGTCCCCTCCATCGCCGGGAACACCACCGCGCCGCTGACCGAGCCATCGCGGTCGGTCAGGAATAGCGACGACGGGTTGGTGACTTCCTCGAGCCCGTCGGCGCCCATTGAAAACACGCCGATCTCGTCGGTGCCGCCAAAGCGGTTCTTCACCGGGCGCAGGATCCGGTACTGGTGGCTGCGCTCGCCCTCGAAATACAGCACCGTGTCGACCATATGCTCGAGTACGCGCGGCCCCGCCAACTGGCCGTCCTTCGTCACATGCCCGACCAGAATCAGCGCACATCCCGTCGTCTTGGCATAGCGGATGAGTTCCTGCGCGCTCGCCCGGACCTGCGAAACCGTCCCCGGCGCGCCCTCGAGCGTGTCCGAATGCATCGTCTGGATCGAATCGATGACCAGCATCGCCGGCGGCTTGCCCGCGCCCAGCGTCGTCAGGATATCGCGCACCGATGTCTCGCTCGCCAACTGGACGTCGGCCTTCGCCAGCCCCAGCCGCCGCGCCCGCAGCCGCACCTGGTCCGCCGCCTCCTCGCCCGACACATAGGCCACCACATGACCATCGCGCGCCATCCGCCCCGCAGCCTGCAACAGCAACGTCGACTTGCCGATCCCCGGATCGCCGCCGATCAGCACCACCGATCCCGGCACCAGTCCGCCTGCATTCGCTGCAGGCCCACCAATCGCCCCACCCAGCGCCCGATCGAGCTCGCCGATCCCCGTCGACAGCCGCTTCGGCAACTCCACATCATCCGCCAGCGACGCCATCGCGAACTTGCGCCCGCCACCACTCAGCGAGTGTTTCGCCGTGAACGCCGTCACCACCGGTGCCGCCTCGGCCTGGATGGTGTTCCACGCCTCGCAATCGCCGCACTGGCCTTGCCAGCGGCTGCTCACCGATCCGCACGCCTGGCAGACATATCGCGTAGCGGCACGGGCCATGGGCAGCTTTCAAGAATGCGAACGGAAAGTGAACATAGCACCGATATCTCCTCGCGCAAGTCGCACTGTCCGCGTGCCGCCATAGGCCGTCCGGCCGCCGAACCACGATCGCACAAAATCTGCCAGGGTGATGAGCCCGATACTATTTCCGGGGTCTCGAGCATCCTGGCAGTTGCAGATCATCGCAAGGAAGGGCGTCGCCTGACATTATCCCAGTTCGATGGCGCATGTGCGGTGTCAACTTATTCAATAAATTAATGCATGTTTAAGATTAATAGAAATAATAGGGCGTTAAAATGCGTTTGTAATCACAACTCTACTGTTTTATTGCTAAGCAGAATGACGGGGGGCCGTCGCAGGCAGGGCTTGATGCGATGCATATAGGAACCATTGTCCAGAAGCTGTGGGGCGACCGGCGCGGCGCTCTTGCTATGATCACTGCAATCAGCATGCCGGTAATTATCGGCGGCGCCGGTCTTGCCGCCGATACCATCCAATGGAGCTATACCAAGCGCGCCATGCAGCGCCAGGCCGACAGCGGCGCGCTGGCCGGCGCCTTTGCCCTGTCGCAGTCGCAGCAGAATACCGTCGCCGCGACCGTCACTGCCGACCTTTCGCGGAACAACAATGTCGCGATGACGATCGCCCCTGTAATCCAGACGCCTCCGACGGCGGGGGCTTTTTCCGGCGATACGCGCGCCGTCCGCGTCGCGCTCGCAACCGATCTCCGGCTGCCGTTCGTCGCCTTCCTGATGCAGCGCGCAATCCGCATTCCGGCCGAGGCCACCGCCAAGGTCGTGTCCCAAGGCGAATATTGCGTGCTGTCGCTCGAAAACACCAACGTCACCGGCATCAACATGGGCGGCAATACGAATGTCGATCTCGGCTGCGGCATGATGTCGAACTCGCCATCGGCGGTCTCGGTCACCGCCGGCGGCAGCAGCCGGATCAACGCCACGCCAGTTGCTGCGGTCGGCGGCGTGCCGGCGGCGCCCAGCAACTATGCTGCGGGGACCCAGCTCATCCCCTATTCCGTGCCGCAATTCGATCCGCTCGCCAACCTGCCCAGCCCCAATCTGGCCGGCGTGGCCAACCGGAATGGCGGCAATGTCGGCCCCAATCAGCATTCGATCCTCGACCCCGGCGTATACCGGGGCGGGATGGACCTGAAAGGCCAGGTCGAACTGCGGCCCGGCATCTACTACATCGATGGCGGCAGCTTCAGCGCCGGGTCGCAGGCCACGGTCAGCGGCACCGGCGTGGTCATAATCCTGACCCACCACAGCGCCGAGTCCAGCCCGGGTCTGATAGCCCATGTCAGCATCAACGGCGGTGCCACGATCAACCTGACCGCGCCGACCTCGGGCACCTATGCCGGTGTAGTATTCTACCAGGATCGTCGCGCCCTTGACCAGGGGGACAACAAGATCAACGGCAATTCCGCATCGCGCTACCAAGGAACCTTTTATTTTCCCGGCCAGCATGTCGAATTCACCGGCACCAGCGGCCAGGACGTCAGATGCGTCCAGATCGTCACGCGGCGTGTTACCTTCATCGGCAACAGCCACATCACCAATGTCTGCCCGCCCGGCTCGGGCGCCGGCTCGTTTTCCGGCACGCGGGTAAAACTGGTCGCATGATCCGCACGCTCATCGCCCGTCTCGGCCGCGACTGCCGCGGCGCCGCCGCCGTGGAGCTGGCCTTGATCGCGCCGATGGTCTCGGTGTTGGTCTTCAGTGCCATCGACCTTGGCAGTGCCTATGCCCAGAAGCTCGATCTCGAACAGGCTGCCGGCCGGGCGGCGGAACTCGCCACCGCACCGGGTACCGTCTCCGGCACCTATGCCAATCTGCGCCAGGAGGTCATCGCCGCCTATGGGCGCACCTACCGGGCGGCGAACGTGGATAACTGGCTGGAATGCAACGGCGTGCGCGCTAGCAGCTGGACCGCCATCTGCCCGGCTGGGCAACAGATTTCCCGCTATGTATCGGTCGCCATCTCGGCCGAATATGTCCCTCACTTCGGTTACGGCGGCCTTCTGCATGGCGGCGGCGAGAACGGCGGCTTCATCACCACCGGCGATGCCGTGGTGCGCATCCAGTGACCGGCGGCACCTCCCGTTGGTGTCGGCTCGACAAGCGCGGCGCCATGGCTGCCGAATTCGCCCTGATCATCCCCATCCTGCTGGTACTGATATTCGGCATCTTCCAGATCGGCATCGTGTTCTTCGCCAATGCAGGGCTGAAGCACGGGCTGGGCGAGGCGGCGCGCACGGCGACCCTGTGGCCGGCACGGAGCGACGAAACGCTCGCATCGGCTGTGCGCAGCCAATCCTTCGGGATCGTGCAGGCGCAGCTCGAAAATCCTGTCGTCACCCATGGCGTCTCCCAGGGCGCACCCTACACAGAGATCGCGGTGACCTATACGGTGCCCGTGAGCTTGTTGTTCATCGACTTGCCGTCGGTTACGCTGACGGATCGGCGCCGCGTCTTCATCCCCTGACTTGCGCCGAACACGATGCCAATCGGTTCCGGCAACGGCCGCCGGTCACGACTTTCCAAATGCCAGCAACCCGCTTTAGAAGCGTGGCTGAAAGGCGGGCCACAGATGCGCGAAAAGGAACTGCGGCTCGCGCTGGTCTGCTATGGCGGCGTCAGCCTCGCCGTCTACATGCACGGCACCACCAAGGAAGTCTGGAAGCTGTGCCGCGCCTCGATGCGCCGCCATGCTTCACCTGCCACGGCCCTGCCCCCGGCTGACGACAGCGAGATCGTCTACGGCCGGCTGCTCGATACGCTTGCCGCGCACGTCGATATTCGCGTTCTCGTCGATATCGTCGCCGGGGCGTCGGCGGGCGGCATCAACGGCATCCTGCTCGCCCAGGCGATCTCGCAAGGCTCCGACATGGAGCCGCTGCGCGACCTGTGGCTCGAAGGCGCCGACAGCGACCGGCTGCTCGAACCCGCCGGCGCCTCGACCCGCTATTCGAAATGGTGGGCGACGCCGCTGGTCTGGTGGGCACGCCGGAAGGGCCTGGTCATGGACGACATGCGCGATCCTGGCGCGCGCAGCGAAGTGTCGCGCAAGCTGTCGCGCCTGATGCGGTCGCGCTGGTTCAAGCCGCCGTTTTCGGGCGTCGTCTTTTCCGGGCTGTTGTACGACGCGATGGCGGCGATGGCGGCGGGCGTCCGCACGCCGCCGCTGATCCCGCCGCTGCAGCCCCTCGACCTGTTCGTCACCGTCACCGACTATCACGGCGTCGCCGAAAAGCTCCACCTCCACTCGCCGCCCGAGATCATCGAGAACGAGCACCGCCTCGTCATCGGCTTTTCCGATCCCGGCCCGCTGTCCGACGGCCATCGCCACCTCGCCGACATCGCCGAGCTCAGCTTCGCCGCCCGCGCCACCGCCTCGTTCCCCGGCGCCTTTCCCCCGGCGCGGATCGGCGAGATCGACAGGATCGTCGCCGATCGCAAGGCCGGCTGGCCCGGCCGCGCCGCCTTCCTGGCGCGCATCTTCCCCGGCCGCAGCAATCCCGAGACCATCACCCTCATCGACGGCGCCGTGCTCAACAACCGCCCCTTCGGCCCCGCCATCGAAGCGCTCGCCCGCCGCCCGGCGCACCGCGAAGTCGACCGCCGCTTCGTCTATGTCGATCCAAAGCCCGGCATGCACGACATGACGCCGCGCGGTTCGGCGATCCTGCCGGGCTTTTTCGCGACCGTCCTGCGCAGCCTGGCCGACATCCCGCGCCAGCAACCGATCAACGACAATCTGGCGGCCATCGACGCGCTCTCGGTGCGCATCCGGCGGATGCGCTATGTCGTCGATGGCATGACCCCCGAAGTCGACGCCGCCATCGAACGCGCCGTCGGCATCCGCGTCTTCATGTGGAAACCCACACCGCTGCGGCTGTCGGAATGGCGCTCGCGAACCCACAGCACCGCGGCGCGCGAGGCCGGCTTCGCCTATGCCGCCTATGGCCAGCTGAAGACCGCACAGCTCGTCGAGGGAATCGCCGCCCGGCTGACCCAGCTCGCCGACAACGCGGCGCTGAAGGGGCATGGCGACGGCGGAGGTGCCAATGGCTCCGCGCGGATTCGCGCCGCGATCTGGGGCGCCGTCGGCGCCCGCGGGCTCGACCAGCCGGCACAGGCGATTGCACGCGGCGGTGCGGATTCGGACTATGTCGTCTTCCTGCGCAACTTCGATCTCGAATTCCGCATCCGCCGGCTGCGCTTCCTCATCCGCCGCGCCAACACCCTTAGCGAGGCCGCCACAGATGACGCCAGCCGCACCGCGCTCGAGGCGGTGAAGACCGGCCTCTACGAAATCGTTGGCCCCTATATGCTGCGCCGCCAGCCGGTGTTCTACGGCCCGCACATGCACGCCGCCGCCCTCGCAGCGGGCGACGACCCCGACGCGGCGCTGGCGGCGCTGGCGGCGGCGCTCGACCTCAAGAATCTCGACACCCGCAGCGACATCGGCCTCGTCGCCCTGTTCGGTGCCCCGCTGCCGCGCCCGCTGCGCCGCGCCATGCTCAGCGCCTATCTCGGCTTCCCGTTCTTCGACATCGCCATGCTGCCCCTGCTGCAGGGCGACGGCATCGACGAGTTCGACGAGATCCTCGTCGACCGGTTGTCCCCCGACGATTCCCTGTCGCTGCGCGTGGCGGGCGGCGGCGCCTTGAAGGGCGCCCAGTTCAACGCCTTTGGCGCGTTCTTCAGTCGCAGCTTTCGCGAGCACGACTATCTCTGGGGCCGCCTCCACGGCGCCGAGCGCATGATCGACATCGTCGCCTCGGCGCTGCCCGATGCCGGCACCCTGCTGGCGCCCGGCACGATCGATGCCCTCAAGAAACAGGCATTTCGCGCCATCCTTGCCGCCGAACGCCCGTTCCTCGATTACAGCGGCGCCATCATCGACAGTATCGACACCCTGTGCGCGGCGATCCCCGACGCCGGCCCGATGGGCGACGAATGAGGGCGACGAGTGACTGGCACCGCCGCCCCGATTCGCATCATCGCCGCGGCGAGATCACTCCAAATCCACCCTCCTGCCTTGCAACATCCCCAGCCTCGTGCTAGCCGCCGCCGCGTCTGCCGGGCCTTTGCCCCAGGCGCTCGTCATCGTAACTCTTGCCGCTGGACACAGGGCCCTTGGAACCAAATTCTGCAATCGCCCCGGCAAATGCTGCGGGACGTTCGAGCGTAGCGCTCGGCCTGTCGGGCCGTTACGCGACCGCGCTGTTCGACCTCGCCGTCGATGCCGGCAGCCTCGACACCGTCGGCACCAGCCTTGCCACGTTGAAGGATGCCCTTGCCGGCTCCGACGACCTCAAGGCGCTGACCAACAGCCCGATGGTATCGCGCAAGCAGGCGGCCGCCGGCATCGCCGCGGTCGCCGGCTCGCTTGGTCTCGACAAGCTGACCACCGCTTTCCTCGGCGTCCTGGCCGGCAACCGGCGGCTGGGAACATTGTCCGCCATCATCCGCGATTTCACCGCCCTCGCCGCCGCTCGCCGCGGCGAGATCAGCGCCCGCGTCACCGCTGCCCACCCGCTATCCGCCGACCAGCAGCAGGCGCTCGCCGCCAAGCTCAAGGCTGGTCTCGGCCGCGATGTGGCGCTCGATATCACCGTCGACCCTGCGATCCTTGGCGGACTCATCGTCCGCGTCGGCAGCCGCATGATCGATTCATCGTTGAAAACCCGGCTCGATTCGCTCGGCCAGGCACTGAAGGGCTAATCCATGGACATCAACGCCGCTGAAATCTCGCGGGTCATCAAGGACCAGATCGCCAATTTCGGCAATGACGCCGAAGTTTCCGAAGTCGGCCAGGTGCTGTCGGTCGGCGACGGCATCGCCCGCGTCCATGGCCTCGACAACGTCCAGGCCGGTGAAATGGTCGAATTCCCCGGCGGCATCAAGGGCATGGCGCTCAACCTCGAAGCCGATAACGTCGGCATCGTCATCTTCGGCTCGGATGCGGGCATCAAGGAAGGCGACACCGTCAAGCGCACCGGCACCATCGTCGACGTTCCCGTCGGCAAGGGCCTTCTGGGCCGCGTCGTCGACGGCCTCGGCAACCCGATCGATGGCAAGGGCCCTCTGACCGACGTCACCCGCTCGCGCGTCGAAGTGAAGGCCCCCGGCATCATCCCGCGTACCTCGGTCCACGAACCGATGCAGACCGGCCTCAAGGCGCTCGATGCCCTCGTCCCCGTCGGCCGCGGCCAACGCGAGCTGATCATCGGCGATCGCCAGACCGGCAAGACCGCCGTCGCCATCGACACCTTCATCAACCAGAAGGCCGCCAACGCCGGCACCGACGAGTCGAAGAAGCTTTATTGCATCTACGTCGCCGTCGGCCAGAAGCGCTCGACCGTCGCCCAGATCGTCCGTGCGCTCGAGGAAAACGGCGCGATGGAATACAGCATCGTCGTCGCCGCGACTGCTTCGGAGCCGGCGCCGCTGCAGTTCCTCGCACCGTACACCGGCTGCACCATGGGCGAATATTTCCGCGACAACGGCATGCACGCCGTCATCGTCTATGACGATCTCACCAAGCAGGCCGTCGCCTATCGCCAGATGTCGCTTCTTTTGCGCCGTCCTCCCGGCCGCGAAGCCTATCCCGGCGACGTCTTCTATCTCCACTCGCGCCTGCTCGAGCGTGCCGCCAAGATGAACAACGACAATGGCGGCGGTTCGCTCACTGCCCTGCCGATCATCGAGACCCAGGCCGGCGACGTCTCGGCGTACATCCCGACCAACGTCATCTCGATCACCGATGGCCAAATCTTCCTCGAAACCGAGCTGTTCTACCAGGGCGTCCGCCCGGCCATCAACGTCGGCCTGTCGGTCAGCCGCGTCGGTTCGGCAGCCCAGACCAAGGCGATGAAGAAGGTCGCCGGCACGATCAAGCTCGAGCTCGCCCAGTACCGCGAGATGGCCGCCTTCGCCCAGTTCGGCTCGGATCTCGATGCCTCGACCCAGCGCCTGCTCAACCGCGGCGCCCGGCTGACCGAATTGCTCAAGCAGGGCCAGTACAAGCCGATGCCGTTCGAGGAGCAGGTCGTTTCGATCTTCGCCGGCGTTAACGGCTATCTCGACACCATCCCCGCCAAGGAAGTCACCCGCTTCGAGGCATCGCTGCTGGCCCATGTCCGCGCCGACCACGCCGGCGTGCTGACCGCCATCCGCGATTCCAAGGACCTGTCGGCCGATACGACCGCCAGCCTGAAGACGCTGATCGCCGCTTTCGCCAAGACGTTTGCGTAAACCAGATCTCGTCACCCCGGCGAAGTCCGGGGCCCATCTCCTCAACATCACGGAGATGGGCCCGCCTTCGCAGGCGGTGACGGCAAAGAGAGAGTAGATGGCAAGCCTCAAAGCCCTCAAGATGCGCATCACCTCGGTGAAGTCGACGCAGAAGATCACCAAGGCGATGAAGATGGTCGCCGCGGCCAAGCTGCGCCGTGCCCAGGAAGCCGCCGAAGCCGCGCGCCCCTATTCGGAGCGCATGGCATCGGTGATGGCCAGCCTCGGCGCCACCGTTCAGGTCGGCCCCGAATCGCCGCGGCTATTGGCGGGCACAGGCAAGGACCAGGTCCACCTGCTCGTCATCGCCTCGTCGGAGCGCGGCCTCGCGGGTGGTTTCAACACCAACATCGCGCGTCTTGCCCGCAAGAAGATGGAATCGCTCCTCGCCGCCGGCAAGACCGTCAAGCTGCTGTTCGTCGGCAAGAAGGCCCGCGCGCCGTTCATGCGGACCCACAAGGAGCTGATCATCGGCTACCTCGACCAGTCGCACATCAAGAACGTCGCCTTCGCCGATGCCAAGGTCATCGCCGACGAGGTCACGACCCGCTACGAGGCCGGCGAATTCGACGTCGCCCACCTGTTCTTCGCGCGCTTCCGCTCTGCGCTCGTCCAGGAACCGACCGAGATCCAGATCATCCCGGCCGCCCTGCCCGCACTCGGTACCACCGATGTCGCAGTCGCCAAGGACGCCGTCCCCGCCGCGGTCGAATACGAGCCCGACGAGGAAGCCATCCTCGCCGAACTCCTGCCGCGCAACCTCGCCGTCCAGGTCTTCCGCGCCCTCCTCGAGAACGCCGCCTCCGAACAGGGCAGCCGCATGACCGCGATGGACAATGCGACCCGCAACGCCGGCGACATGATCAACAAGCTGACCATAACCTACAACCGCACGAGACAGGCCGCGATCACCAAGGAATTGATCGAGATCATCTCGGGCGCCGAAGCGCTTTAAGGAGCACGCCACATGGCCACCACCCCCACCACCAATAACGTCGGCCGCGTCTCGCAGGTCATCGGCGCCGTCGTCGACGTCCATTTCGATACCGACCTGCCCGCCATCCTGAGCGCGCTGGAAACCCGCATCGAGAACCGCCGCCTGGTCCTCGAAGTCGCCCAGCATCTCGGCGAGAACACCGTCCGCACTATCGCCATGGATGCCACCGACGGGCTTGTCCGTGGGCAGGAAGTTACCGACACCGGCTCGCAGATCCGCGTTCCCGTCGGTCCTGCCACGCTCGGACGCATCCTCAACGTCATCGGCGAGCCGATCGACGAAATGGGGCCTGTGAACGCCGAAACCACCATGCCGATCCACGCCGAGGCACCGCTGTTCGTCGACCAGTCGACTGAAAGTTCGATCCTCGTCACCGGCATCAAGGTCATCGATCTCATCGCCCCCTACGCCAAGGGCGGCAAGATCGGGCTGTTCGGCGGCGCCGGCGTCGGCAAGACCGTGCTCATCCAGGAACTGATCAACAACATCGCCAAGGGCCATGGCGGCACCTCGGTGTTCGCCGGCGTCGGCGAGCGCACCCGCGAAGGCAATGATCTTTACCACGAATTCCTCGAAGCCGGCGTCATCGCCAAGGACGAGAACGGCAACGCCACCTCCAAGGGCTCCAAGGTCGCGCTCGTCTTCGGCCAGATGAACGAGCCGCCAGGCGCCCGCGCCCGCGTCGCCCTGTCCGGCCTGACCAACGCCGAATATTTCCGCGATGTCGAAGGCCAGGACGTGCTGTTCTTCGTCGACAACATCTTCCGCTTCACCCAGGCCGGTTCCGAAGTGTCGGCACTTCTGGGCCGCATCCCGTCGGCCGTGGGCTACCAGCCAACCCTTGCCACCGACATGGGCCAGCTGCAGGAGCGCATCACCTCGACCAACAAGGGTTCGATCACGTCCGTTCAGGCGATCTACGTTCCCGCCGACGATCTCACCGATCCAGCGCCTGCCACCTCGTTCGCGCATTTGGACGCGACCACGACGCTCAGCCGCTCGATCGCCGAGCTCGGCATCTACCCGGCCGTCGATCCGCTCGATTCGACCAGCCGCGTTCTCGAACCCCGCACCGTCGGCGAAGAGCATTACGCCGTGGCCCGCTCGGTCCAGGAAGTGCTGCAGAAGTACAAGTCGCTTCAGGACATCATCGCCATTCTCGGCATGGATGAGCTGTCCGAGGAGGACAAGCTGACCGTCTCGCGCGCCCGCAAGATCCAGCGCTTCCTCTCGCAGCCCTTCCACGTCGCCGAAATCTTCACCGGCACCCCCGGTGTCTTCGTCAAGGTCGAAGACACGATCAAAGGCTTCAAGGCCATCGTCGCCGGTGAATACGACCACCTGCCCGAAGCCGCCTTCTACCTCGTCGGCACCATCGAAGACGCGGTCGCCAAGGCCCAGCGCCTGGCAGCCGAAGCCGCGTAACCTTCTTCCCCTCTCCCCTTGCGGGAGAGGGCGACTCGCCCCTTGGCGAGCGGGGTGAGGGGTCTCTCCCGCCCCACCAGCACAGGACGAACCATGGCCGACCTCCTTAACTTCGAACTCGTCTCCCCCGAACGCCTGCTCAGCTCGGGCCAGGTTGCCATGGTCGTCGTCCCCGGCTCCGAGGGCGACTTCGGCGTCCTCCCCGGCCACGCCCCGATGATGAGCACCATCCGCCCCGGCGCGATCTCGATCTACGAAGCCGACTCCAACACCTTGACCCGCCGCATCTTCGTCGACGGCGGCTTTGCCGAGGTCAACGACAAGGGCCTGACCATCCTCGCCGAAAGCGCGACGCCCGTCACCGACCTCGACCCCGCCAGGATCGCCGTCGACCTCGTCGCCGCCCGCGCCGCCAAGGACGAAGTCGCGATTGCACGTTTCGAAGCGATGCAGGCAGCCATCGTCAATTAGCTGCTTGTCCTCCCCCTCAAGGGGGGAGGCGACTCGTGCCGTTTGGCACGGCGGGTGGGGGTGGTCCCCCGCAGAAACAAAAGCGCCGCCCCTCTACCCTGCCCGAGGGGTCTGTGGCCAACGCCCCAGCCGCGGAAGGCGCTACTTCTCCTTCCCCCGGAACACCTTCACCACCGGCAAGATGCTGGCAAAATCGTCGGTCCACGCCACCAGCCCCGCCTGCCGCCGCGGCGCCGTCCACGCTCCCGCCGGCAGTTCCGCGGTCATTGCCACCATCGCTTCGGGCGTCCGGGTGAGCGCGATCCAGACCGACCGCGTGAACAGCTGGCCAGCAGGCTGGTCGCCCTTGGGCGCATAGTCGCGCACCCTGACCGTCCAGCCTTCGGCAGCGCCGATCGCCGCGATCATCGGTTCAAGGTCGAGAAACTGGTTCGAGACATGGATGAGCAGCACGCCCTCCGGTTGCAGCGCCCGGCCATAGACGCGGAACGCCTCGCGGGTAACGAGATGGAGCGGGATCGAATCCGACGAGAAGGCATCGACGGCGAGGATGTCGAGGTCGCCGGGCTTTGCCTTCAGCAGCGTCAGCCGCGCATCGCCGAGCACGATCGGCAGGTCGGGCCGGCATTGCCCTATATAGCTGAAGCGCTTTTTGGCGATCGCTGCGACCGCCGGGTCGATCTCGTACGCGGTCCATTGCTGCCCGGGCTCGGCGTAACAGGCGAGCGTGCCGGTCCCGAGGCCGACGAAGGCGATATGCGCGTCGTCGCCGAAGCGGTCAGTGCGCCGCATCACCATGCCGACGCCGCTTTCGGGCGCATAATAGGTCATCGGGATCGCCGAGCGCAGCGGATCGAGCGACTGGACCCCGTGCAAGGTCGTGCCGTGGACCAGCGTGCGCCGCACATTCTCCGGCTCGTTGTAGATCGCATAGACGCCGAAAAAGCTGCGCTCGCGCGCGCCTTCGGTTGCCGATACCTTGAGCTGGCCGACACCGCCGAATGCAAGCAGGAGCATGGCAAAGACATAGGCGAACAGCCCGCGCCGGCCGATCGCCACCACCGCCAGCAGCCACAGCGCCGCGACGGCAAACAGTTCGAAACTCAGGCTGTCGGGCACCATCTTGCCGGGTGTCATCTGCGCGATCCTGAAGCCGGCGGCGACACCCAGGATCGTTGCAACGACGATCACCAGCACCCGGATGCGCCGGTCCTGCCACAGCGCGCCCAGCCGCGGCGACAGTTGCGGCGCCGGGATGACGACCGCCGCGAGTATAAGCAGCAGCGGATGCTCGTAAGGCCAATCGAACAGCACCGGCGCGACCAGCGCGCACAGCACGCCGCCGAGCGCACCGCCGACCGAGATCCACAGATAGAAATCGGTCAGCCCGCCGACATCGGGCTTGTCCATCGCCAGCGTGCCGTGCAGCGCCAGCGCGACGATGAACAGCACCACCACGCCGGCCGCGGCGAACAGCGTCGCCGCTCCGGGCCCCGAACGCAGGCACACCCATATGCCGAGCGCCAGCAACGCCCCCGGGGCGATCAGCTGCGCCCATCTGGCCCAGCGCTCCCCCGACGCGCCGAAGGCAAGCACGAAGCTCAGCAGATACACACCCAGCGGGATGACCCAGAGCAGCGGCGTCGCGGCGATATCGGTGGTCAAATGGGTCGTCGTCGACAGCAGCAACCCGGACGCGACGAACGCCAGCAACGTCCAGCGGCCGCGCCGGGCCCAGGTGACCTGCACCCCCGGCGCGGCGGCGGCTTGCACTGCTACCGGGCCACCCTGCATCACCGACAGCCCGCACAGCGCTACAAGGCCTGCCAGCACGACAAATCCCAGCGACCACAGCAGCGACTGGGTACCCAGCGCCAGCGTCGGTTCGACGAGCAGCGGATAGGCAATCAGCGCGGCAAAGCTGCCGAGGTTCGACGCGGCATAGAGAAAATACGGATTCGACGCATCGGGGTGCTGCGACCGGCCGAACCAGGCCTGCATCAAAGGTGACTGCGCCGACGCGACGAAAAACACCGGCCCGATCGACGCCGCCAGCAGCCCGAGCAGCCACAGCGCCGGCGGCGTGTCGGCAGCGGCAGGAACCCAGCGCGCCACACCGACCGGCAGGGTCAGCGCCGCGGCGCCGAACAGCAGCAGGTGGAGCAGCAACTGCCGCGACAACGGCAGCCGCCGGATCAGATGGGCGTAAAGATAGCCGAGCAGCAGCGTCACTTGGTAGAACAGCATCGCGGTGTTCCACACCGACGGCGAACCGCCGAGCAGCGGCAGCACCGACCGACCGAACATCGGCTGGATCAGGAAGAGCAGGAACGACCCCAGCATGATCGTCGCCGTGAATAGCGGCCGCAGCGGCAGGGCAAGGCGGTAGGGAGCGGTGGCGGATGTCACCCGGCGATTGTTACGGACGATGCCGGCGAATGCCTACGAAAATCACAAAACGTCCCAAATCGCCCGAATTCAGGCCAAAACAGCCCTGCCCACAACCCGCGACATACCCGAAAATTACCGGCAACCAGCCTGAAACTGCCCGCAAATCATCCCGCAATGCCCCGATCCAGCAATCACGCCAGGCTCAGCGGTTCGGTCAGGATAAACGCCGGCGTATCGGCAAATTCCTCGAACTCTTTCAACACGTCCTGGATCGCCGCACTCGCCATATCGGTCCCGAAGCCTTCCATATCAGGCACATCGATCACTTCGACATAGGCATAAAGCGGCACGCCCTTGCCTCCCAACACGCCGGTCGTCCGGTACACCTGGAAATCATCCACCGAAGGCAAGGCCCGCACGCTGGGGATATCACGCGCCTTGGCCCAAGCCTCGTAATCCTCCGCCGAAACACCAACCTTGAGATTGAACAACATTATGATTTTCATACGGTATTTCCTCTAGCGGAAGCCAGCCGGCGCCCGATAACCACCCAGCGCCGCATCCAGCCTTGCTCCCAACGCCAGCAAGGTCGCCTCGGATCCACGCCGGCCGATGATCTGCACCCCGACCGGCATGCCATCCGCGTCAAACCCGGCCGGCAACGACAGCGCCGGCACCCCGGCGATATTCGCCAGCGCGGTAAAATGCCCCTGGGTATTTGGCACATGCCCGTGCGCGAAAGCCACCTGCGGCGTTGTCGGCGTGACCAGAACGTCGAAGGTTTCCAGTAGCGAGTTCAACAGCTTGTGCGCCAACGCCATGGCCGCGAGGCTGCCAGCGACAGTATCCGGCGATGCCTCGGCCCCAAAATCGAGCACCGCGGCAAACGCGGCGCTGATACCGCCGGCACGCCGATCCGCCGCAAAGGTCAGGGCCGCCTCGCGCGATGACTCGATATAGCCGCCGAGCCGGGCTGCCCTGACATCGAGGCCCAGCGTCGCTGCTTCGACGACGGTGATCCCTAGCCCCTCTAGCGCAGCGACCGCCGCCCGGAAGCATTGCTTTACAGCAGGTTCGCAGTCCGCCTCATTCACAGCGCGCAGCGTCGCCGCCCGGGTCACCGGACGTTCCGCTGCCAATGGCGCAATGACGGCCATCACTGCAGCAAGGTCGGCAATCGACCGTGCCAAGGGTCCGATACAGTCGAGGCGACGCGCCAACGGCACAAGTCCATCGTCGGAAATCAAGCCGGTACCCGGCTTCAAGCCATAGACGCCGTTGAATGCCGCCGGGATGCGGACCGAGCCCAATGTGTCGGTACCCAGCGCCGCTGCACACAGCCCGGCCGCTACGGCGGCACCCGATCCGCCGCTCGAACCGCCGGGCGTCCGGCCTAATTTGTGAGGGTTTTCAGTGCGACCATATGCCGGGTTGTCGGTCGTCGCGCCAAGCGCGCCTTCATGCATGTTGAGATGGCCGAGGATGACGGCGCCCGCGTTCCGGAGCAAGGCAACGACGGCGGCATCGGAGGTGGCGATGTCGTCGCGGCGTGCCGCCAGGCCAGCCGTCGTCGCGAGTCCCTCCACGTCGATATTGGCTTTGATCCCAAAGGGAACGCCTTCGAGCGGCCGTGCTTCACCTAGCCGGATGCGGATCGCCGATTCCGCGGCGGCGGCGCGCGCATTGTCCAGGTCCAACGCCGTGAAGGCCTTGAGTTCTTCGTTGAAATTGGCGATCCGCCCGATATAGGCCTCCGTGATCGCCACGCTGTCACCGGCGCGGATCTCGGCGATCGTCAAATTGTGCATCACTATCCCCCGTGCCCGGCCGCATCGGCAGCAACATATTGTGGATATTCGAGGCACCGATCAACTTCTGTCGATGGTGTCAAAAGTCGATGATAGCGAATGTCCGGATCATCGAGAACACGGGATATCGCCAACAGGGGCCGTTCAGGAATCAATGGTTACACGGATCGCATAAAGGCTTTAAGCGATGACGCCATAACGGGAGTTGATGACGATGCGGGCTGCAACGATGCTGATGCTGATGCTGATGCCCTTGGCGGCGGTCATACTGGTTGCCGGCCCGGAGCAGGGGAGAGCGGCACAGGAAACGCCGGCCGCGGCACCCGCCCCAGCTGCGACGCCCGCCCCGGCGCGCAGCACGTTGAAGCCGGTTCCGGCGCCCGGCGGTGATACCAGCCAACCGCGCGAGAGGCTGGTGACGGTGTTCGGCACCGAGGAATGCCCCAAACCTTCGTCACCCGACGAGGTCGTCGTCTGCGCCCGCCTGCCGGATTCGGAAATCTACCGGATTCCACAGCAGCTGCGCGCGGCCAACGACCAGCGCACGAGCCCGTTCCAGGCCAACCGCAGCCTGTTGCTCGGTGATGCGAGCGGCGGCGCCGGCGGTTCGATCGGTAGCTGCTCGGTTGTCGGTTCGGGCGGCGCAAGCGGTTGCAACCAGGATCACATCGACGCCTGGGCGCGGGACCGGACCGGTCGCATGGGGCAGAGCGAAGAAGTGCCGCCGCAGTAGGATTTGCCGGCAAATAAAAAGCCGCTGCCCCGGGGCAGCGGCTTTTTGGTGCACGCTATACAGCGGTCGGGGCGTACCCGGCGTGCCGGTCAGCTCGTTGGGCGGACAGTCGCCGGCCGGTCCGGACGGGTCGGGTCAAAACGGACACGGACGGTTTCGCCGCTCTGCCCGGGGAACTTTGTAAACATGGCAGTGACAAGGTTTGGTACCAGCTTTGGCAGGTTGTTCGAGGTGCTGACAGTCTCGGCGCGACCTTCGAAGACACTGGCCTTGTCGGCACTGCGATACATCTTCATCGCCACCTGGCTGGTGAACTGCGTAACCGAATAAACCTCGGGAGCGCCCCAGCCGCCACCCCAGGCACCGCCCCAATATGGATTCCAGCCGTAGCCGCCGTAACGGCCACCCCAGCCGCCGCCCCAACCGGCACCACCCCAACCGGCGCCGCCCCAGCCACCTCCCCAACCGCCGCCCCAGCCGCCGAAGCCAGTGCCGGGCCGAGTCTGAATACGTTCACGCGGTGGACCGACGTTATAGTCGAACTGCACAGTAACGGCAGCCTGCGACGGCGTCGCTGCCTCGACAAAGCCGTTGGTCAGCAATTGCTGGCGAACCAAGGCAGCGTAGGTTGCGAACTCGAGGCTGCCGGCCTTGTCGGGGTTGCCGGCCTCGATGACAAAGCTTTTGGCAGACTGTGGCGGCAGCGCATTAAAGCGCGCCACCCGAGCTTCGAAAGTCGGCGCGCAGCCCGCGAGAAGCGCCAGGCCTGCAAGGGGCAGAAGGACGCGGGCGCGGCCTTGAAGGACATCTCGACCAGACGACATCATCGGTGCAACCTTATATTTCCGTGCTCGGCACACGCTTTGTTATCGGAAAACATGGACTTTACATGATGATTTACAAGTTAACTGTTGCTGAACTCGGCTCCGGCACGGATTGACACGGTCTCAGGACGTGAAACCGATGGCGCGATGGACCTGAGCAAGAACAGGCTCCGCAATGGCGCGGGCGCGAACAGCTCCGCCCGCGAGAACTGTGTCGAGATAGGCAGTGTCTTTGCACAGCTCGGTGAAGCGCGCGGTGATCGGCGCGAGGACAGCGACCATGACATCGGCGAGGGCGGGCTTGAATTGCCCGAAGCCCTGGCCGCCATGGCGGGTGAGCACGTCGGCAACCGATACATTCTCGAGCGCCGCCATGATGGCGACGAGATTGGCAGCTTCGGGGCGTCCGGCAAGCCCGGCTGGCTCGGACGGAAGCGCGTCGTCGTCGGTGCGGGCGCGCTTGATCTTTTGGGCGATGGCGTCGGCGTCGTCGGTCATGTTGATGCGGGCGGCGTCGCTGGGGTCCGATTTCGACATCTTGGCGCTGCCGTCACGCAGGCTCATGATGCGAGTAGCGGGACCCTGGATGACGGGTTCGGGCAGTGGGAACAGGTCGACGCCGTAGTCGGTGTTGAATTTCTGGGCGATGTCGCGGGCGAGTTCGAGATGCTGTTTCTGGTCGTCTCCGACGGGAACATGAGTGGCCTTGTAGGCGAGGATGTCGGCGGCCTGGAGCACCGGGTAAGTGAACAGGCCGACGCTGGCGCCTTCGCGATCCTTGCCGGATTTTTCCTTGAACTGCGTCATACGGCCGAGCCAGCCCATGCGGGCGCTGCACGACAGCACCCAGGCGAGCTCGGCGTGGACGCGGACCTGGCTTTGCTGGAATAGGATGCAGCGGGCGGGGTCCAGCCCGCTGGCGAGCAGCGCGGCGGTCATCTCGCGGATGCCGCGGCGCAGGACCGCGGGGTCCTGCGGGACGGTGATGGCGTGAAGGTCGACGACGCAGAAGATCGCTTCGTACGCGTCCTGCATCGTCACCCAGTTGCGGATGGCCCCGAGGTAGTTGCCGAGATGGAGGTTCCCGGTCGGCTGGATTCCGGAGAAGACGCGGCTCATTTGGCGGTGCCTTTGCGCGAGAATTGGGACTTGAGTTCAGCAAGGGTGAAGACGCCGAGCAGCCGGGCGGCGACGAGATAGACGATGCTGCCAGCGCCGATCAGCAGCGACAGCGAGACGATACGTTCGAGAAGGTTGCCGCCGGTGAAGGGGGCAAGGAACGGGTTGAGGGAGAACAGCGCGGCGACCATCAGAGCGGCGGCGGCAAACAGGCGCGGCAGGGTGCGCTTGAGGCGCGGATCGACGACGAAATGCCCGCGTCGGCGCAGGACGAGCCACAGCGCGATGGCGTTGACCCAGGCGGCGATGGCGGTCGACAGCGCAATGCCGACATGGCCCATCGGCCAGATCAGGATGAGGTTGAGGGTGAGGTTGACCAGCATCGAGGCGATGGCGATGCGGACCGGCATGCGGGTGTCCTGGCGGGCGTAGAAGCCGGGGGTGAGAACCTTGATGAGGACGTACGCCGGCAGGCCGAGCGAAAAGGCGGCGAGTGCGGTTGCTGTGGCGCTGGTATCCGAGGGCATGAAGCGGCCGTGCTCGAGCAGGGCGCGGATGATCGGCGCGGCGGAGACGGTGAGTGCGGCGGCAGCGGGCAGCGTCAGCAGGAGGACGAGTTCGATGGCGCGGTTCTGGGTGTGGGCGGCCGCGACATCGTTGCCGGTGCCGAGCTGGCGCGACAGGGCCGGGAGCATGGCGGTACCGACGCCGATGCCGATCAGGCCGAGGGGTAGCTGGTTGAGGCGATCGGCATAGTAGAGGAAGCTGATGGCGCCTTCGGGAAGGAAGCGCGCCGCGATGGCGGTCGAGATCAACATGTTGAACTGGATCGCGCCGGCACCGATGGCGGCAGGGGCGGCGATGGACATGAGGCGGCGGACCTGGGGGGTCAGGCGCGGGCGACGGAGGCGGAGGCGGATGTCGGCGCGCAGGCACGACCAGAGCAGCCAGAGGAACTGCAGGATGCCGGCGATCGAGACACAGACCGCCTGGACGCGCGCGGTCTCGACGTCGGTGGCGCCGCGGAACAGCAGCAGCCCGGCGATGAGGGCGAGGTTGAGCAGGATTGGCGCGGCGGCGTTGACCCAGAAGCGGCCGATTGAATTGAGGATGCCGCCCATCAGCGAGACGAGGCTGATGAGCAGGAGGTAGGGGAAGGTCAGCCGGGTGAAATCGACGGCGAGATCGAACTTGCGCGGGTCGGATTCGGGGAAGCCGCCGGTCAGGCCCCAGACGATCGGGCCGGCGGCGATGACCATGATGATGGTGAATATGACGAGGACGGGGAGGAGGACGGCAAGGGCATCCTCGGCGAAGCGCTTGGCGCCGGTAAGGTCGCCGTTGTCGGCGCCGACCTGGCGGTTGAACATGGGCACGAAGGCGGCGGAGAAGGCGCCCTCGGCGAACAGCGCGCGGAAGAGGTTGGGCAGGCGGAAGGCGATGAGGAAGGCGTCGGCGGCCATGCCGGCACCGACGAAGCGCGCCATCAGCATGTCGCGGACGAAACCGGCGATGCGACTGATGAGGGTCAGGCCGCCGATCGTGGCGGTGGCGCGGACGAGGTTCATCGGGTTGAGACGGAGGCAGGGCCCCTCACCCCGCTCGCCGTTGGCGAGTCGCCCTCTCCCGCACGGGGAGAGGGAAGAAGACTAGGCATTACCGACCTGGTTGCCGGCGCCGCTTTGCTGCTGCGCCATGTAGAGCGACGCGAAATCGATGGGGTCGAGCATGAGCGGCGGGAAGCCGCCGTCGCGGACCGAATCGGCGATGATGCGGCGGGCGAAGGGGAAGATGATCCGCGGCGCTTCGATGATCAGGAACGGCTCGAGCGCCTCCTCGGGCACGTTGGCGAGGCCGAAGAGGCCGGCGTAGAGCAGGTCGATCGAGAAGGCGAGGCTGTCGCCGGCCATGGCGCGCGCGTTGATCTTGAGCTCGACTTCATAGACGTTGTCGCCGCCGCGCTTGGCGTTGACGGCGACGTTGATCTCGATGCGGGGCTGCTCGGTCGACTGGAGCGAACCTGGGGCGTTGGGGTTCTCGAACGACAGGTCCTTGACGTACTGGGTCAGGATCGAAACCTGCGGCATCGGCTCGGCGCTCATGTCGAGGCCGGTTTCGCCGGCGTCTGCGTCGATGCCGTCAACGTCGAATTCGTCAGCCATGATCGGGTCGTCTTTCGCTAGATTTCGGGAGAAGCGCTATTTGCCGGGCCAGCTATCACCGGGCCGGCAAGCGCGCAATCAGTCGAAGATCAGCCTTCGTCGTCGAAGACTTCGACCGGGCCGGAATCGAGGCCCTTTGCCGAAGTGTCGCGGTCGACGAATTCGACATAGGCCATCGGCGTCGCGTCCGAACGACGCAGGCCGGCCTTGATGATGCGGACATAGCCGCCTGGACGATCGGCATAGCGCGCGGCGAGGATGTCGAACAGCTTGATCAACTGGACATCGTCGCCGAGGCGGGCGTGAGCGAGACGGCGGTTCGACAGGCCACCATGCTTGGCGAGGGTGATCAGCTTTTCCATGTACGGGCGGATTTCGCGCGCCTTTGGCAAGGTCGTCTTGATCTGCTCGTGCTTGATGAGGCTGGCCGACATGTTGCGGAACATGGCGAGGCGGTGGCTGGTGGTCCGGCCAAGTTTGCGATGGGCATTACCGTGACGCATGATATTCACTCCGTTCGAAAGGGGGCCGTGTCAGGTACCCCGGATCAGGTCGGGCAGAATTGCCCGACCGTGTCGTCAAGAAGCTCTAGAATTCCTGTTCGAGCTTCTTCGCCATTTCCTCGATGTTCTCGGGCGGCCAGCCACTGATTTCCATGCCGAGGCGCAGGTTCATGTGGCCGAGCACTTCCTTAATCTCGTTCAAGGATTTGCGCCCGAAGTTCGGGGTCCGCAGCATCTCGCTCTCGGTCTTCTGGACCAAGTCGCCGATGTAGATGATGTTGTCGTTCTTGAGGCAGTTGGCCGAACGCACGCTCAATTCGAGCTCGTCGACCTTCTTCAGCAGGAAGCGGTTGATGACGGTGTTGTCGTCGACTTCGATCGGACCGCCAGCGGGTGCCGGTGCCGGAGCCGCTGTCACGACATCCTCGAAATTGACGAACAGCTGGAGCTGGTCCTGGAGAATCTTGGCGGCGTAGGCCAGGGCGTCGTCCGGGGTGACGGTGCCGTCGGTTTCGACCTGGATGGTCAGCTTGTCGTAATCGAGTTCCTGCCCGACGCGGGTGTTGTCGACTTTGTAGCTGACCTGGCGGATCGGCGAGTAGAGCGCATCGACGGGCACGAGGCCGATCGGTGCGTCGGCCGGACGGTTGGCGCTGGCGGGGACGTAGCCCTTGCCGGCTTCGACCGTCAATTCCATGTTGAGCGTCGCGCCTTCATCGAGCGTGCAGATGACGAGGTCCGTGTTGAGGACCTCCATGTCGCCCGACACGTTGATCTGGCCGGCGGTGACTTCGCCCGGGCCGGTCGCCGTCAAATGCACACGCTTGGGCTGATCGCCCTGCATGCGGATGGCAACCTGCTTGATGTTGAGGACGATGTCGGTCACGTCTTCGCGAACGCCAGCGAGCGACGAGAATTCGTGCAGCACGCCGTCGATCTTGATGGCGGTTACCGCGGCGCCTTGCAGCGACGACAGCAGGACGCGGCGCAGGGCATTGCCGAGCGTCAGGCCGAAACCACGCTCGAGCGGCTCGGCGACGAAGCTCGCCTTGCGGCGGTTATCGGCGCTGGGCCGGGCTTCGAGCCGGTTCGGCTTCTTCAGTTCGGTCCAGTTCTTGGCGATCACTGCCACAGGCTCACCTCATCATTGGAGAGGAGCGGATCGTCACCCGCCCGTCCCCGTCATTATTGAATTCGAAATCCGCGCCCGGGGAGAGCGCGGCCGAGACGCCGCCAAAACGCGGAGGCGTCAGACGCGGCGGCGCTTCGGAGGGCGCACGCCATTGTGCGGGATCGGCGTAACGTCGCGGATCGCGGTGATCTGGAAACCAACGGCCTGGAGCGCACGGAGCGCCGATTCGCGACCCGAACCGGGACCGCGGACTTCGACTTCGAGCGTCCGGACGCCGTGTTCGGCGGCCTTCTTGCCAGCGTCTTCGGCGGCCATCTGCGCCGCGAACGGCGTCGACTTGCGGCTGCCCTTGAAGCCCATGGTGCCCGCCGACGACCAGGCAATCGCATTGCCCTGGGCATCGGTGATGGTGATCATGGTGTTGTTGAAACTGGCGTTCACATGAGCGACGCCCGAGGTAATGTTCTTGCGCTCGCGGCGCTTGATGCGTGCAACTTCGCGTGCCATCGAAAAATCCTAATCTTTCAGTCGATCGTTGGAGAAAAAGCGAGCCCTTGCGGCTTACTTCTTCTTGCCGGCGATCGGCTTGGCCTTACCCTTGCGGGTACGCGCGTTGGTGTGGGTCCGCTGGCCGCGAACGGGGAGGCCACGGCGATGACGCAGGCCGCGATAGCAGGCGAGGTCCATCAGGCGCTTGATGTTCATCGCGGTCTGTCGACGAAGATCACCCTCGACGGTCAGTTCCTTGTCGATCTTTTCGCGGATCGAGAGGACTTCCGAATCGGTCAAGTCCTGGACGCGGCGCTCGATCGGGAAGCCCAATTCATTGGAGATCCGCGATGCGGTGGTCCGGCCGATGCCGTGAATGTAGGTGAGAGCGATTTCAACGCGCTTGTTGGTCGGGATGTTAACACCCGCAATACGTGCCACAGATTGTTTCCTTCCAAGCTCCACGGAATGCGCTGGGCAGGCATTCCATCTCAAAGCAAGAACCGGACAGCCGAGACGGCCGCCGGGTCAGTTCTCCGGTTGTCGGAAAGGGGCTGCTAACTGGATGAGGGGGATAAGTCAAGGGCGTAGGGCCGCGAGCGCGTAGCAATTCGCTACGCGCCGACAGGCGCAAGCTCGGCCGGTAAGGCAGCGCGGGCGAAGCGCGCTGAACTCGTCCGACGTCAGCATGGGCTTTGCCCATGCCCTTGCCTACTGGCTTCCTTCTTCTGCGCGATTGCTACCCCTCATCCGCTCGAACAAGGGTGCGAGTCGCCCTCTCCCGCAGGGGGAGAGGGAAGCGAAAAGGGGTTCCCTACAATCGTTAACATTTTCCGCATTTTCCGCTTTCGCACGTTTTCTTGCGGGCAGGTCAAGTACGGGTTGGAAGCCAGCAACGAGTAGCAGAATCGCCCACTGTAGGACAGCTACTCCGCCGCCCTGCCGATCGTCTCGGGCATATCCGCCATCCGATTCGGCTGGCTCATGTCGATGACCTGGCCAAAGCTGTCGGCACTCGCACGGTCCCAATTGCTCTTATAGAAGGTGAAGGCGCAGCTGCGGTCGATGAGTTCGCCGGGTTTCAGAAACTGGTGGAGTTGATCGAGGCCGCGGACGCGGTTCGAGTCGACGCGCTGGGCGACGTGGTGGGGCTGGAGCTCGTCCGGGTGCGAGATGCCTGCGGCGGCGAGCATGTCGGCGAGGGCCGAGACGGTATGGTCGTGGAACTGGTGGACGCGGGTGGCCTTGTCGGGGACGACGAGGGCGCGCTGGCGGCCGGGGTCCTGGGTGGCGACGCCGGTCGGGCATTTGTTGGTGTTGCAGCTGAGCGACTGGATGCAGCCGAGCGCGAACATGAAGCCGCGTGCCGAATTGGCCCAGTCAGCGCCGATGGCGAGGACAGCGGCGATGTCGAAGGCGCTGATCAGCCGGCCGGCGACGCCGATGCGGATGCGATCGCGCAGGCCGGCGCCGACGAGGGTGTTGTGGACGAAGAGCAGTCCCTCGCGCATCGGCGTGCCGACATGGTCGCTGAACTCCATCGGCGCGGCGCCGGTGCCGCCTTCGCCGCCATCGACAACGATGAAATCGGGGACGACACCGGTTTTCAGCATGGCCTTGACGATGGCCATGAATTCCCAGGGGTGACCGACGCAAAGCTTGAAACCGATGGGCTTGCCGCCCGATAGCCGGCGGAGCTGGGTGATGAAATCCATCATCTCGAGCGGGGTCGAGAAGGCCGAATGGCTGGCGGGCGAGATGCAGTCCTGGCCGAGCGGGACGCCGCGCGTGGCGGCAATCTCGGGGGTGACCTTGGCGGCGGGCAGGATGCCGCCATGGCCGGGCTTGGCGCCCTGGCTGAGCTTGATCTCGACCATCTTGACCTGCGGCGAGACGGCCTGGGCGGCGAACTTGTCGGGGTCGAAGCAGCCGCCAGGCGTGCGGCAGCCGAAATAGCCGCTGGCGACTTCCCAGACGATGTCGCCGCCGCCTTCGCGGTGATAGGGGCTGATGCTGCCCTCGCCGGTGTCGTGGTAGAAATTGCCCATCGCGGCGCCCTTGTTGAGCGCGAGGATGGCGTTGGCCGACAGCGAGCCGAAGCTCATCGCCGAGATGTTGAGGATGCTGGCGGAATAGGGCTGGGCGCATTGATCGTTGCCGATGGTGATGCGGAAGCCGGCGGGATCGGGGACGGCGACCGGACGCATCGAGTGCTGGATGAACTCATAATCGTCGGCATAGACGTCCATGATGGTGCCGAACGGGTGTTCGGACGAGACGCCCTTGGCGCGGCGATAGACGAGGCTGCGCTGGGAGCGCGAGAAGGGCAGCGCCTCGTTGTCGTCCTCGAGGAGGTATTGGCGGATTTCGGGGCGGATGGTTTCGATGAGCCAGCGGATGTGGCCGATGACGGGGTAGTTGCGCTGCACCGAGTGGTGCGGCTGGAGCATGTCGCGGATGCCAAGCGCGGTGAGGAGAAACGCGGCGAGGGTGACGCCGCGGCCGGCGGTGCCGCTTGGTTGGAGAAGCAGGCCGGCGACAAGGACGGCGACGCACATAGCGAAAGCGATGTAGCGGCCGGAGATTGCCCTCATGGGTGGATGATCCTTTGTCGCGCGCTGGATTTCGGGTGTTTAGCGCAGCGCGCGCGAGTCTGCGATGGCGTCGGCATATCTACGCCTCGGGACGCCGCCAGATCCAGGTGCCGCCGATGGCCGCGGCGGCGAGCGGAAACAGGACATAGGGCCAGGGGGCGAACAGGAGCCCGATGATCGCCGAGATGGCGAAGGCGAAAAGCGCGGCCTTCTTGCCCTTGCGGCTGATTGCGCCGCGTTCGCGCCAGCGGGCGATGTGGGGGCCAAAATGGCGGTTTTCGAGGAGCATGTTCTCGAAGCGCGGGCTGCTGCGGGCGAAGCAGAAGGCGGCGAGGATCACGAAGGGCACGGTGGGGAGGAGTGGCAGGATGACTCCGGCGGCGCCGAGCGCGAGCGATGCGAACCCTGCGATGAGATAGAGGTAGCGGACCATGGCGGCGTGGCTACGCGGTGATGGCGTGGGTGGCAATCAGGTTGCTCGGCGCGGAGGGAGTGATCGCGCGGGGAGGCTGGATGCCAGCCTGCGCTGGCATGACAGGTCGGGGAGAATTTGCCGGCAGAAGAAACCGGGTCCCGGATCAGGCCCGGTATGACAGCCTTGTTCGTCGGTCAGGCGTCGAGGATGGCGTCGATGCTGCGGGCGACAGCGTCCATGTCGGCCATGCCGTCGACACGCGATACCAGGCCCCGAGCTTCGTAGTGCGGCAGGATGGGTGCGGTCTTGGCACGGTATTCGGCCATGCGGGTGCGGACGGTTTCGGCGTTGTCGTCGGGACGCCGCTTGAATTCGGTGCAGCGGCAGACATCGCAGACGCCGGCGATCTTGGGCAGCTTGTGGCGGTTGTGATAGCCTTCGCCGCACTTGGCGCAGGTGAAGCGGCCGGTGATGCGATCGACCAGCGCGTCCTCGTCGACTTCGAGCTCGATGACGTGATCGAGGGCGAGGCCCTTTTCGGCGAGCATCTTGTCGAGCGCCAGCGCCTGGACGCTGGTGCGCGGATAGCCATCGAGGATGAAGCCGCGGCGGGCGTCGTCGTGGTCGAGACGATCCGACAGGATACCGTTGACGATATCGTCGGACACGAGCCCGCCCGATGCCATCACGGACTGGGCCTGGAGGCCGACGGCGGTTTTGGCAGCGACGGCGGCACGGAGCATGTCACCCGTGGAAAGCTGGACAAGAGCTCGATCTTTGACGAGTCGGCTTGCCTGGGTCCCCTTCCCCGCGCCGGGCGGACCCAGCAAGATCAAGTTCAACGACGCACTCCCCCACGCAATTTCGATTTCTTTATCAGACCCTCATACTGATGCGCGAGCAAGTGACTTTGAATTTGCGCGACGGTATCCATCGTGACGTTGACGACGATGAGGATCGAAGTGCCGCCCAGCGCCATGCCGGTGCCGAGGCGGGCGGACAGGAATTCGGGCAGCAGGCAGATCAGCGTCAGATAGGCAGCGCCGACGACGGTGATGCGAGTGAGCACGAAATCCAGATAATCGGAGGTGCGCGCGCCGGGCCGGATGCCGGGGATAAAGCCGCCGTACTTCTTGAGGTTTTCGGCGGTTTCCTCGGGATTGAAGACCACCGCGGTGTAGAAGAAGCTGAAGAAGATGATGCCGGCTGCATACAGGAGCATGTACAGCGGCGCGCCGTGTTGCAGCGCCGTCGTCACTGTCAGCAGCCATTCGGGGCTGCTGCTGCCCTGCGCTGCGAACTGCGCGACGGTCAGCGGCATGAGCAGCAGTGACGAGGCGAAGATCGGCGGAATGACGCCGGCGGTGTTGAGCTTCAGCGGCAGATGCGAGCTGTCACCCTGGAAAGTGCGGGTGCCGACCTGGCGCTTGGGATACTGGATCAGGATGCGGCGCTGGGCGCGCTCCATCAGGCAGATGAAGGCGATGGTGGCGAGCGCGACGATCACGATCAGCAGCAGCGCGACGGGTGAAAGCGCGCCCGTACGACCCTGTTCGAATAGCTGGCCGATCGAGCGCGGCAGATTGGCGACGATGCCGGCCATGATGATCAGCGAAATGCCGTTGCCGATGCCGCGGCTGGTGATCTGCTCGCCAAGCCACATCAGGAACATGGTGCCGCCGATCAGGCTGATGACGGTCGTGGCCCTGAAGAACACGCCCGGATCGATGACCGCCGAGACGCCCTGGCCCGAACCCCAGCTTTCGAGACCCACGGCGATGCCATAGCCCTGGATCGCGGTGAGGAAGACGGTGCCGTAGCGGGTATATTGGTTGAGCGTCTTGCGGCCGGTGTCGCCTTCCTTTTTCAGCGCGATGAAACTGGGCACCAGCGAGGTAAGCAGCTGCACGATGATCGATGCGGTGATGTACGGAGTGACGCCGAGCGCAATCAGCGACATGCGCTCGAGCGCGCCGCCGGAGAACATGTTGAAGAAATCGAGGACGCCGCCCTGCGTTTGCTGGAACAGCGAGTTGAGGGCAGTCGGGTCGATACCGGGCAGCGGCACGAACGAGACGAGGCGGAACACGATGAGCGCGCCGAGGGTGAACCACAGGCGCTTCTTGAGCTCGGTCGCCTTGGAAAAGTTTGCGAAACTGATGTTCGCGGCCATCTGTTCGGCGGCTGACGCCATCTAATTACCCGATCATCGAAACGGCAAAACGCCGCGACAGGCCTTGAGATAGGCGGTGCGCGGCGTTTCTACCATGAGTCATTTCGGCTGATGCCGCAGACTGGCTTAATTGGCAGCGGTTGCTGCAGCCTTGAACTTGGCAGCCTTGGCTTCGCGAGCGACGGCACGGGCCGCCTTCTGCTCGTCGCGGGTCAGCGGCTCGGGCTTTGGTGCCGGGAGTTCGAGGCTGCCACCGGCGGCTTCGACGGCGGCCTTGGCGGCGGCGCTGGCGCCGGCCATCTTGAGCGTGACCTTCGAGGTCAGCACGCCCTTGGCGAGGAGACGGAGACCGTCACGGCCGTGGGTGATGATGCCGGCGTCGACGAGAACCTGGAGATCGATAAGCTTGCCGGCGTCGAGGCGGCCGGCATCGATCATCGCCTGCAGAGTGCCGAGGTTGATCTCGGAATAGTCCTTGCGGAAGATGTTGTTGAAGCCGCGCTTTGGCAGCCGCATGTGAAGGGGCATCTGGCCGCCTTCGAAACCCTTGATGGCGACGCCCGAGCGGGACTTCTGGCCCTTTTGACCGCGGCCGCCGGTCTTGCCGCAGCCGGAACCGATGCCGCGGCCGACGCGGACGCGTGACTTGCGGGCACCAGGATTGTCGTGGAGATCGTTGAGCTTGGTCATGAGATGCACTCGCTTTCGCTTTGGGCGCGCAGGAATAGGGAAATGGCCCCCCGGAGCGGGGACAACGATGTGACCCCGCCGGAGCGGGGCCAGGTGGTCAGGCGACCGTTTCGACCTTGAGCATGTGCGCCACCTTGGCGATCATGCCGCGAACAGAGGGGGTGTCCTCGAGCTCGCGCGAACGGTTCATCTTGTTGAGTCCGAGGCCGATCAGGGTTGCTTCCTGATCGGGTGCACGACGGATCGGCGAACCGGTCTGCGTCACGCGGACCTTCGCCCCGGATACAGATGGATCTTTTACTTTGGCCATCAGATTAGTCCTTATGCGACCGCTTCGGCTTCGGCTTCAGCCACACGGGCCGAAACGTCGCCGCGGCGCGCCATCAGATCGGCAATCTTCTTGCCGCGCCGCTGCGCTACCGCCTTGGGGCTGGTCTGTTCCGCAAGCGCCGCGAACGTCGCCCGGATCATGTTGTAGGGATTGTTGGTGCCGACCGACTTGGTCACCACATCGGCCACGCCGAGAGCTTCGAAGACGGCGCGCATCGGGCCGCCGGCGATGATGCCGGTACCCTGGGCGGCCGAGCGGACATAGACCTTGCCGGCGCCGAAATGGCCGTAGCCATCATGATGCAGGGTGCGGCCATCACGCAGCGGCACGCGGATCATTGCCTTCTTGGCAGCAGCGGTTGCCTTTTGAATGGCTTCCGGCACTTCGCGCGCCTTGCCGTGGCCGAAGCCGACGCGGCCCTTGGCATCGCCGACGACGACGAGTGCTGCAAAGCCGAAGCGCTTGCCGCCCTTTACCGTCTTGGAGACGCGGTTGATGTGGACCAGTTTCTCGACGAGTTCTTCGCCGCCGGCCTCCATCGGATTGTTGCCATCACGGCGGCCACGGCCACCACGATCACGATCATTGCCCCCGCCGGGGCCGCGGCCACGACCGCCGCCAGGGCCACCGGGACCGCCGCGACCACGACGATCGCCGCCTGGGCCGCCTGGACCACCGGGTCCGCCGCCACCGGGAGTGCCGGCGTTCTGGATTTCATCAGCCATCGATTAAAACTCCAATCCGCCTTCGCGGGCACCATCGGCCAGCGATTTGACGCGGCCGTGGAAGATGAAACCGCCACGATCGAAGACCACGGCGGAAACGCCGGCAGCCTTGGCGCGTTCGGCCAGGCGCTTGCCAACGGATGCGGCTGCATCCTTGGTGGCGCCAGTGGTTTCGCGGACGTCTTTTTCGAGCGTCGAGGCCGAGGCCACCGTTACGCCGCGGGCATCGTCGATGACCTGGGCGTAGATGTGCTGCGACGTGCGATGGATCGACAGGCGGGGACGCGTGCCGCCCTTGGCGCGAAGCGAGGTGCGGACGCGCCGACGGCGCTGATCGAAGAGTGAGAGCCTGGCCATTACTTCTTCTTCCCTTCCTTGCGGAAGATTTTCTCGCCGCGATACTTGATACCCTTGCCCTTGTAAGGCTCGGGCTTGCGCCAGCGACGGATTTCCGCGGCAATCTGGCCGACGACCTGCTTGTCGCTGCCGGTGATTTCAACCGTGGTCTGGTCGGGCGTCTTGATGGTGATGCCCTCGGGGATGGTGAAATCGACATCATGGCTGTAGCCGAGCTGCAGCTTGAGGTTCGATCCCTGCACCGCGGCGCGGTAACCGACGCCGGTGATCTCGAGGACCTTGGTGAAACCATCGGAGACGCCGACGACGAGGTTCGAAACGAGCGTGCGCTGCATGCCCCAGAAGGCGCGAGCCCGCTTGGTTTCGTTCGCCGGGGTGACGGCAATCTGGCCTTCGCCGATCGCATAGCTGATGTCGTCGGACATCGGCATCGTCAGCGTGCCCTTAGGGCCTTTGACGGTCAGAGTGCGCTCCCCGATGGAAGCGGTAACTCCGGCCGGCACCGGCACGGGCTTTTTCCCAATACGCGACATGGCTTAAAATACCTGGCAGAGGACTTCGCCGCCGGCATTCTGCTCACGCGCTTCCGCGTCGGACAGAACACCCTTAGGCGTCGAAACAATGACGATACCGAGGCCGTTGCGGACCCGCGGCAGTTCGGTTGCACCCGAATAGACGCGGCGGCCTGGCTTCGAGACGCGGGCGATGTGCTGGATCGCCGGCTTGCCTTCGAAATACTTCAGGTCGATGCGAAGTGCGGCCGCAGCAGTGCCGCCATCGGCTTCGGAATAACCGCGGATATAGCCTTCGCGCTGGAGCACGTCGAGAACGCGTGCGCGCAGTTTGGAAGCCGGGGTGAGGATCGAATCCTTCTTGGCCTGCTGGCCATTGCGGATGCGGGTGAGCATGTCACCAAGTGGGTCGGTCAAAGACATCTTGCGGTCCTACCAGCTCGACTTGGTCACGCCGGGAATCAGGCCTTTGTTGGCCAATTCACGGAGCATGATGCGCGAGAGCTTGAACTTGCGGTAGTATGCGCGGCTGCGGCCGGTAAGCTCGCAGCGGTTGCGTACCCGCGTCGGATTGGCATTGCGTGGCAGTTCGGCCATTTTCAGGCGCGCCATCAGACGCTCGTTGTCGTCGCGGCTTTCATCGTTGGCGATGGCCTTGAGGACGGCGAACTTGCCGGCGTACTTCACCACGAGTGCCTTGCGGTGCTCGTTCTTGTTGATCGAGGAGAGCTTGGCCATGTCAGGCTGCCTTCTTGGTTTCAACGGGAGGCTGGATGAACGGCAGGCCGAATGCTGCGAGCAGCGCGCGGGCTTCGTCGTCGGTCTTGGCCGTCGTCGTGATGATCACGTCCATGCCGCGCACGCTGTCGATGCGGTCATAGTTGATCTCGGGGAAGATGATCTGTTCCTTGAGGCCCATGGCATAATTGCCACGGCCGTCGAACGACTTGGGATTCAGCCCGCGGAAATCGCGAACCCGTGGCAGGGCCACGGTGACCAGGCGGTCGAGGAATTCGTACATCTTGTCACGGCGCAAGGTAACCTTGCAGCCGATCGGCATGCCTTCGCGGAGTTTGAAGGAAGCAACCGACTTCTTGGCTTTCGTGATGACGGGCTTCTGCCCGGCGATCAGCGCCATTTCTTCGGCGGCCTTGTCGACCTTCTTCTTGTCCTGCGTCGCTTCGCCGACACCCATGTTGATCACGATCTTGTCGATCTTGGGGACCTGCATGACGTTGGTGTAGCCGAACTGCTCGGTCATCTGGGCGCGGATCTTTTCCACGTACAGAGCCTGCATCCGGGTCAGATTTGCTGAATCAGCCATCGATCAATTCTCCCGACCGCTTGGCGACTCGCACCTTGCGACCATCTTCAAGAACCTTGAAGCCAACGCGGGTCGGCTTGCCGGTCTTCGGGTCCTCGATGGCGACCTTGGAGATGTGCATGGGCGCTTCGATGCGCTCAAGACCACCCTGGGGGTTCGTCTGCGAGGGTTTCTTGTGGCGGGTCATCATGTTGATGCCGCCGACGAGTATTTTCATTTCCTTCGGAAACGCCTTGGTGACCTCGCCGTGCTTGCCCTTGTCCTTGCCGGACAAGACGACGACCTTGTCGCCCTTCTTGATCTTTGCGGCGCTCATTACAGCACCTCCGGCGCAAGACTGATGATCTTCATGTGGCCCGAAGCGCGAAGCTCGCGAACGACTGGCCCAAAGATACGGGTGCCGATTGGCTCCTCGTTCTTGTTGATCAGCACAGCGGCGTTGCCGTCGAAACGGATGACCGAGCCATCGGCGCGCCGGATGTCCTTGGCGGTGCGAACAACGACGGCACGGTGCACATCGCCCTTCTTGACCTTGCCCTTGGGCTGCGCTTCCTTGACCGAAACGACGATGACATCGCCGACGCCGGCGAACCGACGCTTCGATCCGCCCAGCACCTTGATGCACATCACCCTTTTGGCGCCGCTGTTGTCAGCGACATCAAGGTTCGTCTGCATCTGGATCATGTGTTCGATCCCTCTTCTTTAATGGTGCCTGCTGCGGAAGCGGCACCGATGACTTTCCATGTCTTCAGCTTGGAAATCGGGGCGCATTCCTCGATGCGGACCAAATCGCCGGCCTTGACCGTGTTGCCCTCGTCGTGGGCGTGATACTTCTTCGACCGACGAATGATCTTGCCATAGACCGGATGCGCAACCTTGCGCTCGATCAGCACGACCACTGTCTTGTCGGCCTTGTCGGACACGACGGTGCCCTGGAGGACGCGTTTGGGCATATTAGGCTCCCTGCGCTTCAGTTACAGGCTTGCGCCCGGGCGCTGCTGTTGCGGGCCTACGCCCGGCTTGAAGCGTCTTGATACGAGCGATAGTGCGGCGCACTTCGCGGATACGACCCGGCTTCTCCAGCTGGCCGGTGGCCGACTGGAAACGCAGGTTGAACTGCTCGCGCTTGAGCTCCTGCAGTGCCGTGCCGAGCTGGTCGTCGGTCTGGACCATCAGGTCCGAATGCTTGGTCTGTGCCATGATACTCAGTCCTGTGTCGTGGTCGGTTCGCCGAGGCGAGTGACGACCTTGACCTTGATCGGCAGCTTGGCTGCCGCACGTTCGAACGCGCCGACGGCCACATCGTGCGGGACACCGTCCAGCTCGAACATGATCCGGCCTGGCTTGACGCGGGCGACCCAGAATTCCGGGTTGCCCTTACCCTTGCCCATGCGGACTTCGGCAGGCTTGGAGGTGACGGGAACGTCGGGGAAGATACGGATCCACAACCGGCCGGCGCGCTTGATGTGGCGCGAGATGGCACGGCGAGCGGCTTCGATCTGGCGCGCGGTGATCCGCTCGGGTTCCATGGCCTTGAGGCCGAAGGAGCCGAAGTTCAGCGCGGTGCCGCCCTTGGCATCACCGTGGATGCGGCCCTTGAACTGCTTGCGGAACTTGGTCCGCTTGGGAGACAACATTTTCTATATCCCTTAGCGAGCCGGACGCACGCCGGAGGTCTGCGATTCCATCATCAGACGGTCCTGCGCCATCGGGTCGTGGCCAAGGATTTCACCCTTGAAGATCCAAACCTTGATCCCGCAGACGCCATAGGCGGTGTGGGCCTGGGCTTCGGCGTAATCGACGTTGCCGCGCAGCGTGTGCAATGGCACGCGGCCTTCGCGGTACCATTCGGTGCGCGCGATTTCGGCGCCGCCGAGACGACCCGAGCAGGTGATCTTGATGCCTTCGGCACCGAGACGCAACGCCGACTGGACCGCACGCTTCATGGCGCGGCGGAAGGCGATACGGCGCTCGAGCTGGTCGGCGACGCCCTGGGCGACAAGCTTGGAATCGACTTCCGGCTTGCGGATCTCGACGATGTTCAGCGACACGTCGGAACGGGTCATCGAAGCGATCTGCTTGCGCAGCTTCTCGATGTCCGCACCCTTTTTGCCGATGATGACGCCTGGACGGGCGGCATAGATCGACACGCGGCAAAGCTTGGCAGGACGCTCGATGACGACCTTGGAGATCGCGGCCTGGGCGTGGTTCTTGACGATGAATTCGCGGATGCGAAGATCTTCGAGAAGCAAACGACCGTAATCGTCACCCGAGGCGAACCAGCGGCTGTCCCAGGTACGGTTGATCTGCAGGCGCAGACCGATCGGGGAGGTTTTATGACCCATTATGCATCACTCCCAACGGCGCTGTCGCTGTCGTCGCCGAGTTCGCGAACGACCACACGCAGGCGGCTGAATGGCTTTTCGATGCGCGCGGCACGACCACGAGCGCGGGGCGTGAAGCGCTTCATCACCAACGCCTTACCGACGCTGGCTTCCTTGACGACGAGAGCATCGACATCGAGGTTGTGATTGTTTTCGGCATTGGCGACCGCCGAAGCGAGAACCTTGCGAACGTCGATCGCCATGGCCTTCTTGGAGAAGGTCAGGATGTTGAGCGCGTCACCGACCTTGCGGCCACGGATGAGCCCGGCAACGAGGTTCAGCTTGTAGGCCGAGCCACGGATCGAGGTTGCAACAGCAAGCGCCTCACGGTCACCGACCTTGCGGGGGGATTTAGGCTTCGACATCAGCGCTTGCCCTTCTTGTCGGCAGCGTGGCCGGGGAAGTTGCGCGTCGGCGCAAATTCACCAAGCTTCATGCCCACCATGTCTTCGTTGACCGAGACAGGGATGAACTTCTTGCCATTATAGACATTGAAGGTAAGGCCAACAAACTGCGGCAGGATCGTCGAACGGCGCGACCAGGTCTTGATCGGACCCCGTCCACCGCCGCCAGCCTGCGCTGTTTCGGCCTTCTTCAGGACGTTCAGATCCACGAAGGGACCTTTCCAGACGGAACGGCTCATCTGGCCTTACCTCTTCTTCTTGGCGTGACGCGAACGGATGATCATCCGATCGGTCGACTTGTTCGAACGCGTCTTGGCGCCCTTCGTTGGCTTGCCCCATGGGGTCACCGGATGGCGACCGCCCGAGGTCCGGCCTTCACCACCGCCGTGCGGATGGTCGACCGGGTTCTTGGCGACGCCGCGGGTCAGCGGACGATGGCCGAGCCAGCGGTTACGACCGGCCTTGCCGAGGTTCTGATTGCTGTTGTCCGGGTTCGACACGGCACCGACGGTGGCCATGCAATCCGAACGCACGTAACGCTGCTCACCCGAGTTGAGGCGGATGATGACCATGCCCTTGTCGCGGCCGACCACCTGGACGAACGTGCCGGCGGCGCGCGCAAGTTGCCCGCCCTTGCCTGGCTTCAGTTCGACGTTGTGGACGATCGTGCCGACCGGGGTCGAGCCGATTTCCATGGCATTGCCGGGCTTCACGTCGACCTTCTTGCCGGCCGTGACGACATCGCCGACGGCGAGGCGCTGCGGCGCGATGATGTAGGTCTGCTTGCCGTCCGGATAAGTGACGAGCGCGATGAACGCCGAACGGTTAGGATCGTATTCCAGGCGCTCGACGGTTGCCGTGACGTCCCAGGTGCGACGCTTGAAATCGACGATGCGATAGAGCTGCTTGTGACCGCCGGCGATGCCGCGGGCCGTTGCATGACCCATGTTGTTGCGGCCACCCGACTTGCGCAGACCTTCGGTCAGCGACTTGACGGGACGACCCTTGAACAGGCCCGAACGATCGACGAGGACCAGGCCGCGGCGGCCCGGGCTCGTCGGATTATAATGCTTCAATGCCATCGGATCAGATCCCCGTGGTCACATCGATACGGTCGCCGTCGGCGAGCGTGACGATGGCCTTCTTTTCGTCGGAGCGGCGGTATTCCTTGCCCTTCCAGCGCTTGGTCTTGCCCTTTTGGATGAGGGTGTTGACGCTCAGCACCTTGACGCTGAACAGCGCTTCGACAGCGGCCTTGATCTCGGGCTTCGAAGCCGAGTTGGCGACCTTGAACACAACCTGGTTGTATTCGCTGACGAGGGTGGATTTTTCGGTGATCACCGGCTTCACCACGATGTCGTAGTGCTTCAGGTCGATCGGCTTGGTTTGCGGCTTAGCCATTGACCCGCGCCTCCAGCGCCGTGACGGCAGCGCGGGTCAGGACCAGCGTGTCGTGGTTGAGAATGTCATAGACGTTGGCGCCCATCGCGGGGAGCACGTCGATGTGTGGAACATTGGCCGACGCCATGCGGAAATCGAGGTTGACCTCGGTGCCGTCGATGAACAGGCCGTTGGTGACACCCAAGCCGGCAAGGATGGCGATCATCGACTTGGTCTTGGCCTCGGTAAGGGCAAAGTCCTCGATGATCATCAGCTTGCCTTCGGACGCCTTGACCGACAGAGCGGTGGCGAGGCCGAGGGTGCGGATCTTCTTGTTGAGACCGGGGTTGAAATCACGAACGCGAGGTCCGTGGGCCTTGCCGCCGCCGGTGAACTGGGGAGCTGCGCGGTTACCGTGACGAGCGACGCCGCCGCCCTTCTGGTTACCGAGCTTCTTGCCGGTGCGCTGGACGTCCGACCGCTCGCGGGCACCGCGGGCCGTGCCGCGACGCTTTTCGAGCTGCCAGGTGACGACGCGGTGGAGAATGTCGAGCCGCGGTTCCTTGCCGAAAACGGCATCCGAAAGTTCGATTTCGCCGGCGTCTGCCGCGGCCAGGGTTTTGACCTGAATTTTCATGTGCCTCAGGCCTCCGTGTTTTCGGCGGCAACATCGGTCGAAGCGGCATCGGCCACTTCGACGGGCGCTGCATCGTTTGCGGCATCGCTGCCGGCATCGTTTGCTGCCGTCTTCAACGACGCAGGATAAGGCGCATCGGCGTGACGCGCGACCTTGACTGCATCCTTGATCAGCAACCAGCCACCCTTCGAACCCGGCACCGAGCCGTGGACGAAAAGAAGACCGCGCTCGATGTCGGTCGAAACGATTTCGAGGTTCTGCTGGGTGCGCTGCTTGTCACCCATGTGACCGGCCATCTTCTTGCCTTTGAAGACCTTGCCTGGATCCTGGCGCTGACCGGTTGAACCGAGCGAGCGATGGGAGACCGAGACGCCGTGGGTGGCGCGCAAACCGCCGAAGTTCCAGCGCTTCATGCCGCCCTGGAAGCCCTTGCCCTGCGTGACGCCAGTGACGTCGACGAGCTGGCCGGGGACAAAATGGTCGGCAGAGATGGTGGCGCCGGTTTCCAGCAGCGCGTCTTCCGACACGCGGAATTCGGCGACCTTGGCTTTTGGCTCGACTTCGGCTTTGCCGAAATGGCCGCGCTCCGGCTTGGTGGTGTTCTTGGCCTTCTTCGTGCCGGCACCGAGCTGGACAGCGACGTAACCGTCGTTGTCCGCGGTGCGGACCGAGATGACCTGGTTATTCTCGAGAGCGAGAACGGTGACCGGAACGTGCCGGCCATCATCGCGGAATACCCGCGTCATTCCCATCTTCTTCGCGATCACGCCTGTGCGCATGACCAATTCCTTTCCATCAGAGGCCCACTTGATCGTGGGCGTGACCCTTGCAAAATTCGCTCCGCGTATTTTGCCCGAGTATTATTTACCGAGCTTGATTTCCACATCGACACCAGCGGCCAGGTCGAGCTTCATGAGCGCGTCCACCGTCTGGGGCGTAGGATCAACGATGTCGAGGAGACGCTTGTAGGTCCGGACTTCGAACTGTTCGCGGCTCTTCTTGTCGACGTGCGGCGAGCGGTTCACGGTGAACTTTTCGAAACGCGTCGGCAACGGGATCGGGCCACGAATAGCAGCACCGGTGCGCTTGGCCGTGTCAGCGATCTCGCCCGTGGCCAGGTCGAGGACCCGGTGGTCGAACGCCTTCAGGCGGATGCGGATGTTCTGCGTTTCCATGACACTCTATTCAAAAGGCTCAAGACCAGCACTACCCGCGGACGGGATGCACCGGTCTGAAAAACGGTGACTTCGTTAATTCGGCAACCCAGGCGAATCGGGCCGCGTCCCGAAGGAAGCGGCCCTATAGCCTTACTTGATGATCGTTGCAACCACGCCGGCACCAACGGTACGGCCGCCTTCGCGAATCGCGAAGCGCAGGCCTGGATCCATGGCGATCGGAGCGATCAGCTTGACCTTCAGCTGGACGTTGTCGCCCGGCATGACCATCTCGGTGCCTTCGGGCAGCTCGACGGTGCCGGTGACGTCCGTGGTGCGGAAGTAGAACTGTGGGCGGTAGTTGGCGAAGAATGGCGTGTGACGGCCGCCCTCGTCCTTCGACAGCACATAGACCTCGGCCGAGAACTCGGTGTGTGGCTTGATCGAGCCGGGCTTGCAGAGAACCTGGCCACGCTCGACGTCTTCACGGCCAACGCCGCGAAGCAGCGCGCCGATGTTGTCGCCCGCCTGGCCCTGGTCGAGCAGCTTGCGGAACATTTCAACGCCGGTGCAGACCGACTTGCGGGTATCGTGGATACCGACGATCTCGATTTCCTCGCCAACCTTGACGATACCCGATTCGACGCGGCCGGTGACGACCGTACCGCGACCCGAAATCGAGAAAACGTCCTCGATCGGCATCAGGAACGGACGATCGAGCGCACGCTCTGGCTGCGGGATGTATTCGTCGACGGTCTTCATCAGCGCCAGGACGGCGTCATGACCGATATCGTCGCGCTTGCCATCGAGGGCACAGACAGCCGAACCTTGGGTGATCGGAATGTCGTCGCCTGGGAAATCATACTTCGAAAGAAGTTCGCGGATTTCCATTTCGACGAGCTCGAGGATTTCGGCATCGTCGACGAGGTCGACCTTGTTCATGAAGACGACCATGGCTGGGACGCCGACCTGCTTGGCGAGCAGGATGTGCTCGCGGGTCTGTGGCATCGGGCCATCGGTTGCCGACACGACGAGGATCGCGCCATCCATCTGCGCGGCACCGGTGATCATGTTCTTCACATAATCGGCGTGGCCTGGGCAATCGACATGGGCGTAGTGACGGGCAGCGGTTTCATATTCGACGTGTGCGGTCGAAATGGTGATGCCGCGCTCGCGCTCCTCGGGAGCCTTGTCGATGTTGGCGTAGCTGGTGTACGTGGCGCCGCCGGTTTCGGCGAGCACCTTGGTGATGGCAGCCGTCAACGAGGTCTTGCCATGGTCGACGTGACCGATGGTGCCGATGTTGCAGTGCGGCTTGTTCCGCTCGAATTTTGCCTTACCCATGGCCGTAACCTCTTTCTGGTGAAATCTGTTTCGTTCGTCAGTGATCGCGATAGGCCGAATCAGCGCCACCGGAAGGGGCGCTGACTAGCGGTCGTCAGGAATAAATCAAGCCAGTTTAAGCTTGAGCTCCTCTGCCACGTTCGACGGCACTTCGTCATAATGGCTGAATTGCATGCTGTACTGTGCCCGGCCCTGGCTCATCGAGCGCAGCTGGTTGACGTAGCCGAACATGTTGGCGAGCGGCACCTGAGCTTCGATGACCTGGGCATTGCCGCGCGTGTCGGTGCCCTGGATCTGGCCGCGGCGCGAGTTGAGATCGCCGATGACGTCGCCCAGATAATCTTCCGGAGTGACGACTTCGACCTTCATCACGGGCTCGAGCAGCTTGATGCCGGCCTTGGTGGCTGCTTCACGCATGCCGCCGCGACCGGTGATTTCGAACGCCAGCGCCGACGAATCGACGTCATGATAGGCGCCATCATACAGCCGCGCGGTGAAATCGATGATCGGGAAGCCGATCAGGCTGCCTGAGGCAGCGACCTCGCGGATACCCTTCTCGACCGACGGGATGTATTCCTTGGGAATGTTACCGCCCTTGACTTCGTCGAGGAAGATGATGCCCGAGCCACGTTCGCCGGGTTCGACCGAGAACTTGATGCGGCCGAACTGGCCGGAGCCGCCCGACTGCTTTTTATGGGTGTAATCGACGTCGACCTTGCGGGCGAGCGATTCGCGGTAGGCCACCTGCGGCGCGCCGACGTTGGCTTCGACCTTGAATTCGCGGCGCATGCGATCGACGAGAATCTCGAGATGAAGCTCGCCCATGCCCTTGATGATGGTCTGGCCGCTTTCCTGGTCCGAGGTGACACGGAACGATGGATCTTCCTGGGCAAGGCGGTTGAGCGCGATGCCCATCTTTTCCTGGTCGGCCTTGGTCTTTGGCTCCACGGCGACTTCGATGACGGGCTCCGGGAACTCCATGCGCTCAAGAATAATCGGCTTCAGCGGCGCGCACAGCGTGTCGCCGGTGGTGACGTCCTTGAGACCCACGAGGGCGACGATGTCGCCGGCAAAGGCTTCCTTGATGTCTTCCCGGTTGTTCGCATGCATGAGCAGCATGCGGCCGATCTTCTCGCGCTTGTCCTTGACCGAGTTGAGCACGGTCGAGGCGGCTTCCATCTTGCCCGAATAGATGCGGGCGAAGGTGAGCGTGCCGACGAACGGATCGGTCATGATCTTGAACGCGAGGGCCGAGAACGGCGCGTCATCCGACGCTTCGCGGATCTCGTCCTCGTCCTTCAAGTTGATGCCGTGCATCGGCGGAATGTCGAGCGGGCTCGGCAGATAGTCGACAACGGCGTCGAGCAAAGGCTGGACGCCCTTGTTCTTGAACGCCGAGCCGCAGAGCACGGGGACGAATGCGAACGCCAGCGTGCCCTTGCGGATCAGCGCCTTCAGTTCGGCCGTCGTCGGCTCGGTGCCTTCGAGGTATGATTCCATCAGTGCGTCGTCCTGCTCGACGGCCATTTCGATCAGCTCGGAGCGCGCCACGGCGGCGGCATCCTTGAGATGGTCCGGAATGTCCTTGTATTCGAACTTGGCGCCGAGCGATTCCTCGAGCCAGACGATGGCGCGGTTCTCGACGAGATCGACGAGGCCGATAAAGTCACCTTCGAGGCCGATCGGCAAGTATAGCACGGCCGGGCGGGCGCCGAGGCGGTCCTTGATCATCTCGACGCAGCGGATGAAGTTGGCACCGGTGCGATCGAGCTTGTTGATGAAGCACATGCGCGGCACTTTGTACTTGTCGGCCTGGCGCCAGACGGTCTCGGACTGCGGCTCGACGCCGGCAACGCCATCGAAACAGGCAACGGCACCATCGAGGACGCGCAGCGAGCGTTCGACTTCGATGGTGAAGTCGACGTGGCCCGGGGTGTCGATGATGTTGATGCGGTGATCGTTCCAGTAGCAGGTCGTCGCGGCGGACGTGATCGTGATGCCGCGCTCCTGCTCCTGCTCCATCCAGTCCATCGTGGCGGTGCCTTCGTGCACTTCGCCGATCTTGTAGGACTTGCCGGTGTAATAGAGAATCCGCTCGGTGGTCGTCGTCTTCCCGGCGTCGATATGCGCCATGATCCCGATGTTGCGGTACATATTGAGCGGGGTTGTGCGAGCCATGATTCTTCTACCAGCGAGAGGTCAGGGGCGCCGCTTCGAAGCGGCGCCCCCATTTAGTCGCCGCTGTTACCAGCGGAGTGCCTTCAGCCTACCAGCGATAATGCGAGAAGGCACGGTTGGCTTCGGCCATCCGGTGCGAATCTTCACGCTTCTTGACGGCGGCGCCGCGGTTGTTGGCGGCATCGAGGAGTTCGCCCGACAGGCGCTGTGCCATCGTGTGCTCGCTGCGCTTGCGCGCGGCACCGATCAGCCAGCGAATGGCGAGGGCCTGGGACCGTTCCGGGCGCACTTCGACAGGCACCTGATAGGTGGCACCACCGACGCGGCGCGAACGGACTTCGATACCGGGACGAACGTTGGCGAGCGCATCGTGGAAGACGCCGACGGGTTCGCGGCGGCTTTTGGCCTCGATGGTTTCGAGCGCCGAATAGACGATCGATTCGGCAACGGATTTCTTACCTTCGTACATGACGAGGTTCATGAACTTGCTGAGCACCACATCACCGAAACGGGGATCGGGCAGGATTTCACGCTTTTCTGGGCGACGACGACGGGCCATTCTAGTTCCTCAGATCCTGGATCCCGGGTCGAGCCCGGGATGACTCTACGCTGCGCTCGGTCACTTAGGACGCTTGGCGCCGTACTTCGACCGGCTCTGCTTGCGGTTCTTGACACCCTGGGTATCGAGAACGCCGCGCAGAACGTGGTAACGCACACCGGGAAGATCCTTGACGCGGCCGCCGCGAATCAGGACCACGGAGTGCTCCTGAAGGTTATGGCCTTCACCAGGGATATAGCCGATGACTTCGAAGCCATTGGTAAGACGGATCTTGGCAACCTTGCGAAGTGCCGAGTTCGGCTTCTTCGGGGTCGTCGTGTAGACGCGGGTGCAAACACCACGCTTCTGTGGGCAGGCCTCCATGGCCGGCACCTTGTTGCGGGCCTTCTGGGGCTCGCGACCCTTGCGGATCAACTGGTTAATCGTTGGCATCGTGTAATTGTCATCCTGCTGTTCGGTCGCCCGGCCAGAATGGCGGGTAACCTACTCCAAGCCTGCTCCGCCCATGATCACTCATGGCATAAGTCCGTTCGGCGTCCTTTACGGAGCCTGACGAGCGCGGCGCAGCTTGTTGTTTCTCTTCCACGCATGGCCAAGCTGGCTAGGTCCATTAGCGGAGCCGGCCCTATAGTCGCGCGGCGAGAACGGGTCAATGGGATTCGCGGGTAGCGTCACAGGGCGCAGTCGAGGAGGTAGCGATGAAGGTCTTCATGTTGGCGGCGTCGATGATGACGTTGATCGCGGCGGGTCCGGTGCCCGATGCGGCGGCGCTCCATGCCGGACTGGCAGGACGCTGGACGGGGTCGCTGGGCTATCGCGATTACCAGACCGACAAGATGTCCGAGATCGCGGTGAAGACCGAGATCCGCGCCCTGCCCGATGGCGTCACGGTGCTGCGGATTTCCGAGTTCGACGATGGTCCCAGGGTAGGAGCGGTGTTCATCACCACCGCCAGCCTGCACGACAGCAAGGCCGGCACAGTGTCGTCGGCGACGCTGCGCAAGGGCAATTCGGTCGAGATCGAGACCGAGACGCTGGCGGTTACCGCCTATGTCGACGCTGCTCACTGGACGATCGTCGCCGAAGCCGACGGCAGTGACGACGACAAGCCGGCGCGGCTGCGGGTTACTGAAGTGCGCGACGGCTTGCTGTTGACGGCGACCAAGGACGTGCAGCCCAAGGGCACCGCGACTTGGGCCTTTCGCAACCGGACGTTGCTGCGCAAGGCCGAATAACGCGGCCTAGTAGGCGCCGTGGCAGTGCTTGAACTTCTTGCCGCTGCCGCACGGGCACATGGCGTTGCGCGAGACGACGCGGTGCCATTCGGCGAGATCATCGGGATCGACTTCGGTGAGTTCAGCGGTTGCCGCCAGCGCACCGCTGAGCGCACCCGCCGGCAGCGCGCCGAAGGCATCCGAGGCGAAGTTGCCGCGTGAGCCGAAAGCGTCGTTTTCGCCGGTGAACGGGTCGATATGGGTCGTCACGAAGCCGGGCGCATTGAAGCCGGGCATGGCAGGCTGGCTGATCGCCGGCGCTTCCATCTGGAAACGCGCGTTCGACAACATGCGGGTGACGTCCTCGCGGACGATGACCAGCATGCGCTCGAACAGCGCAAAGGCTTCGGACTTGTATTCGTTGAGCGGCGTCTTCTGCGCATAAGCGCGCAGGTGGATGACCTGGCGCAGCGCATCGAGCGTCGCCAGATGCTCCTTCCAGTGATGGTCGAGCGCCTGGAGCAGGAAGTTCTTTTCGATCTCGATCCAGTTTTCGGCCGGCAGGTCGGCAGCCTTGGCGGCCATCATCGAATCGGACGCTTCGATCAGGCGATCGGTGACGATCTCCGGGTCGATGGCGGCTTCCTTCGGCCAGTCGGTGACCGGCAGGTCGAGCGCCAGCGTCTCGCGGACGGCGGTGTCGAGCGCCTCGATGTCCCATTGCTCGGGATAGGAGTTCGGCGGGCAATTGGTGCCGACGAGTGCGTTGATCGTCTCGTGGCGCATGTCGATGACAACGTCGCCGACGGCTTCGGAATCCATGATGTCGGCGCGCTGTTCGTAAACGACCTTGCGCTGGTCGTTCATGACGTCATCGTACTGCAGCAACTGCTTGCGGACGTCGTAGTTGCGCGCCTCGACCTTTTTCTGCGCTGTCTCGATGGCTTTCGAGATCCACGGGTGGACGATCGCTTCGCCCTCCTCGAGGCCGTTGTTCATCATGCGGCTGAGCATCGATTGCTGGCCGAAGATGCGCAGCAAATCGTCGTCGAGCGACAGGTAGAAACGGCTGAAGCCGGGATCGCCCTGGCGCCCCGAGCGACCACGGAGCTGGTTGTCGATGCGGCGGCTTTCGTGGCGCTCGGTACCAAGCACGAAAAGCCCGCCGGCGGCCCGGACAGCGTCGCGTTCGGTTTCGACTTCCTGCTTGATGCGCGCGATCGCGGCGTCGCGCAGCGGGCCGGGGGCGAGTTCGGACAGCTCGCGTTCGACGCGCGCGTCGAAATTGCCCCCAAGCTGGATGTCGGTGCCGCGGCCAGCCATGTTGGTGGCGATGGTGACGGCACCCAGACGCCCGGCCTGTTCGACAATATGGGCTTCCTGCTCGTGGAAGCGGGCGTTGAGCACGACGTGCTTGACGTTTTCCTTCTTCAGGAACTCGCTGAGCATCTCGCTCTTTTCAATCGACACGGTGCCGACGAGGATCGGCTGGTTGCGCGCCGATGATTCGCGGATGGTCTTGACGATCGCCTTGAACTTCTGATCGGCGTCCTTGTAAAATTCGTCGTCGACGTCTTCGCGCAGGACCGGCTTGTTGGTCGGGATCTCGACGACGTTGAGCTTGTAGATGTCGAAGAATTCCGCCGCCTCGGTGGCGGCCGTGCCGGTCATGCCGCCGAGTTTCGGATACATGCGGAAATAGTTCTGGAAGGTGATCGAGGCGAGAGTCTGGTTCTCGGGCTGGATCTGGACACCCTCCTTGGCCTCGACGGCCTGGTGCAGTCCATCGGACCAGCGGCGGCCGTCCATCATGCGGCCGGTGAATTCATCGATGATGATCACCTTGTCGTTGCGGACGATGTAATCGGTGTCGCGGCGATAGATGACGTTGGCGCGCAGGGCCTGATTGAGGTGGTGGACGGCCTGGGTGTTCTCGAAATCGTAGAGGTTTTCGCCCTCGAGGATGCCGGCAGCGGCGAGTGCGCGCTCGGCCTTCTCGGTGCCGTCCTCGGTGAGAATGACCGATTTCTGCTTTTCATCGACTTCGTAATCGACCGGCTCGAGGGTCTTCACCATCTCGTCGACGATCATGTACATTTCCGACTTGTCATCGGTCGGACCGGAAATGATCAGCGGCGTGCGGGCTTCATCGATCAGCACCGAATCGACTTCATCGACGACGGCATAGGCGAACGGCCGCTGGACCATCTGCTCGCGGCTGTATTTCATGTTGTCGCGGAGATAGTCGAAACCGAATTCGTTGTTGGTGCCGTAGGTGATGTCGGAGGCATAGGCCTCGCGGCGGGTGGTATCGTCGATGTTGGGAATGATGACGCCGACGGTCAGCCCGAGGAACTTGTAGACCTGGCCCATCCAGCCGGCATCGCGCGCGGCGAGATAGTCGTTGACGGTGACGACATGGACACCCTTGCCTGCCAGCGCGTTCAAATAAACCGCGAGCGTGGCGACGAGCGTCTTGCCCTCGCCGGTGCGCATTTCGGCGATTTCACCGCGGTGGAGGACGATGCCGCCGACCAGCTGGGTGTCGTAGTGACGTTGACCGAGGGCGCGCTTGGCAGCCTCGCGGACGGTCGCGAACGCTTCGGGCAGGATGTCGTCGAGCGACTTGCCGGCGGCGAGCTCGCCCTTGAGTTTTGCCGTCTGGCCGCGCAGCTCGTCATCCGACAAGACCGTGATCTGTGGCTCGAGGTCGTTGATGCGCGCGACGATGCTGCCCAGCGACTTTACGTAACGGTCATTGCTTGAGCCAAACAGCCGCTTGGCGATACCGCCGAATCCGAGCATGAAAATCCTAACGCGCGAAGCAGTGAGGCAGCAGCCGGCGCCGCCCCTGTCGAACCGCAGCGATGTAGGAGCGGCCGGGCAGTTCGTCAATTCCAGCCTTTTAGCGGGAGCGACGTCGCCAAGTCTGGCGGTTGGCCGTTCCGTCGTGCGGCAGCGGCGGCGAGTCCGGCGGCTGTTGGCGCTTCGATTTGCGCCGCAGTCCGAAATTCACGGCGCGTTGCAGCCGCGGATAGCGCCGGGTGTGACGGACATACTGTCGTCGCGCCCAGCGCGAGTTGCGCAGCACCAGACCGAAACCGATCGCGAAAATAAAGATGCCGAGCGGGCCGGGCGTCGGGATGCCGATGATCGGCGCCGCCAGCATCAGGACAATGCCGATCACCAGCTGCAGCATCCTGAACGGCGCGCTTCGGATCATGCGCTTGATGAGGGGGAAGCGTTTCACGTCGACTCTCTACGAGTGCGATGTGGCAGCGGCAAGACGGGACGTCGGCTTGCCGGGATCGTGGCCGCAATCAGCCGCTTGAGGTCGCCGGCCTGCCCACCTAAGGTCGTTCCGGGGCCAGCCGGATTGGCTAAAAAGGGGAATTATGGTTGCGCATGTCGGGACGGTTGCGTTCCTCGGGCTGGAGGCGCGCCGGGTCGACGTGCAGGTGCAGATTTCCAGCGGCGCCGTCGGGTTCTTCACGGTCGGGTTGCCCGACAAGGCGGTCAAGGAGAGCCGCGAGCGCGTGCAGGCAACGCTCGATGCCGTTGGGCTGGCGCTGCCACCGCGCCGCGTGGTGGTCAATCTGTCGCCGGCCGACCTGCCGAAGGAGGGCTCGCATTACGATCTTCCGATCGCGCTGGGATTGCTGGCGGCGATGGGTGTCATCGCGTCGGATGCGCTCGACGGGTTCCTTGTCGTCGGCGAACTTGGCCTCGATGGCCGGTTGGCGCCGGTCCCGGGAGTCCTGCTCGCGGCGCTGCATGCCGCCGAGAACGAGATGGGGCTGATCTGCCCGGCGTCGCAGGGCGGCGAAGCGGCATGGGCGGGCGACGTCGATGTGGTGGCGGCACCCGACCTGCTGGCACTGCTCAACCATCTCAAAGGCACGCAATTGCTGTCGCCGCCGCAACGTAGCCTCGCGGCACTGGTCCGCACCGGGCCCGACATGTCGGAAATCAAGGGCCAGGAAACCGCCAAGCGCGCCGTCGAGATTGCCGCGGCTGGGGGGCATAATTTGCTCCTGTCATTGCTTTGAGACCCACTCGGGGTTAGAGGCTTACGATATGAGCAGGGACCAAACTCCACACGCGGCCCCTAAGGCCTACTCCTACCTCAGGTTCTCTACACCTGAGCAGATGCACGGCGATAGCTTTCGGCGGCAGACCGCGATGACTACTGAATATGTGCAGAGACATGGCCTTGTATTAGACGAGAGCCTTACGTTCCAAGACCTAGGAGTTTCGGCCTTTCACGGAAAGAATGCAGCAGCGGGAAGGCTTGGAGACTTTAAGGAAGCAGTAATAGCAGGCCGTGTTGACAATGGCTCCTACCTTCTGGTGGAGGGACTTGATCGTATTAGTCGTCTTGAGCCTCGGAAGGCCCTCAGGGTTCTTGAAGATCTTGTAGATTTAGGCATCATTGTTGTTACGATGAGTGACGGCAAGGCATACAGTGAGGCGTCGCTGAAAGCTGACCCCTACGCCCTGATGATGGCCCTCATGCTATTCATCCGTGCGAATGACGAGAGTGAAACGAAGTCGCGGAGGCTCCAAGCCGCATGGGCAGGCAAGAGGGCCAAGGTTGCAACGACGCCACTGACCAGCCGCGCCCCAGCTTGGCTTAAGCTCGACAAGGCGGAAGGCCGGTGGATTGTGCTACAAGAACGCGCTGACATTGTCCGGCGCATCTTTCGCCTTAGCGCCGATGGGGTAGGCCAGCACAAGATTGCAGCGATGCTCAACAGCGAGGCCGTGCCTACCTTTGGCAAAGCAGAGTATTGGCAACGTTCCTACATCTCCAAGATACTAACTAACGCCTCAGTTGTCGGAGCAATGACCCCGCACACTCTGGAATATGCCGATGATCGGAAGCAGCGGAAGCCGAAGGAGGCCGTAGCGGGCTACTTCCCTCCCGTTGTATCGGCGGAAGCATTCAGAGACGTTCAAGCGACACTAGGTACTGTACGCGCCCCAAGCAGGGGACGCCATGCCAACGCCCCACTAAGGAACATACTTGGAGGCTTGGCGACCTGCCCACGGTGCGGCGGCACCTCAACAATGGTATCGAAGGGGAAGGAAGCCGAGCGCTACCTTGTTTGCGCTAGGGCCAAGACCAAAGCAGGCTGCAGCTATCGCTCCGTTCGCTATGGCATCGTGGAGGAAGCAATCCTGACAAGGCTCCCTGAGCGCCTCGCATCGGCACCGGCTGGCAACGGAGCCGCAGAACTCGACGCCTCTGTTCGCAACGCGGAAGGGGCGCTTGATGGCTTGAACGACAGCATCGACAACCTGTTGGACAATCTGAGCGCAGCACGCTCGCCAGCCCTAACGGCAAAGCTCCGTGATCTAGAGCGGCAGAGAGACGCGCAGAGGGATGAACTGAGGGCCGCTCTTGCTTTACGTGACGCTGCAACCGGGCCATTGGTCGCTAGCCGAGTCGATGCGTTGCGGAAGGCTCTTGGGCAGGCTCTACACCCCGGAGAGGTGAACCGTTGCCTCAGGACCGTGTTCACGTCCGCCTGTGTGAATTACATTGATGGCACTGTGGACTTTGAGTGGAAGCAGGGAGGCGAGACGCTACAGGTTCCTTTCGCAATGCCTGAGAGCGTAGCCTAGGCCCTAGGCACCGGTCTGGAGTGGCCAAGGGGCTGTACGGGCGTCCTAGAGGCTCTGAGGGGCCATCCTGAATAACAGATTGAGCACAGACAGACAGGCCTCTTGAGCTCTACGCCTCTAGTAGCGCCCTGAGGGCCTCTTAGAGCGCGACGGGGATATAGGTGGACCGACTGATCGGAACCTTTAGTTTTGGCGCTGTACGGGCTTCCTAGCGCCTCTGAGAGCCCTTCCGACTCGCTAACGCCGGCAGTCCGCAGCTTCTCACGAAAGTCAAGCCCCACGGTATCGAGCGTAGCGATTGTTGCAGGAGCCGGGGGAACCACTTCAGTTTATTGACCTATCTGGTACAGAATAACTCTTTCTCAGTATGGATGGCGCCTGAGCGTACGCCTACGGTGAAGGCCGCCTTGCCTGGTTTGACGGGTGCCGCGAGGTAGCACCGGTGCAAGCACTGGTGTTTGCACTGATGTTAGCGACGGTGCGATGG
>NZ_BMJM01000010.1 GCF_014643455.1 Sandarakinorhabdus glacialis
AGGCCGGGGCCCATCTCCCGCCCTCTCAAACTCGCGCCCCGACCAGCCCCCCCCTCAACCGCATAAGCCATCCCCGACTCCCCCTAGCCCACCTTCGTCATGCTGAACTCGTTTCAGCATCCATCATGCCGCCGGCACAACCTGCGCCTGACCCGGCGATGGATGGTGAAACAAGTTCAGCATGACGAACCTTTTCGATAGAACACCGGCACGCCCACCCGCAGGAGCCCTCCCCTTGAAGCTGCTCCTCATCGAAGACGACCCGCAGACCGCCGAATACCTCCGCCAGGGCCTCACCGAGCTCGGCCACAGCTGCGACCACGCCGCCACCGGCGTCGACGGCCTCACCGCCGCGCTCACCAACAGCTACGACGCCATCGTCCTCGATCGCGACCTGCCCCTGCTCGACGGCCTCTCGGTGCTCCGCGCACTCCGGGCCAACGCCAACCGCACCCCCGTCCTCCTGCTCTCCGCCCTCGGCCAGATCGACGACCGCGTCACCGGTCTCGAAGCCGGCGCCGACGACTACCTCCCCAAGCCCTTTTCCTTCCGCGAGCTCATCGCCCGCCTCGAAGCCATCGTCCGCCGTGGACACGCCCCTACCGCCCCCGGCGACACGCTCACCGCCGGCGACCTGTCGCTCGATCGCCTCGCCCGCACCGCCAGCCGCCGCGGCCGCCGCATCGAGCTGCTCACCAAGGAGTACCAGCTCCTCGAATATCTCATGCGCCACGCCGGCCAGGTCGTCACCCGCACCATGATGATGGAGGCGATCTGGGACTATGCCTTCAACCCCGGCACCAACGTCATCGACGTCCATATCGGCCGCCTGCGCGCCAAGATCGACGCCCCCGGCGAAGCGCCGATGCTCCACACCGTCCGCGGTGCCGGCTACCGCCTAGATGCCTAAAAACCCGCAATGGCATAGCGCTGCACGTTTCAGGCCGCGAGCGCATAGCGCCGCGCTGCGGGGCGCCCTCTGGATCACCCTGATCGCACTGCTTGCCACCGGCGCCGCGATGACCGTCCAGTATCTGCAAACCACCCGCCTCGTTGAAGCCCGCATGCGCGCCCTCGTCGACGACGAGGCCACCAGCCTCGTCGCCCGCTACCGCGACGACGGCTTGAACGGCGTCGCCGGCGCGATCAACCGCCAGCAGCAACTGCCGCGCCTCAACGAATTCTTCTACCTGCTCGCCGCCCCCGATGGCACGCCGCTCGCCGGCAACCTCCTCGCCTGGCCACTCGAAGTCGATCGCCCCGGCTTCCACAGCTTCACCACCGGCGTCGTCAACACCCGCGGCCGCGCCGGCAGCCGCTGGGTCGATGCCCGCGCCGTCGCGCTCGGCGGCGGCTATCGCCTGCTGGTCGGCAATTTCGCCGACGAACGCGCCGCGCTCCGTCAGCAATGGCTCAAGTCGATGTTCTGGTCGCTGCTCGTCACCGGCGTCCTCGGCTTGGCACTCGGCTGGTGGTACAGCCGGCGCGGCCTGCGCTTCGTCGACCAGGTGTCCGACGCCGGCGACCGCTTCCTCGCCGGCCGCCTCGATGAACGCGTCCCCGTCTCGCCCCGCGCCGACGAATACGACCGCCTCGCCGAAACCTTCAACCTCGTCTTCGCCGAAGTCGAGCGCCTCATCGGCTCGCTCCGCGCCACGACCGACGCGCTGCGGGCGAGCACCGACGGCATGGCGCACGACCTCAAGACCCCGCTGACCCGCATCCGCGCCCGCCTCGAACTGGCCGACATGAAGGCCGGCGACAACGCCGGCGAGATCCTCGCCGACTCGCGCCGCGACCTCGACGCGCTGCTCGACATCATCGACGGCGCCCTCGGCCTCGCTCGCGCCGAAGCCACCGCCACCTTCGCGCCGCTATCGCTCGAAGCCATCGTCGCCGAAGCCATCGACCTGTATCGGCCGCTGGCGGACGACAGGAACATCAAGCTGACCGCCGACCTCGAACCGGCCACCCTCACCGGCGCCCGGCCGCTCCTTGCCCAAATGACCGCAAACCTGCTCGACAACGCCCTGAAGTTCACGCCCGAGGGCGGAACCGTCGAGATTTCGGTCAAAACCACCCCCGGACATACAAGGCTGACGCTCACCGACACCGGCCCCGGCATCCCCGAAGCCGACCGCCTGCGCGTCCAGGACCGCTTCACCCGCCTCGACCGTGACCTTGCCAGCCCCGGCACCGGCATCGGCCTCAGCCTCGTCGCCATCGCCGCCCGCGTCCACCGCGCCACCCTGACGCTAAGCGACAACAACCCCGGCCTCAAAGTCACAATAAACTTCCCCTCCCCCTAACTGGTCCTCCCCCTCAAGGGGGGAGGCGAGAGACGCGTCTTCACGCGGCCCGGGTGGGGGTGTCTCCCCGCGCCGTAAACGCCCCCCTTACTTGTCCTCCCCCTAAAGGGGGGAGGTCGAGAGACGCGTCTTCGCGGCCCGGGTGGGGGTGGTCCCCCGCCGCCACAAACACTCTCTTGACAAAATTAACCGAACAGGTTAGTGTAGCGGAACAAACTCGGCCCTGAACCCACCTCCCACCCCAACGCGAACCAAAATTCGCGTCCCAGTGAACTTCTCGGGGTCAACCCCATAGAAAACCCACAACATTCTCAAAAACCCCCGACGCCAAAAAAACTAGACCAGCGTAACGCTGTCCCCAGCCGCCATCATCCCCACAAACCGCTCCAGATCCCCCTTTTCGACCGCAATACACCCCTCCGTCGCCGCCCGATCCGGCCGGGTACAATGCAAAAATATCGCACTCCCCGCCCCCGCCACCACCGGCGCCTCATTATGCCCCAAAACAACAATCAAATCATAGACATGGTCGTCCCGCCACAGCCGTTCGGCCGAGAACCCATGCAGATGCCGAACCGGCCGATTATACGCCGGATCCCCTACCCCGTCCGACCAGCCATCATCGACCCGCAACCACCGCCAAGGCAGCCGCGTGACCACCCCGGCAACACGATCCGGTCGCAACAACACCGTCCTCACCGGCCAAATGCCCAGCGGCGTCGCCCCATCCCCCTCGCGCTTGTCCGCCGCGGGCAACGACCCGCCCTTGCCGAACACCGCCGCCACCGTCTCGCCGAACCCGGTCAGCGTCCCCGCCGCCACATCGGCCAGCAGCCTCAAAGCAGATGCCCCTGCCGATCGCGCTTGGTCCCCAGATAGGCCACATTATGCGGATTGGGCGCCATGCTATGCTCGATCCGCTCGACCACCAGCCCATGCGAAGCCAAACCATCCACTTTCAACGGGTTATTGGTCATCAGCGACACCGACCGCACCCCAAGCTGCGTCAGCATCGCCGCCGCCAGCCCGAAATCGCGCTCATCCGGCTCGAACCCCAGCCGCGTATTGGCGTCGACCGTATCGAACCCCTGGTCCTGCAACGCATACGCCCGCAGCTTGTTGAGCAGCCCGATGCCGCGGCCTTCCTGCTGCAAATACAACAGGATACCACCCCCCGCATTCGCCGCGATCGCCGCCAGCGCCGCGTGCAGCTGCGGCCCGCAATCGCACTTCAAGCTGCCCAGCACATCGCCGGTCAGGCACGCCGAATGCAGCCGCACCAGCACCGGGCCACTGCGCGAAGGATCACCGATCACCAGCGCCAGATGCTCGGGCCCGCCATCCGACGGCCGAAACGCCACCACCTCGGTCGCTTCGGCCAGCGCCAGCGGCAGCCGCGCCCGCGACGAGATCCGCACATCCGCCGCCGCCGCCGGCAACCCCAGCACATCGGCCAGGCCAGTCACCACGACCGCCGCAACCCCTCGCAAAGGCACCGCATAAACCGCCGGCAGCAGCGCCGCGTGTTTCGCCAGCACGATCGCCGCCCGCGCCGATTCGGCATCTGCCCCCAAGGCCCGCGTCGTGAACGGACCCTTCAACGGCGTCGCCAGGTCGAGCACCGGATCGGCCACCGCGCGCGACCCCGGCAGGTCGAGCCACGTCGGCCGCTCCACCCATACCGGCTCGGCATCGCCGACCGCAGCGCCGATCTGGTTGGCGAGCTTCAACACCGCCGCCCGCCGCGCCGTGATCACCAGCCCCGCCCGCCCCGCGACCTCGAGCGCCTTCAGCGATACCGAATCGGCCAGTTCCGCCGACAACACAGCCAGCCCGCCAACCCCGACAATCCGCCCACGCCGCAGCGCATCGACCGCTGCTTCCGCTGCATAGCCGGGCGCCATCGTCACAGCTCAAGCGTCACGATCTGCGGCACATGATCGGATGGCTTGCCCCAATTGCGCGCGTCTTCAAGGACTTCGAACTTCGTCGCCTGGCGCCCCACGTCGGGCGACGCCCAGATATGGTCGAGCCGCCGCCCCCGGTCGGACAATTTCCAGTCAGTTGCGCGATAGCTCCACCAGGTGAACAGCCGCTCCGGCGCCGCGATGAAATGCCGGCCGAGGTCAACCCAGTCATGGCTCGCCTGCAACGCCGCCAGCGCCTCGACCTCGATCGGCGTATGGCTGACCACGCCGAGCAGCGCCTTGTGGCTCCAGACGTCGCACTCCAGCGGCGCGACGTTGAAATCCCCGACGATCACCGTCGAATCGCGCAGGCCCTCGGACCAGCGCGTCATCCTCTCGAGGAACGCCAGCTTCTGGCCGAACTTGGGGTTGATTCGCGCATCGGGCACATCGCCGCCGGCCGGCACATAGACATTCTCGACCAGCAGTCCGTTGGCCAGCCGCGCCCCGATGTGCCGCGCCTCGCCGTTATCCTGCCAGTCGAATCGGCGCTCCTCGGTCATCGGGATCCGCGAGATCGTCGCGACGCCGTGATGCATCTTCTGGCCATTGAGCAGGCGATAGCGATAGCCGAGATCCTCGAACATCTGGTGCGGGAACTCACCGTCGATGACCTTGGTCTCCTGCAAACACAGGACGTCGGGCGCATGCTGGGCCAGAAATCGCTCGACGATATCGAGGCGGAAACGAACCGAATTGATATTCCAGGTGGCAATGCTCAGCGTCATGCCGCCGATGTAGGCGATGCGGACCCGGCCGTCACCCACCGCGATGATCAGGCCCCGGAACAAAATAGGCCCCTGCTCCGGGGGCATGGAGCAGGGGCCATTTTTGCGCTCGTCACGCAACGGGAAGACGTTTCAAACCACCGGATAACAGGGGGCAAACTCCGGCGGCGGCGTCAACCCGCCTATCTGTAATGGCGCCCGGAACATTGACCAGGCATGAACGGCATTCAGAAAACTCTCGCTGGCCCGAAATCTTTTGAGGCCGCGACATCCTGTCCTGCACGGCTTGCTTCGCGCCTACATCCGGGCAAGACGCCCGCCATGTCCAGCCCCCGCCTGCTCCCCGCCTTCGCCGCGCTCAACGCGGTCCTTGCCCTGGCATTCGGCGCCTTCGCCGCCCATGCCATCGAGGACCCGCAAGCCCGCGACTGGATCCGCACCGGCGTGACATTCCAGCTCCCCCACGCCGCCGCAATCTTCGCCCTGCTCCCGTGGCGCAGCACCCGCCCCGTCCGCGCCGCCACCTGGCTTCTAGCCCTGGGAACATTCCTCTTCGCCACCAGCCTCTACGCCCTCGCCCTCGGCGCCCCGCGCGGCGCAGCAGCCCTCGCCCCGATTGGCGGCACCCTGATGCTGCTCGGCTGGCTATGGATCGCCATCATCGCCCTGACCGGCAAGAACGACAGCAAAGATTCGTAGTTCCTGGAAGAGGCCGCTTGTCGGTGGTTGCTTGCCCGTTACAACAAGGGGATGACCGCCCCGACCTCTATCCTGCTCGATCCACGCCCTGTTGCAGCAGAATCGCGTTACACCTTCTTCCTGCCGAGCCCCACTGAAGTCGCGGCCGTGGCACAGGGCGACCTGGTCAAATTGATGTTCGAGTATACGCACGACACCGAAGAATGGCCGGTGGAGCGAATGTGGGTTACCGTCGAATCAGTCGAAGGCACGGAGCTCGTGGGGGGCCTCGGCAACCAGGCGTTTGAGACGACATCCTCGCTCAAGGTCGGTGACCCGATCAGCTTCGGCAGGCATCACATCCTTTCGATTGAATGGGCTCACCCCGAAACGGCGCCGCGACCAACGGAACGCCGGGAATATTGGGAGCGCTGCCTCGTCGACGAGTGCGTTCTCGACGGTTCGGAACCGGTCGAATATCTCTACCGCGACAAGCCTGACATGCAGCAGGGTGATGACAGATACCCGGACAGTGGCTGGCGCATCCGCGGCAGGCAGGGTGAAGCAAGCCCTGCCGAACTGGATGCGCGCAAAGCGCAATATGTCGCCGTCGGTGCCGTGCTCAACCGGGACGACAGCTGGTTAAGCCTGATCGACGCTCCCATCGGCTCCGGGTTCCTGCGCGAATTTGCAACCGGAACCTACAACGCAGAAAATTGACCAGCCGGGTCCATGATCGTGCCCTGACAGCCAGGGACGTCGGCAACGGCGCGGACCGATGACGAGCGAGAACAAAGTCGGTTGATTGCCGGCGCCTGAAGTTGGACAATACGTCATGCCTCGAGGAGAAGTCATGAGACACTTTTTATCGGTCGCCGCTGTGTCGATGTCGCTGGTCTGCGGGCTTGGCGCGGCGCAGGCGCAGCTCCCGGCCATGCCCAGCACCAAGTCCTTGTCGGGCCTGACCGGCGGGCTCCCCGACATGTCGAAGTTGAGCGCGGGCAACGCCGCCGGCGTTCTTGGCTATTGCGTCAAGAACAAGGTCCTCGGCGGCGGCGATGCGAGTTCGGTATTGTCGAAGCTGACCGGCAAGCCGGGCGTCACCTCGTCGGCAGACTACAAGACCGGCGAAGCCGGGCAGCTCGGCACCGGCAAGTCGGCACTTTCGCTCGACAGCCTGACCGGCTCGTTGAAGACCAAGGCCTGCGACATGGTCCTGAAAGATGCCAAGTCACTAATCTAGCTGCGGACAAGCCGCCGCCGGGTTACCGCCTGCTCGCCAACCGGCGAGCAGGGGTTCGCGTCCTAATCGCGAAAGCTCGAATCCAGCCGGTCGAGCTTGCGCAACAGCGCCGGCCAGGCCAGCAAGTTCGCCACCATCCCGAGGCCCTTTTCGCCCTGCCCGGCGGCCTTTTCCGGCGTGCCCTGTGGGGGATTGTAAAGCCCGTTTGGCCCGGCCGACAACGCCATCACCTGCGCCTCGCAAGCCCGCTCGAGGAAATACAGGTTGAGGAAACACTCCGCCACCGTCTTGCCGACCGCCAGCGTGCCATGGTTGCGCAGGATCATGGCGTTCTTCGCCCCAAGGTCCTCGACCAGCCGTTCGCGCTCCTCCAGGTCCGTCGCGACGCCTTCATACTCGTGGTACGTCACCTGGTTACGGATCAGCATCGCGGTCTGCGTCAACGGCATCAGCCCATCGGCCTGCGCGCTGACGGCCTGCCCCGCTTTCGTATGCACGTGCATGACCGCACCGGCATCCTCGCGCGCCATGTGGATCGCCGAATGAATCACGAAGCCCGCCGGATTGGTGACATAGGGCGTTTCCATGATCGGCGCGCCATGGACATCGATCTTGACCAGCGACGACGCGGTGATCTCCTCGAACATCAGGTTGTACGGATTGATCAGGAAATGATGCTCGGGGCCCGGAACGCGCGCCGACAGATGGGTGAAGATTATGTCATCCCAGCCATAAAGCGCGACCAGCCGATACGCCGCCGCCAGGTCGGTCCTGATCGCCCATTCCTCCGCCGAGACCTGCTCGCGTAGGCCCGTCACCGGCTTCAACTGCGTTGCCATCGTTCAACTCCCCAACAAGTCGTTTCATTCTGGCGCTTTTACGCGCGCCTGTGAATATGTGCCGCTCCGGCATGCGTCGGAACAATAGCGCACTTCGTCCCAATCCTTTGCCCATTTCTTCCGCCAGCTAAAATCGCGCCCGCAAACGACGCAGGCCTTGGTCGGCAGATCGGCCTTGCGGCGCATCTTGGGCAAGGTCTAGCGTCCCCTGATTGTCACAAACACCGCTTACGCAGCGCGCATCATAGTCCGGGGTATATCAATGCGTCTTGCTCTCGATCGTCGCGCCTTCCTGACCGCTTCCGCTGCCGGATTGCTGCTGCCCAATCGCCCCGCCCTCGCCGGGATCTGGGCCGACAAGGGCTTCACTCACGGCGTCGCCTCGGGCGATCCTGCCCCCGACTCGATCAAGCTATGGACCCGCTACGCCGCCGCCGACGGCAAGGCGACGATGCTCAAGGTCGAAGTCGCCGCCGACCAGGGCTTCGGCAAGATCATCAAGCGCAGCGAAGCCATCGCCGGCCCCGCCACCTGGGGCACGGCGCAAGTCCGCATTTCCGGGCTGCCCGAGGGCTGGGTCTTCTACCGCTTCACTGCGCCCGACGGCACCACGTCCCCCATCGGCCGCACCTGCACCCTGCCGACCGGCAAGCTGGCGCGCTTCAACATCGCGGTGTTCAGCTGCTCGAACAAACCCTTCGGCTGGTTCAACGCCTATGCCCATGCCGCCGCCCGCGACGACATCGACCTCGTCGTCCATGTCGGCGATTATCTATATGAATATGCCCGCGGCATCTACCCGAGCGCCGCCGAGACCATGCCCGGCCGCGACATCGAGCCTGCTACGGAGATGATCCGCCTCGACGATTATCGCCAGCGCTATGCCAGCTACCGCGTCGATCCCGGCCTGCAGGAGCTGCATCGGCTGTTCCCGATGGTCGCCATCTGGGACGACCATGAATTCACCAACGACACCTGGAAGAACGGCGCCCAGAATCACCAGCCCGACGAGGGCGATTTCGCCGCCCGCAAGGCTGCCGCGATTCAGGTCCACCATGAATGGCTGCCCGGCCCTGATCGCCTGTACCACCGCTACGATATCGGCAACCTTGTCAGCCTGATCACCCTCGACACCCGCGTCACCGGCCGCGACCAGCAGCTCGATATCGGCACCGCATTGAAGGCTGGTCCCGCTGCCGTAGCCGCCTTCCGCGACGGGCCGCTCAATGATCCTTCGCGGCAGCTTCTCGGCACCGCGCAGGAAAGCTGGTTCAAGACCAACCTCAAGGCCTCGACAAGGACCGGCCAGAAATGGCAGTTCGTGGCCCAGCAGGTCGTCATGGGCGACGTCCGCACGCCGAAAAACGCGCTCGAATTCCTCGCCGCCGACGCCAATCCGCGCGCGCAGGGCTATATCAAGGCCGGCCTCGCCGCCTCGGCCGCCGGCATTTCTGCCGCGATGGACATGTGGTCGGGTTACCCGCAGGCCCGCGCCCGCGTGCTCAAGGCCGCACAGGACGCCGATGCCGACATGGTCGTCGTCTCCGGCGACAGCCACAACGCCTGGGCGTTCAACCTCGAACACGGCGGCAAGCCCGCCGGCGTCGAGTTCGCCGGCCAGTCCGTCACCTCGCCCGGCTATGAAAGCGCGCTCAAGGCCGACCCGGCGAAAATCCGCGACGCCGTCGTCGCCGCCAGCCCCGGCATGACCTGGTGCGACACCAGCCGCCGCGGCTACATGACCGTCGCCTTCACCCCCGACCAGGCCCGCTGCGACTGGGTCTTCATGCAGACCATCAGCGATCGCAGCCTCGCCGTCAGCGCCGGGCAAGCCGCCACCGTCCGCCGCGGCGAGCGCAAGATGCAACTGGCATAGCCGCCGGGAACGTGCAGGGTAGGCAGGATGTTTCGTCTCCTGCTTGCCCTGCTGATTGCCGCCCCCGCTGCCGGCCAGACCTGCGATGCCGTCTGGCACGACGCGGCGCGCGACCGCGACCTGCCGGTTCGTATCCGCTTGCCCGACGGGACCGCGAAGGTGCCGCTCATCCTGTTCAGCCCCGGCCTCGGCGGCGGCATCGCCGGCGGCTCGCTCTGGGCAAAGGCCTGGACCGATCGCGGCCTCGCCGTCGTCCACCTCGAACACCCCGGCAGCGACGCCGCCGCCTATCGCGCTCCCGGCACCCCGCAGGAACGCCGCGCCCGTATCCGCGCCGCCGCCTCGGCGCAGCAACTCCACGCCCGAGTCGGCGATGTCGGCTTCATCCTCGATGAACTCGCCCGGCGCCCCCGCGAAGGCCAGTGCAACCTCGCCCGGCTCGACCTCACTCGCATCGGCATCGCCGGCCACAGTATGGGTGCCTGGACGGCGCAAGGCGTCGCCGGGCAGCGTTTTCTCGGCAAGGCGCCCTTCCGCGACGCCCGCATCGACGCCGCCATCGCCCTCAGCCCCTCGGCACTGACCCAGGCCAATTTCGGCGAAGCCTTTGGCGGCATCACCATTCCCTTCCTGTCGATCACCGGCACCGAGGACGGCGTCCCCGCCCGCCGCGGCGAACCCACCCCCGAATCGGACGCCAAGGCCGCAGCCCAGCGCCTCGCCGCCGAAGCCCAGCGCATCGGGCCCTATCGAGGCATGCCACCCGGCCAGAAATACCTGATCGTCTTCAAGGATGGCGACCACATGGTCTTCGCCGGCAACCTCCGCAGTTCCCCGACCGCCACCGACATTCACATCCACGACGCCGTCATCTCCGCCACCAACGCCTTCTGGGGCGCCGAGCTTCTTGGCGACAAAACTGACGCTGCAACGCTCAAGACGTTAAAGCTCACCCCAAGCGACCGTTTCGAATCGAAATAGGTCGCTGCCTCCCTCCCCCCTGCGGGGAGGGCGACTCGGCTCCAGCCGAGCGGGGTGGGGGTTCACGCCCCTCGCCGCGAAAGCCTACTCCGCCACAACCCCATCCAGAAACGCCTCGACATCCCCCAGCGGCACATCGCGCGCCACGAACGCCTGCCCGATCCCCCGCGCCAGAATGAACGGCAGCGTCCCCGCCTTCATCTTCTTGTCCTGCCGCATATGGTGAAGCAACGTCGCCGCGCTCACCTCGAATCCCAGCGCCTTCGGGCTCAGCACGAACCCGCACGCCAGCAGATGCGCCCGCACCCGCGCCGCATCCTCGGCCGGACAAAGCCCCCGCGCCGCCGACAGGTCGAACGCCAGCGCCATCCCCAGCGCCACCCCTTCGCCGTGGAGCAACCGGTCCGAAAACCCCGCTTCCGCCTCGAACGCATGGCCGAACGTATGCCCCAGATTAAGCAGCGCCCGCACGTCACCCGTCTCGCGCTCGTCCGCCGCCACGACCTTGGCCTTGGCCCGGCACGACACCGCAACCGCCTCGGCTTGACAGCCCGCGTCACCCGCCAGCAACGCCGCCGCATTGGCCTCGCACCATTTGAAAAATCCCGGGTCGCCGATCAGGCCGTATTTGACCACCTCGGCATAACCGGCGCGCAAATCGCGCACCGGCAAGGTCGCCAGCACGCTCGGGTCGATCAGCACCAGCGCCGGTTGGTGGAACGCCCCAACGAGGTTCTTGCCCGCCGCCGCGTTGATCGCGGTCTTGCCGCCCACCGACGAATCGACCTGCGCCAGCAACGTCGTCGGCACCTGGACGAACCGGCAGCCCCGCCGCAGGATCGACGCCGCAAACCCGGTCAGGTCACCGATCACCCCGCCGCCAAGCGCCACCACCGCATCGCCGCGCTCGACGCCCAGCGACAGCAATCGCTCGGTCACCTGCGCCAACGTCGCCCAGTCCTTCGTCGCCTCCCCCGGCGCCAGCACGATCTCGTCGACGGCAATCCCCCCCGCCGCCAGCCCCGCCGCAAACGCCGGCAGGTGCAGCCGCGCGACATTGCTGTCGGTTACCAGCGCCAGTCGCCCGCGCGGCGCCAGCGGCCCCAGCAGCGGCGCCGCATTGGCGAGCAGGCCCGGCGCGATATGGATCGGATACGCTCGCTTGCCCAAGGGTACTTCAACAATCACGCCGGGATTCCTTCGCTCATATTCGCCGCCGCCAGCGCCGCGACGATGGCCTCGACGGTGTCGCCATGCGGCAACGACTTGCTCGCGATCCGGATCGGCGCCTGCGCATAGATCGGGTTCCGCACCCGCGCCAGCTCGTGCAGCACCTCGCCGGGGTCGCGGCCCTTTAGCAACGGCCGCGTGTTGCGCCGCCGCACCCGCTCCACCAGCGTCGCCACATCGGCATCGAGCCACACCGTCAACGTCCGCTCGAGGATCAGCAGCCGCGTATCGTCCTGGATGAACGCCCCGCCGCCGGTGGCGATCACCTTGGGGGCGCCATCGATCAAGCGCGCGATCACCCGGCGCTCGCCATCGCGAAAATGCGCCTCGCCGAATTTCTCGAAAATCTCGGAGACGCTCAGCCCGGCGGCCAGCTCGATCTCGGCATCGGCATCGACGAACGGCAGCCGCAACCGGGCCGCCAGCCGCCGCCCGACGGTGGTCTTGCCGGCGCCCATCAGCCCGACCAGCGTCACCGGCCGCGCCGCCGCTGCCTTCAACAGCGCCGAACCTGTGGGCATGGGCGGCGGCAGGGGTGCCGGCGGGGGTGCCGGCGGATCAGGGGGGATTTTGGCGTCGCACTCCATGTCGCCCCCCGCTATACACCTGTCCGACGCGGGCGAAAGCTGCCGCCACAAACGAGTTCTCCGGAAAGGCCAGGCATTGCGAAACATCTTCAGGAGCAATGGCTGACATGCGGATTGCCCTGCGGCCTGCCGTCCTCGCCGCCGCCACACTGACCCTCGGGCTCGCCCATCCGGCCTCCGGCCAGCAAGCCCCGGCCGTGCCGCAAGCCCAGCCGCAACAGCAGCAGCCGAGCAACGCCGGCCCCAAGTCGCTTCTCCCCGACGTCTTCGACAGTCCGGCTCCCGCGCCCGCCGCACCAGCCGACACCGGCCCTCCGGTCTATGAATCCGGTGCCGCCCCTGCCCCCGCGCCGCCGCCGCTGCTGCCGCCATTGCTCGCCCCGCCGGTGCCGCTGCCCCCCGAGCCCGTCGATCCCTTCGCCACCCAGATCACCGGCCGCGACATCACCGTCTTCGGGCCGCTGACGCCCGAGATCGGCGGCTATGGCATCGCCACCTTCACCGGCTCGCGCGGCACCTTCCTGTCGGGCCTCGCCAATCGCGTCACCGCGCCGATCGCGTCGCGCTGGGCCAGCATCACCCTGCGCCGCGCGCTGCTCAGCGAAAGCACCACCCCCTATGGCATCGGCCCCGGCGACTGGGTCGCGGCGCGCGCCTCGCTGCTGCTCCGCATGGGCGAGATCGACGGCGCCAAGGCCCTTGTCGACGGCGTTCCCATCGATCGCTACAGTCCGTTCCTCTACCGCATCGCCGGCCAGACCGCGCTTGCCGCCGCCGATATCGGCGGCCTCTGCCCGATCGCCGAAACCGCCCGCATGCTGTCGCGCGACCCGCTATGGCCGCTCGCCGTCGGCATGTGCGCCGCCCTCCAGGGCGACGACGCCACCGCCGCCAGCATCTTCGACGCGCTGGGCAACGACGAGCAAAGCGTCGACCGCTTCGACCTCCGCCTCGCCGAACGCATCGCCACCCTCGTCGGCGGTGCCGGGCGCGCGTCGAACATCGACTGGAACGAGGCACCGCCGCTGACGCTGTTCCGCTTCGGCGTCGCCACCGCCGCCGGCGTCATGGTCCCCCCCGACGCCCTCGCCGCACTCGGCCCGGCGCGCTTCGGCTGGCTGGTCCGCGCTCCCAACCTCGATCCCGAGGCACGCCGCGCCGCCATCGGCCCCGCCACCGTCCAGGGCAGCATGTCCGCCGCCGAGCTCGCCGGCGCCATCGCCATCGACGCCGCCACTCCCGACGCTGCCGGCGCTGCAGCTGCACCCGGCAACGCCGACAGCCGCGGCGACCGCCTGCGCATCGCCTCGGCCGGCACGCGCCTGGGCGACCGCCTCGTTGCCCTGCGCGCCATCTGGGCCGAGGGCGAGGATCCCTATGCCGGCCTGCTCGAATCGGCCACCGCGGCGGCGCGCCTGTCGCCCACCGCCGGCAGCGCCGCCGACAGCGCCCAGATCATCGCCGCGCTGCTTGCGGCGGGCGACACCGTTGCCGCGGCGCGTTGGTGGCCGGTCGCCGACGACGCCGCCGCCAAGGTCCGCGCCCAGGCCTGGGCGCTCCTCGCTGCCGGCACCGGCACCGTCGAAGTCACCCCGTCGGCATTTCGCGACTGGCGTTCGACCAGTGGCGCCGACGATCGCCGCGCTGCGATGCTGTTCGCCGCCCTCGCCGGCCTCGGCGTGACCACGGGCAGCGACTGGGACGGCCTGCGCACGGACCTGCTACCGCGCAACACCAACAGCTGGAGCCGCGCCATCGACGCCGCCGGCCGCGCCCGCCGCACCGGCGAAGTGACGCTGCTTGCCGCGACGGGCCTGCAAGGGCCCTGGGCCGACGTGCCGCCGCTCCACCTCCACCACATCGTCCAGGCGCTCGTCCGCAGCGGCCGCACCACCGAGGCGCGTCTCATCGCGGCGGAAGCGCTGACGCGCGGGTGACCGCGCGTCCATCAAAAGCCACCCCGGGGATGACGACGCCGGGGCACTCCGACGCCCGGCTCATCGCCCTCTTCCTCGACATGCTCGCCGCCGAACGCGGCGCGGCGCGCAACACCCTGCTCGCCTATGGCCGCGACCTCGAACAGGCGAGCGACTGGCTCGGCGGACAGCTCGGCACCGCCGCCGCGCCCGACCTCGCCGTGCTCTCGTCGCAATGGGCCACACTCGCGCGCGCTTCTGCTGCCAGAAAAGCCTCCGCCATCCGACAATTCTTCGGTTTCCTCGCCGCCGAAGGCATCCGCGCCGACAACCCCGGCAAGGACCTCGCCAACGCCGCCATGGCGCGCCCGCTGCCCAAGACCCTCGATCCGCGCGATGTCGACCGCCTGTTCGCCGCCCTCGCCGAGCACCTCGCCGCTGCGCCGCAAAACCCCCGCACCCTGCGCCTCGCCGCGCTCATCGAACTGCTTTACGGCTCGGGCCTGCGCGCTACCGAGCTCGTCTCGCTGCCCCGCCACGCCGTCCGCCCCGGCCGCGGCTTCATCATCCTGGCGGGGAAAGGCGGCAAGGAACGCCTCGTCCCCATCGGCAACCGTGCCGAAGCCGCCGTCGCCGCCTATGCCGCCCACGTCCCCATCGAGGTCAAGTTCCTGTTCACCTCACGCGGAAAGCATTTGACCCGGCTGCGCCTCTACCAGCTTGTCAAGACCCTCGCCGCCGACGCCGGCATCCCGCCCGAACGCGTCAGCCCGCACGTGCTGCGCCACGCCTTCGCCACCCATCTCCTCGAAGGCGGTGCCGACCTGCGCACCCTGCAAATGCTGCTCGGTCACGCCGACATCGCCACTACCCAGATCTATACCCATGTCGCATCGAAGGCGCTCGTCGAACTCGTCAACGCCCGCCACCCGCTCGCTGACCGCAAACCCTAGATCTTGCAGGCCCGGCCGCCGGCGCGGCCCTTCAGGAACGCCCGCCGCAACTGCCCAGCGAGCACCGCCGCCTGCGCATGTTTCCTCGCTGCATCGGCGCCCGACAGCTTCCGGATGAGGCCCGTGCCGGGAATGAGGCTGCCGGCCACTGATTCCGCGGTCCCCAGCACGAACTCGGTCGATGTCTCGCTGGCGCCGGTCGCCTGCCGGGAATCGACATCCGGCCCCAGCACCTTGGTCAGACGGTCGATCTCGGCCTTGTACTGCGCGCAGCTGGTCAACCCGGTGAGCGAATACGGTGCATCCATCACCGCCAGCAACACCGGCGGGATCGGATCCTTCTTTACATTCAGGTCGCGCAGCGGCGCCGTGACGATCCGCCCGGCCGTATCGGTGACCTGCCGCGTCGTCGACGGCGACGCTGTCTGTGCCAGGCCGGCGCTACTTGCCACCAATGCGCAAATCGCCGCCGCGACTATCGAACATCGAACCCGTACCATCATGCGTTCCCTTGCGGCCGCAACCGACAAGGGAACGTTACAGGCGCGGACCACGTGCCGCCAGTGGCTAGATCTTGCAGCCCTTCTGCCGAGCCGTGCCCTTCAGATAAGCGCGCCGCACCGACCCTGCATAAATCGCTGCCTGGGCATATTTCTGGCGCGCATCGGCACCCGAGATCTTTCGCACCACGCCCATGAACGGAATTATGCTTCCAGCCGCCGATTCGCCGAGCGACAGCGCGAACTCCGCCGGGGTCTGGTCCTTCCGCTGGGCTTGCGGCGAATCGACGTCCGGCCCGAGAACCCCGGTCAGCGTCGTGATCGCGGTCTTGAACTGGGCGCAGGTCTTGATGCCCTTCAGCGAATAGGGCTCCTCCATTGCCGCCTCGATCCGCGGATCGACCTTGTCCTTGATGATGTTCATGTCCTTCAGCGGCTTGGCACCGATATTCTCGACGGTGTCGCCCACCTTGTCGATGCCGCTGCGCTCCTTGGGCGGGTTGGTCTGCTGGCCCGCCGCAGCGCTCGCCAACACCAGCAACGGCGCGGCCACCAGCATCGTGCGCCAGTTCTTGCTCATCATCGTCATCGAAATCTCTCCAGCCGGTCGGCGTCGGCTACCATAGCGACGGCCGTTACCGGCGCTAAACGAACCTGACCTCGCCTTGTTCCCCACACCCCGCCCCGCACCGAATAACGCAGTCGCCGCTTGCCGATTACCGCTCGCCGGACTATATCGCCGCTATCTCTACATGGGTAACCGCATGGAGGTCGGCCGGGAACGCTCCCGCCCGCCGCCGGATCGCTGTCACCCGCTTCAGGAAAACGGACCTCATTTGACCGACACGAACGACCTCGCCGCAAAGCTCGACGCCATCATCGCCCCCGTGGTCGCTGAACTTGGCTTCGATCTCGTGCGCATCCAGTTGATGGGCAAGGCCGGCGACATGACCCTCCAGATCATGGCCGAAGACCCCAAGACCGGCCAGTTGACGCTCGCCGAATGCGCCGCCATCAGCCGCGCGCTCGACCTGCCGCTCGAGGAAGCCGACCCGATCGAATCCGAATATGCGCTGGAAGTCTCCTCGCCCGGCATCGACCGCCCGCTGACCCGCCGCGCCGATTGGGAGCGCTGGGAAGGCCATGAAGTGCGGATGAAACTCGATCCCGTCGTCGACGGCCGCAATCGCGCGCACGGCGTGATCGGCGCGCTCAAAGATGATATACTGACGCTCGACGTCAAGACCATCGGGCCGATTGCGATTCCGTTCGCAGCGATCGCCTCGGCCAAGCTGGTGCTGACGCCGAAGTTGATCGCCGCAACCAGGCGCATCGATTCGGACGACGCCGACGAAGTCATCGAAGAACCCGAAGACGAAAATACCGACGACAACGCTGCCAGCAACGACAACACTGCCGAGGATTGACACCATGGCCACTGCCATCACCGCCAACCGCGCCGAACTGATCGCCATCGCCGATGCGGTGGCGCGTGAAAAGTCGATCGATCGCATGATCGTCATCGAAGCCATGGAGGACGCTATCCAGCGCGCCGCCCGGGCCCGTTATGGCGCCGAAAACGACATCCGCGCCAAGATCGATCCCAAGGGCGGCGAAACCCGGCTGTGGCGCGTCCTCGAAGTCGTCGAAGAGCCCGAGGATTTCTTCAAGCAGGTCTCGCTCAAGGACGCTCTCAAAAAGGACAAGACCGCAGCCCTCGGCGATTTCATCGTCGATCCGCTGCCGCCGGTTGAGTTCGGTCGCATCGCCGCCCAGGCCGCCAAGCAGGTCATCGTCCAGAAGGTCCGCGATGCCGAGCGCGACCGCCAGTACGAAGAATTCAAGGACCGCGCCGGGGAGATCATCACCGGCCTCGTCAAGCGCGCCGAATTCGGTCACGTCGTCGTCGATCTCGGCAAGGCCGAGGGCGTCATCCGCCGCGACCAGCAGATCCCCCGCGAAGTCCTCAAGCCCGGCGACCGCGTCCGCGCGCTGATCAGCAGCGTGCGTCGTGAAGCGCGCGGCCCGCAGATCTTCCTGTCGCGCTCCGCCGGCGACTTCATGAAGAAGCTGTTCGCCCAGGAAGTCCCTGAAATTTACGACGGCATCATCGAGATCAAGGCCGTCGCCCGCGATCCCGGCAGCCGCGCCAAGATCGGCGTCATCAGCCGCGATTCCAGCATCGATCCAGTCGGCGCCTGCGTCGGCATGAAGGGCAGCCGCGTCCAGGCGGTTGTCCAAGAGCTCCAGGGCGAAAAGATCGACATCATCCCCTGGTCGCCCGACGTCGCAACCTTCGTCGTCAACGCGCTCCAGCCCGCTGAAGTCTCCAAGGTCGTCATGGACGAGGAAGACAATCGCATCGATGTCGTCGTCCCCGATGACCAGTTGTCGCTCGCCATCGGCCGCCGCGGCCAGAACGTTCGCCTCGCCTCGCAGCTGACCGGTCGCCAGATCGACATCATGACCGAGGCCGACGAATCCGAGCGCCGCCAGAAGGAATTTACCGAGAAATCGGCAATGTTCGAATCCGAACTCGATGTCGACGAAACCCTCGCCCAGCTGCTGGTTGCCGAAGGCTTCTCCGAGCTTGAAGAGGTCGCTTACGTCGACCTGTCCGAAATCGCGTCGATCGAAGGCTTCGACGAAGATCTCGGCGGCGAGCTGCAGAAGCGCGCCATCGAGGCACTCGAACGCCGCGAAGCCGCTGCCCGCGCCGAACGCTCGGAACTCGGCGTCTCCGACGATCTCGCCGCCATCGAAGGCCTGAACGAAGCGATGCTCGTCGCGCTCGGCAAGAAGGGCATCAAGACCCTCGACGATCTCGGCGATCTCGCCACCGATGAACTCGTCGCCAAGAACACCGGCATCCTCAAGGATTTCGGCATCTCGGAAGACGACGGCAACCGCATCATCATGGCGGCGCGCGCGCACTGGTTTGAAGCAGAAGATTCTGCCGCGGAGGTCGCACCCGCGGATGGAACACGATGAACATCTGACGTCCGACATTCCAGTCGATGACGCGCCCGCAGTGGACGCTGACGGCATAGCTTTGCCCGAGCGCCGCTGCATCCTGACCGGCGTCCACGGCCCGCGTAGCGTGCTGATCCGCCTCGCCGTCGGTCCCGACGAGCAGGTCGCCGCCGATTTGTCGACGAAACTGCCCGGTCGCGGTGCCTGGATCGTCGCCGATCGTGCCTTGCTCGAAGCCGCAATGGCGTCCGGAAAAGGTGGCGGCAAATTCAAGGGCGCCCTCGCCCGCGCCTTCAAGTCGAACAGCCTCAAGGTCCCCGACAACCTCCCCGACCAGATCGCCGCCGGCCTCGAACGCCGCGCGCTCGATCGCCTGGGCTTGGAAAACAAGTCCGGCAACCTCATCTGGGGACATGAGCGGGTCGGGGAAGCAATCCTGAAAGGCAAGGTCCGGCTGTTGCTCCACGCGGCAGACGCAAAAGCCGACGGCATGGGCAAGCTCGAATCTCGCCGCCGCGGCGCTTCGCCGGGGACGGTCTCCATCGTGTTGCCGGTGGGACGCGACCGATTGTCGATGGCCCTTGGCCGCGAAAATGTAGTACATGCCGCGATATCCGACGCCGCCAGCGCAGCCCGGGTCATCGAGGCGCTGGAACGCTGGGCCGCCTTCAACGGCATCAAGGTGGACCGAGCAGACGACGAAGACGAACAGACGGAAGCGGCCTCTACCGACTCCGAGAGCAACACAACCGGTTCGGCGCTTGCCGAAGCCGGACCGAAAAGGCATTAGGCGCGACCGTATGAGTGATGACAACAAACCCAAGCTCGGCATGCGTGCCCCCCTCGGCCTCAACAAGGCGGTCGAAGTCGGCAAGGTGAAACAGAGCTTCAGCCATGGCCGCACCAAGCAGGTGGTCGTGGAAGTGAAGCGTGCACGCGTCCTGCATCGCCCGGGCGATCCCGTGCCCGTCGAAACCCCGCCGCCGGCACCCGTCGTCGAAGCGCCGGCACCGGTGACCGTTGCCCCGCCAATCGCAGCACCTGTCGCGCCGGCACCTGTCGCCCGCGCGCCGGAACCGGCTCCAGCACCGACGCCGGCACCAGCGCCTGTTGTCGCCGGCCCCGAGCCCGTCGCCGAAGCATCCGCTCCAGCCGCCGAGCCCGCACGCGCCGCGCCAGCCCCGATCATGTTCCGCCCGGTTGAGCGCGCTCCGGCGCCGAAGCCTCCCGAACCCAAGGTCGAGGCCCCGGCATCCGTGGCACCCCCGGTCGCCGCACCACCCGCACCGCGTCCGGTCGCCGCTACCCCTGCCGCACGGCCCCCCGTGCGTCCGGCGGCCCGCGCTCCCGAACCCCGCCGTCCGGCTCCCGTCGACCTGCTGACCCGCCAGGAACGCCAGGCCCTCCTCCTCCGCCAGGCCGAGGAAGATCGGCTGCGCTCCGCCGAGGAAGCCCGCATCCGCGAGGAAGCCGCCCGCGTCGGTGCTGCCGAAGTCGAGCGCCTGCGCCTCGAGGAAAAGCGCAACGCCGCCGAAGAACTCGCCACGCGCCCCGATCCGGTCGCCAGCGACACGCCGCAAACGCTTGTCGAACTCGACGAGGAGGAGGAACGCTTGCGCGTCCGGGCCCTCCCCGGCCGCAAGCCCGAGCTCGCCGCCAAGCCAGCACGCCTTCGGGTCGGCGACGATCGCCGCCAGTCGGGCAAGCTGACCGTCACCAAGGCGCTTGATTCCGACGACAGCGTCCGCACCCGCTCGCTCGCGGCGCTCCGCCGTTCGCGCGAAAAGGAACGCGGCCGTTTGGGGTCACAGGCCAAGCAGGTCCGCGACGTCACCGTCCCGGATCGCATCACCGTCTCCGAACTCGCCAACCGCATGGCCGAGCGCACCTCGAACGTCGTCCGCCTGCTCGCCCGCCTGGGCGTTCCCTCGGCCGCCGTCGATGAAATCGATCAGGACACCGCCGAGCTGGTGTTGACCGAATTCGGCCACAACATCGTCCGCGTTTCCGATTCCGATGTCGAAATCGGCATGGTCGGCGGCGTCGATGTCGACGATCACCTCGCCGAACGGCCGCCTGTCGTCACCATCATGGGCCATGTCGATCACGGCAAGACCTCGCTGCTCGATGCCCTGCGCGGCACCAATGTCGTCAAGGGCGAGGCCGGCGGCATCACCCAGCACATCGGCGCCTACCAGATCCTGACCAAGGACAAGCACAAGATCACCTTCCTCGATACCCCGGGCCACGAAGCCTTTACGGCGATGCGCGCCCGCGGTGCGTCGGTGACCGATATCGTCGTGCTCGTGGTTGCCTGGGATGACGGCATCATGCCGCAGACCATCGAGGCCATCCAGCACACCAAGGCTGCCGGCGTGCCGATGATCGTCGCCATCAACAAGATGGACAAGGCCGGTGCCAACGCCGAAAAAATCCGTCAGGCGCTGCTCCAGTACGACGTCCAGGTCGAATCGATGGGCGGCGAAGTCCAAGATGTCGAAGTCTCGGCAACGGCGAAAACCGGCCTCGATCAACTGATCGACAAGATCATGCTCCAGTCGGAAATCCTCGAGCTGAAGGCCAATCCGGATCGTCCGGCCGAAGGCAATGTCATCGAAGCCCGCCTCGACAAGGGCAAGGGTCCGCTGGCGACCGTCCTCGTCCGCCGCGGGACGTTGAAGACCGGCGACATCTTCGTGATGGGTTCGGAATGGGGCAAGGTTCGCGCCATGGTCGACGACAAGGGTGCCAGCGTGAAGTCGGCGCTGCCCTCGACGCCGGTCGAAGTCCTCGGCCTCACCGGCGTGCCATCGGCAGGTGATCCCGTCACTGTCGTCGAAAGCGAAGCCCGGGCCCGCGAGGTCGCCGAATACCGTGCCGGCGTCATCAACGCCAAGCGCATCGAGCAGGAACCGGCCAACCTCGAGACGATGTTCTCGGTGCTGCGCCAGGCGAAGGCCCAAGTCTATCCGCTGGTCATCAAGGCGGATACCCAAGGCTCGGCCGAAGCCATTGCCGGAGCGGTCAACAAGATCTCGACCGACCTCATCAAGGCCAAGGTCCTGCTCGCTTCGGTCGGCGGCATCACCGAATCCGACGTGACGCTCGCGAAAGCCAGCGGCGCGCCGATCATCGGCTTCAACGTCCGTGCCAATGCCAAGGCCCGCGAAATCGCTCAGCGCGATGGCGTGGCGCTGAAATACTACGACGTCATCTACGACCTGATCGACGACGTGAAGGCAGCGATGGCGGGCCAGCTTGGTCCCGAACTCCTCGAAAACGTCGTTGGCCGCGCCCTGGTCCTCGAAGTCTTCCAGGCCGGCAAGACCGGCAAGGCCGCGGGTATCCGCGTCACCGAAGGCTTCATCAAAAAGGCGCTGCGGGCACGTGTCATGCGCGACGATGTCATCATCTACAACGGTGCCATCGCCTCGCTCCGCCGCTTTAAGGAAGACGTCGCCGAGGTCAAATCGGGCTTCGAATGCGGCATCACCATCGAAGGCTCGTCGGACGTCAAGCCCGGCGATGTCATCGAGACCTTCGAAGTCGAGAGCCGGGAACGCACCCTCTAACCCTCTCCCGCTTGCGGGAGAGGCGAGACGCGCGCCAGCGCGCCGGGTGAGGGTGTTCCCACCCGCACCAGAAAAGCGGCGGTCGGAGCAGCACGCCCCGGCCGCCGCAAATTCTTCGGATCTGTTGCTGCCACCGTGCCCCGCGTTAAGTTACGGCGATGGAACAAATCGTCCTGACCCTTCATGCCGCCCCCAGCGACGGCATGAACCCGATAACCGGCAACATCACCTCGAGATCGGCGATGAGACCGTCCAGGCGCTGCTCACCGCCTCGCTCACCCCCACGCCGCTCGAATCGCTGCTGCCGATCTTCCACGCCATCATCGATGAATTGACCGCGCGTGGCATCGCCCGCGAAGCTGCCGCCGCCCCAGCCTCGCCGCGACCTGCTGACCGCCCGCTTCGCCGCCGCGCGCAGCCGTTTCGCCGCCGCCGGGCTGACCACACACGCCCCCGATGTCGCCGCGCTCAATGCTCATGACCGCGACGCCTATGGCCGCAGCTACTTCCGGATGGCCGTCGCCTGCCCGTTTCTCGACGACGAAAACTGCACCATTCACCCCGATCGCCCGCTCGCCTGCCGCGAATACCTCGTCACCTCGCCCGCCATTTTCTGCTCGGACCCTGCCGAAAACACCATCCGCGACGTCCCGCTTGCCGGCCACGCCTCGGCCGCCCTCACCCGCCGCGGCAAGCAGCTCGAAGGCCATGGCACCGTCCTCCTCATCAACGCCCTCGCCTGGGCCGCCGAGCACCCCGCCCCGACACCCGAATACCCCGGCATCGAACTGGCGCTGAGCACGATCGCCCAACTTCCGGGTGCCCCCGATGCAGCATGAACCCGTCATCCTGTCGGCGACACTGGTCCCGGGCCCCGCCGCCACCGGCAACGTCACCATCCGCATCGGCGACGATCTCATCCCGATCACCGTCACTGTGCCCACCGACAACACCGATCTCGAACCACTATTGCCGATCTTTCAGGGCTTTCTCGGGGCCATGAGCGCGCGCGCCGTCGCCATCCTCGAAGCCGAAGGCAAGTCCATCTCGTGCCGCGCCGGCTGCGGCGCCTGCTGTCGCCAGGCCGTCCCGGTTGCCCCATCCGAAGCTCGGGCCGTCGCCCGCCACGTCGCCGCGATGCCCGAGCCCGACCGCAATGCAGTCGAAACCCGCTTCGCCGCTGCCCGCCGGGCACTGGACGATGCCGGCGTCGATCACGGCCCCGCCGCCTTTACCGAGGCGACGATGGAGGATCGGCTGGCGTTCGGCATGGCCTATCTCCTTGCCCGCGTGCCCTGCCCGTTTCTCATCGATGAAAACCGCTCGATCCACCCGGTTCGTCCGCTCGCCTGCCGCGAATATCTGGTCACTTCGCCCGCCGAAAACTGCGAATGGCCGACCCGCGACAACGTCAGCCCGGTTCGTCTCGGCGGTAGCCTCGGCCAGGCACTGATTGCCAGCGAGGCCGTCATGGAGGGCAGTCGCCGCGTACTGCTCGCCGACGCCCTCGACTGGGCGGCCAAGAACCCCGCGCCGCCGCCCATGCACAACGGCCCCTCGCTTGTGAAAGCCGTGTTCGACGTGCTCGCCAAGCTGTCGACCTGAGTCTTTGCCAGTCATGGCCCAAGACTGCTAAAGCCGCGCCATGAAAGCCACTCCAGACGAAAAAGGCCGCTCGATCCGCCTCCAGCGCATCGGCGAGCAGGTCCGCCACGCCATCGCCGAAGTCCTCGGCCGCGGCGAACTCCGCGACGAACTCCTCCAGCGCACGATCGTGTCGGTCAGCGAGGTCCGCGTCACCGCCGATCTCCGCCACGCCACGGTGTTCATCAAGGCGCTCGGCGGCGGCGACGACCAAGCCGTCGTCAAGGCCCTCGCCGGCCACGCCCGCTATCTTCGGGGCGAAGTGGCGCGGCAACTCGCGACCAAATACACCCCCGACCTGCGCTTTCGCGCCGACGAAAGCTTCGACGCCGGCGCCCGCATCGACGCCATCCTGCGCCGGCCGACGATCGCCCGTGATCTCGAGCCCAACGCAAAACCGCGCCGGTTGTCGGACATCCGCGACGAGGAAGCCGCCGCGCGCGGCGATGATGACTGAGCTCTACATCCCGCTTGCCGACGGCGACCTGCGTCTCGAACCCCTCGCCGAACCCCACCGCGAGGCCTTGCGAACCGCTGCCGCCGCCGACACCGAAATCTGGGAAATGTACCCGTATTCGCTCGTCGGTGCGCATTTCGACCGCGAGTTCGTGATCATGCTGCAAGGTGCGCGGCAGGTCTATGCGATCTTCGACGGCGCAACGCTCGTGGGCTGCACCAGCTGGTACAGCCATGACGCGCACAATCGCAGCGTCGCCATCGGCGGCACCTTCCTCCACCCGTCGGTGCGCGGCAGTGGCTTCAACCTCGCGCTCAAGCGCCTGATGATCGCCCACGCCCGCGCCTGCGGCATCGTCCGCATCGTCTTCGACATCGATGTCCGCAACACGCGTTCCCAGGCGGCCGTCCGCAAGCTCGGCGCCAGGCTCGACGGCATCCTGCGCCAAAACAAGATCACCTGGACCGGACACGTCCGCGACACCGCCGTCTTCTCCCTCCTCCCCGGTGAAGAATCGGACCTGCTCAAATGATCGCTCTGCTGATCCTTGCCGCCGCCGCAAACGTCACCATCCCGCGCGTCGACCAGGGCAATATCCTGTCGTGGCAAGTCGCCGGCACCCGCACCATCTATCTCGAGGACCGCGCCCATAACTGGTACCGCGCCGACACCCGTGGACCATGCGTCATCCTCAACCTGGGCAAACAACTCGGCTTCCGCACCGGCCCCGGCGGCCGCCTCGATGCCAGCTCCCAGCTCATCACGCGCGCCGGCCGCTGCCCGATCAAGACCCTCACCGCCGTCCCCGGCCCGCCGCCAAAGCCGAAGTGACTTTCCCAGCATTTTGATGCTAACAGAGCCCATAATGCGCCGCGCCGAAGCCACCTCCATCCTCGCCGATAACGCCGACCGGCTCCGCGCCGCCGGCATCGCATCGCTATACCTGTTCGGATCCACCGCCCGTGACCAGGCCAATGCCGACAGCGACGTGGACCTGTTCTTCGACCCCGCCGATCCCCGCCTCAGCCTGTTCGGCGTCATGGAAATTCGCGACACGCTCGAGGCACTGCTCGACCACAAGGCCGATGTCATGACTCGCGGCTCGCTCCACTCTTATCTTCGCCCTCGCATCGAAGCCGAAGCACAGCGCATCTTCTGATGCTCGGTCTAATGTTCGAAGGCCCAGCGACAGCCGCTGTTCGATATCCGGCTATAACCTTCACATCCGCAGAGACACCCGAAGATTGACCACCTCACCTCCCACCCTCAACGGCTGGCTCATCCTCGACAAACCTCTCGGCCTCTCCAGCGCCCAGGGCGTCGCCGCCACCAAGCGCATTCTCCGCGGCATCGGCATCCGCCCCGATCGCATCGGCCATGGCGGCACCCTCGATCCGCTCGCCACCGGCGTCCTGCCGATCGCCATCGGCGAAGCCACCAAGCTCGCCGGCCGCATGCTCGATGCGACCAAGGCCTATGACTTCACCGTCCAATGGGGCGCCGCCACCGCCACCGAAGACGCCGAGGGCGAAGTCACCGCCACCTCCGACCGCCGGCCGGCACTCACAGAAATCGAACAGATCCTCCCCCAGTTCACCGGCCTCATCGCCCAGGTCCCGCCCCAATATTCCGCCCTGAAGGTCGACGGCAAGCGCGCCTACGCCCTCGCCCGCGCCGGCGAGCATGTCGAACTCGCCGTCCGCCACATCACCATCCACAGCCTGGCACTCGTCGCCACCACTCGCGACACCGCCACCCTCAGCGCCAGCGTCAGCAAGGGCACCTATATCCGCAGCCTCGCCCGCGACATCGCCCTCACCCTCGGCACCGTCGGCCATGTCACCATGCTCCGCCGCACCAAAGCCGGCCCATTCACCCTCGATCAGGCAATATCGCTGGACAAATTCGCCTCTCTCGTGCAAGAGCCCGGCGTAGAACAGGTTCTCCTGCCACTGATGGCGGGGCTGGACGACATCCCGGCTCTCTCCATCGATCCCGAACAGGCGGCGGCACTCCGACAGGGGCGCAGGCTTTTCGGGCACCCCGCCTCACCCGGCACCTATCTCGCCTGCCTCGGTGCTGTTCCTGTGGCGCTTGTCGAGATCGACCCAGAAGCGGTCCGGGTTCTTCGCGGATTCAATCTTTGATTCAAGGAGTATCCGATGTCGATTACAGCAGAACGCAAAGCCGAAGTCATCAAGGGCAATGCCCGCGCCACCGGTGATACCGGTTCGCCCGAAGTTCAGGTTTCGATCCTGACAGAGCGGATCGCCAACCTCACCGAGCATTTCAAAACCCACGCCAAGGACAACCACTCGCGTCGTGGTCTTCTGGTTCTCGTCAACAAGCGTCGCTCGCTGCTCGATTATCTCAAGAAGATCGACCAGTCGCGCTACACCGATCTCATCACGAAGCTCGGCCTTCGCAAGTAACCCGGACGGCCCCGCCCATCTAGAATTGGCCGGGGCCGTTCTTCTATTCGCACACCGGCGATGGTCGTCGGTGTCGGACGCAGCAAGGACCGCACCACGCGGCCGACTGCCACAAGGCCGCGGGCCTGAAACAGCCCGCACAGCGCTTCGGCAATAGGGCCGCAGCGCGCACACGAAAGACGAACCCATGTTCAACATCCACAAGCAGGAAATCGAATGGGGCGGCCGCAAGCTGACCCTCGAAACCGGCCACATCGCCCGCCAGGCCGATGGCGCGGTTCTCGCCACCTACGGCGAAACCGTCGTCCTTTGCGCCGTCACGGCTGCCAAGAGCGTCAAGGAAGGCCAGGATTTCTTCCCGCTCACCGTCCATTACCAGGAAAAATATTCGGCAGCCGGCCGCATCCCCGGCGGCTTCTTCAAGCGCGAACGCGGCGCCACCGAGCATGAGACGCTGACCTCGCGCCTCATCGATCGCCCGCTCCGCCCGCTGTTCCCCGAAGGCTTCTACAACGAAGTCCTCGTCATCGCGCAGGTGCTCTCGTACGATTCCGAGAACGAAGCCGATATCGTTGCGCTCATCGCCGCCTCCGCCGCGCTGACCCTGTCGGGCGTGCCCTTCATGGGCCCCGTCTCGGCCGCCCGCGTCGGTTATATCGATGGCCAGTACATCCTCAATCCCACCAAGGCCCAGGTCAAGGAAGGCACGCTCGAGCTCGTCGCCGCCGGCACCCATGACGCCATCCTGATGGTCGAATCCGAAGCCAAGGAGCTTTCGGAAGAGGTCATGCTCGGCGCCGTGATGTTCGCCCACAACCATGGCAAGCCCGTCATCGAGGCGATCATCCGCCTCGCCGAAGACGCCGCCAAGGAGCCCTGGGACCTGCACCTCGAGGACAGCACCAGCACCCTCGCCAAGATCAAGGATGCCGTCGGCGACACCATCGCCGATGCCTACAAGATCATCGCCAAGTCGGATCGCCAGTCGGCGCTCGGCAAGGCCAAGGCCACCGTCAAGGAGCTCTTCGCCGGCTCGGCTCCCGCCGAAGCGCTGAAGGCGTCCAAGCTGGTCAAGAAGGTCGAAGGCAGCATCGTCCGCAACGCCATCCTCAAGGACGGCATCCGCATCGACGGCCGCAACACCACCACCGTCCGCCCGATCGAAGCCATCGTCGGCTTCCTGCCCCGCACCCATGGTTCGGCGCTGTTCACCCGCGGCGAAACCCAGGCGATCGTCACCACGACGCTCGGCACCGCCGACGCCGAGCAGATGATCGATGGCCTCGACGGCCTGCGCTACGAGCGCTTCATGCTCCACTACAACTTCCCGCCATATTCGGTCGGTGAAGTCGGTCGCTTCGGCGCCCCCAGCCGCCGCGACATCGGCCATGGCAAGCTCGCCTGGCGCGCCGTCAACGGTGTCTTGCCGACGAAGGAAGCCTTTCCGTACACGATCCGCGTTCTCTCGGACATCACCGAGTCCAACGGCTCGTCGTCGATGGCGACCGTCTGCGGCGCCTCGCTTGCCCTCATGGACGCCGGCGTTCCGCTGACGCGCCCTGTGGCGGGTATCGCCATGGGCCTGATCCTCGAAGGCAAGGATTTCGCTGTCATCAGCGACATTCTCGGCGATGAAGATCACCTCGGCGACATGGACTTCAAGGTTGCAGGCACCTCGGAAGGCATCACCGCCCTCCAGATGGACATCAAGGTCGCCGGCATCACCGAAGAAATCATGAAGGTCGCGCTCCACCAGGCCAAGGACGGCCGCGAGCACATCCTTGCCGAAATGGCCAAGGGTCTCGACCACACCCGCGAGGAAATGTCCTCCCACGCGCCGCGCATCGAAACGATGCAGGTGCCCAAGGACAAGATTCGTGACGTCATTGGCACCGGCGGCAAGGTCATTCGCGAAATCGTCGCGACGACCGGCGCCAAGGTCGACATCGACGACGACGGCACCGTCAAGATCGCCTCGTCGGATCCTGAAAAGATCGCCGCCGCCCGCAAGTGGATCGAAGGCATCACCCAGGAAGCCGAAGTCGGCAAGATCTACACCGGCAAGATCGTCTCGATGGTCGATTTCGGTGCGTTCGTAAACTTCATGGGAGCCAAAGACGGCCTCGTCCACATCTCCGAAATCAAGAACGAGCGCGTTTCGGTCGTCAAGGACGTCCTCAGCGAAGGCCAGGCCGTCAAAGTCAAGGTCCTCGGCATCGACGATCGCGGCAAGGTCCGCCTGTCGATGCGCCTCGTCGACCAGGAAACCGGTGAAGAAATCGCCGACACCCGCCCGCCCCGTGAAGGCGGCGAGGAACGCGCCCCCCGCTACGATCGCGGCCCCCGCCGCGACGGCGGTGATCGTGGTCCCCGGAGCGAAGGCGACCGCGGTCCACGCAGCGACGATCGCGGCCCACGCCGTGATGGTGGCGATCGCGGCCCACGCCGTGACGCAGGTGCCCGTGACGACCGCGGCCCACGTCCCGAGCGTGCGCCTCGGGAGGACGCCAACGAAGGCGGCAGCCTGCCGGACTTCCTGACCGGCCCCCGCGACTAACTTACTTACTTACTTCCCCCCTCCCTACTTCTAGGGAGGGGTCGGGGGCGGGTCCTTACTTTCTTTCGTCCCCCTCTCCCAAACGAAAAAGGCCGCCCCAAAAGGGCGGCCTTTTCTCTACCTCCCTCCCCCTTGAGGGGAGGGCGACTCGGCCCCAGCCGAGCGGGGTGGGGGAACCGATACCCCCGAATCTACCGCCCCCCAGCCACCGGCTTCCCATCCCTCGAAGCACTGAAATCCACCACACACACTGTCCCGAACATCCGGTGCTTTCCGCACCCCACCCCGGCAAACCGCATCTTCGGCGTAAAAATCAGCCGCCGGTGGCTCCGGTCCGCCACCCCGTCGTCCACGATAAACTGCCGCACCACCGACACCGGCGTCGCCGAGCCATAGGAAATCGTCTCGCTGACATAGATCCCCCCGCCGCGCCGCACCGCCCGCTGCCCGGGCGTCGCGCCATCCGCCGAGAGATGCCCGACATCGCCACGCTTGCCTTGCGCCGCCGCATGGTCGCGCGCCGACACCGCCAGCACATCGCCCCGCGACAGCGGCGGCAACGGTCCCTGCCGCTCCAGGAACGCAATCGCGTCATCTACGGCGCGCACGCCCTCGGCGGTTTCCGCGCTCACCCCCTCGCGCCGGTCCTCGACGACATTGCCGCGAAACTTCTGGCGATATGCCCGCAGCGCCCCGGCATAATTCTGCGGCTGTGTCCGCGCAAAATTGAGCTCGGCCAGCACGCCGTCCGGCAACGAAGCCGCCACCACCGGCGCCGCCACTACCACCGCGCCGGCAATCGCCAGCATCATAATCGTCCTGTTCATCACCCCAGCAGACACACCCGAGCCTGAACTATTGCTGCACGGTCTCAGGTTCGCCGCACCCGCACAAACGCCGCCGCCGCCAATCCCGCCGCCAGCGCCGCCCACGGCACGAACCGCCGCAGCGGCTTGGCCAATTGCGCCACCAGGCTCGCTGCAAACGCCTCCGGGCCCACATCGTTGACCTGCGTTTCCGCCAGCGCCAGTTCGACAGCGCTTAACGGCTCGGGCTCGAACGGTGCCAATGTCCGTCCCGACGGCCGCAGCTTCGAATCGAGAGCCGCCACCAGCCGGCCATCCGCCGCCGTCAACGCCGCCTCCCAGTCTGCCACTGAAATCCCCAAATGCTCGACCAGCAGCGCATTGCGGATCCGGGCAATGTTCGCACAGACATCGGCATTGTCGCCGCTCGCCTCGATCGCCACGTCGCATTCGGTATCGGTATCGAGAGAGCGCTTGTTGATGTTCGACGATCCCACGCGCAGCAGCCGGTCGTCGATCACCAGCACCTTCGCATGGACATAGATATCATCGCCCCCCGCCGTCACCGGCGTACAGAAGCGCAGCCGGCCATGAACATCCGCCGCCCGCAACCGCGCCAGCAAGACCGCCCGCGCCGAATCCATGAACTTTGCCTCGAGCCAGCCATCGGCAGTGCGCGGATTGACGATGACGACATCGGGGCCATCCGCCTCACGCAATCGCGCGGCAATCGCCTCCGCCACCACCGGCGCCGAAAAATACTGGCTTTCCAGATAGATGTTGTTCCGCGCCGAAGCGATCGCCGCCAAATACAGCGCCGCGATCTCGGCCACCAGCGGCGCGCCTTCATATTCGGGACTGGTCCGCGCAATGCCGACGTCGACGTCGCAGAAATCGGGCTCCAGCGTCGCCGGCCAACGATCTAGCCCCGGCGGCGGCGCTGCCGGCATCTCACCCGTCGCCAGCTGCCACCGGCTCCGCGCCAGGTCGCCGAGCGCCTGTGCCACCGGGCCATGCAAGGCCACCGTCGCATCGTGCCACGGCGGATTGTCGTTGCCCGCCGGCCCCTGCCGCCGCGGTTCGTCATCAAGATGCTCCGGCGTATCCCAGCGCCCGTCGGTGATGTCGATCCCGCCGCAAAATGCCAGCGCATCGTCGATCACCACCAACTTCTGGTGATGACACGCGCTGATCGGATGGTGCGCATCGAGCTTGAAATGCGTCCGGTCGCCGGTCACCCAGTCGAGCACCACGAGTGGCGTCGCCCCGCGCAGGGGCGTCTTCACGAACTGCAGGTCCCAGCGCAGGACGTAAACCTGCAATTCCGGATTGTCCGCCACCGCCTTGTCGATCAACGCCCCGACCTGGTTCGGTATCGTCCCGTCGCCGGCATCATCGCGATCCAGCTCGATCCGCGTGTCGAAATCCCAGCCGACGATCATCACCGAATGCCGCGCCGTCAACAGCGCCGCGCGCAACTGCTTGAAATATTCGACCGCATCGATGATCACCCGCATCCGGTCGGCGCGCCCGATCCGCCAGCAGGTTTCCCCGGCCCTGAGGACAGGATGTGACGGCGCTGGAATGGCTAGCATGGCACATTTCATAACGAACTCCCGCCGCCAGCGCCATCCAGACCTTAATTTGCGCCAAAAACCGTTACGCAATTGCAATGCATTGCATTTTCCTGCGCTTTTACCGCGGCATTACCGTATAGCTAGCAGGTGCGGTCGCGGGGGCGACCGGTGAATGATCGGATGACGATGCTGAACGGACTGAAGACGATATCCATGGGCGGCCGCGAGGTCTGGCCACTGGTCGAAGGCGGCAAGGGCGTTGCGGCGACCAACCACCAGTCGTCCGGTGCCTGGGCCATGTCCGGCGGCGTCGGCACGATCTCGGCGGTCAACGCCGACAGCTACGACCCCACCGGCCGCATCATACCGCAAATCTACCGCGCCCTGACCCGCCGCGAGCGCCACGAAGAACTCGTCGACTATGCCATCGAAGGCGCCGTCCAACAGATCGAGCGCGCCTATGAAATGGCCGCCCCCGAACTTTCGCGGGGCCTCGGCGCTATCAATATCAACGTGCTGTGGGAAATGGGCGGCGCCCAGCGTATCCTCGAAGGCGTCCTCGGCCGCACCAGGGGTCTGGTCAACGGCGTCACCTGCGGCGCCGGCATGCCGTACAAGCTGTCGGAAATCGCCGCTCATCACGGCGTTTATTATTACCCGATCATCAGCAGCGCGCGCGCTTTCCGCGCCCTGTGGAAACGCGCCTATTCCAAGGCGCCCGAATGGCTCGGCGCCGTCGTCTACGAAGATCCCTGGCTAGCCGGCGGCCATAACGGCCTGTCCAACGCCGAGGATCCGCGCGTGCCGCAGGACCCCTTCCCCCGCGTCCGCGACGTCCGCACCACGATGCGCGAATCGGGCATCCCCGACAGCGTGCCGATCATCATGGCCGGCGGCGTCTGGGCGCTCGGCGAATGGACCGACTGGATCGACAATCCCGAACTCGGGCAGATCGTCTTTCAGTTCGGCACCCGGCCGCTGCTGACCCAGGAAAGTCCGATCCCCGAAGGCTGGAAACAGCGGCTGATGACGCTCAGCAAGGGCGACATCCTGCTCCACAATTTCTCGCCGACCGGCTTCTACAGCAGCGCCGTCCGCAACCCGTTCCTGCGCAATCTCGAATCGCGCTCCGAGCGCCAGGTCGCCTTCTCGACCACCGCGACCGGCGACCACCAGTATCTTCTCGATGTCGGCGTCGGCCGCAAAAGCTATTATGTCACCCGCGACGACCTGCTCCGCGCCCGCGAATGGTTCGGCGCCGGCTTTACCGATGCGCTGAAGACCCCCGACAACACGCTGGTTTTCGTTACCGCGCCCGAAAAGACCATCATCCGCAAGGACCAGGCCGACTGCATGGGCTGCCTGTCGCAATGCGGTTTTTCGAGCTGGGCGGACAACGACACCAACACCACCGGGCGTCTCGCCGACCCGCGCAGCTTCTGCATCCAGAAGACGTTGCAGGACATCTCGCATGGCGGCGATACCGAGCAGAACCTGATGTTCGGCGGCCACAGCGCCTATCGCTTCGCCACCGATCCGTTTTATTCCAACGGCTTCGTGCCGACCGTCAAGCAGCTCTTCGACCGCATCCTGACCGGGGCGTAGGGGGCGACTTCTCTTGCTTTCGTCATGCTGAACTCGTTTCAGCATCCATTGCGGAGCGAGAGGCAATCGCGCCGGTAAAGCGAGCGTGCGGGGCAAAGGCAGCAATCAAGCAAGCAAGCAAGGACCGTGGGCAAAGCCCACGCCGTCGGACGGGTTCGGCGCGCTTCGCCTGCGCCGCCCCGCCGGCCGGCCTGGCGCGAGTCCGCGCATAGCTCCGCTATGCGTCGGCCGCGCTCAGGCCCACCCCTCCAAAACCTGATCCGGCGGCCGATGCCCATCCGCCCACACCCGGATGTTGGCGATCACCTTCTCGCCCATCGCCTGTCGCCCCTCGAACGTCGCGCTGCCCATGTGCGGCACCAGCACCACGCCCGGCAAATCGAGCAACCGCGGATCCACCGCCGGCTCGTTCTCGAACACATCGAGCCCGGCGCCGGCGATCTTGCCTGCTGCCAGCGCCTCGCACAGCGCATTCTCGTCGACGATCTCGCCGCGCGCCGTGTTGATGATATACGCCTGCCGCTGCATCAGCGCGAACTGCGCCGCCCCGATCATGTGATGCGTCTCCGGCGTATGCGGGCAATTTATCGTGATGATGTCGACCCGCGCCAGCATGGCATCGAGGCTGTCCCACCACGTCGCCTCCAGTTCCGCTTCGATTTCGGCCGGCAACCGGTGGCGATTGTGATAGTGCACCGTCAGCCCGAAACTCTGCGCCCGCGTCGCAACGGCGCGCCCGATCCGGCCCATGCCGATGATGCCCAGCCGTTTGCCGGTTATCCGGTGCCCCAGCATCCCCGTCGGCGACCAGCCGCGCCACTCGCCCGACCGCACCAGCTTCTCGCCCTCGGCCAACCGCCGCGGCACGCTCAGGATCAGCGCCATCACCATGTCGGCGGTGTCGTCGGTCAACACGCCGGGCGTATTGGTCACCACCACCTTCGCCGCGCGCGCCGCCGACAGGTCGATATGATCGACCCCGACGCCAAAATTCGCCAGCAGCTTCAACCGCCCGGTCTCCGCCGCCGCCGCCAGCACACCGGCATCGATCTCGTCGGTGACCGTCGGCACCAGCACGTCGCAGCGCCGCACCGCATCGGCCATCTGGCCTTGCGAAAACGCCTCGTCGGTCAGGTTCAATTCGACATCGAACAGCTCGGCCATCCGCGTCTCGACCGCCTGCGGCAACCGCCGCGTCACGATGACCTTGGGGCGAGGACGAACGGTGGATGCGGCTGCCATGCTGCAAAGGGTTGCCCCGCGCCGCCCGGTGCGTCAAGACATGGCCGTGCGCCATTCCGTCCTGTCCCTGAAATCCACCGCAGCGATTCTTCTGATCGGGTTTGCCTGCGCGCTTCCGGCTGCCGCCGAGGAACGCGCCGACGGCACCACCGACCTCCCCGTGCCGCGCTTCGTCTCGTTGAAATCGAACAGTGCGATGATGCGCACCGGCCCTGACGACCGCCGCTTCCCGATCGCCTGGGAATACAAACGCCGCGGCCTACCGCTGGAGATCGTCCGCGAATACGGCATCTGGCGCCAGGTCCGCGATCCCGAGGGCACCATCGGCTGGATGAACAAGTCGCTGCTGACGGGGGAACGCACCGGCTTCATCACCCCGGCCGCCGACAGCGGCCCGCGCACCCTCTACACCGCCCCTGACCTGCAATCCCGCGTCGCCTGGCGCATCGAACCCGGCGCCGTCGTCACCATCACCCTTTGCGAGAACGTCTGGTGCCGCGTCTCCAACGGCGGCCGCTCGGGCTATATCCTGCGCAACCACCTCTGGGGCACCTACCCCAACGAAGCCATCAACGGCTAAATCCCTCTACCCTCTCCCCCTGAGGGAGAGGGCGACTCGCCCACTTCGGCGAGCGGGGAGAGAAGTATCTTCCTGCCCCCCTACTCCCGCCGCAACTTCACCACCCGGCCATCTTTACCCCGCAAGAACACCGCCCCCGTCGCATCCATCTCCACCACCCGCGCCCCCTCGAGCGCCGCGATGAACTTTCCCTCCATGTCCCGCAAGGCCGGCCCACAAATCCGCTCCTGCCCGACCACCATCGGCCCCAGTCGCAGCTTCGCCCCCTGCTTCATCGCCCCGCGATACCGGTTGCACCCCGCCAGCCCCGAAAACGTGCCGCCCGCCGCGTCGAAAATCGCATCGAGCCGGGCGTAATCCATCACCCCACCGCCATCGATGTCCTCCGCCACCCACGGCCCGCCATCGAGCGCAACGACATACGGCGACGCCAATCCCGGCGGCGCCATCGACGCACAGGCCGCCGCCAGCCCGGCGCAGGCCGCCGCCCAGATGCGCAACTACTTCTTCTCGCGCCGGATCGACACCACGCCGCCATCGGGCGCCGTCAGCGTCGCCGTCCCATCGGCCGCAAACACCACCGCCGTCGCCGCATCGAGCCCGCTCATCACCGGGCCCTCGACCTTCATCTTCTTGTCCTCGCACATCATCCTGGTGCCCGCGAGCGGCCCGAGGTCGATGACAGTGCCATTCTGCTTCCAGCCGCCGCGAAAACGATTGCAGCCGCCGGTACCGTACACGGCGCTGGTATTCTGGTCGCCCGGCTCGAAGGTAATGTCAGCGCGCACCGAAGGATCGACCGCCGCGCCATTCACCGACGTGATCAACCACGGCCCACCCTCGAGCGAGCCGCCCAAAGCCTGGCCCGCGACTTTCGCCGCTTCACCCGTCGCGGTGCACCCCGCCAGCAGGAACACGCCAGCGATCAATACAGTCTTCATGGCCGATTACCCTTCGCGGTTACCGGCGTACGCAAAGCACGTCCGCGAGATAATATAAACCTCGTTCCGCCTGCAGGGCAAAATGTTCGGCGCTCCGATACCCCGCGCGCTTGCACAGGTCGGTCGCCGTTTCCGCCGCACATTTCATGTCCGGATCGCCGTTGACGCACGCCAGCGCGCGCTCGGCACCATAATGCGGCGCCGGAAAGAACTTCGCCGACATGCCCCCCATCGATGGCCCGTCGGGCGCCACGTTCGGCGCCGGCCGGCCCGCCCCGCTGCCGTCCGCCAACAGCCGCAACGACCGGATGTTGAACGCCATGCCGAGCCCCGCATCGACGGGATAGTCACGGTTGATTTCCATGCAGCGCCCGCCGAACCGCACTTCCGAACAGACCAGCCAGCGCCCCACCGCCTTGACGCTGCGCGGCGCATACCCCAGCCGGATATCGCCCTCGTCCGCCGTGAACACCTTCGCGTCGCCCCGATAGAAGCGATCGCCGAAGATCGACAATTGCGGCGTCGCGGTCGGCCCCACAGGCGGGGGCGCCGCGCCGGGCCCGGCGACCACGACCGCCGCCAGCAACCAACACCGCATCGTCATCGCCGCGATCATGCAATCAGGGCTTGCGTGATTTCAGCTCGTCGCGGATCTCGGCCAGCAGGACCTCGCTCGGCGTCGGTCCCGGCGGCACGACAGCCGCCGGCCTCATCGCCTTGTTGGCTGCCTTGACGAGCAGGAACACCGCGAACCCGACGATCAGGAAATTGATCACTGCGGTCACGAACGCACCGAACCCGAACAACGGCACGCCTGCCGCCTTCAACGCCGCATAATCATTCGGTGACCCCCTATAGGTCGCAGGGATATTTCCCAACACGAAGAAATTGCTGCTCAGGTCGATGCCGCCGGTCAACAGCCCGATCACCGGCATCAACAGGTCCTGCGTGAACGACGTCACGATCGCCCCGAACGCCGTGCCGATGACCACCGCCACCGCCAGATCGAGCACGTTGCCCCGCGCGAGGAACGTCCTGAACTCCTGAAACATCAATAAATCCCTGTTGCAACGCGGCCAGCCGCACTATCTATGCGCTGGCATGGGTACACACTTGTGCCACGGCGCGCGCCGACACGGAACGCAAAATCCGCAACAATCGCGCGCCATGATGGTTTTGAAGGGGACTGACACATGGCCATTCTCGCCCACCGCGCCGTAAACCTGGTTCTCGTCGCCGGCATGGCGCTCGGCCTGTCGGCCTGCGGGATGAACTCCATCCCGACCAAGGAAGAAAACGTCAAGGCCAAGTGGGGCGACGTCGAGAACCAGTATCAGCGCCGCTCCGACCTGATCCCCAACCTCGTCGCCAGCGTCAAGGGCGCCGCCGCCCAGGAACGCAATGTCCTGCGCGAAGTCACCGAGGCGCGTGCCGGCGCCAACCGCATTACCCTGACCACCGAGCAGCTGCGCGATCCTGCCGCCGTCGATGCCTATGCCGCCGCCCAAAGCCGCGTCGGCGCCGCCCTCGTGCCGCTGCGCCAGCTGCAGGAAGCCTATCCCGACCTCAAGACCAACGAGAATTTCCTGCAGCTCCAGTCGCAGCTCGAAGGCACCGAGAACCGCATCACCGTCTCCCGCCGCGACTATAACGAGGCGGTCCAGGGCTATAACACCGAAATCCGTACCTTCCCGTCGATCGTCGCCGCCAAGGTCATCTATGGCTCGAAGCCGATCGCACCGTTCAAGGCAACGACCGTCAACGCCGAAACCGCGCCCGCCGTCGCCTTCTGATCTCCATGGATTCGGACCATAACAACCGGGTTGCCGACAAGCTCGGCCGGATCGCGCTGATCCTGTCGATCATCGTCGCGGTGTTCATGATGGCGTCGACCGCCTTCGCCGCGCCGGCGTTCCCCAAGCTCGAAGGCCGCGTCACCGACACGGCCAACCTCCTGCCCGCCGCAACAAAAGCCAGCCTCGACACCCGCCTCGCCGCGCTCGAAACGACCACGGGTATCCAGTTGTTCGTCGCCACCGTGCCCAGCCTCCAGGGCTATGAAATCGACGAATATGGCTACCAGCTCGGCCGCAGCTGGGGCGTCGGCCAAAAGGGCAAGAACAACGGCGCCATCCTCCTCGTCGCGCCCACCGAGCGCAAGATCCGCATCGAGGTCGGCTATGGCCTCGAAGGCGTGCTCACCGATGCGGTAACCTCGCAGATCATCCGCCGCGACATTCGCCCGGCTTTCAAGGCCGGCGACCTCGCGGGCGGCATCGTCGCCGGCACCGATTCCATCGCCAAGCTGCTCGAACTTCCCGCCGACCAGCAAGCCGCCGCCGCGCTCCAGGCCAGCCAGGCCCAGCAGACCGCACAGCAACCCGCCAGTGGCGGCGTCGGCCTCAGCGCCATCGTCTGGATCATCATCATCGTCTTCTGGCTGGCCATCGCCATGCGGCGCGGCAAGCGCGGCCGCGGCCTCGGCTCCGCAGTGATCTGGGGCCCTGGCCTCGGCGGCTGGGGGGGCGGCGGTGGCGGTTGGAGCGGCGGCGGTGGCTTCGGTGGTGGCGGCGGCTTTGGCGGCGGTGGCGGCGGCAGCTTCGGCGGCGGCGGATCGTCGGGCAGCTGGTAATGCTTTTCAACGCAACAGACCGCGCCAAGGTCAGCGCCGCGATCAGTGCTGCCGAGGCCATGACCTCCGGCGAGATCGTCGTCATCGTGTCGACCGCCGATCACCATTATCCGGCGACCGCGCTCACCGCTGCTGCTGTCGCCGCGCTCACTTTGCCCGTCCTCGCCGTCTATCTCGGCTGGTCACCCGCGACGCTGTTCCTCGACTGGGACGCCGTCGACCCCGCCACTACCACCCTGCGCAACATCGAGATCTTCGTCGCTGCACAAACGCTGCTGTTCGCCGCCGTCCTCGCGCTGCTCTACTACACCGGCCTCGGTCGCCGCCTGACCCCGCACGGCCTGCGCCGCGACCGCGTCCACCGCGCCGCGCTGACGCAGTTCAAGGCGCGCGGTCTCGAGGCCACCGCCGGCCGCACCGGCGTGCTCATTTACGTCGACGAACCCGAACACATCGCCGAAGTCATCGCCGACACCGCCATCTACGCCAAGGTCCCCCCCGAGCACTGGGCCGCCACCGTCGCGGCCCTCATCACCGGCATCAAGGCCGGCGACCCCGCCCAGGGCATGGTCGCCGCCATCAACCTCGCCGGCGACGTCCTCGCCGCCCACTTCCCGCCGGTGTCGAACGACATCAACGAACTCCCCGACCACCTCATCGAAATCTGACATCACGCGACCTAAATTCGGCCGTCACCCCGGCGAAGGCCGGGGCCCATCTCCCAATCACCGGAATCGCACCCAAACCGGAGTGCCAAGCAACTCCCGAACGAAACAAATCCCACTCTCCGCCGAAGCAGCCGCCGCCCTACCCCTCCCGCCGCGCCACAAAAACAAACGCCGGCGGCCAGTTCCTTGGCTCGAACCGCACCGTCACATGGTCGAACGCCCGCCGCAATTCGCGCACCCACCGCGTCGAATATTGATACCCCACAAACGGCGCCCCCGGCACCAGCACCGCCGCCGTCGCCGCCACGATCCGCAGCCGCACCCGTGTCGGCATGATCGAGAACGGCAGGCTCGAAACCGCCGCGTCACAGCTGGCCAGCCCCGCCGCCGCCAACACCGCCGCCACCGTCTCCGCCGAGCCATCGATAACCGTCAGCCGCGGATCGGCGATCGAGCGCTGCAGATAGGCGACGAACTCGCTGTTGGTCTCGAACGCGAACAACCGTGCCTCGGGCGCCATGCGCGCCAGCACGGCGCGCGTCACCACGCCCGTCCCCGGCCCATATTCGACGATCGTCCGCGCCGTCGTCCAATCGACCGCCGCCATCATCCGCTGGGTCAGCCGCCGCGAGCTCGGGATCACCGACCCGACGCCGCGCGGATTGGCGAAAAAATTGCGTGCGAACAACAAGCGCGGCCGCCCGCGCTGGACGGTCATAAGGGCGCTCTCGATCGTCTCAAGCCGCTGCACTGGGCCGGGCAGCAACGCGTGCATGCCATTCCGGCAACCATGTCGCTGCTGCCGGAATCGGCTGGCCGACGCTGGCACCGAACTCGACGAACGCCAGCAGCATCAGGTCGGCCAGCGAGAACCGTTCGCCGCACACGAACGTCCGCCCTGCCATCTGCGCGTCGAGAAACAGGTATTTCTCCTGGACGATGGCCTTCAACTCGGCCGCCGCGTCCGCACTCAGCAAGCTCATCCGGTTGCTGAACAGCGGCCGGCCCTCGACAGCACGAAACGCCGTCGTCAACGGCTCGGCGATGTGCAGGTCGATCCACCGCGTCCATTTGCGCGTCTCGGCGCGATGCGCGGGCGTCGATCCGATGATCGGCGCATCCGGCTGCACTTCCTCAAGATATTCGATGATGACGGTGATCTCGTTGACGATCGTCCCGTCGTCCAGTTCGAGGCATGGCAGCCCGCCATGCGGCACCTTGGCAAGATATTCGGCGCGCCGGTTCTCGCCGGCCAACAGGTCGACCGTCACGCGGTCGACGGTCATGCCTTTTTCGGCAATCGCCATCCGGACCACGCGCGGATTGGGTCCGATCGAATCGTGCAGTCTCATGGCGGCTCTCCCCAGCCGGGCATGGGTGCCGGCGCGGTCCCTCCATGAGCAGCAGCGGCGGCGGCGTCAATCACGCCGCCGCCCTGGTCACGACAATTTAACGCTGGGATCTGGCTAACGCTAGGGTCTAGCGGTTCATGTACCGCTTGCGGTTGTCGCGATCGTAATAATACTGGCCGCGATCATCGTAATAATAACGCTGGCCGCTGCGATCCTCGTACCGGTTCTTGTCGGTGGTCACCACACCCAGCACGGCGCCCGCTGCGGACCCAAGGGCCGCGCCGGCCAGCACGTTGCCGCCCGTCAGCGCGCCGACCGCCGCACCACCGGCCGCACCGATCGCGGCGCCCGTCAGGGCGCGATTACCCTCGGTGTTGCGGTTGCCGTACTGGTCGGTCGTGCAACCCGAAAGCGCCGTTACCGCGGCCAGTGCCATGACCGTCATCTTGATCGTCATCATCTTCTTTTTCTCCAGAACAGTATTCCCAAAAACCATCCAGACCCGTTACGGTTCCAAAATCGGCTTCACTCGGCCAAAGCAGCTGCATTGCGTGCCTGTGTATCGGCATCGATCGGCCAACCCCGCACCACCGCTGCGCCCGCCAGCGCCAGCAGCGCCGGCGGCACCACGAACAACACTATCAGGCCCAGGATCGCATCCGGCGAATTGCGCGTCGTCAATTCGGGCTCGAACCCGATCAGGCCCAACAGGGCATAGCTGACACCGACCGGGATCGCGTATCCCAGCTTCTGCACCACCACGAGCGCCGCATAGAACAGCGCGGTCTTCTCGTGTCCCGTCCGCACCGTCTCGGCATCCGACAGGTCGGCCAGCATCGCCCGCAGCAGGAACGCCGGCGCCACCGCCGGAATGCCCGCCAGCCCCAGCCCCGCCGCCGCCAGCCAGAAATTGCCCCGCGGCAGCACCACGATCAGGCTCTGCATGACCGCATAGACCACCAGCGCCCACATGATTGCGCGGTGCTTCGACGTGCGCCGCGCGATTTTCGCCCACCACGGCGCCGCCACCATGCCGGCGGCAAAATAGAACAGCAGCATCGAACTCGACTGTGCCATCGTATAGCCGCGCGCCGAGGTGAAGAAAAACAATAGCAGCGCCCCGCCCAGCCCCGGCGCCAGCGACGACAGCAGGTCAATCAGCAGCAACCGGCGCAACAGCGGCAGCTTCACCACGCCCCATATGTCGGACAGCCGGTGATGCTCGCCGCCCTTGCGCGCCCGCTCGGGCACCCTCAGCACCGTCCAGGCCACCGCCAGCGGCAGCGTGCAGATGATCACCCAGCCCATCGCGTGCACCCCGATCGACGGATCATTGCTGCCCGCCAGATATTGCGCCGCCGGCGGCACCGCGAGGATCAGCAACAGTCCCGCCAGGTTGCTCGCCTGCCACCAGCCGAACACCCGCGAGCGCTCGTGATAATCGTCCGACAGCACCGCCCCCCACGCAGTATGCGACACGACCGCCGCCGAAAATCCGACATACATCAGGAACAGCCCGCCGAACGCGCGCATCGGGCTCAACCCCGGGCTCGCCATGAACACCGCGAACACGCCCGCCATCATCAACAGCGCGCCCGCCACCATCCACGGCCGAAACCGCCCGAAGCGCGTCTCGGTCCGGTCGAGCATATGCCCGATAAACGGATCGAGCGGCACGTCGACCACCCGCACCAGGAAAAACAGCATCCCGACGACCGCGAGGTCGAGCCCCAGCGTGCCGGCATAATAGGGCGGTAGATAGACCACCACCGGCAAGCCGACCGCCGCAATCGGCAGGCAAGGCGCGGCAAAAGCCGCCAACACGCCGCGCTTGATCGTCAAACCAGCACTCCCACCCGCCAATCGCGCCGCCTGTACTCGCAGCTTATTACATCGATGCAAGAATTCCGAAGCAACGGCAATCCTCCCCCTAGAGGGGGGAGGCGAGAGACGCGCCTTCGCGGCCCGGGTGGGGGTGTCTCCCCGCGCAAAATAAAGCCCTTAACGAACCCGCAATCACCCGCTAACCAAAGCCAACATTCCGGGGAACTCACCATGCAAAAACCGATCCTGGCAGCACTCCTGCTCGCCGCCACCACGCCCGCAACCGCGCAAATCATCGCCATCAAGGCCGCCCACGTCATCACCGACGCCGCCCAACCCGCCCGCGGCGCCTCCACCATCATCGTAGAAAACGGCCGCATCACCGCGATCAACGACGCATCCGCCCCGATCCCCGCCGGCGCGACGATCATCGACCAATCGACCCGCACCCTCCTCCCCGGCCTGATGGACGCCCACACCCACCTCACCGGCGACCCCGACAAGCCATTCTGGAACGAGGCCATCGAGACCAGCGAGCACCAGGTCGCCGTCGGCCTCGCCAACGCCCGCAAGACCGCCCGCGCCGGCTTCACCACCGTCCGCGACCTCGGCTCGGCCAACCTCACCGCCTTCGCCGTCCGCGACGCCATCAACGAGGGCCTGTTCGCCGGCCCGCGCATCCTCGCCTCGGGCCCGGCGCTGTCGATCATCGGCGGCCACGGCGACGTCTCGGGCTACCGCCCCGAAGTCAACGCGGCCCTCGCACAGGGCAACACCTGCACCGGGCCCGACCAGTGCGCCGCGCGCGTCCGCGAAGCCTCGCAGCGCGGCGCCGACGTCATCAAGATCACCGCTACCGGCGGCGTCCTCAGCCAGCAGGGCCGCGGCCTCGGCCAGCATTTCACAGACTCGGAGATGACCGCGATCGCCCAGACTGCCCACGGCCTCGGCCTGAAAGTCGCCGCCCACGCCCACGGCGCCCGCGGCATCGAGGCCGCCGCCCGCGACGGCATCGATTCGATCGAGCACGGCACCTTCGCCGACGCCGCCGCGATCAAGGCGATGGTCGCCAACCGCACCTGGTACGTCCCCACCCTGATGGCGCTGGTCGGCATCGACGACCGCCTCGGCAAGGGCATCTTCACGCCGACCGTGGAAAAGAAAGTCCGCGAAACCCTCGCCCTGCGCGGCAAGGCATTGGAGGCGGCGACAAAGGCCGGCGTCCGCATCGCCTATGGCACCGACAGCGCCGTCTACGAACACGGCCGCAACGGCGAGGAAGCCGCCCAGATGGTCAAATACGGCAAGATGACTCCCCGCGCGGTGCTGGTCTCCGCGACCTCCGGCGCTGCCGAACTCCTCGGCATCACCGCCGAAACCGGCACCCTCGTCCCCGGCAAAGCCGCCGACATCATCGCCGTCGACGGCGACCCCCTCACCGACGCAACCGAACTCGCCAAGGTGAAATGGGTCATGGCCCGCGGCAAAGTCATCGACTGAGGACTTTCCTGGCAGACACCCCTCACCCGTCACCCCGGTCTCTTCTTAGCCGTCACCCCGGCGAAGGCCGGGGCCCATCTCCCTCCCGCCCAAAAAAACGCCCCCTTGCCCCACACCCAATCCGTATTATACCCGCTACACACCTGATCCCGGAGTTCCCCATGCGTCATCGTTCCGCTTTGCTCCTCGCCGCCGCGTTCGCTGCCCTTGCCCTGCCTGCCGCGGCGCAAACCGCCGTGCCCGCATCAGCAGCAACCCCTACGGCAACTCCAGCCGCGAACACCCCAGCCGCTACCCTCCGCAAGCTCTTCAACGACAGCGACGAAGCGACCCTCGCCCGCAACCCTATCCAGGGCCTGTTCCGCGGCGACATGCGCCGCGCCGATCAATTCGGCGACTATATCTCCGACGCCTATCTCGCCGCCGAGAAAAAAGCCGCCGAGGACGACCTCAAGGCCCTCGCCGCCATCGACCGCAGCGCCCTCAACGCCAACGACAAGGTCAGCTACGACGTTTTCAAATGGCAGCGCAGCACCGATCTCAAGGGCTTCGACCCGGCGCTTCTCGCCGCCACCGTCGTCCGCCCGATCGACCATTTCACCGGCTTCCACACCTTCTTTCCCGAGCTCTCGTCGGGCGAAGGCGCCGCCCCCTTCAAGACCGTCAAGGACTATGAAGACAGCCTCAAGCGCACCGACGGCTTCATCAAGGCCATCGACGCCTCGATCGTCCGCTTCCGCCAGGGCATGAAATCCGGCGTCGTCCAGCCCAAACTCGTCGTCCAGAACGTCATCGACCAGCTGAACAACCTGCTCGCCCCCGGCGTCGACGAGGCCGTCATGATGAAGCCCGTCGCCAAGTTCCCAGCCACCTTCTCGGCCAACGACCAGACCCGGCTCAAGGCCGCCTACACCGCGGAGATCGGCGGCAAGGTCAACCCGGCACTCACCCGCCTTCGCGACTTCCTCAAGAACGAATATCTCCCCGTCGCCCGCAGCACCACCGGCCTGTCCGAAATGCCCGGCGGCCCCGCGCTTTACAAATACCAGATCGCCGCCACCACCACGACCGACCTCACTGCCGACCAGATCCACGCCATCGGCCTATCCGAAGTCGCGCGCATCACCAAGGGCATGGAAGCGGTCAAGGCGCAGGTCGGCTACAAGGGCACCAACAAGGAATTCTTCGAATTCATCCGCACCGACCCGCAGTTCAAGCCCAAGTCGAAGCAGGACCTCACCGACCGCTACTACGCCGTCGGCAAGCGCGTCGACGCCGTCGTCGGCAACCTCTTCTCGACGATCCCCAAGACCAGCCTCGAGATCCGCCCCGTCCCCGCCTTCAAGGAAAAGACCGACGCCGGCGGCAGCTACCAGGGCGGCACCCCCGACGGCTCGCGCCCCGGCGTCTTCTACTTCAACACCTATGACCTGCCGTCGCGCACCACGCCGGGCATCGAGACGCTCTACCTCCACGAAGGCGTCCCCGGCCATCATTTCCAGATCAGCCTGGCGCAGGAAAACGAGAGCCTGCCGCCGTTCCAGCGCTTCGGCGGCAACACCGCTTACGTCGAGGGCTGGGCGCTCTACGCCGAAAGCCTCGGGCCGGAACTCGGCATGTTCAAGGACCCCTACCAGCTCCAGGGCCGCTACGACGACGAGATGCTCCGCGCCATGCGGCTGGTCGTGGACACCGGCCTCCATTCCAAGCGCTGGACCCGCGACCAGTCGATCCAGTACATGCTCGACCACAGCGCCATGGGCAAAAGCGACGCCACCAGCGAAGTCGAACGCTACATCGCCATGCCGTCGCAGGCCCTCGCCTACAAGCTCGGCCAGCTCACCATCAGCCGCCTCCGCGCCAAGGCCGAAAAGGAACTCGGCCCCAAGTTCGACATCAAGCAGTTCCACGAACAAGTCCTGATGACCGGCGCCCTGCCGATGGCGGTGCTGGAACAGAAGATCAACGACTGGATCGCCACCAAGAAAGCCTGACCTTCCCAACAAGCTGTCGTCCCGGGCTAGACCCGGGACCCAGTTCCTTCTCCGCCGACGAAGAGCCCCACCTCTACAAACCTGTCACCCCAGCGAAGGCTGGGGTCCAGTCCCGAGCCCCCCCGGCACAAGCGAAAACGACCCACAAAGCCAGCAAGAAGCACGGGCAAAGCCCATGCCGACGTCGGACGGGTTCGCCGCGCTTCGCTCGCGCCGCCCCGCTGGCCGATCTTGGGCGAGTCCGTGCGCTGCTACGCTGCGCCCGGCCGCCCTGCGCTACAGCCCCCCAAAAGCCTGCAACCGCCGCGCCAGCACCTGCGCCGCCTTGGCATCCCCCGCCTTCAACGCCGCCGCCAGCTGCACCCCCTGCGCCCGCATCAACGCCTCATAGCCATCCCGCGCCGGCAACTGCCCCACGCCCTGCAACACCGCCGCCGCCTTCGCCGCATTGCCCTTGTCCAGATCCATCATCGCCAGCGCATAAACCGTCCGATGCACCGGATTCGTCGGCGCCAAAGCCCGCGCCTTGGCGAATCCCGGCTCGACCTCGGCCGGCTTCGCCCCCAGCACCGCCTTCGCCATGAAGCTCCCCAGCGTCGAGATCGCCCCGGCGTTCCACCCCGCCACCGCCGCCCAGCCCTCGGCCATCTGCGGATGCGCCGCACGCCACGCCTCGAACCGCACCCGGCAATCCTTGCCTAGCCCCGGGGACTTGGTCAGCTTGGCACGATACCCGATCGCAACCGCCTTTTGGAACAACGCCCCCGGATCGGCCGGCGCCTTCACCAGCGCCGCATCGAAATCGCCCTCGGCCTCGACCACCATCGCCAGCGCCTGGCGCTTGTCACTCGTGCCATAGCCTGCCTGCGTCAGCACCGCGCGCCCGGCCAGCACCAGGCTGTCCGGCGTCGCCTCGGCGCGGCCTTCCTTTGTCGCCTGAGCCCATTTTCCGGCATTGAACGACGCCGCCGCATCGGCAAAAGCCGGGCTCGCCCCACCAAGCAACAACGCCGCCATCAATACCCGCATCAGCTATCCTTCAAGGCTTCCGCAATCAGCGCCCGCGTCTCGTCCAGCCCGTACAAGGCAATGAACGATCCCATACGCGGCCCTTGCGCGCTTCCGATGAGGGTCTCGTACAACGCCTTGAACCAGTCCCGCAGATTCTCGAAACCGGCCGCCTTGCCCGCCTCATAGACCTCGAACTGATAAGCCTCCGCATCCGCGCCAGTTCCCACGGCCGCCAACCGCGCATCGAGATCGCGCAGCGCCGCCGCCTCGCGCGCATCCGGCGCGCGCCGCCGCAACCCCGGCACCACGAAATCTCGCGCATACCGCGCCGCATGATGCACCAGCCGATCGAGCGCCGGATGCGTCGCCGCCCCTGTCCCCGGCGCCTGCCGCGCCACATACGACCATAATTTCGCCGGATCATCGGTCGCCGCCACCGAAGCCAAATTCAGCAACAACGAGAAACTGATCGGCAAATCCACCGCCGGCGGCATCCCCTCATGCACATGATGAACCGGATTTCCGAGTTGCTGCTCGATCGGCTGCCCCGGATACTTCGCCAGGAAGTCGCCATATTCATCGATAGCCCGCGGGATCACGTCGAAATGCAGCCGCTTGGCCTTCCTCGGCGACTGGAACATATACAGCGCAAGGCTCTCCGGCGGCCCATAATCGAGCCACTCCTCGATCGTCAGGCCATTGCCCTTCGACTTCGAAATCTTCTGCCCCTCGGCATCGAGGAACAGCTCGTAATTGAACCCCGCCGGCGGTTCCGCCCCCAGCACCCGCGTGATCCGCCCCGAAAGCAGCACCGAATCGATCAGATCCTTGCCCGCCATCTCATAATCGACGCCCAATGCGACCCAGCGCATCGCCCAATCGACCTTCCACTGCAGCTTGCAGGCCCCGCCCGTGACGGGAACAGTCACCGTCTCATTGATCCCCGGCCGCACATAGGAAACCGTCCCCGCCGCCACATCGCGGTCGACGATCGGCACCTGCAAGACAATTCCGCTAACCGGATCGATCGGCAAGAACGGCGAATACGTCGCCCGCCGATCCGGCCCCAAGGTCGGCAGGATCACATTGATCACCGCCTCATAGTTCGCCAAAATCTTCAGCAGGACCGCATCGAACATCCCCGACCGATAGCATTCCGTCGACGACAAAAACTCATACTCGAACCCGAACCCGTCGAGAAACGCCCGCAGCCGCGCATTGTTATGCGCCCCGAAGCTATCATGCGTCCCGAACGGATCCGGCACCACCGTCAACGGCTTGCCCAAATTGGCCTGCAGCAACTCCGGCTGCGGGATCCCATCGGGCACCTTGCGCAGTCCATCCATGTCATCCGAAAACGCAATCAGCCGCGTCTTCACCCCCGGCGCCATCGCCTCGAACGCCCGCCGCACCATCGTCGTCCGCACAACCTCGCCGAACGTCCCGATATGCGGCAACCCCGAAGGCCCATACCCCGTCTCGAAAATCACGCCCTTGTCAGGAAAGCCATCCGGATACCGCGCCAAGATCTTGCGCGCCTCCTCATACGGCCAAGCCTTGTTTTCGAGTGCTGCAGCACGAAGTTCGGTGGCGTTGCTCATCTGTTCCCGCTAGTCACTAACCCGATGGTTTCTGACAACCAACCGCCCCAGGCGCAACCCACTACCTCCCTCCCCCCTGCGGGGAGGGCGACTCGCGCCCTCGCGCGAGCGGGGTGGGGGTATCTTCCTCCCGGCACAGCGGCCCACCCCCACCCATGACGCCCCCCGCCCTCACCGCAACCCACGCCGGCGTCTGGATCACCCACAACGGCGAAACCATCACCCTGTCCCGCGGCGAGGCCATCCGCCGCGCCGCCGACACCCCCCACCTCCTCCTCAACGCCCCCGTCATCGCCAGTCGCCTCGGCTACCCCGAGCTCGCCGGCCTCGACCTCCTCGAGCTCTTCGCCTTCATCCACCCCGCAAAATTCGCCGTTCCCACGCCCCGAGGCTTGGCGACTGCGCTGAACATCGACCCGCCCACCAGCGACTCCGACGCTGGCTTCCTCGCCCGCGCCGCCACCGCCCTGCTCGATACCGCCGACGACCCTCAATGGCCCCACCGCCACGGCGCCTGGTCCATCCTGCAATCGCTCGCCCGCCAACGCTGGCCCTGGACCGCGCCCCTTGCCCGCCGCATCCGCAAGCCCGACGCCCCCGAACGCTCGGTCTTCACGACCCTGCCCAAATGGGAAGAAGCCGCCCCGCGCCCCGCCCCGCGCACCATCGCCCTCACCGACCCCGCGATCGACACCCGCCTCGCCGACATGCTCGGCACCGGCTCGGAAATCCGCGAAGGCCAGCAAGCCTATGCCCGCGCCGCCGGCGCCGCCTTCCAGCCGCGCCGCACGCCTCATGCGCCCAACATGGTCCTCGCCGAGGCCGGCACCGGCATCGGCAAGACGCTCGGTTATCTCGCCCCTGCCGCCGCCTGGGCGCAGGACGCCCAAGGCACCGTCTGGCTCAGCACCTTCACCAAGGCGCTGCAACGCCAGCTCGACCAGGAAGCCGCGCGCGCCTACCCCGACCCCGCCGCCAAGCGCGAGAAAGTCGTCGTCCGCAAGGGCCGCGAGAACTACCTCTGCCTGCTCAATCTCGAGGATGCCGTGCAAGGCGGCTTCTCCAACCGCGCGCAGGTCTTCGCGCAACTCGCCGCGCGCTGGGCCGAATACAGCCGCGACGGCGACATGGTCGGCGGCGACCTCCCCGGCTGGCTGCCGGCGCTGTTCGGCCGCACCAGCTTCTCGGGCCTCACCGATCGCCGCGGCGAATGCATCTACGCCGGCTGCCCGCACTACCGCATCTGCTTCATCGAACGCGCCACCCGCGCCTCGGCACAGGCCGACCTCGTCATCGCCAACCACGCCCTCGTCATGATCAATGCCGTTCGCGGCCGCGCCGAAGGCGTCCAGATGACCCGCATGGTCTTCGACGAGGGCCATCACCTGTTCGACGCCGCCGACGCCACCTTCGCCGTCGAACTGTCGGGCCGCGAAGCCGTCGAGCTGCGCCACTGGTTGCTCGGCCCCGACCGCGCCACCAAGGGCCGCCGCCGGGGGTTGGCCGCGCGCCTCGCCGAACTCAGCGGCTATGACGACGAAGGCGCCGACGCCATCGACCGCGTCATCGCCGCGGCGAAAATCCTCCCCGCCGAAGGCTGGCTCGCCCGCATCACCACCGGCACCCCCGAAGGCCCCATCGAGACCCTGCTCGCCGCCGTCCGCACCCAGGTTTTCACCCGCGCCGAAGGCAAGGGCAACGCCGATGCGGGCTACGGCCTCGAAACCGAAGTCGCCGAGGTCCTGCCCGACGTCATCGAAGCCGCCGCCGCCGCCGCCCTCGCGCTCGCCAAACTCGCCGGCCCGATGGCCACCCTCGAAGCCCGGCTCAAGGCGCTGCTCGACGATCCCCCCGACTGGCTCGACGGCCAGGGCCGCGCCCGCACCGAAGGCGCCGCCGCCGGGCTTCGGTTGCGCTGTGAAACCATCGCCGCCTGGACGGGCTTGCTCGCCCGCCTCGGCAGCGCCGCCGACCCGGCCTTTGTCGACTGGTTCGCGCTGGCCCGCATCGAGGGCCGCGAGCTCGATATCGGCATCCACCGCCACTGGCTCGACCCAATGCGCCCCTTCGCCCGCGCCGTCCTCGAACCCGCGCACGGCGTGCTCGTCACCTCGGCTACCCTGCGCTCTAGAGTCGACGCCGATGTCGACAGCTGGTCCGACGCCGACGCCCGCACCGGCGCCAGCCACCTCTCGCTCGCCGCCAGCCATTTCGCCGCCGCCAGCCCGTTCGATTACGCCAACAACGCCCGCGTGCTAATCGTCACCGACATAAAACGCGGCGACATGCCCGCCCTCGCCCACGCCTATCGCAGCCTGATCGAGGCAGCCGGCGGCGGCACCCTCGGCCTGTTCACTGCCATCGCCCGATTGAAAGCCGTCCACGCCCGCATCGCCGATCCCCTCGCCCGCGCCGGCCTGCCGCTCTACGCCCAGCACGTCGACCCGATCGAAACCGGCACCCTTGTCGACATTTTTCGCGCCGAACCCCGCGCCTCGCTGCTCGGCACCGATGCGCTCCGCGATGGCGTCGACGTCCCCGGCGCCTCGCTCCGCCTCGTCGTCATGGAAGGCGTCCCTTGGCCGCGCCCCACCGTCCTCCACGCCGCAAGGCGCGCGGCAAATGGCGGCACCCTCCACGACGACCGCGTCACCATGGGCCGCCTCGCCCAGGCCTTCGGCCGCCTCATCCGCCGCGCCGACGACCGCGGCACCTTCGTCCTCATCGGCCCGGCGGTCCCGACCCGGCTGCTCGCCGCCTTTCCCCCCGGTACCCCGATCGACCGAGTCAGCCTCGATGAGGCGGTGAAGATCGTCCAACACGGCTTTACGAATCCGTCAGCGCCCACCATTGAAGTGGCGAATACCGACAGTCCGAACGCTTCCGGGGAGCGCGAGTGAAAACGCTGACACTGCTGCGCCATGCCAAATCGGGCTACGACGACCCGCTGCTGCGCGATTTCGACCGCCCGCTCAACGCCCGCGGCCGGACTGCCGCCGCCACCATCGGCAAATGGCTGCGCAAGGCGCAGGAAAAAGCCGAGATGCCCGATTTCGATCATGTCGCCGCCTCGCCGGCGGTCCGCGTCCGCCAGACCATCGACGGCGTCGAAACCGGCATGCGCGCCCGCCTTGCCCCGATCTACGAAACCCGCATCTATCTGGCGTCGTCGGCCACCCTCACCGAACTCATCGCCGGCTTCGCCGACCACCACCAGCACGCCATGCTGATCGGCCACAACCCCGGCCTCGAGGACCTCCTCCTCGAACTCGTCCCCCCCGGCAGCCGCAACCGCCACGAAGCCGAAATCAAATACCCCACCGCCACCCTCGCCCGCCTCGACCTCGATATCGACACCTGGTCGAAAATCGACGGCGGCCAAGCCGTCCTCTCCCACTTCATCCGACCCAGGGACCTCGACCCGACCTTAGGCCCCGACGAATAAATCACCTCTCCCCCTGCGGGTGAGGTCGAGAGACGCGCCCTTGCGCGGCCCGGGAGGGGTATCTTACTCCACTTCCCCCCTCCCTCTTCAGGGAGGGGTCGGGGGAGGGTCCCTGCTTCCTGCCCCCCTCCCTTCTTCAAGGGAGGGGCCGGGGGTGGGTGAGTCTGCCGCCCAACCCAACACGCCCCCTAATAAGGCGCCATCTCCATATCCCGCTTCAACCGCTCCTGCGCGTCCTTCCGCGCCTGCTTCTCGGCAGCCTTCGCCGCCTTGGCCTCGGCCTCGTCCCGCTTGCGCGCCGCGCGCCCGCGATCCTCATCCGACTCGTTCTGCGTCGTCGTCACCGAATCCACCGCAACATTGATCCCGGCACCGACAATCTTGACCGGCGCGGTCACGATCGTCGCCACCGTGCTCAAGCACCCGGCCAGCAAAAGCCCCAAAGGCAAAACCCAGAATTTCATGCAAACATCCATACACCGCGGGCCTGAACCCAGCCCAAACGGCGCCCCAAACGCGGCAATGTCCGCCGACATCCCCGCCAAATACCTGAAAAGCCCGGTTCAAGGGTAAAAATAACCCGCCGACCATCTCCAACCGGGCCGCCGACTAGCCCGGAACGCCTCCGAAATCCCCGCAAATCGCCCTCAGACGGTGAAACTCTCACCGCAACCACAACTCCCCTTGGAATTGGGATTCTCGAAAACAAACCCGGCAGCGAAATCGTCTTCCTTCCAGTCCATCCGGCTGCCGATCAGATACATCAGCGACCCGCCATCGATGAACAAGGTTCCGCCCGGCGTCGCCACCGCCTCGTCGCCCGGCTTGCCCGCGTCAACATAATCAAGGCTGTACGCCAGTCCCGAGCACCCACGCTTGGGCGTCGTCAGCCGCACCCCGGCCGGCGTGCCCGGCGCCTTGGCGATGATCTCGGCAATCCGGCGCGCCGCATCATCGCTCACCGTAATCGGCGCCGGACGCGGACGGCGAGCCGTAACTGCTTGTTCCATCACAACATTCCCATTTCGAGCTTGGCCTCGTCGCTCATCTTGCTCGGATCCCAAGCCGGATCCCAGACCAGATTGACCTCGGCCGAAGCAATCCCCGGAACACTCATCACCCGCAGTTCGACCTCGCCCGGCATCGTCTCCGCCACCGGGCAGTGCGGCGTCGTCAACGTCATCGTCACATTGGCATGGCCATTGTCGATCTCGACCCCGTAAATCAGGCCAAGGTCATAAATATTCACAGGAATTTCCGGATCGAAGATCTGCCGCAAAGCCAAGATGACCTCGTCATAAAGCTCGCCCCCCGGCGCATCGGCCGGCGTCACCTCGGGCGCCTTGGCCAAGAACCCCTCGAGGTAATCCGGATTCCGCTCGGCCATCGCCCGCAGCGGCGGCGCCTTGTCCACCGGCGCCGCCTCGCTGACTTCCTCGACCGAAAAGCTGCGCTCGCTCATCACTTACTTCCCGTCCCAAAGATCCGCGTGACCCGCTCGACACCCGCCGCCAACCGCGCCACATCGTCCAAGTCGTTGTAAACACCGAAACTTGCCCGCGCCGTCGCCGGCACACCAAGCACATTCATCAACGGCTGTGCACAATGATGCCCGGCGCGAATGGCAACGCCGCTTTCATCCAATATGGTGCCGATGTCATGAGGATGCACCCCCTCGATCGCGAACGAAAGAATGCCCGCCGAATCGTCCGGCCCGAACAAGGTCACCGAATTGATCCGCGACAACGCCGCCCGCGCCGCCTTGACCAAAGTCGCCTCATGCGCAGAAATCGCTTCAATCCCAATAGCTTGCACATAGTCGATCGCGGCCGCCAGCCCCATAACCCCGGTGATATGCGGCGTCCCGGCCTCGAACCGCTGCGGCGGCGGCGCATAGGTCGTCTTCTCGAAACTCACCGTCTCGATCATCGCCCCGCCGCCCTGCCAGGGCGGCATCGAGTCAAGCAGGTCGGCACGCCCCCACAGCACCCCGATACCCGTCGGGCCGTACAGCTTGTGCCCTGAAAAGACATAGAAATCAGCGCCCAGCGCCTGCACGTCGATCACGATCCGCGCCGCCGCCTGGCAACCGTCGACCAGCACCAAAGCGCCAGCCGCATGCGCCGCCCGCGAAATCCGCGCCACATCGGCAACACTGCCCAACACATTGGAAACATGCGCGATGCTGACCAACTTCGTCCGCGGCGTCAGCAACGCCTCGAGCGCATCGACATCGATCCGGCCATCCACCGTCAGCGGCGCCACATCGATCTCGATGCCCGTCCGGTCCCTGAGCAACTGCCAGGGCACGATATTGCTGTGATGTTCCAACGCCGAAAGCAATATCCGGTCGCCCGCCACCAGCCGCTGGCCCCAGCTTTGCGCCACCAGGTTGATGCCCTCGGTCGCCCCGCGCACGAACACGATCTCGCTCGCCGAAGCCGCCCCGATGAACCGCGCCACTGACTCGCGCGCTTCCTCGAAACGCAACGTCATCGTCGCCGAACGCTCGTAGACGCCGCGGTGCACCGTCGCATAATCCGGCCCATAAGCCTTTGCTATCGCATCGATAACAACCTGCGGCTTCTGCGCCGTCGCCGCTGTATCCAGATACGCCCAATTCCCCGCCAACCCCGGAAAATCATCCTTCCGGCTCGCGGCGACGGGAAGCGCCACAGTCACGTTCACAAGGCACCCGCCAGAATATCCGTCACCAACACCTCGACCGCTTCGCGCTCGCCCTCGTCCATGCCCTCGAGGGCATCCGACAAGAACGCCCGCATCAGCAAAGCCCGCGCCTGTACCGGCGGGACACCGCGGCTTTCCAGATAAAACAATGCGTTACGATCGAGTTCCCCAACCGTCGCGCCATGCGCACACTTCACATCATCGGCAAAAATCTCGAGCTCGGGCTTGGCATTCGCCGTCGCCCCACGCTCAAGCAGCAACGCCTTGAACGACTGCGCCGCATCGGTCTTCTGACCCTCGCGAGCCACCGCCACCTTGCCGAGATATGTCCCGACTGCACTGCCGCCAACGACGCACCGCACGACTTGCCGGCTGACCGCCGCCGGCCCCAGGTGCCGCACCGTCGTCACAATCTCCAGATTCTGCGTATTTCCGCCAATTATGATCCCACCAAGATCGAAAACGGCACCCTCATGCAACGCCACATCGAGCGCCACCCGCCCATAAGACCCGCCCGAATTGACGATCCGAAAATCGAGGCTCGCCCCAGCTTCGACCGTCACCGCAAAATCATGAACCGCCACCGCATCCGATGCTGCATCCTGTACCAGCAACCGCGTCACCCGCGTCCCCGCCGCCACCAATATCAGCTCTGGCGAAGCCACCGGCCACACCCGCGCCACCGACGCCAGGTCGCTATACCGCCAAGCTTCATCCCTTCGGGTCGGCAACGCGCTCATGCCGCAATGCTCACATAACCATCACGCTCCAGCACATGCGCAAGCTCAGCACCGCCGGTCCGCACGATCCGTCCATCGACCAGCACATGCACGAAATCAGGCACCACATAGTCCAGAAGCCGTTGATAATGCGTAATCAGCAGCGTCGCCCGGTCTGGCGACCGCATCCGGTTAATCCCGTCCGAAACCACCCGCAGCGCATCGATATCGAGCCCCGAATCCGTCTCGTCGAGCACCGCCAGCTTGGGCTCGAGCACCGCCATCTGCACCATCTCGTTGCGCTTCTTCTCGCCGCCCGAGAACCCCTGGTTCACCGACCGCTTGAGCATCTCATACGGTAGCCCCAACTCGCCCGCCGCCGCTTTCACCAGCTTCATGAACTCGGCGCCCGAAGCTTCCTTCTCGCTGCGCTGAACCCGCTGGGCATTAAGCGCCGTCCGCAGGAACATCAGGTTCGAAACGCCCGGAATCTCGACCGGATACTGCAATCCGAGGAACACCCCCGCCGCCGCTCGCTCATGCGGCGCCAGTGCCAGCAGATCCTGGCCATCGAACGTCACCGACCCAGCCGTAACCTCGTACCCGGTGCGGCCCGCCAGCACATACGAAAGCGTCGATTTCCCCGCGCCATTCGGCCCCATGATGGCATGGACCTCGCCCGCGCCGACGTTCAACGTCAGCCCCTTGAGGATTTCCTTGCCGTCGATTTCGGCGTGCAGATTGTCGATCTTCAACATCAGATTTTCGTATCCGTTTTTACCGTCGCCGCCGCCGTCTGGCGCTTGACGATCGTCACCACCGCGTTGCCGCGCAATTCATCGTCGATCGCCTGAACCGAAGCTTCCGCCACCGCGTCCGCCATCGGCTGTCCGTCCTTGGGATGCCCGATCAGGCGAAATTTCGCGACCTTGACCAACAGATCGTCACGCGCCGCCTTGCAGGTCTTCAGGATGCCAAGCGCCAGCGATCCAGCCGCCTCGTCACCTACCGGGATCGCCGCCGCGTGCCCCGAAATACACTCGGCATAGACCGTGGTCGCCGCATCCATTACCTTCTGCGCCGCCATGCCCTCGCTATCGACGCGAGGCGCCGGCACCTGGTTGCAAGCCGCCAGCCCGAACGCCGCTAAAACCAGCAAACGCCGCATCACCCGACACTCCCCTCGAGTGAAATCCCCAGCAACTTCTGCGCCTCGACGGCAAATTCCATCGGCAGTTGCTGCAGCACTTCCTTGCAAAAGCCATTGACGATCAACGCCACCGCCGCCTCGGCATCGAGCCCACGCGACTGCGCATAGAACAGCTGGTCCTCGGAAATCTTCGACGTCGTTGCTTCATGCTCGATGATCGCCGACGGGTTGCGCACCTCGATATACGGCACCGTATGCGCCCCGCATTCGGACCCTAGCAGCAGCGAATCGCACTGCGTATGGTTCCGCGCACCCTCGGCCGAAGCCGCGACCCGCACCAGCCCGCGATACGTCCCCTGCGACCGTCCCGCCGAAATCCCCTTCGACACGATCGTCGACCGCGTGCCCTTGCCGAGATGGATCATCTTGGTCCCGGTATCGGCCTGCTGACGATTATTCGTCACCGCCACCGAATAAAATTCGCCAACCGAATCCTCTCCCGAAAGCACGCACGACGGATATTTCCACGTAATCGCCGACCCGGTCTCGACCTGCGTCCAACTCACCTTGCTACGCTTGCCCAGGCAGTTCGCCCGCTTGGTCACGAAATTATAAATCCCGCCCAGACCGTTCGCATCGCCCGGATACCAGTTCTGCACCGTCGAATATTTGATCTCGGCATCGTCCATCGTCACCAATTCGACGACCGCCGCATGCAGCTGGTTCTCGTCGCGCATCGGCGCCGTGCACCCTTCCAGGTACGACACATGCGAACCCTTTTCGGCGATGATGAGCGTCCGCTCGAACTGCCCGGTATTCGCCGCATTGATGCGGAAATACGTGCTCAACTCCATCGGGCAGCGCACGCCTTCGGGAATGTAAACGAACGTCCCATCCGAAAAAACCGCCGAATTCAGGCACGCAAAGAAGTTATCATGCTGCGGCACTACGCTACCCAGCCACTTGCGCACCAGGTCGGGATATTCCTTCACCGCCTCGCTGATCGACCGGAAGATCACCCCGGCCTTCTCCAACTCGGCGCGGAAGGTTGTCGCCACGCTCACCGAATCGAACACCGCATCGACGGCAATCCGACGCGAGCCTTCAACGCCGGCCAGCATCTCCTGCTCGGCAATCGGAATCCCCAATTTCTCGTACGTCCGGCGAATCTCGGGATCCAGCTCGTCCAAGGACCCGATCGTCGGCTTCGATTTCGGCGCCGCGTAATAATAGGCGTCCTGGTAATCGATCGGCTTCAGATCGAGCTTGGCCCAATCCGGCGCCTCCATCGTCAACCAGCGCCGAAACGCCTTCAACCGCCACTCGAGCAGCCACGCCGGCTCGCCTTTTTTCGCCGAAATATAGCGAACCGTGTCCTCGTTCAGCCCCTTCGGCGCCATCTCGGACTCGATATCCGAAATGAAGCCCCATTTGTACGTCGCCAGGTCGGCCACCGCGGCGCGGGCTTCCGCATCTTGCACCGGCGCCTCTTGCGCCATTGCGAACGCCGCCTCAGCCGCCATCGAACCACTATCGTCAGTCATGCCATCACCTCGACCTGCACGGCAGCAACCGCCGCCACAGGCATCAATAAATCCGCCAGACTCACCGCCGCCAGCGCATCACGCACGGCGCGGTTGATTGGCCCCCAATGCCCGCGCACCGCACAATGGCCCTCCATCGTACAATCCTGGCTTTCGCCGGTCAGGCAGTTCGTTAACGCAATCGGTCCATCCACAGCCTCGACGATCGCCGCAACGCTGATCTCGCCCGGCGCCCGCGCCAGCGAAAAGCCGCCGGCAACACCGCGCGACGCCGTCAACAACCCGCCCCGCGCCAATGTTCCCATCAGCTTGGCCACCGTCGGCACCGGGATCGACGTTACCTCCGCCACCCGCGCCGCCGACAGCCGCGCATCGGGCACACGCGCCGCCGCGGTCATCACGACCACGGCATAATCGGCAAGGTTGGTCAGCCGGATCAAGGACGATCCTCCTAAAGTGGAGCAATTTCGTCCGGCTTATGTGGGAAGCCCACGCGCCAAGTCAACGCCCAACTTCCGCTCGCCCCCACATTCCCCTATGCCCCCGCCATGAGCCCTATCGCGACCGATCCCGCCACCACCCGCCGCCTCTACGGCCGCCGCACCGGCCACAAGCTGCGCATCGGCCAGGCCGCGCTTGTCGAAAACCGCCTCCCCGGCCTCATCCTCCCCGACGCCGGCACCCTCACCCCGCAAATCCTGTTCGGCGACGACCGGCCCCTATGGCTCGAGATCGGCTTCGGCCGCGGCGAGCACATGGCCGGCCAGGCCCGCGCCAACCCCCAGGTCGGCATCATCGGCGCCGAACCCTTCCTCGATGGCGTCGTCGGCGCCCTCATCGAGATCGAGGAACACGGCCTCACCAACATCCGCCTCCACAACGGCGACGCGCTCGACGTGCTCGATCGCCTGCCCGAAGCCAGCGTCGACAAGGTCTTCCTGCTCCACCCCGATCCTTGGCCAAAACTCCGCCACGCCCGCCGCCGTTTCGTCAACCCCGGCCCGCTGGCGATGGTCGCCCGCGTCCTCAAGCCCGGCGGCGAATTCCGCCTCGGCACCGATCACCCGGTCTATTGCCGCTGGGCACTGATGCAGATGGCCCGCACCGCCGATTTCGAATGGCTCGCGGAAACCCCTGCCGATTGGCAGGTCCGCCCCGACGACTGGCCGCAGACCCGCTATGAAGCCAAGGCCCGCCGCCTCGGCCACGAGGTCTGGTATTTCCGCTACCGCCGGACCGGCACATCGCTAACGACGGTCGATTGACCAGCGCCGCGCGGCGCTTTAGGCCACGCACCGTGACACTCGCCATTCTCGAATTCGAAAAGCCGTTCGCGGCGATCCAGGCGCGCGCGGTGGACTATCGCGCCGCCGGTGACGAGGCCGCCGCCCGGCATGCCGACGGCGCCGCCCGCCGGCTGATGGCCGAAACCTATGCGCGCCTGACTCCGTGGCAGAAAACCCAGGTCGCCCGCCACCCGTCGCGGCCGCATTTCACCGATATCGTCAAGTCACTGGTCGAAGACTTCACGCCGCTCGCCGGCGACCGCACCTTCGGCGAGGACGCAGCCATCATCGGCGGCATCGGCCGTCTGCGCGGCCAGGATATCCCGGTCATGGTCATCGGCCAGGAAAAGGGCAACGACACCGCTTCCCGCGTCAAGCACAACTTCGGCATGGGTCGCCCCGAAGGCTATCGCAAGGCCATCCGCCTCGTCGAAATGGCCGGCAGGTTCAACGTGCCGGTCATCACCCTCATCGATTCGCCTGGCGCCTATCCCGGTATCGACAGCGAGGAACGCGGCGTCGCCGAGGCCATCGCCCGGTCGACGCAGGTCTTTCTCGACAGCCCGGTGCCGATCATCGCCGCCATCACCGGCGAAGGCATGTCCGGCGGCGCCATCGCCCTCGCCGCCGCCAATCGCCTGATCATGTTCGAACACGCCATCTACGCCGTCATCACCCCCGAAGGCTGCGCCTCGATCCTGTGGCGCACCGCGGCCAAGCCCGTCCCCACCGGCGCCAAAAACGCCCCCGTCGCCCCCGCCAGCCACGCCCCCGAAGCCGCCGAGGCCATGCGCGTCACCGCCACCGACCTCAGGAAGCTCGGCGTCATCGACACCATCGTTTCCGAGCCATTGGGCGGCGCCCACCGCGACCACCCCGCCGCCATCGCCGCGCTGTCGATGGCCATCACCGCCGAACTCACGCCCCTCCTCGCGATGGACCCCGCTGCGCTGCGCAAGGACCGCCGCAACAAGTTCGTAGAAATGGGCCGCCTCCTCTAACTTGTCCTCCCCCTCAGCCGTAGGCGACGCCTTCGCGTCAACGGGGGAGGCGAGAGACGCGTCTTCGCGGACCTGGGGGTGTCCCCCCGTCGACGAAAAGCACCCATGATCCAACCGCCCCGCAAAGCGTTAGACATCCTCATGCACCCAATCACACCACACATCGCCCTTCTCCTCGCCGCCACGGCGGCGATATTCGCCGTCGGCGCCAGCGCCCAGGCCCCCGGCTTCTCAGCCGCCGAGCGTGCCGAGGGCGCCAAGGTCAACCCCCAGCTCATCGCCGAGTTCGGCGGCGTCTATCCCGGTCCGCAATCCGCCTATGTCCGCGCCGTCGGCCAGCGTATCGCCGCGCAATCGGGCCTCGCCGCCAACCCGCGCGACTATACCGTCACCCTGCTCAATTCGAACGTGAACAACGCCTTCGCCATCCCCGGGGGCTATGTCTATGTGTCCCGGCAGCTCGTCGCGCTGATGAACGACGAAGCCGAGCTGGCCTTTGTCCTCGGCCACGAGATCGGCCACGTCGCCGCGCAGCACGGCCGCAAGCGCGAGCGCGCCTCGGGGCTGGCCAGCGTGCTTGCCGGGCTGGCCGGCGCCATCAGCGGCTCCAACATCGTCGGCAGCCTCGCCGGCGCCGGGGCGCAGGCCTATACGCTGGGCTATTCGCGCGACCAGGAACGCGAGGCCGACAGCCTCGGCGTCCGCTATCTCAGCCGGGCCGGCTACGACCCGTTCGCCAGCGGCGACATCCTCGCCGAACTCGGTGCCCAGACCAGCCTCGAAGCACGCCTCGCGGGGCGCAACGACAAGCAGGTCGGCTGGCTCTCCACCCATCCCGCCAATGCCGAGCGCGTCGCCCGCATCCGCCGCGAGGCCGCGAAGGTCGCCACGACGGGCCAGCGTGCCACCAACCGCGACGCCTTCCTCAACGCCATCGACGGCATGGCCTATGACGACGACCCGGCGCAGGGCATCATCGAGGGTCGCAGCTTTCGCCACGGCCCGCTCGGCATCGCCTTCGATGCACCCGCCGGCTTCACCATGCAGAACTCCCCGGCCGCCGTTATCGGCATCAAGCCCGGCGCCGGGCAATTCCAGTTCGCCGGCGGCACTGCGCCCGATATCGAAAGCTACAGTGCCAAGGTCTGGCAGGCCGCCGGTGCGACCGCCCCGCAACCCCGCGCCACCACCGTCAACGGCATCGAGGCCCGCGTCAGCCAGGCTCACGTCGAGAGCCGCAACGGCACCGTCGACGCGACGCTTGCCGTCTATCGCTGGGGCCCCGATCGCTATTATCACCTGCTGATGCTCGCCCCCGGCGGCAGCGCCGCGACCTTCGAACCGATGGTGACATCGGTCCGCCGCCTCACCCCGGTGCAAGCCGGCGCCATCCGGGGCCGCCGCGTCGATGTCGTCACCGTCAAGCCCGGCGATACCATCGCCAGCATGGCGGCGCGCATGGCCTATGCCGACAACCAGGTCGCGCGCTTCACCATCCTCAACGGCCTCGAAGCCGATGATCGCCTGCAGCCCGGTACCCGCGTCAAGCTGATCGTGCGCGGGTGAGCGCCGCCGCCGCGGCAGGGGTGAGCGCCGCCGCCGCGGCAGGGGTGACCGCACCAGCCGCGGTGGGGCGCACCGTCAACGTCGCCGCCGCCGCGCTGATCGACGCCGCTGGCCGCATCCTGATGGCACAGCGCCCCACCGGCAAATCGCTCGCCGGGCTATGGGAATTTCCCGGCGGCAAGATCGAGCCCGGCGAAACCCCCGAGGCGGCACTGGTCCGCGAACTTGACGAGGAACTCGGCATCCACGTCGCCATCGCCGACCTGGTGCCGCTGGTCGTCGTGCAACATGACTACCCCGATTTCATCCTGGTGATGACCGTCCACGCCTGCCGCAGATGGTCAGGCACCGCCCATGGCCGCGAGGGCCAGCCGCTCGTCTGGACGCTTTACGACGACCTCGCCGCTCTCCCGATGCCGCCCGCCGACCTGCCCGTCATCGCCGCGCTCGGCCGATTTATGCGACCAGCCGGCCGCGCGCTGTAACGAGTCATGTTGCGGGCGCGTGACAGCGAGGCTATGGCCCCACCCAAGTTGCAGGGGCGCACCGTACATGAAGATACTCGCCGGAAACGGTAATCCCGAATTGGCCCAGGCCATCGCCGGCTATCTCGATCTCAAGCTGACCAGCGCCTCGGTGCGCCGCTTCGCCGACGAAGAAATCTTCGTCGAGATCCACGAAAACGTTCGCGGCGAGGATGTCTTCGTCGTCCAGCCGACCGCCGCGCCCGCCAACGACAACCTCATGGAATTGCTCATCTGCATCGATGCGCTGCGCCGCGCCTCGGCCAAGCGCATCACCGCCGTCGTGCCCTATTTCGGCTACGCCCGGCAGGATCGAAAATCCGGCTCGCGCACGCCCATCTCGGCCAAGCTCGTCGCCAACCTGATCACCGTCGCCGGCGCCGACCGCGTCCTCTCGGTCGATCTCCACGCCGGCCAAATCCAGGGCTTCTTCGATATCCCGACCGACAATCTTTACGCCGCCCCGGTCATCGCCGCCGATATCGAATCGCGCCTCGCCCGGCAGGACATCGTCGTCGTCTCCCCCGACGTCGGCGGCGTGGTGCGGGCAAGGGCGCTCGCCAAGCGCCTCGGCAACGCCCCGCTGGCCATCGTCGACAAGCGCCGCGAACGCGCCGGCGAATCCGAGGTCATGAACATCATCGGTGATGTCAGCGGCCGCATGTGCGTGCTGGTCGACGACATCGTCGATTCGGCCGGCACCCTGTGCAACGCCGCCGCCGCCCTCATCCAGGCCGGCGCCACAGGTGCCACCGCCTATGTCACCCACGGAGTCCTGTCCGGCGGCGCCGTCGCCCGCGTCGAAGGCTCGGCACTCACCGAACTCGTCATCACCGATTCGATCGCCGCCGTCGCCTCGGTCCGCGGTGCGAACAAGATCCGCCGCATCACCATCGCGCCGCTCCTCGCCGAAGCCATGCGCCGCACCAGCGAAGAAAGCTCAGTCAGCTCATTGTTCGACTAATTCTTGCCCTCCCCCTCAAGGGGGGAGGCGAGAGACGCCTCTCGGCGGCCCGGGTGGGGGTGTCCCCCCTCCCAGAACGCGCCCTACTCCCCCCCAGTCGTCCGAGCAACAACCCGCCCATCCGGCAAATAAACCTTGGAAGCCGTCACATACTCACCCTTGGGCGTACAAATCCCGCCCGGATCGGCCTTGCGCGCCTTGGCGCAAAACTCGGTATCCGGCCGCGGCGCCTGCGCCAGCGCCGGAGCACCGACCATGCCAAAGCCCATCATCAGCGTAGCAAGAACAATCTTCGTCTTCATCACAATGTCCAAAAACGGCGGTCATCCGCCTGCATTCGTTATAGGAAGATAACGCTTTCACCCTCATTAACAACCATCCTCAACGTGACAGCCCAGCCCCCGCCCGCTAAGCCCGACCACCGATGCAGACCCCTCCCCCCAACGCCTTTCTCACCGTCGACACTGCCGCACTCGCCGCCAACTGGCGCGTCTTCGCCGCCGCGAGCGGCCCCGCCGACTGCGGCGCCGCAATCAAGGCCAACGGCTACGGCCTCGGCGCGCGCGAGGTCGCCGACACCCTCACCGCCGCCGGCTGCCGCGATCTGTTCGTCGCCCAATGGCAGGAAGTCGCCGCGCTCGGCCTCCTCCCGCAAGGCGTCCGCCTCGCCGTCCTCCACGGCGCCGACGCCGCCGACATTCCCTTCGCCCTATCCATCAACGCCGTCCCCGTCCTCGTCACCCCCGCGCAAGTCGCCGCCTGGAAATCCACCGGCCGCCCATGCGACGTGATGATCGACACCGGCCTCAACCGCCTCGGCCTCGCCCCCGCCGATGCCCTTTCCGGCCTGCTCGACAACCTAGAAATCCACACCCTCCACAGCCACCTCGCCTGTTCCGAAGACCGCGCCCACCAGCTCAACGAAACCCAGCGCCGCACCTTCGCCGAAATCTGCAGCAAAATCCCCGCTCGCCGCCTCGCCCTCGCCAACTCCGCCGGCATCGGCCTCGGCGCCCCTTATCACCTCGGCCTCACCCGCCCCGGCATCGGCCTCTACGGCGGCGGCCAATCGCCCGGCATCATGCCCCTCCAGCCCGTCGCCGCGCTGTCCGCCCGCATCCTGCAAATCCGCGACATCGCCCCCGGCGCCTGCGTCGGCTACGGCGCTACCTTCACCGCCGCCCGCCCCACCCGCCTCGCCACCACCGCGCTCGGTTATGCCGATGGCTACCCCCGCGCCCTGTCGAACCACGGCCGCGCCCATGTCGCCGGCATCCCCTGCCCCCTTGTCGGCCGCGTCTCGATGGACCTGACCATCTTCGACGTCACCGACGCCCCCCAGGTCGCCGAGGGCAGTTTCCTCGATATCGATTTCGACCTCGCCGAAACCGCTGCTGCATCGGGCCACAGCGAATATGAATTGCTTACCGGCCTCGGCGCCCGCTATGCCCGCATTTATAGATGACCGGCCTCTTCACCACCTTCGCGCACGCGCTGATCGCCCTCGGCACCGTCGTCATCGGCCTGTTCGGCTCGATCGGCCGGCTGACCCGCTTCGCCGGCACCGCCCTGTCGCGCCTCGTCCGCCCACCGTACTACCCGGCCCAGCTGTTCGAACAGATGCTCGTCATCGGCTATTTCTCGCTCCCCGTCGTCGGCCTCACCGCGCTGTTCACCGGCTCCGCCCTCGCCCAGCAGATCTACATCGGCGGCGCCCGCTTCAATGCCGCCGCCACCGTCCCCGCCGTCACCGTCATCGGCATCGTCCGTGAACTCGGCCCCGTCCTCGGCGGCCTGATGGTCGCCGGCCGCGTCGCCAGCGCCATGGCCGCCGAGCTCGGCACCATGCGCGTCACCGAGCAGATCGACGCCCTCACCACCCTGCGCACCGACCCCTTCCGCTACCTCGTCGCGCCGCGCATCGTCGCCGCCGTCCTCGTCATGCCCGTCCTCGTGCTGGTCTCGAACGCGCTGGGCGTCATGGGCGGCTGGCTCCTTGCCACCCAGCGGCTCGGCTTCAACTCCGCCCAATATCTAAACACCACAGCCAACTACCTCAAGCTCGACGATGTCATGTCCTCGATGGTCAAGGCCGCCGTCTTCGGCTTCTTCATCGCGCTGATGGGCTGCTACCACGGCTACCATTCCTCAGGCGGAGCAGCCGGCGTCGGCCGCGCCACCACCAACGCCGTCGTCTCGGCCTTCATCCTCATCCTGCTGTCGAACCTCATCATCACCGTCATTGTCTTCGGCTCATGACCGCCAAGATCGCCCTCGCCAACGTCCGCAAGCGCTTCGGTGCGAAGGTCGTCCTTGATGGCGTCGACCTGTCCATCGCCCCCGCCGAATCGATGGTCATCATCGGTGGCTCGGGCACCGGCAAGTCGGTGATGATCAAGTCGATCCTCGGCCTCATCCGACCCGAATCGGGCAGCATCACCGTCGACGGCCGCGAGGTCACCGGGCTTCGTGGCCGCGCCCTCGCCGATCACCAGGCGCGCTTCGGCATGCTCTTCCAAGGCGGCGCCCTTTTCGATTCGCTCCCCATCTGGCGCAACATCAGCTTCGCACTTTCCGGCCCTGCGCGGGAACGCCGCGCCGCCGCCATCGACAATCTCGCCCGCGTCGGCCTCGGCGCCGACGTCGCCGACCTGCGCCCGTCAGAACTCTCCGGCGGCATGCAGAAACGCGTCGCCCTCGCTCGCGCCATCGCCGCCAAGCCCGAGATCCTGTTCTTCGACGAACCCACCACCGGCCTCGACCCGATCATGGCCGACGTCATCAACGACCTCATCCGCACCCTCGTCACCGATCTCGGGATCACCGCCCTCACCATAACCCACGACATGGCGAGCGCCCGCAAGATCGCCGACCAGGTCGCCATGCTTTACCAGGGCAAGATCATCTGGCACGGCCCCCGCGCCGAGATCGATACGGCAGGGAACCCATATGTCGACCAATTCGTTAATGGCCGAGCAGAAGGGCCGATCAAGATGCAATTGCACAGTCTGTGAGCCGCAACGGTTTGCCCCCCTCGAACGGCAGCGTTGTCCTTGTCGAACTCCTGGCTCGATCAGCCGACGGCGACACTGCAGCATTCCGCGACTTTTACGATCGCACATCTGCTAAACTATATGGCATCATACTGCGTATCTTGGTTGAACGCGGCGAATCCGAGGATGTTCTTCAGGAGGTTTATGTGACGATCTGGCGAAAGGCGGCTGAATTCGACGCCGCGCGCGCCAGCCCGGTGACATGGACCGCGACCATCGCCCGCAACCGCGCCATCGACCGGCTGCGCGCCCGCGGCAGCCGCCCGTCGGCGCCCCTCGATGAAGCCGCCGATGTCCGCGACGAGGCCCCGCTTGCCGATGCCCGCATCGATGCCGACCGCGACACCAGCCGCATCCACGCCGCCCTCGCCGATCTCGAACCGCGCCATGCCGCCGCCATTCGCAGCTGTTATTTCGAGGGCCTGACCTACGAAAGTCTCGCCGTCCGCGAAGGCATCCCCGTCGGCACCCTCAAAAGCTGGGTCCGCCGCGGACTGCTGCGCATGAAGTTGTCGATGGCGGAGCATGCGCAATGAGCGCAGACGAGAATCTGGGCCCCTACGACATGTTCCCCGGCGTTTCCCCCGACGATCAGCTTGCCATGGACTATGCCATCGGCGCTCTCGGCCGCGCCGAACGGCGCGACACCGAGCGGCGGCTCCGATCCGATCCCGGTTTCCGCGCCTTGGTCGAAGTCTGGCAAGAGACCCTGTCCCCTCTTGGCGACGATACCACCCCGGTACCGCCCCCCGCGAGCGTCTGGGCGGCCATCAACGCCGAATTGCCCCCCCGCCCGGCTATTGCCCGCGCACCCGCCAGCAGCGGCTGGTGGAACAGCCTCGCGCTCTGGCGTGGCCTCGCCTTGGCCGGCACCGCCGCCGCCGTCGTTGCCCTGGCCACCCATGGCGAGACGCCGCCCGCTCTTGGCACGCCACCGAAAATCCTTGTCGCCTCGCTCTCCGGCGAAAACGGCGAACCCCTGCTCTCGGCGGCCTATGATGCCCTGCGCGGCGCTGTGGTCATCACCCCCGCCGCCAGGGAAGGCGAGGCCCGCGCCACCGACAAGGACGTCCAGCTCTGGGTCATCGAGGGCGAGAAGCCGCCACGCTCGCTTGGCATCGTCGATATCACCGAGGGCAACGCCTATGCGATCTCGTCGCAGCGCCTCGAGGGCTTGCAGCCCGGCGCCACGCTCGCCATCTCCGTCGAGCCACGCGGTGGTTCGCCCACGGGCACGCCTACCGGCCCTGTGATCGCCACGGGGAAGCTGAGCGCGATCTAGGCCGGTTCCGGCTCGGGTCGCCGCAAGGCTGGTTCGTTACGCAGTGCGACACTGACGCGCGGCGCAGCGACGAAACCACTTTACCCCTGACCGCGTAACTAATTTGTCCGAGCAGAGGACAGCCTGCCAACAGGAGTTTACAATGACATTCGCCAAACCCACGATTCGCCGCGCTTTGTTCGCCTTCGCCGCAGCCGGACTCGTGACGGCGCCCCTACAGGCTGCGTCGCACATGGAAACCAAAACCGTGATGGTCGGCGGCGCGCCGATGTATCCCAACAAGAACATAATCGAAAACGCCGTCAATTCGAAGGATCACACGACGCTCGTCGCCGCGATCAAGGCAGCCGGTCTCGTCCCCACCCTGTCGGGCCCGGGTCCGTTCACTGTCTTCGCGCCGACCAACGCCGCCTTTGCAAAGCTCCCGGCGGGCACCGTCGACACCCTGGTCAAGCCCGAAAATAAAGCGGCATTAACATCGATCCTTACATACCACGTGGTGCCGGGCAAGATGGGCGCAAAGGCAATTGCTGCCGCCATCAAGGCCGGCAAGGGTAAAGCCGTGCTGACCACCGTCGAGGGCGGCAAGCTGACCGTCTCGATGATGGGCGGCAAGGTCATGCTCACCGATGCCAAGGGCGGCATGTCGATGGTCTCGATCGCCGACGTCAACCAGTCAAACGGCGTCATCCACGTCGTCGACACCGTCATGATGCCCTGAACGAAGAAGGGCGAGCCACAAGGCTCGCCCTTTTCTATCATCACCTCTCCCCCTGCGGGAGAGGTCGAGAGACGCGCCCTTGCGCGGCCCGGGTGAGGGGTAACTGCCCTCAAACAGCTGCCTTCAACGCTCCAACCAGATCGGTCTTCTCCCACGAGAACCCACCATCGGCATCAGGCTGGCGCCCGAAATGCCCATAGGCCGCACTCCGCTGGTAGATCGGCTTGTTCAGCCCCAAATGCGTCCGGATCCCGCGCGGCGTCAGCCGGAACCCCAGCTTGGCGCTGTCGGCCAGCACCGCCTCGATAACCGACTCGTCGACCGTCCCCGTACCATGCAAATCGACATACACCGACAGCGGCTCGGCAACGCCGATCGCATACGACAGCTGGATCGTGCAGCGCCGCGCCAGCCCGGCCGCAACGATGTTCTTCGCGAGATACCGCGTGATATATGCCGCCGAACGATCGACCTTCGTTGGATCTTTGCCGCTGAACGCACCGCCGCCATGGGGCGAGGCGCCGCCGTAAGTGTCGACGATGATCTTGCGACCCGTCACGCCCGCATCGCCATCCGGCCCGCCAATCTCGAAACGCCCGGTCGGGTTGACGTGAATCACCGTCTCGTTGGTGATGAAGCCCTGCGGCAAAATCTCGTTGAACACGCCGACGACATAACCGCGCAGCACGGCATATTTGGCCGCATCGCCGCCCTTTTCGCCGTCGCTCTCCCACGGTGTGCAATAATCCACCGCGTGCTGCGTCGACACCACCAGCGCCGTCGCCCGCACCGGAATTTCATTTTCATAGGCCAACGTCACCTGGCTCTTGGCATCGGGCTCGAGGAACGGCGCCTTGCCCGAATGACGATCGGCAGCCATGCGCTCGAGAATCTTGTGCGAATAATACAGCGTCGCCGGCATCAGGTCGGGCGTTTCGTCGGTCGCATAACCGAACATGATGCCCTGGTCGCCGGCGCCTTCGTCCTTGTTGCCGCTGGCATCGACGCCCTGCGCGATATGCGCCGACTGGGGATGGAGGTGGTTCTCGAAATGCAGGTTCTGCCAGTGAAAGCCGTCCTGCTCGTAACCGATGCGCTTGACCGTCTCGCGCACGACGGTCTGGATTTCCTCCTGCGCGCCGGGCGCCCAATTGCCATCGGTATCGATCATGCCGAGCCCACGGACTTCGCCCGCCAGCACGACGCGATTGGTCGTCGTCAGCGTCTCGCAGGCAACGCGCGCCTCGGGATCTTTCGACAGGAACAGGTCGACGACCGCGTCCGAAATCTGGTCGGCGACCTTGTCGGGATGCCCTTCGGAAACCGATTCGCTGGTAAAGAGAAAGCTGGAGCGCGCCATCTGGGACCTGTCCGTGTCATGGAAAACCAAGCCCGCGTCTAGGCGGCAGCGCCCGCCCACGCAAGGGGCATAAAGATAGCTTTATATGATGGAGAGTATTTCGGTCCTCCCCGTCACCCCGGCGAAGGCCGGGGCCCATCTCCGGAACGCGCCGACCAGCTCCAAACCTCCGAGCCACCCAAACCTCTCCGTGCCCCGCAGCTCCGCGCCACCCAACTCACCCCTCAACCCCGCCGCCGATCCACCCAAACCCCCACACACACCAGCAACAACCCGAACCCCAACGTCACGCCATGCCCCCACCGTGCAAACACGGTCGGCGCCAGCGCCGGCGGCAGTGCCGACGACACCACGCCCTGCGTCCCCGCCGGATGGCTCACCACCACATTGCCGCCCGCGTCGATCATCGCGCTGATCCCGGTCGGCGTCGCCCGCGCCACCGGCAGCCCTTCCTCGATCGCCCGCAGCCGCGCCTGCGCCAGATGCTGCGGCGGGCCACTGGCGCCGAACCAGGCATCGTTCGAAATATTGGCGATCCACGCCGGCCGGTCGCCGGGATCGACCACCGCTCCCGGAAAAATGATCTCGTAACAGATCTGCACACCAACCGACGGAAACCCCGGCAGCGCCAGCGTCCGCGGCCCCGGTCCCGCCGCAAAATCGACATCCCCCGGCGTCAATCGCGTCAACCCCAGCCGCGCCATCAGCGGCCGCGCCGGCACATATTCGCCCAGCGGCACGAGGTGCGCCTTGTCGTACCGCCCCAGCAAGCGACCGCTGGCATCGATGACGAACAGGCTGTTGGTCAACGCCGTCACCTCGCCGCCCTTGTCGCGGATCACCGCGACGCCGCCGAAGAGCAACAGGTCGCGCGGCCCCAGCACCGATGCCAGCAAGGCGCGCGCCTCGGGGTCCTCCTCGACGGCATAGGGCACCGACGATTCGGACCACAGCACCAGCGCCCCCGCGTCGCGGTCCGCCGCTGCCGCCCCCAGCGCGCTGCGCGTCAGGTCGAGATAGACCTGCAGATGACGCTGTCCCGCACCTTCCGAATATTTCACGTCCTGTCCGATATTGGGCTGCACCAGGAACACGACCGGGCCATCGGGGTCATACTGCGGCCGGTCGAGCCCCGTGCCGGCAAGGCCCATGACCAGCACCGCCGCCGCGACGCCGACGCCGACCAGCCGCTCGCGCCGCAGCGCCCCCGGCCGCGCCATCAGCCACAGCCCGCCGCCCAGCAGCACGGTGATGCCCGACAAGGCCAGCGCCCCGCCATATTGCGCCATCTGCCGCACGCCCGGTACATCGACCCACGCCGCGCCCAGCGGGTTCCAGGCAAAACCCGACAAGACCCAGCCGCGCAGCCATTCGGCCAGCATCCACGCCGCCGCCAAAATCAGCACGCGCCCCAGCGGCCCCTTTGCAAACCCACGCGCCAGCGCCGCCGCCAGCGCCACATAGATCGCCAGGAACATCGCCAGCCCGATCACCGCGACCCAGCCCAGCCCGGCCGGCATCTTGGCCTGGAAGGTGAACGCCGTCGCGATCCAGGTCAGCCCGGCGGCAAAATGCCCGGCCCCGAACAGCCAGCCGCGCTTCGCCGCAGCGCGAACCGACGGCGCCGTGTCGACCAACGCCGTCAGCACGGCGATCCCCAGCACCGTCAACGGCACCAAATTCCACGGCTCGAACCCCAGCGCCGCGACGCCGCCGGCAAGGATCGCACACAGCGCAGCAAGCGGATTCGACAGGCGAGCATGCAACATGAGGCGGCGTTAGCCCGAAACCGCCGGACAGCGCCAGCACCTTCAAATAACCATTGGTCATGCTCAACTTGTTTCAGCATCCACCGTCCAGCCATGCCCAAATGTTGTAAACACAGCCCCATTGCGCCGGCCTCCCCTACCCGCCACTGTCACCCCCATGGCAACCCCCGCGCCGATGCTCGAATACGCCGACGTCAGCGTCCGCCGCGGCACCGCGACCTTGCTCGAGAACATCACCCTCGCCATCCCCACCGGCAGCTTCGTCGCCCTCACCGGCAGCTCCGGCGCCGGCAAGACCACCCTCCTCCGCCTCGCCAACCGCCTCGTAACCGCCGACACCGGCGAAGTCCGCGTCGCCGGCAAAAACGTCGCCGCCGGAGACCCCGCCACCCTGCGCCGCGGCATCGGCTACGCCATCCAGGGCGTCGGCCTGTTCCCGCACTGGACGATCGCCGAAAACGTCGCCGCCGTGCCCCGCCTGCTCGGCCACACCGGCCTCGCCGCCCGCGTCGCCGAGCTTCTCGAACTCGTCGAACTCCCCCGCGACTTCGCCGCCCGCTACCCGCGCCAATTGTCGGGCGGCCAGGCCAGCCGCGTCGGCCTCGCCCGAGCCCTTGCCGCCAAGCCGCCGCTCCTGCTCCTCGACGAACCCTTTGGCGCGCTCGATCCCGAAACCCGCGCCAACCTCGGCGACCGCCTCGTCGCCCTCCACCGCGAGCAAAACCTCACCACCCTGATGGTCACCCACGACCTCGCCGACGCTTTGCTCCGCGCCGACCGCGTCATCGTCCTCGACAAGGGGCGTATCGTGGCCGACGCCGCCCCCGCCGGTATCGTCGCCAGCGACCACCCCGCCGTCCGCGCCCTCATTGCCAGCCCGCTCGCCCAGGCCCGGCGCCTGGCGGACCTGCTGGCATGAACGAACAATGGTCGCGCGCTTTCGCCATGCTCCCCGATCGCCTCGCCGCGCATCTCGGCGTCAGCGCGGCGGCACTCGCGCTCGCCATTCTGATCGCAGTGCCCCTCGGCATGCTCGCCATCTCCCGTCCCGCGTGGAAAACCGCCCTCATAAGTACCGCCGGCATCCTCCAGACAATCCCGGCACTCGCCCTGCTTGCGCTCTTCTACCCCCTGCTTCTCCTGCTCGGCGGCCTCACCCAGCGCTTCGCCGGCTTCGGCATCCCCGCCCTCGGCCTGCTCCCCTCGCTCCTCGCTTTGTCGCTCTACGCCCTCCTCCCGCTACTCCGCGGCGGCATCGACGGCCTCGGCAGCATTCCACCCGAAATCCTTGATTCCGCTGACGGAATCGGCATGACCCGCCGCCAGCGCCTCCTCCAGGTCGAACTCCCCATCGCCGCCCCCATCGTCATGGGCGGCCTGCGCACCGCCGCGGTCTGGACCATCGGCGCCGCCACCCTCGCCACCACCGTCGGCCAGAAAAGCCTTGGCGACCTGATTTTCGCCGGCCTCCAGCTCGAGGACTGGACTCTCGTCGTAACCGGCTGCCTCGCCGCCGCCGGCCTCGCAATCCTCGTCGATAGCGCCCTCGCCAACGCCGAAACCGGTCTCAAGGAACGCCGCATTAACAAGGGCTTGTCTGGCCTCGTCCTGCTCACCGCCCTCGTCGCCGGCATCATCGGCTGGCACCTCGCCACCCGCCCCTCAGCCACCCAAACAGCCGCGATCGTGGTCGGTGCCAAGAATTTTTCCGAGCAATATATCCTCGCCGAACTCATCGCCGACCGCCTCCGCGCCCAGGGCCTGCCCGTCACCATCCGCTCGGGCCTAGGCTCCGCCGTCGCCTTCCGCGCCCTCGCCGCCGGCGACATCGATGTCTATGTCGATTATTCCGGCACGCTCTGGGACAATGTCCTCGGCCGCAAGGACATTGTCCCACGATCGCAGATGCTTGCCACCCTGCGCAGCGAACTCCCAACCCGCGCCAAAGTCGAGGTCGCAGCCTCCCTCGGCTTCGAGAACGCCTACGCTCTCGCCATGAAGCGCACCGACGCCACCCGCCTCGGCATCACCAGCCTCGCCGACCTTACCGCCCACGCCTCCCAGCTCCGCCTCGCCACCGATATCGAGTTCCAGCAGCGCCCCGAATGGGCCTCTCTCCAGAAAACATACGGACTTAAATTCAAGACCTTGACCGCCTACACCCCCACCCTGATGGTCCGCGCCCTCGGCGGCGGCGACGCCGATGTCATCACCGCCTTCTCCTCCGACGGGCGCATCGCCGCCGACGACCTCGTCCTGCTAACCGACCCCCGCGGCGCCCTGCCCGCCTATGACGCACTGCTGCTCGTCGGCCCCCACCGCCCCGACCTGACGGCAAAACTCGACAATTTGCAGAACGCCATCCCGGTCGAAAAAATGCGCCAGGCCAATTGGCAAGCTGACCGCGACACCGACAAACAGACCCCCCAGCAAGCCGCCAAGTGGCTGGCGAAGCAGCTGAAATAGCTCCTCCGCCGCGATCGCCACTGCCCCCGCCTGATGGTCGAACAGCCGCCGGTAATGCCCATCGGCCTTCAACAGCAGCCCATCATGCGTCCCGTCCTCGACGATCCGGCCATGATCGAAAACCAGGATCCGATCGAGGTTCCGCACCGTCGACAACCGATGCGCAATCACGATCGAGGTCCGCCCGACCAGCAACCGCTCCATCGCTTCGGAAATCAGGCTCTCGCTCTCTGAATCGAGGCTCGACGTCGCCTCGTCGAGGATTAGCACCGGCGCATCCGCCAGAAACGCCCGCGCCAACGCCACCCGTTGTCGCTCGCCACCCGACAGCTTGACCCCGCGCTCGCCGACCGGCGTCAGATACCCACGCGGCAATTTCGCAATGAAATCATGCGCATTGGCCAGCCGCGCCGCTGCCTCGATCTCGGCCATCGTCGCATCCGGCCGCGCATAGGCGATATTCTCGGCCAGGCTGCGGTGAAACAGGACCGGCTCCTGTGGCACGATGGCGATCTGCTGGCGCAGCGATACCTGCGTCGCCCGCGTCACCTCCTGCCCGTCGATGCTCAGCCGGCCCTCGCTGACTTCGTACAACCGCTGGATAAGCTTGACGAACGTCGTCTTGCCCGACCCCGACCGCCCGACCAGCCCGACGCGCTGCCCCGCCGGAATCGTCACGCTCAGCCCCTCGTAGAGCGGCACCGCGTGCGAGCCATAGCGGAACGTCACATCCTCGAACCGGATTTCGCCATGTTCGATCACGATCGGCACCGCGCCGGCATGGTCGGCAATCCCCAGCGGCACATCGTGCAGCACCACCAGTTCCTCCATCTCGTTCACGGCGCGCTGCAGATGGTGAACATGCTGGCCGATGTCGCGCAGATACCCGTGCACCACCAGATAGGCAGTGATGGCATAAGTCACGTCGCCCGGCGTCGCCCTGCCCTGCCACCACAGCCACAACGCCGTCCCGGTCACCGCCAGCCCGCGTCAGCCACAGCAACAGCAACTGCCCGCTGCCGGCCCAGGTGTGGCGCATCCACGTCCGCCGCGTTCGCCCCTGCCACTTGCCGACCGTCCGCGACAGCCGCGCATCCTCGCGCGATTCGCCGGCAAAGGCCTTGACGACCGCATTGCTGCCGATCGCGTCGGCAAGGACGCCGCCGATCTTCGTGTCCCAGGCATTCGACAGCCGCGAAGCCGGCGCAATCCACCGCGCCGCCGGCGCCACCGTCATCGCCACATAGGCAATCGCCCCTACGGCCATCACGATGCCCAGCACCGGCGCCCGCGCGCCCATCAGCAGCATTGATCCCGCCAACACTGTCAGCGACGGCAACAGCGCCAGCAGCAGCACATCGTTGATCGAATCGAACGCCCACATGCCGCGCGTGATCTTGCGCTGCACCGAGCCCGAAAAGCTGTTGGCGTGCCAGTCCGTCGACAGCCGTTGCACCCGCTGGAAAGCGTCCTCTGCAACATTCCGCATAATGCTGAGCGTGAACGGCACGACATTCCACCAGGCAATATGGCGCAGCACCACCATCGCGCCGCCCAGCAACGCCATGGTCGCAAATGCCTTAAGCGCCGTCGCCCGGCCTTCGGTGCCAAGCGCCAAGGCATCGACCAGTCGGCCGGCTTCTACCGGTACGAAGACCTCGGTGACCGTCGCCAGCGACATCATGCCGGCAATCAACCACGCCCGGCCGCGCTGCTGCGACCAGTGGCTGAAAACAAATGCGAACACCTGGCGCATCGACGCCGTGCCCTGATCCTGCGATGGGTTCATGATCTTTTCGCACGGCCTTGGCCATGCGTCCCTGTCTATCGGTGGAAGAAGGCGCCAAGGCGCCCGCCGTATATATGGCGCCGTAGCGCCAGGTCAGGCCGGTTTGCGCCGCGCGCAATAACGGCGCCGGGAGGCCGCGAGCATGGTGGTATCGATCAACCTTGCCCCTCCCTTGCCGATGGACGGCCATCATTTACCAGATGCGCCGCGCCGAAACAACCGCGACAGTGGCGCGGCAACATGGGGGCCGAACATGCGCTATTTTATCGATGCCGAGTTTAACGGCTTCGGCGGCGAACTGATCTCGCTGGCGCTTGTCCCGGAGGACGAAGCCGCACCATCATTCTATGCAGCGATTACGTGCACGAATCCCCAGCCCTGGGTCGCCGCCAACATCCTCCCCGCCCTGCAAATTGTGCCGCTGTCCAATGCCGAAGTCGCCCACGCCTTTGCCGATTTCCTCGGTGCAGCCAACGACCCGGTCATCATCGCCGACTGGCCCGAGGACATCGCCCATGCGGCGCTCCTGCTGGTCACCGGTCCCGGCCGCATGCTCGGCGTACCGCGACTGCGCTTCGAGCTGATCTATATCTTCGATTTCGACGCGGCGGTGACAAGTGCCGTGCCGCACAACGCCCTCCACGACGCAAGGGCCCTGCGCGCCCGCTCCCTCGAAGACGAAGCCGGCTGACGGCGGCGGGATAGCCCGCCGCCGCCGCAACTCAATGTCCGGCCAGCGACGCCAGCAACAGCAACGCGACGATATTGGTGATCTTGATCATCGGGTTGACTGCCGGGCCCGCGGTATCCTTGTAGGGATCACCCACGGTATCGCCGGTCACCGCCGCCTGGTGCGCCGGCGACCCCTTGCCGCCATAGGCACCTTGCTCGATGACCTTCTTGGCATTGTCCCAAGCGCCGCCGCCCGACGTCATCGAGATGGCGACGAACAGGCCGGAAACGATTACCCCCATCAGCAACGCGCCGAGCGCCGCAAAGCCATTGCCCTGCCCCGCCACGGCCGTGATCGCGAAATACACCACGACCGGCGCCAGCACCGGCAACAGCGACGGGATGATCATTTCGCGGATCGCGCCTGCGGTCACCAGGCTGACCGTCCGTGCATAATCCGGCCGCACGCTGCGATCGGCAATGCCCGGGTTCTCGCGGAACTGCGCCCGGATATCCTGCGCCACAGCCTGCGCCGTCCGACCAACAGCCGTCATCGCCATGCCGCCGAACAGGTAAGGCAACAACGCCCCGAGCAGCAGCCCGACGACTACGTAAGGATTGGACAGCGAGAAATCGACCGTCACATTCCCGAAGAATTGCGACAGGTCCTCGGTGTAGGTGGCGAACAGCACAAGTGCCGCGAGCCCCGCCGAACCGATGGCATAGCCCTTGGTGACGGCCTTTGTCGTGTTGCCGACGGCATCGAGCGCGTCAGTGCGTTGGCGCACTTCACCCTCGAGCCCTGCCATTTCGGCGATGCCGCCGGCGTTGTCGGTAACCGGTCCATAGGCATCGAGCGCCACGATCATCCCAGCCAGCGCCAGCATCGCCGTCGCTGCAAAGGCGATGCCGATCAGGCCTGCCAATTTGTAGGTCGCGATGATGCCGACAACGATGACCAGCGTTGGCAACGCGGTCGACTCCATCGACACCGCAAGACCCTGGATGACATTGGTGCCATGGCCCGAATCCGATGCCTTGGCGATCGACTGCACCGGGCGATACTCGGTGCCGGTATAATATTCGGTGATCCACACGATAAGCGCAGTGACTGCCAACCCGACAAGCATGCAGTAAAACAGCGCACGGCCGGTAAAGCCGCCAACCACGCCGGCGATCGTTGGCGCCTCGTTCGCGACAGCCACCTGGTCGAGCCCAATGACGGCATTCATATCGGGGAAGATTGCCGCCGTAGCAAACCAGAGCGCCGGGATCGACAGCAAGCCAGTGACGAGCAAGCCCTTGTAAAGTGCCCCCATTATGGAACCCTTGCCGAGCCGAACAAAGTAGGTGCCGATAATCGAGGTGATGATGCAGACGCCGCACGCCAGCAGCGGCAGGGTCATAAGAGATGCCGCGTCGGGCCCGCTGATGAGCAGTGCCACCAGCACCATCGTCGCGCCGATGGTGACCACATAGGTTTCGAAAAGATCGGCTGCCATACCTGCGCAATCGCCGACATTGTCACCGACGTTATCGGCGATAACGCCAGGATTGCGATCGTCATCCTCGTCGAAGCCAAGCTCGTTCTTGCCGACCATGTCGGCACCGACATCGGCCGCCTTGGTAAAGATACCACCCCCGAGCCGCGCAAAGATCGAAATCAACGATGCGCCAAAACTAAGCGCGATCAATGCGTTGACGACCGCGCGGCTGGTTGGCTCGAGACCACTGGCGACCAGCGCATAAAAATATCCGGCGATGGCAAGCAATGCCAGTCCAGCGACGAGCATGCCGGTGACCGCTCCCGACCGGAATGCCATCGTCAGCCCTGCCTGCAAGGAATTGCGCGCCGCCTCAGCGGTCCGCACGTTGGCGCGTACCGAGATATTCATGCCGATAAAGCCGGTAAGCCCCGACAGCACCGCACCGAGCACGAACGCGCCCGCAGGAATTGTGCCGAGCAAGAAAAATACCAGTACGGCGACGATCACGCCGACGATGGCGATCGCAGTGTACTGCTTGTTGAGATAGGCGCCGGCACCTTCCTGGATCGCCTTGGCGATCTCCTGCATGCGGGCATTGCCCGGCGACGCGGCAAGCACCTGCCTCGACGTGATGATGCCGTATAAGACAGCTGCCAGACCGCAGAAAATTGCGATCAATACGACGTCCATTCGCGTCCTCCCCTAACTCGCCGCAGAATTCATCGGGATCGATGCACCGCAGTCGTTGCGGCAACATTAGCCAGCGAATCGGGGAAAGCAACCGGCGCGAATTAACAGTCGTGCAGCACCGCAGCGGTGCCGACGATCTCGGCATATTCCCCGGCCATATTGGCGAGCGACAGGGCATGGACGTTTTCGGCGGCATGGACCCGGCCATCGCCATCCCTGACGGCAAAGGTGAAGCACGCATCGCCAACCAGCCGCACGTCGAACCCCAGATTGCCGGCGACGCGCACCGTCGCTTCCACCGAATTGTTGGTGATGACGCCAGCCACGACCAGCACTTCGATCCCCCGGCTGCGCAGATGCGCCTCGAGATCGGTGCCGATAAAGGCGCAATTCACCGTCTTGGCGACGATCGTCTCGCCAGGCAGCGGCCGGGCATGATCGAGGAATGCATGACCCGGCGTTCCAGCGCGGTATGCCGAACCGGCTACCTTCGAGTCATGCCGGATATGGATCACCGGATCACCCCGCGCCCGCCAAAGCGCGAGCAGCACCGCCTGGTTGGACTCGGCCCCGGGATTGTTGCGCGGTCCGTGGCGAGCCCAGGCCGGGTCGCGGATGGCCTCCTGGAGATCGATCAGCAACAGGGCCGCCGCCATCAACTATGCTCCCATCCCAGCCGCGCGGGCGTGATATCGACCCCAGCATTGTTCACGGCAGCAACGCCAACTCCCTCGAAAATCTGGCCGATCCGTGTCACCGGCGTGCGCGACGCGGTCGCTGCAGCAGCGACATCAACGCGCCGGTCTGGATGCGCCGTGAACAGCAACTCATAATCGTCACCTGCCGTAGCCCGCGCCAGCATCCCGGCATCGCCATCCGTCCGCGCCAGGGCTTGCCCCGACAAGGGCACGTCTGCCAGCACGATCGACAGCCGCACACCACTGGCGCGGCCGATCCGGTCGGCATCGATCAGCAGACCATCCGAGACGTCCATGCAGGCGGTCGCAATCCCGGCAAGGGCCTGCCCCAACGCCAGCCGCGGCAAAGGCCGCCGAAATCGATTGAGCAAATAGCTGTCCCCCGGCGCCTCCCCCAAGGCAATCGCCAGCCCCAGACCCGCGTCGCCGATTGTCCCCGAAACCCACAGATCGTCCCCGACGCTCGCGCCGCTGCGCGCAAGCGCTTGCCCGGGCTCGACGAACCCCACCGCTGTCAAGCCGAGCACGGCGCGATCGATGCCGGTCACCGTATCGCCGCCCCACATTGCAACGCCGAAATGCGTCATTGCTCGTCCAAGCCCCGCGACGAAAGCCTCCCGCCAGGCGCCGTCCTCGGCTGCCGAAAGTGCGAGGCCCATCAGGACACCGGCCGGCGTCGCCCCCATCGCTGCCAGGTCGGACAGGTTTACCGCCAGCAGCTTCCACGCGACATCGCCGGGCGGATCACCGGGCAGGTAATGCACCCCGCACGCCAGCACGTCGTGGGTAACGACCAGGTCGCGGCCCAGCGGCGGCGTCCACACTGCGGCATCGTCGGCAAGGCCCCGCGCGGCCGGCGTATTCGCGAGCGGCACCAGCAACGACGCGATGAATTCGCGTTCGCCGCCCATGCCTCAGCCGCGCACCCGCCGGGCCACGGTATCGAGCAGGCCGTTGACGAACTTGGCCTTTTTCTCGTCATGAAAGGCATGGCTGACGTCGATATATTCGTTGATGACGGTCGCTGCGGCGATATCGGCGCGCCCCACCAATTCATAGGTCGCAGCTCGCAACAGCGCTCGCATCGGCTTGTCGAGCCTGTCCATGCTCCAGCCTGCGGCCAATGCAGCACTGATCAAGGTGTCGAGCTCGGCTTCGCGGGCCGCCACGCCGGCGACGATATCGTCGAACAGCGCCGTGTCGGCGTCGGCATAGTCGGCGCCCTCGATTTCCTGTCCCAGCCGGTGCGAGTGAAACTCGTGGAGCAGCTTGGCCACGGAATCACCGCCCATTTCGCGTTGGTACAACGCCTGGACGGCGCCGAGGCGGGCGGCGGATTGGGCGGTATTGGCGGGGAGATTGGACACCGCGCAGGCTCTAGCTGCCAGCCGGAAGAAAGTCACGCTTCGGGGCGCGCGGCACCTGGGGCATCGCCGGCCAGCGCGGCTTGTCCCACCATTGTCCACAGGGAAGTCCCCATCCAAATCACCGCCCCGGATTGCCCCCTGCGGCGCGATGCGCGACTATGCGCAATGCTTTCCCCCCTGCCCCTGCGTGTCATCGAACCCGCCGCCGACGCCGCCACCCTTCCCCAGAACCTCGAGGCCGAGGCGGCGCTGCTCGGCGCGCTGATGATTGATAACCGGCTCGTGGAAGACGTGATGATGCGGCTGGCTTCGCATCATTTCGCCGAACCGCTGCACGGCCGCATCTACGACGCCATCCTGCGCCTCGGCGACCGCAAGATGGCCGCAACCCCCGTCACCCTGAAGCCATTGTTCGAGGCTGATCCTGCCATGATCGAGATGGGCGGCCCCGCCTATCTCGCTAGCCTGACGCAACATTCGGGCGCGCTCATCGCAGCAAGGGACTTCGCCCAGCAAATCTATGACCTCGCCTTGCTGCGCGAACTGATCCGCGTCGGCCGCGAAATGGCGGTCAGCGCTGCCGATACCTCGACCGACGTTGCGCCGCTGGCCCAGATCGAAACCGCCGAAATGGCGCTCTACAAGGTCGCCGAGGCAGGCGAAGTCGCCGGCGCCGTCAAGACCTTTGGCCAGGCCACCCGCGAAGCCATCGAAATGGCCGATCGCGCGATGAAATCCGGCGGGCATTTGTCGGGCTACACCACCGGGCTCAACGCGCTGAACGCCAAGATCGGCGGGCTGCACAAGTCGGATCTGGTCATCCTTGCCGGCCGTCCGGCCATGGGCAAGACCGCGCTGGCGACCAACATCGCCTTTGCCTGCGCCCAGCGGCTGGTCCAGGACGCTGCGCACGGCATCGAGCCAGGCAAGTCGAGCGGCACCGCGGTGGTTTTCTTCAGCCTCGAAATGTCGTCCGACCAGCTCGCGACGCGCGTGCTCGCCGAACAGTCGGGGGTGAATTCGGAAAGCCTGCGCATGGGCAAGATCAGCCAGGACGAGTTTAACCGCCTCGCCCGCGCTGCCGGCGACCTGACCAACCTGCCGCTGTTCATCGACGACACCCCGGCGCTGAGCATCGCCGCGCTGCGCACCCGCGCCCGGCGGCTCAAGCGCCAGCGCGATATCGGGCTGATTGTCGTCGACTATCTCCAGCTGTTGCAGGGGTCGGCCAAGAACGGCGCCGAAAACCGCGTCCAGGAAATCTCCGAGATCACCCGCGGGTTGAAGACGCTCGCCAAGGAGCTTCAAGTCCCGGTGCTGGCGCTGTCACAGCTCAGCCGCGCCGTCGAAGCCCGCGAGGACAAGCGCCCACAGCTGTCGGACCTTCGCGAGTCGGGCACCATCGAGCAGGACGCCGACATCGTGCTGTTCGTCTACCGCGAGGAATATTACCACGCGCTCAAGCAGCCCGACCCCGAGGAAGCCGACAAGCATCTGAAATGGCGCGAAAAGGCCGAAAAGATCTTCGGGCTCGCCGAAGTCATCGTCGCCAAGCAGCGCCACGGTTCGACCGGCAGCGTGCCGCTGACCTTCCACAAGTCGATCACCAAGTTCGCCGACCGTGCCGAGGGCGAATATATGCCGGAAGAGATCGGCGAATAAACGGGAGGGGCCGCGTGCCCCTCCCCTCGTCCTACATCCGGTGCAACGCGCACAGCTTGTTGCCGGCGGGATCGCGCAGATAGGCAAGATACAGCTTGCCCATCTCGCCTTCACGCACGCCCGGCGGATCTTCGCAGGTCGTGCCGCCGGCCGCGACACCCGCCGCATGCCAGGCGTCGGCCTGTTCGGTCGAGACAGCTGCAAAGCCGATCGTGGCACCGTTGGCGCATGATGCCGGGGCGCCGTTGATCGGCTTGGTGATGGCGAGGACGCCGGTTGGGGTCATGTAGAAGACGCGGCCGTGCGAGTCGGTCGACCCCGGCGCCACGCCGATAGCGCCCAGCGTCGCATCGTAAAACGCTTTCGATGCCGCGATATCGTCCGCTCCAACCATGATATGGCTGAACATCTGTCGTCCTCCCCTTGTTGAGTACCAACCGCGCGTTTCAGTATGCGCGTACCGGCCGTGAAAACACCTTGACGATTTCCGGCTCGAAACTCTCGAGGCTATCGGCCTTGAAGTCCTTATCGAAGGCCGGCGCATCCCAGCGATCGACGAGCTTTTCGGCTGTCGCGAACCATGGCTCGTCCCTGAACCGGTCGCGCATGTCCGTGGGTTTGCCGAGATATTCGTAATAATAACGGCCCTGGAAATCCTGGTGCCATTTGACGGCATGATAGAGTTCGTCGGAGACATAGGGCTTCAAAATCTCGGCAGCGATCGCCCCGTGGTTTGGGATGCTCATCAGCTTGCCGATGTCGTGGCACAGTGCCGCGACGACCTCCTCGTCGCTGGCGCCGTCCTGCCGCGCCAGTGTCGCCGTCATCAGGCTGTGTTCGAGCTGGTTGGCACCGAAACCGACTTCGATCGCCTCGAGTCGCCGGAGCGATTCCATGATCTGCGCCGGCGCAGCCGAAACCTGGTGCTTCATATGTTCCTGGGCGATATGGCCCCAGTCTTCCTTCGTGCCTTCGAGCATGGTCGTGAACATTTCAGACCGCCTTTCCTGCGTGGATTGCGCGATATTGCGTCCGGAGCGTGACTTTGTCGATCTTTCCCGAGCCCAATTTCGGCAATTGCTCGGCGGAAATCCAGATTCGCGCCGGCACCTTGAAGGCGGACAGGTCGCGTGCGACAAAATCGTGCAGCGCATCGGGTTCGAGTTGCGCTCCCGGCTTGACGTAAACGACCGCGCCGACGATTTCGCCGAGTCGTTCGTCGGGAAGGCCGAAGACGCTGGCCTCGGCAACGGCCGGGTGGGTGTAGAGCGCCGATTCGACTTCCTGGCAGCTGATGTTTTCGCCGCCGCGGATGATGATGTCCTTCTTGCGATCGACAATGAACAAATAGCCTTCCTCGTCGAGGTAACCAAGATCGCCCGAGCGAAACCAGCCATCGCCGGGGAACGCCGCCAGAGTCGCGTCGGGCTTGTTCCAATAACCGCGGCAATTGCACACCGTGCGGATGCAGACTTCGCCGACGCTGCCCGATGGCAGGCCCGGCCCAACCGGGCCATCACCCGCATCGATACGCAATTCGACCAGGGGTGCTGCAGCGCGACCGGTCGAAGCCGGTTTGGCGCGGTAGTTATCGCGCATGTTGCCGGCGCCGACACCGTTGGTCTCGGTCAGGCCATAGCCCTGGACAGGGTTCTTGCCGACAAAGGTATTGGCCAGGCGCTCAACGTGCTCGGGGGGGCGCGGGGCACCGCCGCTGGCGATATCGACGAGGCTCGACAGGTCGTATTTGTCGTGGTCGGGATGCTGCATCAGCTCGAGGCTCATCGTCGGCACGCCGACGAAATAGGTGGCGCGCTCCTTCTCGATCAGCCGCAGGGCTTCGCCGGCATCCCATTTGTGCATGATCACCATCTTGCGGCCGATGGCGATCGAGACAAGCAGGACCGGCACCGAACCGGTGATGTGGAACAGCGGCACATTGAGCAGCATGACCTGCTGGTCGGCGGGCGGGGCCCCGGCTTGCGCCGACAGTTCGAGCAGGGCGAGCCCGGTGACGAGATAGTTCATCGATCCGGAAACCAGCGCGCGGTGTGTCGAGACCGCGCCCTTCGGGCTGCCCGTCGAACCGGATGTGTACATAATCGTCGCATCGTCTTCGGGCGCGATTTCAGGCTGGTACCACATGGTATCGGGGGATGCGGCGACCTCGTCCTCAACGCGGGCGAAGCCGAAACCGGCGGCGACGTCGGCGGAGGTCCGCACTGTCAGCACGACGGCGTGGCAACCCAGGGTGGCCATCCGCCGGGCGCGTTCCTCATCGGCGATGACCATCCGCGCGCCCGAATCCTTGAGGCCGTAATCAAGTTCCTCGGCGGTCCACCAAGCGTTCATCGGCACGGCGACGGCGCCCAGATGAAGGATCGCCACATAGACGACGATCCATTCGGGATAGTTGCGCATGGCGATGGCGATGCGGTCGCCCTTGGCGATGCCGTGCCGATGCTGGAGCATGGCGGCCATCTTCAGCCCGCGGGCATAGACGTCGGCGAAGGTCGCTCGCTCTTCGCCGAACACCAGGAATTCGCGCGGGCCATTGGCAGTGAAAAAGAAAGCGAAATATTCGCGCATCGATGGCGGCGCGGCGGTGAAGACCGGCAAGACGGCACCCCGGACGGTGGCGGTGCCGATCCCGAGTTGGCCGCCCGGGGCGGTGATGCCCTCGACGACGGAATCGAGTGCGGTATCGAGCGCAGACTTCATGACAATCCCCAGGGCCAGTTACACGGGCGTTTTATTCGCCTCTTGTTGCTCGCCTAAATGACAGGCTCCGCGCCATTTGCAACGGTGCGCCCCTAATATCCCATCATCCGCGCCAGCCGGTCCCCCTGGAAAGCGACGTCGCCGAAGGTCTCCTGCGCGGCGCGGGCCCGCTTCATGTAGAAACCGATATCGAAATCGTCGGTCATGCCGATGCCGCCGTGCATCTGGACGCCTTCGTTGGTGGCCAGCTTGGCAACTTCCCCCGATTTCGCCTTGGCAAGGCTGGCGAACAACGACGCCCGCTCGTCCTTCTCGTCGAGCGCCACCAGCGAACGCAGCGTCGCCGAGCGGGCCAGTTCGACTTCGCAGAACAGGTGCGCGGCACGGTGCTGCAACGCCTGGAAACTGCCGATCTTCTGGCCGAACTGCTCACGCTGCTTGAGGTAATCGATTGTTCGCGTGAAGCTTTCCGAGCTGACCCCAAGCATTTCGGCGGCCAGGCAGGCACGCCCCGCATCGAGCATCTTCTCGAGGATGGCAAAGCCGCCACCGACCTCGCCGAGCACATCGGCACCATCGACCTGGACGTCTTCGAAAGTCACCCGCGCGGCATTCCGGCTGTCGATCAGCGAGCGGCGCTCGGTGCTGATACCCGCCGATTTGGCATCGACGAGGAACAGCGTGATGCCGTCCTTGTCGCTGGTCTCGCCGGCAGTACGCGCCGCGACGATCAGCGTGTCGGCGACATGGCCATCGAGCACGAAGCCCTTGGTACCATTCAGCTTGAAACCATTACCCGAAGGCGTCGCCGTCGTCGCGACCTGCGCCGGCGAATGCCGCGAAGCCTCGTCGGCCGCCAGCGCAAACAGCCGCTTGCCCTCGGCAATCAGCGGCAAATATTTCGCCTGCTGCTCCGGGGTGCCGCCGGTGACCAGCGCCGTGGTGCCGAGCACCGCCGTCGACAGCATCGGCGCCGCCGACAAATTGCGCCCGATGGCCTCCATGATCAATCCGGCGGCAACATGCCCGAAGCCGGCGCCGCCGTGCTCCTCGGGCACCAGCACCCCGGCAAAGCCCATCTCGGCCATCTTGGCCCAGGTGCCGCGGTCGAAGCCGGTGGCGTCATGGTCGTCGCGCAGCTTGCGGTGCTGGGCGACAGGCGCCTCGGTCTTGAAAAAGCCATCCGCTGAATCGCGGATCATCTTCTGGTCGTCGGTAAGGACTAGTGCCACGCGTCAGGCTCCCGGCAATTCAAGCACGCGCTTGGCGATGATGTTGAGGTTGATTTCGGACGTGCCGCCTTCGATCGAATTGGCGCGGCTGCGCAGCCAGCCGCGAGCGAGGTCTCCCTCCCCCTCGGTCTTGCCGGCCCAGGTCAGGCCATCCGAGCCGGCGATGCTCATCAGCAGCTGCTGGCGGTCCTTGTTAAGCTCGGTGCCAAAATATTTGAGCATAGACGACAGGGCGCCGACCCCCTGCCCGGCCTTGGCCTCGTCCTTGACGCGCTCCATGGTCAGCGCGAACGCCCAGGCATTGATTTCGTGGCGGACGACATCGGTGCGCAGGCCGGTGTCGGACAGAATCGCATTCTCCAGGCCAAGCGTTTTGCGGGCGATGTCGCTGACCGAATCGCGCCCGCCCATCTCCGTGTCGCCGATCATCTCACGTTCGTGAGTGAGCAGGTATTTGGCGATGTCCCATCCCTTGCCGGCTTCGCCCATGAGGTTGTTTTTGGGCACTTTTACATCGTCGAAGAACGTCTGGCAGAACGGCGAGGCGCCCGAGATCAGCTTGATCGGCGACGTCGAGACGCCGGGGCTGGCCATGTCGAACAGCAAGAACGAAATGCCGAGGTGCTTGGCCGCGGCCGGGTCGGTGCGGACCAGGCAGAAAATCCAGTCGGCCTTGTCGGCATAGCTGGTCCAGACCTTCTGGCCGTTGACGAGATAATGATCACCCTTGTCCTCGGCCGAGGTGCGCAGCGAGGCGAGGTCGGAGCCGGCGCCGGGTTCGGAATAGCCTTGGCACCAGCGGATTTCGCCGCGCGCGATTTTCGGCAGATGCTCGAGCTTCTGTTCTTCGTTGCCGTATTTCAACAGCGCCGGCCCGAGCATCCAGATGCCGAACGACGACAAAGGCGAGCGCGCCTTGATGCGGCGCATTTCGGAGCCGAGCACCTTGGCTTCGTCCTTGGTGAGGCCGCCGCCGCCATAGGCCTTGGGCCATTCGGGGACGGTCCAGCCCTTTGCGCCCATGCGTTCGAGCCAGGTTTTCTGTGCTTCGCCAGTGAATTGGACGCCCCGGCCGCCCCAGCAGACATCGGCGTCGCGGGCGATTGGCAGGCGCATTTCGGCGGGGCAATTGGCCTCCAGCCAGGCGCGCGTTTCGGCGCGGAATTGTTCCAGATCGGCCATGTGCCTGTCTCCCCACTGGTGTATTTGTCTTGTCGCTTTATGGTGCGGCCAGCCGGGGACGGCAAGCTGACAAAAAGGCGTGAAGCATTGCTCGGTGAACTACAGATCGCGGTCGATTTCACCACCTTGCCGCTGCGGCCGGATGTTTTCACGATCGACGCCTTCGTCGCTTTCGGGCGAGAGCTGGGGCCATTTTCTCTGCGCTGGTATAGCCTTAGCTATATCGCGGCGATCGTGCTCGGCTGGTGCATGCTGGCCAAGATGATCAAATTGCCGGGCAGCCCGATGAATTCGGAACAGCTCGACAGCTTCATCACCTGGGCGACCCTGGGCGTCATCATCGGCGGGCGGCTGGGCTATGTGCTGTTCTATAATCCCGATCAATATATGGCCGAACCGCTGTCGATCCTGCGGTTGTGGGATGGCGGGATGTCGTCGCACGGCGGCATTGCCGGGGTGTTGATCGCATGTTTCGGTTTTGGCCGGGCGAACAAGGTTTCGGGGCTGCGGACGCTCGATTTCGTCGCTGTCGTGTCGCCGCTCGGGCTCGGGCTCGGGCGGCTGGCGAACTTCGTCAATGGCGAGCTTTGGGGCCGACCGACGGGGACCAACTGGGGTGTGATCTTTCCCGATGCGGGGCCAGAACCGCGCTATCCCTCTCAATTGTTTGAAGCAACGCTGGAGGGCGCGATCCTGTTGTCGGTCATGCTGGCGCTGTTCTGGGGGACGCGGGCGCGGTTGCGGCCGGGGCTGCTGGCTGGCGTTTTCGGGGTCTGCTATGGGATTTCGCGATTCATCGTCGAGTTTTTCCGTGAGCCGGACCGGCAGCTCGGGTTCCTGTCGTCGGGGCTGACGATGGGGCAAACCTTGACGATCCCGATGGTGATTATCGGGGGTATCCTGATCCTGCGGGCGGTATCGCGGCCGCCCTTGCCACTAACGGCGCCGCTGGCGGCGTGAGCGGGCTGGCGGAGGCGCTGCGGGGGCGGATCGCAGCTGGCGGACCGCTGCGGCTCGATGACTGGATGGCGGCTTGCAACGGCCATTATTACGCCGGCCGCGACCCGTTCGGGGCGGCAGGAGACTTCGTCACGGCGCCCGAGATCAGCCAGATGTTCGGCGAACTGATCGGCGGCTGGGTGGGGGATTTGTGGACACGGGCGGGCTGTCCGGAGGCGGTGCTGAGCGAGTTTGGACCCGGCCGCGGGACTTTGATGGGCGATTTGCAGCGAGTCCTCGGTACTTTGCCGGCAGGTCCGGGGACATTGGACCTGCATTTGGTCGAAACCAGCCCGGTTTTGCGCGCAGCACAGACGCATTTGCCGGCGACCTGGCATGACCGAGTCCAGGATTTGCCGGATGACAAGCCGATGATCGTCGTCGCCAACGAGTTTTTCGATGCGTTGCCGATCCGGCAATTTCTGGGCGGAGCGGAGCGGGTCGTGGATGTCGACGGCGACGGTTTCGTCGCGGCGACGTTGCCGTCCGACGCGCCGCCGGGGGAAGTCTGCGAACCGGGACTGGCGATCATGGCATTGGTCGGCGAGCGGTTGCGGAGGCATGGCGGCGCGGCGCTCATTATCGATTACGGCTATTGGCAGGCGCAAGGCGTCGACAGCCTGCAGGCGCTGCGGCATCACGAAAGCGCCGATCCTTTCGCGGCGCCGGGGGAGAGCGATCTGACTGCGCATGTCGATTTTGCCGCGCTGGCGCGGGCGGCCGGCGATGTGCGGGTTTCGGGGCCGTTGCCGCAAGGCGTCTGGCTCGGGCGGCTGGGTATCGAGGCGCGCGCGGCGGCGCTCAAGCGGCGGGCGACGCCGGCGCAGGCGGCGGGCATCGAGGCGGCGCTGGTCCGGTTGACGGCGCCGACGACGATGGGGGCGTTATTCAAGGTCATGGCGCTGTCGTCGCGCGATTGGCCGGTACCGGCGGGGTTCGACGCATGATTACTTACCGTGATGCCGCGCCGGCAGATGGCGCGATCCTGGGCGGCATTGCCCGGGCGACGTTCATCGAGACGTTCGGCAATCTTTACTCGCTCGAGGATTTGACGGCGTTCGTGAACAAGGGCAGCGACGCGGCCTATGCCGACGAGCTGGCCGATCCCGATATCGCGGTGCGGTTTGCCGAGGCCGGGACCGCGCAGGTCGGGTTCGCCAAGATCGGCGGGTTGAAGCTGCCGGCCGATGAGCATGGCGCCAGTGCCGATGCGGCGGAACTGCGGCAGCTGTATATCTATCGGCCTTGGCATGGGGTCGGCATTGCCGATGTGCTGACCGACTGGGCCAAGGATGCGGCGCGGGCGCGGGGGGCGTCGGAACTGTGGCTGTCGGTGTTCACTGACAATCACCGGGCGCGGCGGTTTTATGCGCGGCATGGGTTTGCCGAGGTGGCGCCGTATGAATTCATGGTCGGCAAGCAGGCCGACGTCGATATCTTGTGCCGGGCGATGCTGTGAGCCTTAATTTTGTCACGACGCCTTTGATCGGCGTGCGCCACGGCTTCGTCGGGCGGCAGGGCGGCGTTTCGGCCGGGATCTTCGAGAGCCTGAACGTCGGACTGGGGTCGTCGGACGATGCCGAGGCGGTGCGCGAGAACCGCCGCCGCGCGGTCGAGGCGGTGGCGCCGGGCGCGGTGTTGGTGACGCTCCACCAGGTCCATTCGAATATCGCAGTGCCGGTGACCGCGGCATTCCCCGACGCCGAGCGCCCGCATGCCGATGCGATGGTGACGGCGACGCCGGGGCTGGCGCTGGGGATATTGACTGCCGATTGTGCGCCAATTTTGCTCTGTGATGCCGAGGCCGGGGTGATCGGCGCGGCGCATTCGGGGTGGAAGGGTGCGCTGAACGATATTGCCGGAGCGACGGTGTCGGCGATGGAGGCGTTGGGGGCGCGGCGCGAGCGGATCGCGGCTGCGATCGGGCCCTGCATCGCGCGGGCGAGTTATGAGGTCGATGGCGGGTTTCGGGATCGGTTCACCGAGCAGGATGCGGCGCACGACGGGTTTTTTGCGCGGGGGCGCGGGGACCGGTTTCAGTTCGATCTGGAAGGGTTCGTGGCGATGCGGCTGGCGGCGGCGGGGGTGCGGCAGGTGGCGGCGCTGGGGATCGATACCTGTCCGGACGATGGGCGGTGGTTCAGTTTCCGGCGCAAGACGCATCGGGGGGAGCTGGATTACGGGCGGCAGGTTTCGGTGATTTCGCTTTAGCGCGAAGATTGGGCCTGGTTTTCGGAGGGCGGGAGATGGGCCCCGGCCTTCGCCGGGGTGACGGAAGGAGTCAGGGCTTCGAGGTCCAGCAGTAGGGATTGCCAGGCGGTTTCGAACTCGTGGGTCCAGTCGGGGCCGAGGATGTCGCTGAGGGTGTCGCTGAGGGTGTCGGCGATGACCTTGAAGAAAGTCGTGAAGACGGCGGGCGGGACGCCATAGGCGTCGTGGGCGGCGCCTTCGGAGCGGATGAGGTGGTCGGCGTAGTTTCGCGGGCCGATGAAATCGAGGATGGCTTCGAAGACGCGGGTGAGCATTTCGCCTTTTACGGCGTTGCTGCGATCCTGGCAGAAGAGTTCGGCCATTTCGGGGTGCTGGGCGAAAAGACGGGCGTAGACGAGGGGGGTCGGGTCGCCGGCGCGGTCGGCCGCGAGGGTCAGGCTGGACTCGATTGCGGCGGGGTCTGGCATCTTAGGCAAGTAAGCACCCCTCTCCCCGCTCGCACAAGGGTGCGAGTCGCCCTCTCCCTCAAGGGGAGAGGGAAGACTAGATTTTGCTACCCAGGGCTTTGGCGAGGCTGTTGGTGGCGCTGCCGGGTTTAAGGGGGACCTGCTGGCTCGGGGCGGGGGCCCAGCCGGCTAGGTGGATGATTTCGACGGTTATGGCGGTCTTGCCGTCGGGGGCGGCGCGGGCGGCGAAGCGCGATGCGGCTTCGGCGAGGACGTCTCGGCGCAGGGGTGTGCGCGACGATAAAGGCGAGCGGGCGCCCATGGCGGTGAGGTCGTCGAAGAGCGCGAACAGCGAACTGTAGCGCACCGTCAGGCGATCGACGTCGGCGACGGGGAGGGCGAAGCCGGCGCGTTGCAGGAGGGCGGCGGCAGCCTGGGCCTCGACCATCGGGGCGAGGCGGGCTGCTGCTCCTCCTGTGCCAGCAATATCGGCCTCGATGAGGTCGGCACGCATCTCGTGAAGGGTCATGCCGCCGACAAAGGCGGCGACGAACAGTCCGTCGGGCTTGAGGACGCGGCGGGCCTGGACGAGGGCGCCGGGCAGGTCGCTGACGCTGGCGAGGCCGGCCGCGGAGACGACGAGGTCGAAACTGGCGTCGGCGAAGGGGAGGCGATCCTCGTCGGCGACGACATCTGGGGCGTCGGCGACGATGCTGATTGCGCGGGGGGCGAGAGCGAGGCGGGTGGCGCCGGGCCAGATCGGGGCCGGGCCGCCGAGATCGAGGACGGCGGTGAAGTCGCGCTTGATGGCGGCGACGCGCTCGCGGATTTCGTCGGCCATGGCGGCGTGGAGGAAATCGGCGGTAGCGAAGCTGCTTTGCGCGGCGGCGTGGCGGCGGCGGCGCAGGCTGCGGTCGAAGGGTTCGGGGGCGGCGGACATGGGCGGGAGGTAGCGGATCGGGGGGCGGGTGAGAAGGCGGGGTGTGGTCGCGGAGAGTGGGCTTCATTCGGGACGTGCGGGCTACCCTCACCCGCTCGCCTCAGGGGCGAGTCGCCTCTCCCTTAAAGGGAGAGGGTAGAAAGGCTCGACTTCGTCTAGGGTCGCGCATGTTCAGGCCTTTGCAAGCTGTGGTCGACCTGGTGTTGCCGCCGCGGTGTCCGGCTTGCCGGGTGATCGTGGCGGATGACGGGCGGTTCTGCCTTAAATGCTGGCAGGAGCTGGTGTTCATCACGGAGCCGGTGTGCGCGCGGTGCGGGACGCCCTTCGACCACGATCGCGGTGCGGGGGCGGAATGTGGCCCGTGCCTCGCCGACACGCCGCGGTTCGATTCGGCGCGGGCGGCACTGGCCTATGGCGGGCCGGCGCGGACGGTGTTGCTGGCGTTGAAGCATGGCGATCGCCAGCATCTGGCACGGGTAATGGCGCCGCACATGGCCCGCGCCGGGGCGGCGCTGCTGACCGCCGACACGATCCTGGTGCCGGTGCCGCTGCACTGGCGGCGGCTGTGGCGGCGGGGCTTCAACCAGGCGGCGTTGCTGGCGCAGGCGCTGGCGCGGATCAGCGGCGCTGAACTGGCGATCGATGCGCTGGAGCGGCCCAAGCCGACGGGCAGCAGCGCGGGCATGGGCCGCCGGGCGCGGGCGAAGAATGTGCGCGGCGCGTTTCGGGTCAAGGATCGCAACCGCATCCGCGGCGCCTGCGTTGTGCTGGTCGACGATGTGCTGACCACCGGGGCGACGGCCGAAGCGTGCGCGCGCGTGCTGCGGCGGGCGGGCGCCCGGGAAGTTCATGTATTGACGTTTGCGCGGGTCGTGCGAGATGCTGGCAGCTTGTAGTTGGCGGATCGGCGGCGCAGCCCCATATCCGATCAAAGATATCGAGGACGAGTCATGGCCAAGATCGAGATTTATACCAAGTTCCTCTGCCCTTACTGCTCGCGCGCCAAGTCGCTGCTGAGCGCCAAGGGCGTGCCGTTCGAGGAGTACGACATCTCGATGGGCGGCCCCCTGCGGGCCGAGATGCTCGAGCGCGCCGGCGGCAAGTCGACGGTGCCGCAGGTGTTCATCGATGGCGCGCATATCGGCGGCAGCGACGATCTCGCGGCGCTCGAAAAGGCCGGCAAGCTGGACGAATTGCTGGCGGCCTGATGCTGCGCATAGGGATCGTGCAGGCGACGACGGGGATCGACCCGGCGGCGGAGGCGCGGGCCTTGTCCGACGCGATCGGCGCGCTGGCGGCGCAGGACGCGCAGATCGTCTTCACTCCGGAAATGAGCGGTTATCTCGATCGCGATCGCAAGCGTGCGGCGGGTAACATCGGTTTCGAGGCCGATGATATCGTGCTGACGGCGGTGCGCGACGCCGCGCGCGAGCACAAGGTCTGGGTGCAGCTGGGCAGCCTGGCGCTGCGACAGGAGACGAGTCTGTTTGCCAATCGCAGCTTCGTCATCGACGATGAAGGCGAGATCCGGGCGCGCTACGACAAGATCCACTTGTTCGACGTGACGCTGGCGGGCGGCGAAAGCTATCGCGAATCATCGGCGTATCGTCCTGGCGAGGCCGCTGTCGTTGCCGGGACGCCGTGGGGCGGGCTGGGGCTGACGATCTGCTACGACGTGCGGTTTCCGGCGCTGCACCGGGCGCTGGCCGAGGCCGGGGCGGTGATGCTGTCGGTGCCGGCGGCGTTCACCCGGCCGACAGGAGCGGCGCACTGGCACATATTGCTGCGGGCGCGGGCGATCGAAACCGGATGTTTCGTGATCGCGGCGGCGCAGACCGGCATCCACGCCGATGGGCGCGCCACCTATGGCCATTCGCTGGTGATTGCGCCCTGGGGCGAGATATTGCTCGACATGGGCGAGGCAGCGGGCACGGCGCTGGTCGAGATCGACCTGGACGCGGTCGGCGAGGCGCGCGGCAAGGTGCCGGCCCTGGAGCATGCGCGCCGGTTCAGCCTGCCTGCATGATCGTGTTCGACCTGCTGTGCGGGCAAGCCCATGTTTTCGAGGCGTGGTTCGGGTCGTCGGACGACTATGAATCGCAGCGCGCGCGGGGGCTGATCGCGTGCCCGTTATGCGGCGATGGCGGGATTTCCAAGGCAGTGATGGCGCCGGCGGTGGGGGCCAAGGGCAATCGCGCGGCTTCTGCAGTGTCTCCGTCCGGGCGCGCCGAGATGCTGGCGGCGCAGCGGGCGATGGAGGCGGCGTCGGACTATGTCGGCGGAAATTTCGCGGTGGCGGCGCGGGCGCGGTTCGGCGACGCCGAGCGTGCCAAAAACGCGGGCGATGCGCCGGTACGCGGCATCTACGGCGAAGCGACGATCGACGAGGCACGAGCATTGGCGGAGGACGGAATCGCGGTGATGCCGCTGCCGTTCACGCCGCTGGTCCGATCGGACGCGTGAGTTTTCGCTTGAACTGTCGGCGCGGCGCGGCGATGGCAAGTGAACCGCACCCGTAGCTCAGCAGGATAGAGCAACGGTTTCCTAAACCGGAGGTCGCAGGTTCAATTCCTGCCGGGTGCACCACCGCTTTTGTCCGTTTGCATGAAGCATGCGCTTTTTTTGCAGATGCCTGCGCTTCGTCAGCTTGCTGGCTGCAGAAGCAGATAGGTGAGGATCGGTCACTGGCGGTCAGGATCGGACGATCGATAACCGTCAAGGTCACCGCAGCCCTGGCCCCAAACACGTATCCGCCAGCCGAGTCGTTGTTCGATGTCACAGACCCTTAGATAAGGCCCTTCGGGCGCCTTGTTTCTGAAAGGATCGCAGCCTTCATAGCGGCTCGAAGCCTCATGGTGATCATTGATCGCATTCCCTGCGCGAACAGTATGAGCGCACGACAGGGTCTCGGTCTAGGGTTGGGACCCATAAACAGGATTCACATCTGGTCTGAGGTGTGATTCAAGCTTCCGAGGCATCGGGAGCGCGGCATGGCAGGCGAGTTTTGGTTGGACGAC
>NZ_BMJM01000011.1 GCF_014643455.1 Sandarakinorhabdus glacialis
GTCGTCCAACCAAAACTCGCCTGCCATGCCGCGCTCCCGATGCCTCGGAAGCTTGAATCACACCTCAGACCAGATGTGAATCCTGTTTATGGGTCCCAACCCTAGCAAGCGGGGATGCAGGTGAAGACCGCCAGCTGGTCGGCGAAGGCGCGCTGGTAAGCGGGGCGGGCTTCGCCGCGGGCGATGTACGCGGCGATATTCGGGTATTCGCCGAGCAAGGTTGGGTTGTTCACGCGGCGCAGGACCGTGACCATGAGCAGGTCGGCGGCGCTGAAGGGACCGTCGAGCCAGTCGCTGGTGCCGAGCCGGGCCGAAAGCTGGCTCAGGCGATCGCGGACGCGCGCATCGAGGATGGGTTGGCGGGCAGCGAACCAGGGCCGGTCGCTTTCGGTGACGATGGCCATGCTGCGCTCGACGATCGGCGGTTCGACAGTGTTGAGGGCGGCGAACATCCAGGTGATGGCGCGGGCGCGGGCGCCGGGTTCCGCGGGCAACAGGCCAGCATGGTGCTGCGCGATATGGAGCACGATAGCGCCCGATTCGAACAGCGCGAGGTCGCCGTCCTCATAGGTGGGGATCTGGCCGAACGGGCGGAGGGCGAGGTGCGCGGGGGCCTTCATTGCCTCGAATGACACCAGCCGGACGGCATAGGATTGGCCGACTTCCTCGAGCGCCCAGCGGATGCGCATGTCGCGCGCCAGCCCGATGCCGCGATCGGGAGAGTGTTCGAAAGCAGTGATGGTGATGGTCATCGCTGGGCTCCGGGTGGCTACGGGCTGAATGATAGCAGCAGGTAGGTGCCGAAAATGGTCAAATGGACGGCGCCGTGGAGGATGGTGCTGCGGCCGCTGGTGAGGGTGATGGTGCTGACGAGGAGGGTGAGGACGAGGAGGACGGTATGCTCGGGGGATATGCCGAGGATGAGCGGCTCGCCCGAAAGCCAGGCGAACAGCGCGACGCCCGGGATGGTCAGGCCGATGCTGGCGAGGACCGAGCCGAGTGCCAGGTTGAGGCTGGTCTGGAGCTGGTTGCGGCGGGCGGCGCGGACGGCGGACAGTCCCTCGGGCAGCAGCACGAGCGAGGCGATGGCGATGCCGGCGACGGCGCTGGGGGCGCCGATGGCGGCGACGGTGAGGTCAAGGGTGGGGGCAAGTGCCTCGGCGAGCAGGATGACCGCGACCAGCCCGGCGAGAAGTAGCGCGAGGGCGATGGCGGCGTCGCGGGCGGAGGGCCGGGGCTGGTGGATGAGGTCGTCATCGTCACTGGCTTCGACGTCGGCGGCGAGGACGAAATAATTGCGGTGGCGGACGGTCTGGACGAAGACGAAGGTGAGGTAGAGGACCAGCGAGATGACGGCGACGAAGGCGAGCTGGGTCGGGGTAAAGATCGGCTCGTTGGTGCGCTTGGTATAATTGGGCAGCACCAGGGTGAGCACGGCGAGCGCGGTCAGCACCGAGAGTGCCGCCGAGGCGCCGCGGCCCTCGAACCGGACCTCGCCGAACTTCAGCCCGCTGATGAACAGGCAGAGCCCGATGATGCCGGTGACGGCGATCATCAGCGCGGCGAAGACCGAATCGCGGGCAAGGGCATAGGCTTCCTCGCCGCCCGCCAGCATCAGCGTGACGATCAGCGACAGCTCGGTGATGGTGACGGCGATGGCGAGGACGAGGGTGCCGTAAGGTTCGCCGATGCGGTGGGCGATGACTTCGGCGTGGTGGACGCTGGCGAGGACGGCAGCGATCAGCACGGTCAGGATGAGGACGGCAAAGGTATCACCCCGCGGATCGGCGGTGGTGGTGGTGATGGCGACGATTATCCAGCCGAGGACGAGCGCGAGCCAGCTCCAGGCCGGGCGGAGAGAGGGGACGGCGAGCGCTTTCAACTGTCAGCGGCCGCGCCGGATGCCTTTGGGGATACGAGACTGGCCGACGCGGCGGCCGGTGCGGACACGATCGTTGCGGGGGCGGGTCTGGCCTTCGCCGAGCGGCAGTTCGAAGCGCAGCGCGCCGGTGATCGGGTTGGCTTCGGCGAGGACGAGGTCGAGGCGCATGCCGGCGGTAAAGCGGGTGCCGGTCTCGATGCCTTCGAGGACGCGGGTGCCCTCGTCGTAGATGAAGCGTTCGTCGCCGAGCGTCGAGACGGGGACGAGGCCGTCGCCGCCGAGGCCGACGACTTGCGCGAAAAAGCCGAACTTGGCGACGCCGGTGATGCGCGTCGGCAGGGTCTCGCCGATGCGCGACGACAGATAGGCGGCGACGTAGCGGTCGGTGGTGTCGCGCTCGGCCTCCATGGCGCGGCGCTCGGTCATGCTGACGTGGTCGGCGGTGCGGCCCATCGAGGCGCCGTCGGCATCGCTGAGGCCGCCATCACCGAGCTTGTAGGCGGCAACGAGGGCGCGGTGGACGACGAGATCGGCGTAGCGGCGGATCGGCGAGGTGAAGTGGGCGTAGCTGCCGAGCGACAGGCCGAAATGGCCCTTGTTGTCCGGGGAGTAGTACGCCTGGGTCTGGGTGCGGAGGACCTGTTCCATGACCTGTTCGGCGTATTCCTCACCCTTGGCGCGGGCGAGGACGCGGTTGAAGGTTGCCGGCTGGATGACCTGGCCCATGGCGAAATTCTGCCCGAAGGTTTCGAGATAGTCCTTGAGGGCGATGAGCTTTTCGCGGCCGGGGGGTTCATGGTCGCGGTACATGCAAGGCGATTTCTTCGCCTCGAGCGCCTTGGCCGCGGCGACGTTGGCGGCGATCATGAAGTCCTCGATCAGCTTGTGGGCATCCAAGGTGACGCGCAGTTCGATGCTGGCGATGCGCCCGGCGCTGTCGAGAACGACGCGGCGCTCGGGCAGGTCGAGGGCGAGCGGCTCGCGGGTGTTGCGGGCGATGGTGAGCGCGCCCCAGGTCGCCCACAGGTCCTTCAGGATGGGCAGGAATTCGCCGGTCTGGGCGTCGAAGGTGGTTTGCGCGTCCTCATAGGCGATATTGGTGACGCAGCGGATGACGGCGCGGGTGAAGCGCTGGGTGAGGATCTTGCCGTCGGCGGCGATCTCGAGGTGGCAGGCGAGGACGGCGCGGTCCTCGTTCTCGACCAGCGAGCAGACATGCGCCGACAGGGTTTCGGGCAGCATGGGAACGACACGATCGGGGAAATAGACGCTGTTGCCGCGGCTGCGCGCCGAACGATCGAGCGCGGTGCCGGGGCGGACGTAGAAGCTGACATCGGCGATGGCGACGATGGCCTTGAACTGGCCGGGATTGGCCGGGTCCGGGGCGGCCCAGATGGCGTCGTCATGGTCGCGGGCGTCGGCGGGATCGATGGTCAGGAATGGCAGCGCGCGCAGGTCTTCGCGGTCGCCGAGCGGCAGTTTGGCGACATCGTCGGCCTGATCGAGGACTTCCTGTTCGAAGCGGTGGGGAATGCCCTTGGCGTGGATGGCGATCAGCGAGAAGGAGCGCGGCGCGAACGGATCGCCGAGGATCTCGACGACACGGGCGTGCTGGTGCGGCGGGCGGCCACCGGGTTCGGCGAGGACGAGATCGCCGGGCTTGGCTTCGCCGGGGTCGGAGACGGCGAGATCGGCGCGGGCGCGCTTGTCGACGGGGACGAGGCGGAACCCGAGCGCTTCCTTGCGCAGGATGCCGAGGACGAATTCCTCGGTTTTTGCCAGGGTCTTCATCGGGAAGGCCTGCCAGCCGCCGCCGTGTTCTTCGATGCGGGCGAGGATGCGGTCGCCGACACCGTGGGCGGCGCGGCGCTTGCCTTCGAGGACGCGAATGCGCGGCGGTGGTTGCGGGTGGTCCCAGCGGTCGGGGACGGCAATTGGCCCGTTGTCGCCGGCCTCGATGATGCGAATGACCGCGACGGGGGGCAGGCCACCGCCCTTGTGGAGGCTGCGGCCGGGGCCGAGATCGAGGACGCCTTCGTCCTGCATGTCCTTGAGAAGGGACTTCAGCGCGATCTTGTCCTGGGCATGGAGGCCGAAGGCGCGGGCGATTTCGCGCTTGCCGACAGCACTGGTCTGGCTGCGGATGAAGGCGAGGATGGCGTCCCGGGTGGGGAGGCTGGGGGCGGATTGTTGTGAGCGACGGGGCATTGCGCGACCATGGGCGGTGTTGGGGGGCGAGGCAAACGGGTTCGCGTTATTTGGGGAGGGGAGACACCCCCACCCGGGCCGCGAAGGCGCGTCTCTCGCCTCCCCCCTCTAGGGGGAGGGAAAATTTAGCGGGCGGCGATTTCGGTGCGGGGGGCGGGTTCGCATTGGGCGGCGATCGTGGGGTAGGCGTAGCTCGACTGGGTGGGGAGGACATTCGGCATCGCTTCGACGCACTGGGCGACGGTGGCGTAGGTTGCCGGCGCGACGCCGACGCGGTCGCACTGGTCCGAGCCGTCGGCGCAGCCGAGCAGGATCATGACGATGAGACCGGTGGGCATGACTGTCCTTTCCCTTTGCAAAGGTTGAACAAGTGACGCGGCGTAACGGTTCCAATTGCGCCGGGGGCGCGGCATCGCCACATTGGGCTCATGCAATATATGTCGGCGCCTCCCGGGCCGCAGACGGGCACCGCCGATTTCGCGACCCTGAAGCGCTTCCTTCCCTATCTCTGGCCCAAGGCCGAGCCGCGGCTACGATCGCGGGTGGTGGCGGCGATGGTGCTGGTGCTGTTGGCGAAATCGACGACGCTGGTCATGCCGTTTGCCTTCAAGGGCGCTATCGACCGGATGGCGGCGGGGGTCCCGGACGGCATCCAGATCGCGGTGGCTTTGGTCGCTGCCTATGCGCTGGCGCGGTTCGGCGGCGTGTTGTTCGATAATCTGCGCAACGCTATCTTCGAAAAGGTCGGGCAAACTGCAGCGCGGCGGCTGTCGCAGGACGTCTTCGCGCATATCCACCGGCTAAGTTTGCGCTTTCACCTGGAGCGGCGGACCGGGTCGCTGACGCGGATCGTCGAGCGCGGCACCAAGAGCATCGACACGATGCTGTATTTCATCCTGTTCAACATCTTTCCGACGATCTTCGAGCTGACGGCCGTGTGCGTCATCTTCTGGATCAAGATGGGTCCGTGGATGGTCGTCGCGGTGCTCACCATGGTGGTGCTGTATATCGCTTATACCCAGAAGGTTACCGAATGGCGGACCAAGCTGCGCCGCGAGATGGTCGAAAGCGACAACAAGGCGGTGGCACGCGCGGTGGATTCGCTGCTGAATTACGAAACCGTCAAATATTTCAACGCCGAGGACCACGAGAACCGCAATTATGGGCTGGCGGTCAAGAAATACACCGACGCAGCGACGAAGAACGAGGTGTCGCTGGCGTGGCTGAATGTCGGCCAGTCGATCATCACCAACCTGATGATGGCCGGCGCCATGGGCTATACGGTGTGGGGTTGGAGCCAGGGCAAGTTCACCATCGGTGACGTGGTGCTGGTCAATACGCTGCTGGCGCAGCTGTTCCGGCCGCTCGACATGCTCGGCATGGTCTATCGCGAGATCAAGCAGGGCCTGATCGACATGGAATCGATGTTCGGGTTGATCGATACGCCGGCGGAGATTGCCGATGTGCCGGGAGCACCGCCGTTGCAGGTCGTCGGTGGCCATGTGCGGTTTTCGCATGTCGAATTCGGCTATGAGTCGCGGCGGCAGATCCTCCACGACGTGTCGTTCGAGGTGCCGCCGGGCAAGAAGCTGGCGATCGTCGGGCATTCGGGGGCGGGCAAGTCGACGCTGTCGCGGATATTGTACCGATTCTACGACATCCAGGGCGGCGCGGTGACGATCGACGGGCAGGATATCGCCAAGGTCACGCAGGATTCGCTGCGGCGCTCGATCGGGATCGTGCCGCAGGATACCGTGCTGTTCAACGAGAGCATCGGCTACAATATCGCCTATGGCCGGCCGGGAGCGTCGCAGGACGAGATCGAGACGGCGGCGAAAGGCGCGGCGATCCACGACTTCATCGTGTCGCTGCCCGATGGTTATGCGACGCAGGTCGGCGAGCGCGGGCTGAAGCTGTCGGGAGGCGAGAAGCAGCGGGTGGCGATCGCGCGGACGATATTGAAGGACCCGGCGATATTGATTCTGGATGAGGCGACGAGTGCGCTCGATTCGGCGACGGAGGCGGATATCCAGTCGGCATTGGGGACAGTTTCGCAGAGCCGGACGACGCTGGTGATCGCGCACCGGTTGTCGACGGTGACCGATGCGGACGAGATTTTGGTGATGGCGTCGGGACGGATCGTGGAGCGCGGGCGGCATGAGGCTTTGCTCGATGCGCGCGGGCTTTATGCGGAGATGTGGGCGCTGCAGCAGGCTGAAGCGGCGGTGGATGAGGCGATGGCGGCGGAATAGGTCGTAGCGCCGCGAGCGCGCAGCGTAGCAGCGCGCCGACAGGCGCAAGACCGGCCAGCGGGGCGGTTGGCCCTTCGCCGACCGAACCCGTCTGACGTCAGCGCGGGCTTTGCCCGTGCCTTTTCTGGCTTGGCTGCGCAGCGAAGCAACTGGGTCCCGGGTCAAGCCCGGGATGACAGCTTTTTAGTGAGTGCCCGCGCGACGACGGCAAGACCGTGGGTTATGTCTTCAGGATTGCCGGTTTCCGACGCGGCTGCCAGATATTCGGCAATATCGGTCTCGGTGTTGAGATAGTTCACGGCATCCCAAGGGATGGTATTGTTGGTCACGGCAATGCCTCGCTGTCGCTGCAGCTTTACCCGAAACCACTCGTCATGCTGAACTTGTTTCAGCATCCATCGTGCAGATAGCAAACATTCGCCTGAGGCACGATGGATGCTGAAACAAGTTCAGCATGACGATCGCTATTTGTGGGCCAGCGACTCAAACTGGTTCAGTGCCTCATACAGCAGCACAGCAGTTGCCACCGCGACGTTGAGGCTGTCCGCCGTGCCCTTCATCGGCATCTTTACAAGCGCGTCGCACCGCGCTGCATATTCGGCGGGGAGGCCGGATTGTTCGTTGCCCATGAACAGGAAGGTCGGGGCGGCGAATTCATGGGCGCGGTAGTCGATGGTGTGGCCGTCCAATGCAGCGCCGACGAGCTGGCCGGGGCCGGTGCGGAGCCAGGCGAAGAATTCGTCGCCGGTCGTCTGGGCGACTTTCCGGGTGAACAGCCCGCCCATCGAGGCGCGTACGGCCTCGAGGCTGAACGGGTCGCAGGACTGGTCGAGGAGGATGACGCCGCCGGCGCCAACCGCGTCGCAGGTGCGCAGCATGGTGCCGAGGTTGCCGGGGTCCTTGAGGTTTTCGGCGACGACCCAGATCGGCGCGGTGCCGCGATCGATGTTGGCGAGGCCGGTGTCGGGAATGGCATAGGCAGCAGCGACGGCGCCGGGATTGTCCTTGCCGGTCAGGCGGTGGAGCAGGTCGCGGGTGCTGCGGATGGCCATGCCGTGGGCCGCTTCTGTGGCGGCGATGAGCGCCTGGGTGAGGGGATGGCCCTCGGCATCGACCGAAAAGATCAGGTATTTCGGGACATGGCCGGTCTGCAGCGCTTCGGTGCAGACGCGCAGGCCCTCGGCCAGAAACAGCCCGTGTTCGCGGCGGCCCTTTTTCTCGGTCAGCGACTTGAGGCTCTTGAAGACCGGGTTGGCCGGGCTGGTGATGTCGGTGATCATGGGTTTCGATGCTGTAGCCCTGGCGGCGAAGACTTGCACAATTGTTTTTCGATTTCGGCGGGGGCGCGCCGCCGGACGGCTTCGCCGACGAGGATGAGCGCGGGGTCGATGTCCGGCGCCTTCCCGATAACGAGGGCGAGCAGGTCGAGCCGGGTGTGGACGAGGCATTCGCCGGGCAGGCTGACGCTGGTCGCGACCAGCACCGGCGTTGCGGCGTCCAAACCATGGGCGATGAGTTGCTGGCTGATATGCCGCGCCGCACCGCGGCCCATGTAGAACGCCAAGGTGCCGCCGGGTGCCGCCAGTGTCGCCCAGTCGAGGTCGAGCGGGTCGCTGTCGCGGGCGTGCGCGGTGACGAAGCGCAATTGCCGGGCGGTGCCGCGCAAGGTCAGCGAAATGCCGGCGCTGGCGGCCGCGGCGCTGGCGGCGGTGATGCCCGGGCAGATGCGGACACGGATGCCATGGCGGGCGAGCGCGTCGATTTCCTCCGTAGACCGCGCGAAGATCGAGGGGTCGCCGCCCTTCAGCCGGACGACGCGGTGCCCGGCCTGCGCGGCCTCGACGAGCAAGGCATCGATGGCGGGCTGGGTGCGCGAATGGCGGCCGGCGCGCTTGCCGACCGAGACGCGGGCGACGTGCGGCGGGATCAGGTCGAGGACGCCCGGCCCGACCAGGGCATCGTGGAAGACGATGCTTGCGGCGGCGATGAGTCGTTCGGCCTTGCGCGTCAGCAGGTCGGGGTCGCCGGGGCCGGCGCCGACAAGCCAGACTTCGCCGGGCGCGATGAGATCAGCCATGCACAAGGTCCTTCCGGAGGGGCAAGAGGGCGGCGATGGCCGGGCGGCACGAACCGCAATTGGTGCCGGCGTTGAGCGCCTTGCCAACGGCTTCGACGCTGACGAGGGACTGGTCGGCGATGGCGCGGGTGATCGTGTCGAGGCCGATATCGAAACAGACGCAGATGATGGCGCCGCGACTTGGCGCGGGCGTCGCCGGCCGGCCAGCGAGGAGTTCCATCGACGATGAATTGTCGGCGCCGAGTTGTTCGACCAGCCATTCGCGCGGCGGCAGGCCGGCGTTGCGCGACACGAACAGCGCCGCCTGCAAGCGGCCGGCGACCAGCACCGCCGAGCGGACGACGCCGCGCCTTGTGTCGATCATCTCGGCGCGGTCGCCGACAGGCAGCAATCCGGTCAGCACCCCGGGGTCGCCTTGCCCGGCCAGTTCGGTCAGCCAGCCGCCGCGGGTCCGGATGCGCGTCCACCAGGTGCAGTCGGGGTTGGCGCCGACCTCGCGGGTGATGAGGAAGCCGGTCCATTCGGGGCGATAGGGGGCGATCGTCGCGGGGGTGTTCTTGAACCCCGGCTGGCCCGACAAAGGATCGCGATCGCGTCCCGGTAGCCGGCCGGCGCGGCCCTCGGAACTGGTCTGGTCGGTCCAGTGGATCGGCACGAACAGGTCGCGCAGGCGCTGGTCGGGGGTGACCGCGACGCGAAAGATGCTGCTGCCCTGCTCGGTCGCGACGCGCGCGAGGCCACCGTCGACAACGCCATGGCGGCGCGCGTTGTCGCTATGCACCTCGACCAGCGGCTCGGGGCGGTGCTGCGACAGTTTCGGCGACAGGCCGGTCCGGGTCATCGTGTGCCATTGGTCGCGGTAGCGGCCGGTGTTGAGGCGCAGCGGGAAATCCCGGCTGCCATCGGCACGCGGCTGGTAGCGCACCGCCACCATTCGGGCCTTGCCGTCGGGGGTCGGATAGGCGCCGGTCGCAAAAGGCGAGGCGCCGCCCCACTGAAAGGGCGCCATCGCCGCATATTCGCCGTCGGTGATCGTCGCCCGGTCCGAAATATCGAGAACGCGGGTGCCGTTGTTTTCAAACCCTGTCTGGGCGGCGAATTCCCGAAAGATGCTGGCGGCATCGGGATAGTCGAACCCTGCGAACCCCATGCGCTGCGCCACGGCGGCGACTGCCCACCAGTCGGCGCGCGCCTCGCCCGGCGGCGCCATGAAGCGGCGTTGCCGCGACACCCGGCGTTCCGAATTGGTGACGGTGCCGTCCTTCTCGCCCCACGCGAGGGCCGGCAGCCGGACCTGCGCATAAAATCCGGTGTCGGTCGCGGCGATGCAATCCGAGACGACGACGAACGGGCAGATTGCCAGCGCCTTTCGCGCCAGGGCGCGGTCCGGCATCGAGACCACCGGGTTGGTCGCCATGATCCACACCGCCTTGATCTTGCCGGACGCCATCGCCTCGAACATCTCGACCGCCTTGAGGCCGGGGCCGGCGCACATTGTCGGCGATTGCCAGAAGCGCTGGGCGCGGTCGCGCTCCTCGGGGCTGAAGCCCATATGGACGGCGAGCATCGAGGCCAGCCCGCCGACCTCGCGGCCACCCATGGCGTTGGGTTGGCCGGTGATGCTGAACGGCCCGGCGCCCGGCTTGCCGATGCGGCCGGTCGCCAGGTGCAGGTTGATGATGGCGTTGGCCTTGTCGGTGCCGCTGGTCGATTGGTTGACGCCCTGGCTGAACAGCGTGACGGTGCGCGGATTGTCGAGGAACAGGTCGACAAAGGCCTGCAAATCGTCGGCGCTTATCTCGCAGGTGGCGGCGACATCGGCCACGGCGATGGCCGGCCAGAAGCCGTCCGGTACCGTCACCCGCTCGGCCAGTGCGCGGCCGTCGAGCCGCCAGCGCGCCTTGGCCTCGGTGAGCAACCCGTTGAACAGCGCGACGTCGGTATCGGGCGCGATGGCGAGGTGGAGATCGGCGGCGCGCGCGGTTTCGGTGGCGCGCGGGTCGATGACGACCAGCTTCGTACCGCGCGCCGCGCGTGCTGCCTCGATGCGTTGCCAGATCACCGGGTGACACCAGGCGGTGTTCGATCCGACGAGGATGATCAGTTCCGCGGTGTCGAGGTCGTCGTAGCTGCACGGCACGATATCCTCGCCGAAGGCGCGGACATGGGCGGCCACCGCGCTGGCCATGCACAGGCGCGAATTGGTGTCGATGTTGGCGGTGCCGATGAAACCTTTCATCAGCTTGTTGGCGACGTAATAGTCTTCGGTCAGCATCTGGCCCGAGGCGTAGAAGGCGACGCTGTCGGGGCCGTGCTCGGCGATGGCGGCGGCAAAGCGCCGGGCGACGAGATCGAGCGCGGCCGGCCATTCGGCGATTTTCGCGCCGATCATCGGCTGCAGCAGCCGCCCCTCCAGGCCGATCGTCTCGCCGAGGTGGGTGCCTTTGGAGCACAGCTTGCCGCGATTGGCGGGATGGTCGGGATCGCCGGCGATCGTGGCAGCGCGCGCAGCGTCAGTGGTAGCGTTCGGCGTGCCGGCCGGGGTGGCGAGGACCCCGCAACCGACGCCGCAATACGGGCAAGTGGTCTTGACCGGGCTCAAACGACCCCCGCCAGGGCGGCGGCGCGGCCGATCAGGATGCGGCCGTTGTCGATCTTTACCGGGATGACCGGCACGCAGCCGACGTCGCTGCCCAGCGCCTGGCCGGTGACCAGCGAGATCCGCCAATTGTGCAGCGGGCAGGTGACGGTCGTGTCGTGGACGATGCCCTGGCTGAGCGGGCCGGCCTTGTGCGGGCAGGCGTTGACCAGCGCATAGACCTCGCCGTTGGCGGTATGGAAGATCGCGATTTCCCGCCCGCCGCGCACCGGCAGCGTCCGCGCACCGAGCGCCGGCAGCTGGTCGACCGGGCCGATATCCAACCATTCTGCCTGGAGGCTCATGCCGGCACCATCGGGCGGATCTCGGCGAGATGCTGGTGCAGCTTATAGTCTTCGCCGGCCGCGCGCTTGGCCCAGGGATCGTCCTGCATGAACAATTGCGAGAACAGGAAGCGGTCGCGCAATGTTTCGCGTCCGGCCGCGTCCTCGACGATCCGTTGCTTGATGTAATCGAGACCGACACGCTCGACCCACGGCGCGGTGCGGTCGAGGTAACGGGCTTCCTCGCGGTACAGCTGGATGAACGCCGCGCAGTAATCCATCGCTTCCTGTTCGGTCGCGACCTTGCACAACAGGTCGGTGACGCGGACCTTGATGCCGCCATTGCCGCCGATCGACAGCTCGTATCCGCTGTCGACGCAGATCACGCCGAAGTCCTTGATGGTGGATTCGGCGCAGTTGCGCGGGCAGCCCGACACGGCGATCTTGAACTTGTGCGGCATGAACGACCCCCAGGTCATCTGCTCGATCTTCACGCCGAGGCCGGTCGAATCCTGCGTGCCGAAGCGGCACCAGTCGGAGCCGACACAGGTTTTCACCGTCCGCAGGGTCTTGCCATAGGCATGGCCCGACACCATCCCGGCCGCATTGAGATCGGCCCAGACGGCGGGCAAATCCTCTTTCCTGATACCGAAGATGTCGAGCCGCTGGCCGCCGGTGACCTTGACCAGCGGCGCCTTGAACTTGTCGACGACATCGGCGATGGCGCGCAGTTCACGCGGGTTGGTGATGCCGCCCCACATCCGCGGCACCACTGAATAGGTGCCGTCCTTCTGGATATTGGCGTGCATGCGTTCATTGACGAAGCGGCTCTGCTGGTCGTCGACATAGTCGCCCGGCCAGGCGCAGAGCAGGTAGTAGTTGAGCGCCGGCCGGCACGAGGCACAGCCGTCGGGCGTCGTCCAGTGCAGCGCCTGCATGACCTGAGGGATGACCTTCAGGGCCTTCTCCACGATCAGCCTGCGCACCTCTTCATGGGTGAAGCTGGTGCATTTGCACACTGTCGGCGCCGCCCGCTCGCCGGCGAAGGCGTCACCCAGCGTCAGGCTTAACAGGCCTTCGACCAGCCCGGTGCATGAGCCGCACGACGCCGACGCCTTGGTACAGGCGCGCACCGCATCGAGCGTGACCGCGCCGCCGACGATGGCGCTGACCACCTTGCCCTTGGAAACGCCGTTGCAGCCGCAGATCTCGCCGTCGTCGGACATCGCCGCGACGGCCGCATCAGGGTTTGCGTCGGCTCCACCTCCCGATGCAAAGGCCTGGCCAAAAATGAGCGCGTCGCGGATATCGGAGACATCGTCCTGCCGTTTAAGCAGGTCGAAATACCAGTTGCCGTCGCGGGTATCGCCGTACAGCACGGCGCCGACCAGGCGGTCGCCCTTGACCACCACGCGCTTGTAGACGCCGCGGGAGGCGTCGCGCATGACGATATCCTCGCAGCCCGCGCCGCCCGAAAAATCGCCGGCCGAAAACACGTCGATCCCGGAAACCTTGAGCTTCGTCGAGGTGACCGAGCCCGTGTAGCCGCTCGGTACCGCGACCAGCCCGTCAGCGAGGCTGCGGCACATCTCCCACAGCGGCGCGACGAGGCCATAAACGAGGCCATTGTGCTCGACACATTCGCCGACCGCGAGAATGTTCGCGTCGGACGTAACGAGGTGATCGTCGACATGGATGCCGCGGCCGATGGCGAGCCCGGCGTCGCGGGCCAGCGCGACATTGGGCCGGATGCCGACCGCCATCACCACCAGCGACGCCGGGATCTCGCGGCCATCCTTCAACCGGATGCCTTCGACCCGGCCGTGGCCGATGATCTCGGCGGTATCGGCGCCGGTCAGGATGACCTGGCCGCGCGCCTCAAGGGCTTCCTTCAACAGCCAGCCGGCGGCTTCGTCGAGCTGCCGCTCCATCAGGGTCGGCATCAGGTGCAGCACCGTCACCTTCATGCCGCGCAGCGCCAAACCATGTGCCGCTTCCAGTCCCAGCAGGCCACCGCCGATGACGACGGCATCGCCGCCCGCATCGGCGGCGCGCAGCATCTTGCCGACATCGTCCATGTCGCGGAAGGTCACCACGCCCTGCAGGTCATGGCCGGGACACGGGATGATGAACGGGTCGGAACCGGTGGCCAGCAGCAGCTTGTCGTAATGTTCGACACGGCCCGAGCGCGCCGTCACCGTCTGCGCGGACCGATCGATCGCCACGACCGCATCGCCGGCGACGAGGTCGATCAAATTGTCGGCGTACCGGGCGTGGTCGTTGATGACGATGTCGTCGAAGCCCTTGTCGCCGGCGAGCAGCGGCGACAGCATGATGCGGTTGTAGTTGACCCGCGGCTCGGCCCCGAAGATCGTGATGCGATAGGCGTCGGCGTCGCGCGCCAGGATTTCCTCGACGGCGCGGCAGCCGGCCATGCCGTTGCCGATGACGACCAGGTGCGGTTTGTCGATCATATTGCCCACTCCAGCGAGAGCCAAAACTTGCGTGTGTCGGTGGCGAACTTGTCGGCGCGATAATCGGCATATTTGGCCAGCACAGTGGCGCGGCCGGAGCGGGCGCTGGCCTGCAGGTCGATCTCGTTGCCGTAATGCTGGCCGGACCTGTCGCTGTCGAAGCGGTGATAGCTGGCGGTCAGCGCGATCGCTTCGAAGCGGCCGAGTTTTTTCCAGCCGTAACCTGCCAATGCATAGGCATCGCGCAGGCCGTTCGGCGGCGTGACGAGAAACTTGTCGGCCCAGCCGTTGAACTTGTGGAGGGTGCCGAGGGGTGCCTGGAAGCTGGTCAGCGGCACGCCATTGTCGGCGCCCAAGACCTCGTAGCCGCCGCCGAAGCGCAGCGCCGCCACATTGAGCGCCAGTTCGCCGAGATAGTAGTTCGCGGCGTAGCGATTGGGGTTGCGGGCATGGTCGGTCTGGTGGGCGTAGCTGGCGACATAGTTGAGCTTGACGCCGTCCCCCAGTGGCCGGGCGCCGGCGAAACGGCCGCCATAGGTGGCGCTGCTGTTGCGCAGGACCAGCGGCTCGTCCTGGTCGATCAAATACGCAAATCCGGTCAGCGTGCCGATCGCGGTCTTCAGCGCGAGGTTGGCGAAGACATTATCGCCGCCGATCGCGGCATAGCGCGCCGGGCCATGGCGGTTGCCGCCGTTGATGCCCCAGATGGTGCGGTCGCTCCAGGCATAGGTGACATCCGCCTTGAGGTTCTTGATCCCCGTCCACTCGACCCGCGCCGCGTCGAAGGTCTGTTCGTTCTGGCGCCAGCCGACCGAGCCGACAAAGCGCTGGTCGTCGAGATTGATGCGCTGGCGGCCCAGCGTGACGACGGTCCCGGGCAGGCCGCGATATTGCAGCTGCAGCCGGTTGAGCCCGATCGTCTGCGGATCCGGCACGATCGGAAAGGCGGTGCGGCCGTTGACGCCGCTGTTGTAGTTTTCGACTATGGCCAGCGTCCCCACCGCCTCGCTGAGCAGGCTGAAATCGCCGGTGCGGGCCTCGATGCCGGCGCGGACGCGCATGGTCACTGCATCGGCGCCCTGGGCAAAGCCGGCCTGTTCGACATTTTCATAGCGCAGCCGGGCATCGATCAGCGGCTTGAGGGTGATTTTTTCGGCCAGCGCCGGGGAACTGCTCAGGGAGAGCACTATTGCGATACGCGCGGCGTTCATGCCGGCAATCCGGTGCCGACCGCCGCGCCCGTCCGGCGCAGTTCGAGCGCTTCATCGAGCAGGGCGCGCTCGGCGGATTTGTGCGCCGGCGAAAACCGCACGGCCAGCGCGCACAGCGAACAGCCGGCGACGACATAGCCAAGGACGATCAGGCAATCCTGCGGGGTCGCCGAGGCCTTGTTGAGGAAACCCGCCGCCACGGCGCCGATGTTGCCGCCTGCACCGATCAGGCCGGCGACACCGCCCAGCGCCTTCCTGTCGACGAACGGCACCAGCGCATAGGTCGCGCCGCAAGCCATATGGGTGAACAGCCCGAACACCGTCATGGCGATGATCGCCGTCGTCACCGTCGCCGCATGGCCGAAGAACAGCAGCCCGATGCCTTCGCCGAGCATCAGCGTGAACAGCAGCAGAGTCCGGCCATCGAGGCCCTTGAGCAAGGCGATGCGATCGCTGGCGATGCCGCCAAGGGCGCGGGCGAACAGCGCCAGCCCGCCGAAGATGCCGGCTGCAAATCCGGCGTTGGCCAGCGACAGCTCGAACGTGTCGACATAATAGCTGGCGACGATGTTTTGGATGAAGATCTCCACCCCGAAGCTGGCGCCATAGGCGATTGCCAGCAACCAGGTCCGGTAGTTCGCCGCTGCCTGCTTGAAGATGCCCCAGCCGCCCTTCTTGCCACCGTGGATGTCCATGCCGGCAGCCCGCATGTCGACGATGTCGCCCTGCGGGGTGTCCTGGGTGTAGCGGGCATAGACGAACGCCATGGCGAGCATCGCAACGCCCGGCACGAACATCGCGGCGCGCCAGCCGAACGCCTGTTCGACGCCGAGGCCGATCATGGCGGCGACGACCAGCGGCATCAGGCTTTGCGCGGCGCCGCCGCCGGCATTGCCCCAGCCGCCAACGGTCGCATTGGCGGTGCCGACGACGTTGGGGGCGAACATCACGCTGGTGTGATATTGGGTGATGACGAACGAGGCGCCGATCGCGCCGATGGCGAGGCGGAAGAACAGGAACGCTTCATAGGTCTGAGCGAACGCCAGCCCGAACACCGGCAATGCCCCCAGCAGCAACAGCCAGGTGTAGGCGCGGCGTGGCCCGAAGCGATCGCACAGCGGGCCGATGACCAGCCGCACCAGGATGGTCACGGCCACCGCTGCGATGTTGATATTGGCGATCTGGTCCTTGGAAAGTCCAAACTCGGCCTTGATTAACGGCATCAGCGGGGCAGCGGCGAACCAGGCGAAGAAGCACACGAAGAACGCCATCCAGGTGATGTGGAAGGCCCGCATCTGGGGGGTCGAAAAGCTGAACAGGTCGATACGCGTCGCCTTGGGCTCGATCGCGTTGATGGCCGGTGATGCGAACAGCATGAGAACCCCCCTGGGCTGGATGCGGGCGAAAAAAGACGCAAAAAAGCCGCCGAACGCCCGGTTGAACGGGGTGCGACGGCAACGTTGCCAATTGTCAGGTGATCGCGTTCGCTACGTCATTGCAGCGCTCGCCGATCGACTGCCAAGGTGTGCGCGATTCTCTAGGGACGCAACGATTATTTTGCAGTGCAGCAAACTATTTGCCGGCACCGATCGACAGGTAGCGGTCGAGCTGATCGGGATCGAAACTGCGCGCATCGAAAAAGCGGTCTCCCCCGAGGATCAGCCGGCCCTGCGTCGTGCCGACAGCAAGCGGATCGGCGATCCCGCCCTCAAGTTTCGAACTGGCACCGGGCAACGGCACCCCGAGCGGCCGCAGCGCCGCGCGATAGACATCGGGCCGGAACACCCCCTGCGCGACCTGGTAATCCGCCGCGTTGGCGGTCACATGCCCGGCCCGCGCCATCTGCGCGTAGAGCCAGGCCGCCTGGCTGGTCCAGGGGAAATTCGCCGCCTCGCGGTGCTGGAACATGAAATCGGGGACGTGGACGGCGCCGTGTCCCTTGGCGAAAATGATCTGGTCGGAAATGGCGCCGCGAATGAGGCGCGCCGGACCGTCGAGATACTCGGCTCGCGACAGGATTGCGGCAATGGTGTCGAGCCGCTCCGGATCGACGAAGGCAAGGCCGGCGCGGTACAAGGCCCGCAGCAGTTTTTCGGTCGGCGCGCGGTCCTCCATCCGCGACGTGCGCATCGCGAGCACCTTTTCGACGCCGCGCAGCCAGATCTGCGACGTCACCGCGACGATGACACCGACGCCGCGATCGACGGCGACGCTGTTCCAGGGCTCGCCGACGCAGATGCCGTCGACCTCGCCCTCCGCCAGCGCATCGGCGGCGAAGGGCGGCGCCACCGTGACGATCTCGACGTCCGCATCGGGATCGATGCCGCAGCCCGACAGCCAATAGCGCAGCATGTAGTTGTGGCTCGAAAAGCGGTGGACGACGCCGAACCTGAGTGGCTTGCCGTCCGCGCGCGCCTCGGCAGCGACGGTTCGCAGCGCCGCACCGATCGCGGCGACATCGCCCGGCCGGCCGGCCGTCGTCACCCGTTCGGCGACACCGGGGCGCATGGTGATGGCGTTGCCGTTCAGCCCGAGCACGAACGGCACCGAAATGCTCGTGGCGGGGCGGCCCAGGCCGAGCGTCGTCGCGATCGCCAGCGGCGCCAGCATGTGCGCGGCATCGCTGTGGCCGTAAAGCAAGCGGTCGTTGACGGTCGCCCAGCTGAGGTCGCGAACCAGCGTCAGGTCGAGCCCCTCGTCCTCGCCGAAACCGAGTTCGCGCGCCAGGATCGGCAGGGCGGCATCGACCAGCGGCATAAATCCGATGCGCAGCGGCACCATGGTCACAAATCCCCCATCAGGCGGTCGGCGGTGACGATTGCATCGGCGACGTCGACGATGCGCCGGCCACTGTCCATCGCGGCCTTGCGCAGCGCCGCATAAGCCGCCGGTTCGTCGATGCCGCGCCGTTTCATCAGCAGCAGCTTGGCGGCGTCCAGCGTGTTGCGCTCGGCCAGCGCCGATCGCGCCTCGGCCAATTCGGTGCGCAACCGCGAATAGGCGCGAAACCGCCGGATCGCGAGTTCGACTACCGGGCGGATGCGCTCCTTTTTCAGGCCATCGACGACATAGGCGGAAACACCGGCATCGATGGCCGCCTCGATGCCGGCCACATCGCTCTGGTCGACGAACATCGCCACCGGCCGTGCCATGGCGCGCGACAAGGCGAACAGCTCCTCGAGTTCGTCTCGGTGCGGATTGGCGAGGTTTATCAGCACGACGTCGGGCGACATCTCCTCCAGACGGGCGGCGATGCCGTGGCGATCGACAAAGATCGTGACGTCGCTCAGGCCGGCATCGCGCAGGCCTTCCTCGATCACCGCTGCACGGGCAGCGCTTTCATCGACAATCGCAATCCGCAAACCAGATCCTCACCGCGTTGCGGCATGGGGCACAGCTACAGCATCGCAGCTGCGCTGTAGCTGTGCCAGAGGAAAACCGCGAGGGCGCCGCGGTGGGGGCGCCAGGGCTCGGCGAGTTCGCGGGTCAGTTTCTCGGTCGGTCGGGATTTCAGCCCGAGAATCCTGCCCAGCTCGATCTGGACGGCGAGGTCGCCGGCGGGGAAGACATCGGGGCGGCCTTCGGCGAACAGCAGATAGATTTCGGCGCTCCAGCGGCCGATGCCCTTGATCGCGGTCAGTGCGGCGATGGCCTCGTCGTCGTCGGCCGGCAGGCTGGCGAAATCGAGCTGGCCGCTGGCGACGGCCTCGGCGAGGGCGTGGACATAGACCGCCTTTTGTCCCGACAGGCCGGCGGCGCGGAGCGCTTCGTTAGGGGTGGCGGTGACGCGGGCGTGATCGTCCATGTCGCCGCCGCAGGCGATCTCGAGCCTGTCCCAGATGCTGGAGGCGGCCTTGACGCTGACCTGCTGGCCGACGATGGCGCGCATCATGGTGGCGGAGCCGCGCGGGCGCCCGCGCGGCTCGGGATAGCCGGAAGCCGCCAGGCCGATCGCCAGCGCCGGGTCGATGGCGGCGATGTGATCGAGAGAGACGCGAAGTTGCTGGGCGGTGAGCGACATGGGCGCGCTTGTAGCGGCGGGCGCAGCGGTTCGACACCCCCCCCGCGGCGGTGCCGCAACGCACCTTCGACGGTACGGGGTATGAAGCCGGGGCCGGAATCGGCTACAACCCCGCCGACCATGTTCGAAGACCTGCGCAGCCAACGCTTTTTTGCCGACAAGAATCGTGCCTTCTGGATCCTCCAGGGCGGCGGCTGGGGAGCATATCTGCTGCTGCGCGCGCTGTCGGGGCTGGCCAATTCGATGGGCGTCAGCTTCATCCTGCCGGCGATCATCGTGACCGCGACGGGGTTCTCGCTGACGCTGCTGATGGCCGCCGCCTATCGCCGGATCATCGCGATGAAGCCGATTCATGTCTGGACGCTCAACCCGATCATCCTGCTGGCGGCGTCGGCGATCTTCTCGGTGCTCGAGGTGTGGGCGCACGCGACGTTCTACCAGCCAGGGTGGAAGCCGCAGGGCATCGAGTTCCTCGGCGCCATCCTGCTCGATTTCTCGGTGCTGGGGGCGTGGACCGGGCTGTATTACGGGATCAATTATTATTTGCTTCTCGCCGAACAGTCGGAGCGGATGGCCAATGTCGCGCGGCAGGCGAATTCGGCGCAGCTCGAGATGCTGCGCTACCAGCTCAACCCGCATTTCCTGTTCAACACGTTGAATTCGATCTCGACTTTGGTGCTGTTGAAACAGACCGACCGCGCCAATGCCATGTTGTCGCGGCTGGCGTCGTTCCTGCGCTACAGCCTTGTCGGCGAGCGCGAGGGGCTGGCGACGATCGCGCAGGAGGCCGAGGCGTTGAAGCTTTACCTCGACATCGAGCGGACGCGGTTCGAGAGCCGGCTGCGGACCCGGTTCGATATCGCGCCGGACGTGATGGAGGCGCGGTTGCCGTCGTTGCTGTTGCAGCCGATTGTCGAAAACGCGATCAAATACGCCGTGACGCCGAGTGAGGACGGCGCCGACATCCTCGTCGATGCGCGGCGGATGGGCGACCGGCTGGTGATCACCATCGCCGATACCGGGCCGGGGTTGGCGGCGACGCTGGCAGCGCCGACGACGAGCCATGACGCCGGCGGCACGCAGATCGGGCTTGCCAATATTCGCGACCGATTGGCACAGGCTTATGGGGAGAACCACCGTTTCGAGCTGGCCGAAAACGCCCCCAAGGGCTTGATCGTCCTGATCGACATTCCATATCAGACGCAGAATGTCGGAGCGACCGTCGGGGGCGATGGTCGTGCCGAACTGAAGACTGAACCGAAACTGGGGGCGCCACCAGTACCGTCCGTGTCAGGACCGCAGAGCTTCGCGGACCAATAGAAAAGCGCCAGAAAACATGCCCATCCGCACCATTGTCGTCGATGACGAGCCGCTTGCCATCCAGGGACTCGAACTACGCCTGCAGGCCTTCGACGACGTCGAGATCATCGATCGCTGCGCCAATGGCCGCGAAGCGATTCGCGCGATCAAGACCTTGAAGCCCGACTTGGTGTTTCTCGATATCCAGATGCCGGGGTTCGACGGGTTTTCGGTCGTCGCCGGATTGGCCGATATCGAGCCGCCGCTGTTCGTGTTCGTGACGGCGTTCGGCCAGCATGCGTTGAAGGCGTTCGAGGCGCAGGCGGTCGATTATTTGATGAAGCCGGTCGAGGAGGACCGGTTGGCGGCGACGATCGAGCGGGTACGCCAGCGGCTGGCCGAGAAGCGCGGTCATGAGGACAGCGAGCGGCTGAAAGGCATCCTGACCGAAGTGGCGCCCGATGCGATTCCCGACGATCTGGCGGCCGAGGGCGATGCACCGTCGGCGAGCCGGTACGAACGGGTGCTCAACATCAAGGATCGCGGCCAGATTTTCCGCATCGACGTCGGGGATATCGAGCGGATCGACGCGGCCGGTGACTATATGTGCATCTATACTGCCGAGCAGACGCTGATCCTGCGCGAGACGATGAAGGACCTGGAGAAGCGGCTCGACCCGCGCAAGTTCCAGCGCATCCACCGGTCGACGATCGTCAACCTCGACAATATCAAGAGCGTCAAGCCGCATACCAATGGCGAATGCTTTTTGGTGCTGGGGTCGAATACGCAGGTCAAGGTCAGCCGGAGCTATCGCGAGGTCGTGGCGCGGTTCCTTTGAGACCCAATGTGGTTTCGTCATGCTGAACTTGTTTCAGCATCCATCGTGCGACCGGGCCAGGCTAACCTTTGCGGCGCGATGGATGCTGAAACAAGTTCAGCATGACTAACTGTGTGTGGGGGTCTCAACCCGCCCCCCGCGGTTGAACGCTAGCCTAACAGGTATTTCAGAAATTGTTCAGGGGCGTCGCGGCACTTTGCTCATGCCCGCAGATGGGTGTTGAGGGAGAGTGGAATGCGCAAGCTTTTGCTGGCCGGGATAACGGCCCTGATGATGGCCGGGCCGGTGCTGGCGGACGACAGGGATGGTCGCGGCGACGACCGGCGCGATGACCGGCGCGAGTGGCGCGATGATCGGCGCGACGAGTGGCGCGACGAACGACGCGACGATCGCAGCGATTATCGGCGTGACGTGCGCGATGATCGGCGCGATTACTGGCGTGACGCCCGGGACGACCGGCGCGACGACCGACGCGATTATCGCAACGACTACCGGCGCGACTACCGCTGGAGCGGCAATCGCTATCGCGGCCCGGCCTACATGCATCCGCGCGGCTATGGCTATCGGAGCTGGGGCGTCGGCTACCGTGTGCCGCAGGCCTATTACGGCGATCGCTACTGGATCGGTAATCCGGGCCAGTATCGCCTGCCGCCGGCCTATCGCGGCACGCGCTGGGTTCGGGTCGGGCCCGATGCGCTCTTGATTAGCCGGATCAACGGCCAGGTCCTGCAGGCGGTGCGCGGGCTTTACTGGTAAGGCTCGGCGGTCAGGAAATAGTTGATCGAGGTGTCCGGGCCGAGGCTGAACCCCTTGCCCGGACGCCAGGTCAGCCCGGTGGTGGCGGTGACGCGCAGCCCGGCAGCGACGAGTGATTCCGACAGCTCAGGCGGCGTCATGAAACGCTGCCAGTCATGCGCGCCGCGCGGGATGCTGCGGGTGACGATCTCCGCCCCGCCGATGAGCACCGCCCAGGATGCGGCGGTACGGTTCGGCGTCGACAATATGGCGATGCCGCCGGGGGAGACGAGAGACGCCAGCGCCGCGAAGAAGCTGGCGCGGTCGGCGACATGCTCGACGACTTCGAGGCAGGTGACGATGTCGTAGCGGGCGCCCGTCGCAGCGAGCGCCTCCGCAGGGACGGCGCGATAATCGATGGCGAGACCGGACACGGCGGCGTGGGCCTGTGCCGCGGCGATGTTTTCGGGCGCCGCATCGATGCCTGTCGTGACGGCCCCCATGCGCGCCAGGGGCTCGGTCATCAGCCCGGCGCCGCAGCCGATATCGAGCGCGGTGCGGCCTTCGAGCGGGTGGCGGCTGCGGGGGTTGGCACCAAAACGCACGACGGCGGCGTCGCGGATCAGCGCGCTGCGGACCGGCGTGATCTTGTGGAGCATCGCCGACGAGCCGCGCGGATTCCACCAGTCGGCCGCAAGATTCCCGAAAAACGCGGCTTCGGCGGGGGAGACGCTGGGCGCGCCGCCAGGGGCATCGACAGATGTCAGCGCACTGGTCATTGAGATCCTCTTGGGCCCGATAGGCTGGCTTGCTTGCCATCGGGCACGTGCATTTCTATCAGACCGGCAGCTTGTTACAAATACGCCCGCAAGGATAGCCGCAGACCATGGCCCGCATCGTGATGAAATTCGGCGGGACCTCGATGGCCGGCTCAGAGCGTATTCGCGGCGTCGCGGCGCGGGTGAAGCGCGAAATCGACGCAGGCAACGAGGTCGCCGTCGTGGTGTCGGCGATGGCCGGCGAGACCGACCGGCTTGTCGGCTTCTGCCGCGAGGCGTCGCCGCTCGCCGATCCGCGCGAATATGACGTCGTCGTGGCGGCCGGCGAGCAGGTGACATCGGGGTTGCTGGCGATCGCGCTGCAGGCGGCGGGCGTACCGGCGCGGTCGTGGCTCGGCTGGCAATTGCCGGTGCATTCCTCGAGCGCGCACAGCGTCGCGCGCATCGAGGGCATCGAAACCGATGGCGTGCTGGCGGCGATGGCGCGCGGCGAGGTCGCGGTCGTGCCGGGCTTCCAGGGACTGTCGGCGGAGAACCGCATCACGACATTGGGGCGCGGCGGATCGGACACGAGCGCAGTGGCGCTGGCGGCGGCATTGAAGGCGGATCGCTGCGACATCTATACCGATGTCGATGGCGTCTATACGACAGACCCGAGGATCGTGCCGCGGGCGAGGAAACTCGATCGCATTACTTACGAGGAGATGCTCGAATTGGCGTCGGTGGGGGCCAAGGTGCTGCAAACCCGCTCGGTCGAGCTGGCGATGAAGGAAAAAGTGCGGGTCCAGGTGCTGTCGAGTTTCAGCGACGCTCCGGGCACGCTGGTTGTCGATGAGGATGAAGAAATGGAACGCGAACTGATCGCCGGCGTCGCTTATGACAAGAACGAGGCCAAGGTGACGCTTGTCGGCGTGCCCGATCGTCCCGGCGTCGTGGCGGCGATTTTCGGGCCGCTGGCCGACGCCAACGTCAACGTCGACATGATCGTGCAGAACATCGCCAAGGGCGAGGGGACGACCGACGTGACGTTCACCGTGCCGCGGACGCAATTGCCGCTGTCGCTCGATGTACTGGGCAAGGCGCACGGCGATATCGGCCATGCCCAGGTGCTGTCGGATGCCAATGTGGCGAAGATTTCGGTGGTCGGCGTCGGTATGCGCAGCCACGCCGGCGTCGCAGCGACCATGTTCCGCGCGCTGGCCGATCGAGGGATCAACATCCAGGCGATCACCACGTCGGAGATCAAGGTCAGCGTGCTGATCGCCGAGGAATATGTCGAATTGGCGGTGCGGGTGCTGCACACGGCATACGGCCTCGATTCGGAGGTTGCCGCGTGACACGTCTCGACGATCTTTCGGCACGCGGGCGGGAATTCCTTGGTTCGCGCCACGCCATCATGGCCGGCGCGATGACCTGGGTTTCGGAACGCAACCTCGTCAGCGCGATCTCGAATGCCGGCGGGTTCGGGGTGATTGCCTGCGGGTCGATGACCCCGGCACTGCTCGATGGCGAGATTGCAGCGACGAAAGCGCTGACGGACAAGCCGTTCGGGGTCAATCTGATCACGCTGCATCCGCAGATGATGGAGCTGATCGCCGTCTGTGCGCGCCACCGGGTCAGCCATATCGTGCTCGCCGGCGGGCTACCTTCGGGTGCGGCGATCGAGGCGATCAAGGCGGCTGGCGCCAAGCTGATGTGTTTTGCGCCGACCGCGGCGTTGGCCAAGAAGCTCGTCCGTTCGGGCGTCGACGCCATCGTCATCGAGGGTTCCGAGGCCGGCGGCCACATCGGCCCGGTCTCGCTCGGCGTCCTTGCGCAGGAAATCCTGCCCGTCATCCGCGACGTGCCGGTCTTCGTTGCCGGCGGCATCGGCCGCGGCGCGGCGATCGCCGCCTGGCTCGAGATGGGCGCGTCCGGCGTCCAGCTCGGCACGCGCTTCGCCGCCTCGTCCGAAAGCGTCGCCCATGCCAATTTCAAAAAGGCCTTCTTCCGCGCCTCGGCCCGCGACGCCGTCGCCAGCGTCCAGCTCGACGCGCGCCTGCCGGTCATCCCCGTGCGCGCACTGAAAAACGCCGGCACCGAGGCCTTCACCGCCAAGCAGCGCGAGATCGCCGAACAGGTCGACCGCGGCGACCTCGATCTCGCCGCCGGCCAGCTGGCCATCGAACATTACTGGGCCGGCGCCCTCCGCCGCGCCGTGGTCGATGGCGACATCGAGAACGGCAGCGTCATGGCTGGGCAGTCGGTCGGCATGGTGACGAAGGAACAGGGCGTCGCCGAAATCATCGACGAACTCGTCGCCGAGGCCGAGGCCGCGCTCGATACGCGTGTAGCCGGCCCCGTCCGGCTGGTAACGGCTGCCTGATGGCCGCAGTCAGCGCCGCCCGTGAGATCTTGCGCCGCCTTCACGAGGTGATGGCGGCCAAGACCGGCGCTGAGGCCAAGCTGAACCAGGTCGTGCGCATCGTCGCCGACGCGCTGTCGAGCGAGGTCGCCTCGATTTACCTGCTCCGCGACGGCATGCTCGAGCTGTACGCCACGCAAGGCCTGGCGCAGGAAGCAGTCCACGTCACCCGGCTGAGCATGGGGCAGGGGCTGGTCGGCGTCATCGCCGCGACGCGTGAGCCGCTCAATCTCGCCGAAGCCAAGGAACACCCCGATTTCGCCTATCGTCCCGAAACCGGCGAGGATGATTATCACAGTTTTGCCGGCGTCCCGATCGTGCGGCGCGAATCGGCGATTGGCGTGCTCGGGGTCCAGCACCGCGAGCCACGCGATTACGACGAAGTCGAGATCGAGGCGCTGCAGACCGTCGCCATGGTGCTGTCGGAGCTGATCCACGGCGCCGGGCTGGTCGACGATGCGCAGGCCGCACAGGCGCGGGCCGCAAGCTCGGGGCCGCTGCGGCTGACCGGGCTGAAACTTGTCGACGGGCTCGGCCGCGGCGCTGCGGTCTTCCACCAGCCGCGCGTCATCGTCGAGCATACCGTCGCCGACGACGTCGATGCCGAGCGCGCGCGGGTCTATGGCGCCTTTGGCCGGATGCGCGAGCAGATCGACACGATGATGGGCCAGGCCGAATTCGCCGGCGGCGGCGACCATCACGACGTCCTCGATACCTACAAGATGTTCGCCTATGACGAGGGCTGGGCCCGGCGCATCAACGAGGCGATCGAGACCGGGCTGACCGCCGAGGCCGCCATCGAGCGCGTTCAGGCCCGCACCCGCGCCCGTATGCGGTCGATCGATGACCCCTATCTGCGCGAGCGGCTGACCGACCTCGACGATCTGTCGAACCGGCTGCTGCGCATCGTTTCCGGGCAGTTGGGCACCGCGGCCGCGGTGGGCCTGCGCGGCAACACCATCCTGATCGCGCGCAATCTGGGGCCGGCGGAACTTCTCGAATACGACCGGCGGTTTCTGAAGGGCGTCGTGCTCGAGGAAGGCAGCCTGACGGCGCACGTCATCATCGTGGCGCGGGCGATGGGCGTGCCGGTGCTGGGGCGGGTGCGCGGACTGTTCGCCGATGTCTCGGAAGGCGACGAGCTGATCGTCGACGCGGCCAATGGCGCGCTGCTGGTACGGCCACAAGCGGCGATGATCGCGTCCTACAAGGCGATGAGCGCGCTCAAGGCCAGGCAGGCGCAGAAATTTGCGGCGGTGAAGGACTTGCCCGCGGTCAGCAAGGACGGCAAGCGCGTTGCGATCATGATGAATGCCGGGCTGGCCGACGACGCGCAGGCGCTCGACCTGACCGGCGCCGACGGCATCGGGCTGTTCCGCACCGAGTTCCAGTTCCTCGTTTCGACGACCTTGCCTCGGCGCGAACGGCAGCAGGCATTGTACCGGACGGTGCTCGATACGGCGGGCGACCGGCCGGTGGTGTTCCGCACTGTCGATATCGGCGGCGACAAGGCGGTGCCGTATCTGTCGGGCGGCGATGACGAAGAAAACCCGGCGATGGGCTGGCGGGCGCTGCGGCTGGCATTGGGCCGGGCGGGATTGATGAAGGTCCAGGCGCGCGCGCTGCTCGAGGCGAGCGCCGGCCGCACGCTGTCGGTGATGTTCCCGATGGTCAGCGAGCCATGGGAGTTTGCCGAGGCGAAGGCGCTGGTCGAATCGCAGCGGTTGCTGCTTGGGCGGCAGGGGCACAAGCTGCCGGTTGCGGTTCGCTATGGTGCGATGATCGAGGTGCCGGCACTGATCGAGGCGCTCGACGTGCTGTTGCCGATGACCGATTTCGTCTCCGTCGGAACCAATGATTTGACGCAGTTCCTGTTCGCCGCCGACCGCGCCAACCCGCGGCTTGCCGATCGCTATGACTGGTTGTCGCCGGCGATCTTGCGGGTGTTGCGGCGGATCGTCCGCGAATCGAAGGCGGCGGGCGTGCCGGCGACGATCTGCGGCGAGATGGGCGGGCGGCCATTGGAGGCGCTGGCGCTACTGGCGCTTGGAGTCGAGACGCTGTCGATTACGCCAACAGGCGTCGGCCCGATCAAGGCGATGGTGCGATCGGCGGAACTGGCCCCATTGCAGGCGGCGATGGCGCAATGGCTCGATTCGCCCGGGGTGAACGTGCGGACGGAGCTGCTGGCGATGGCGCTGGCGCAGGGCGTCGAGCTCTGAGGAAAAAGTACTTCGTCATGCTGAACTTGTTTCAGCATCCATCGCGCCACACGCGAAATTTCCCTTGGTCGAACAATGGATGCTGAAACAAATTCAGCATGACGAACCCTTTTTTATGCCGGTAAAACCTTGTGCCAGTTCGTCACCGACCGGCTCTCGAACAGCCCGGCGAGGTGATAAGGATCCTGGCTCGAAAATGCGATCGCCGCATCACGATCGTCGAAATCGATGATCATCAGGCTCCCCATCGCACGCCCGTCCGGCCGCAGCAGCGGCCCCGCCACCAGGACTGCATCGCCCAGCGTATGGATATGGGCGAGATGTGCCGGGCGTGTTTCGGCGCGCAGGGCCGACGAATCGGGCTTGTCGATGCAGTGGATAGCGAAATAGGGCATCGCGAACCTGTCCAATGGGTCACAAGGTCTAGCTTGCCGGGACGGCGGGGGAAAGAGGACATGCGCGCATTGATCGAAATCGCGCCGGGCGTGCTGTTGTGCTGCTGTCTCGCGGTGGCGGGTGACGCGGTGGCCGCATGGGCCGGTCTGCCGGTGCCGGGGGCGGCATTGGGCCTGCTTGCCTATCTGGGCTGGCTGCTGTCGGGGCGCGGCATCGGCTGGAGCCGGCGCGGTGCGGCGCTGTTGCTGCGCTGGATCGGCGCGCTGATCGTGCCGGCGCTGGTCGGGCTGCAGGCGTTTGCCGGCGTGCTCGGCGGGGCGGTGCCGGCGGTAGTGGCCGTCCTGGTCACGACAACGCTGGTGACGGCGCTGGCGACGGCGCTGATCTATCGATTTGTCGGCGGTGGGCGATGATCGTTTCCGCGGGCGTGTGTGCAGCGGTGCTGCTCGGGTTCGCTGGCGCGCGCTGGCTGTCGGGGCGGCTCGGGCATCCGCCTTGGGCGAGCCCGGTGCTGATGACGGCGCTGGCGGCGGCGGCAGTGCTGGCGGCGGCGAACGTGCCGCTCGTGCAGTTCGATGCGGCGACGCGCCCGTTGCGCTGGCTGCTCGGGCCGGCGGTGGTGGCGCTGGCGCTGGTCATCGAGGGCAACCGGCAATTGCTGCGCCGGCGCGGTGCGGCGATCCTGTTGGCGGTAACAGGGGGTGCGGCGGTGGGGTTTGGCAGCGCCGTCGGCATGGCCAGATTGCTTGGGCTCGATTCGGTGCTGGCCCAGGCACTGTCGACAAAGACGGTGACGGCGCCGTTTGTCGTGGCGATCATGACGGCGACCGGCGGGCCGATCGGGCTGGCGGCGGCGCTGTCGGTGCTGACCGGCGTCATCGGCGCGCTGCTGGTGCCGTGGCTGTTCGATCGGCTGCGCATCGGCGACGAGAGCGCGCGGGCGCTGGGGCTGGGGGTGTCGTCGCACATCGTCGGCACCGAGTGGCTGACCCGGCGCAACCCGCGCGCCGGCGGGCTGGCGGCGCTGGCGTTCGTGCTGACCGGCCTGCTGGCGGCGCTGGTGGTGCCGCTTATATGGGGCTCGGTTGGCTGATCGCATGTGGTGAGCGTAGCTCATGGGGGCCGCTAGATGGTTGACCCGCGGCGCATGACGGGGTAATGGCCCGCGCTTGCCGTTGGTCCGTTGGATCGCCGGTTCAGATCAGCCGCCAGATATATCCAAGGACTTCAACCATGTCGCGCGTTTGCGAATTGACCGCCAAGGGTCGCCAGGTCGGGAACAACGTCTCCCACGCCAACAACAAGACCAAGCGCGTTTTCCTGCCCAACCTGCAGAACGTCACGCTGATTTCGGACACCCTCGGGCGTTCGGTCAAGCTGCGCGTCTCGATGAACGGCCTGCGTTCGGTCGAACATGTCGGCGGGCTCGACAATTGGCTCGTGAAGACCAAGGCGGTCAAGCTCAGCGACCGCGCTCTCAAGCTCAAGCGTGAAATTGTCAAGAAGCAGGCCGCACTGGCCCTGACAGCGCCCGAAGCTGTCGCCGAGGCGACTGCCTGAGCTTCCGGCTCACCCGATTTGATAACGGCCCGGTAATCCCGGGCCGTTTTCATATCCGGGCGAGATGATGGAGCGGCCGCCGATCATCGTGCGCGCCGCCACCGATACCGATCGCGCCGCGACCGCGAGCGTGCTGGCACAGGCGTTCATCGACGATCCGGCGATGGCGTATCTGTTTCGCAGCGCGGCCGGGCGCGACAACCGCCTCGCCAGATTCTTCGCCCTGATGAGTGACGTCGATGCCGAGGCTTCGAACTGGTCGCTGGCGCTCGAGGACGGCGTCCCGGTCGCGGCGGCGACATGGCGGGCGCCGGGATCGTGGGCGACGCCGGCATCGGCGATGCTGCGCTTCCTGCCCCGGTTGGTCAGCGTGTTCGGCACGGCGCTACCGCGCGCGTTGACGCTGCAATCGGTCCTCGAAACGCATCATCCGACCGCGCCGCACTGGTATCTCCAATATGCCGGCTGCGTTCCCGCCCAGCAGGGCAAGGGTTACGGCGGCGCCGCGATTCGCGATCGGCTGGCGCAGTGCGATGCCGAAGGGCTGCCTGCAGCACTCGAAACCGCGACCGAGTCGAACTTGGGCCTCTACCGGTCGCTCGGCTTCGTCATCACCGACAGCTTCCCGATCGGCAATACGCTGACCTTCTGGACGATGTGGCGCGAGCCTCGCTAAACGCCAGCCTGTCCTACACGCGGCATTTCGGCTAAGGAACCATCGGACCGAGCCACCCGCAAACGCGACGGACCAGCGGCCCCGACAAAAGCTGCGAAAGCGGAAAATGCGGAAAATGTTAATGGTTGTGACCGTGCCCGCTCAGGGTGTTTCGAGCTCGAACTTCATCAGGATCGTGCGCTGTATGCTATTGAGATTATTGTCACTTATGACATAGAGGAAAGTCCGCCCGCCGATCTTGCGAACCGCCAGGCCCTCCATATTGTCGAGCGTCACTGGAGGCTGCCATTGCGCCAGGATCTTCGCAGGTAATGTCGCGGGCGGCGTGCCCGAAAACAGCGGCGCAAGATCGACAAGGGTGACAGCCGCACCCTGTCCCATCATCACGGTAAACCGCCGGTGGAGGACAAGGATACGATGGTCATCCAAGGCAATCGCATCGGTCGGGCTATGGCCGTCGACACCTTCGACGCCGATCTCGAAGGTTTTGCCGTCCCTGGTAACCAGAGCCGTGATCGCCCCATCATCGCGGCGGGCCGATTCGGACATGACGATCCGCGTGCCGCCGGGCAGCACCGCCATGGCCTCGCCGCCGCCGTTGAGCGTCCAGCCGGTCATCGCCGTCAGGCGTTCGGTGCGCTGCGGCGACTGGCCCAATGTCGCCGGACGCGCCGGGTCGATGCCGGCGAAATGCACGAGCCGGTGGTCCTGTTCATAGACGATCGTCGCAGTGCCGGTGGCGGGGTCCCATTCGAGCGCCTCGGCGTCGCCGGCGGCCTTGGTCGGCGCCGGCTTGCCATCGGCTCCGAGGATCGGCACCAGCACGGCGTTGGCGATGCCGGTCAGGCGATTGCGGTTCTCGGTGGTGGCAAAGGCGAGCCAATTGCCGGTGTCGGTGACCGCCAGCATGGTGTTGCCGGGGCCGCTCCGTAGCCCCGAGATGCCGCCGAACAGCGGGTCCGACGAGCGTATTTGCACGGCACCGAGGAATTTCAGCGCGCCGATGCTGCTGAGCGCGGGATCGCCCCGATCGAGCGGCAGGATCGTCGTCGAGACCGGCACGGCGCCGAGGGGCACGACGACGGCGGCCTCGGCGCGCAGCATCGACGCGCCGATGGCGAGTGCGGCGGTGAGTGTGACGGCAGCGGCGATACGGTCGAATTGCATGAGACGGCCATAGCAGCGGACCTGTGTAACCGCTATCGCTGCCGGCAGATGCTTGCCGCCACCACTCCCCATGATGTTTTGCGTTCGGTTTTCGGCTTTCCCGCCTTTCGCGGGCAGCAGGAAGGAATCATCGCCGATGTCAGCGCCGGGCGCGACGTGCTGGCGATCATGCCGACGGGTTCGGGCAAGTCCTTGTGTTACCAGATCCCGGCGCTGGTGCGACCGGGCTGCGGGCTGGTCATCTCGCCGCTGATTGCGCTGATGCAGGACCAGGTGCGGGCGATGCGGGCGTTCGGGGTTCGGGCCGGGGCGCTCAACAGCCAGTCGGACGATGCCGATGCGGTGATCCGCGCGCTGCGGGATGGCGAGCTCGATTTACTGTACGTGGCGCCCGAACGCGCCGCGATGGAGGGTTTCCGGGCCTTGGTGGCCCGCGCCGAGATCGCGCTGGTGGCCATCGACGAAGCCCATTGCGTCAGCCAATGGGGCCATGATTTCCGCCCCGAATATCGCCAGCTGAAATCGCTGTGCGATGCCTTGCCGGGGGTGCCGCGCGTGGCATTGACCGCGACCGCCGATGTCGCGACCCGCGCCGACATATTGCAGCAGCTGGGCATCGCGCCCGACCGGATGGTGGTGGCGGGATTCGACCGGCCCAACATCCGCTACGAGGTCGCTGCCAAGCACGACAGCCACCGCCAGCTGAGCCAGTTCATCGCCTCGCAAGCGGGGCGGCCGGGGATCGTCTATGCCCCCACCCGCGCCGTGACCGACCAAGTTGCGGGCTGGCTGGTCAAGGACGGCGTCAACGCGCGGGCCTATCACGCCGGGCTCGACGGGTCGGTGCGGGCGCGCAACCAGGCCGAATTCGTCTCGAGCGAAGACATGGTGATGGTCGCGACGATTGCCTTCGGCATGGGTATCGACAAGCCCGACGTGCGTTTCGTCGCGCATATCGGCCTGCCGAAATCGATCGAATCCTATTACCAGGAAACCGGCCGCGCCGGCCGCGACGGCGATCCGGCGGTGGCGCATCTGTTGTGGGGGGCGGAGGACATCGCCCGGCAGCGGCAGTTCATCTCGCAAAGCGACGCCGGGGAGCAGCGCAAGGCCGAGGAGACGCGGCGGCTGAACGCGCTGATCGCCTTCCTCGAAACCGGCGGCTGCCGGCGGATACCCCTATTGGAATATTTCGGCGAGCCGCGCCCGGCGCCGTGCGGTAACTGCGACAATTGCATCAACCCGCCGGCGTTGCAGGATGCGACCGAAGCCGCGCGCAAGCTGTTGTCGGCGGCGTATCGTACCGGGCAGCGCTTCGGCGTCGGGCATCTGATCGACGTGCTGATGGGCAAGCCGGCGGAGAAGGTCACCAAGTTCGGCCACGACCAGCTGTCGGTCTATGGCATCGGCACCGAATTGAGCGGCGAGGGCTGGAAAAGCCTGGCGCGGCAGCTGGAGGCGAGCGAGGCGCTGGTGCGCGATGGCGAGTTCGGCGGGCTCATGCTCGGGCCGTCGGCGCGGGCGATCCTGAAGGGCGAAGTCCCCGTCAGCCTGAAAGTGGTGACGGAGCGGCCAAAGCGGCTGCGGGGGACGACAGCGACGACGGCGGCGGTCGATGTGGGCGACTTGCCGCTGTTCGAGGCGCTGCGCGTGGTGCGCCGCGAGCTGGCGGCGGCGGCGAGCCTGCCGCCTTATGTGATCTTCCACGATTCGACGCTGCGGGCGATGGCGTCGACGCGGCCGCGGACGATGGCCGAGATGGGGCGGATACCGGGGGTAGGCGCGCGCAAGCTCGATGCGTATGGCGAGGCGTTTCTGCGGGCCATCACCCGCGCCTGATCGGCAGGCGCGGGTGGGAAGGGTTTAGTAGCCGCAGCGCTGGTTGCGCTCGATGGCGGTGCCGGTAACCGCGCCGAGGCCGGCACCGACGATGGTGCCGAGGCCGCCATCATAGGGACCGGCGACGCCGTTGCCGATGATGCCGCCGGCGATGGCACCGAGGACAGCGCCGGCGCCCAGTGACTGGCAGTTGCCGTAATAGCGGCCGTTATAGCCGCCGTCGTTATAGCCGCCGCCGACATATACGGGGCCGCCGTATGCAACCTGGCCGTAGCCGACCTGACCGCCATAGACCGGTGGGTAGTAGCCGCCGCCATAGCCGCCGGGGTAGTAGCCGCCGCCGCCGTAATAGCCGCCCTGGTTGGCGTAATAACCGGGGACAGGATAATAGGCCGGGCGGTAGCGAACGACCGGGCGACCATAATAGCCGTTGCCGACATAGCCGGGACGGCCATAGCCGTAGCCGGGACGGCCATAACCGTAGCCGGGACCGCCATGGCCGTAGCCGGAGCGATTGTTGTAATAGCCGCCGTTGTAGCCGGGACGGTTGATGTTGTAGCCGGCGCGGTTGTAGGCATAGCCGGGCTGGCCATAGCCGTGGTTGCCGCGATTGTAGTTGACGTTGCGGTTGTCGTTGCCGCGATAGCTGTCCTCGCCTTGATAGCCTTGATTACGGTTGCTTTGGACCTGGTAACCCTGGCGCTGGTTGTCACGCCCCTGGTTGCCGTTGTAGCCGCCGCGATTGCCGTCGTTGCCCGATCGGCCGCCGCCCTGGTTCGAATAGCCTGGGCGACCGTTATTGCCGCTATTGCCACGATCCTGCGCCAGTACCGGTGCGGCAAGCGTTGCCGCCAGGGTGAAGGCGACGACCAAATTCCTCATGTGCCAAACTCCAAAGTCCGGGAAACCTGTTCGGATCCAGATCGGGGCAACTTGCCTGTCTCGCCTTAGTCGGCTTGCGGCGGTGAACATTTTGTGAATTCGTTCGTTAGCAAAGGTTAAGCATGGCTGTGCGAGGATGTGCCGTCAAACAAGGAGGACAAGATGCGTCTGATTCCCACGATCATCATTGCAGCGCTGGCGGCAGGCGTTCCGGCTTTGCCGGCGGTCGCGAAGACCAAGTACGAATATAATGGCCGGACGTATAACAGCCTGTCGGCGTGCCGGGCCGAGAAGAAGCGCGCGCAGCAGCGTGGTACTGTCGTCGGCGCGATCGCTGCGGGCGCTGGTGCGGCGCTGCTCGGCGGCAATCTCGGCGAAAGCGCGCTGATCGCCGGTGGTGGCGCAGTGGTTGGCAACCAGCTCGGGAAGAACAGCAAGAAGTGCTGACCTGATGCCTCGATCCCGCGGCGACGATCGTCGCGGGATTCATCGCCGTCAATTGTTCTGCGGGGCTTTCACCCCCAGGTCCGCGAAGGCGCGGCTCTCGCCTCCCCTCTCGAGGGGGAGGACAAAGTCATTTCCTGGCGCGGGGGTTCGTTTCGAACAAATTGGCGAGCTGGTCGATGATCGTGCCGCCGAGCTGTTCGGCGTCCATGATGGTCACCGCCTTGGCGTAGTAGCGGGTGACGTCATGGCCGATGCCGATGGCGATAAGCTCGACCGGCGAGCGGGTTTCGATGTGCTTGATGACTTGGCGCAGATGGCGTTCCAGATAATTGCCGGTGTTGACGCTGAGGGTTGAATCGTCGACCGGCGCGCCGTCGGAAATCACCATCAGGATACGGCGGTCCTCGCGGCGGGCGAGCAGGCGGTCGTGCGCCCAGAGCAGCGCCTCGCCGTCGATGTTTTCCTTGAGCAGGCCTTCGCGCATCATCAGGCCGAGGTTCTTGCGGGCGCGGCGCCACGGGGCGTCGGCCTGTTTGTAGATGATGTGGCGCAGGTCGTTGAGGCGGCCGGGCTTGGCGGGGCGACCATCGGCGAGCCATTTTTCGCGGGCCTGGCCGCCTTTCCAGGCGCGGGTGGTGAAGCCGAGGATCTCGGTCTTGACGGCGCAGCGCTCGAGGGTGCGGGCGAGGATGTCGGCGCAGATGGCAGCGATGCTGATCGGGCGACCGCGCATCGAGCCGCTGTTGTCGATGAGCAGGGTGACGACGGTGTCGCGAAACTCGGTGTCGCGCTCGACCTTGTAGCTCATCGAATAGGACGGGTTGGTGACGATGCGGACGAGGCGCGCCGCATCGAGGATGCCCTCTTCCTGGTCGAAATCCCAGCTGCGGTTCTGCTGGGCCATCAACCGGCGTTGCAGCCGGTTGGCGAGCTTGGTTACCGCCGATTGCAGCGGAGTCAGCTGCTGGTCGAGATAGGCCCGCAGCCGCGTCAGTTCCTCGGCGTCGCAAAGCTCCTCGGCGCCGACGATCTCGTCATGCGCCCTGGTGTAGGCCTTGTAGTCGAATTCGGGCGGCAGGTCCGACATCGGCGTGTTGGGCCGCCACGGGGCCATGCCCTCCTGGCCGTCCTCGCCCATCTCGGCTTCGGACACCATGTCGGTGTCCATCTCGGTCTCGCGGGTTTCGCTCGATTCGGAATCGTCCTGGGTTTCCTCCGACCGTGTCTCGGTCGACTGGTCCTGGCCGCCGGCGTCCTGTTCCTGCTCTTCGCCGTCCTCGCCGGGCTGGTCCTCCTCGGCATTGTCGTCGGTTTCGTCGGACTGTTCGGGCTCGGCGTCGGGGTCGGCGCCGAGGCCGAGGTCCGACAGGATGCGGCGCATGACCTGGGCGAAGGCGGCCTGATCGCCTTGCGCCGCGACAAGGTCGTCGAGGTGGTTGCCGGCGGCGGTTTCGACGCTGCCGCGGATGAGATCGATGGCGGTCTCGGCGATCCGGGGGACCGGCTGCCCGGTCAGTCGCTCGCGAACGAGGAGGCCGAGCGCCGTTGCCATTGGGACTTCATCGGCGCTGCGGGCCCGGACGATCGGGTCGGCGCGGATACGCATTTCGGTCATGCGGTCGAGATTCTTGGCAACGCCTTCCATGTCGGCGGTGCCGATGGCTTCGACACGCGCCTGTTCTACGGCGTTCCAGATGTCGCGGGCGAGGCCGGCGTCGGGTTGGTCGACATTATGGATCTTGGCGTCGTGGTGGAGGCGGCGCAGCGCGAAGCTGTCGGCCCAGCCGCGAACTTCGGCGACTTGCTCGGCGGGAAGAGCGCGACCGGGTTGCGGGACGCGCGCCTGGTCGCCGAAGCACGATGGCTTGTCGGCGGTATAGGCAAGCTCGACGCCGGGGGCATGGCCGAGGGCGCGCAAAGTTGCGGCGACGGCGGCGCGAAAGTCTTCGATCGGGTTTTCGGGCTGGGGCATCGCGTTGGCGTTACTTCCGGCCTTTGACCGCGACCGATTCGGGGAGCTCTTCGCCGAACACGCGCTGGTAATATTCGGCGACGATGCCGCGTTCGGCTTCGTCGCACTTGTTGAGGAAGCTGAGGCGGAAAGCAAAACCGATATTGTTGCTGAAGATGACGGCGTTTTGCGCCCAGGTGATGACCGTGCGCGGCGACATGACGGTGCTGATGTCGCCGCCCATGAAGCCGGCGCGGGTCATGTCGGCGACCTTGACCATGTTGGCGACCTGCTTGCGGCCGAGATCGGTGTCGAACTCCTTGACCTTGGCGACGGTGATCGCGGTTTCGGTGTGGTGCGGCAGATAGTTCAGCGTGGTGACGATGTTCCAGCGGTCCATCTGGCCCTGGTTGATCTGCTGGGTGCCGTGATAAAGCCCGGTGGTATCGCCGAGGCCGACGGTATTAGCCGTAGCGAACAGGCGGAAATACGGGTTCGGGCGGATGACGCGGTTCTGGTCGAGCAGGGTCAGCTTGCCTTCGACTTCGAGGACGCGCTGGATGACGAACATCACGTCGGGACGGCCGGCGTCGTATTCGTCGAAGACGAGCGCGGTCGGGGTCTGCAGTGCCCAGGGCAGCAGGCCTTCGCGGAATTCGGTGATCTGCTGGCCATCGCGCAGGACGATGGCGTCCTTGCCGATGAGATCGATGCGGCTGATGTGGCTGTCGAGATTGATGCGCACACAGGGCCAGTTGAGGCGCGCGGCGACCTGTTCGATGTGAGTCGACTTGCCGGTGCCGTGATAGCCCTGGATCATGACGCGTCGGTTGAAAGTGAAGCCCGCTAGAATGGCGAGGGTGGTGTCCGGATCGAAGACGTAGCTGGGGTCGAGATCGGGGACGCGTTCGTCGGCCATCGAAAAAGCGGGAACGGCCATGTCGATATCGACGCCGAAGACTTCGCGGGCGTCGACGGTCGTATCCGGCGCCATCAGGGCCGTGATGTGGGAATCTGACATTGCTGTAGCCACTGGTCTCAGGACTCCGATTTGAATGCGGACGCGGATTTCAGGTGCGTATAGGCGTTGACGACCGCCTGCAACTTCCCTTCTTGCGCGCGGTCCCCCCCATTGCTGTCAGGGTGGTAACGCCTGACGAGGCGTTTATACGCGCGCCGGATGTCGATTGCCGTGGCGGTGTCGTCGAGACCGAGGGCACCAAGTGCTTGTGGATCGCCGAAGCCCGACCATTTGCGCACCGGCGGGCGGGGACGCGATTCGGTGGTGAACAGGTCATGGGCATCGCCGAAGGTGAAGGCTTCGCGGCCCCTGGGCGATGCGGCGCGTTCCCAGCCGGCGAGGGGGGATTGCGCCTCGTAGATCTCGTCGGGGCTGAGGCCGTCGAAGAAATTATAGCCGATGTTGAAGGCGCGGACATGTTCGAGGCACAGGAACTGCCAGCCGGCATCGGACCCCGGCGCACGGTTTGAGCGCGGCGCGCGGAATTCACCCGGGTTCGGGCAACCGACATGATCGCACGGCGCCTCGCGATCGAGGCGGCCGTGGAGGCGCTGCGTGCGGCGGGGAGGGTCGGTCGTGATCGGTCGGTCCTTGGCGGTGGGATGTGTTCGATATAGATGGGGCGCATAACGCGAAAGGGTCGATATGGGTGTTGTGGCGGGCGAAATCGAGACGCGGCTGCGTGCCGCACTGGCGCTGGATGCGCTCGAGATCATCGACGACAGCGAGAGCCATCGCGGTCATGCCGGGCATTCCGGCAGCGGCGAGAGCCACTTCACGGTGCATGCGACGGCGGCGGCATTTGCCGGGCTGTCACGGGTGGCGCGGCAGCGGCTGGTTTATGCAGCGCTGGGGGATTTGATCGCGCCCGACCGGGTGCATGCGTTGATCATCAAGGCGTCGGCGCCGGGCGAGGGTGGTTGATGCGAGATCGGTTGAGAATCCGCAGCAAAGTTGTTACCGCGGGGCAGCGCCGGTTTAGCTCAGTTGGTAGAGCGCCAGTTTTGTAAACTGGATGTCGCGGGTTCGATTCCTGCAACCGGCACCATTCATCCTTTCCTCGCGATGGGTTCGCGGACAAGTCCGACCGCTTCACGGACCAACCCGATGCGGTCCTGGCCGAAATACATGTCGGTGCCGCCGATGTAGAAGGTCGGCGTGCCGAAGCCGCCGCGGGCGATGATTTCGTCGGTGTTGGCGCGCAGGCGGGCCTTGAGCTCGGGCGAGTCGGCGGCTTCGAGGGTGGCCGCAGCGTCGAGATCGGCGGCGGCGCAGGCTTCGGCGAGCACATCGGGCTGGCTGATGTCGCGATCCTCGCTCCAGTAGAGCTGGAAGACGCGGCGGGTGAAGGGTTCGAGGACGCCGGCGTCGTCCGCCAGGATGCAGGCGCGCATGGCGCGGGCCGAATTGACCGGGAAAATGCTGGGCGGAAACTTTATGGCGAGGCCGGAGCGGGCAATCCAGTCGTTGAGGTCCTTCCAGAAGTAGCGGGTCTTGGGGTTGGCGGCGGCGGCGCGCATCTCGTAGACGGATTTGTTGACGGTGTTGAAGACGCCGCCGACGAGGAAGGGGCGGTAAGCGATGGTGAAGCCGTCCTCGCGCGCGGCGGCGACCAGCGCTTCGAAGCCCATATACGTCCAGGGGCTGCTGCAATCGAAGAAGAACTCAACCTTGGGTGGGCCAACCTGCGGCATCGTCGTCACTCCCCTGTAGCGCGCCGCATACTGGGCATTGTGGTGCGCCGTTACCGCGTTACCATGGCAGGATGAGATATCAGACCAAAGCCGGAATTTTGCGGACCGCGATGTTGCCGATCGCGGTGTTGTTGATGGCCGCGACGACGACTGCCACGACGACCGGGACGACGACCGTTCCCGGGCAGGTCCCGGCGACCGAACCGCGGAGTTTCGACGAGAATATTTCCGGTGCGGCGATCCTCGTTGATGCCGGCAAGGCGGAGGCGGCGCTGGTGCTTCTCGATTCGATGCTGGGGCAGACCGACCTGCCGATCGAGAAGGGCAAGATCGAGGGGCTGCGCAGCTTTGCGCTGGCGCGCCTGAACCGGATTCCCGAAGCGCGCAAGGCGATCGAGGCGGCGGTGGCCAGCAGCCCGGCCCCGACGATGCTGTTGCTGCGGCAGCTGTTCCTGTTGCGAGCCTTCAACGGCGATGCACCGGGCGCATCGGAGACGTTGCAGCTGATCGCCGCCACCGATCCCGAGGGCCTGTCGGAACTGCCGACCGAGATTGTCAGCGGGGTCATCGGGGCCGTGGCGAAGGATCCGGTGCGGTCGTTCGAGGTCGATTATTCGCTGGTGCAGGCCAATTGGCTGCCCGACGACGCCACCATATCGTCGCTCGACCAGTTGCGGTTGCGGTTGGTCGTCGAACTGGTCAAGCGCGAGCGCGTCGACGATGCACGGGCGATCCTGGCCGATGTGCTCAACCCGATTATCCTGGTCCGGATCGGCATCGACAAACGATTGCAGGCCTTGTGGCCCGAGGTCGAGACGCGGCTGGGGCCCGGCGCGGATATCGCCGATGCGGTGTTCGTTGCCGCGGCCAAGGCGAGGTACGATGCGGCGCAGAAGCCCGCGGCGCCGCCAGCGCAGCGGCAGCCGCAGGCCCTGGTGCAGGCCCCGCTACAGGCGCCGCCACAAGCGTTGATTGCCCGGCTGGGTTATGCCGAAGCGCTCAATATCGCGTCGCGCGAGCCCGAGGCGCTGGCCTTGCTGTCGGACGTGGTGAAGACGCCGGCGGAACTGGCGGCGCTCAACGATCGTGAAATCTGGCTGGTGAACCTGCAGGCGGCGCTGCTGGGTGATACCGGCAAGGTCGACGAGGCGCTGGCGCGCTACGATGCGCTCAATGCGGCGCCGATCGAGGGTCGGCCGGGGCTGATCGGCACGATCATCAACCAGGGGCTGTTTGCACAAGGCGCCGGACGCGCCGAAAAAGCGCTGGCGGTGGCAGACATGGCGGACAGCAAGGGGCCGTTCGCCAATGAATTTGCGCGGGCTTACACGGCGCAGGTGCGGGCTTGTGCGCTGCGGCAGTTGGGCAAGCCGGCCGAGGCGAACGCAGCCGTCGCGGCGTTAGCGGCCAAGCCGGAGATCAACGATAGCGCCTATATCTCGGCAATGATCTGTCTCGACCGCATGGACGACGCGGCGGCAGCGGTGGTGCAGCAGCTGGCCAGCGAGGACGGCCGCAACGAGATGCTGTTTGAACTGCAGCCGTTCCTGATCAACGATCGGCCGGGAGCGAACGACCCGAAGCAACGCGCCGGGATGCGGGCGTTGAAGGCGCGGACGGATGTGAAGGCGGCGTTTGCCAAGGTAGGGCGTGACTTGCCGGCTCGGGTTTCGCCGCCTCGGTAGGGAGTGACAGGGACCCCAAATTTAGGATTGTTATGAAATTGCCCATCGTTGAGGTGCCGACTGTCGCGATCGCCGGGAGCAGGGAACGGTTCGCGGTGCGGCGGATATTTTGTGTCGGGCAGAATTATGCCGATCATGCGCGCGAGATGGGGTCGGATCCGGATCGGCAGGCGCCGTTTTTCTTCAGCAAGCCGGCTGACGCTGTGGTGGCGGACGGCGCGGTGTTGGCGTTTCCTCCGCGGACTGCTGACCTGCATCATGAAGTCGAGCTGGTCGTGGCGCTGGGAAGTTGCGGGGCGAATGTCGGGGTCGACGAGGCCGAGAAGCTGATCTTCGGCTTTGGGGTGGGCATCGACCTGACCCGGCGGGATTTGCAGGCCGAGGCGAAAAAGGCCGGGCGGCCGTGGGACATGGCGAAGGGGTTCGACCAGTCGGCGCCGCTCGGGGACCTGGTGATGGGGGTGCCGCCGGCTGGTGGGGCGATCGAACTGTGGGTTGATGGTGAGGTTCGGCAGCGGGGCGATCTGGGGCAGATGATCTGGAATGTCGCCGAGGTGATCGCGGAATTGTCGGCGTTCGTGACGCTGCGGGGTGGAGATCTGATTTACACGGGAACGCCGGCTGGGGTTGGGCCGATCTTGCCTGGGCAGGTTGTGCGGGCGGCGATTGCGGGGGCGGGGGTGGTCGAGGTGCGGTTTTTGGGGTGAGTTTTTCGGGGAAGGCGAGACCCCTCTCCCCGCCGCGCTGGGGCGCGAGTCGCCCTCTCCCTCAAGGGGAGAGGGGACGAGCTACGCGAAGACGCGGTTGAAGATCGTGTCGACGTGCTTGAGGTGGTAGCCGAGGTCGAACAGCGGTTCGAGCTGGGCGACGGGGAGCCAGGCGGTGACTTCGGGGTCGGCGATGAGCAGGTCGAAGAGCTGGAGCTGGCCGTCGGATTCCCAGACTTTCATGGCGTTGCGCTGGACGAGGCGATAGCTGTCCTCGCGGCTGGCGCCGGCCTGGGTGAGGGCGAGCAGGATGCGCTGGCTGTGGATGAGGCCGCCCATCTTGTTGAGGTTCTTGAGCATGCGATCGGGGTAGATCAGCAGCTTGTCGATGACGCCGGTGAGGCGGTGGAGGGCGAAATCGAGGGTGATCGTGCTGTCGGGGCCGATCATGCGCTCAACCGACGAATGGCTGATGTCGCGTTCGTGCCAGAGCGCGACATTCTCGAGCGCCGGGGTGACGTAACCGCGAACGAGGCGCGCTAGCCCGGTGAGGTTCTCGGTGAGCACCGGGTTGCGCTTGTGCGGCATGGCGCTGCTGCCCTTTTGGCCGGGAGCGAAATATTCCTCGGCTTCGAGGACTTCGGTGCGCTGGAGGTGGCGGATTTCGGTGGCGAGACGCTCGACCGAGCCGGCGACGACGCCGAGGGTGGCGAAGAACATGGCGTGGCGATCGCGGGGGATGACCTGCGTCGAGACGGGCTCGATGGTCAGGTGCATCGCCTTGGCGACATGGGCTTCGACGGCGGGATCGATGTTGGCGAAGGTGCCGACGGCGCCTGAAATCGCGCAGGTGGCGATTTCTTCACGTGCAGCCACGAGACGCGCACGGCAGCGCACGAACTCGGCATAGGCTTGCGCAAGCTTGAGGCCGAAAGTCGTCGGTTCGGCGTGGATGCCGTGGCTGCGGCCCATGGTGGGCGTGTCCTTGTGCTCATAGGCGCGGCGCTTGATGGCGGCGAGGAGCGCATCGGTGTCGGCGATGAGGATGTCGGCGGCGCGGGCGAGTTGCACCGACAGGCAGGTGTCGAGGACGTCGGAGCTGGTCATGCCCTGGTGGACGAAGCGGGCCTCGGGGCCGACGTGCTCGGCGAGGTTGGTCAGGAAGGCGATGACGTCGTGGCGGGTTTCGCGCTCGATCTCGTCGATGCGGGCGACTTCGAACTTGCCGCGTTCCCAGACGGCTTTGGCAGCGTCGGCGGGGACGACGCCGAGGGTGACGAGCGCATCCATGGCGTGCGCCTCGATCTCGAACCAGATCTGGTAGCGGGCTTCGGGTTCCCAGATGGCGACCATCTCGGGGCGGGAATAGCGGGGGATCATGGGAGGGCTCCGTTGTTGGGCCGGGGGTTAGCACGGGGTTGGAATGTGGGGAAGGCGGGCGGAATCAGGAAAGGGGGAAGGAAGGAAGGGACCCGCCCCCGACCCCTCCCTTGAAGAAGGGAGGGGGGAAGTGAGGTGGGCATTCCATTGCAAGGGGGGAGGCACTAACTGCGGGTAGTGACTTCTCCCGCCTCCGTTCGTGTCGTCGTGTTCCAGCATGGGTTGGGGGCGCTGGATTATGCTGTGCCGGCGGGATTGACGCTGGCGCCGGGGGATGCGGTTTCGGTGCCGCTGGGGCCGCGGGTGATCAGCGGCGTGGTGTGGGACGAGGGGCGGCTGGAGGGGCGCGAGGTCGAGGCGAAGCGGTTGCGGCCTGTCGCGGGCAAGCTGGATATTCCGCCGTTGTCCGCGCCGATGCGGCGGCTTTGCGAGTGGGTGGCGGACTATTATCTGGCTTCGCTGGCGGGGGTGATCCGGATGGTTTGGCCTTCGGTGGCGTTCCTCGGCGAGCGCGAGATTGTTGAATATCGATTGGGGGGGCAGTTGCCGGGGCGGATGACGCCAGCGCGGTTGCAGGCGGTCGAGAGGTTGGAGGGGCGGCAGGGGATCGTGCGCGACCTGGCGCGGATGGCGGATGTGTCGGAGGCGGTCGTGCGCGGGCTGGTGACGGCGGGGACGCTGGTGGCCGAGGTCGTGGGGGCGGATGGGGCGTTGGCGCAGCCGGATGCGGGATTTGCGCCGCCGGTGCTCGAGGCGGCGCAGGCCGAGGTTGCCGGCGAGATGGCGGCGGCGGTTGGAGCGGGAGGCTTTGCGCCGTATCTGCTCGAGGGGGTGACCGGGTCGGGCAAGACCGAGGTGTATTTCGAGGCGGTGGCGGCGGCTTTGGAGGCTGGTGGGCAGGCGCTCGTGCTGGTGCCGGAGATTGCGTTGACGGCGCCTTGGCTGGCGCGGTTCGCGGCGCGGTTCGGGTGTGCGCCGGTGTCGTGGCATTCGGATTTGAAGGCGAGCGAGCGGCGGGCGGCGTGGGCGGCGGTGGCGGATGGGCGGGCAAAGGTTGTGGTCGGGGCGCGGTCGGCGCTGTTCCTGCCGTTCAAGGACTTGCGGGTGACGATCGTCGACGAGGCGCACGAAACGAGTTTCAAGCAGGAAGAGGGCGTACATTATCATGCCCGGGACGTCGCGGTGATGCGGGCGCGCGAGGAGGATGCGGTCGTGATCCTCGCAACGGCGACGCCGGCGATCGAGACGCAGGTGCAGGCGGCGAAAGGCACGTATCGGCATTTGCAGCTGCCGGCGCGGTTCGGGGGGGCGCAGATGCCCGATATCTCGGCGGTCGATTTGCGGCGCTATCCGCCGGCGCGGGGGCATTGGTTGAGTCCGCCGCTGGCGGCTGCGGTGACGGCAACACTGGGACGGGGGGAACAGGCGCTGCTGTTCCTCAATCGCCGGGGTTATGCGCCGCTGACTTTGTGCCGGCACTGCGGCGAGCGGATCCAGTGTCCGAATTGCACGGCGTGGATGGTCGAGCATCGGCTGTCGAAGCGGCTGGCGTGCCATCATTGCGGGCACCAGACGCCGGTGCCGCCGCGGTGCCCCGAGTGCGGCGAGGCGGATTCGCTGGTGGCGTGCGGACCGGGGGTCGAGCGGATCGCCGAGGAGGTCGGGCGGGTGTGGCCCGAGGCGCGGGTGGCCATTGTGACGTCGGACACGGTCAATTCGCCGGCGCGGGCGGCGGAACTGGTGCGCGCGGTCGAGGCGAAGGAGATCGACGTGCTGATCGGCACGCAGATGGTGACCAAGGGTTATCATTTTCCCGAACTGACTTTGGTGGGCGTGGTCGATGCCGATCTGGGGCTGTCGGGGGGTGATCTGCGCGCCGGCGAACGGACATTCCAGCAGGTGGCGCAGGTGGCGGGGCGGGCCGGGCGCGGGGCCAAGCCTGGCAAGGTGTTGATCCAAACGCACCAGCCGCAGGCGCGGTTGATGCAGGCGTTGGTGGCGGGTGATCCGGCGGCGTTCTACGAGGCGGAGACCGAGGCGCGGCGGGACCTGGGGCTGCCGCCGTTCGGGCGGTTGGCGGCGATCATCGTGTCGAGCGAGGATGCGGCGGCGGCACTGGCGGCGGCGCGGGCGATCGGCGCTGCTGCCCCGCAGATGGAGGGATTGAGCGTGCTCGGGCCGGCGGCGGCGCCATTGGCGATGCTGCGCGGGCGGCACCGGCAGCGGTTGCTGGTACAGGCGCGGCGGAGCCTGGCATTGCAGCGGGTCTTGCGCGACTGGCTGGGCGCGGTGGCGGTGCCCGGCAATGTGCGGGTGGTCGTGGATGTCGACCCTTATAGCTTCGTCTAAGGCGCTGCTGTCACATGCGTTAACATTTTCCGCATTTTCCGTTTTCGACGCTTTTTACTCGCTTCATCGTATGGATCGAAGTGCGTTCAAAGAGCGATCGAGGGAACAGCCGATACGATAGCGCAATCGGGCCCTGTAGGACAGGGCCCGGCTGCTGTGCGGCAAGGCGCTGCGGTCAGCTGCGCTCGATGCCGGCGACCATGCGGTCGACAACGCCGGGGAGGGCGTCGAGGGGGACGCCGCCGCTGCTGACGAGGGCGTCGTTGAAGTCGCGGACGTCCCATTTGGCGCCGAGGGCGGCCTTGGCTCGGGTGCGTTGCTTGATGATCTCGTTGTGGCCGATCTTGTAGCCGCAGGCCTGGCCTGGGCTCGCACAATAACGATCGATTTCGGAGGTGACGGCACCGCGGTCGCGGCCGGTTTCGGCGGCCATGGTGTCGATGGCCTTGTCGCGGGTCCAGCGCATCGAATGCAGGCCGGTATCGACGATCAGGCGGACGGCGCGGAAACGTTGCGCCTGGAAATAGCCGAGGCGGCCGAAAGGATCGTTTTCATAGAGGCCGAGCTCGTCGACGAGTTGTTCGGCGTAGAGCGCCCAGCCTTCGGTGAAGGCGTTGAAGCCCATTAGCTGGGCCAGCGGCGAGACGATCTCGGGGTGTTCGGCAAGGAAGGCACCCTGCCAGGCGTGGCCGGGGACGGCCTCGTGCGCGGTCAGCGAGGCGAGCGTCCAGGTCGGCCATGACGTCATGCTCTTGAGGTTGATGTAGTAGATCGCCGGGCGTTTTCCGTCGGGGCTGGCGAAGTTCATGTAACCGAGCGCGGCGCCGTCCTGGATGTCGATGGGGACGCGCTTGACCTGGGTTTCAGCCTTCAGCCCGAGTTTGGATACACGCGGCAGCAACGGCCGGATGGCGTCGATATGGCCCTGGACGAGGCCGAGGATGGCGGCGCGGCCGGCATCGGTATCGGGGCGGATGAAGCGCGGATCGGTCGTCAGCGCGGCGGTGCGTTCGCCGACGCTGCCCTTGGTGAAGCCTTGCGAACGGAGGATCTTGTCCATCTCGGCCTCGATGGCGCGGTTTTGCTCCCAGCCGGTCTTGTGGATTTCCGCGGCGCTGAGGCTGGTCGTCGTCTGGCTTTTCAGCAGGAACTGGTAATAGGCTTCGCCATCGGAAAACTTCCAGACACCGGCGTCGGAATTCGCCTTGAGGCCCTTCAATGCGGCCATCTGGCGATCGAGCGCGGGGTAGATCTGGCTTTCGACGGTTTTGGTGGCGCCGGCGCTGGGATCGGGCAGGCCGAGCTTTTTTGTGCGCGCGGCGATCGAGGTGACGAAGCGCGATTGGGCGGCCGGGACGCCGCGCATCTGGGCCTGTTGGCCAAGGATGTTCGAGATGATGAAATCGGGCGGGATGACGCCCTTGCCGGCGTCGGCGACGATGCGGCGGGTTTCCTCGTCGAGCATGCCGGCGACCTGGTTCAGTCGGCTGATATAGGCGGCAGCACCGGTGGCATTTTCGACGCGGTGGTAGGAATCGAGGAATTCGGCGGCCTGGTTGTAGGTGCCGTTCTGCTGGCTGACGACATAGGGCGTGCCGCCCGACGAGCTCGTGAAGCCGAACGGGAAGGCGGCGCCCTCGCCGGCGATGTTCATCGCCCAGGCGGCGGAGTCGTAATTGTTGATGTCGGAGCCTTGGAGCGAGGCGCGCGGGATGGCGGCGAGTTTGGTGCGGGCGTCGGCATAGACGCGGCGGTCTGCGGCCTCGCCGGCGGGGGTGATATCGGAAAAGCGGGTCGCGAGGACGGCGTTGGGACCGATGTCGGCACCGAGCAGGGTCGCCTGTTCGGGCGAGCGCTGGAGGAGCGCCTCGGCGATGGACTTGAGGGTGGCGGCGAGTTGCGGGTTGCCGGCGGGGGTGGCGGTTGCGGCACGCGCAATTCCCGGGATGGCGATGAAGGCGGCAGCGGTGGCGGCGCCGCCGAGCAGGGCGCGGCGGGACGTCGAATATTCGAGCATGGTCAGTTGTTCCCCAGGGTCGGCTGAATAGGCGGGATGCTAGGCGTGTCGGTGACGGGCGGGAAGTCCCCGCCGCCAGGCGCATCGGTCGCGCCTCGAAGGCCACGGGCGAAGAGCAGGCGGTCGGCGCCCTTGAAGCCGAAGCGCCAGATGATGCCGCAGAAGATGGCGAGGATGAGGAACTGGCCGATGGCCAGCTGGAACCATTCGGGCAGCTGCATGAACAACAACCCGGCGGCGAAGGCGGGGATGGCGGCGATGAGCATGATCCAGCGCCAGCCGGCCACAGGGGCGTTCAGCGTGCGCGCCAGCAGGCGGGACTTGGCGACCGAGAGGATGAGGGCGGAGGTAGCGAGTCCGGCCGCGGCGCCGACGCCGCCGTAGCGCGGGACGAGGATGAGGCTGACGCCGATCTGGATGAGGATGCCGGCGAGCGACCACATGAGGTTGCGGTGGCGGGCAACGTAGATCAGCGCCGATTCGGCGACGGCGGCTTGCGCTGCGAGAAGCTCGGCGATGAGCAGGCCGACGAGGATCAGCGCGCCGCTGGCGAAGACTGGCCCGAACAGCCCCATGCCGGCCTGTCCGGTCATGCCGAGCGCGAGGACGACGCCGAGCTGCGCCGAGCCGACCCAGAAACTGATCTGGCGGATATGGGCGGCGACCTTGCCGAGGTTGCGGGCGGCGAGGTTGGTGGTGAGGACGGGGGCGAGGATGGGGTCGAAGCTCGATTTCAGGCGCTGGGGCAGCGAGGCGATCTGCTGGGCGACATAATAGATGCCGACGATCTCGGGCGTGGCGAAGCGGCCGAGGATGAAGATGTCGAGGCGGCGGGCGCCCCATTCGGCGATGTCGGCGCCCGCAAGCGGCACGTTCTTGCGCGCCAGTTGCCAGAGCAGGACCGGGTTGGGGCGCCAGTGGCCGACGAGGCCGAAGCTGCGCAGGGCGGGCCAGAGCGAGGCGACCGCGGCGGCGACCATCGAAAGGAGATAGGCAATGATCAGGCCATCGATGCGCAGGTTGGTGAAGGCGAGGCCGAGCGCGGCGATGCTGAGCACCCAGGGTTCGACGAGCGAGCGGGCGCGGACGGTGGCGGCGATATCGTGGCGGAAGGCGAGGCCGGCAAGGCAGATGTCGGAGACGACGATGGCGATGATGATCAGCGGGAAGAAGCGATCGAGGCCGGTGATCTTGGAGGACGGGAAGACGATCTGCGGGATGGCGATGAGGATTGCGGCGCCGATGATGGCGGCGAGGATCGAGACGAGGAGGGCGTCGTAGAGGGCGTGTGCTTCGGCGGCGGCGGGGGCTTCGTTGTTGGTTCCGCGGTCGTCTTTAAATGGCGCTCCGCGCCGGGCCATGTCTTCCGCCAGGCCGCGCTTGAGGCCGAGGGTGGCGAACATGGCGACGAGTTCGACGACCATGGTGGCATAGGCAAAGCGGCCAAGGGCCTCGGCGCCATAGCCGTCCATGCGGCCGGCGATGAACAGGAACGGGAAGCGCGCGGCGAGGCGCAGGACATAGCCGAGGAAGCTGGTGCGGCCGCCGCGGGCGAGGGCTGCGGTTTCGGCGGCGTTGGTGGCTGCGCTGCTTGCCGGGTCGGCTGCGAGATCAGCCGCCACCATGCACCCGGCGGTAGCGGCCGTGGAGGTAGAGCAGCGATTCGCGGCTGGGGGCGTGATCTAGGCGGGTGACGCGGCCGACGATGATGCGGTGGTCGCCGCCGTCGTGCTCGGCGTGGAGGACGCAGGCGAAGGCGGCCTTGGCACCCTGAAGGACGGGCAGGCCGTCCCATTCGTCCCAATCGGCGTCGGCGAAGCGGTCGATGCCTTTTTGAGCGAAGCGGTCGGCGACGGCCTGGCTGTCGGTATCGAGGACGTTGATGGCGAAGCGGCCGGTGGCGCGCAGCGCGGGCAGGGCGGAGGCGTTGTTGGCCGGGCAGAACAGCAGCAGCGGTGGATCGAGCGAGACGCTGGTGAAACTGTTGGCGGTGAGACCGGTGCGGCCGCCTTCCGGCGTGCGGCAGGTGACGATGGTAACGCCGGTGGCAAAGCCGCCAAAGGCATCGCGCAGGATGCGGGCGTCGAACTGGGGGTGCGATACGTCCATCGTCCGCACCCGTAAGGCTTGTGGACGCGGGGTCAACGGGCAAGCGACGTGTGGGGCTGTTATCGCTTGGTGCAGCGTCCGTGGGCTGGCCCGGGACGTAGCTGTTCAAGATCGACAGGCGCGCGCCGGTGATTCGCGATTTGTACCGGCGCAAAGGGTTGTAAAAAAAGTGTCAAAATTCGATGCTTGCACGCAACAAAGCGGCGTGTCACGAAAGTGTAAGCAATTTATCTTTGAACATGATAAACATTGCAAACATAGCGAAATTTCAGGCCATTTGTTCATCTTTTGACTGATAGAGCGCCGCATTGGCCCCGATTTGGGGGAAAAGCGCGATCGAAAGAGGAATTTTATGCGGCTCGCAATTCTGGACGACGACAGGGAGCTATGCGCCCAGGTCGCGTCGATCATGCGCAGCGCTGGTCATGCCTGCTTTGAGTTTCACAGCGGCGAGGCATTGCGGCGGGCGCTGCGACGCGAAAGCTATGACCTGTTGATCCTCGACTGGGAGTTGCCGGACCTTTCGGGTGTCGAGCTTCTGGCCTGGGCGCGGGCGAATCTGCCGTCGCCGCCGCCGGTGATCATGCTGACGGCGCGCAGCGATGACGGCGATATCGTCAAGGGGCTCGATATCGGCGCCGATGATTATGTGACCAAGCCGGTGCAGACCGCGGTGCTAAAGGCGCGGGTCGATGCGCTGCTGCGGCGCAGCTACGGCGCCACGGGCGCACCGCGCGTCGAGACGTTCGGCGACCATCAGTTCGACCCGATGGCGATGACGGTGACGGTGCGCGGCAAGACGGTGGACGTGACCGCGAAGGAATTCGGGCTGGCGCTGTTGCTGTTCCGCAATTTGAACCGGCCGTTGTCGCGGGCGCACATCATGGAATCGGTGTGGGGCCGCAATCCGGATATTCCCAGCCGAACGCTCGATGCGCATGTGTCGCAGATCCGCAGCCGATTGTTCCTGCGGCCGGAACATGGGCTTCGGCTCGCTTCGGTGTATAGTTTCGGGTATCGGTTGGAACGCTTGGAATCGCGGCCCGGAGACGCCTGACATTGAAATTTGCCCGTGGGGTGCTGGCGGTCGGGATGGTGCCGCTGGTGGCCGGGATGGTGCCGCTGGCGGCGGCGGCACCGGTGAAGCAAAACCTGGCGACGGCAAAGGCGCCGCCGCCGGCCGTGCATGTGGTGGCGGCCGGCGAGACATTGATCGGGCTTGGCGAGCGCGTCCTGGCGCGGGCGCGGGACTGGCGGGTGGTGGCGCGGGTCAATCGCGTCGGCGATCCGCGGCGGCTGCCGGTCGGCAAAATGCTGGTGATCCCGGACCGGCTGTTGCGGCGCGAGGCACAGGTCGCCAATGTGGTGGCGTTTTCCGGCAATGTCGGGCTCGAGCCGGGCGGGCCCACCAGGCTGGGCGCGCAGATCGGTGCCGGCGGACGGATCACGACCGGGGCCAATAGTTTCGTGACGCTGGGGCTGGCGGATGGCAGCCGGGTGACGCTGCCGTCGCAATCGGTGGTGCGGATCGAGACGCTCGACAGGCTGGCGCTGGGTGGGCGGCTGGAACGGCGCTTTGTCGTCGAGCAGGGTCGGTCGGATTTCGGCGTGTCGCCGCGCCAGAATGCGGGCGACCGGTTTTTGGTGAAGACACCGGTGGCGGTGGCGGCGGTGCGCGGAACTGAGTTTCGGGTCAAGCATATCGGCGCGATCAGCGTCATCAGCGTCGTCGAGGGCAATGTCGCCAGCCGTCCGCACGCACTCGCCGGCGAGACATCGGTGCCGGCGGGGTCCGCAGCGGTTCATGACGCGGGCAGCGCGCGGACGAAGGCATTGTTGCCGGCGCCGGCATTGCTGCGCCCGGGCAAGGTGCAGGACGATGCGGAACTGGTGTTCGCGGTGCACGGTGCGGGCGTGCGGCGGCTGGTCCAGTTGGCGCGGGATGCGGGTTTTGTCGATCTGTTCGCCGAAACCGAGACCAATGACGGCGAGGTGCGATTCGCGGGGATCGCGAACGGGACCATCTATGTGCGGGTGACGGCGGTCGATGCCGAGGGGGTCGAGGGGCTGCCTTCGAGTTACGAAGTCGAGCGGTTCTTGAGCGGCGTCGATGCCGAGGCGGGAGAGGTGCCGGGCAAGCCGCGGCGGACGCTGTTCCGCTGGCAGCCGACGGGGAGTGGAACGCGCAGCTATGATTTCGTGCTGGCGCGCGATGCGGCATTGACCGATCGTATCGTCGATGCACCGGGGCTGGCGGGCACCGAGATCGGCCTGACGGCGCTGCCGCCGGGTGTCTGGTATTGGCGGATTACGGTGACCGCGATCGAGGGTGGCAAGCGGTTCGTGAAGGAATTGCCGGTGCGGACATTGACGATTGCCCGTCCGGAACGCTGAACCGCCCGCCGACGTGCCGGGCCGGTTGCCGGGATGGCAGCCGGGCCGGTTGCTGACCGAATGGCTGGTCGTGGGCGGGCTGTTGTCGCTGCTGCTGACGGCGCTGGTGTTGACCGGGGCGGCGCGGCGGTTCGACCAGGTCCTGTACGACTATGTGCTGGTGACGCGCCCGCCGCCGCCGCCCGGCGACATCATCATTATCGGCATCGACGAAACCAGCCTGGCGCAATTGGGACCTTGGCCGTGGCCGCGGCGGTTCCATGCCGAGGCGATCGCCCGGATCAGTGCGGCGGGGGCGCGGGCCATTGGCTATGACGTGCTGTTCACCGAACCGCGGCCCGGCGATGCGGTGCTGTCGGCGGCGCTGAATGGCCGGGTTCCGGTGGTTTTGCCGACGCAGTTCCGCGTGCCGGGCAGCAATGGGCGGGGTTATGACGCGGTGCCGCCGGTCGTGGGCGGGACGGCGGCGCGGGTCGGCCATGCCAGCGTCCATCTGGAGGAAGACGGCGTCGTTCGCACGCTCGACCTGGCCATGGATGGCAGCGAGCGGCGGTGGCATGTGGCGGCGTTGCTGGCGGGGGTAGACGGCGGCTTGCCGGCATTCGTGGCAGCGGAAGCAGGAGCGCCGCTGGTTCGGCGGGGCGAACGGCTGGTCGGGTTTCGCGGTGGGCCCGGACGATTTCGCAGCGTGCCGTTTGCAGCGTTGCTGGCGGGTGAAGTGCCGCCGGAACTGCTCGCCGGGCGGATCGTGCTGGTCGGTGCGACGGCGGCGGGGCTGGGCGACCAGTTTTCGACGCCCACAGCCGGCGCGACGGCCGAGATGCCGGGGGTCGAGATGCAGGCGAGTTTCATCGCCGACCTGATCCAGGGGCGACACTTGCGGCGGGCGGGGCGGGGGTGGTCGATCGGGCTTGGTCTGGTGGCGCTGTGGCTCGGCATGGCGGCGCTGTTGCGGCTGCAGCCGGCGGCGGCGGCGATGTACGGCGCGGCGCTGACGGTGATGACGGCGGTGGGCGCGGCGCTGGTGTTCCGGCAGACAGGGTTGTGGATCGGGCCCGGCGCGGCATTGGCGGTGCTGTTGCTGGCGCAGCCGGTATGGGCATGGCGGCGACTGGCGGTGGTCAACGACGGGATGCTGACCGTGCTGGCGGCGCTGGGCCGGCAACCGGGCATGGCGGCGGTGGCAGCGGGGACGGCGGCGGCCGATCCGGTGACGCGTGATCCGGTAACGAAGACGACGGAATTGCTTGAAGCGATGATCGAGCGGGTCGAATCGCTACGCGAACTGGCCAATGCGGCGCTGCGCGGGTTGCCCGATGCGACGTTGCTGGTCGACCGGGGCGGCGGCATCGTGGCGGCGAATGGGGCAGCGGCGGCGCTGTTCGGGCAGGCGCCAACGCTGGCGTCTGTCGATGCCGCGATGAATGCCGGACTGCCCGGCTTTGGCACGGCGACGCTGGCCGACCCCAATTCGGCCTGGCGGGGCGAGCACGGCGCGCGCGACGGCAGTATTCGCGATATACGGTTTACGCCGTGGCGCGATGCGCAGGGCGCGCCACTGGGCTGGATCGTGCGATTTGCCGATATCAGCGCATTGCGGCGCGCCGAGATGGCGCGCGAGGAGGCGCTGCAGTTGCTGACGCACGACATGCGCGCGCCGCAGGCGACGATCCTGGCGCTGCTCGACCGGCATCCCGAGCTCGACGCCGACCTGGCGGCGCGATTGCGGCAGTTGGCGACGCGGACGGTGGCACTGGCGGACGGGTATCTGCAGTTGGCGCGCGCCGATGCTGGGGATTACGCGATGACGGAAGTCGATTTGGCAGCGATCGTGACCGAGGCGGTGGACGAGCTGTGGCCGCAGTCGCAGGCGAAGGACGTCAGGTTGGTCGGCGAACAGCTCGACGACGAGGCGTTGTTGACGGGCAATTACCAGTTGCTGCTGCGCGCGGCGGTCAATTTGATCGGCAATGCCGTGAAATTCGCGCCGCAGGGATCGGTCGTCACGGCACGTGTAGGGGCGGCGGCCGGTGGCTGGCGGTTCGACGTCATCGATACGGGACCGGGGCTGACGGGCGCGGAACAGGCGCGGTTGTTCGGGCGGTTCCGCACGGGGCCGAAGGCGGGAGCCGGGTCGGACGGTGTCGGGCTCGGGTTGGCGTTCGTGCGCGCCGTGGCGGATGGCCATGGCGGCACGATCACCTGCACCAGCACCGCCGGCGCCGGTGCGAAATTCAGTCTGTGGTTGCCGCTGATGTTGGCGGCGCCGCTGACGGGGGTAGCGCCGCCAGCGCTGCACTGACCATCGCCGCGATCGGGACGGTCTTGCCCGATGCCGGCTGGAGAACGGTGATGCTGCCGGTGTCGAGGGCGAGGGTGAGGCGGTAGCGCTGCTTGGGCGCGAACGGCGCGAAGCCGGATTGGGGGGCGTCGAGCCACTCTGCACAGCCTTTGGCGGCGGTGTTGGGGACGGCGTTCGCCGGGGCGGTGCAGATGCCGACCTGGCGCGGGGTTGTGGCAAAGCCGACGCGGATGATGGTGGGGCCGGCGGCGGTATTGCGGGCGGCTAGCTGGCGGCGGACTTCGGAAGCGGCGGGGGTGTCGCCGGTTACGGTGTAGCCGGGGGCGGGGACGCTTGCGGGGATGGTGCCGGTGGTGGTGACGAGGGGCGGGGTGGCGGCGCAGGCGGCGAGCGCGAGGAGCGGTAGCAGATGGGCGGGGTTCATTGGGTTATGGTGACGGGTTGTTGGGCGCCGTGCAAATTATCGGTGGGGGTGGGGGATCACCTGCGGCGCGGATCTGGTGCGGGTTTTACTCGGTTGGGTCGGGAGATGGGCCCCGGCCTTCGCCGGGGTGACGGCAGAAAAAGTGGGGGTCACGGCAAAGAAAGAAAGAGAGAGAGAGTTCGGTTTGCCAAACTTCTCTGGACTAGATGTCCTGCGTGCGGAGCCATTCGCGTACCGCGGGGCCGATGTCGTCGCGGGCGAGGGCGAGGGCGATGTTGGCGGTGATGTGGCCGGCCTTGTCGCCGCAATCGAAGCGCTGGCCGGTGAAGGTCAGGGCGTGGAATGGTTGGGTCCCGATGAGCTGGGCCATGGCGTCGGTGAGCTGGATTTCGCCGCCGGCGCCGCGTTCGCCGCGCGCCAACAGCGTCATGATCTCGGGTTGCAGGATGTAGCGGCCGATGGCGGCGAGACGCGACGGGGCGGTGCCGGCAGCGGGCTTTTCGACGAGGCCTTTGACCTCGGTGATGAGGCCGTCGACAGCGCCGGGAGTGACGATGCCGTAGCGCTGGGTGTGTTCGGCGGGGACTTCCATGACCGAGATGATGTTGCCGCCGTATTTTTTATAGGCGGTGTGCATTTCGGCGAGGGCGGGGGCTGCCGGGTTCCAAAGGAGTTCATCGGGGAGGAGGACGGCAAAGGCGTCGTTGCCGGTGATATGACGAGCGCACCAGACGGCGTGGCCGAGGCCGGCGGGCTCCTGCTGGCGGACATAGGCGATCTGGCCGGGCGACAATTGAGTGTCGGCGAGGACGGCGAGTTCGGCGTGCTTGCCCTTGGCCTTGAGGCTGGAGACGAGCTCGCTGGCGATGTCGAAATAGTCCTCGAGAGCGCTTTTACCGCGCGCGGTGACGAAGACGAGACGCTCGATGCCGGCCGACAGGGCTTCGTCGACGGCGTATTGGAGAAGCGGGCGATCGACGACGGGGAGGAGTTCCTTGGGGACCGCCTTGGTGGCGGGGAGGAAGCGGGTGCCCTGGCCGCCGACGGGAAAGACTGCGGTAGAGACCGGCTTGATTGTCATCGAGACCCCATGGATTGTGCACCGCGTCATTGCCCGGAATGCGTTGCGATACCGTTGACACCTTTACGATTTATGCGCCGGCCGGTTCCGGTTTCAAGGTTTTCCGGAGGAGGGGCTCCCTCATAGCCACGCTCATAGCCAGGGCGCGCGGTTGTCGAGGGCAAGCATGGCGGCGGGCTGGTTGCGTTCGGAAACGATCGACCAGAGATCGCCGTGGACCATGACTTCGGGGACCAGCGGGCGGGAGTTGTAGGTGCTGGCCATGGTGGCGCCGTATGCGCCGGCGGTCATGAAGGCGATGCGGTCGCCGGCGGTAACCGCCTCGATGTCGCGGTCTTCGGCGAAGGTGTCGCCGGTTTCGCAGATCGGGCCGACGACGGTGGCGACGACGCGGGTTTCTTGCGGGCGGATCGCCTTGATGTCGTGCCAGGCGTTGTAGAGCGAGGGACGGAGCAGGTCGTTCATTGCCGCATCGACGACGACGAAATGCTTGCTGGCGCCTTCCTTGGTCAGGATGACGGTGGAGACGAGGACGCCGGCATTGCCGACGATCATGCGGCCGGGTTCGAAGATCAGCCGCCACTTCCAGCCTGTGGTGACGCGCGCGACCATGGCGGCATAATGCGCCGGGCTGGGCGGGGCGGGGACGTCGTTGCGGTAGGGCACGCCGAGGCCGCCGCCGCAATCGATCCGCGTGATGGTGTGGCCGGCGGCCTCCATCTGCTGGGCGAGGTCGCCGAGGCGGCGGATGGTGTGCTCGACGGGGGAGAGGTCGGTGAGCTGGCTGCCGATGTGGGCGGCGAGGCCGATGGCGCGCAGGTTCGTCTGCGCCGCGGCGAGGGCGAAGGCGGCGGGGACGCGGTCCCAGGGAATGCCGAACTTGGCGTCGGCACCGCCGGTGCTGATCTTGCCATGGGTCTTGGGATCGACGGCCGGATTGATGCGGATGGCGATTTCGACGATCTTGCCGAGCTGGGCAGCGATCTCGCCGAGCATGACGATCTCGGCTTCGGATTCGACGTTGAACTGGAGGATGCCGGCCTCGATGCCTGCGGCGAGTTCATGGGCCTGCTTGCCGACGCCGGAAAAGACGATGCGGTCGGCCGGGATGCCGGCGGCGAGCGCGCGGGCGAGTTCACCGCTCGAGACGACATCGGCACCGGCGCCGAGATGGGCGAGAGTGGCGAGGACCGAGAGGTTGGGGTTCGCCTTGACGGCGAAAGCGACGAGGGGGTTGCCGTCGCCAAGGCCGGCGACGGCGGCGGCGAAGACGTTGTAGTGGCGTTCGATAGTGGCCGAGCTGTAGCAGTAGAAGGGCGTGCCGACTGCGGCGGCGAGGGTTTCGAGGCTGATTTTTTCGGCGTGCATCACGCCGTCCCGAATTTCGAAATGGTCCATCAGCGGGTTCCCGGCGGCGGCAGGTTGAAACGGTCGTCGGGGCGATCCTGCGACCGGAGCAGCGGGTCATCGACGCGGTTGGGCAGCGATTGGGGCGGCAGCACGAGCATTTCGGTGGGCGTCGCGGGGCGAATGGCGTCGCTGGCCTGGAGCGGCGCCGGGCGCGGCGGGACGGGGGTGAGGCCGCCCTGCTTGCCGCAGGCGGCGAGGGCGAGGAGCGCGATCAGGGCGAGACGGTTCATGCGAGGGCCTCCCTGGCGGCGGCGATGGCGGCGCGGACGTTGGCGGGCGCCGTTCCGCCGAAGCTGGTGCGGCTGGCGACCGAGGCCTCGACCGAGAGCACGCTGCGCACGCCGGGGGTGATGCGCGGGTCGATGGCGGCCAAGGCCGCGTCGGTGAGGCCGTCGAGGGTGGTGCCTGCGGCTTCGGCGGCCTTCACGGCGCGGCCGGTGATTTCGTGCGCTTCGCGGAAGGGCACGCCGGCGTCGCGGACGAGCCAGTCGGCGAGGTCGGTGGCGGTCGAGAAACCGCTGGCGGCGGCGGCGCGCATGCGGTCCTTGTTGAAGGTGAGAGTCTCGGTCATGCCGGTCATCGCGGTCAGGCAGAGGTCGAGCGTGTCGTGGGCGGCGAAAACGCCGGCCTTGTCGTCCTGCATGTCCTTTGAATAGGCGAGTGGCAGCCCCTTCATGACGATACCGAGGTGCTGGAAGGCGGCAAGCAGGTGGCCGGCCTTGGCGCGGACGAGCTCGGCGGCGTCGGGGTTGCGCTTTTGCGGCATGATCGAGCTGCCGGTCGACCAGGCGTCGGGGAGGGTGACGAAGCCATAGGGCTGTGAGGCCCAGATGATGATTTCCTCGGCGAAGCGCGACAGGTGCAGCCCGGTGAGGGCGGCGGCGGACAGGTAGTCGAGGGCGAAATCGCGGTCGGAGACGCTGTCGAGCGAGTTGGCGGTGGGGCGGGCGAAACCGAGCGCGGCGGCGGTGGCGGCGCGGTCGATCGGGAAGCCGGTGCCTGCGAGCGCGGCGCTGCCGAGCGGGCATTCGTCCATGCGGGCGGCGGCGTCGGCGAAGCGCGAGCGGTCGCGGCGGAGCATCTCGACATAGGCGAGGAGGTGATGGCCGAGGGTGACCGGCTGGGCGACCTGGAGGTGGGTGAAGCCGGGCATGATGGTGTCGGCGTGTTCTTCGGCGCGGGCTAGGAGGGCAAGGGTCAGGGCCTTGAGGCCGGCGTCGGTTTGGGCGCAGGCGGCTTTGACCCAGAGGCGGAAATCGACGGCGACCTGGTCGTTGCGCGAGCGGGCGGTGTGGAGGCGACCGGCGGCGGGCCCGATGAGCTGGGCGAGGCGGGTTTCGGTCGTCATGTGGATGTCTTCGAGGGCGATATCCTCGGGGACGCCGCCCGCTTCGTATTCGGCGTGGATGGTGTCGAGGCCGGCGAGGATGGCGGTGACGTCGGCGGCGGGGATGATGCCCTGGGCGCCGAGCATGGTGACATGGGCGCGGCTGCCGGCGAGGTCTTGACGCCACAGGCGCTTGTCGGTGCCGATGGAGGCGTTTATCTCACGCATCACGGCCGCTGGACCCGCTCCGAAGCGGCCGCCCCACAACGGATTGGAATCGAGAATGGGCGTAGAGATCGCGAGACTCCTGCTGGCGGCAAGCCTGTTGGCGACGTGTGCTGCCTGTGATGCGGCGGATAAGGGAAAGCCGGCGGCGCCGCAAGCGAAGCCCGCGGCGGGGCCGCAAGCGAAACAGGTGATCAACGCCATCGATCGCAGCCATGCGGGGACGCCGGCGCCTGCGGTTGTGTTCGAGAAGCGGGGTGGGGGGAAGACGAGCCTCGCCGACTTCCGGGGGAAGAAGGTGCTGGTCAATTTGTGGGCGACCTGGTGTGCGCCTTGCATTGCCGAGATGCCGGAGCTCGATGCGCTGGCGGCGGCGAAGGTGGTGACGGTGTTGCCGCTGAGCCAGGACATGGAGGGGTGGAAGGCCGTGGATGGCTTTTTCAAGCCGGGGCGGTTCAAGACGCTGGTGCCGATGTTGGATCAGCCGGGGTCTTTTGCGGAACGGATCGGGGCGCGGGGGCTGCCGGTTTCGGTGCTGTATGATGAGAAGGGGAGGGAGGTCTGGCGGGTTTCGGGGACGTTGAAGTGGGGAAGTGCGGGGGTTCGGGGGAGTTTTTAGGGGGTAGGAAGGAAGAGAGGACCCGCCCCCGACCCCTCCCTTGAAGAAGGGAGGGGGAAGAAGTGGTTTTTTCGGCGCGGGGGGACACCCCCACCCGGGCCGGCCGAGGGGCCGTCTCTCGCCTCCCCCCTTGAGGGGGAGGTAAGAGGGTTAATGGTTCATGGCGTCGAAGAAATCCTTGTTGGTGACTGAGTCTTTCATCTTGTCGAGGAGGAATTCGACGGCGTCGACGGTGCCCATCTGCATGAGGATGCGGCGCAGGACCCACATCTTGGCGAGGGTGGTCTTGTCGACGAGGAGTTCCTCCTTGCGGGTGCCGGACTTGCCGATGTCGATGGCCGGGAAGACGCGCTTGTCGGCGATCTTGCGGTCGAGGACGATTTCGCTGTTGCCGGTGCCCTTGAACTCTTCGAAAATCACTTCGTCCATGCGGCTGCCGGTGTCGATCAGCGCGGTCGAGATGATGGTCAGCGAGCCGCCTTCCTCGATGTTGCGGGCGGCGCCGAAGAAGCGCTTTGGACGCTGGAGGGCGTTGGCGTCGACGCCGCCGGTCAGCACCTTGCCCGAGCTTGGCACGACGGTGTTGTAGGCGCGGCCCAGCCTCGTGATGTTGTCGAGCAGGATGACGACGTCGCGCTTGTGCTCGACGAGGCGCTTGGCCTTTTCGATGACCATTTCGGCGATCTGGACGTGGCGGGTGGCGGGCTCGTCGAAGGTGCTCGAGATGACTTCGCCCTTCACCGTGCGCTGCATGTCGGTGACTTCCTCGGGGCGCTCGTCGATGAGCAGGACGATGAGGAAGATTTCGGGGTGGTTGGCCGAGATGGCGCGGGCGATGTTCTGCATCATCATGGTCTTACCCACCCGCGGCGGGGCGACGATGAGGCAGCGCTGGCCCTTGCCGAGCGGCGTCACGATATCGATCACGCGGCCGGTCTTGTCCTTGATGGTCGGGTCGTTGTTGTCGAGGTTGAGCTTTTCGTCGGGATAAAGCGGCGTGAGGTTGTCGAAGTTGACGCGGTGGCGGACGGCGTCGGGGTCGTCGAAGTTGATCGCGATGACGCGGACCAGGCCGAAATAGCGCTCGCCGTCCTTGGGGCTGCGGATTTCGCCTTCGATGGTGTCGCCGGTGCGCAGGCCGAATTTGCGGACCAGCTGCGGGGTGACGTAAACGTCGTCGGGGCCGGCGAGATAATTGGAATCGGCGGAGCGCAGGAAGCCGAAGCCGTCGGGCATGACTTCGATGGTGCCGGTGCCGGTGATTTCGTTGCCGGCCTCCGCGGTCGCCTTGAGAATGGCGAAGATGATGTCCTGCTTGCGCAACGTCGACGCGTTCTCGATGCCGAGTTCCTCGGCCATGATGACGAGTTCGGCGGGGGTTTTGCGCTTGAGGTCGTGGAGATGCATTTTGATCTTTTCAGATGATGGTCCGGGCGCTGTCGGGGGTGTGTAACCAGCGCTTTCGAGGCGCCTACCGGCGATGGCGGGACTGAAGGACCGCGCACGAGGACCGGCACGGTGGGTGTGGAATAGGGCTGTGCCGGGGCTGGGTCAAGGGTCTGGTGCGGGGTCGGACAAAGGTTAACGAGATGCTAACATTTTCCACATTTTCCGCTTTCGACGGTTTCTTATGATCGCGGGTGGGGTTGGCGGGGTGTCGCGGAATCAACGGGGCTGGCCTGAACTTTTCCATTCCGGGCTTGTAACCTATTTGGCGATAAACGCAAGGGTTTTGGGTCGGGCGGGGTCGGGAGATCGAGCTTGCGGGGCGATGGATGCTGAAACGAGTTCAGCATGACGAACGGGTGGTTTGCGGGTCCGCTACGCCGGGGTCGCTTTTGCCCTAGCGCGGGCGATGCGGGTGTTGGCGCGGGCGCCGGTGGTGGCGAGGGGATCGACAAGGGCGGCGTAGCGGGTGAACAGATGCTCGACGCGGTCGCGATCGGAAGTGAAGGGTTCGGCGCGATAGAGGCGATCGACGGCGCGATCGAGCGCGGTGTGGGCGGCACGCAGGTCGGCGGGCATGGTCAGCGGGTCGTAGAGCTGGGCGAGGCTTGAGGTTGGATGGTTGGTGCGGGCGGTGAGGACGGCTTCAGCGAGGGCGGAGATGCGATCGCGCTGGGTGTCGGTGGCGGTCGGCCATGGGAAGGTGTTGTAGACCAGGCCGATGGAGTAGCGATAATCGCTCTTTAGCCGCCCGCCGATATGGCTGAGCCATGCCATGTGCATTCGGTTTGTAAGGAGGCCGAAATCATAGGGAGTCGCATCGAGCATGACGCGAACAAGGTTACTTGGGATGGTCGGCGGTTCCAGCCAACCGATCGGAATGTAGTCTCGGCGTTCGGAGCTTACTTCTGGAATTACAAGAAATGACCCGTCCGGTATCACTGTCACATGATATTCTCGAGGCGTCAGGGCCAACGCAGAAGATGATATTCCCGTTGGACCTTCGCATCATATTTAGCGTTTTTCCGCTGGATCATGCCTAGCCGGAATTGTCGCACGTTTTGAATGCGTGCCATCAATTTGGGGAATCGGGCCAGCTCATCGGGTCCAACATTTTGCAGTGCTGCGATCCATCGATTGCCGCCATTGATGAACTCTTCCGCGCCTATGTATGGGTGCAGCAATTTGTCGGCTCGCGGCTCCGTCGAAAGTAGCTGCGCACGCTCGCCCGGATCAAAGATCAGATAACCTCCGTCGATAGGTTTTGAGCCAATGACAATGTTTCGGGCATCGTTGATCGGTTTACCTTCTTCTCTGACAACCAAATGCCGAACGGCGTCGCTCCGTGCCGCAAATAGATATGCAGTCAGCGAGTTGAACCGAGCTTCGACGGCTTCCCCCTTGCCATTGTCGTAACTGAACAGGCGCTTCTCTTTCGGCTCGGCATCGCGATGCGCCAGACCGACAATTACGACATGGACGTGAGCCTTGCCGCGCGCTTCGCTGTCCCAGATGAAGCTGCGGTGGGCGAAGGCGATTTCCCAGCCGGCCTTGAAAACGAGGGGCCAAAGCTGGGCGACCTGTTCGCCCTGGCAGATTGAATTGGTCGACACAAAGGCGATCCGGGCCTGTGACCGGCCGAGATATGCGACAGCCCTCAGGAACCACGCAGCGACATAATCGAGGGTGCCGCCGCTGCCGCCAAGGCCGGCGATGCGGCGGACCTGGGCGCGCTGGGTCTCGGTCTGGAACTTGGCGCCGACGAACGGGGGATTCCCCATGACATAGCTGCACCTCGCCGCCGGGATCACGTCGTTCCAGTCGATCTCAAGCGCATCGCCGTGGTGGATGTTGGCGGACTGCTTGAGCGGGATGCGGGCGAAGTTGGTGGAGAAGGTGGCGGCCAGTGCGTTGTTGGCGATGTGATCGGCCATCCACATGGCGACTTCGGCGATGCGGGCGGGGAATTCCTCGTATTCGATGCCGTGGAACTGGCCGACGTCGACCCGGGCCAGCAAGGCGAGATCGATGAAACCCTGGCGCAAGCCGCTGGCGGTATCACGGGGATACAGGGCCTCCAGGCAGTCCATTTCGAGGCGGCGGATCTCGCGATAGGCGATGACGAGGAAGTTGCCGCAGCCGCAGGCGGGGTCGAGAAGGTTGAGGCGGGCGAGCTTGTTCTGGAACTCCTGCAACGCCGCGCCGCGCCCGGTGCGGCGGGTTTTCAGGGTCGCCAGCTCGGCGGACAGGTCATCGAGGAACAGCGGCCCGATGACCTTCATGATGTTCAACTCGCTGGTGTAATGCGCGCCCTTGGCACGGCGTTCGCGGGCGTTCATCACCGGCTGGAACAGCGAGCCGAAAATGGCCGGGGAGACCTTCGACCAGTTGAAGCGCGCGGCATCGAGAAGCATCTCGCGCATCGCGGCATCGAAAACCGGCGTGCGGACGTGGCCCGAGAACAGCGCGCCGTTGACGTAGGGGAAGGCGTTCCATTCCGCCGACAGGCCGGCCATGCGGCGTTCGCACCGGGGTATCGAGAATGTCGAACAATTCGATGAGGGCGCGTCCGGTGTCGGTGCCATCGGCCTTGGTGTCGAAATCGATCAGCTGGAGGAAAATGTCCTTGGGCTCGAAAATGCCGGTGTCGTCGGCGAACAGGCAGAACAGCAGGCGGACCAGCAGGCGTTCGAGATCATGACCGGTGTAGCCGCGATCCTCCAGCGCATCGTGGAGGCGGCCCATCAGCTCGGCGGCCTTGATGTTGACGCTGGCCTGGGTGGTGAAGCTGCGCTGGCGGCCGAGGATGAAGGCGAAGGCTTCGATGTGCTGGTGAAGTTCAGGGAGGGTGAAATGGGTGTCGGCGCCGGTTTCGAGGTCGAGCAGGTGCCAGCGCTGAAAATCGCAGGTCAGGACGTAGCGTGGTTGGTCGCGATCATCGAGCCAGTCGACGTAATCGAGTGCCTGGCCGCGGGCCTTTTTGAGGTCGAGGCCGGCGCTTTTCTGTTCGACGAGCAATTGGCCGGGCCAGAACAGATCGATGAAGCCGGCGCGGGATTTATCGAGGGTCTGGACGCGCTTTTCATACGACGCGACGGTGCGGCGCTTGACGCCGAAGATGGCGAAGAATTCGTTGTAGAAGGTCTGGGTGTCGCCTTTTTCATAGGTCGCGGTTGCCCATTCGGCGGCGAAATCGCGGGCTCGCGCGGCGATGACGTCCCAACCCAGTCTTTGCATAAATGCTCCCCCGGGGTTTGGTAGAGGATGGCGGGGGAAAGGGGAATCCCATGAATGGGGTTCGGGGGGCTGGCTGGGGGAGGGGCTTTTGGTGGAGGAAGGAAGGAAGGAAGGAAGGAAGGAAGGAAGGAAGGAAGGAAGGAAGGAAGGAAGGAAGGAAGGAACCCTCCCCCGACCCCTCCCTTGAAGAAGGGAGGGGGGAAGACAAGGCAGGGTCGCCTGGCCCCGGTCCCTCCCTTGAAGAAGGGAGGGGGGAAGGTAGAGAGTGGAGCGTGTCTTGGGAAAGGGACTGTGATGGCTGTGACGGCGACCGGGGATTACGACGAGGGCAATATCTTTGCGCGGGTGCTGCGGGAGGAGATCCCTTCGAAACGGGTCTATGAGGACGAGTGGGCGGTGGCGTTTCATGACATCAATCCGCAGGCGCCGGTTCATGTGCTGGTGATTCCGCGCGGCGCGTGGCGGTCGTGGGCGGATTTTTCGGCTGGGGCTAGCGATGCGGAGATTGGGGGGTTCGTGCGGGCTGTCGGGGTGGTGGCTCGGGAGCTGGGGCTGGAGGCGCCGGGGTATCGGCTTTTGGTCAATGCGGGGCTGGATGCGGGGCAGGAGGTGCCGCATCTGCATGTGCATCTGTTTGGGGGGCGGGGGTTGGGGGCTATGTTGGTGAGGTAGGGTTGGGGGGTGGTTTGCTTGGGGGAGCGAGGGGTGGGGGCGAGTCACCCATCCCCAGCCCCTCCCTTGAAGAAGGGAGGGGAGCCAGGAAGTAAGGGACTCTCCTTCGAAGGGGAGTCAGCTGGCCATGGCTTCGCCCATGCGGCGGATTTGGGCGATCTTGTTGTGGAGGGGCCGCCAGTCGTCGGTCTCGGCGATGGGGGTCCAGAGGGCTTCGACTTCGTCGATAAGCATGGTGACGGGGGCTGAGTCGGACCAGTATTCGTGGGTGGGGGCGGCGCCGGCGTAGGGCTGGATGGCGCTGTGGAAGGCGGTGAAGGGCTCGGTTTCGTAGATGCGGTCTGCGGGCGAGGGGGCGCGGCGGGTGCCGGCGCGCCAGTCGAAGAAGAAGCGGTCGGGGTTCACGGCTGAACCGACGAGGGCGGCTTCGATGGCGCGGACGAGGGCGGTGTCGGATTCGGGATCGCGGGGGGTGACGCCGAGGCGCTGGAATAGCGCGGTGGTGAGTGACGCCTGGTAGCGGGCGGGCCAGGTTTCGAGAGGGGGCTTGAGGTCCTCGAGGGGGGCGATGAGGCGGAGGGCGCCGGCGAGCTGATAGGCGTTCCACTGCATGGCTTCGGGTTGGCGGCCGAAGCTGTAGAGGCCGTGATGGTCGAAATAGGCGGCGGTGAAAATGGGGTCCCACGACGGCGTGAAGCGCCAGGGGCCGTAGTCGAAGCTTTCGCCGGTGATGTTGATGTTGTCGGTGTTAAGGACGCCGTGGACGAAACCGGCGGCCATGAATTGGGCGGCAAGGCGGGCGCTGGTGGTGACCGCGTGATCCAACAGGCGGGCGGCTGGGCTTGGACCGTCGGCGTCGGTAACAAAATGCTCCAATGCATACGCGACGAGTCGCGACATGGCGGTTTCGTCCTTGAGCCAGGCCTGGCGCTGGAAGCTGCCGTAGCGGATATGGCTGTGGTTGAGGCGGACGAGGACGGCGCTGCGGGTCGGGCTGGGCTCGTCGCCGCGGTCGAGGTCTTCGCCGGTTTCGATGACCGAGAAGGTGCGGCTGGTATCGAGGCCGAGGGCTTCGAGCATTTCGGTGGCGAGGATTTCACGGACGGCGCCCTTGAGTGTCAGGCGACCGTCGCCGGCGCGGCTCCACGGGGTGGTGCCCGAGCCCTTGGTGCCGAGGTCCATGAGGCGACCGCGATTGTCGAGAAGCTGGGCGAAGAGAAAGCCGCGGCCGTCGCCGAGATCAGGGTTGTAGGTGCGGAACTGGTGTCCGTGGTAGCGCATGGCGAGCGGCTGTTCGAGGCTGGCTTCGAGCGGCTGGAAGCGGCCGAAATGGGCCAGCCATTGATCGCCCGTTAGCGTGTCGATGCCGATCTGCGCGGCGGCACGGTCGTTTCGGAAGCGCAGGATGGTCTGCGGGAAATCGGCGGGGGCGACGGCATCGAAGAAGGCGTCGCCGAGCGCGAGGATGGCCCGGCTGGGGCGATAGGTCGTCAAGGGCCCGGCCGTCAGGCGGTGGGGTAGCTGCAGGCGGCGCGGACGAAACGGACGGTTTCCTTTTCGACGCGGGCGGCTTCTTCCGGGGTGGCGGCGGTCAGGATGCGGTCGATGGCGTCGCCGACGATGTGGTGGGTAAACGACGCGGCGAGCTCGATATCGACACCGGTAATGCCGCGCTTTGCCATCGAAAGACCCATCTGGCGATATATCCATTCGGTCGTGATCGCCTTGGCGGCATGGTAGAAAGGTTCGGCATCGGCACTGTGCTCGAGCTTTGCCTTGGGGCCGGTATCGACGCAGCTTTCGATGATGTTGTCCCAAATCATGTTGCTGCGACAAAATTCGAAGACGCGGGGGATGATGATGCCGGGCTCGAGATCGACGAGGGCGTCGCCCTGCTCCATATATTCGATCATCATCTTGCCGTGGCGGATGCCGAGTTCGGCGAGCAGCGCCTTTTTCGAGCCGAAATGGTAGAAGATCGAGCCTTCGGAGACATCGGCTTCGCGGGCGATGTCGGCGGTGCCGGTGCTGGCGAAACCCTTGGTCGAGAACAGCATATGGGCGGCGGCAAGGACGCGCTGCTTGGTTTCGGCGGGGTCGTAGCGCCGAGCCCGGGAGTCGCCGCGCGATTCGGTTCGGGATTCGGCTTTGGCGTCGGGCCGGGTGGCCGAAGATTCAGCGATACGGGAATCGGTTGCGCGCGTTGCCACTGAGCGAGTTCTTCCTTATTCCCCCCCGGGAGCGGTGCTTATAGCGCGCCAGCTTAGTCCTAGTCAAAATTAGCGGCGGGAGGGGCGGCGAAGGATGACAGCCGGATCCGGAGATGAGGGCGCGAGCTGGACCGACGGCTGGTATTGGTCGGGTGATGGCATTCGCCTGCATTGGCGGGAAATCGGGATTGGCGAGGGGCGCCCGGTGGTGCTGTGCATTCCGGGGCTGACGCGGACGGCGCGGGATTTCGATGCCTTGGGGGAACGGCTGGCGCCGGAGTGGCGGGTGGTCGCGGTCGATCTGCGTGGGCGCGGCGATTCGGCCTGGCCGAAGGATTCGTTGACGTATGTGCCGTTGTCTTATTTGCTCGATTTGCGGTTGCTGATCGAGGCGGCGGCGATTGGTCGGTTCGTCGTGGTGGGCTCGTCGGTGGGTGGTGCGCTGGCGATGCAGCTTACGACCGGACACGGCGCGATGATTGCCGGGGCGGTGCTCAACGATATCGGGCCGGATATCGAGCCGGCGGGGTTGCAGCGGCTGCGCGCCAATGTCGGGCGGCAGGCGAACTGGCCGACCTGGGTGCATGCGGCGCGCGACCTCGCGGTGCGCAACGGCGAGCGCTATCCGGAATGGGAGCTGGGCGAATGGATAGGGTTTGCCAAGCGGCTGTGCCGGCTGAGCGCATCGGGGCGGGTGGTGTTCGATTATGATGCGCGGATCGCCGAGCCGTTCCGCCTGCCGCATGGCGATGCCGGGATCGACCTGTGGACGGCGCTGGATGGGCTGCGGGATGTGCCGGTGCTGAGCCTGCGCGGCGAACGGTCCGATGTGCTGAGCCGAGCGACGCAGGCGGCGATGGCGAAGCGGCTGCCCGACTTGAGAGTGGTGGAGGTGCCGGGCGTAGGCCATGCTCCGACGCTGGCGGAACCGGCGGCGGTGGCGGCGGTCGATGCGCTGTTGAACGATGTGATGCGGGAGAGAGACAATGACCGAGCGTAATGTCTGGCGGCTGGCGAAGCGACCGGTGGGCGATATCGCCGATGGCGACCTTGTTTATGCAGCAGAGGCTGTGCCGGCGCTCGAGGAGGGTCAGTTTGCGCTGCGGGTGATCTATCTGTCGCTCGATCCGACCAATCGCATCTGGATGAGCGACCAGGAGCAATATATGCCGCCGGTGGTGGTGGGCGCGGCGATGCGCGGCGGGGTTTGCGGCCGGGTGATCGAGAGCCGCAGGGACGGCGTCGCCGTGGGCGATCTTTATGCGGGGCTGGGCGAATGGGCCGATGTGATGGTGACCGACGGCACCGGGATGGGGCAGTTGCCGGAGATTCCGGGGGTGCCGCTGGCGGCGGCGTTCGGGACATTGGGGCTGGTTGGGCCGACGGCGTATTTCGGGTTGCTTGATATCGGGCAGCCGAAGGCGGGCGAGACTTTGGTGGTCGGCGCGGCGGCGGGCGGAGTCGGGCAGATTGTTGGGCAGATCGGCAAGATCATGGGGTGCAAGGTCATCGGCATCGCCGGCGGCAAGGCCAAGTGCGACTATGTGGTCAATGAACTCGGGTTCGATGCGTGCATCGATTACAAGTCGCAGGATGTCGGGGCGGAGCTCGACCGGTTGGCGCCGGAGGGGGTCGATATCAATTTCGAGCAGGTTGGCGGCGACATCATGGTGCAGGTGCTGAAGCGGATGAAGCTGTTCGGACGGATGCCTTTGTGCGGGTTGATCAGCCAGTATAACGACGTCGACGGCGCCGACGAGCCGGGGTTCTGGACGATGATGCTGATGCGGCGGTTGAGCGTGCGCGGCTTTATCGTGACCGATTTTGCGGCGCGGTTCGGGGAAAGTGGCCAGGCGCTGCTGGGCTGGATGTTGGAAGGCAAGTTGAAGACGCGGCAGGATATCCGGCCGGGGCTCGCGAATGCGGCGAGCGCGGTGAAGGAGCTTTATAGCGGCGGCAACTTCGGCAAGCTGCTGGTCGAGGTGACGCCGCCGTGATGCGGGGCTGATGACTGCGACGGCGATGCCCGCTGTTTTTCGGTGCGTGACCGGCTAGGGTTGCCGGTGAGAGGACCCGCGTAACGATGATTGCCGAGATCGGCCATTTTGCCCTTATCCTGGCGCTGCTGACGGCGTTGGCGCAGGCGATCCTGCCGATGGTCGGGGCGGTGCGCGGCGATACTTCGCTGATGTTGTTCGGGCGGACCGCGGCGCAGATGCAGGCGGTGCTGGTGGTGATCGCCTTTGCCGCGTTGATGACGAGTTTCGGGCAGGCGGATTTTTCCGTGGCGCTGGTCGCCCAGCATTCCTCGCTGACCCAGCCGCTGGCGTATCGGCTGGCGGCGACATGGGGCAACCACGAAGGCTCGATGGTGCTGTGGGTGGTGATCCTGGCGGTGTTCGGTGCGGCGATCGGGCGGTATGGCGACAATCTGCGGCCGAGTTTGCAGGCTCGGGTATTGTCGGTGCAGGCGATGATCGGGGTCGCGTTCCTGGCGTTCTCGCTGTTCACCTCGAACCCGTTCGAGCGGCTGTTTCCGGTGCCGGTGGACGGGGCGGAATTGAACCCGTTGCTGCAGGATCCGGGGCTCGTTTTCCATCCGCCGCTTTTGTACCTGGGGTATGTCGGGTTCTCGGTGACGTTCAGCTTTGCGGTGGCTGCGCTGCTCGAGGGGCGGGCCGATGCGGCGTGGGCGCGGTGGATGCGGCCGTGGGTGCTGGCGGCGTGGATCCCGTTGACGCTGGGCATCGCGCTGGGGTCGTTCTGGGCTTATTATGAGCTGGGCTGGGGTGGCTGGTGGTTCTGGGACCCGGTCGAGAATGCGTCGTTGATGCCGTGGCTGCTGGGGACGGCGTTGCTGCATTCGGCGATCGTCACCGAAAAGCGGCAGGCGCTGGCGGGGTGGACGATATTGCTGGCGATCCTGGCATTTTCGCTGAGCTTGATCGGGACGTTTTTGGTGCGATCGGGGATATTGACCTCGGTGCATGCGTTCGCGGTCGATCCCGAGCGGGGGGTGTTCATCCTGGCGATGATCATCGGGTCGACGGGGACGGCGCTGGCGCTGTTCGCGTGGCGGGCGCCGCTGCTGAAGTCCGGCGCGCTGTTCTCGGGGGTGAGCCGCGAGGCCGGGTTGACGCTGAATAATCTGTTCCTGATGGCGGTGACGGCGGTGGTGTTTCTGGGGACATTTTACCCGGTGATCATGGAGGCGGTGAGCACCGACAAGATTTCGGTCGGTCCGCCCTATTACAATCTGGTGTTCGTGCCGTTGACGGTGCCGCTTTTGCTGCTGGTCACCGTGGGGCCGATGCTGGCGTGGAAGCGCGATACGCTGGGCAGCCTGTGGGGCAAGTTGCGCCAGCCGCTGTTGCTGACGTTGGCAGTCTGGGCAGCGCTGTGGCTGGCGCTCGGGTGGAAGAACTCGCTGTCGGCGTTCGGCTTTGCGCTTGGGTTCTGGCTGATTTTGGGCGGGCTGCTGATCTTGATGAAGCGCTGGCGGGGCGGGGCGGGGTTTTCGATGCGGCTGGTGCGGACGACGCCGGCGGCGGTGCTCGGCATGGCGCTGGCGCATGCCGGGCTGGGGGTGACGACGGTCGGCGTGACGGCGATGGCGGGGTTTGCCGAATCGAAGATCCTGGTGATGCGGGCGGGCGAGACGGCTGTGCTGGGGCCGCTGGCGGTGACGCTCGAGCGGGTCGGCATGGCGAATGGGCCGAATTATGAGGCGGTGCAGGCGAAGTTCGTGGTGCGGCAGGGGCGCGGGGCGCGGGCGCTGACGAGCGAGAAGCGGTTTTATCCGGTCAGCCGCAACCAGACCACCGAGGCCGGGATCGGCGTGGGCTTCCTTGGCAACAGCTATATCGCCATCGGCGACGAGCAGTCGGATACGCGGGGCAAAGGGCTGGTGGTGCGGATCTATCATCATCCGATGGTGGGATGGATCTGGTTCGGGGCGCTGATGATGGCGATGGGCGGGGCGGCGAGCCTTGCCGACCGGCGGTTCCGGATCGGGGCGCCGAGCCGGCTGCCTTCGCGCGTGGCAATGCGGCCTGATATGGTGCCGGCCGAATGAGCCGGTGGCTGTTCATCGTGCCGGTCATCGCCTTTATCGGGTTGGTGGCGTTCCTGGGCATCGGGTTGACCAAGGACCCTTCGGCGCTGCCGTCGCAGCTCATCGACCGGCCGTTGCCGCAATTCGCCTTGCCGGGGATTGCCGATACGCCGGGCGGTGGGCCGGGGTTTGCGTCGGCGGCGCTGAAAGGCGAGCCGATGCTGCTCAATATCTTTGCCAGCTGGTGCGCGGCGTGCCCGCAGGAGCATCCGGTGTTGACGCGGATTTCGGGCGAAGGCGTGCCGGTCTACGGGCTGGCGTGGAAGGACAAGCCGGCGGATACGCGCGGCTGGCTGGCGAAATGGGGCAATCCCTACAAGGCGGTGGCCGCCGATGAGGCCGGGCGGACGGCGATCGACCTGGGTGTGACGGGAGTGCCGGAGACGTTCGTCATCGATGGCCGGGGGCGGGTCCGGTTCAAGCAGGTCGGGCCGATTTCGGTGGAGACCTGGGAAGGCACGATCAGGCCGCTGATGGCCAGGCTGCGGGCCGAGGCATGAGGTGGCTTTTGCTGCTTTGGGTGCTGATCAGCGCTCCGGTGCTGGCGGTCTTGCCAGGCGAGATGCTGAAGGACCCGGTGCTCGAGGCGCGGGCGCGGGTGATCTCGCAGGAATTGCGCTGCGTGGTGTGCCAGAACCAGTCGATCGACGAGAGCGATGCGCCGCTGGCGGGTGACTTGCGGATCGTCGTGCGCGAGCAGCTGACGCTGGGGCGCAGCGACGCCGAGATCATGGATTACGTGGTGGCGCGCTATGGCAATTTCGTGCGGTTGCGCCCGCCGGTCGAGCCGGCGACATGGGTGCTGTGGCTGGGACCGTTCGTGCTGCTCGGCGGCGGCGGGCTGGCGCTGCTGTCGTGGCAGCGGCGGCGCAGCGTGCCGGCGGAGGTGGCGCCGCTGAGCGAGGCCGAGCTGGCCGAGATGGCGGCACTGTCGCCCGAACCGCCGCTCGAGCGCTGAATTGCGGAATAGAAAGCCCTGATGATTCTCTGGATTATACTGACCGTCATGGCGGCCATCAGCGCTGCTGTCCTGACCATTCCGCTGGTGCGCCGGCATGAGGCGCGGGCCGATGCGCGGACGGCGACGATCGCGGTGCTGCGCGACCAGCTGGGGGATGTCGATGTCCAGCTGGCGGCGGGGACGATCCCGCCGGGCGACGCCGAAGGGCTGCGCACCGAGATCAAGCGGCGCATGTTGGCGGCGGGCCATATTGCCGAGGATGGCGGCCGGCCGGTGGGATCGAAAGCGCTGGCGCGGCTTGCGATCGGACTGGCGGCGGTGACCGGGCTGGCGGCGGCGGCGATCTATGCCGGGATGGGGCAGCCCGGATTGCCGGGGACGGGTGCGGTCGCTGGGGCGGTTGGAGCGGGGGCTGTTGCCGATCCGGGAGAAGCGCAGGTGGCCGGGCTGGTTGCCGGGCTCGAGGCGAAGATGGCTCAGAACCCGGGTGATCCGGACGGCTGGCGGATGCTGGGCTGGGCTTATTTCCAGACCGGGCGATTTGCCGAATCAGCGCAGGCCTATGGCAAGGCGATCGCGTTGAAGGCGGACGGTACGGGGTATCAGTCGGCGTATGGCGAGGCGCTGGTGCAGGCGGCGAACGGCCAGGTGACGCCGGCGGCGGTGGCGGCGTTTTCGGCGGCGAAGGCGCAGGACGGCGCCGATGCGCGGGCGCGGTATTTCCTTGGGGTGGCGAAGCAGCAGGGCGGCGATGCGCGGGGGGCTCTCGACGAGTGGATTTCGCTGCTGGGCGAGTCGGCGACCGATGCGCCGTGGGTGCCGCAACTGCGCGGTGTGATCGAGCAAACGGCGGCGGCTGCGAAGATCGACGTGGCGGCGCGGCTTGCGGCGCTGCGGCCGCCGGTCAGCGGCGGGGCGACGGTCGCGGCGCCGCCGATGGGTGTTGCCGGGACGCCGGGGCCCACGGCAGCGCAGGTCGAGGCGGTCACGGCGATGCCGGCGGCGGACCAGGGCGCGATGATCCAGGGCATGGTCGACGGGTTGGCGAAACGGCTGGCGGCGAACCCGCGCGATGAGGCCGGCTGGTTGCGATTGATGCGGGCGCGGGTCGTACTGGGCGATGCCGCGGCGGCGGGAAAGGCGCGCGACGATGCCGTGGCGGCCTTTGCCGGTGACGTTGCGGCGCAGGGGCGGATTCGGGCAGCGGCGGCCGGATTGGGCATCACGGGCTGAACCATCGGCGAAGTCGGGCGTTGGAGGCAGTCGGCGATTTATGCTGCACTGCGGCATAACCGTTGTTAGTATGCGACGAATGAGTCGCGCCAGCATTGTGGCAATGTGAAACCGGCGTTTAATTCGGCCAAGGATGCGAACATGCGAACCCTCGGAGATACGATCGGACGGCTGGCGGCGCACCGGGCGTCGGCGGCACAGGCCGATTTTGCACAGCCCGGCGCCGACAGGTTGAGCGACCTGGCAAATTTCGGCAGCAACCCCGGGGCGTTGAAGGCCCGGTGTTTCGTGCCGGTCGACCTGCCCGACGATTCGCCGCTGGTGGTAGTGCTGCATGGTTGTACCCAGACGGCGGCGGGTTACGACGCCGGGTCCGGATGGTCGGTATTGGCCGAAGCGCAGGGTTTTGCGCTGCTGTTCCCCGAGCAGGTGCGCGGCAACAATGCCAATTTGTGCTTCAACTGGTTTGTGCCGGGTGACATTGTTCACGGCGCCGGCGAGGTGCTGTCGATCCGGCAGATGATCGATACGATGGTCAAGCTGCATGGGCTCGACCGTCGGCGGATTTTCGTGACCGGCCTGTCGGCGGGCGGGGCGATGGCGATGGCGATGCTGGCGACGGCACCCGAGGTGTTTGCCGGCGGGGCGATCATCGCCGGGCTGCCCTATGGCACGGCAAAGACGATGCCCGAGGCGTTTGACCGGATGCGCGGCATGGGTTTACCCGATGCCGAGGCGACGGCGAAACTGGTGCGCGCGGCGAGCGCGCATGTCGGCGAGACGCCGTGGCCGGTGCTGTCGGTGTGGCAGGGCAGCGCCGACAAGACCGTCGACGCAGCCAATGCCCAAGCGATCATCGGTGGATGGGCGGCGCTCCACGGTGTGTCGGTGACGGCCACCGAGCAGCAGGAGGTCAATGGCCATGTGCGGCGGGTGTGGCGCGACACGGCCGGCAAACCGGTGATCGAGGCATTTGCGATCGGCGGCATGGCGCATGGCACGCCGATCGGCGAGGGCGCGGGCGCACCGGCGCCGTTCATGCTCGATGCGGGAATTTCCTCGACGCTGCGGATCGCGGCGTTCTGGGGGATTGCGCCGGCGGTGGCCGAGGGCACGGCAGCGGCGGCAGGGCCGGAGCCGGTGGCGCCGAACGCGGAGTTTGCGGGTTTTGCCGGTCCGGGCGCGATGATCGAGCAGGCGCTGCGGAGTGCGGGGCTGATGCGCTGAGGCGCTGGTGTTGCTCGGGGAGCAGCGGTATCAGGGCGGGTGATCCTGGGGGTGCCGGTGCGTAAGGGTGTTGCTGGCGAGTGGAGGCTTTGTGTCGGCATGCCGGAGATGGGCCCCGGCCTTCGCCGGGGTGACGGCTATTTGGGGCAAGTTCGGGCGCTTTCCGGCTTGAAACACTGATGTGGCCGTTGATCGGCATTGCCGTCGTCATCCTGGGGTTTGCGCTGCGGCTGAACCCGTTGCTGGTGGTGATGGCGGCGGCGCTGGCGAGCGGCGTGGGGGCGGGGCTCGATGTGCTCGCGGTGATTGCGGCGTTCGGCAAGGCGTTCAATTCCAATCGCTACGTCAGTGCGCCGTGGATCATCCTGCCGGTGATCGGCTTGCTGGAACGCGCCGGGTTGCGGGAGCGGGCGCGGGATGTCGTCGGCGGGATTGCGGCGGCGACGACGGGGCGATTGCTGCTGGTTTACCTGATGTTGCGTCAGGCGACGTCGGCGGTCGGACTGACGGCGATCGCCGGACATGCGCAGACGGTGCGGCCGCTGGTGGCGCCGATGGCCGAGGCGGCGGCGGTGCGGGCCGATCCTGAGCTCGACGAGGTGGGCCGGCAGAAGGTGCGCGCGATGGCGGCGGCGACCGACAATATCGGGATGTTCTTCGGCGAGGATATTTTCCTCGCGGTGGCGTCGATCCTTTTGATCAAGGGATTCCTCGAAGCCAACGGCATCATCGTGGCGCCGTTGCAGCTGTCGGTGTGGGCGATCCCGACGGCGGTGTTTGCGCTGTTGATCCACGGCTTTCGGTTGTTGCGGATGGACCGCAGGAAGTGATCGGGCTGGGGTTTCTTTACACGATTGCGGGGGTGCTGTTTGCGGCGTGGAGCCTGCTGACGTTGCGCGATGCGAGCCATCCGCGGCGCTGGGGAAGTGCGGCGTTCTGGGGGCTGATCTCGGTGAGCTTTCTTGCTGGTGACTGGCTTGGTGATCTGGGCAATGGCGTGCTGGTGCTGGTCTTGGTGGGGCTGGCTGGGACTGGGCAGGTAGCGCGGGGAAATCCGCCGACATCGAGCGCGCCGGAGCGTGAGGCGAGTGCGATCAGCCGTGGTAACCGGCTGTTCTTGCCCGCGCTGCTCGTGCCGGTGACGGCGTTGGTGGGGACGCTCGGGTTCGGTTATCTGAACTTTGACGGCGCGCCGCTCGTGGATCCGAAGCAGGTCACTTTGGTCAGCCTGGGGCTGGGGGTGGTGATCGCGATTGTCGTCGTCATGCGCTGGTTGCGGCCGCCGGCGCTGGCGCCGCTGCACGAGGGCCGGCGTTTGGTCGAGGCGATCGGCTGGGCGATCTTGCTGCCGCAGATGCTCGCCAGCCTGGGCGCGGTGTTCGCGTTGGCGGGGGTGGGCAGCATCATCGGCGGGATTGCCGGGAATGCGATTCCGCAGGGGTCGCCATTTCTGGCGGTGCTGGCGTTCACGTTGGGGATGGCGGGGTTCACCATGATCATGGGCAATGCCTTTGCGGCGTTTCCGGTGATGATGGCAGCGGTGGGGCTGCCGGTGCTGGTCATCGGACTGGGGGGCAATCCGGCGATCGTGGCGGCGATCGGCATGCTGGCAGGGTTCTGCGGGACGTTGATGACGCCGATGGCGGCGAACTTCAATATCGTGCCGGCGATGCTGCTTGAGCTCGATGATCGTAACGCGGTGATCAAGGCGCAGGTGGCGACGGCGCTGCCGCTGCTGGCGATAAATACCCTGCTTATCTGGGGGTTGGCGTTCCGATGATGTTGGATGAGGCGCTGGCCGGGCGGATGGCGCGGATCGCGCTGGGGCATGTGACGCGGGAATATCCGCACAAGCTCGATCATGTGATGGATGGGCCGGGGGATGCGCGGACCCCGCAGGATCTGCACCCGATGTTCTATGGCAGTTTCGACTGGCATAGCTGTGTTCATGGCTGGTGGTTGCTGATGCGGCTGGCGCGGCGGTTTCCGGGGCATGACGCGGCGGGCGAGACCTTGGCGTTGGCGGGGGAGACTTTTACCGCGGACAAGGTCGCGGCCGAGATGGCGTATCTGGCGGCGCCGTCGTCGCGGGGATTCGAGCGGCCTTATGGCTGGGCGTGGTTGCTGGCGCTGCATGGCGAGGTGGCGGGGACGGCTTCCGGAGAGGTGCTGGCGCCTTTGGCGGGGGAGTTCGCGGGGCGGTTGAAGGCGTATCTGCCGCTGTTGACCTATCCGATCCGGACGGGGGCGCATGGCAATACGGCGTTTGCGCTGGTTTTGGCGGCGGATTGGGCGCGGGTGCATGATGCGGGATTGCTGGCGTTGATCGAGGGGCGGGCGCGGGACTGGTTCGGGGCGGATCGGGGGGCGGTTGCCTGGGAGCCGGATGGGGACGCGTTCTTGTCGCCGACGCTGGTGGCGGGGCTGGCGATGGCGCGGTTGCTGCCGGGTGGCGCGTTTCGGGATTGGTTTGCGGCGTATTTGCCGGACGCGGCAGACGGGCGCCCGGCGAGCTTGTTTGCGCCGGCGCGGGTGAGTGACCGGAGTGACGGGAAAATCGCGCATTTGGATGGGCTTGCGCTGTCACGGGCCTGGTGCTGGCGCGGGATTGCGGCGGTACTGGATGGGGACGATCCTGCGCGCGTGGCGGCTTTGGCGGCGGCGGAAGTGCATCTTGGGGCGGGGTTGCCGCATATTGCTGGCGACTATGCTGGGGAGCACTGGCTGGCGAGCTTTGCCTTGCTCGCGCTGGATGATTGATGCGTTGACAGCGGCGGGGGCTGGGGCGATGCCGGGCAAGTTTAACAAACTACCTTGGGAGATGGACGATGGCGAACGAGACCCCGACGACTGGCCTGGAACTGCGATCGCTGGTGAAATCGGAAGGCGTGCTCGAGCTTTCGCTGGCCGAAGTGCCCGTTGCGGCGCCCGGGCCGGATGAGGTTGTGGTGCGGATCGAGGCTTCGCCGATCAATCCGTCCGACCTGGGGTTGCTGGTCGGGGCGGCGGACATGTCGACGGCGGTGCAGTCCGGGACCGCCGATCGCCCGGTGGTGACGGCGAGCATCCCGCCGCAGTTCATGCGGGCGATGGCGGCGCGGACCGGCGAGTCGATGGCGGTCGGCAACGAGGCGGGCGGCGTGGTGATCGCGGCGGGGTCGTCGCCGGCGGCGCAGGCGCTGATCGGCAAGACCGTGGGGATCATTGGCGGGGCAATGTATGCGCAGTACCGGGTGGTTCGTGCGGTCGAATGCCTGGTGCTGAAAGACGGGGCGACGGCCGAACAGGGGGCTTCGTGCTTCGTCAACCCGTTGACATCGCTCGCAATGACCGAGGTGATGCGGAGTGAGGGGCATACGGCGCTGGTGCATACGGCGGCGGCTTCGAACCTGGGGCAGATGCTCAACAAGATCTGCATCAAGGACGGGATACAGTTGGTCAACATCGTCCGGAGTGCCGAACAGGCGAAGATCCTGCGTGAGATCGGCGCGGTGCATGTGGTCGATTCGAGCTCGCCGACTTTCATGGAGGATCTGGTTGGGGCACTGGTCGAGACTGGGGCGACAATTGCTTTCGATGCGATCGGCGGCGGCAAGCTGGCGGGACAAATTTTGACGGCGATGGAGATCGCAGCGAACAAGACGGCGAAGGTTTATAGCCGTTATGGATCAACGACTTACAAGCAGGTGTATATTTATGGTGGGCTCGATACCCGGCCGACCGAGCTGAATCGCGGGTTTGGCATGGCTTGGGGGCTGGGTGGCTGGTTGCTGACGCCGTTTTTGCAGAAGATCGGTGCGGCGGAGGCGAACCGGTTGCGGCAGCGGGTTGTGGATGAGCTGACGACGACGTTTGCCAGCCATTATACGGCGCGGGTTTCGTTGGCCGGGGCGCTGACGTTGGAGGCGCTAACGGCTTATAATGCCAAGGCTACAGGAACGAAGTATCTGATCACGCCGCAGGTTTAGAAAGGTAGCTGGGTCCCGGGTCGAGCCCGGGATGACAGTTATTTTCTTGGGCCGTAGGCGCCGCCGCCGGGGGTTTCGATGACGATGGCGTCGCCGGCGGCGAGGTTGGTGCGGGCGGTGGTGCCAAGGATTTCGGTGCTGCCGTCGGTGCGCTCGACGGTGGTTCGGCCGGGGCTGGCGGGGGTGCCGCCTGACAGGCCGAAGGGGGCGATGCGGCGGCGGTTGGAGAGGATTCCGGCGGTCATCGGTTCGCGGAAGCGGATACGGCGGAGGGCGCCGTCGCCGCCGTTGTGCTGGCCTTTTCCGCCTGATTCCAGGCGGATAGCGAAATCTTCGACGATGACGGGGAAGCGGGTTTCGAGGACTTCGGGGTCGGTGAGGCGGCTATTGGTCATGTGGGTCTGGACGGCGCTGGTGCCGTGGAACCCGGGGCCGGCGCCGGAGCCGCCGGCGATGGTTTCGTAATATTGGTAATCGGCGTTGCCGAAAGTGAAATTGTTCATCGTGCCTTGCGCAGCGGCCATGACGCCGAGGGCGCCGAAAAGTGCGTCGGTGATGACCTGGCTGGTTTCGACGTTGCCGGCGACGACGGCGGCGGGGTAGGCGGGATTGAGCATTGAACCCGCTGGAACGATTAGGTTTATTGGGCGGAGGCAGCCGTCATTAAGAGGTAGGTCGCCGGTGGTCAGGCAGCGGAAGACGTAGAGCACGGCGGCGCGGCAGACCGAGAGCGGGGCGTTGAAATTGTCGGGGAGTTGGGCGCTGGTGCCGGTAAAATCGACGGTGGCTGTGGTGTTTTCGATGGTGATGGCGACTTTGACGATGGCGCCGTTGTCCATTTCGTAGGCGAAATTGCCGGGTTTGAGGTGCTTGATGGCGGCGCGGACTGCGGTTTCGGCGTTGTCCTGGACGTGGGCCATATAGGCGGCGACGGTGTCGTGGCCGAAGGATTCGCCGAGGTTTATCAGTTCGTTGGCGCCGCGGGTGCAGGCGGCCAGTTGCGCCTGGAGGTCGCCGAGGCAGCGGGCGGGATCGCGGGCGGGGTATTTTCCGGACGACAGCAGCGCAAGGGTTTCGGCTTCGAGGAGGCGGCCCTGGTCGACGAGCAGGACATTGTCGATGAGGACGCCTTCTTCATCGACGCTGCGGCTGTCGGGGGGCATCGAGCCGGGGGTGGTGCCGCCGATATCGGCCTGGTGGCCGCGGGCGGCGGTCCAGTAGGCTAGGGTGTCTCCGACGAATACCGGCATGATTACAGTGACATCAGGGAGGTGGGTGCCCCCGTTATAGGGGGCGTTGAGCATATAGGCGTCGTGGGGGAGTATGCCGCGACCGTCGTTTTGGCGGGCGGACTGGATGGCGCGGACGCTGTCGCCCATCGAGCCGAGATGGACGGGCATGTGCGGGGCGTTGGCGATGAGATGGCCGGCGGTGTCGAACAGCGCACAGGAAAAGTCGAGCCTTTCCTTGATGTTGACCGACCAGGCAGTGGTCTGCAGGGCGACGCCCATCTGCTCGGCGATGCCCATGAAGCGGTTGGCGAAGATTTCGAGGCGGACGGGATCGGCTTCGGTGGAGGATTTTTGGGCGGTGAGCCCGGCGTTGCGGGCGAGGATCAGGTTGAGGTGGTCGTCGACGGTGACGTTCCAGCCGGGTTCGACGATGGTGGTGGCGCTGGGGTCGATGATGACGACGGGACCGGGGTGTGACCAGCCTTTGGGGAGCGTGTTTCGGTCATGGAATGGGGTTTGACGGGATTGTCCGGAGGTGAAGACGGGATGGTTTTTACCTTGGGATAGGGTTTTCGGAGTGGGTTCGGGGAGATGGGGTTTTTGGGCGCGGGAGATTCCGATGGCTTCGACGGCGATGCTATCGAGAATCAGGTCGTCGGTGGCGGTGAGGAAGCCGAACCGGCGCTGTTGTTCGGCGGCGAAGGCGGTGGCCATTTCGGCTGGGGAGGCGAGGGGGAGGTCGAGGGGAGTGTCGCTGCCGGCGTAGCGGATGCGGGCTCGGGTTTGGGTTTCGATGTGGTCGAAGGGGAGGTTTTGGGCGGTTAGGGCGGTGATGGCTGATTTGGTTAGTTCGGAGAGGGTGGCTTCGATTTCGGGGGGCGGGAGATGGGCCCCGGCCTTCGCCGGGGTGACGGCAGAAGAAGCCGGGGTAACGGCAGAAGATAGGGGCAGGTTCAGGGTGGCTTCGCGGAGGACGCGGACGTCGGCTAGGCCGATGCCGTAGGCGCTTAGGACGCCGGCGAGGGGGTGGACCATGATGCGCTCGATGCCGAGGGCGTCGGCGACCAGGCAGGCGTGTTGGCCGGCGGCGCCGCCGAAACAGGCGAGGGTGTAGGTCGAGACGTCGTGGCCGCGGGCGATCGAGATGCCTTTTATGGCGGCGGCCATGGTTTCTACGGCGATGCTGATGGCGCCCTCCGCGACGGCTTCGGGGGTGGAGTTCATCTCCGTAGCGAGGGCGGCGAATTTGGCGGTGACGGTTTCGGTGTCGAGGGATTCGTCGGCATTGGGGCCGAAGAGGGCGGGGAAATATTCGGGCTGAAGCTTGCCGAGGAGGACGTTGCAATCGGTGACTGTCAGCGGGCCGTTGTTTCGGTAGGCGGCGGGGCCGGGGCGGGCGCCGGCGCTTTCTGGGCCGACGCGGAGCCGGGCGCCGTCGAAGCGGAGGATCGATCCGCCGCCGGCAGCGACCGTGTCGATGCGGAGCATGGGGACGCGGACGCGGACGCCGGCGACGAGGGTTTCGTCGGCGCGCTCGAATTGGCCGTCGTAGTGCGAGACGTCGGTCGAGGTGCCGCCCATGTCGAAGCCGATCAGGCGTTCATGGCCGGCCTGCTTGCCGGTGGCGGCCATGCCGACGATGCCGCCGGCCGGGCCGGACAGGATGGCGTCGCGGCCCTGGAAATGGCTGGCCGCGGCGAGGCCGCCGTTGGATTGCATGAAGAGGAGCGTGGGGGTGTCGCCGGCGAGTTTTTCGAGGCCGGTGGCGACGGTCTCGACATAGTGGCGCAGCGGGGGCGAGAGATAGGCGTCGGCCACGGCGGTGAGACCGCGGGGGACGAGTTTTATGACGGCGCCGACGCTGTGGCTGGTGGTGATCTGGGTGAAGCCGATCTCGGCGGCAATTCCGGCGACGCGGAGCTCGTGGGCGGGGCTGCGCCAGCCGTGCATGAGGACGATGGCGATGCTGCGGAGGCCGTTTTGGTAGTGGATGGTCAGGGCTTCGCGGGCGGTGGCTTCGTTGAGGGGGCGGAGGATTTCGCCGGTGGCGGAGACGCGCTCGTCGATTTCGCAGGTGGCGGCGTGGAGGGGAGCGGGGCGCTTGATTTCGAGCGCGAAAATGTCGGGGCGGGCCTGGTGCCCGATGGTGAGGGCGTCGGCGTGGCCGCGGGTGATGGCTAGCAATGTCGGGGCGCCGGCGCGTTCGAGGAGGGCGTTGGTGGCGACGGTGGTGCCCATTCTTACGGCGGCGATGGGGGCGGAGTCGGTGCCGCGGAGGCGGGCGATGCCTTCGGCGGCGGCGTCGGGGTAATGTTCTGGGTCGTGGCTGAGGAGCTTTGTGGTGGTGAGGTGGCCGGTTGGGGTCAGGGCGACGATGTCGGTGAAGGTGCCGCCGCGGTCGATCCAGAATTCCCAGGTTTTCATGGGGGAGTGGTGAAGGGGGGATTTGGTGGGGTCAAGGGGGGTGGGGTGTGGGCTGGGTGTCGATGGGCTTGTTCCGGAAGGGCGGGAGAAGAAGCTGGGTCCCGGGTCAGGCCCGGGATGACAGGTTTGGAGGGTGGATTGTTTGGGGGGCGTTTGTAAGCACCCACCCCCGACCCCTCCCTTGAAGAAGGGAGGGGAGAAGCAGGTTCGGCATTTTCTTGGGAGGGGAGACACCCCCACCCGGGCCGCGCAAGGGCGCGTCTCTCGCCTCCCCCCTCTAGGGGGAGGACAAGTTAGAGGCGGCCGGTGGGGATTATGTAGCGTTGGCCTTGGGGGGTGTGGCCGATGTGGGCGGCTACGCCGTAGGTTTTTGCGATGAGGTCAGGGGTGAGGACTTCGCCGGGGGGGCCGTGGGCGATGACCTGGCCGGCGCGCATGAGGAGGATTTCGTCGGCGACGCGGGCGGCCTGGTTGAGGTCGTGGAGAACGGTGATGACGCCAGCGCCGGCGGCGGCGATGGCGCGGAGGCTGTCGAGGACGTCGAGTTGGTGGGCCGGGTCGAGGCTGGCGAGGGGCTCGTCGGCGAGGAGCCATTCGGGGGTGCCGGCAAGGACGCGGGCGAGGAGGGCGCGGCCGCGCTCGCCGCCGGACAGGGTGTTGACGATGCGGTCGGCGAACATGGTGGTGTCGGTGGCGGCCATGGCGGCGGCGACGGCGGCGTCGTCCTCGGGGGTGCTGCCCCAGCGGCCGCGGTGAGGGAAGCGGCCCAACGCCACGAGGGTGGCGACATCGACATCCCAGTGCACGTCGGCGGTTTGCGGGAGGAAGCCGATGCGGCGGGCGAGGTCGCGGCGGTCGAGTTGCCCGCGCGGCGTGCCGGACAGGGTGACGCCGCCGCTGTCGGGGAGGCGGATGCCGGTGAGGCACGACAGGAGGCTCGATTTGCCGGCGCCGTTGGGGCCGAGGATGGCGGTGACGCGACCGCGGGTGAAGGTGGCGCTGATATTGTCGAGGACGCGGGTGTTGCCGAGGGTGAGGCTGAGGGCGTGGGCCTGGAGGGTCATGGGAGCTGGCGGCGCATGCGGAGGAGGAGGGCAAGGAAGAACGGCCCGCCGAGCATCGACATGGCGATGCCGAGGCGAAGCTCCGAGACCGTGGGGGCGGCGCGGACGAGGCTGTCGGCGACGACGACGAGGAGCGCGCCGCCGAGCGCCGAGGGGAGCAGGATCGCCGACGGGCGGTGGCCGGCGAGAGGGCGGACGAGGTGGGGGACCATCAGGCCGACGAAGCCTATGATGCCGGCGGCGGCGACCGACGCGCCGACGCAGAGCCCGACGCCGAGGATGACGAGGATCTGCAGGCGGCGGGGATCGACGCCCATCGAGCGCGCCGCGGTCTCGCCGAGGGTGAGGGCGTCGAGCGAGCGGGCGGTGCAGGTGAGGAGGAGGCCGCCGGCGAGGATGGGGGGGGCGGCGATCTGGACATCGTCCCAGCTGCGATCGGTAAGCGCGCCCATCAGCCAGGTGACGATCTGCGAGGTGGCGAAGGGGGTGGGCGCGAGGCTGATGGCGAGGGCGGTCATCGAGCCGGCGATGCTCGAGAGGATGACGCCGCCGAGCGTGAAGACCAGCATCGAGCCGGAGCGGCCGACGAGCAGGGCAAGGAGGGCCATGGCGATGGCGGCGCCGGCGAGGGCGAAGGCGGGCAGGAGGAGTGCGGAGGCAAAGCCGAAGAACAACGAGATGACGGCGCCGAGCGCGGCGCCGGCGGAGATGCCGAACAGGCCGGGGTCGGCCAGGGGGTTGCGGAGGTAACCCTGCATGGCGGCGCCCGACAGGCCGAGGGCGGCGCCGACGAGCGCGCCGAGGACGGCCCTTGGGGCGCGGAGTTCGAGGATGATGAGGAAGCGCGGGTCGGTGAGGGACCAGGCGGTGGCGGGGAGCCAGACTTTGCCGGCGAGGAGGGAGAGGGCCATTGCGGCGGCTAGCGCGGCGGCGAGGGCGAGGTTGAGGCGGGTTGGGGTCATGGGTTTGTCGGGGGAGGTGTCGGGGCGTTTTTCGGGGCGTTCCCGAGATGGGCCCCGGCCTGCGCCGGGGTGACGGGATGAGAGGGGGCCGGGGTGACGGGGCGGGAGGGAGCCGGGGTGACGTAACGCGAAGGAGGAGTGGCGGGCATTTTTGCGTGGTGTGGGGTTTTGGTCGGGGATGCAAGCGGGTTCGCTGGCACGAACGGGCTCGGCGAGTGACTGGCGGCCAGCGAAAGCGGCGTCCTTGGCTAGCGGCCGGAGAAGGCCGCGTCTTTGGCTAGCGGCCGGAGAAGGCCGCGGGGCGTTTTTCGAGGTAGTGGGCGACGCCTTCCTTGAAGTCGTCGGTGGCGAAGCTGGCTTTCATGTCGATGTTGGCGGCGTCGATGGCGGCGCCGAGGCCGGACAGCTGGGCGTTCCAGATTTCGCGCTTCATCGCGGCGAGCGAGCGCGGCGAGACTTCGACGGCGAGCATGCGGGCGTAGGATTGCACTTCGGTAGCGAAATTGGCGTGGGGGACGACGCGGTTGACGAGGCCGAGGGACCTGGCCTCGGCGGCTTCGATGCGGCGGGCGGAGAACAGGATCTCGGCGGCGTTGGCCATGCCGATGAGGCGCGGCAGCAGCCAGGAGATGCCGTGCTCGGCGATCAGCCCGCGGCGGGCGAAGGCGGTCGAGAAGACGGCGAGATCCGACGCGATGCGGATGTCGGTGTAGAGCGCCAGCACCATGCCGAGGCCGGCGCAGGGGCCGTTGATGGCGCCGATAATCGGTTTGGGAACGGCGGGAAACCAGCTGTATTGTTTCTGGAAATCGGGGTGAGCGGAGGTGTCCCAGGGGGTTTCGGGGGCGGTGGGGCGGGTGCTGGTGTCGCCGTCCTGGATGCCTTGGAGGACGTTCATGTCGGCGCCGGCGCAGAAACCACGCCCGGCGCCGGTGAGGACGATGACGCGGACGGCGGGGTCGTCGGTGGCGGCGCGCATGCCGGCGCGGACATCGGCGTCGAGGCTGGCACACCAGGCGTTGAGGCGATCGGGGCGGTTGAGGGTGATGGTCGCGACACCGGCGTCGACGGCGTAGAGAATGTCCGAATAATTGCTCATCGGCTGGTCCTTGTTATGCTGCGCGGCTTGGGTGGGGGCGCGATCGATGGGTGACACTATATTTTCCGGGTTGGAACTCGCCACTGTCTCAACGGACAGTCCGGCGCCAGGGCTGGCGCGGCTGACGCTGAACCGGCCGGCGGCGATGAATGCCTATAGCTTTGCGATGACGCAGGAATTGCTGGCGGGGATCGCGGCGTTTCGGGACGATGATGCGCTGAAGGTGCTGATCTTGACGGGGGCGGGGGAGCGGGCGTTTTGCACGGGTGGCGATGTTTCGGGCGGGGACGGCCATGGATTTGCCGAGGCGCCGATGGGGCACGGTCGGGAGATGCGCGAGGGGATGCAGGCGGTGGTGTTGGCGCTGCGGCGGCTCGACAAGCCGAGCATTGCGATGGTGCGCGGGTTTGCGGTGGCGGGGGGCCTCGCGCTGGCGCTGGCGTGCGATTTCCGGCTGGCGGCGGCGAGCGCGCGGCTGGGAGATACCAGCAACAAGGTCGGGCTGCTGCCGGATGAGGGCGGGGCGTGGCTGTTCCCGCGGGCGATGGGGCATGACCGGGCGTTGAAGATGGTGTTGCTGAGCGAGATTTACGGGGCGGAGGAGGCGGCGCGGCTGGGGCTGGTGACCGAGGTGGTGGCGGACGGATTGCTCGAGGCGCGGACGCTCGAGTTTGCGGCGGCGCTGGCGACGCGGGCGCCGCTGGCGGTGCGGCTGTCGAAGATGATGATGGCGCGGGCGGGGAGTATGACGCTCGAGGAGTCGCTGGTCGATGCGCAGATGGCGGTGATGGTGACCAATCCGAGCGGCGATGTGCGTGAGGGGGTGAAAGCGTTTTTCGAGAAACGGCCGCCGAAGTTCGAGGGGCGATAGGTTAAGCGGAACTTTCCGGGTCGGCTGGCATTGGATTGTCGATGGGCCAGCAGCAGGTGCGACCCTCGCAGTTTGGGGCCATCCGGCCCTTGCAGTTTGGGGGCCATATGGGCGATCCGTTCGCGCTCGATCGTTTCGTGGAGGCACAGCAGCCGGTTTATGCGGCGGCGCTGCGCGAGATCGCCAAGGGCGCCAAGCGTGGCCACTGGATGTGGTTCGTGTTTCCGCAGGTCGCCGGCCTTGGCAGCAGCATGATGGCCGAGCGCTATGCGATTCATTCGTTGGAGGAAGCGCGGGCGTATTTGGCGCATCCGGTGCTTGGGGCCCGGTATCGCGAGTGCACCGAGGCCTTGCAGGACCTGCCGTTCAATCATGCCGAGACGGTGTTCGGGCCGGTCGACACGAAGAAGCTGCGGTCGTCGCTGACGTTGTTTGCAGCCGCGGGCGGGCCGCCGCTGCTGAATGCGGCGATCGAGCGCTGGTTCGGCGGGCGGCGCGACGAGGCGACGCTGATGCGGCTGGAGGCTTGCCAGCAAAGCGCGGCGGCCTGACCTGCGCGGCGTTGCTGGCGGTTGGCATTGCGCGGGCGCTCGAGAGTGACGACGTCGTTTATCTGACCGATGACGACCAGCAGGTCGATGGCCTGGCGGCGGCATTGCAGGCGATCGTGCCGGAAACGGTCGTTGTCTATCTGCCGTCGAGCGATGCGTTGCCGGGCGACGTGGCACCGGCGTCGCCGGCCAACAGCGGCATGCGGGTGGCGGCGTTACAGAAGTTGCGCAGTGCGCAGCAGCAGGGCGAGCTGCGACCGCGGCTGGCTGTCGGCGATCCGATAGAGGCCGATGGATTCGGTGCCTTGCTCGCGGAGCTGGGCTATTTCGGTGACGACCGTGTCGACGAGCCGGGCGAGATGGCGATCATGGGCGATGTGATCGACCTGTTTCCCGCCGACGCCTGGCAGCCGGCGCGGATCGAGGTCGCGGACGGCAGGATTGCGGCGATACGCGCCTATGACCCGGTCAGCCAGCGGACGGTCGCCGAACTGGAGGCGCTGGAGATCGGGCGCGCCAGCGAACCACCGATGGGCGAGCCGGTGCCGGTGCTGGCGCATTTTGCCCCGGCGGTGCTTGGCATGTCCGGGAAGGCCGATAGCCGGCGCCGGCGGTTCCTCAAGCTGGCGGCGGACGCGGCGGGGCGCGGGGGCCGGATCGATGCGGTCGATGAGCCCGTGTGGGCGGCGGCGGTCGAGGCGTGGCGACCGTTGCCGGAGATGGACGGTTGGGAACCGGTGCCGCGATTTGCCGAAGCGGGAACGCCGCTGGCGGCGCTGGCGCGGTTCGTGAAGCCTTTGCTGGCACAGGGACGCCGGCTGGTCTTGGCCGGGAGCGTGCGCGATATTCGGTTCTTGCGCGGCAAGATTGCCAAGCGGCTTGGCCTGGAGGTGCCGCTGGTGGAGTCGTGGGACGATGCTGCCGCAGTTGACGATGGCCTGGCGGCGGCGATCGTGATGCCGGTCGATGCGGGGTTCGTGAGCGATACGGTGGTGCTTGTCGCCGCGGCCGATCTGCTCGGCAGCCGGGCGTTGCTGGGTGATGTGCAGGGGGCGGCGGTCAATCCGTTGCTGGGCAATGGCGCCGAGATCCGGACTGGCGATGTCGTCGTGCACGAGGACCATGGCTTTGCCGTCGTCACCGGGCTCGAGCCGGCGCCGGGGGTAGATGCAGGCAGCGCCGAGATGATTGCGCTGGAATATGCCGATGGGGGCCGGCGGCTGGTGGCGATCGACGATGCCGAGCGGATCTGGCGTTATGGTGCCGATGCCGATGCGGTGACGCTCGACAAGCTCGATGGTTCGTCGTGGAGCAAGCGGCGCGCGGCGATCGATGCGGCGATCGCCGAGACGGCGCGCGGGCTGGCGGCGCTGGCAGCGGAGCGCGAAACGCTGACGGCGCAGGTGATCGACCCCGATGCAGCGGCGTACGAGCGCTTTGCGGGCGGCTTTGCCTTCAACGAGACCGCCGACCAGGCGCGGGCGATCGGCGCGGTGCGGGGTGACCTGGCGCGCGGCAAGCCGATGGACCGGCTGGTCATCTGCGATGTCGGGTACGGCAAGACCGAGGTGGCACTGCGGGCGGCGGCGCTGGCGGCGCTGGCGGGGTACCAGGTGGTGATCGCGGCGCCGACGACGGTGCTGGTGCGCCAGCATCTCGAGAGTTTCAGGCGGCGGTTCGAGGCGTCCGGGATCGAAGTTGCCGGCCTGTCGCGATTGTCGAATGCGGCGGAGAAGAAGCGCGTCAAGGCGGGGCTCGCCGACGGGTCGATCCAGGTCGTCGTCGGCACCGGGGCGGTGATGGCCAAGGGGGTCGAGTACGCGCGGCTGGGGCTGGTGGTCATCGACGAGGAGCAACGGTTCGGAGCGGCCGACAAGACGCGGTTGCGCGGCGGCGGCCGATCCGCACGAGCATCGACCAGTTCGATGATGGCCGGGTCCGGACGGCGTTGCAGCGCGAGAAGACGCGCGGCGGGCAGAGTTTCGTCGTGGTGCCGCGGATCGAGGACATGGCGGCGCTGTCGGAAAAACTGCAGCGCATCGTGCCGGGCCTCAAGCTGGTCGAGGCGCATGGCAAGATGCCCGCGGCGCAGATCGACGAGGTGATGGTCGGGTTCGCCGATGGTGTTGGCGATATCCTTTTGGCGACGAACATTATCGAGGCGGGGCTCGACGTGAAGCGCGCCAATACGATGATCGTCTGGCGGGCGGACCGGTTCGGGCTGGCGCAGCTGCACCAGTTGCGGGGCCGTGTCGGCCGGGGCAATCGGCGTGGGCAGGTGGTTTTGCTGACGCAGGCAGAAGGCGGCATCGCCGAGCGGACGCTCAAGCAGCTGCGGACGCTGGCGACGTTCGACCGGCTGGGGGCGGGGTTCGAGATCAGCGCGCGCGACCTCGATATGCGCGGCGCAGGCGACATGCTGGGGGACACCCAGGCCGGGCACATGAAGTTGATCGGGGTCGAATTATACCAGCATCTGCTCGAGCTGGCGCTGCGACAGGTGCGCGGCGAGGACGTCGACCGCTGGACGCCGGACCTGAACATGGGATCGCCCGGGGCACTGCCGGCGAGTTGGATCCCCGAGGCCGATGTGCGGTTGGGGCTGTATGTCCGACTGGCGCGGTTGGCCGATGCGGCGGCGCTCGAGGGCTTCGAGGCGGAATTGCTCGACCGGTTCGGGCCGCTGCCGGCCGAGGCGGAAAGCCTGTTGGCGCGGGCCCGGTTGCGGCTGTCGGCGCGGACGGCGCGGGTTGGCCGGGTCGATGCCGGGGCGGCGGCGATTGCGCTGACGCTGCGCAAGGATTTTGCCGGCGATACGGCGAAAGCCGGGTTGATGGAGAAAGATGGGCGATTCCTGTTGATCGAGGCGACCGAAGATGCGGATCGCTTCGACCTGGTCCATGCGCTGCTCGAAACGCTTGTTGCCGCCGGTACCGGAAGCAGGGAACCGATGGCGCGTAAGGTTGTTTAACTAATCGTTAACAACATAGGGCGGAAAGTGTTATGGGTGTCAGTTCTCTCGCAGCAGTTGCTTGAGTTTGACGGTGTCTTTCACGGCGCAGGGCCGGGTTGGACTGTGGGCGGGAGTGGGCAATGAGCGGAAATGGCTTTGGTGGGCCGGTCGCCGCAGTCGGCGACAAGAGCGTGGACGTGTTGATTATCGGTGCCGGCGTGCTGGTGTTCGAGGGGTTGAAGCACATCCTGGGGGAGATCGGCTTTACGGCGATCGCGTCGGCCGACGAGGCAGCGGCGCAGGAGTTGCTCAAGCCGGCGGCGACGGCGCCGCGGTTGATCATCGTCGACAGCCATGACTTGCAGCGGGACGTCGGATTTTGCGAGATGCTGCGGCGGCGCTTTGCTTTGAGTCGTCTGGTGATCCTGTCGGACGATTGCACGCTCGAGGTGGTGGCGCGGGGGTTCAGCGCCGGGGTCGATGGTTATCTGGCCAAGTCGACGCCGTGCGAGCCGATGACCGAGGCGCTCAAGCTGGTGATGATGGGCGAGAAGTTCATGCCGGCGTCGGCCTATGGCGGGCTGGCGGGGCTGCGGCCGGCGGGCGATGGCCAGATGTGGCGGGCGGGGCCGCGAGGCGGCCGGCTGTCGGATCGCGAGATCGAGATCCTGGGGTGCGTGGCGCAGGGCGAGGCCAACAAGGCGATCGCGTGGCGGCTCGATATCACCGAGGCGACGGTCAAGGTCCATATCAAGACGATTTTGCGCAAGTTGAACGTCAGCAACCGGACGCAGGCGGCGATCTGGGCGGTGGGGCGCGGGCTGTCGCGCGCCGACAATGGCCGGGCGCCGGGTAATAGACGTGCAACCGCGCTCGGCACGCGGCGCGAACAGGCCGTTGGAGAACGCGTTACTGCGAGATGCGGCGTGTGACCTGTCGGCGCGATGTCGGCGACTGCGATCCAGCAGTCGACAACGCTGGGTCACTGTTGGACGCCTGTTTCGACAGTGATCGAAGGACCTGTATCGGAACAAGTAATTCTGTGAGATACTGAGCCGGCAGCGGGGGCTGCTGGGGGATGTTCAGTGTATTTTCGCCGATCGGCATCGTTTTCGTCACACCGCTGCGCTTCGGCGGGGCGTGTGCTGGAAGAGTCCTTGCCGACAGACCCGTTGCCGGACACCGGGAAGATGGATGCCACGATCTGGTCGGGGGCTTATGCGGTGCACCGGCAATATGGCGACAAGTCGCTGGGGATCGCCCGGATGCGCGTTGCCGCATTGCTGGCGGAAGGCGACCGCGCCGGGCACGATATCTGGTACGAAATCTATCGGACGCTGACGATCCTGGCGCCGCGGAAGAAGAGCGGCACGACCTTGCATTAGACGAGCGAACCGGCTGGGGCCCTGGCAGTCGATAACGACTGCCAGGGGGGCCTGGGGTCAGTAGTTGACGTTCAGCGACAGGATGGCGGTGCGGCCGGCGGCCTGGTTGGCGTAATGGGCCGAATAGGCGCGGTCGAAGTAGCGCTTGTTGGCGACATTGAGGACGTTTGCCTGCAGCTGGATCCGGTCGGTGACGGCGAACGCGGCGTTGGCGTCGAAGCGCCAGTATGCAGGGGCGATACGTGCCAGTTCGCGGGTGACGACGACGGCGCCATTGGTCACGACGCGCGTGTCGGAATAGCCGCCATAGACCTTGCTCATGTAGATGGCGCCGCCGCCCAGGGTGAGGGCGGGTGTGACCTTGTAGTTGGTGAAGGCTGTCAGGCTGTGCTTCGGGGTGTTGGGGAATTGCTTGCCGGTGTTCACCGAGGGGGCGAAATAGGCGACGCCGTTCACTGTCGTGGTGGTGATGCCGCCGTCGACGATATTGGCGTCCATGTAGGTATAGCCGCCGAAGACGTTCCATTCGGGCGTGATGTTGCCGTTGGCGCCGAACTCGACGCCGTTGATGCGACGTTTGCCGATATAGGCGACGACGCCGTTTTCGACGGTGGTGCGGGCGTTCTGGGTCCGGGTGCGGAAACCGGCGAGGGTCAGGGCCAGCTGGCCTTCGAACAGGTCGATCTTGCCGCCGATTTCATACGAGGTGGTGCGCTCGATCTGGAGGGCGTCGGTGATCGACTGTGACGTCGTGTTGAGGGCGTTGCTCTCCTGCCCCTGGGCGAGGAAGGCGCCCGGCGGCGTCGCGGCGGTCGATGTCGAGGCGTAGAGGCTGGCGTTGGGAATGGGCTTGTAGATGATGCCGGCTTGGTAGGTCCAGATATCGTCGTCGCGCTTGAAGGTGCTGCGCATTGCCGTCGAGGTGGCGGCGAGACCGGGGCTGACCTTGGTCTTGTAGTTGTCGAAGCGGCCACCGAGGTTGATCAGCAGCTCGTCGGTGATGGTGATGGTGTCGAACAGCGAGCCGGCGCGGGTGCTGGTGTCGGTCCAGGTCTGGGTCTGGGCGAGGCTTTTCTGGATGGGGGCGAGGGCGGACGAGGTGTCGCTGGCGTAGCTGGCCCAGGGGTCGTTCGGGTTGGGGTTGGCGGCGCTGGTGCAGTTGTAGCGGGCCAGCATGGCGGGGGTGCAGCGCGGCACGATTGTCGAGCCGGTCGAAATCGCGGTGCCGAGCTGCGGGTTGGAGACATAGGCACCGTTGCGGGCGCGCTCGGTGCTGAATTCGGCGCTGGCGGCGAAGCTGTGGCGGAACGAGCCGGTGGCGAAGGTGCCGAACAGGTCGGTCTGGTTTATGAGGCCCTCGGCATAGCCGTAGCGGGAGTTGATGCGGCGCCAGACCTGGCCACCGGCGGTGGCGGGCACGGCGGCGTCGGTGCCATAGACATTGCCCTGCTGGTTGTCGGGCTGGGTCCAGATGTAGTTCTGTTCCGAGCGGCCGTAGCGCGAGGTGTTGCGCAGGGTGACGCCGCCAAAATCATGCTCGGCGCGGGCGGTGATGTTGTCGACGCGGGTTTCGCGGAAGTCGCGGTCGACAAGGCCGTAGAAGGCGCCGCGCGGAATGCTGACGGCAGCGCCGGCGATGGTGGTGAAATTGGTCGCCGGGCTGGTTTCGGTGATGCCGGCGGGGGCGTTGGCGTTGGTGTAGAGTGAGGTGGTCCCGTCTGTTTGGACAGTTTGGCGGCGAAGTTAAGCTAATCCCGGGTTTCGATCATGCCGCCAGTAGGAGTGTTTCCGATGGCGGGGCTAGCCCCG
>NZ_BMJM01000012.1:0-2500 GCF_014643455.1 Sandarakinorhabdus glacialis
CCATGGTCTAGTGGCGCACGGGTGCGTAACGCGTGGGAATCTGCCCTTAGGTACGGAATAACTCAGGGAAACTTGTGCTAATACCGTATGATGTCGAGAGACCAAAGATTTATCGCCTAGGGATGAGCCCGCGTAGGATTAGCTAGTTGGTGGGGTAAAGGCCTACCAAGGCTACGATCCTTAGCTGGTCTGAGAGGATGATCAGCCACACTGGGACTGAGACACGGCCCAGACTCCTACGGGAGGCAGCAGTGGGGAATATTGGACAATGGGCGAAAGCCTGATCCAGCAATGCCGCGTGAGTGAAGAAGGCCTTCGGGTTGTAAAGCTCTTTTACCCGGGAAGATAATGACTGTACCGGGAGAATAAGCTCCGGCTAACTCCGTGCCAGCAGCCGCGGTAATACGGAGGGAGCTAGCGTTATTCGGAATTACTGGGCGTAAAGCGTTCGTAGGCGGCTTTGTAAGTCAGAGGTGAAAGCCCACGACTCAATCGTGGAACTGCCTTTGAGACTGCTTCGCTTGAAGATGGGAGAGGTTAGTGGAATTCCGAGTGTAGAGGTGAAATTCGTAGATATTCGGAAGAACACCAGTGGCGAAGGCGGCTAACTGGACCATTCTTGACGCTGAGGAACGAAAGCGTGGGGAGCAAACAGGATTAGATACCCTGGTAGTCCACGCCGTAAACGATGATAACTAGCTGTCGGGGCTCTTGGAGCTTCGGTGGCGCAGCTAACGCATTAAGTTATCCGCCTGGGGAGTACGGCCGCAAGGTTAAAACTCAAAGGAATTGACGGGGGCCTGCACAAGCGGTGGAGCATGTGGTTTAATTCGAAGCAACGCGCAGAACCTTACCAGCGTTTGACATCGCAGGACGATTTCCGGAGACGGATTTCTTCTCGCAAGAGACTTGCAGACAGGTGCTGCATGGCTGTCGTCAGCTCGTGTCGTGAGATGTTGGGTTAAGTCCCGCAACGAGCGCAACCCTCGCCTTTAGTTACCATCATTTAGTTGGGGACTCTAAAGGAACCGCCGGTGATAAGCCGGAGGAAGGTGGGGATGACGTCAAGTCCTCATGGCCCTTACGCGCTGGGCTACACACGTGCTACAATGGCGGTGACAATGGGTCGCAAGCTCGCAAGGGTGCGCTAATCTCAAAAAGCCGTCTCAGTTCGGATTGTTCTCTGCAACTCGAGAGCATGAAGGCGGAATCGCTAGTAATCGCGGATCAGCATGCCGCGGTGAATACGTTCCCAGGCCTTGTACACACCGCCCGTCACACCATGGGAGTTGGATTGACCCGAAGGCAGTGGGCTAACCCGCAAGGGAGGCAGCTGACCACGGTCGGTTTAGCGACTGGGGTGAAGTCGTAACAAGGTAGCCGTAGGGGAACCTGCGGCTGGATCACCTCCTTTCTAAGGATATTGCAATAATCGCCGGCGTCTTGAAGCGTCGGAGACGATATTGCTTTCCAAAGAACATTACCGCCGCCCTCATGTCCCTTCATCCTGGAAAAACGCTGAGCGCCAGCTCGGTGCATAGTTGCAAGACTATTGCACTTGAGGCGCCTCATGCGCCGCTGGTAAACAGTGTTTGCGCGTTGGGGCCGGTAGCTCAGTTGGTTAGAGCACACGCTTGATAAGCGTGGGGTCGGAGGTTCAAATCCTCCTCGGCCCACCAGCGCAGCGCGGGCCCGAAATAGCGTTTGCTATTTCGACCACGCGCAAGCGTCGGCCAGCGGGGAAAAGGCGCGCCATAAGGCGTGGCTTTGCCACGACTGACGGCGCGCCGCTCGCGAGAGCATGGGGCCTTAGCTCAGCTGGGAGAGCGGTTGCTTTGCAAGCATCAGGTCATCGGTTCGATCCCGATAGGCTCCACCACTCTCTCACGTAGCAAAAGGCTGTAGCTGCTGACCAAGCGCTGCGCCGATCTCGAGTTTATCCCTTCCAGGATGTAGGCAACCAGTTTGCCGTCGCACGATGTGCGCCGGCGATACCGGATCCTTGGCATATGGCCGAGTGGTTCGTCTTTGACATTGTGAATGGGTTTTTTAGAACGATGCCGTGGAAATGGCACCGGTGAGCACTCCTTTAATACTTCTCGGGAGCAGCGCCAGGTGATCATGGACACAGAAGAAATCGTTTGATAGCCGCTCGATTGGTGATGGCACATACAGTGTTGTCGTTGGTGGTGCGGGTTTTCAAGCGTGAGGTAAGGGCATTTGGTGGATGCCTTGGCATGCACAGGCGATGAAGGACGTGGCACGCTGCGATAAGCTGTGGTGAGGTGTGAGCAACCTTTGACCCACAGATTTCCGAATGGGGAAACCCAGCCTCTTCATCAAATTCGAATTGCTGGTTGTTGCGCAAGCGATGGCCGGCGATTGGCGTTTGGTGATCAGGTTATCTCATGATGAATACATAGTCATGAAGAGGCGAACCCGGGGAACTGAAACATCTCAGTACCTGGAGGAAAGGACATCAACCGAGACTCCGTTAGTA
>NZ_BMJM01000012.1:7500-77348 GCF_014643455.1 Sandarakinorhabdus glacialis
CCCGGCGGGGTCGCCGAGCGCCGCGCGGACGATTGGCTCAGCGAACTGGGCGAGCATGACGTCCGATTGGGCGATGGCGGCATGGCCGCCGCGACTGGTGCGCAGGCGCCGGATGAGCAGCGCGGTGGCGGCGATGGCGCTCATCCGGCCGGCGACATGATCGGGGTAGATGGTGATCGAGTCAGCAAAGCCCTCGGGGTCGCCGGGGTAGCGCCACAGGTCGCTGAGCCCGGTGGCGGCGCGGACCAGCGGGCCATAGCCCATGCGGCGGCTCCAGGGCCCGGTGTTGCCGAAGGCCGAGCTTTCGACAGTGACGATCCCGGGGTTGGCGGCGGTGAGGGTCTCGGGATCGAGGCCGAGCGCTGTGAGGGTGCCGGGCTTGAAGTTCGACAGGATGACATCGGCCTCGGCGACGAGGCGCAGGAAAATCGCCTTGCCGGCGGGGCTGCGTAGGTCGAGGCCGAGGCTGCGCTTGTTGCGGTGGCCGGCAGCAAAACCGGCGGACAGGCAGTAGGAGAGGTGCGACTGGCGGTTGCCATCGGGGAAAGCGCGGCTTTCGAGCTTGACGACGTCGGCGCCCTGGTCGGCGAACAGCCGCCCGGCCTCGGCGCCGACGACGATGATGCCGAGATCGAGGACTTTCAGGCCGGTGAAGGCGTGGCTGTGGCGGGGAGACGCGGGTGGCGGGAAAGCTGCACCGGCGTCGGAAGCGAAAATGCGGACACCGCCGATGGTGATCGGGCCGCCGGGCAGCGGGACGGTGCGGCCATCTGGCAATTGGGCGTCGGCGAACAGGTTGCGGGCGCGGAAGTGCGGGCCTTCGGTAACTTCGGCGAGGGTGGCGATGGCGGCGAGCGGGACGCCGTGCGCTTCGGCTTCGCGTTCGAGATCGGCGCGGCTGCGGGGAGCGAAAAAGGCGGCGATGGCGGGCAGCAGGTCGGGCGATTTATAGCGGACGCCGACCTTGTTAAAGGACGGATCGGCGAAGGCGGCGGGCGCGCCCATCCAGCGGAACAGGCCCTGCCACTGGCGGACGGCGAGGATGCAGATGCGGACATGGCCGTCGGCGCAGGCGATGATCGGGTATTGATAGCCCCTGGGGGGCAGCTCGCGCGGCAGCAGGTGCGCGGGGCGGCCGAGGGTGGCGCTGCCGCCGATGCCGAAGCCGGGATCGAGCGCCTGGACGGCACCGTCGAGCGCTGCGAAATCGAGATGGTCGCCGGTGCCGGTGCGCAAGGCGTGGAGCAGCGAGGCGAGCAGCGCATAGGCGGCCTGGACGGCGGCGCATTGATGGGCGAGGTCGCCGGGGGGAAGGAGCGGCCCGCGACCGGTGATGCCCGAGCGCGAGAGTTCGCCCGACAAGGCGTGGAGGACGGGGCCGGTGGCGGCCCAGTCGCTGAGCGCGTTGCCGGTGCCGAACGGGCTGACTGTCATCGTTACCAGCGCGGGGTTGGCGGCGCGCAGCGCGGCGAGATCGAGGCCGCTGTCGTCGACGATGATATGCGCGGTCGCCAGGCTCGACGCGTCGCCGGATCGCTTGCCGCGATTAGCGACGAGCGCCGTTATCGGGTCGCCGTCATCGGGCACGATGCGCACGACATCGGCGCCGAGGTCGGCGAGATAGCGGGTGATCGGCGCCAGCGGGCCAGTGACGGCATCGACGACGTTGATGCCCGCAAGGGGCGAACTAGCCGGCATTGCGTTCGAACTGCGGCAGCGCGGCGGGAATCTCGACCCACGGCAATTTCATCGACGTCCAGACGTGGAACGCCGGGGCGAGCGCCGCCGGGTCGTCGGCGGTGCCGACCTTGACCGCCGCGATGCCGGGGCTACCGGCGAGCAGCGAACGGATCGGCGAACCGCAATCGCCGCAGAATTCGCGATAGACCGAATTGCCGGTATCGGACCTGGTGTCCTCGAAGGATTCGAGACTGCCTTCGACCGCCATGTCGGACAGCTTGACCACGAGGTTGACCGAATAGATTCTGCCCGACTGCCGCCGGCAGCGCGTGCAATGGCACGCGGCGATGGCCAATGGGCTACCCTCGATGCGGTAGCGAATGGCGCCGCAATTGCATCCACCTTCGATCATCTTCACCCTCTCCAATTGAACTGGCCACGCCGAAACGGCTTTATCTAACGCCATTAGTTTGTAAACCTGCGAGCAAGATCAGGTTTACGAGGATATTGGCACATGACGGCACCCGCGCAGACCCTGCTTTCCATGACGATTGACGGCAAGGGCATTTCCGGCGTAGGGACGTTCCCGGTGCGCAACCCGGCGACGGGCAAGGATTTCGCCTCAGCGCCCGACGCCAGCGCCGCCGACCTCGACCGGGCCGTGGCCGCCGCTGCGCGGGCGTTCGAGTCTTGGAAGCGCGTGCCGATGGCGGAGCGCAAGGCGGCGCTGACCGCTGCGGCCGGCATCATCGACGCCAATGCCGAGGCGCTGGCGACCCTGTTCGTGTCGGAGCAGGGCCGGCCCTATCCGGGGGCATTGGGCGAGATCAAGGGCGCCGCGATGTGGCTGCGCGCCGGCACGATGCTCGATATTCCTGTCGACGTGACCGAGGACAGCGAGACCCGGCGCGTCGAGGTGCATCATGTGCCACTCGGCGTGGTCTGCGCCATCGTGCCGTGGAATTTCCCGGTCCTGCTGGCGATCTGGAAGATCGGCCCGGCGCTGATGGCGGGCAATACAATGGTGCTCAAGCGCTCGCCGTTCACCCCGCTGACGACGCTGCGCATCGGCGAACTGATCCGCGACTGCTTCCCGGCCGGGGTGCTCAACATCATCACCGGCGGCGATGCGCTGGGACCGATGATGACGGCACACAAGGGATTTGCCAAGATCAGCTTCACCGGATCGACCGCGACCGGGCGCCGGGTCATGGAGAGCGCCGCCAAGGATCTGAAGCGCATCACGCTCGAACTCGGCGGCAACGACGCGGCGATCGTGCTCGCCGATGTCGATGTCGGCGCGGTGGCGGCGCAATTGTTCGAAGGCGCCTTCCACAACACGGCGCAGGTCTGCGTGGCGACCAAGCGGCTGTATATCCACGAGGACATTTACGACGAGATGCGCGACCAGTTGCACGCGCTCGCGCTGGCGACGACGGTCGGCGACGGCGCGCAGCAGGGCAATCGTTATGGCCCGGTGCAGAACGAGCCGCAGTATCGCCGGGTGCTCGGATTGATCGACGATGCCCGGCAGCAGGGGCTGGTCTTGCTGCAGGGCGCACCGGTGCCCGAAGTCGGCTATTTCGTGCCGCTCACCCTTGTCGACAACCCGCCCGAGGATAGCCGCGTCGTCGTTAAGGAAGCCTTTGGCCCGGTGCTGCCGCTGCTCAAGTGGAGCAACCTCGACGATGTGGTGCGGCGGGCGAACGACAGCGAATACGGGCTTGCCGGCGCGGTCTGGTCGGCGGATGTCGAGGCCGCCACGGCGATCGCGCATCGGCTTGATACCGGCACGGTGTGGATCAACCAGAATTTGCAGTCGACGCCGTTCACGCCCCTGGCCGGGGCCAAGCAATCGGGGTTCGGGCAGGAGAATGGCCTCGCCGGGCTGCTCGAGTTCACGCGGCCAAAATCGGTATTCATTCCCAAGGTGAATGCGGCCTAGTGGAAGACCCGACCGCATCCGAGGGCAGATACTTATCTCTATGGTGTAAATTGGGAGAATGGTGGACGCACCAGGGTTCGAACCTGGGACCCGCTGATTAAGAGTCTCATGTCAGAGTTGTTTATGGGTGGCGGTGCTGGGCGTTGAGTGGCGATAGTTCGTTGATTCACAATAAGAAAACCAACAGAGACTGTAGATAGACGTTGCGTCCTGTTGCTACCTAATGCTACTTATCCGCTACCTAGAAGCGCGGCGGGGTCGCACTGTGAAGATGAAGCTAACAGTTCGAAGCATTGAGGGCATACAGCCTGCTGCAAAGGACGTGGTCGTTTGGGACAACGAGATTGCTGGCTTCGGTTTGAAGGTTACGCCAGCCGGCAAGCGCACATTTTTGCTGTTCTACCGCACCCGAGACGGCCAACAGCGTAAGCCTAGCATCGGAAGCTGGCCGGCAGTGCGTCCCGAAGCAGCACGCGCGACGGCCAGGCAATGGCTGTCGGAGGTGGCAAAGGGCAGCGACCCGTCAGCCTTAAGGCAGGAAGGGCGGGCCGCGCCAACGATCCACGACCTGTGCGAGCGATATATGTTGGAACACGCCGGCATTCGAAAGAAGGACAGTTCAATCCGAAATGACAGGCGATTGATTGACAGCCACATTCTACCAGCGATTGGCAGCAAGAAGGTGGCTGCTGTGACGCGGGCACACGTATCGGCATTGCACCACAGCATTTCGTCGACGCCCTATGAAGCCAACCGGTGCTTGGCGCTTTTGTCCAAGATGTTCTCACTTGCGGAACGATGGGGACTTCGTCCAGATCACAGCAACCCGGCGAAGAACATCGATCGCTATCGTGAAGAGAAGCGGGAGCGTTTCCTTACGTCGGATGAAGTCATGCGGCTATGGGGCGTACTTCACTCTCCCGATGTCCAAGCCGTGCCCACCAGTGCTATTGCAGCAATCAAGTTGCTGATGCTCACGGGCCGGCGGCTGGGGGAGGTGCTGGCGTTAGAGTGGGCTTGGATCAACTTCAACTCAAAGATGTTGTCACTACCAGATACCAAAACAGGTGCGTTCAAAGTTCCGTTGGGGGACGAGACGCTGGCATTGCTAACCGAACTGAAGGCCTCCCCAGCCGCCGACGCGGTTTATGTGATCCCGGGGCGCTCGGGCAGCAAGCCGCTTGTGAACTTGCAAAAGCCTTGGCGAAAGATTCGTGACCTAGCCGCCCTCGATGAAGTTCGGCTTCACGATTTGCGGCATACCTATGCCAGTGTCGCCGCGTCTTTGGGCTTGAGCTTGCCGATGATCGGTAAGTTGCTGGGACATACACAAGCCGCCACGACCGCCCGATACGCCCACTTGGCAGATGACCCGGTCAAGCTCGCTGCAAACCTTGTCGGCGGAGCGTTCGTAAAGATGACGTCTCAATAAATGATCAGCCCTGTGCGAGTTAAAATTGAAGAAGTATAATGAATACCGTATTGCCGCCAATCGTGCGATTTATCCAAGCGCGTATCTCTCGCCAGTATCACGCTGCTTCTGGACGTAGGTTCTAAGGAAATAACGGGGAGACTAGTCGCCGCCAGATGGATCGAACATGGAGTGGTCTACTTTCCAGCCGAACAAGGGGCCTGACTGCACCCTTCATTGACGGTGGCCGACTCCGGTCAAGTTCCGAATTGTTACATAATAATCACAGTTTGCAACTTGACAATTTACTATTGATAATCGTTCTCAATAAACAGTAATAAAGTGTTCAAAAAGTATTTACCTTTTACCCCCACGAGGCGTAAAAAAAGTAGGTAAGTATAGAACTTCTGAACTCAAGTTCAGAACTAAGCCTCTTTTTATTGACTATGTGTGCGGACGCGATCACGCCCGCACCCGGCGTGTCCTTCTCTCACTGAAACGAATACTTGACTAACGACAATCCAAAGCGGCCGGAGCGGCACCACCAGCCGCCTGTGCGGACGGCGAGGCCAGAGCGGGGCCACCAGCCGCCTGTGCGGACGGCGAGGCCAGAGCGGGGCCACCAGCCGCCTGTGCGGACGGCGAGGCCAGAGCGGTGCCACCAGCCGCCTGTGCGGACGGCGAGGCCAGAGCGGGGCCACCAGCCGTCTGTGCGGACGGCGAGGCCGCGGCGAGGTGGGTAGAGAAAGTAGAAAGTAATAGTTCCGAACTCTTGATCATTATCGATAGGAACAAATATGCGCATGATCTACAACTATCCATTCACAAAGGCATGGAGAGCGAGTGATGACTCTGATCGATACTCTGTTTAACGAGAAGACGACCGCAACTATGTTGAGCGTGGCTCCTGGAACACTTCGCCGGTGGCGCTGGGCGGGCGTAGGGCCGACTTATATCAAAGTCGGCCACGCCGTTCGTTACAAAGCTGCGGCTGTAGACGCCTTCATCGCTTCGGGCACTGTTGTGCCGGGTGTCGCGGGCCTTTCCTGATTGGAAGATGGTATGAGGGCAGGGTCAGTCTTTCTCTGCCGCGTTCTGTGAGCCACTAATGGCCCTGTTTCGCAGCGTCTCAGCCGCCCGAGCTTCTAGCGCGCGTGACATGATGTAGGGAATGACCGCGAAAGCCATAGCCTGCGCTGCTGATGCTGCCTCTTGTACGGCGGATTTTGCGCCGGCCATTCCTGTAAAAAATAGCAATACGCCTATCCCCGAAGAGATTATAGTTACCGTCCACATCAGTTTGTCCCCTTTTAGCGCAATCGCTCGTAACTCTCAGCCTGTTTTCTGCCGCAATAGGCTGCCATTCGCCAATTAGTCAGTCCGCCTTCCGTCCAATCCTGAAAGCACTTACTCAGTGCCCGCGACATTGCACTATTAGCTTGATAGGTGCGCGCGATTGCTCGGTAGTCTGCTGCTCCTTCTTGGCCCTTCTTTATGCAGTACTCCTGCATACGAAAGTTTCCGTCCCACTCTTTTGCGCACAGTTGTTCTGTGTCCCCCGCAGCACCGGCGGAAGAAAATATGAGACCTGACGCTATAATAGCCGCTGCGATACGCCCGTGCATTCATCCATCCCCCGACGTGAGAAGTTGGACCTAGGCTGGATCTCTGATCTGGACAAGGCTTCTACCGTTTCAATAACCTGCTGCCTTCCGTCAACATGATGACATCGGAGGCAGAGCGAAGGCTGGCGCTGTGCCAGCCATGCGGCGCTTCACATTGGCGCAACAGCATCCACCGGCAGCAGGGTAGGGAAACGGCGAAAATTGGACGGGGGCAGGGGCGGGACTGTCGCCACGTCGGCCGAAGTGCCTATGATAAAAGCATAGCACCCTTACCAGCCGCCCGCAACGAACCGTTCCACGCTGCTACTTATTTGCTACCTAGCTTCCAACGACCCCGGCATCATTGCCTCTAAGTCATTGAAAATATGGTGGACGCACCAGGGTTCGAACCTGGGACCCGCTGATTAAGAGTCAGCTGCTCTACCGACTGAGCTATACGTCCCTGCGCAGGAGACTGCGTGGAGGCAGGCTGTTAGCAATGGCACGCCGGGATGTCCAGCGCTTCCATCATGCGTTGGGCAGTTTATTCTGCCGCGCGATGCCCATGATCAGGCCAATCAGGATCATCACCGTCAACATCGCTGATCCGCCGTAACTCACCAGCGGCAGCGGGATGCCGACCACGGGGGCCAGCCCCATCACCATCATCATGTTGATCGCCAAATAGAAGAACAGCGTCGAGGTCAGGCCCAGCGCCAGCAATCGCTGGAATTGCCCGCGCGCCTGCATCGCCGTGATGATGCCCCAGCCCAGGATGATGCCGAAGCCGCCGATGATGAACAGCCCGCCGATCAGCCCCCATTCCTCCGCCATCGTCGCAAAGATGAAATCGGTGTGGAGTTCGGGCAGATAGTCGAGATGGCTTTGGGTGCCGTTGAGAAAGCCCTTGCCCGAGATGCCGCCCGATCCGATGGCGATCTTCGACTGGGTGATATGGTAGCCGGCACCACGCGGATCGGTGGACGGGTCGAGGAAGATCAGCACGCGCTTGCGCTGGTAGTCGTGGAGCATCGACCAGGCCAGCGGCATCGCCGCAAGACCGGCAACCGCTGCACCGAGGAACAGCCACAGTCGCACGCCGGCCAGGAACATGACCACCACGCCGCCGAAGGCGATCGACAGCGCCGTCCCCAAGTCGGGCTGCAGCATGACCAGCGCCGCCGGCACCGCGATCAGCGCCAGCGCCGGAAACAGCGCCGCCGGCCTGGTTTCGTAACCCTTGGGCAGGAAATGATAGAAGCGCGCCAGCACCATGACGACCGCGAGCTTCATGAATTCGGATGGCTGCAGCCGGATGATGCCAAGGTCGAGCCAGCGTTGGCTGCCGCCGCTGACCTGCCCGATCAGTTCGACGCCAATCAGCCCGACAAGCACCGCGCCATAGACACCCCAGGCGTATTTCATCCAGGTATCGGGGCTTATGATCGAGATCCCCAGCGCCATTGCCAGGAACAGGCAGAACCGCAGGCCATGCTTGAGCGCCCATGGCGAAAGCGAGCCGCCGGCGGCCGAATAGAGGATGACCATGCCGAAGCCGGCCAGCCCGATGGTAACGAGCACGATGCCCCATGGCATCCGGCTCAGTTCGCGCATCCACGGCCCGTTGAACATCAGGGCTCGTCGCGCTCGGGTTGCGGCGCATCGGGCGGCGCGATCTCGAACACCGGCGGCGTGACTTCCTCCATGCGCAGCCACGACGGCATCAGCGTCTCGGGCTCGGCAACCGCAGCTGCCTCGACTGCAGCGGCGCGCGCCTCGGCCTCGCGCCGGGCCTTCATTGCCGCCTCGATCGGGATCAACGTCTTCATGGCGCGCTCCGGATCATACAGGAATGTCAGCACGTCGCGCGCGATCGGCCCGGCATAGCGCCCGCCGGCGATACCATGCTCGATGATGACGCTGATCGCATAGCGCGGCTCCTCGGTGGGGGCAAAGGCGACGAACAGCGCATGGTCGCGCTGCTTCCACGGCAACGCCTCGTTGCGCTTGACGCCGGCGCGCCGCTCCGCCGCCGTGATCCGCCGCACCTGTGCCGTGCCGGTCTTGCCGGCGAAATGCACGCCATCGATCGGCGATCGGGCGCCGCGGGCAGTCCCGATGCCCGAATTGATGACGTCGTACATGCCCTGGCGAACGATCTGCAGATGCTCCTCGGGGATGCCCAGCGAGGGAAATTCCGGCGGCGGGCTGCCATCCGTCGGCACCAGCAGCCGGGGCATGACCTCGCGGCCGCTGGCGACGCGCGCCGTCATTACCGCCAGCTGTAGCGGATTGGCGATCAGATAGCCTTGCCCGATCGAGGTGTTGAGCGTCTCGCCGGGATTCCACGGCTTGCCATAGCGCTTGTCCTTCCAGGCGATGTCGGGAACGATGCCGGCGGCCTGGCCCGGCAGCGGCAGCTCGTATTTCTGGCCCAGCCCCATCCGCCGCGCCATCACCGCGATCGCGTCGATGCCGACCTGGCGGCCGAACGCATAGAAATACACGTCGCAGCTTTTGGGCAGCGCCGTGTGCATGTTGACGAAGCCATGGCCGCGCCGGCTGTGGCAATGCCAGGTGTTGTTGCCGAGCCGGTATTTGCCGGAGCAACTGGTCCCGGCGCCGGGCGGCACCCCGGCTGCGAGCACCGCCAGCGAGGTCACCATCTTGAAGGTCGACCCCGGCGGATACAGCCCCATCGCGCTCTTGTTGAGCAGCGGATTATGGTCGTTGTCCTGCAATTCCTTCCACAATTTCGTCGGCACCCGCGTCGAGAAGACGTTGGGATCATAGGCCGGCATCGACACCATGGTCAGCACGTCGCCGGTGACGCAATCGATGACGATGACGCTGGCGCTGTTGTCGCCCAGCCGCCGCGCCGTGAAGCTCTGCAGGTCGCGGTCGATGGTCAGCTTCAGGGTCGCGCCGGGCTCGTCGCCGCGGGTGTCGAGTTCGCGCACCACCTTGCCGCGCGCCGTCACCTCCTCGCGCCGCGCCCCCGCCTTGCCGCGCAGCAGCCGGTCCTCGTGGCGCTCGATGCCGTCCTTGCCGATCCGGAAACCGGGAAAGATCAGCAGCGGGTCCTTCTGCTCCTTGTACTGGTTGGGCGTCGGCGATCCGACATAGCCGAGCAGATGGGCGAAGTGATCGGCATCGGGATAGACCCGGCTGAACGCCTGCACCGGACGCAGCCCCAGCACGTCGGCGACCTTGACATTGAGCCCGGCAAAGGTCGGCCAATCGAGGTCGCGCTTGACCTCGACCGGCATATAGCCCGGCTGGATGGCGATATCGGCGCGGATGCGCAGCTCGTCGTCATAGCTCAGCGCCAGGATACCGCCGAGCGTCTTGAGCACCGCATCGAGATCGCCGATCTGGTCGGGGATCAGCTCGAGCCGGTAGTCGGGCTTGTTGAGCGCCAGCGGCTTGCCGTTGCGATCGACGATCCAGCCGCGCCGCGGCGGGATCAGGCGCAGCTGCACCCGGTTGTCCTCCGACGCCAGCCGGTATTTCTCGCCCTCGAAGATTGACAGCCACGCCATCCGCGTCGCCAGCGCGGCGCCGACGAGCCCCATGCCGCCGCCGAGGAACAGCGCCCGGCGAGTGAAGCCCTGCTGACGAATGGCTTCGTTGCTCACCGCGCCCGGTCCGGCCCAAAGGCGCGGCGCTGGATGCGGGCACAATAGGCCGCCACCAGCGGATAGGCGGCGATGCTGGTCAGCACCTGCCAGCCCAGCGGCAGCAGCGGCACCGGCTTGCCCGCCAGCGCCATCAACTGCCAGGTCAGCACCTCGAAGACGATGACCATCGCCGCCGCCATGCCCCAGTCGAAATTATAGGCATGATGGCCATAACGGTTTTCAAGGACCCGCACGACGCCGGCCGCCGATGCAAACAGCGTCGCATTGACCCCGAGCGGCTGCGCGAAAAGCAGGTCCGCGACCAGCCCAACCAGGAATGCGACCCAAGGCGGCATCAACCCCGGCTGGAAAATGCTCCACACGAACACCCCGAGCAGCGCCAGTTGCGGAAACACCGGCACCGGCACGACCAAAGGCGCCGTCATCACCAGCACCAGCAGCAGCGTGCTCAGCGCCGGGATGCCCATCCGCCAATGGCCCCACCAGTAACGGCGGCGCTCGGCGGCGTCCATCAATCGCCACGGCGGCGCGTTGCGGTTCATCATGTGCCGGCGGTCATGGCTGCGGCTTCGCAGCGGGAAATCACGACTGCGGCTTTGCTGGCGACGCCTTGCCCTGGCGCGCCTCGATCGGTACCGGCGCGTCGAGGGCAGGGGGCGCGTCGACCACCGGCAGCGGCAGATAGGCTGCCTCGACCAGCACATATCCGGCACCGACGGGCGAGGCGGCCGTGCGGATCTGCGGCGGTTCCCCGATCGAGATGATCATTCCCACCGGAATGCCGGGCGGAAACACCCCGCCATCGCCCGACGTCACCAGCGTGTCGCCGACCATCAGCGGCACATCGGCGCCCACCCGGTCCTGCATCACCAGGTTCGGCGTATTGCGTCCCACCGCCAGCGCTGCCTCGCCGGTGCGCGTCACCACCACCGGCACCCGGCTACCCGGATCGGTCAGCAGCAGCACCCGCGCCGACAGCGCGCCCGCCTCGATGGTCCGCCCGATCAGTCCATCGGCACCGATCACCGGCAGCCCCGGCCCGACGCCGTCGCCGCGCCCGGCAGCGATCATCGCCGACCGCACCACCGAACCCGACGTCGCCGACACGATTCGCGCCGTCGCCACCACGCGCCGCGCCGGATCGCGCACCTTGTCCAGCTTGCGCAGCGACGCCAGTGCCCGGCGATCGGCGGCGGCGCGCTGCAGGTCGGCCTTGGCCTCGGCCAGTTCGGCCTCCATCGCGCGGTTGCGGCTGACCGCGCCCAGATAGTCGCCGGCCCAGGAGATTGCCCGCCCGGCGCCATCGAACGGTGCCCGCACCACGCTCCACACCGGCGTCGTCAGGTCGAGCATCACGCCGCGCATTCGCGCCGCCCCGTCGGGATTGACCCGCGCCACCAGCAACAGCACCAGTCCGCCGGCGATCACCGCGCCCGACACGACCGCCCCCACGAGGGCGAGGTTCTGCTCGCGGCGCATGGCGCTCGATCGTCTCGGCGCGGGCGTCCAGTCCATTTCCTGCCTTCTGCGAGCCCAGTCCGGGCTCTTGCTGGACACAATTAAACGCCGTGCCCACCACGTTGCATAGCGTCTCGGCGATTTTGCGCCAGCCGCGTTACATCCGCGCCGCGATCGGCCCTTAAGCCGTCGTCAGCACGCCGCGGTACATCGGATCCTCGAGCGCCCGCCCGGTGCCGATCGCCACGCACGTCAACGGGTCCTCGGCAACGGTCACCGGCAACCCGGTGGCCTCGCGCAGCACCACATCGATATCGCGCAGCAGCGCGCCGCCGCCGGTCAGCACGATGCCCTGGTCGACGATATCGGCGGCGAGTTCGGGCTGGGTATTCTCCAGCGCGGCGCGGACGCCCTCGACGATCGTCGCGACGGGTTCGGCCAGCGCATCGGCGATCTGCGCCTGGTTGATGGTGATTTCCTTGGGCACGCCGTTCATCAGGTCGCGGCCCTTGATCTCGAGCGTCATGCCGATGCCGTCGGCCGGCGGCTTGGCGGTGCCGATTTCCTTCTTGATGCGCTCGGCGGTCATCTCGCCGATCAAAAGGTTATGGTTACGCCGCACATAGGAGACGATCGCCTCGTCCATCTTGTCGCCGCCGACGCGCACCGATGTCGTGTACGCCAGCCCGCGCAGGCTGAGCACCGCGACTTCGGTCGTGCCGCCGCCGATATCGACGACCATGGAGCCGATCGGCTCGGTCACCGGCATGCCCGCGCCGATCGCCGCCGCCATCGGCTCCTCGATCAGATAGACCTGGCTGGCGCCGGCGTTGTTGGCGGCGTCGCGGATGGCGCGCTTCTCGACGCTGGTCGATCCCGATGGCACGCAGATGACGATCTCGGGGAAGCGCGGCAGCCGCGACGTGTGCACCTTGGCGATAAAATATTTGATCATCTTCTCGGCGATGTCGATGTCGGCGATGACACCATCGCGCAAGGGGCGGATGCATTCGACGTTGCCGGGCGTCTTGCCCATCATCAGCTTGGCTTCGCTGCCAACGGCCTTGACCGTCGTCGTGCCGCGGATGGTCTCGATGGCAACGACCGATGGCTCGTTGAGGACGATGCCGCGTCCGCGGACATAAACGAGCGTATTGGCGGTGCCGAGGTCGATCGCCATATCCTGGCTGAGAAACGAGAACAAACGGTTGAACAACGACATTGGGGCGGGGACCCGATCTGGGGCAAAAGGGGAGTTGCGGAGACGCACGCGTGTACCACCGCGTTTGGCGGGATTCCCCGGCCGTTGCAAGGCGCGCTGATGCGCAGGCGGTCCGAATTCACGCAGCGGTCGTTCATCTGCGACAGACCGCTTGCCTGCCGCGCCGCGCCGAAAAAATCGGGCGCGAGAACTATTCTCCGGAAATAGCCGGTTAAGAACGTTTTCGTACCGAAACTATATGAATTATTTGTCGCATTTGTCGTCATTGTGCACTTTTACGGATGACGGGTCCGTGCTCGATCTGGTAACATTCGTCAAATCCAAATGCCGCAGCCGAAAGATAGTAGGTGAAAGTCGGCTGGATAGTTGGGGAAGGGGGAATTGTTGTGACGAAGCACGCGGTGGTCCAACATGGTCTGGTCTGGCCCCGTAACAGCCTGCGGACGGTTTGGTGCGTTGCAGCATTTCTTTTGGCGAATGTTATGCTTGTAGCGTCGGCCGACGCTGCCGTCACCACCGCGCGCCCAGCCACGGAGACCGAAGCGGCAGCGCACGCCCGGGATACATCGCCGGCCGACAGGCCGTTCATCCCCGCCGAGAGCGACAGCGGTGCATTCCTGATTACCTTCCCGGCTCCTGACCTCGCCGATGGCGCGATCGCCGGCGGCTGGAAGATCGGCTTCGTCCAGATCGCCGCGCTCGGCCTTGCCCTGCTCAGCCTCGTTGTCTTCATCCGCCGCCGCCAGCGCCGCCGCATCGGCTGGGGGGTCCTGCCCGAACGCTCGCACCCGACGCGCCCGGTCAATCTGATGCCCGGCAGCGAAGACTCCGCCTTTTGATCGCACGCCGTTTCACCGCCTCAGGTGACTCCACCCCGATCGAAGCCTAGACCGGCTCCGTGCCTCTCATCCGCCGCCTTCCCGATACTCTCGTCAACCAGATCGCGGCGGGCGAGGTGGTCGAACGCCCCGCGGCGGCGCTCAAGGAACTTGTCGAAAACGCGCTTGATTCGGGCGCGCGCCGCATCGTAATCGATCTCGAAAACGGCGGCATCGACCATATCTCGGTCACCGACGACGGCTGCGGCATGGACCCCGAACAGCTCCGCCTCGCCGTCGAACGCCACGCCACTTCGAAACTCCCCGATGGCGACCTGTCGGTCATCACCACCCTCGGCTTTCGCGGCGAGGCACTGCCCTCAATCGCCAGCGTCGCGGTGCTGTCGATTACCAGCCACACGGGCACCAACCATACAGGCTCAGGCGCCACCGGCTGGCGCCTGGTCATCGACAATGGCCGTCTGGTCGAGGACGGCCCGGCCGCCGCTCCGCCCGGCACCCGCGTCGCCATCGACAATCTGTTCGCCGCCGTTCCCGCGCGCCGCAAGTTTTTAAGGTCCGAACGCTCAGAACTCGCCGCTTGCCTCGATGTCGTCCGCCGCCTCGCCATGGCCCGTGCCGATGTCGCCTTCGAACTTCGGCATGGCACGCGCGGCGGCGCCCCCCGGCGGTTGCTGTCGGTCGCTGCCGGCATGGACGCCAGCCCGGTATCGCTGGTGGCGCGGCTCGCGGCGCTGCTCGGCCCCGATTTTGCCGACAATTCGGTGCCCATCGATCTCGATCGCGGCTTTGCCGACAGCAACGAAACCGAACAGCGCATCGGCCTCGGCGGGCTGGCGGCGATCCCGACCTACAATCGCGGCATCGCCGACCATCAATATCTGTTCGTCAACAATCGCCCGGTAAAGGACCGCCTGCTCGTCGGCGCGCTGCGCGGTGCCTATCAGGATCTGCTTGCCCGCGATCGCCACCCGGTCGCCGCGCTGTTCCTCACCGTCCCGCATGATTTCGTCGATGTCAACGTTCACCCGGCCAAGACCGAAGTGCGCTTCCGGGATGCCGCCCTTGTCCGCGGCCTCATCGTCTCGGGCCTGCGCCGTGCGCTGGATGCCGCCGGCCACCGCGCCTCGACGCATGTTTCCGCCGCCGCGCTCGGCGCTTTCGCCGTCCCGGACTTTGCGGCGGCCGCGCCCCAATATGCCTGCGCAGCCGGCTGGGGCGATGCAAGTCTCGCCGAGCCGCCGCGGCTGTTCACCGAATTTCCGCCGGCGTTCGTCAGCCCGGACAGCGGGCTCTCGGCGCCGACGCATTTCGCCGCCCCCGCTGCCGCCAGCCATCCATTAGGGGCGGCGCGCGGGCAAATCGCCAACACCTATATCGTCGCCGAAACCGAGGACGCGCTGATCCTCGTCGACCAGCACGCCGCCCATGAACGCCTGACCCTCGAGCGCATGAACGCCGCGCTGGGCAAGGGTGCTGTCGCCTCGCAGGCGCTGCTCATCCCGCAACTCGTCGAGCTCGATGAAATCGCCGCCGGCCGCATCGCCGATCGCGCTACCGAGCTCGCCGAACTCGGCCTCGAGGTCGAAGCCTTTGGCCCGGCGAGCATTCTCGTCCGCGCCACGCCGGCGCTGCTCGGCCCCACCGATGCAGTCGCGCTGGTCCGCGATCTCGCCGACGACCTGTCGGCATGGGGCCGCGCCGTGACGCTGAAGGAACGCCTCGATTCGATCGCCGCGACCATGGCTTGCCACGGCTCGGTCCGCGCCGGCCGCGTGCTGTCGATCGCCGAAATGAATGCGCTGCTGCGCGAGATGGAGGTCACCCCTCATAGCGGCCAGTGCAATCATGGCCGCCCGACCTGGGTTCGCCTCGCCCGCACCGACATCGAAAAACTCTTCGGTCGCCGCTAGCCTTGTCCTCCCCCTAGAGGGGGGAGGCGAGAGACGCGCCCTTGCGCGGCCCGGGTGGGGGTGTCTCCCCGCGCCGAAAATTACATAGCCGAAATATCAGGCAACAAAATTAAATCCACCGGCCGCATCGCCAGCGCCGGCGACAAGGGGATCTCGCCCAGCGAAGCCCGGATCTCCGGATTGCGCAGCATCGCGATCGGACCCATCTTGCCGCGCGGTGTCGCCAGCACGTCCTTGCCAACGACGCCGGCCACGGCGCAGAACGTATATTGGGCGTCGAGCGTCGAATAGCTGTTGTACGTCCGCGTCGTATAAACGTCGAAATTGTTGAGCGCCTTGGCGCCGTCATAGCGCTTGAAATGCGCGATCATGGTTTTTTGCGCCTTCGACAGTTCGTCGGAATGCTGCTTGAGCATGGCATTGTAGGTCTTGACCGTCGCCAGGTAGTTCGAGAACTGGCACTGCAAGGCAGCGACATTGAGCGCGGCGCGCATGTTCCAGATCGCATTGGCCTCGGTTTCGGCCGGCGTCAGCGTTCGCAGTTCGATCGCCTTGGGCACCATGAAGCCGCCCTTCTTCACCGGCAGCGCCGGGACCGACGACGGCAGGGTACCAAGCGGCAAATTGGCGGGATTCAGCGCCGGCGTTCCGGCAGCCGGGGTCGCCGGTCGCGGCGGCAGCGCCGTGCCTGTACCGACCGGCCGCGTTGTCGTCTGGGCGGAAACCGGGAGCAGGGGCGACAAAACCAGCAAAAAAGCTGCCGGAATCGACAAACGATACTGCATTTGGGGAAAATCTCCGCTTCGATCGTATGACAGACCGGGCATAGCCTTGCCACACCCGGTCCGCCAGTGTCTTGCGACAGGAATCGCGAAGCCAAGCAATTTCGCCCTGAACCGGCTGGTCCAAGGCGCCCGGATCAGCCGAGAATGCTGCCCAGCTGCAACGCCACCGACATGTCGCCTTCGACCTTCAGCTTGCCCATCATGAATGCCATCTGGGCATTCTGCTTGCCGCTGGCGATCTCGGTAAAATCGGCCATCGACACCTTGACGGTGCAATCGGTCGGCGCCGCTTCATTGTCGACAATCGCCGGCGACACCGTGTCGTCGATGCGCACCAGGCCATCGCTGCCGAAATCGAACTTTACCGACTTCTTGAAATTACCGCCCGCACCGATCCGGGTCTTCATCTGGTCGGTGATTGCATCGAGGCTCATATGTATTCCTTCCCCAAGTCCAAAAAAAAGGGCCGCCTTGCGGCGACCCTTTCCTAACCGTTCAGACGGCGATGTCGAGACTACTTGGTCTCGGTCGTCGTGGTATCGGTGGTGGTCGTCGTCGTCGCAGCAGCGTCAGCGGCTGGTGCAACGGCGTCGGTGGTGCCAGCGGCCATTGCGTCGGCTGCAGGTGCATCGACGGCAGGAACGGTGGCATCGGTCACCGGAGCGGCCATTGCGTCTTCGAGAGGCGCTTCGGTCGTGGTGGTCGTGGTATCCGTTGCGGTGGTGGTTTCCGCAGCTTTTTCGCCGCAAGCGACGACGAGCAGGGCAGCACCGGCAACGAGGGCGGCGGTCTTCAGCTTCGAAACGATGTCAGCCATGTTAAACTCCTTCAGATGAATCCTGGACCCAGGACAAGTTGGGCCGGCGATCGATTATTATCCCCCAACCGAGGTAGACATTAGCAGAAATCCACGCGCCCTCAAGCGCCATTCATGCTGGCGACATTTTTGAGCGGCAAGGTGCTATTCCGCGCCTGGAGCGTTCCAACGGCGTCGAGCATGCCCAGCAGGTGCCGGCGCAGGGCCAGATCAAGCGCCGAAAGGCGGTTTTCGCCGTTGATTTCCGCCAGGCTGGTCACCGGGTCGGCCAGTCCGCACGGCAGGATGCCCTGAAAATGCGACAGGTCAGGGGCGACGTTGACCGAGACCCCATAAAAACTCACCCAGCGCCGCACCCGCACGCCGATCGCGGCGATTTTCGCCGGGCTATCCCCGGTCCATACCCCGACCTTGCCATCGATCGTCCGCGCCGAAACGCCGAAGTCGCCCAGTGCCGCGATGATCCAGCCCTCGAGCGCACCGACGAACCTGCGGATATCGCGGCCGCGCCGATCGAGATCGAGCAGCACATAGACGACCCGCTGTCCCGGCCCGTGATAAGTATGCTTGCCGCCGCGCCCGACCGCATACACCGGGAAGCGATCCGGCATCAGCAGGTCGCCGGCCACCGCGCTGGTGCCGGCGGTGTAAAGCGGCGGGTGTTCGACCAGCCAGATCAGTTCTTGGGCTGTGCCCTCGCGGATCGCTGCGGCCCGCGCCTCCATCGCCGCGACCGCCGCCGGATAGTCGAGCAACCCTGGCTCGACCCGCCATTCGGGCACCTCCATCACAGCGCCGCGACGAACGCCCGCAGGTCGCCGAGGAACAGCTCGGGTTCCTCGAGGCTGGCAAAATGCCCGCCGCGCGGCATGTCGGTCCAATGCACGATATTATAGCCGCGCTCGACCACCGCGCGCGGCGGGAACGCCAGCAGGTCATGCGGGAAACTGGCCACCCCGACCGGTACCTCGATCCGCCGCCCGTCCGGAATCGAAAACCCGCCCTCGAGGAACATGCCGCGATACAGCCAGGTCGCCGTCAGGAAACTCCGCGTCGTCAGGTAGATCATGATGTTGGTCAGCATCGTGTCCATCGGATACGGCGGGTCGCCCACCCCTGCCGACACATCGGACCAACCCGAAAACTTCTCCGAAAACCACGCCGCGACGCCCATTGGCGAATCCATCATGGCAAAGCCCAGGCTCTGCGGCTTGGTGCCCTGCAACTGGAGATACGCCGTCTCGGCATCCCGCGTGGCCAGCGCCTTTTGCAGCCACGCACCCTGCTCGGGTGTCTCCGGCGCCATGTTCCCCGGCCGCAGCCCAAACCCGTTCAGATGCACCGCCTCGACGCGCTTGCTGTCGAGCCCCATCCAGCCGCCGATCACCGATCCCCAGTCGCCCCCCTGATAGACGAACCGGTCGTATCCCAGCCGCGCCATCAACCTGTCGTACAGTCCGGCCACCGCGCGCGGTCCCAACGGGTTTTTCGGCCGGTCCGACCAGCCATAGCCGGGCAGCGACGGCGCTACGACATGGAACGCCGGCATCGCCGCATCCTCGGGCTCGGCCAGCCGCTCGATGATCGCGTCGAACTCGACGATCGACCCCGGCCAGCCATGCGAGATCAGCAGCGGCCGCGCATCCGCCCGCGTCGAACGCCGGTGAATCGCATGCAGGCTGAAGCCATCCTCGACCTCCACGCGCATCTGCGGATGCCGGTTGAGCCCCGCCACCGCCGCCGGCCAGTCATATTCCTCGAGCCAATACGTCCGCAGCCGCTCCATGTAGTCGCGGTTGGCGCCATGCTTCCAGCCTGCGTCTTCCGGCTCCTCGAAGAATCGGAACGCCCCGACCCGCGACCGCACCAGCGCCATTTCGAGCGCATTGACGGGGATCTCGAACGGCGTAATCGTCAAGCCGCAATCCCCAGCTTGCGCTCCAGCGTCCGCCGCTCGGCGATCAGGTCCGCCGCCTTCTCGCCGATCATGATCGTCGGCGCATTGGTATTGCCCGAAACCAGATACGGCATCACCGACGCATCGACGACCCGCAGCCCCTCGACGCCATTGACCCGCAGCCGCCCATCGACCACCGCGCGCTCGTCGATGCCCATCCGGCAGGTGCCGACCGGGTGATAGATCGTCTCGCCCCATTCGCGCATCGCCGCCACCAGCCCCGGGCGATCGGTAACCCCCGGCCCCGGCCAGGTTTCCGCCTTGCGGAACGCATCAAACGCCGGCTGCCGGCCGATCTCGCGCGCCATCTCGACACCGCGTGCCAGCGTCTCGACATCCTCCGGCGCGCTCAGATACTGCGGATCGATCGCCGGCGGCGCCAGCGGATCGGGCGACGCCAGCCGGATCGTGCCCCGGCTCTCGGGTCGCAGCTGGCAGACGTGCATCTGGTACCCATGCTGCGCGCTCATCGTGCCGCGCCCGTGCGGCGCGCCCTTCACCGGCATGAAGTGGATCTGCAGGTCGGGCGCCGCCAGCCCCTCGCGGCTCGACAGGAACGCCCCCGTCGGCGTCGGCATATGCGCGCCATTCCCCGTCTTGCCGAACACCCATTTGCCCAGCGCCATCATCTTGTGGGCAAAACTCGCGTTCGAATTGAGCGTCACCGGTTGCGAGCATTCCCATTGCACGATCATGTCGAGATGGTCCTGCAGATTACCCCCCACATCGGCGCTGTCATGCACCACCGGAATGCCCATTGCCTTCAGGTGCGCCGCCGGGCCGATCCCGGACAGCAGCAGCAATTGCGGCGAATTCACCGCCCCGCCGCACAGGATCACCTCGCGTGCCAACGCCGTTTCCGCCCGGCCGCCGCGCTTGTAGGCGATCCCCGTCGCGCGCTTGCCCTCGAAGGTCACCCGCTCGACCTGCACGCTGTCGCGGATCTCGAGGTTGCTGCGCGCCTTCACCGCCGGCGTCAGATACGCCTTTGCCGCCGAGAACCGCTGGCCGTCCTTGATCGTCGCGTCATAGAACCCGGCGCCCTCGAACTGCGGCCCGTTGAAATCATCGGTGCGCTTGTACCCGGCCTCCTGCGCCGCCTTCAGGAACACATCGTTGAGCACATGCGGCAGCGCCCCCTTGCGTGACGTATGCAGCGGGCCATCGGCGCCGTGGAAATCGCACGCCCCGCGCTCGCTGCTTTCCGCCTTGCGGAAATACGGCAGCACATCGGACCAGCCCCACCCCGTCAGCCCCAATTGCGACCAGCGGTCGTAATCGCTCGAATGGCCGCGAATATAGACCATGCCGTTGATCGACGACGATCCGCCCAGCGCCCGGCCGCGCGGCCAGTACATCTTGCGGTCGCCCATCTCCTTTTGGGGAACGGTCCAGAATCCCCAGTCGAACGGGCTGGCTTTCTCCGGCGGGATGATCTGCGCGATGCCGGCCGGCATTTGGATCATCATCGAATTGTCCTTGCCGCCGGCCTCGATCAGCAGCACCCGCGTGCCCGGATCCGCCGACAGCCGGTTGGCGAGCACGCACCCCGCAGACCCCGCGCCAACGATGATAAAGTCCCACACTTCACGGCCCGCATTGTTCACCGGCAAACTCCCCAGAATGACGTTTGCGCCAGCCTAGCGCACCCGACCCGAACTGGAAACGGCGCAAAGTGTCAGCCCGCCGGATGATGCGCCTTCAGCGCCGTCGCCGCATCCGCCAGCACGTCGGCCGCCACGACAATCCCCTGCTCCACCAGCAGCTTGCCCTGGACATAATCCTTCACCGCATTGACGCAATCGAGCGCAATCACCCGCCCATCCTTCAGATACACCACGCTGAACGACCGCGCCGCCACATCGCCGCGCAACACGGCCCGATCATGCCCGATCGACAGCCCCACCGTCTGCAGTTTCAAATCATATTGGTTCGACCAGAACCACGGCACCGCATGATAGGGCCTGGGCGCGCCGGTCAGCAGCCGCGCCACCGTTGCCGCCTGGTCATTGGCGTTCTGCACCGATTCGACCCGGATATGCGCCCCGCCGGCAAAACCATTGTCGTGCGCCGCACAGTCCCCGATCGCGAACACGTCGGGCAACGACGTCCGGCAATGATCGTCGACATCGACTCCCCCCGGCGCCGAATCGCCGCCCTCGGCACCCGCCGCGAGCAACGCCGCCACCGCCGGCACGATGCCGATGCCGACGATCACCATCTCTGCCGGCACGATCTCACCCCCGGCCAGCATCACGCCGCTAGCCCGGCCATCTTCGCCCAGCACCGAAACCACCGTCACCCCGGTCCGCACCTCGACGCCGTGCGCCCGGTGCTCGGCCTCATAGAATTCCGACAGGACCGGCCCCGCCACGCGCGCCAGCACGCGCGGCTGCGCTTCGAGCACGGTCACCGCCTTGCCCAGCTTCGCCAGCACCGCCGCCGCCTCCAGCCCGATATACCCACCCCCGATGATCGCCACCCGCGTCGTCGCACCCAGCTCGGTCTTCAACACCTCGACATCGGCGCGCGTCCGGATGCCATGCACGCCGGCCAGGTCATGCCCGAGGCAACTCAGCCGCCGCGGGCTGCCCCCCGTCGCCCATACCAGCGCGCCATAGCCAAAATGCTCGCCGCCATCGGTAAACACGACATGCCCGTCCGCATCGACCCGCGTCACCTGCCGCCCGGTCAGCATCACCACGTTGCGGTCGACCCAAAAACTCTCCGGCCGGATCAGCATTCGCTCGAACGCCTTGTCGCCGCTCAGGAAATCCTTCGACAGGGGAGGACGCTCGTAAGGCAATTCCGGCTCCTCGCCGATGATGGCGATCGAACCGGCATACCCCAACTGCCGCAATTGCACCGCGGTCTGCGCCCCACCATGGCCGGCTCCCACGATGACGACATCGAACCGCTCACTCACACATCTTCCCCACAAACCTGCCTGCGGCCTATAGTCTTTGGCACCTGCGGGCAACGCCGCGAACCCCTCACTTCCGCGCCCTTCACATCCACCCCGCACAATGCCACATCTGCGTCATGGAACTCGACCAACACCCCGACGCGGCTGCCTGGGGCCATCTCGTGCCGCGCACACCGCTGGTCCGCCGGCTGCTCGCCCACAACCCGTCGCCGTTCACCTACACCGGCACCGGCACTTTCGTGGTCGGGCATGGCATCGTCGCCGTCATCGATCCGGGCCCCGCCGACCCCGATCACATCGCCGCGCTGATCCATTCGCTCAAGGGCGAGACCGTCAGCCACATCGTCATCACCCACACCCATATGGACCACAGCCCGGCCGCCCCGGCGCTCCAGGCGGCGACCGGTGCGATCATCACCGGCTGCGTGCCGCTGGTCCTCTCCGACGACGGCCCCCGCGCCGACGCCGGCTTCGACCCGACCTATGCCCCCGATCGCGTCATGGCCGAAGGCGACAGCGTGTCGGGACCCGGCTGGACACTCACCGCGCTCGCCACCCCCGGCCACACCTCGAACCACCTCTGCTTCGCCTTCCCCGAGGAAAAGGCGCTGTTCACCGGCGATCACGTCATGGGCTGGTCGACCACCGTCGTCGCGCCCCCGGACGGCGACATGGCGGCGTACATGGCGTCGCTGCGCAAATTGCTCGACCGCGACGACGTCATCTACCACCCGACCCACGGCGAGCCGGTCACCGATCCGCAGCGCTTCGTCCGCGGCCTCATTACCCACCGCAAGCAACGCGAAAACCAGATCCTCAAGCTGCTCGGCGAAGGCCCCCACACCATCCCGGCGATGGTCGCGGTCATGTACGCCAAGGTCGACGCCCGTCTCCACCCCGCAGCCGGCCGCTCGGTCCTCGCCCATCTGATCGACCTGAGGAACCGCGACACAGTCACCGACACCAACAACGAGTGGCGCCTGATCTAAACACCTCTCCCCTCGAGGGAGAAGTCGGACTCGCGCCTTCGCGAGCCGGGAGAGGGGGCCTTCCTCCCACAAAAGGGTGACGAACCCCCCCACACCTTCTATATCGCCGAAAAGCCCCGGAGCACCCCGCATGGACGCACGCCTCAATCCTTTCGGCCCCCGAAACGCCCTCGCCGGTCTCGACCTCAAGGCCGAGATCAACCGCCTGCGCAAAGAAAAAAACGCCGTAATTCTCGCGCATTATTACCAGGACCCGGCATTGCAGGACATCGCCGATTTCGTCGGCGACAGTCTCGACCTGTCGCGCAAGGCCGCAGCCACCGAAGCGGAAGTCATCGCCTTCTGCGGCGTCAAATTCATGGCCGAAGTCGCGAAAATCCTGTCCCCCAACAAGATCGTCGTCCTCCCCGATCTCGCCGCCGGCTGCAGCCTCGAGGATTCATGCCCGCCGGAGGATTTCGCACGCTTCCGCCGCGCCCATCCCGATCACATCAGCCTGACCTACATCAACTGCTCAGCGGCGGTGAAAGCCGAAAGCGACATCATCGTCACGTCGAGTTCGGCCGAAAAGATCATCAACCAGCTCCCCGCCGACCAGAAAATCCTGTTCGCCCCCGACAAGCATTTGGGCGCCTGGCTCAACCGCAAGACCGGCCGCGACATGCTGCTCTGGGACGGCACCTGCATCGTCCACGAGAAATTCTCGGTAACCGAATTGCTCAAGCTGAAGGCGCAGCACCCCGCCGCGCCGGTTCTCGCGCACCCCGAATGCCCCGCCGCGATCCTCGACCTCGCGCATTACATCGGCGCCACCAGCGGCATCCTCGACTACGCCCTCAATAGCCCCGAACAGACGGTCATCGTCGCCACCGAGCCCAACATCATCCACCAGATGCAGCTGAAGGCCCCCCACAAGACCTTCATCGGAGCCCCCGGCGCCGACGGCAATTGCGGCTGCAACACCTGCCCCTACATGGCGCTCAACACGATGGAAAAACTCTACATCGCGCTGCGCGACCTCAGCCCCCGCATCGAAGTCCCCGAAGACGTCCGCATAAAGGCCAAGATCAGCCTCGACCGCATGCTCGAAATGGCCGGCAGGGTCTCCGCCTCCCCCGTAAAAGGCGACTAGCTTCCTTCCCCTCTCCCTCGACGGGAGAGGCGAGAGACGCCCCTTGGCGGCCCGGGTGAGGGTGGTCCTCCGTGCAGAAGAAAGCCAAATATGACCGACTTCACCCTCCCCGATTTCGACATCCCCGCCTTCATCACCGCCACCCTCGCCGAAGACATGGGCCAAGGCGGCGACCGCACCTCCGCCGCCGTCATCCCCGCCGACGCCATCCTCACCGCGGTGATGGACTCGCGCGACTCCGTGACCGTCGCCGGCCTCCCCATCGCCGCCGCCTTTTTCCGCGCCCTCGACCCCGACTGCACTATCGACACCCTCGTTTCCGAGGGCGAAAGCGTCCCCGCCGGCACCGACCTGATGCGCATCCGCGGCAACGCCCGCGCGCTGCTCACCGCCGAACGCTCGGCGCTCAACACCGTCCAGCATTTGACCGGCATTGCCACCATGACACGGGCCTATATCGACGCCATCGCCGGCACCGGCGCGATACTCCTCGACACGCGGAAAACCCTCCCCGGCCTGCGCATTCTTGAAAAATACGCGGTCCGTATGGGCGGCGCCACCAACCACCGGATGCGCCTCGACGACGGCGTCATGATCAAGGACAACCACATCGCCGTCGCCGGCAGCGTCGAGGCCGCCGTCGGCGCCGCCAAGGCCGCCGGCCTTAAGGACATCGTCGTCGAAGTCGACACCATCGGCCAGATTCCGCCCGCTCTTGCCGCCGGCGCCGACCGCCTGCTGCTCGACAACATGGGCCCGGCGATGCTCACCGAAGCCGTCGCCATGATCGCGGGCCGCGTCCCCACCGAAGCCAGCGGCGGCGTAAACCTAGCCACCATCCGCGCCATCGCCGAAACCGGCGTGACCTACATCAGCGTCGGCCGCATAACCCAAAGCGCCCCGGCGGCAGACATAGGCCTCGACTTCGCGTAACTCTTCCTTGCCATCCCCCTAAAGGGGGGAGGCGAGAGACGCGCTCTTGCGCGGCCCGGGTGGGGGTGGTCCCCCGCCGACATCAGTCACGCTACAACCGAAGATTGTCATCCCGGGCTCGACCTGGGACCCAGTTGCTTCTCTGCGCCAAAAAGCTCGAGCCCGCGGTGACAGTCAAAGCCCCCCTAATCCAGAAAAGAGTCCGACCCCCGCGTCAAATGTCGCCGCTGCACATCGAGCGCCGACTGCCCCGGCGCCATCAACCGCGCCCGTTGCCGATCCGCCTCCGCCCCGACCTTTTCGACGGTAAACACCGCCTCCTCGAGCATCGCCCGCCGCTCCGACAGGGTCGCCAGCTCGCATCCGACCAGCGCGTCGCCGATATGCTGCGGCACCCACTTCCGAATACGGATCGCCAAATCCCCGGCATCATTGTCAAACGGATTGCGATCGGCCAACCCGAGGAACAGCCGACAGCTTTCCTGCACCACGGCAATCCGCGACCGCGCCCAGTCGGCATTCTCCGCCAATGCGGCGAACGCCGTCATCAGGGTCTCGTCCTTCGCCGAAACCGCCCGGGCCACTATGGGCGCCGGTCGTACCGCCGGCTGCGCCTCGGTCGCCGTCGCCTCGATATCGAAGTTTTGCCCGCGCTGCCGGCGCCGTGGCCGCTTCGGCCAGACCAGCGAAAGCACCACGAACAGCAGCGCCGAAATTAGCAAAGTCCGGCTGACCGACCCACCACCGACGGCCAGGCCACCAAGTATCGCCATCGCCACCACCACAAACCGCGACCGCAGGAAGACCACCAGCGCCGTGCCGGCGAGCAACCCCGCAATCAGCACGGCCGCCCCGAAGACGAGCAACAGGAACGGCACCCGCCCGGTCGCTTTAACGAGCGTCGACCAGCGACGTGCCCGAATGATGCCGATCGAGATGCCGCTTGATGAGCCGCAAATTCTTCGTGTTGGAGCGGAAGAAAAAGTCGAACACGTCGCCGACGAACGGCACCGCGCCCAGCGTCGTGTCGACGCCGACGTTCATCAGCATCCGCGCGACCGTCCGCTTGGGCATGCCGATGTTGCGGGCTTCCCAGACAAGATATAGTCCCATCGCGCCGGCGATCATGTCACCTGCAACCGGCACGAAGCCCATCACCGAATCGAGGCCGACACCGCGATTAAGCCCCGGGATGACGAAAGCGCGTTCGAGCACTTTCTCGAGCATCTCGATGCGCAGGCGCGCCGACGGCACGTCGCGCGCCAGATACTGGCGGGCGTTGGCGGAATCGAACGCTGCAAAACTGGCGGCCATCTGGTCGCAATGCTCCGGCAGCGGGATGCTGCTTCAGCTAAAATGGCCCCGATTTTCGGCGATTCAAGATCAGGCGGTCAGGCGGTTTCCAACAACAGTCCCGGCAACGCCTCTTGATGTGCCGCCCAAAGCCGGTTCAAGGGCGCAGACTTACCCGCGACAAGGATCGAACTGCTCCCCGTCTTGCCGATGACCATCCCGGAAACGCCCGAAATCGCCGCTTTGGCCAGCACCGCCTCGGCGTCGCCGGTCGTCACGATGAACCGCCCCTGGTCCTCGCCGAACCACGCTCCGGTGTCGCCGGTCATCGACAAATCGGCACCGATTCCGCTCGACATCGCCATCGCCGCAATGCCGACAAGCAGCCCGCCGCCCGACACATCATGCACCGCGTCGACCAGCTTTCCAGCGATAAGCTGTTGAATCAATTCACCCGCAGCGCGCTCGGCGGCCAGGTCGACCGGCGGCGGCGGACCATCCTCGCGCCCCGCAATTTCGCGCAACCAAAGCGATTGCCCCAGATGACCGGCAGATTTGCCAATGACAACAATCGCTTGGCCCTCGGCCTTGAACGCCAGTGTCATCTGGTCGGCATAATCGGCAATAACACCAACCCCACCGATAGCCGGCGTCGGCAAAATGCCTACCCCGTTGGTTTCATTGTACAAACTGACATTGCCCGAAACCACCGGGAAATCCAGTGCCAGGCACGCTTCCGCCATGCCCTCTATGCACCCGACGAACTGCCCCATGATCTCAGGACGTTGCGGGTTGCCGAAGTTCATGCAGTCGGTAATCGCCAGCGGCTTTGCCCCCACCGAAACCAGGTTCCGCCAGACCTCCGCCACCGCCTGCCGGCCACCCTGGACCGGGTCGGCAAAACAATAGCGCGGCGTGCAATCCGTTGAAATCGCGAGCGCCTTGCGCGAACCGTGAACCCGCACCACCGCCGCATCACCGCCCGGCCGCTGCACCGTATCGGCACCGACCATGTGGTCATACTGCTCCCATATCCACCGCTTCGAAGCCAGGTCCGGGCACGCCACCAGCTTCAGCAAATCCCCAGCGACATCAGTCGATTCCACAACCCCCTCCAGCGCCGCCCGCGCCGGCGTCTGCACCCAGGGCCGATCATATTTCGGCGCCGCATCCGCGAGCGGCGCCAGCGGAATGTCGCCGACCACCAAGCCATTGAACATCAACGTTAAATTGCCGCCTTCGACAACTTCGCCGATGATCGCGAAATCGAGTTCCCACTTCCGGAAGATCGCCTCGGCGAAATCCTCCCGCCCCGGCTTGAGCACCATCAGCATCCGCTCCTGGCTCTCCGACAGCATCATCTCGTAGGGTGTCATCCGCTCCTCGCGAACGGGCACCTTGTCGAGGTCCAGCCGCAGCCCGACGCCACCCTTGGAGGCCATCTCCACCGCCGACGAGGTCAGCCCCGCCGCGCCCATGTCCTGGATCGCCACGATGGCGTCCGACGCCATCAGTTCGAGGCACGCCTCGATCAGCAATTTCTCGGTAAACGGGTCGCCGACCTGGACCGTCGGCCGCTTGTCCTCGCTGTCGTCGTCGAACTCGGCGCTCGCCATGGTGGCGCCGTGGATGCCGTCGCGGCCGGTCTTCGACCCGACGTAAACCACTGAATTGCCTATGCCCGCCGCCGCCGAGTAGAAGATCTTGTCGGTTTTTGCGATGCCGACCGTCATCGCATTGACGATGATATTGCCGTTATACGCCTTGTGGAAATTGGTCTCGCCGCCGACCGTCGGCACCCCGACGCAATTGCCATAGCCGCCGATGCCGGCGACGACGCCCTTGATCAGATGGCGCATCTTGGGCGCGTCGATCTCGCCGAAGCGCAGCGCGTTGAGGTTCGCGACCGGCCGCGCGCCCATCGTGAACACATCGCGCAGGATACCGCCGACGCCGGTCGCAGCGCCTTGATATGGCTCGATAAAACTTGGGTGGTTGTGGCTTTCCATCTTGAAGATGGCAGCGTCGCCATCGCCGATATCGATGACCCCGGCGTTCTCGCCCGGGCCGCAGATCACCCAGGGTGCCGACGTCGGCAGCTTGGCGAGATGGATGCGCGACGACTTGTACGAGCAATGTTCGGACCACATGACCGAAAAAATGCCTAGTTCCAGCAGGTTGGGAATTCGACCCAGCGAGGTGACGACGCGGTCATACTCGTCGGGGGTAAAGCCGTGTTCGGCAACGATCTGCGGGGTGATCTCGGTCATGCCGCGCGGATAGCGAATCCCGGTCGTCCTGTCATGCACCGTGTAACATGGAAAATGCGGAACCGGGCCACGCGGCCATGGGTTTATCGACACAATCGCGTTCAAAACATGGAGAGTTATGATGTCGGATCAAGCCCTTGCCGGTTCCGCAGTCGCGGCGGACAAGATTGGCCGGTCGCCGCAGGTGCAGCCGCCGCTGCCGTTTGGCGATACCGCGCTGGAACCGGTGATTTCGGCAGAAACCTTTGGTTTTCATTACGGTAAGCACCACAAGGGCTATTTCGATATGCTCGCCAAGCTGGTCGCCGAGACGCCGATGGCCGAGCAGACGCTCGAGGAAATCATCGTTGCGACGGACGGCGACAAGGCCAAAAAGAAGATCTTCAACAACGCGGCGCAGTGCTGGAATCACAATTTTTACTGGAACAGTCTGAGTCCCGAAAAGCAGGAGCCGACGGGGGCGCTGGCGGAGGCGCTGGTGCGTGACTTTGGCGGCGTTGCCGAGGCCTGTCAGGCACTTATCGATGCCAGTGTCAACCAGTTCGGCACCGGCTGGGGCTGGCTGGTGGTGGAGAATGGCAAGGTCAAGGCGGTCAGTACCGAGGATGCCGAGGTGCCTTTCACCAAGGGCCAGGTGCCGCTGCTGACGGTCGATGTATGGGAGCATGCCTATTATCTCGACTTTCAGAATCGCCGCCCGGATCACGTGAAGGCCGTCGTCGAGGGCCATTTGAACTGGGAATTCGCTGCGATGAACTTCGCTGCGGCGCAGGGGTAAAAGCTGGGGATTTTGGGGCTGCCGCGCGCCTGTCGGCGGTTGTTTCCGGGATTGTCAGGAGCATGTCCCGGGGTGGTTTGCACCTCGGGACCGGATTTTGCGGGTATGTGCAGGGAAGGCTGTAGGGAAAGTCACACTGGTATCAGCGTCAGGTGATGTGCCAATCGCCCGCGTGTTAGCGTCGGGTCATGGTATTTCGGGGAAGCGACATGGCACAGGCAAATCGATCGTTCGACGTGGTCATCGTCGGTGCGGGGTTCGCCGGCATGTACATGCTCCACAAATTGCGCGGGCAGGGAATGACGGCGATCGTCTTCGAGGCCGGTGGCGGTGTCGGCGGGACCTGGTTCTGGAATCGCTATCCGGGCGCGCGCGTCGATATTCGCAGTCTCGAATATTCCTTCTCGTTTTCGGAGGAGCTCGAGAACGAGTGGAAGTGGAGCGAGCATTATGCGCCGCAGCCCGAACTGCTGCGCTATGCCGAGCATGTCGCCGATCGGTTCGACTTGAAGCGCGATATCGTTTTCAACACCCGGGTTGAAGCGGCGGTTTTCGACGAGGCGAGCAATCGCTGGTCGGTAACGACCGATGGCGGCGACACCGTTTCGGCGCAGCATGTGGTGATGGCGACGGGCAGCTTGTCGGTGCCGACCAATGTCGATTTTGCCGGGATCGAGGATTTCGGCGGCACGATCTACCGGACGTCGCAGTGGCCGCATGAAGGCGTCGATTTCAGTGGGCAGCGGGTCGGCGTCATCGGCACCGGGTCGTCGGCGATCCAGTCGATTCCGCTGATTGCCGAGCAGGCGGCGAAGATGACGGTTTTCCAGCGGACGCCGAACTATAGCGTGCCGGCGCACAACGGCCCGATTGCCGAGGACGTCTATGCCGACTGGACGGCGCGGCGGGCGGAATATCGCCTGGCGATGAAATCGACGGCGGGCGGGTTCTTCAACGATCCTTCGGAACAGCTGACATTGGAAGCGGCACCCGAGCATCATGCGACCGAGTTCGAGCGGCGCTGGCAGATCGGCGGGTTCCATATACTGGGGGCCTATGCCGATCTCGGCATCGATTCCGAGGCCAACAAGGTGGCGGCGGCGTTTGCGGCGGAGAAGATCCGGTCGATCGTCAAGGATCCTGCGGTGGCGGATATCCTGACGCCCAAGGATTATCCCTGGGGGACCAAGCGGCTGTGCGTCGACAGCAATTATTATGCGACCTTCAACCGCGACAATGTCGAACTGGTCGACATCAAGGCGGCGCCGATCGAACGCATTACCGCCGGCGGGGTGAAGACGCGCGATGCTGAATATTCGTTCGATGCGATCGTGCTGGCGACGGGGTTCGATGCGATGACCGGGGCGCTGGACCGGATCGCGATTACCGGGCGGGGCGGAGTGCGGATGAAGGATCGCTGGGCGGAGGGGCCGCGGACATATCTGGGGCTGATGGTGTCGGGGTTTCCGAATTTGTTTACGGTTACGGGGCCGGGGAGTCCTTCGGTGCTGACCAATATGGTGACGTCGATCGAGCAGCATGTGGAGTGGATTGCCGATTGCCTGCTTTGGTTGCGCGGGCGGGGGGCGGCGACGATCGAGGCGACTCTGGAGGCCGAGAATGGCTGGGTCGACCAGGTAAACGAGATTGCGGCGGGGACTTTGTTTCCGCAGGCGAACAGCTGGTACATGGGGGCGAATGTGCCGGGGAAACCGCGGCAGTTCCTGCCGTTTGCGGGCGGGTTCGGGGTTTATCGGGAGATTTGCGAGGAGGTTGTCGAGCGGGGGTATGAGGGGTTTGCGGTTGGGTGAGGGGAGCTGGTTTATCCGGGTCGGGCAGGAGATGGCCCCGGCCTTCGCCGGGGTGACGAATTAAAAAAAGGGGTGCGCGGCTTGTTTTCCTCCCCCTTGAGGGGGGAGGCGACTCGCGCTGCTTGGCGCGGCGGGTGGGGGTGTCGCCCTGCGCCGACGGGGGACCACCCCCACCCGGGCGAAGACGCGTCTCTCGCCTCCCCCCTTGAGGGGGAGGACAAGAGGTCAGAGGGGCGCGTCCATGAGCGCGTCGCCGCCGAGGGCGCGGTAGAGGGTAACGCCGTTGCTGGCGGCGACGAGCCTTGTGTTCACCTGGGTGCGTTGCGCCGTGTAGAGCGAGCGCTGGGCGTCGAGGCTGGCGAGGAAGGTGTCGATGCCGCCGCGGTAGCGGGCTTCGGTGAGGCGGTAGGTGTCGGCGGCGGCTGCCGTCTGGCGGTCGACGGCGGCGAGTTGCGCGGCGATGGTGCCCCGTCTCGCGAGGCCGTCGGCGACGTCGCGAAAGCCCGACTGGATGGCGCGTTCATAGCTGGCCAGCGCGGCGTCGCGCTGGGCTTCGCTGAGCTCGACGCCGGCGCGGCCGGCGCCGGCGCGGAAGATCGGATAATTGATGGCGGGGCCGACCGACCAGGTGAAGGCGTTGCCGGTGAACAGCGACGTCAGGGTGTTGCTGGCAAAACCGACCAGGCCGGTCAGCGAGATCGTCGGGAACAACGCCGCGCGGGCAGCGCCGATCTCGGCGTTGGCGGCGCGTAGCTCGTATTCGGCCTGGACGATATCGGGGCGGCGCAGCAGCACCCGCGAGTCGAGCCCGGCGGGGAGTGCGGCGACGGTGGGGCCGGCGACGTCGATCGAATCGGCCAGCAATGCCGGGTCGACTACGGTGCCGACGAGCAGGCGCAGGGCGTTGATGTCTTGTGCAATCGCGGTGGTCTGGGCGGCGACATCGGCTTCGGCCTGGCCGAGGATCTGCTGGGCCTGCGCGAGATCGGTACGCGGGGCGATGCCGCCCTTGAGGCGAGCTGCGGTGAGGTCGACGCTGCGCCGGGCGCTGGCGACGGTGTTTTGGGCGACCTGCAACAGGCTGCGGTCGGCGGCGCAGGACAGCCAGGCGTCGGCGATATCGGCGACAAGGGTCAGGCGGACGGCTCGGGCGGCGGCCTCGGTACCGAAATAGCGGTTCTGGGCGGCGTCGGAGAGCGAGCGCAGGCGGCCGAACAGGTCGATTTCGAAGCCGCTGATGCCGACGTCGGCGGACAGCGAACTGCCGTTGCCGGTGACGACATTGCCGGTGTTCGACCCTGCCGAGCGCCGGCTGTAGTCGGCGCCGACGTTGACGACGGGGAAGATGCTGGCGCGCTGGACGCGGTACTGGGCGCGGGCTGCGGCGATGTTGGCGGCGGCGATGCGCAGGTCGCGGTTGTTGGCGAGCGCGGTCTCGATCAGCCTTTGCAGGCGCTGGTCGCGGAACACGTCGCGGTACGTGACGCTGGGCAGCGATGCCTCGGACTGGCGCAGATAGGCGTCGCCGACCGGCCATGACGCCGGCACCGGCGGCGTCGTGCGGGCATAGTCGGGGGCCATCGAGCAGGCCGAAAGCGCCAGCATCAGGGGGAGCGCCCGCTTCATTCGGCGGCTCCCGGCACCGGGCTGGGCGGCGCATAGGGCGGGTGCGGGCGGAAGGCGTCGCGCGCGGTGCGGCGGACGATGACGAAGAACAACGGAATGTAGAAGATGGCGAGGATGGTCGCGGTCAGCATGCCGCCGATGACCGCGGTGCCGATGGCGATGCGGCTGTTGGCGCCGGCGCCGGTCGACAGCGCCAGCGGCAATACCCCGAAGATAAAGGCGAGGCTGGTCATCAGGATCGGGCGCAAACGCAACCGGGACGCCTCGAGCGCGGCATCGATGACGCGCTTGCCGTGCTTCTCCGCGCGTTCGGCGAACTCGATGACGAGGATGGCGTTCTTGGCGGCGAGCCCCATCGTCGTCAGCAGCCCGATCTGGAGATAGACGTCGTTTTCGAGCCCGCGCAGGGTGACGGCAAAGACCGCGCCGACGAGGCCGAGCGGGATGACCAGCAGCACGGCGATCGGGATCGTCCAGCTTTCGTACAGCGCCGCGAGGCAGAGGAAGACGACGAGTAGCGACAGGCCGTAGAGCAGCGGCGCCTGGCCCGACGACAGGCGTTCCTGAAAAGATAGCCCGGACCAGGCGACGCTGGTGCCGGGAATTTCACGCGCCAGCGCTTCGATACGGTCCATTGCATCTCCCGAACTGACTCCGGAAGCAGCCTGGCCCTGAATTTCGAAAGAGGGGATGCCCTGAAAGCGCGATAGCGTCGTCGGCGCCTGCGACCAGCTGGTGCGGGCAAAGGCGCTGAACGGGGCCATCTGGCCATTGTTGCCGCGCACGAACCATTGGGACAGATTGTCAGGATCGGAGCGGAACTGGGCATCGCCCTGCACGAACACGCGTTTCACCCGGCCGCGGTCGATGAAATCATTGACGTAGCGGCCGCCCCACGCCGTCGCCAGCGTGTTGTTGACGTCGGTCTGCGTCAACCCGAGTGCCGAGAGCTTCTGCTGGTCGATGTCGACCTGCAACGTGGCGATATCGGGCAGTTCGCTGAGGCGGACGGAGGCCAGCTCGGAATCGGCGTTGGCGGCGGCAAGCAGGCGATCGCGGGCAGCAGCGAAATCTGCGCGCGTCATGCCGCTGCGGTTCTGCAACTGCATGGTGAAGCCGTTGGATTGCCCCAGGCCGCGGATGGCGGGCGGCACCAGGGCAAACACCTGGGCATCGCGGAAATTGGCGAACGCGGCGGTGGCGCGGGCAACGATGGCGTCGGCGCTGTTTTCCGGACCCTCGCGCTGGTCCCACGGCGCGAAGTTGAGAAAGCCCTGGCCGGTATTCTGGCCGCTGGCACCGCCGCCGCCGCCGCCCGCGACAGTGAAGACGACGCTGGTGTTGGCCTTTTCCTCGTTCATGAAATACTTCTCGACTGCAAGCTGGACCGGGATGGTGCGGCCCTGGGTTGCCCCGGCGGGCAGGCGGAACTGCAATTGTGCGGCGCCCTGGTCCTCGGTCGGCAGGAAGCTGGTCGGCAAGCGGACGAACAACAGCACCAACAGCGCGACGACGGCGGCATAAATGACGAGGTAGAACCATTTTCGGTCGATGATCCGCGACACGGCGCCGACATAGCGGTCGGTGGACCTGGTGAACCATTTGTTGAAGCCGTCGCCGGCGCGATCGAGCCCGCCGCTGATGCGCGGGAAGTGGCGATGCGCCCAACCGTCATAGGCGTCGCCGGGCTTGTGCTGCTTGAGCAGGGTGGCGGTCAGCGCCGGGCTGAGGATGAGGGCGACGAGGGCCGACAGGATCATCGCGGAGACGATGGTCAGCGAGAACTGCCGGTAGATAACGCCAGTCGAGCCGCCGAAGAACGCCATCGGCAGAAACACCGCCGACAGCACGATGGCGATGGCGACGAGCGCGACCTGAATTTCCTCCATCGACTGGATGGTGGCTTCGCGCGGCGTCATTTCGGGGTTTTCCTCCAGCAGCCGCTGGACGTTTTCGACGACGACGATGGCGTCGTCGACGAGCAGCCCGATAGCGAGGACGAGGCCGAACAGGGTGAGGGTGTTGATCGAGAACCCGGCGAAATAGAAGATCGCGAAGGTGCCGAGCAGGACGACGGGAACGGCGATGGTCGGGATCAGCGTCGCGCGCCAGTTCTGGAGGAACACGAACATCACGATGATGACGAGGACGATGGCCTCGATCAGGGTCTTGACGACTTCCTCGACCGACAGCTTGATGAAAGCGGTTGTATCATTGGCGTAGGAGTATTTGAGGCCGGCGGGAAAACCGGGCGCCGCGGCCTCGACGGCGGCCTTGACAAGTTCGGCGGTCTTGAGGGCATCCGCGCCGGGCGACAGCGAGATCGACAGGCCGGCGCCGGAATGGCCGTTGATGCGACTGCTCGAGCTGTAGTTTTCGGCACCCAGTTCGACGCGGGCGACATCCTGGAGCCGGACGGCGGCGCCACTGGGTTCGGTCTTGAGGATGATGGCGCGGAACTGCTCGGCAGTTTGCAGGCGGGCCTGTGCCGTGACGGTGGCGTTGAGCATCTGTTCGGCAGGCTGTGGCTGGCCGCCGATTTCGCCGGCTGCAACCTCGGTGTTCTGGTTCTGGATCGCGGTGACGACATCACCCGGCATCAGCCCGAAACTGGTGAGGCGATCGGGATTGAGCCAGATCCGCATGGCATAGGGCGATCCGAAGACGTTGACTTCGCCGACGCCTTCGATGCGGGCCAGCGTGTCCTGCAGACTGGTGGTGAGGAAATCGGAGATGTCGCTTCGGTCGCGCCGGTCGGTTTCATCGTAAACGCCGACGATCATCAGGAAGTCGGGGTTCGACTTGCTGACGCGCAGGCCCTGTTGCTGGACCTGTGCGGGCAGGCGGGGCAGGGCTTGCTGGACCTGGTTCTGGACCTGGACCTGGGCGATGTCGGGGTCGGTGCCCTTGGCGAAGGTTGCCGAGATCGACACCGAGCCGCGCGATGATGACGACGAGCTGAAATAGAGCAGGCCGTCGATCCCGGTGAGCTGCTGCTCGATGACCTGGGTGACGCTGTTCTGGATGGTTTCGGCCGACGCGCCGGGATAGGTGGCGCGGATATTGACCTGCGGCGGCGCGACGTCGGGATATTGGGCGACCGGCAGCGACAGGATCGCGCCGACGCCGGCCAGCATGACGATGATGGCAAGCACCCAGGCGAAGATCGGCCGGTCGATGAAGAGGCGCGACATCAGCGCGCCTTTGCTGGAGGTTTCGCGGGCGGGACCAGCTTTTGCGGCGTGTCGTAGGGGACGGGGCGGACGACGGCGCCGGGTTTCACATTGGCGGTGCCCTGGACGATGATGCGGTCGCCGGGCTCGAGGCCTTGCGTGACGACCCAGTCGGACCCTTGCGTGCGGGCGGCGGTGACGGTGCGCTGGACGGCCTTGTCGCCGGGTCCGACGATGAAGACGCTGGCGTCGCCCTTTGGGCCGCGGGCGAGGCCGGCCTGCGGTACGAGGATGGCGCCGTTATCGATGCCTTGCGCAAAGCGGGCGCGGACGAACATGCCGGGCAGGAGTACCCCCTGCGGGTTGGGAAACTTGGCGCGCAGGGTGACGGTGCCGGTGGCGGCGTTGACCATGACTTCGGAGAACTGGACGTTGCCGGTCATGCCGAAATCGCTGCCGTCCTCGAGGACGAGGCGGACGCGGGCGGTTGTTGCGTTGTTGCCGCCGGAGGCGGGGGCGGGGGCGATGCCGCCGGCAGCGAGGGAGCGGCGCAGGGCGAGGAGGTCGGCACTCGATTGCTGCATGTCGACGAAAATGGGATCGAGGCGCTGGATGACTGCGAGCGGATCGACCTGGCCGGTGGTGACAAGGGCGCCGACGGTAAACAGCGAGCGGCCGATGCGGCCGGTGATCGGGGCGGGGACATCGGTGAAGGCGAGGTTGATGCGCGCGGTTTCGAGCTGGGCGCGGTTCTGGGCGACGGCGGCGTCGGCCTGGCGGGCGGTGGCCTGTGCGTCAGTGAGGTCCTGCGCGCTGACGGCTTCGATGGCGGCGAGGGGTTTCAGGCGGCCGGCGCTGATGCGCGCGGCCTCGGCGGTGGCCTGCGCGCTGGCGAGGTTGGCGCGGGCCTCGGAGACGGTGGCGGCGTAGAGGCGCGGATCGACGCGGTAGAGGGTCTGGCCGCGGCGGACGACGGCGCCTTCGGTGAAAAGGCGCTCGCGGACGATGCCGGCGACCTGGGGGCGGACTTCGGACATTTCAAAGGCGGTGACGCGGCCGGCGAGTTCGGTGACCAGCGGCACGCTGCTGCGGGCGGCGACGACGAAACCGACCTGCGGGGGACCCTTTGGACCGCGATCCGCCTTGGTCTCGCCGCCGCAACTGGTGAGGGCGACAGCAAGGAAGAGGACGGCGACGCCCTGGCGAGGCCAATCATTCGGTTTCAAGATGGTGACTCGCTCTTGCTTGCGGCGACACCGAAGCATCAGTTTCGGTGAACCCCGCCTGACCGGCCTGGTTGCGTTTCGCTGGTTAGAATCAATCGGCTGTATATGCCAGCCTTGCGACGTGATGCGCAGGTCGGGGCGGCGGGGGGCGAGGCGGACGGTCAGGGGCGCACCGGAACCGGGGGTGGGCAGGCGGAGGTCGGTCGACAGGCCGATGTCGATGGATCCGGTGCTCAGGTTGCCGGCGATGCTGTTGATCGGCAGGACGGGATCGATGCGGCGATCGGCGAAATCGCAATCGAGGCGGGTGACGAGGTTGTCGGGGCGGGTCATGCGCAGCGAATAGGGGATTCGCGTGCCGGTGGCGGGTTGCAGGATGAAGGTGGCGGTGCCGGGCGCGGTGACGGGGACGGCGGTGCGGCAATCGGCGGTGCGGTCGGCGCCGATGCCGGACAGGCGGACGCGGGCCGAGGCAGTGGCGGTCAGGTTGCCGTTGACGGTGAGGCGGCCGGTGGCGGCGGCGATGCGGGGGTTGGCGAGGCGCATGTCCATGCGGGTTTCGGTGGGAACGAGGGTGGCCGATAGCTCGCCGATGCCGCGGATGCGATCGTTGAAGACGGCGCCCTCCATGCGGGTGCCGCGGGCGGCGGCGGTGAGGCCGTTGGGGGCGACGGCGCCCAGCCAGCGCGCGAAGACCGATTGCGACAGGTCGACATGGATGCGGCGCGAGACAGCGAAATTGCGTGCGGTGTCGCGGCGGGTGGCGGTTTCGATGCGTGCGGTGGCGCGTTCGAGGCGGGCGCGCTGGTCGGCGAGGCTGTCCTGGGCAGCGGCGGGGGCGGCGACGAGCAGGAGCATGAGGGCGCGGATCATCGCACGTCGCCGAACATGTAGACGCCGCCGTTCACGAAATACCAGCGCGGGTTGACGATGCGGCCGGTCCAGGTCGTGGCGGGAACGGTGGTGGTGAAGTTGAGCCAGGACGGCGCGGTGCTTTGCGGCGGACGGCTGGTCTGGACGCGGATGTCGGCGGTGCCGGCGGGGCCGCCGATGGTGATGCGTTCCTCGACGGGCAGGCGGATGGTCGGCAGGCCGGCGGTGACGTCGAGGGCGCGGACCTTGAGCAGGCGATCGGCGGAGGGAATGCGGGTGACACGGATGCCGCGCCAGCGGACGTCGGGTTGCAGCGAATAGATGTTTATGCGGATTTCATGGCGGCGGCCGGTCGGGGTGAGGACGGCGTTCATGGTGATGTCGGCGGCGATATTGTCGGCGGTCCCGGTGGCGCGGATGGCGACGGCAGGGAGGGGGCCCATGACCGACAGGGTGATCGATTTGACGCGCAGGTCGATGTCGGGATTGCCTGGCAGGACGATGCGGTAGTCGGCGAGGGTGGCGAGATTCTGGTTGATGAAGGCGTTGCTGAAGAAAAAGCGCACGTCATAGCGGCCGGGGCCGGTGGTTTCGAGGACGCGGGCGACGCGCTCGGTCTCGGTGATCGCCTGGGCATAGAGTGCGGCCTGGCTGGCGTCGATCTGGCGCTGGGCGCTGATGCAGCCGGGGAGCAGCAATGCAGTCAGGAGGACCGGGGCGAAGGCGCGCGTTGTTGGTGTCTATAGGGATTGGTTCGGGCGTACCTCGACTTCGCTCGGCGTGAGCGGGTCAGTATCTTGCTCGGCGTGAGCCGGTGTTGCCGTTCTGGGCCTATTTGGTCCTGAGCGGCCGGTCGTCCGAGGCGGCGAGCCAGATGGCGGCGGTCCAGGCGGCGACGTTCTGATCGAGCTGGGCGCGGTCGACCTTGTCGAGCGTGTCGTCGGGGGTGTGGTGGAGGTCGAAATAGCGGGTGCCGTCCTGCTCGAGATCGAGGATGCCGACGCCGTTCGGGCGCATCGGGCCGACATCGGGACCGCCGCCCGACTTGTTGTCGCTGGCCGGCGCGATGCCGAGCGGGGCGAGGACGGTGCCGATCTCGGCGATTAGCGGCAGCCCGGTGTCGGCGACGTTGGAGGCGATGCGCCAGACCCGGTCGGCGCCGAAATCGCTTTCGGCGGCGAGGACGATGTTCTCGGCCTTGTGCGCCTCGGCATAGGCGCGGCCGCCCCACAGCCCGAACTCCTCGGCGCCCCAGAAAACGACGCGGATGGTGCGGCGCGGTTTCAACCGGGCGGCCTTGATGGTTTTGGCGGCGGTCAGCGTGATCGCCATGCCGGCGCCGTCGTCGATGGTGCCGGTGCCGAGATCCCAGCTGTCGAGATGGCCGCCAATGACGATGACTTCGCCCGACGTGCCGGGAATTTCGCCCGAGACGTTGGCAGATTGGCCGTTGGGGTCGAAGCGCGGCGTGGAGATGAACTTGACCGACACCGGCCCGAGCTTGACCAGCCGGGCGAGCTGTTCGGCGTCGGGCAGCGACAGCGCCGCCGACGGAATGGCGGCAACGCCCGGCGCGGCGACGGTGCCGCCGGTGTGCGGGTTGCGGTGGCTGTCGGTGCCGACGCTGCGGATCAGCACGGCGACGGCGCCCTTCGACTGCGCCAGCGCCGGACCGGAGCGGCGCACGGCGCCGTTGCTGCCATAGGAACTGCCGTCCTGGGTGACCGCCATGCGGTGGTCGATGAAGGCGATCTTGCCAGCGATGCTGCCGGGCGCCGCGTCCTGCAGCGCCTGGTAGCTGGCGAAATAGGCGATGGGGGCGGTGATGCCCTGCGGCGGCGTCGCGCCGCTGTAGCCGAGCGCGGCGATGGCGAGCTTCTGCGGGTGGCTGCCGACGATTTCGGCCGATTCGACGCCGCGTTCCCAGACCGGCAGCGGGAACGGCTCGGTCTTGATATTGACCAGCCCGGCGGCCTTCATCGCGGCGATTGCCCAGTCGCGGCCGCGTTGTTCGGCGGGGGTGCCGGCGAGGCGCGGGCCGACGCGGGTGGTCAGGTCTTCGAGCAATGGAAAGGCTTCGGAGCGGGCAAGGGCGGTATCGCGCAGGGTGGCGGCCTGGGTGAGCCGGTCGGCAGCAAGGACGGGGGTTGCAGTGATCAGGAGGGCGAGCGTTAGGGGGCGAAACATGAGGCGTCCTTTGCAGCTGTTACGGCAGAGGCATAATGGTTGGGGCGGGCGGTGCAAGGGGGGCGTGCAAGTGGCGCTTGACACGGGCGGCGAGGTGACGCCGATGGCGGTCATGAGGGCGGAACGATCATGGTGAGCCAGCGCCGGGCCCGCGCCGTGACGGCGCTGCGCAGCGCGCTCGAGGCGTCGCTGCTGCAATGGTCGATCGTGGCGACGGTGTTCGTCGCTGCCGCCGGGGTGATCATCGGCCTGCTGGCCGGATCGATGTCGATCGTTTTCGACGGGCTATTCTCGGTTGTCGACGCGGCCGTCACCGTGCTGACCTTGATTGTCGCGCGGCTGCTCGCCAGCGAGGGCAACCACCGGTTCCAGTACGGCTACTGGCACCTTGAACCGCTGGTGATGGCGCTCAATTCGTCGATCCTGATCTTTGTCTGCGGCTATGCCTTTCTGAACGCCGTGATGGGCCTGATGTCGGGCGGACAGACGCCGGCGTTTGGCATCGGCATCGTCTATGCCGTCGTCGTCGGTGCCAGCTGTTTCTTCATGGTGTTCTATTTGAAGGCGCGCAACGAGCGTATCGAATCCGAGCTGATCGGGCTCGAGATCCAGGGCTGGCTGATGGCGGGGGTGATCACGCTGGCGCTGCTGCTGGCGTTTTGCGGCGGGCTGCTGCTGAAGGGCACGCCGTGGCAATGGGTGGTGCCGTATGTCGATCCGGCGGTGCTGGCGCTGCTGGCGCCGGTGTTGCTGCTGGCGCCGCTGCAGACAGCGCGGCAGGCTTTTGGCGAGATCTTCCTGATCACCTCGAAGGCGGTGCATATCGAGATCAAGGACGCGGTGGCGGCGGTATTGGCGCGGCACGGCTTTCATGATTTCCAGAGCTATGCCGTCGAAGTCGGGCGGGCGCGCTTCATCGAGGTGTCGATACTGGTGCCGCCCGACATGCCGGCGCGGCCGGTGGCGGAATTCGACGAGATCCGGCACGAGGTCGGCAATGCGCTGGGCGGCATCGGGCCGGAACTGTGGCTGACGATCATGTTCACTGGCGATCCGGAGTTGGTCTGATGCGGGTTTTTATCGCGCTGGTCGCGGTGGCGATGGCGGGGCCCGCATCAACGATGGCGGTACCCGCACGGGCGCAGGCCAGTCCATGCGCCGGGCTGCCGGAAAAGGGACTGGTGGCGCAGCGCGGTGTGGCGGTGACGGTTCCGGCGAAGCCGACAGCGGCGCGCGGCTGGCGCTGCGAGGCGGGCGACCGGCTCGAGATGCGCGGGCGGATGCCGATGTGCACGGGGAGCGCGCTGGCGGCGGTGACGGGCAACCCGCAGGCCGTGTGTTACGCGGCGCTGGCGCTGGGGCCGCTGGCACCGGTGGCGGCGCACAAGCGGCCGACGCGGAGCTGTGTGGTGCGCCGGGAAAGCGCCCTGTTGCGGCTATACGGCGACGGCGCCGGGTGGAGCGATGCGGTCGTCAGCGTGGTGCCGGCGGCTGGGGTGACGATCGTGCCGCTGGGCGAGGAGCCGGCTGAAAATGCCGTGGTGCAGGGGTGTTTTGCCTGGAATTGCCGGCTGGTGAAGCTGGCGATCGGCGCGGCGGCGGCGGGCAAGGTCGAGGTCCGGGTGGCGGTGCCGGGGCGGGAGATTGCAGTGCCGCTGGTGCTGGTGGCGGGGTGCGGGGATGCGGCGCTGCAGTAACGGACCCTCACCCGGGCCGGCGTGAAGGCGCCGTCTCTCGCCTCTCCTCGAACGGGAGAGGGGTAGGACGCGACGCGCCATTTGAACTGGCCCGGTCAATCGGCTAGACCGCGCCGACACGCCCTGTCCCCTGCATTTTTCGAAAGCCTTGCCGCCGTGGCCTATCAATACGCCTATGTCATGAAGGGTCTGTCGAAGACCTATCCGGGTGCGCCCAAGCCGGCGTTCAAGGACATCACGCTGAGCTTCCTGCCCGGCGCCAAGATCGCCATCATCGGGCCGAACGGCGCCGGCAAGTCGACGTTGATGAAGGTCATCGCCGGCATCGACAAGGAATATATCGGCGAAGCCTGGGCCGCCGAAGGGGTCACCGTCGGCTATCTGCCGCAGGAGCCGCACCTCGACCCGACCAAGGACGTGCGCGGCAATGTCATGGACGGCGTCCGTCCGGTCGCCGACCTCGTCGAGCGCTTCAACGCGATCTCGGCGGAGATGGCCGACCCGAAGGACGACACCGATTTCGACAAGCTGCTCGAGGAAATGGGCACGCTGCAGGAAAAGATCGACGCGGTCGATGGCTGGACGCTCGACAACCAGCTCGAGATCGCCATGGACGCGCTGCGCTGCCCGCCGGGCGATGCGAGCGTCGACAATCTGTCGGGCGGTGAAAAGCGCCGCGTCGCGCTGTGCAAGCTGCTGCTCGAAAAGCCCGGCATCCTGCTGCTCGATGAGCCGACCAACCATCTGGATGCCGAAAGCGTCCAGTGGCTCGAGAACCATCTGAAGGAATACAAGGGGATGGCCATCATGGTCACCCATGATCGCTACTTCCTCGACAATGTCGTGAAGTGGGTGCTCGAGCTCGATCGCGGCCAGGCGATCCCGTTCGAGGGCAATTATTCGGATTGGCTCGAAGCCAAGGCGAAGCGAATGGACCAGGAGGATCGCGAGGACAAGAGCCGCCAAAAGGCGATCACCGACGAGCTGCAATGGATCCGGTCGTCGGCCAAGGCGCGGCAGACCAAGTCCAAGGCGCGTATCAAGGCGTTCGACGAACTTGTCGAAAAACAGGCCAATCGCCGGCTCGGCAGCGCGCAGATCCTCATCCAGATCCCAGAGCGGCTGGGCAATACCGTCATCGAGGCGAACAACCTCACCAAGTCGTACGGCGACAAGCTGCTGTTCGAGAATTTGTCGTTCAGCCTGCCGCCGGGCGGCATCGTCGGCATCATCGGGCCGAACGGCGCCGGCAAGACGACGCTGTTCCGGATGATCACCGGACAGGAAACCCCCGACAGCGGCAGCATCCGCGTCGGCGACACCGTCAAGCTGGCCTATGTCGATCAGAGCCGCGATGCGCTGGCGGGCGACAAGAACGTCTGGGAGGAGATTTCCCAGGGCAACGAGAAATTCTACTTCGGCAAGAACGAGGTGCTGACGCGCGCCTATGTCGGGGCGTTCAACTTCAAGGGCGCCGACCAGCAGAAGAAGGTCGGCCAGCTTTCGGGCGGTGAGCGCAACCGCGTCCACATGGCCAAGATGCTGGTCAAGGGCGGCAACGTGCTGCTGCTCGATGAGCCGACCAACGATCTCGACGTCGAGACGCTGCGGGCGCTTGAGGAAGCGCTCGAATCGTTTGCCGGGTGTGCGGTGGTGATCAGCCATGATCGCTTCTTCCTCGATCGGCTGGCGACGCATATCCTGGCATTCGAGGGCGATAGCCATGTCGAATGGTTCGAGGGGAACTTCGAGGCTTATGAGGAAGACAAAAGGCGGCGGTTGGGAGATGCGGCGGATCGGCCGCATGCGCTGACGTACAAGAAGCTGACCCGCTAGCGTCGATGAGCGGGCGATGGGCCCCCGCCTTCGCGGGGGTGACGGTGTTGAGTGGGGCAGTTCGGAGTTTTACGGCACGAGCCACTCGCCGAGCCAATTGTCCGCCCGCCGGAACACCGCCCGTCGATGCCCGCTCCGCGCCAAGTGGAGCCAGTCGATTTTGGTGATTTCGACGAGAACCAACGCGAAGTTCTGGCGGGCTGGGACAAGCTCGGCTTCGGTCGGGGCTCGGCTGTCGAGGGTTGGGGGGAGGCCGGAGGCTGGGGCGGGTAGGACTGTGCCGGGGGCGTTTTCGGCGAGGTAGGCACGGCGGCTGAAGGGGGTGGCGGCGGCCCAGATTTCATCGGCTTGGACGATGCTGGTTTGAATGCGGGCGATGCCGGCAATCCGCAGCTGGATCGCCTCTGCGGGATGCCAGGCGAGGATGTGGACGGGCGCGCCGTCGAGCACCGCGACCTTTGGCGAGCGTGCGTCGGTGTGAAAGCGCAGGCTGGCGCTGGCGCGATCGGCGGCGCGGAGGACGAGGATGCGGCTGTCGGGACGGCCCTTTGTGTCGATGTTGCTAAGCGATGGGGTGTGGACCGGGCTGTCGGGGTCGGCGGCGCCCTGGGCAAGCACGCGCCAGGCGGAATCAAGGGCGCTATCCAGTTCGGTCATGGTCGGTTGGCCCTGTTACTATGCATGAGATTGCCGCATGGCGCTCGCGACACTAGGCTGTCCCGGCAATTCGGGGGAGTGACATTCGATGCGGATTTTGGTGGCGCTGGCGGTACTATTGGCAGGGACGGCGGCGATGGCACAGGACAAGACGCCTTTGAATGCGGCGGACAGCGATCCGGTCAGGCTGGGGTGGATGCAGGGGTTTCCGCCGGCGGCCGATAAACAGGTGCGCTGGGACAATTCGAGCATGTGGGCGTTCCCGAAAACGCGCTGGAGTTTTTCGCATTGGCGCGAGTTGATGCCGTCGACGGCGGTGCGGCGGTCGGGGCCGATCTCGGTATTTCCGCGCGCCGAGCGGCGCGATATCGATGCGATCACGCTGGTGCCGCTGGGGGCGACGACGCCGATGACCTGGGAACAGTCGCTGGCGGCGAATTACACCGATGGCATCGTCGTGCTCCACAAGGGACGCATTGTTTATGAACGCTATTTCGGTGCGCTGAAGCCCGATGGGCTGCACATCGCGTTTTCGGTGACGAAAAGCTTTGTCGGCACGCTGGCGGAGATATTGATCGCCGAGGGCAAGCTCGACCCGCAGCGGACGATGGCGTCGTACGTGCCCGAACTGGCGGGCAGCGGTTTTGGCGATGCGACGGTGCGCCAGGTGATGGACATGCGCACCGGCATTGCCTTCGACGAGGCTTATGGGGGCATCGACGGCGACGTTTTCCGGATGAGCCTGGCGATGGGCGGGGTGCCACGGCCCAAGGATTATGCCGGGCCGGACGGGATTTTCGCCAATGTCGCGTCGCTGAAGAAGGCCGGCGCGCATGGCGGTGACTGGGTCTATCGCACCCCGAATACCGATGCGCTGGCGTGGGTGCTCGAGCAGGTGGCCGGGCAGTCGATCGCGGCGCAGATCGAGGCGCGGTTCTGGTCGAAGCTGGGTATGGAGCAGGACGCCAGCCTGCAGGTCGATCCGGTCGGGACGGGCTTTACCGGCGGCGGATTTTCGCCGGCGCTGCGCGACATGGCGCGGTTCGGCGAGATGCTGCGGCTGGGCGGCCGTTGGCAGGGCGCCGAGATCATCCCGGCGGCGGCGATGGCGGCAATCCGCAAGGGCGGCGATGCGCCGGCGTTCGTCGCGGCGAAATATCCGGGGCTGGCCGGCGGCAGCTATGCCAGCCAATGGTGGCACCGTGCCGGCGGGCAGTTCATGGCGGTCGGCATCCACGGGCAGGGGATCTACATCGATCCCAAGGCCGAAATGGTGATCGCGCGGTTCGGCTCGCATCCGGTAGCGACCAACCGGGTGATCAATGTGACGACATTGCCGGCGTATGACGCGCTGGCGGCGCATTTGTCGGGGCGGTAGAGTTTGCTGTCATCCGGGGTCAACCCCGGGATGACAATGTCGTCAGGACAGCGCCAGCAGCCAGCCGCGGACGGTATCGAGGTCGGGTGCGACGGCGAGGGTAAGTTCGCGCATCTCGGCGGTTTCGGGCAGCAGGTCGGGGATCATGATGACGGGAACCCCGGCGGCATGGGCGGCGCGGACGCCGTTGTAGGAATCCTCGAGCGCCAGGCAGGCGGCGGGGGCGAAGCCGAACGCGGCAGCGGCTGCGAGGTAGAGGTCGGGATAGGGTTTGCCGCGAGCGACGTCGTCGCGGGTCAGGATATGGTCGAAGGCGCCGACCAGGCCGGTGTGGGTGAGGAAGGACGTCGCTTTTTCGCGGCCGGTCGAAGTGGCGATGGCGCAGGGGATGCCGAGTGCGGCGACGGCTTCGGTAATGGCGCGGGCGCCCGGGCGCAGCGGCCGGGCATGGCCATACCGGCTGTCGTTGAGGGCGCGCTGGCGAGTCCGCATCAGGTCATAGTCGAAACCGGATCCGAAGATGCCGGTCAATGTGGCACGATTGCCGTCGTCGGGCACGCCGATGAGGCGCTCGAAAATCGCCTCGGTGACCGGGTAGCCCATGGCTGTCGAGACCTCGATCATCGAGGCCCGGCTGATGCGTTCGGTATCGAGCAGCAGCCCATCCATGTCGAACAGGACGGCGGCGGGGCGGGTGAGGATCATGCCGCGAGGGATGGCGGGGGAGGGTGGGTGGTGTCAACAATGGGCGCTTGTCCACCCATGACGAAGGTTTTTCGGCGACGGACCGGCTTTATCCGTCGATCTCCGCCGCCCGGATATACGCCGGACGCGCGCGCAGGCGCTCGACATAGGCGACGAGACCCGGCGTCGGTTCGAGCATGCCGAATTTCATCGGCCAGTCGATCTGCGAGCCGGCATAGACATCGGCGGCGCTGAACCTGTCGCCGGCGATCCAGGTGTTTTTCCCAACCGCGACATCGAGCGCCGCAATGGTCCGGCTGAAAGTGCCATAACCGATCATCACCTGCTGTTCGGCGTCGGGCTCGAGCTTGCGATAATTGTCCATGATCGCCGATTCGACCGGCCCGGCGGCAAAGAACAGCCAGCGGTAATAGTCGGCGCGGTCGTCGTGCGCCGGGGCAAGGCCCGCCTCGGGGAAGGCATCGGCGAGATAGGCGCAGATGGCGGCGACTTCGGTAACGATGCGGTCGCCGTGGCGGATGGTCGGCACCTTGCCCATCAGGTTGATCGCCAGATACTCGGGTGTCTTCATGTCGCCGTCATAACCGAGGATGACCGTCTCGTACGGCACCCCCAGTTCCTCGAGCATGAACCGCGCGGTGCGCCCGCGCGACTGCGGATTGGTATAGAATATGAGGTCGGACATGGACGACTCCCTTGCGGAACAATACAAGAACATTGGATCCGTTCCGGTGCCGAGTCAACCGACAATTCAGTCTCGATCGGGTGCCCCAAGCGGGAAATAGCTGCGATAACGCCGGCCCTCCTCCACGGCGCGGGCGAACGACGGCCGTGCCAACAGCTGCACCCGATATTCGCGCAGGCGCGGCCAGTTTGCGCCGATCGGGTGGACCCAGTCGGCGTAGAACAGCGACGGCGCGGCGGCACAATCGGCCATGGTGAAGTCGGCGCCGGCGGCCCAGCGGCGGCCGGCGAGGCGTGTGTCGAGCCAAGCATAGGCGGTGTCGAGCGCCGCCGCTGCCTCGGCCATTGCCGCCTCCTTGCGCCCAGGGTCGCCCTTCAACATCTCGAACACCGGCTTCTGCATCGCCGCCATGACGTAATTGTCGCAAAAGCGATCGAGAAGGCGGACCTCGAGCGCCGCCTCGCGGTCGACCGGTATCAGCTGCACCGGGCCAGGAAAATGCATGTCGAAATACTCGATGATGATGCTCGATTCGACGATGGTGCGATCGCCGTCGACCAGCACCGGAAACCGCCCGATCGGCCAGAGCGCCGTGCATTCGGCACCGGCGCCGGGGTCCTCGAGATGCCGGTAGGTGAACGCGATATCGTTCTCCCACAGCGCCGTCAGCACCTTCTGGCAGTATGACGAGAAGGGGTGGGAATAAAGCGTCAATGTCGTCGACTCGCTCATCGCCGGCTCCTTCCGCATTGCACCTGCCGCAGTGTGGCGCAGTTTTCGGGCCGCGCCAGCGACTCGGGATACCGCTCCGATCGCCCCCATGTCATGCCGTACCGGCCGCCCGACAGCGGCCTGCGACGCTTGGTCCACCACAGCGCGGCGCCGAAGGGGGAACAGGCGGCCCGCTTGTTTGTCCAGCGGATAATTCCCATATCCGGTAAATATCAGGACTTGTTATCGCCGCGAAGTCAGGCACAATCTGTAGCCCGGGGACGACGCAATCACACAGTATGTTGTGGGTGCGGAAGCGGGAGGGCAAGGGCCGGTTATCCACCGGCTGTGTATAACGGGGATAACGCGAGGATTGCGCCTTGGGGGCAAATTCGGTGCGTGACCTTGTTTTGTTCTCCTTCTACCATGTTCGCGAGGGGCAGAATTTCGGGAGTGACCAGTGAGCGAGTTTCAGAGCAATGCGGGCGACAGCGGATCCCGGTCGGGTGACATGCTGATGCTGGACCCGGTGGAGACGATCATGGCGAAGGCGATTGATGCGGCCGCGGTGCCGGCCAAGGCACCGCAGCGTGCGTCGAACGAGATCATGCCGTGGCGATTCCCGGTCATTGTCGATCGCAGCCGCGACGCGCTGCTGACCGACTTCGGCCGCGAGACTCTCGACGATCGCTATCTGCTGCCCGGCGAATCATACCAGGACCTGTTCGCCCGCGTCGCCGCCGCCTATGCTGATGACGCCGGCCATGCCCAGCGGCTGTACGACCATATCTCGCAACTCTGGTTCATGCCCGCCACCCCGGTATTGTCGAACGGCGGGACCGGGCGCGGCCTGCCGATCTCGTGCTACCTCAACTCGGTTTCCGACAGCCTCAACGGCATCGTCGACACCTGGAACGAGAACGTCTGGCTGGCGTCGCGCGGTGGCGGCATCGGCACCTATTGGGGCAACGTCCGCGGCATCGGCGAGCCGGTCGGCCTCAACGGCAAGACCAGCGGCATCATCCCGTTCGTGCGCGTCATGGATTCGCTGACGCTGGCGATTTCGCAAGGCTCGCTGCGGCGCGGCTCGGCGGCGGTCTATCTCGATGTCTCGCATCCCGAGATCGAGGAGTTCCTCGAAATCCGCAAGCCATCGGGCGATTTCAACCGCAAGGCGCTTAACCTCCATCACGGCGTGCTGGTCACGGACAAGTTCATGGAAGCGGTGCGCGACGGCACGGAGTTCGATCTCGTCAGCCCCAAGACCGGCGAAAAGCGCGGCCGGGTCGATGCACGCGGGCTGTTCACCAAGCTGGTCGAGACGCGGCTGGCGACCGGCGAGCCGTACATCATCTTCGTCGACGAAGTGAACCGGACGATGCCCAAGCACCAGCGCGACCTGGGGCTCAAGGTCTCGACGTCGAACCTCTGCTCGGAAATCACCCTGCCGACGGGGCCGGATCATCTCGGCAACGAGCGCACCGCGGTGTGCTGCCTGTCGTCGCTCAACCTCGAAACCTGGGATCAGTGGAACGGCGACACCGGCTTCATCGAGGATTGCATGCGCTTTCTCGACAATGTCCTGCAGGATTACATCGACCGCGCCGAGCCCGAAATGGCCCGCGCCCGCTATGCGGCGGAACGCGAGCGTTCGGTTGGGCTCGGCGTGATGGGGCTGCACAGTTTCTATCAGGCGCGCGGCATTGCCTTTGAAGGCGCCATGGCGAAATCGTGGAACCTGAAGATGTTCAAGCACATCCGGTCGCAGGTCGACCAGGCGTCGATGGCGCTGGCGGCCGAGCGCGGACCTTGCCCCGATGCCGCCGACATGGGCGTCATGGAGCGGTTCAGCTGCAAGATGGCGATTGCCCCCACCGCGAGCATCAGCATCATCGCCGGCGGCACCAGCGCCTGCGTCGAGCCGATCCCCGCCAATATCTATACCCACAAGACCCTGTCGGGATCGTTCTCGGTGCGCAATCCGTACCTCGAAAAGCTGCTGATCGCCAAGTCGAAGAACAGCGACGCGGTGTGGAACTCGATCCTCGAGCAGGGCGGCTCGGTCGGGCATCTCGAGTTCCTCAGCGTCGATGAAAAGGCCGTGTTCCGGACGGCGTTCGAGATCGACCAGCGCTGGTTGCTCGAGCTGGCGGGCGATCGCACGCCGTTCATCGACCAGGCGCAATCGCTTAACCTGTTCATCCCGGCCGATGTCGAGAAATGGGACCTGTTGATGCTCCATTACCGCGCTTGGGAACTCGGCATCAAATCGCTGTATTATCTCCGTTCGATGAGCATCCAGCGCGCCGGGTTCGCCGGCGGCGTCGAGGCGGACAACACCGCCGCCCCGCCGATCATGCGGATGGAGATGAAGGATTACGATGAATGCCTTGCCTGTCAGTAGGGCATGTCCGGGCCCGCAAGGGTCCGGCACCCGGCCGGTGACAGCCGATCGGGAAGGTGAGGGGGCCGCGGCGATGACTTCCACGACTTGTCGCCACGGCCCCCTCCCAACTGCTGACGCGCTAACGCACACTCTACGCCGTCACCCACTCCCTCGCCGTCACCCCGGCGAAGGCCGGGGCCCATCTCCGAAACGTCCAGGAAATGGCCCCCACCTTCGCCGAGGTGACGAAACAAGCTAGAATACACACCAAATCCCCCCAAAGGACCTCGCCCCATGTCACTCCTCAAGGCCTCCAAGTCGTACAAGCCCTTCGAATACCCCTGGGCGTATGATTTCTGGAAACGCCAGCAGCAGATCCACTGGATGCCCGAGGAAGTGCCCTTGGGTGAGGATTGCCGCGACTGGGCGCAGAAGCTGACCGAGCACGAGCGCAACCTGCTGACGCAGATCTTCCGCTTCTTCACCCAGGCCGATGTCGAGGTGCAGGACTGCTATCACGAGAAATACGGCCGGGTGTTCAAGCCGACCGAGATCAAGATGATGCTGGCGGCGTTCAGCAACATGGAAACCGTCCATATCGCGGCCTATTCGCATCTGCTCGACACCATCGGCATGCCCGAAAGCGAATACAGCGCCTTCCTCAACTACAAGGAAATGCGCGACAAGCACGAATACATGGCGAATTTCAACGTTGAGACCGACACCGATATCGCGCGCACGCTCGCCATGTTCGGCGGCTTCACCGAGGGGCTGCAGCTGTTCGCCAGCTTTGCCATGCTGATGAACTTCCCGCGCTTCAACAAGATGAAGGGCATGGGCCAGATCGTCACCTGGTCGGTCCGCGATGAATCGCTCCACTGCGAAGGCATCATCAAGCTGTTCCACGCCTTTTGCGCCGAAACCGGCGTGATGACGTCCAAGCTGCGCGACGATATCGCCGACATCTGCCAGAAAACCGTGCGCATGGAAGACGCCTTCGTCGACCTCGCCTTCGAAATGGGCCCGGTCCCCGGCATGACCCCCAACGACATCAAGAAATACGTCCGCTTCACCGCCGACTGGCGCATGAAGCAGCTCGGCATGAAGCCGATCTACATGATCGACGAACACCCCCTGCCATGGCTGACGCCGCTGCTGAACGGCGTCGAGCATGCAAACTTCTTCGAAGCGCGGGCAACGGAATATTCCAAGGCTGCGACGAAGGGCAATTGGAACGAAGTCTGGGACGCGTTCGACAGCCGCAAGGGGGCGAAGACGCTCAGCGAGGGCGGCGCAGCGAACGAGATCGATGACCGGCAGGGCGGGTTGCTGGGCGTGGCTGCGGAGTAAGCTAGGTGGATGAGGGCGCCATCATAAAAATGCGGAAAGGGATCGTGCGAGTTACAAGCGCGATCCCCTTTGAGGAACAGCCGTCGCTGCTACCTCTCCGTATTCGTGACATAATGGAGGCTAATCACCTCGGGCGCGATATTGCCTTCCGTGCCGTCGTATACGGTGGCCAGATCTACGTGTGCAAGGACGATGACGGAGCGCGACGTGTACGAGCGACTGAGCTAATCTGTACCAGCATTGCGGACTATTTGGGTATTGCGACGGCCCCCTTTAGCGTCATTGAGGATAATCGCGGGTATACCTATTTCGGATCGCTGGAAAATATTTCCACGGCGGCCCTCGCAACGATGAAATCCTACCTGTCGTGGCGTCAACTTGGTGAGTTGGGCCAGCCATTAAGCAAGCCTGGCCGATTTCTATCCAGTGTCCACGCTCTCGATCTCCTCTTCAACAACCGCGATCGATATCCAAGCAATTTCATTCTTGTGCCAGATGGTCAGGATCACCGACTTTGTGCGATCGATTTTGCGTCGGCTAGATTTTCTGATCTCACGACTATCGCCTTCCCTGCGCCTACCGACAGCACCCTCCGCTTGGGTAAAATTCTTCGGGAGCTTCACGGTGGCCATATCGGCGTTACGTTTGAAATCATCGACCATGTGGCTGCAATGCCTATGGACGTTTTTGATAGAATCCTCCAAACTGTCCCTTCGGATTGGATTTCGGACGATGAGAAAAGGGTTATACGTGGGGCATGGTCGGATCTTGCGAACGGGGTGCGCTTGCCAGCTCTTAGAGCGGGCTTGAGAAATGGATCGCTCGCATAGATTTGCGGTTTTGCAGTTCTGCGCACACGATATCCGTGACGAGCGGTTGAATGTAGGGCTCGCGATAATTTCTGAAAACAAGATCGATATTAGATTATCAGATCGACTCGACAAGTTGAAGTCGATTTCGGCAGCAATCAATTTAGACTATTTGCGTGACTCGCTTCGGTCCTTGGTCGAATTGGACTCTCATGTTGTAAGCAGCGGCATTGTAAGCCACGTTGAACGTCTATCAATGCTTGGAGAACTGGGGCCCGTAAAAACCACCGCAGGTGGAACCTTTCAAGCGTCTACCAAGTATGCTTACGAAGAGTCGGTCGCTAATTTGCTGAAAAGTCTTGTTGACCCGGAGCCTCGACCTGCGTTTTTGAAGTTTAAACGGTCAAGGCTTGTCGGAGAGATAAAGAGCGCCTTCTTAGGTCAACGAGTGTTAGCCAAAAAAGGTGAAGGATTAGAGGATCACCGAGTGGTCACCAATCTCAAGATAGCCGAAGGCTTGGCTGCTGATTTTGTTCTTAAGAATGGTGCTATGCATATTATTGAGACAGTTGACGCTGCCACTGAAGAATCATCTGCTAGAAAACTAGTTTCAGATATTGCGGTCTCTGCTCTAGTTTTAGAGCAATCGAGAATGAATTTTGGAATTAATAATACACGATCGAAAATTGTGTTTGATATATCTTCGTCACTTGATAGGTTGGCTGCTCCATCTTTGATGGCTGCTGAACACCAAGGTGCAGAACTGTTTAATTGGGCATCTGATGAAGATCGGAAAAGACTAATTGAAAGCGTTACTAACCTCGCGATACCATACGAGGATAAGCGCCGGAAGAACAGTTCCGTTATACATACTAGCAGACAATCTCGATTTAGATTAAATTAGATCCTTTGCAGTTCTAGAAGTTACAGCCGTTTACGCTCTTGACTTTGCGGATGACGCTGATGGTCCAATTCTATTCGCGCAGGACGGCGCTTGGCCGATTACGTCGACTGGGTTGGTCGTTTTTTAGACGTGGTGTGAATTGTCCACCTTCTGTGGCGGGTTAGATCGCAGCGTGACCGTAGGTGGGCATTCGTCAACTGGGGCCCTGGGGCCAAGACCCCAGCCGCCGGAGGCTTTACCGTCGACCTTTCCAGGCTGAAGCCGCGCTGTCCTACACGCCCGAAACCGGCTATCCGGCATTCCGGCTGTTCATCTTGTAAACGTCCATCCCGGTCCCGGCCGTTGCGCAAAAACGTGCGAAAGCGGAAAATGCGGAAAATGTTAACGAACTGACTGGCCTTATGAATCCAACAAAATCGGGCCATGCGTAGCCCTATCCGTCTGCGCGATCGGCGCTTGCCACGATATTGAATACATCTTCCGGACTATGCCGAAGGGCAGGTGGTCGCATTCCGGCGGGCTCTTAACGGGTCCGCAACATGTCAGCGTGCATGAGGCAGCAGGCAGGAGACCTGAATGGCGACGATCAACGGCACAACGCGGGACGAGACACTTTACGGGACGGGGGTTGGCGATCGGATATTCGGATTTGGCGGGGCGGACCTGATATTCGGCGCTGGCGGCAACGACTGGATCGACGGCGGGGCGGGCAGGGATCGGCTCGATGGCGGAGTTGGGGACGACACGCTGATCGGCGGGCTCGATAATGATGTGCTCGACGGCGGTGCGAACAACGACCGGCTGGAGGGCGGCGACGGCGACGATGCGTTGCTCGGCGAAGGCGGCAACGACACGCTGCTCGGCGGGGCGGGGCGCGATTATCTCGACGGCGGGGTCGGCGACGACACCATCTATGCCGGCGACGGCGACGACGGGTTCCTGAACGAGATCAACCCGGCGACGGGGTTGATGACGACGCAGGCGGTCGGCGGCGGCGCGGGCAACGACATCATCCACGGCGAGGGCGGCGACGACAAGCTGAAGGGCCAGTCGGGCGACGACGAGGTCTATGGCGGCATCGGCAATGACCGCGTCGATGGCGGCGACGGCAATAATTACCTCGACGGCGGCGACGGCAACGACATCATCGTGGCGGAATGGGGCACCGACACGATCGTCGGCGGCGCCGGGGCGGACAATATCCAGGCAGGATCGGGCGCCGACCTTGTCTATGGCGATGCGGGTGTGGACCTGATCAGCGGCGAGGACGGCGACGACCGGCTCTACGGCGGCAACGACAATGACAGCCTGTTTGGCGGCGCGGGCAATGACCTGATCCGCGGCGATGCCGGCAACGACAAATTGTTCGGCGAACTGGGCGACGACCGGTTGTGGGGCGGGGCCGGGGCGGACTGGTTCGTGTTCAAGGGCGCCGGCGCGCTGTCGGGGACGGACCGGGTCGAGGATTTTGCCGATGGCGCAGACCGGCTGGTGCTCGAGAAACTGGGCGTGCGGGCCTACCAGGATGGCGGCGGGCTTGGCACGGTGTTCGCCAGGGACGCGGCGGGAGGCGAGATTTCGCTCGATGTGGTGACATCGACGGGGGTGCACTTCTCGGTGCTGGTCGGCGACCCGGGGAGCGTGTTGAGCGCCGCGAATTTCTCGGCAGCGGACTTCGTCTTTGCCTGATGGGGGCTAGATCGCCAGTCTTGGAATGATCATCGGCACGCGGGCGGCGTAGCTCGCGTATTCCGGGAAAGCGGCGCGGAGGACGGCTTCCTCGTTCTGCATGCGGCGGAACTGGAGCAGCGCCTGGATGAGGCCGAGCGCGACGGCGCCGATCGACCAGTGCAGGATGACGATGCCGATGGTGGTGATGGCCTCGGCGACATAGAGCGGGTGGCGGACGCGGGCATAGGGTCCTCCGGTAACGAGCTCGCGGGCGGTGGCCATGACCGAAAACGAGCGGCCGAGATAGCGCAGGCAATGGATCGACAGCGCGGTGCCGATAGCGATGAGGACGGTGGCGACGAACTGCGCGGCAACGCCGGCGTCGCCATGGGGGAGGAAGGCGAGCAGCATCAGGGTGAAGGTGCCGGCGATGGCGGTGATGCGCGGTTCGAGCCCGGCGGCGGTGGCGCGGGCCGGCAGGCGGCGGATGGTCATGACGACGACGATGGCGACGAACAACAGGGTGAGGGTGCGCGATAATATGTCGAGCCACCAGAAATCCGGGCGGTCGGCAGCGAGGATGGTACGGGCGAACGACAGTGCCTGCTGATAGGCCAGCAGCGTGAAGGTGAAGACCAACAAGCCCTTGCCGAGCAGGTCTTCGGTGCGCTGGGACATCATGAGGGCGTCGATCCTGTGAGGGGCTGGGGCGGGCGCGCGGGCTGTTGCCGCAGGAACGGCGCGGGCTGTTGCCGCAGGAACGGCCAGGCGAGCTGCAGCGGATAGACCTGCGGGATGGCTTCGTCGGTGCCGTAGCGATCGGGCATGGCATCGGGAATGCGGAGCGTGCCGAAGATCTGGTCCATGAACACCAGCTGCGCCGAGAAATTATGGCCATGCGCCTCGGGCTGGTTGGCGTGGTGCCAGTGATGGAAGCGCGGCGAGGCGAAGACCCAGCGAAGTGGCCCGAAATCGAGCCGGACGTTGGCGTGGACGAGGTGCGATTGCAGCAGGTAGAGCAGGCCATAGATGGCCATCGCCTCGGGCGAAAAGCCGACGACAAGCAGAGGCACGACCGTTGCCAGCGAGCTGAAGACCTGATCGATGGGGTGGACGCGGTGGGCGGCGAGCCAGTCGAGATCCTCGATGCTGTGATGGATGGCGTGGAAGCGCCACAGATACGGCACGGCGTGAAACAGGCGGTGCGCCGCGTAAAAGCCGATTTCGGCAACCATGAGCGCGGCGACGACCTGGAGCCAGATTGGCTGCGACTGGACGAAGCCGCGCGCCGAGCCCGGCATGGCGGTTTCGACATCGCCCAGGGGGAAGGCAAATGCCAACAGGACGCCGATGCGGACCACGAAGCCGTTGCCGAACAGGTAGATGAGATCGTTGAACCAGTGGCGGCGGAAGATGCGTTGTGCGGGGCGCTGCGGCAGTAACAGCTCGAGCGGGACGAATATGACCGCGACGACCAGGATGCTTTGCAGAATATCCAACGACGCGCCCCCGCGTTTTTGCCTGTCAGTGCTTTAGCAGTCGCGCGGGCGGTCGGCAATGCGGCCAATGCTGGTGTTTCGAAGTCCGCGTTTACGTTTGCGGGGGTGGACGCTATCGATGCGGGGGATTTTTCTGGAGGCTTTGTGGCGACTGGGTTTTTCGCGCTGCTCGACGATATCGCGGCCATCGCCAAGATTGCGGCGGCGTCGCTCGACGACACGGCGGCGGCGGCGGCCAAGGCGAGCGCCAAGGCGGCGGGGGTGGTCATCGACGATGCTGCGGTGACGCCGCGCTATGTCCACGGCTTTGCCGCGGCGCGCGAGCTGCCGATCGTTGGCAAGATCGCGCTGGGGTCGGTCAAGAACAAGCTGATGTTCCTGTTGCCGGGCGCCATCGCGCTGAGCTATTTTGCGCCTTGGGCGATCACGCCGCTCTTGATGGCGGGCGGGTCGTACCTGTGTTTCGAAGGCGCCGAGAAGATCTACGAGATTTTTCGGCCGCACGCCGTCGTCGAGGACGATGTGACGGATGAGGACGCCGAAGTGATGGAACGGCGGATGGTGTCGGGCGCCATCCGCACGGACCTGATCCTGTCGGGCGAAATCATGGCGATCACTCTCGCCGATGTCGCCGACGCGCCGATCGCCGAACAGGCGGCGGTGCTGGCGGTGGTTGGGCTGGGCATTACCGCGCTGGTCTATGGCTTTGTCGCGCTGATCGTGAAGGCCGACGATGCCGGGGTGGCGTTGACGCAGACGCGCTCGGCGCCGTTGCAGGCGATCGGACGCGGCCTCGTCAAGTCGATGCCGCCGTTCCTCAAGACGCTGGCCTATGTCGGCACGGCGGCGATGCTGTGGGTCGGCGGCGGCATCATCATCCACGGCATGGAGGGCTATGGCCTTGGTGAACCCGGGCATAGCATTCACCGCTTCGCGGCATTTGCGGGGGCTGCGAGCGGAGGAATCGGCAGCGTTGTCGAATGGCTTATCGGCGCGCTCGGATCGGGGCTTTTCGGGCTGCTGGTGGGCGCGGTCATTGTCGCGGCGCTGCATTTGCTGCCAAAAAATAGGCCGTGACGGCGGCACATTGACCGCAACGGGACAAGCCTGTATTATTTTTGCAATACAGCCGGGAGCCCGAAGATGCGATATTTGCCTGTCCTGGTCGTTGCCGCGCTTTCGGGTGTCTTGCTGTTTTCCGCGTGCAGCAAGGACGAGAAGACGGAAACCGCCAAGGCAGAAACCGGCCAATCCGGAGCATTGGTCGACATCCAGGGCGACAGCGGGACCGGCGCCATCGCGGTCAAGATGCCGGGAGGCATCGAGGCCAATATCAAGATACCCGAGAATATCGTCGGCGATACCGAAGTCGATATCGATGGCGTCGGGCTTTATCCGGGCGCTGCGGTGCGCGGGGTCAACGCCCATATCGGCGAAGGGCCGGGCCGGGCGACGGTGACGATCAGCTTTGCCTCTGCCGCCGATGCCGCGGTCGTTGCCGATTGGTACCAGCAGCAATTCGCCGAGAAAAAGGTGACTGCGAAGCGAAGCGGCGAGACGCTGAGCGGCAAGACCGAGGACGGCGACGACTTCACGCTGGCGATGGCACCAGCCGACGCGGGGTCACTCGGCAAGTTGACGATCGTAAATCACTAGGCGGCGCGAAGAAGTAACTGGGTCCCGGGTCAAGCCCGGGATGACAGCCCTTCTACTCAGATCGTCCGCGCCGCAAAGGTGTCGCAGCTGGCGATCGTGCCCTGGGTCATGCCCTGCATGAACCAGCGGGTCCGTTGCTCGCTGCTGCCATGGGTGAAGCTTTCGGGGATAACGACGCCTTGCCCGGCGCGTTGCAGCGTGTCGTCGCCGATGGCCGAGGCAGCGCGCATGGCTTCCTCGACGTCGCCGGGTTCGAGCAATGCCGAATTGGCCTTGGCCCAGACGCCGGCGAGGCAATCCGCCTGGAGTTCCATGCGGACCTGGAGTGCATTGCCCTGGGTTTTCGAGGCGCGCGATTGGGCCTGCTGGACCTGGTCCGAGACGCCGAGCAAGGTCTGGATGTGATGGCCGACTTCGTGCGCGATCACATAGGCCGCGGCGAAATCGCCGGGCGCGCCGAAGCGCCGGGACAGGTCGTCGAAGAAGCTCTGGTCGAGATAGACCTTCTGATCGGCCGGGCAATAAAACGGCCCCATCGCCGATTCGGCGGCGCCGCAGCCCGAGCGCACGCCGCCGCTGAACAGCACCAGCTTGGGCGCGCGATAGGGTTGGCCGACTTCGGTCTGGAACTGCCGGGTCCAGGTGTCCTCGGTGGTGGCGAGCACGCGCGAGACGAACCGATCCATATCGCTGGTTGCCGGGGCGGGTTGGCCGATCTGCTGCTGCTGGACGGGCTCGGGCGCCTGACCGCCGCCGCCGCCCCCAAGCAATGTCATCGGATTGACCCCGAACACCAGCGCCAGCACGATGACGATGGCGATGCCGCCGCACCCCATCTTGCCGCCGCCGAAACCGAGACCGCCGCCGCCGCCACCGGGAAAGCGAAAGCCGCCGCCTCCCAGACCGCCGCGACTGCCGCGCGCGTCTTCGATGTTGCTGCTCTCGCGCTGGTCGTCGAGGTCCATGGTCAAATCCCCTTTGCAGGTGGGTCTAACGCGCCAGCGCAGGCTTGAGAAGCGCGGTGTGTTCGGGGGGCACATTACGGCAGGTTGGCGGAGCGCCGATGTTGTCGCTATGTTGCCCCTTGCCAAGCGGTAAGCTGTTGCTCATCTGCAACGGCGTGTGACATGCAAGGAATATGATGCGCGACCCTTATCAGGTGCTGGGTATCGGGCGCGGTGCCAGCCAGCCCGAGATCAAGAAGGCCTATCGCAAGCTGGCGAAGGAAAACCACCCGGATCGCAACGCCGACAACGCCAAGGCGCTTGAGCTCTTCAAAGAGGCCAACAGCGCCTATGAGCTGTTGTCCGACACCGACAAGAAAGCGCGCTTCGACCGCGGCGAGATCGGCCCCGACGGCAACCCGACGTCGCCGTTCCAGGGCGGTGGCGGCGGCGGCTTTCGCAGCGGGGGGGCCGACCCGTTTTCGCGCGGCGGCCGGCCGGGCGCGACCAATTACGATTTCGGCAGCGGTGGCGGCGGCGCCGACGACCTGTTCTCCGAACTATTTGGCGGCCGCAGTCCGTTCGGCGGCAGCGGCCAGGGCAGCGGCTTTCGCACGCCGCCGCCGCAAAAGGGCAGCGACGTTGCCTATCGCCTGATGGTGCCCTTCGAGGATGCCGCGGCGTTGAAGCCGCAGCGGGTGACGCTGCGATCGGGCAAAACTCTCGATCTGAAGCTGCCGGCGGGCATCGAATCGGGCCGGCAGGTGCGCATGGCCGGGCAGGGGGAGCCAGGTCCGGCGGGGCCGGGCGATGCGCTGGTGACGCTCGAGGTCGGGCGGCACAAATTCTTCACCCGCGACGGCGACGATGTGCGGCTCGATGTGCCGGTGACGCTGAACGAGGCGGTGCAGGGCGCCAAGGTGCGGATGCCGACGGTCGAGGGTGCCGTCAGCCTGACGGTGCCGGCGGGCACCACGTCGGGCAAGGTGTTCCGGCTGAAGGGCCGCGGATTTTCGCGTGCCGATGGCAGCCGCGGCGACCAGCTGGTGACGCTCATCGTCGATTTGCCGGCAGACGATGCGGCGCTGAAAAGCTTTGTCGAAGGCTGGAGCGATGCCCGCGAGGTACGGCGCGAGTTGGGCGTGTGATCGGTCCGACCAATCGGCGCGGGCGTTAGCATCCGGTGGTTGAACTGCGCTCGATCGTGCAACGGCTGATGCGGCGCCACCACCGCGCCTGGGCCGTGCTGCGCGACATGATCGTCGGCATCTGGGGCGATGGCTTCATCCATGCCGGCAATCTCGCCTATCTGTCGCTGCTAACGATGTTCCCGTTCTTCATCGTGCTCGCCACCGTCGCCGGCACCGTCGGCCGGACCCGGGAAGGCCAGAGCGCGGTCGCGGGCTTTCTCAAGCTGTTGCCGCCCGATGTCGCCGGACTGGTGGCGCGGCCGATCGCCGACGTGACCGGCACAACAGGCGCCGGCGGCGCGCTGACGCTCGGCATCCTCGTTACGCTATGGACGGTGACGACCTTCATCGAGACCATCCGATACCTGATCCGCAAGGCCTATGGCACCGAAGCGGTGGTTTCGATGTGGCGGTACCGCGCAGTGTCGGCGGCGTTCGTTTTCGGCGCGGTGTTCATGATGCTGCTGGCGTTTACCGCCCAGGTGCTGCTGACCGGCGTCGATACCGTGGTCAGCGAGGTGATGCCGCGCACCGAGGCGTTCATGAACGAGCTCGGCTTCAAGCGGCTGCTGCCGGGACTGGCGCTGTTCATGGCGCTGTATTCGATATTCTATGTGCTGACGCCGAAGCGGTTTCGCATGACGGGCTTCAGGATCTGGCCGGGGGCGCTGGTGACGACCGGTGTGTGGGTCGGGACAACGCTGGGAATGCCCTGGGCGCTGGGGCTGGTCGGCGAATACAACCTGATCTACGGCTCGCTGGCGGGGGTCATCGTGGCGCTGCTGTTCTTCTATATCATCGGGCTGGGGCTGGTTGCCGGTGCCCATCTGAATGCAGCTCTCGCCAAGGCGCAGCAAAGGCGCCTAAAAGCCGATTCAAACGAGAATAAGATGACGGGAACACCATGGCCGGAATAATGAGTGGCAAGCGCGGCCTGATCATGGGCGTCGCCAATGATCGCAGCCTGGCGTGGGGGATCGCCAAGGCCGTCGCCGACCAGGGCGGCGAGATCGCCTTTTCGTTCCAGGGAGAAGCGCTCGAGAAGCGGGTGCGGCCACTGGCGGAATCGCTCGGCGTGGCGCGGCTGTACGAGTGCGACGTCACCGACATGGCGAGCATGGACGCGATGTTCGAGGCGCTGAAGACCGAATGGGGGACGATCGATTTCCTCGTCCACGCCATCGGGTTCTCGGACAAGAACGAGCTGCGCGGCATGTATGTCGACACCAGCCTGGAGAATTTCCTGCTGACCATGAACGTCAGCGTGTACAGCTTCACCGCAGTCGCACAGCGGGCGATCAAGCTGATGCCGAATGGTGGTTCGTTGCTGACGCTCAGCTATTACGGTGCCGAAAAGGTCATTCCGCACTACAACGTCATGGGTGTGGCGAAGTCGGCGCTGGAGACGTCGGTGAAGTATTTGGCGATGGACCTGGGGCCGCAGAACGTCCGGGTGAACGCGATTTCGGCTGGTCCGATCAAGACGCTGGCCGCGAGCGGGATCGGCGACTTCCGCTATATCCTGAAGTGGAACGAATATAATTCGCCGCTGCGCCGCAACGTGACGATCGAGGATGTCGGCGGGGCCGGGGCCTATCTGCTCAGCGACCTCGCCTCGGGCGTGACGGGCGAGATTCACCACGTCGATGCCGGCTACAACGTCATCGGCATGAAGGCCGAGGACGCGCCGGATATCGCGGTCGCTTGATCTAGATGAGTCACAACAGCTTCGGCCACCTTCTCCGCTTCACGACCTGGGGCGAATCGCATGGGCCCGCGATCGGCGCGGTCGTCGATGGTTGCCCTCCGGGGCTTGGCCTGTCCGAAACCGATATCCAGCCCTGGCTCGACAAACGCCGACCGGGTACCTCGCGGTTTACCACGCAGCGGCAGGAGCCCGATCAGGTTCGCATCCTGTCGGGGGTGCATGAGGGGCTGACCACCGGCACGCCGATCAGCCTCATGATCGAGAATGTCGACCAGCGATCGAAGGATTATTCCGAGGTCGGCAAGGCCTATCGTCCCGGTCATGCCGACTACGCCTATGACGTCAAATACGGCCACCGCGACCCGCGTGGTGGCGGGCGGTCATCGGCACGCGAGACCGCCAGCCGTGTTGCCGCCGGTGCGGTGGCGCGGCTGGTCATTCCCGGAGTCCGCATTCGCGCCTGTCTTGTGGAACTGGGCGGCATCGCCATCGAGCGCTCGCGCTTCGACGATGCCGAGATCGATCGCAACCCGTTCTTCTGCCCCGACGCCGAGACCGCGGCGCAATGGGAAATCGCCCTCGATGCCGCGCGCAAGGCCGGGTCGTCATTGGGCGCGATCGTCGAATGCACCGCGACCGGGGTTCCAGTCGGCTGGGGTGCGCCGCTGTATATGAAGCTCGACAGCCAGCTGGCTAGCGCGTGCATGGGCATTAATGCCGTCAAGGGCGTCGAGATCGGCGACGGTTTCGGCGCCGCACGGTTACGCGGCGAGGACAATGCCGACTGCATGCGGCCCGGCACCGATGGCCCGCAATTCCTCGCCAACCACAGCGGCGGCACGGCGGGCGGCATCTCCACCGGCCAGCCGATCGTGGTGCGCATGGCGTTGAAGCCGACCTCGTCGATCCTGACGCCGGTCGAGACGATCACCCGCGACGGCGAGGCGACCGAGATCGTCACCAAGGGCCGCCACGACCCGTGCGTCGGAGTCCGCGCCGCGCCGGTGATGGAGGCGATGGTGGCGCTGGTGCTCGCCGATGCGCGGTTGATGCAACGCGGGCAAACGGGGCGGTAACCGCCAGTTTTGTCATCCCGGGTCGAGCCCGGCATGACAGTTCGGCCTTAGTGGATGGTCGGCAGCGCGGCCTGGCAGTCGTGGGCGCATTCGCGGCACATCATCGTGCACAGGCGGCAATGGTCGTTGTCGTGCTGGCTGCATTCATCGGCGCACAAATTGCAGGTGCGGATGCAGGTTTCGAACATCGACCGCATGACTTCGATGTTGCTGCCGGTGCGGCGCGTGCCGACGCTGGCGGTCGCGGCGCAGATGTCGGCGCAGTCGAGGCAACTGCGGATGCACTGCCGCATGTCCATGGTCTCGGCCGAGCAGGCGTCCGCGCAGGAATTGCACAGCGCCGCGCAGAACATCGCGTGGCGCACGGCGCTGGCGAGCGGTTCGTTGACGTTGCCGGCCACGTCGGGGTGGGCGGCGATCATCTTCTGGATGGACATTTCAGGGCCTTTTGGCAGCGCGATCGATCGTTTTCCGCCGAGCGATTCGGGCCTATAACTCCCCCCAGCCTCCGAATGTTCCGCCGCGCGGAGCTTCAGGCGACGGGGGTTGGTGCCGCTGCTGCAGGCGCAGTCGTTGCAGGCGCTGGCGCTGCGGCAGGCGCACCAGCGGCCGGCGCGGCGGCGGCAACCACTGGCGCTTCGGCCGGTACCGGCGGAAGCGGCTTGGGCGCATCGGCCTTCGAATTGAGGTACAGGATGACCGCGGCGCGGTCTTGCGGCTTGGAGATGCCGGCAAACGCCATCTTGTTGCCGGGCGCATAGGCCTTGGGGCTCTTCAGCCAGGCGCTGAGATCATCGAAGGTCCAGGGCTTGGCCTTCATGCCGCTGAGCACTTCGGAATAGGAAAAGCCGGGCGCATGAGCATGGGGGCCGCCAACGACGCCATAGAGGTTAGGCCCGATCCCGCTGGGGCCGCCCTTTTCGGCATTGTGGCAGGCAGCGCACTTCTTGAACACGGCGGCGCCCTGTTCGGCGGTGGCGCTGGCGAGGTAGAAGGCAATCGGCTTTTCGACTTCACCGGCAGCGACGACGGGGCCTTCCTCGACCACGCCGGCGACGACATAGCCGGCTTTCTCAGGCAGATGCGGTGTAAAGACTTCACCGACGACGATCGAGATGGCGAGCAATGACGACAGCGCCGCAAGCGCCCAACCGGCAAATTTATTGAATTCGAAACTGTCCACGTCGTCGCTCCCGAAGCGCCTCAACCCTGCCGATTGGGGGCTGCTATAGCAGGGGGACGCGCATCGGCAAGACTTTGCGTGACGTTGTGGTGCACTGCGGCGTTTGCACCGGGCCGCGACCTCGCCTAACGGCTGCGCGATGAGTAGCTATCCTCCCCTTGCCGATGCGCTGGTGCGCGACATGGCGGCCCGTGCCGCGACCGATCCGGCCGCCGCCGTGGCCTTCCAGGGCGCGCCCGGCGCCTACTCGCACCAGGCCGTGCGCGAACTGTTCCCCAACGCGACCGCATTGCCATGCGCGTCGTTCGAGGATGCCATCGAGGCGGTGCAGTCGGGCCGCGCCGGGCAGGCGGTGATCCCGATCGAGAATTCGCTTCATGGCCGCGTCGCCGACATTCACTTCCTGCTGCCCGAATCGGGACTGCACGTCGTCGGCGAGCATTTCGTCCGCGTGCATCACTGCTTGCTCGGGACGGGGACGCAGGCCGAGTTGAAAACGGTGATCAGCCATCCGCAGGCGCTCGGCCAATGCCGGCTGCGGCTGCGCAGCTGGGGCATCGAGGCGGTCGGGTTTTTCGATACCGCCGCCGCCGCCGCACAGGTCGCCGGCGACGGGGATGCCGCGCAGGGAGCGATCGCGTCGCGGCTAGCGAGCGAGATCTATGGCCTGAAGGTGTTTGCCGAGGGGGTCGAGGATGCCGATCACAACACGACGCGTTTCGTCGTGCTGGCGCAGGAACCGCGCGCCGTCGTACCCGGCACGCCGACGATGACCAGCCTGAATTTCGAGGTCCGCAACGTGCCGGCAGCGCTGTTCAAGGCGCTCGGCGGGTTCGCGACGAACGGCATCAATATCACCAAGCTCGAAAGCTACCTGCGCGACGGCTCGTTTGCCGCGGCGGAATTCTATGCCGAGATCGTCGGTGCGCCGTCCGATGCCGGGGTCGAACGCGCGCTCGAGGAGCTGGCATTCCATACCAAATGGGTGCGGGTGCTGGGGACGTATCCGATGGTCCGCGAGCGGACGGCCTAAGCGTCCGGGCCAGCGCTCGGCCCCGGCGCGCGCAACAGGTGCAGCCGCGCCTTGCCGTGATCGCGAACCGCCAGCACTTCAAAATCGCTGGTGAGCACTTCCTTGCGGCCGGTTTCGACCGAGATCAGCGCATGCGGGGCGATCCAGCCGCGCTCGGCGAGGCGGGCCAGTGCGACTTCGCCGAGGCCGGAGCCATAGGGCGGATCGAGCAGGATCAGGTCGCACGGCACGCCGTTGCCGAGCGTTTCCATCGGTGCTGGGATGATGGTGGCATCGCTTTTGGTCGCCGCGACGTTGGTGCGCAGCGCCTTGACCGCCTCGGCGTCCTTTTCGACGAAGGTAGCGTGCGCGGCGCCGCGGGACAGCGCCTCGATGCCGAGCGCGCCGGTGCCGGCAAAGCCGTCGAGGACGCGCAGGCCCTCGAAGCTGCCGACGCGGCTGGCGAGCATCGAGAACAGCGCCTCGCGGACCCTGTCGGCGGTCGGCCGCGTCGCGTCACCTGGCGGCGCGATCAGTGCGCGGCCGCGCCATTGCCCCGAAATGATCCGCATCTCAGCGCTGCGACAGCGACTTGCGCAGGGCCGCGACGACACCGTCGGGAATCTCGTCGGCATCGCGCGGCTCGAGGTCGCCGAGCTCGATCGCGCCATAGGCGACGCGGATGAGACGCGAGACCTGCAGGCCGAGATGTTCGAGAACGCGACGGATTTCGCGATTCTTGCCCTCGGTCAGCGTCATCGTCAGCCAGAGGTTGCGGCCAGTGCGGCGCTCGATCTCGGCGTCGATCGGGCCATAGTGCATGCCGTCGATGGTCACGCCTTCGATCAGGCTTTCGATCGCCGGCTGGGCGATTTCGCCATAGGCGCGAACGCGGTACCGGCGCGGTACGCCGCTGGTCGGCAGCTCGAGAGCGCGTTTGAGGGCGCCGTCGGTGGTCAGCAGCAGCAGCCCCTCGGTGTTCATGTCGAGCCGTCCGACCGGCACGACGCGCGGCAGGCCGGGGGGCAGGATGTCCATGATCGTCGGGCGGCCGCCGGGATCGCGCGCCGTGGTCAGGAAGCCGGCGGGCTTGTGGAAGCGGAACAGCCGCGATGGTTCGAGCGCGGCGACGGTCTGGCCTTCGACGGTGATGCCGTCGAGGCTGGCGACGACGAACGCCGGGGTCGTCAGCACTTCGCCGTTGAGCGCGACCTTGCCTTGGGTGATCATCCGCTCGATGTCGCGGCGCGAGCCGATGCCGGCACGGGCGAGCAGCTTGGCGATGCGCTGGGGTTCGATCGGCACGTTGGGATTGGCGCGAGCGGCCTGGCGCTCGGCGACGCGGGCGTCACCGCGGCCACGGCGGCCGGTCAGCGCCGGTGCGGGCAGGTCGCTGAACGCGGCCGGATTGGCGCGGGCCGGCGGGCGGCCGGCGCGCGGCGGGCGGGCGAGTTCGCGCGGCGCGCTGCCGGGAATGCGGGGCAGGCGGCCACCGGGGATGTGGCGGCGACGCTCGCCGTCGCGGGCGGCGTCGGCATGGCCACCGGGGCCTTCGCTGCGGACGCGGAAGCCCTGCGGCCGAAAGCCTTCGCCCTGGTTGCGGTGCGTCTGCGAATCCTGGCGCTCGGCTTCGCGGCGCGAGGTGGTGATGGTCTCGTCCTCGGCGCGCGGCCGCGCGCGCTGTGGTCGCGGCGCGTCGCCGGTGGGGCGGGGCGGGCGGCCTACCGGCGGACGACGCTCACCTGCACTTGCCGGTAGTCGGCGTTCGCCTGCGCCAGAAGGTGGTCGGCGTTCGCCTGCACTTGCCGGTGGTCGGCGTTCGCCTCCGGGCGCAGGCGGCCGGCGCTCGCCGAAACTGGAGGGCGGGCGGCGGTCGCCGGGTCCATTGGAGGGCGGGCGGCGATCACCCCCGGAAGGGCCGCCAGTCTTTCGGGGAGGTCGCATCGTGCTGCCTTGCGGCGAATAGGGCAATAAGTCCAGTTTTGTCGTACATGTTGAACTGGCGGGCGCGATGCGCTAACCGCCCCGGCAGTGCCCCTGTGGTGAAATGGTAGACGCGCTCGACTCAAAATCGAGTGGAGAAATCCGTGCTGGTTCGAGTCCGGCCAGGGGCACCACGCAGTCGCGCTCCCGAGCAGCAAGTGTCTGATCTTCGGTGGGGGCCGCTTTAGCTGCACAATGTCCGCGGCTTTGCCGCACCGCGACATCGCTGCCGCATCCAGAGACAGCGATTTGCCGCAACGCTGACGCGAAGCAGGCCCATGTCCTCCGAGCCCCAAAATCCAGTCTGCAGTTGCGATGCGCCAACGATGTGGAACGGGCCTCGACCTATCTGCCGCCCCGAGCAGCTGGCGCTTATGTGTCCAATTGATCGGCAGACGGGTGGCACGCAGCAACGTCTATTCACTGAGTCCGACCGGCTGACGCCCGTCATCGGGCCGTCGAGGACCATCGGTGCGGTCATGCCGGTCAGTCGGAGCACCTGTGAACGTCGTCGTCTTCCAATAGCCATGCGGGATACTCGCCCGGAGACGCTGTCCGCGCGGCGCGCGTCAGTGGAGCCGCGCCATCTTGGTGCTCGCCCCGGTCGCATCGATGAATACGAGAGTGTGCGGATTCAGATCGAGCTGACCCTCGAATCATGGCTCCTGGCGGCTCATTACGTCGGAGGATCCTGCTCCGCTGCATGCCCGGACCTTTTTTGAGCGTGATCTTCTGGCGCGCGAAGGATCGCTACAGCGTCGCGATGCCGACTGTGCCCCCGTGCCCGGCGAACTGCTCGTGCGGTTCGGCGAGCCCGTACATCGTCCTGCTTAAGCGTGACGCGACCCTGGTCATCGTCGGCGCGCTCGAACCAATTGCGCCGATCGACAACCAGCAGGTCGCAATCCACTGGCGCAGCATCGCGGGCTCGCTAATCGGCTCGATCCGCGAGACGCAGGAAGTCCTCGATTTCTGCACGGCGCAAAGCATCGCGCCCGAGATCGAGCTGATCCCAATCCAGCAAGTGAACGACTCCTATAAGCAGGTCGCGGAGGGCGAAGTGCGCTTCCGCTACTTCATCAACATGGCATCGCTTAAAGAAAGACCGAGCGGAGTCGGCTGCGTGACCGGCGGTGTCGCCCTTCGAGGGTTTATCGGCGCGATCACCGTCGTGGGTTTGCGGGCGTTGTTCAGGACCCGATAGCGAAGCGGGACGCGGCAGCAAAGAAATTCAAAAGAGCGATCGCGAAACGCTCGGAGACGACGGCACCGTGCATGACGCGATTTGCGATCCGCGTGTTACGCTGCTTGGGCCATCGCAGGTCTGCGGAGGGAAATAACATTTACGAAAGCCTTGCGTAGTGCCGTCTTAAGCGCTTCGTATTGTAAGGAGCGTCTTGCTTGCGCAGCCCAAAGCAGCCATTCCGTTTGAACTGGTCGCGACGAAAATTGAATCGATTCCGCAAGGACCGGATGAGCGACTGAAGCGACGTAACGATTTCTTCGGTCCCGACCACCGGGCATGGTATTCGATGTCGATCGCAGCCGGAATCAAGCTGAGAGGTGCATCATGCCCAAATTGCTTTCGACCTTAAGTCCGATCGCCACCATCGAGTTCGATGTTGCGACGATGCCGTATTGGCGGCTGTTCACTAGGGACGACGGTCTCAGCAGTGTCGCCGCGTCGCTACTGGGCGGCTTTGTCGAACAGAGCGTTGGCGGCAAGGCGGCGGCCATGTGGATGCTTCCGGCCCCGGGCAAAGTCGAAGTCGTCCAATTCGCGATTCTTCCCGTCGGCTGGGTCGGCGAATGGCACGAAAGCCCGCTGAGGCAGTGGGTGGTCACGCTGTCGGGCCGCTGGTTCATCGAAACGCAGGACGGCCTGCGGATCGAAATGGGGCCGGGCGAGAGCCATTGGGGCGAAGACCTGGGCACTCGACAGATCAACGGAAATCACGGACATCGCTCCGGCCAACTCGGCGACGGGCCGTGCGCGCAGATGCTCGTGCAGTTTTGCGCGCTGTCGAAGAACGCCTAGCCGCCCGTCATTTGCAGCACAGCGCCTCGCCGCTGCGACTTTCCGATATATTGGACGTTATCGTCGGCGGCTGGCACCAACCAGTTCTGGCGGAGTTCGGCGTGCGACCTTCCTCGGTCCTACCAAGTCGCCCCTCCGCCGTCCCGGCAAGCACTTCGGCGCTCGGGACGTTTGAACGTACGCCTACGGTGAAGGCCGCCTTGCCTGGTTTGACGGGTGCCGCGAGGTAGCACCGGTGCAAGCACTGGTGTTTGCACTGATGTTAGCGACGGTGCGATGGG
>NZ_BMJM01000013.1 GCF_014643455.1 Sandarakinorhabdus glacialis
ACCCATCGCACCGTCGCTAACATCAGTGCAAACACCAGTGCTTGCACCGGTGCTACCTCGCGGCACCCGTCAAACCAGGCAAGGCGGCCTTCACCGTAGGCGTACTCGGAAACATGGCGCCCAATCCCCGATGACACCTGATCAGTGTGACGAATAATTACCTTGTAAATGGCTGGAGACAACCCCACCGCTTGGATCGACGCCAATGCAACGTCCCCAGGCCGCGCTTACCCTCAGCGGCCCACCAGCCTCGTGCAAATTCCCCCAGCTTCAGGGCCATTTCGTCAAGCGAACAGTAGTACCTAGCCCAATTTACCCAGCAATGAAGCCTCGCAGGATGAACGGGCTAGAGAGACGCCCACGATCATGTCGACACGGCCCCTCGCACCCGGCACACAAGCTCGCCAACAAGGTGTAAGCCATGAACAAGATCCGCGCTCTCTGGAATGCCGGCAAACCCGCGATCATCGGATGGATCAACATCCCCTCGATCCTTGCCGCGGAAGCCCTTGCCGGCTGCGGCTACGACGGCCTGCTCGTCGATCTCCAGCACGGCGCCGCCGAAATGGCCAACGTCGCCCCCCTATTGCTGGCAATCGAACACGGCGGCGCCGAGCCGCTGGCGCGTGTCGCTGCCAACAACCCAGCCGACATCATGCGCCTGCTCGATTTCGGCGCCTATGGCATCATCGCGCCGATGATCAACACCGCAGCCGATGCCCAGACCTTCGCCGACGCCCTCCACTATCCCCCGCGCGGCCTTCGGTCTTTCGGGCCCCGTCGCCCGCAAATGCGCTTCGGCCCCGACTATCTGGCGGCCGCATCCGACAGCATCGTCTCTCTCGCGATGATCGAAACCCGCGACGGCCTCGACAATCTCGAGGCCATTCTCGCGGTTCAGGGCTACGACGGCATCTTCATCGGTCCGTCCGACCTGGCGCTCGCTCTCGGCCGGTCGCCGCGCCCCGACAACACCGATCCGATCTTGCTCGCCGCGATCGACAACATAATCGCGCGCTGCAAGGCCGCCGGAAAACATGTCGGCATCTACTGCTCGTCACCAGCCTATGCCCATCGCATGGTCGCCGCCGGCTGCGACATCGTCTCGATCACCCCCGACCTGGTGATGCTGACCAACGCCGCGCGCGAGAGCGTCGCCGCCACCCGCGCCGGTTTGCTCCGTTAGCTGTTCGAAAGCTCGGCCCTTGCCAAGCGCGGGCTGAGCAGGTGCACGGCCCCCAGTGCGAGGAAATATGCCGACCCCGCGACGGCGAAAAGCGGCGTGTAGCTGCCGATGCTGTCGAGCACGAAGCCGGCATATTTCGCCATCATCATCCCGCCGATCGCACCAACGGTGCCGCCGATACCGATCACCGACCCAACTGCACTGCGCGGGAACAGGTCCGACGGCAGCGTATAAAGGTTCGCCGAGAACGCCTGGTGTGCCGCGGTCGCCAGCCCAATGACGAAGACATTCAACCACAGGCTGTCGATCGACTGCGACACGAACACCGGGGTCACCGCGATGGCACAGACCAGCATCGTCATCTTGCGCGCATAATTCACCGTCCGCCCGGACTTGATCATCCGCGACGAGGCCCAGCCACCCGCTACGCTACCGACATCCGACATCAGGTAGATGACCACCAGCGGCGGCCCGAAACTGACCAGATCAAGATCGTAACGCTTGCCGAGGAAACCCGGCAGCCAGAACAGGAAGAACCACCAGATCGGGTCGATGAAGAACTTGCCGAGCGCATAGGCCCATGTTTCGCGCACCGTCAGCAGCTTGCGCCATGGCACCGGCGTCACCGGATCGGCGGGATCCTGCGTGATGTAAGCCAGTTCCTCGGGGGTAACCTGCGGCTTGTACGCGGGGCGGCGATAGATCATCAGCCAGGCGACCAGCCATACGACGCTGAAGCCGCCGGTGATGACAAAGGTCGATCGCCATCCATAGGCGATGGTCAGGGCCGGCACGAGCAACGGCGTGATGATCGCCCCCACATTGGCGCCGGCGTTGAAAATGCCGATCGCCGTGGCGCGCTCCTTGGCCGGGAACCACTCGGTCACTGCCTTGATGCCGGCCGGAAAATTGCCGGCCTCGCCGATGCCGAGCCCGAAACGCGCCATGGCGAACTGGGCGACGCTGTAAACGCCGCCGTGCGCCATGTGTGCGATCGTCCAGATCGTGAACGCCACGGCATAGCCAAGCCGCTCGCCGATGATATCAACGACGCGCCCGAAGCCGATGTAGCCGATCGCGTACGCCATCTGGAAGAAGAAGATCACATTGGCAAAATCGGTCTCCGACCAACCAAGGTCGGCCGACAAGGTCGGCTTCAGCACGCCGATCATCTGCCGATCGATATAATTGATCGCCGTCGCCGCAAACAGCAGCGCGACGATGACCCAGCGATAGCGGCCTGTTCGGGCGGGACCCGACGCTGGCTCGGTCGTCTCTGCGGCCATCATCTCTTACTCCCCAATGCCGTCCGCCTCTTTATTTGGAGGTCGGTTCAGCCTTTGAAATCCTGCACGACAGTGATTGCCGGTCGGCAAAGCGGACCACGGAACTTTGCCCGGCAGCAATCGCATGGACCCCGGTTATCGCGCCCGTTGAAACCAGCGTTCCCTGGGGCACCGCAATCCCGCGCCGGGCCAGCAGCTCGAGCAGGAACCTTACCGAGCCCAGGCTGCCATCGGGAAAGTCCGCGGCAGTGCCGGTCCCGGCCGTGCTCCCGTCGATCTCGACTTCGATAGGCCAGGCATCGAAATCGACGTCCTGCCAATTTTCGATCACGGGGCCGACGATCAAACCGTGGTTGTTACCGAAATCCGAGACCGTCACGGCCGGACCGAGGTCGTTAATCGCGCCGAGCGGCGAACTGGCGATCTCGATGCCATAATGCACGCCGGTCACACAGGCCTTGGCCTCGGCGAGTGAATATTGCCGGTCGGCCGGGTCCACGATGCCCAGCCGATAGATGAATTCGGCTTCGACCGCGCCGAAACCGCCGACAAACACGGGCATGACGGTATCGCCGCCGGCAGCCACCATAGCCGGCGCAAATATCGGCCCTGCCAGGCGATTGCTGCCGAACACCATTGCTGCCGGCGGCCAGATCCGGCCGACTTTCCAACCGGCGACCGCATCGCCCTGCAAGGCGATAGCCAGGTCCTGGATCCGATAGCCATCGTCAAGACTTGCCGGTACGCGCCCAGGGTATTCGAGCAACGGGAGAGCCCCGCGGCGGGCCGCAACGAACGCCGCGGCAATCGTTTCAGCAGCGCCGTCAGCGTCGGTGGCTGGCATGTTCACGGTCACGAAACCTCTTCCCCAAGAAATTCATCGCTATAGGAAACCGGTGTCATAAGCAAATCGCCGATATCGATATTTTCGGCCGTCGACGATTTCACAGGGTCACGCCGCGCTTCCAGATCGCAATTTCGCGCTCGTCATTACGCTCCGCCGCAGTTGTTGCGCCCGAAGCAACCTCCCGGATCCGCGACATCATTGCTGCCGCCGCGCCGTCCAATCCATCGGCCAATACCGACCCGGCGTCGAAGTCGATCCACCTCGGCTTGGCTGCGGCCAAAGCCGAGTTCGAGGCAATCTTCAGCGTCGGCACCGGAAAGCCCAGCGGCGTGCCGCGCCCCGTCGTGAACAATATCACCGTCGCGCCAGCCGCCGCCAATGCCGTCGACGAAACCGCGTCATTGCCCGGCGCCTCGAGCAGGGTCAGCCCGGTTCGCCGCACCTGCGCGCCATAGGCGATGACGTCCTCGACGATGGCATGACCGCCTTTTTGCACAGCCCCGAGCGATTTCTCCTCGAGCGTCGTAATGCCGCCGACGATATTTCCCGGCGACGGATTTTCCGAAACGGGTTCGCCATGCGCCAGGAAATAGCGTTTGAAATCGTTGACCAATCGCACGATGCCGTCGAACGTCGCCTCGTCGCGCGCCCGTGCCATCAACAAGGTTTCGGCGCCGAACACCTCGGGGATTTCGGTCAGTACGGCGCTGCCGCCCGCCGCCGTCACCGCATCGGCCACGCGACCCACGAGCGGATTGGCCGTCAACCCGCTGAACGCATCCGACCCGCCGCACTTGAGCCCGACAACGAGGCGGTCGACCCCCACCTCCTGCCGCTCCGCGGTCGCCGCTATGTCGATCAGCTCATCGACCAGCGCCAGCCCCGCCTCGATCTCGTCGCCGGCACCCTGCGCGCGCAGCGTCCGTATCCGGTCGCGCCGTGCCTCGGGGATCAGCGCCAGCATCGCGTCGATCTGGTTCGATTCGCAGCCAAGGCCGAGGATCAGCACACCGCCGGCATTGGGATGATTGGCCAGTGCCGCGAGGATCGCCCGGGTCCCGGCCAAATCGTTACCAAGCTGTGAACAGCCATGCGGATGACCGAACGCAAACACGCCACCAACGCTGCCGCGCACCGATGATCCGGCACGCGCCGCGATTTTCTGCGCCGTCCGCGCGACGCACCCGACCGTCGGCAGGATCCAGATCTCGTTACGCGTCCCGACCCGGCCGTCTTCGCGCACGAACCCGCTAAATGTCGCCGGCGACACCGCGCCGTGCACCCGCGCGGCCGGCGGCACATAGGTATATTCGCCCTCGCCGCCCAATGCCGTCACCAGATTATGACTGTGGACATGTGCTCCTGCCACGATTGCCGTCGTCGCCCGGCCAATCGGAAAGCCGTATTTCACCACGACATCACCGTCCGCCAGCGCCGCCAACGCCAGCTTGTGACCCTTGGGCACCGCGGCGTCCGCAACCACGGAGATCCCGCCCGCCACCAGTGTTTCGCCGGGTGCGATATCGCGCAGCGTCGTCGCCACATTGTCGCGCGGATCGACCCTCAGCACCGCCGGCAACATGATTTCGATCGAGTTTTCCATGCCGCCCAGTTTATAGGTTACCGGTGTCAGTGTCCGCGCTGGCGGGTCCGCCCGCGCCGCGCTAGGGTAACCAGAAAGGGGATACCAGTGGACACCAACGGCAATAGCGGGCGAGGCGGCAAGCCGACGATCAACGATATCGCCCGGCTCTCCGGCGTCTCCAAGAAAACCGTAAGTCGTGTCATCAATCGCTCGCCACTGCTCAACGAGGACACGCGCAAGCGCGTCGACGACATCATCCGGGCCACCGGCTATGTCCCCAATCCGCAAGCCCGCGCGCTCGCCTTGCGCCGCAATTTCCTCATCGGCCTCGTCCACGACAACCCCAATGCGCAGATGGTGCTGGGCGTCCAGCAGGGCATTCTCGGGGTGCTCAAGGGCACCGAATACGAGCTCATCGTCCGACCCGTCGATCGCGGCTCGACCACCCTTGTTGCCGATGTCCGCTCTTTTCTCGAGCGCCAGCGCCTCCACGGCGTCGTCCTGCTGCCGCCCATATCCGAGAATAACGGCCTTGCCGCGCTGTGTGATTCGCTTGGCTGCCGCTACGTCCGCATGGGCTCGGCCGATCTCGACGACGCTGCCCATATGGTCGCCTCCAACGATCGCGAAGTCGTTCGCGACGCCGTCGCCTATCTCGCCGGCATCGGCCATCGCCGCATCGCCATCATCACCGGGCCACAAGGCTTCCGTTCCGCCTTCGAGCGCCGCCAGGGCTATGAGGAGGCGCTGTCCGCAGCTGGCATTGCCCCCAATCCAGGCTATGCCGCAGAGGGCAACTACCGTTTCGAATCAGGCCTCGCCGCTGCTCGAATGCTGCTCGCCCAGGCTCCGCGCCCAACCGCCATCTTCGCCTCGAACGATGAAATGGCCGCCGGCACGCTCCATGCCGCGCGCATGATCGGGCTCGATGTTCCCGCCGACCTCTCGATCATCGGTTTCGACGATACCGCCATCGCCGCGCATATCTGGCCGCCGCTGACCACCGTTCGCTGGCCTATAGTCGAGATGGGCAAGGCCGCGGCACGCAAGCTCCTCGCCGGCACCATCGACGAGCAACCGGAGATGCCCGGCGACGCGCTGTTCCCCTCGCAGCTCATCCAGCGAGCTTCTACCGCGCCGCCGAAATAGCCCTGAAAATTCTTGTCGGACAGCCTGACACCGGTTACCACGCCGTCACAAGCCGCCCACAGCCGATGGAGCCTCAAATGTTCGAGAAAACCTATCACGCCACCCATCCCGACATAATGGAGATGGTCGCCAACGACGAATTGCGCGACCGCTACCTCGTCACCGGCCTGTTCCGCGCCGGCGAGGTCGTCCTCAACTATTCGCACAACGAGCGCTTCGTCATCGGCGGCGCCACCCCCGGCGCGGCGCCCCTGCCGCTCCCCGTCCAGACCGCCCCTGCATCCGCCGCCGGCAAGCCCTTTCTCGAGCGCCGCGAGCTCGCCGCCGTCAACGTCGGCGGCCCCGGCACCATCACTGTCGATGGCCAGTCCTTCGACATGGCGCCGCGCGACTGCCTCTACATCCCGATGGGTGCCGTCGAAGTCAGCTTCGCCGGTGAAGGCGCGCGCTATTACCTCGCCAGCACCCCGGCGCACGTCGCCAAGACCGTGAAAAAGATCGCCATCGCCGAGGCCAACCCCCTCGAGCGCGGCGGCCTCGAAGGCTCGAACGAGCGCACCATTTACCAGATGGTCATCCCCGGCATCTGCGACAGCGCGCAGCTCCTGCTCGGCCTGACCATCCTCAAGCCCGGCAGCGTCTGGAACACCATGCCGCCGCACCTCCACGATCGCCGCAGCGAGATTTACTTCTACTTCGATCTCGGCGAGGACGACCGGGTCTTCCATTACATGGGCGAGCCCGACGCCATGCGCCACATCGTCATCGCCAACGAGGAGGCCGTCATCTCGCCGCCATGGTCGGTCCACATGGGCTCGGGCACGCGCAACTATGCCTTCATCTGGGCGATGGGTGGCGAAAACCTCGATTATACCGACATGAACGTCCTCGATATCTGCCAGCTCGCCTAAGGTGGCAAAGATGAGCCTGTTCGACCTCGGCGGGCGCGTTGCCATCGTCACCGGCGCCAACACCGGCATCGGCCAGGCGATCGCGCTCGCCTTGGCCGCCGCGGGTGCCGATATCGCCGCCGTCGGGCGCACCCCTGCCGAGGAAACCGCCGCCAAGATCCGCGCCATGGGCCGCCGCGCCATCATCATCGGCGCCGACCTGTCCACCATCGAACCTGTTCCGCGCATCGTCGCCGAAACCCTGGGTCAGCTCGGCGGCCTCGACATCCTCGTCAACAACGCCGGCATCATCCGCCGCGCCGACAGTGTCGATTTCACCGAGGCAGATTGGGACGCGGTCATCGACACCAACCTCAAATCGGTGTTCTTCCTCGCCCAGGCAGCGGGAAAACACATGATCGGACAAGGTTATGGCAAGATCATCAACATCGCCTCGATGCTGACCTTCCAGGGCGGCATCCGCGTGCCGAGCTATACCGCGTCCAAATCGGGCGTCGGTGGCTTGACCAAGTTGCTCGCCAATGAATGGGCGGCCAAGGGCGTCAACGTCAACGCCATCGCGCCGGGCTATATCGCCACCAACAACACCGACGCGCTGCGTGCCGATCCCGATCGCAATGCCTCGATCATGGCGCGCATCCCCGCCGGCCGCTGGGGCCGCGGCGAAGATCTCGGCGGCGCCGCGGTCTTCCTCGCGTCCGCCGCCTCCGACTATATCGACGGCCATATCCTCGCCGTCGACGGCGGCTGGCTGGCGCGCTGATGACCCTCGCTACCGGCCCTGTTCTTGCCGAGGCCGCTAAGAACGGTCCTGTCGTCTGCTTCGGCGAGCTTCTCATCCGCCTCTCGGCCCCCGGCCGGTCGTTGCTGATGCAGGTCCCGTCGCTCGATATCCAGGTCGGCGGCGCCGAGGCCAATGTCGCCGTCGGCCTCGCCCGCCTCGGCCACAAGACCGCGGTGATCAGCGCGGTTCCAGCCAATGCGCTGGGGCAGGGCGCCATCGCCGCCGTCCGCGCCCACGGCGTCGAAACCAGCGGCGTCGTCGTCCGTGATGGCCGCATGGGGCTGTATTTCCTGTCGCCCGGCGCCGGGCTGCGCGCCGCCGAAATCGTCTACGACCGCGCCCACAGCAGCTTCGCCGCCGCGCCCGCCGGCACCTTCGACTGGCCCGTCCTGCTCGCCGGCGCCGCGCGCCTCCACCTCTCGGGCATCACTCCCGCACTCGGGCCGGTCGCGGCCGAAGCCGCAATCGCCGCCGCCGAAGCCGCAACCGCACTAGGCGTCCCGGTATCCTTCGACGGCAACTACCGCGCCCGCCTGTGGGAAGCCTGGGACAGCGATCCGCGCAGCATCCTGACGCGCCTCATCGCTCACGCCGACATATTGTTCGGCAACCACCAGGACGTCGCCCTCCTTCTCGGCCGCGATTTCCCCGGCGGCGGTGCCGATCGCCGCCGCGCCGCCGCCGAAGCCGCGTTCGAGGCCTTCCCCAAGCTCCAGCTCATCGCCTCGACCGCCCGCCACACCGAGGACGCCGACCGCCACCGCATCATCGCCCGCATCGACGCCCGCGACAGCCACGTCCAGACCGCCGAGATCCTCGTCTCCGGCATCGTCGACCGCATCGGTGCCGGCGACGCCTTTGCCGCCGGCGTCCTCCATGGCCTCTCGCAGTCGGACGACATCGATCACGCCGCCAACATCGGCCTCGCACTGGCCTGCCTCAAACACTCGCTCCCCGGCGATTTCAGCCTGTTCGGCCAAGGCGACATCGACGCCTTCCTCGCCGGCAGCCTCGATGTCCGCCGCTGACGGCCTTACCCGCCGGACGCTGATCGGCGCTGGCACGTTAATCCTCGCTGCCCCCGCCTACGCAACGACCGCCCCCATCGCCCGCACTGCCGCTGGAAATTTCCGCGGCACCACCACCGCCGGCATCCACAGCTTCCGCGGTGTCCGCTACGGCCGCGCCGCCCGCTTCCAGCCGCCAACCGCCGAGGCCAACCCCGGCCAGACCATCCCCGCCACCGCCTTCGGCCCGATCGCCCCCCAGTCCGGCAACCGCGACCTCCCCCAAAGCGAAGACTGCCTCTTCCTAAACGTCTGGACGCCCGCGCTCGATCACGGCGCCCGCAAGCCGGTCATGCTCTACATCCACGGCGGCGCCTATGCGAACGGCACCAGTACCGATCCGCTCAACGACGGCGCCGCGCTCGCCGCCCATGATGTCGTCGTCGTCACCGTCAACCACCGCCTCAACGCGCTCGGCTATCTCTACCTCGCCCGCCTCGACCCGCGCTTTCCGGACAGCGGCAACGCCGGCCAGCTCGACCTCGTCCTCGCCCTCGAATGGGTCCGCTCCAACATCGCGGCATTCGGCGGCGATTCCAGCAACATAACCGTCTTCGGCCAATCCGGCGGCGGCGCCAAGATCGCCACCCTCATGGGCACCCCCGCCGCCAGCGGCCTGTTCCACCGCGCCATCACCATGAGCGGCCAGCAAGTCACCGCGTCGGGACCCCTCAACGCCGCCGCCCGCGCCAGGGCATTCCTCGCCAAGCTCGCAACCGACCCCGTCACCGCTCCCACCGCCGCAATCATCGCAGCCCTTACCGCAACCGACCCCATCCTTGGCGGCAACGTCTATTTCGGCCCCGTCCTCGACATGCGCAGCCTCGTCCGCCACCCGTTCTGGCCCGATGCCAACCCGCAATCGAACGCCATCCCCATGCTGCTCGGCAACACCCGCGATGAAGCGCGCGCCTTCCTCCCACCCGACTCACCCAGGCTCGCCACCCTCGGCTGGGACAATCTTGCCGCCGTCATGGCTCCCGAGCTCCGCGTCGACATCCACCCCGAATGGCTCACCGCCCAATACCGCGCCCGCCACCCCGGCTGGTCGCCGCGCGAAATCCTGTGGGATGCCGTCACCGCCGGCCGCAGCTGGCGCGGGCAAATCGAGGAAGCCCAGGCCCGCGCCGCCGCCAACGCCCCGACCTGGGTCTATCAACTCGATTTCGCCGACCCCGCCCGCCCCGACGCCGGCGCCATGCACACCATGGACATCGCACTCGCCTTCGGCACGACCGCGCACCCGAGCGCCCCCACTGGTAACGGCGCCGCCGCGCAATCCCTCAGCCGCCGGATGATGAACGACTTCACGAAATTCGCCCGCACGGGCACGCTGCCCTGGCCGCAATACCGCACCGATCACCGCACCACGATGATCTACGACACCGTCCCGCGCCCCGAAAACGACCCCCGCAAATGGCAGCGCGAACTTTTCGCCCGCGTCCCTTACATCCAGCCGGGAAGCTGACGGACCCACGTGAAGCTCACACCGCCCGCGGCCCCAGCGCCTCGATGATCCGGCAATCCGAAATCGCGCCGCCCTTGCACGAACTGATAACCCCCTTCAACTCACGCCGCAGCGCCGTCAGATCCGCCAGCTTGCGCTCGACCTCCTCCAAATGCCTCCGGGCGATGGCGTCGATATCGGCACAGTCATCCTGCCGGTCATCCGACAACGCCAGCAACGCGCGAACCTGGTCGAGCGAAAAGCCGAGGTCGCGCCCCCGGCGAATGAACGACAGGCGCGCCAGCTCGGCCGCGCCATAACTCCGGTAATTGCCGTCCGTACGCGGCGGCGCCGGCAGCAGGCCGATCCGCTCGTAATACCGGATCGTCTCGACCTTGGTGCCTGTCGTCCGGCCCAGGTCGCCGATGGTGACAGCCATTTTCCCGATTCCCTCTCTAGCCGCCGCCGAACATCAGCCGTATCCCGCCATTCAGCACAAAGCCATCGGTCGGCGCCCAGACATCGACCGTCCAACGTCCGTCCGGGGCACGCACCGGCAGCAGCAGCGGATCAGATTTCGTCTGGCGGACATTCAGGATATTCTCGGCATTGAGAAACAGCCGCACCTTGCCCACCACCATTTCCGCCAGCGCCCCGATCTCCAGGTAAGGCTTGCTCTCCGACCGATACGGATTGCCGTCGAGCTCCTGCCGGCCGGTATAATAGGCCTCGATGCCGATACGCCCGCGCCCGCTTTCCTCCCACATGCCGACCAGCCCCGCGGTATGGCGCGGTGTCCGCGGCACGGTGCGGCGCCCCGGTGCCTCGGGGTCCGGTTCGCTGGCGTCGACATGGACATAGCTGCCGGTGATGCTGAACGCAGCGAGCCGATAGCGCAGCATGGCCTCGACGCCGCGCGTGCGGGTGATGCCATCGGCGTTTACGAGCCGGACCCGGTCGGGGCCGATCGCCTGCACCTGGACAGCCGCGCCGATATCGGAGGCGAACAGCGCCAAATTCGCGCTGAAGCCGCCGGCGCGATAACCGACATCGACCGAGGCGGTTTTGGCAGTCTCGGCACGCAGCCCGCCGATCGGCTCGAGGCGCGACAGCCCGCTCGCCTCAATCTGCTCGACAAACGGCGTCGGCGCATAGAATCCCCGCCCATAGGACGCGCGGATGCTCCACGGCCCCGGCTTGAACAGCGCCGAGACGCGCGGGCTGAAATGCGATCCATATTCGCTGTGATCGTCGAGGCGGGCACTGGCGGACAAGGTCAGTCTGTCGGTGGCCTCCGCCTCGACCTGAGCGAACAGGCCGGGCACGGTATAATCATAGTCGAACGCCGGAAACGCCTCCGAGCGATATCCGTCATATTGGACCGCGATACCCGCCAACCAGTCGATCGCGCCGCGACGCCCGCCCAGCGACGTCTCGGCGAACACCGTGTCATGCCGGTCGTTCTCGATGATCTCGCCAAACTGGTGGCGATGATCCTGTGTCGTGCCCGAGGCGCGCAGGTGGAGGACCATATCCCCGCCGACCGGCGCTTCGCCAACCAGGCCCGCATCGAGACGGCGCGTATCGAGCGCCTCGGCAAAGGGCCGCCCGTCCGGCGCGGTGCGCCCGGGCAGCGTGCCGCCGGTGCGATCCTCCTTCATCGCGCCAAGCGTCAGCATCAGCGTCTCGCCGTTCCCGCCGCCAAGGAACAGCCGCGGCCGCAGGGTCCAGCGCGCATATCCCGGCATGTCGGCCCAGCCGTCGCCATCGAGATCATTGGCGCGCTGCCGGTGATAGCCACCGGTCATCGACAGCCCGAGCCGGTCGCCGACCGGCATCGCGGCATAGCCGGTGATATCCTGGCCGTGGCGGCTGGTCGCATTGAGCAACATCTCGGCTTCCGGCGCATCGCCCGGCCGGCGCGACACGAAATTGATGACGCCGCCCAGCGCCGAGGGACCATAAAGCGCCGAGGCGGCCCCCTTGATGATTTCGACCTGGCCGAGATCGGTCGGGGCAATCTGCAGCAACCCCACCGACGAGGTCTGCCCGCCATAAAGCGGCAGCCCGTCCGACAGCAGCTGCGTATATCGCCCCTCCATGCCCTGCATCCGGATGTTCGAGGATCCCAGCGACGGCGAGGTGACCTGGACGCGCACGCCCGGCGTTTCGGCGACGAGCATCGAGACATTGCCCGGCGTCATCAGGATCTTTTCCTCGATCTCCTCGCGGTCGAGGACCTCGACGCGGATCGCCTCGTCGTCGACGCCCCGACCCGACCGGGTCGCCTGCACGATGATCTCCTCGTCCGCCACCGGCTGCGAAACTTCCTGCGCACCGCCGGGCGCCGCCCCCATCAAGGCGGTCGTCCCCGCAGCCATCACGAGCCGAAGAAAAGCCGGAAGAATGACTGGCCGCTGCACGATAAGCTCCCGGTTGTCCGCGCCGTCCCAATCGACGGCAAGCGGCTTCGGTTGCCAGCGGTAAAGGCTGTAGTGACTATAGGGTCAACAGCTGATCGATACGCGCAGTCGCCTATTTCTGGCCATCATATCGTTTGCAATTCGACGACCGCTACCGCCCCAAAGCCGGACATTCCAGTCGTAACGATGACCGTCCGATAGCGGTCAAAGGTTTCCGGCCTGCCAGCCGGACAACGGCACAATATCCTGCCAACCGAACAATAGCTTGCGTTACGGACAAGTAACGTTAACCGTTGCTGTGACGGGGGCTGCGGACCATTCTCGTCTGGTCACAATCCAAACAATGGCGGGCACAGTGTTGCGGTGTCGCTGCCCGAGTGCGTCGATCGCTGAAACAAGACACGCGCACGGGTGCGCAACGGGAGCAATTTCATGGCAGGCCTTCGGCAAGCTACCGGCACGCTGGTCGGTACCGGACGCATGCGCCGTGCAGCACGCACCGGCATCATGGTCGGTATCGCGATGTTTGCGGCGTCATCGAGTTACGCCGCGACGCTGACGACACTGGTCAGCTTTGACGGCACCAACGGCGAAAGTTCCTTCGCCGGCCTGATCGCCGACGCGGCCGGCAATCTTTATGGCACGACCGCCTACGGCGGCGCTTCGGGCCAAGGCACCGTGTTCAAGCTGTCGGCCGGCGGCGCGCTGACGAGGCTGGCAAGCTTCGACAGCACCAGTGGCGCAGCTCCCTATGCCGGCCTGATTGCCGACGCGGCAGGCAATCTCTATGGCACGACCAACTACGGCGGCGATTTGGGTGGAGGCACCGTGTTCAAGCTGTCGGCCGTCGGCGCGCGGACGACGCTGGCAAGCTTCGACCACTACAATGGCGCAGCTTCCTTCGCCGGGCTTATCGCCGACGCGGCAGGCAATCTCTATGGCACGACCGCCGGAGGCGGCGCTTCGGGCTATGGCACCGTGTTCAAGCTGTCGGCCGGCGGCGCGCTGACGACGCTGGCAAGCTTCGACTACACCAGCGGCAGATATTCCTATGCCGGCCTGATCGCAGACGCGGCAGGCAATCTCTATGGCACGACCAGCAGCGGCGGCGCTTCGAACGTTGGCACCGTGTTCAAGCTGTCGGCTGGCGGCGCGCTGACGACGCTGGCAAGCTTCGACTACTACTCCAACGGCGGAAATTCCTATGCCGGCCTGACCGCCGACGCGGCAAGCAATCTCTATGGCACGACCACCGAAGGCGGCGCTTCGGGCTATGGCACCGTGTTCAAGCTGTCGGCCGGCGGCGCGCTGACGACGCTGGCAAGCTTCGACGGCACCAACGGCGGATATTCCTATGCCGGCCTGATCGCCGACGCGGCAGGCAATCTCTATGGCACGACCAACTACGGCGGCGCTTCGGGCTATGGCACCGTGTTCAAGGTGTCGGCTGGCGGCACGCTGACGACGCTGGCAAGCTTCAACGGCACCAACGGCGCAAGTTCTTACGCTGGCCTGATCGCCGACGCGGCGGGCAATCTCTATGGCACGACCAGCAGCGGCGGCGCTTCGAACGTTGGCACCGTGTTCAAGCTGTCGGACACCGGCTTTGTTGTGAGTGTCGGCGACGTACCCGAGCCCGCGTCCTGGGCGATGATGATCGCCGGCTTCGGCCTCGTCGGTGCCGCCGCCCGGCGCCAGCGGCAGACGGTCGCCGCCTGACAGCTTAGCATCGTGCGCTGTGGTGACGGATCCACCGACACCACAGCCACATCGGTCGGAGTCTCAACGGGCCTGCCATTCTTGCCCGGATTCGCCGAACCGGGAACGGCCGCCTTGCCGGTTCGATTTTCCCAAAGGCGATGGTCCGCTTCCCACCCATTGTTGCCGTGGGAGGTTTGGTTTGCAATCGAGATCGCTGCTCTACTTCTTCGCCACCGGATAAACCACGATCAGCACCAACGGCTCGGCGCCCGCCTGCACGATGCCGACGTTGGCGCCGGTATAAAGATGCGCCGCCATCCCCGGCGCCCGCTTCGCGCTGACGCCGTCGGACATCACCGTCCGGCCGCCCGACACGACATAATTGACTTGGTCATGGCCAAGCACGCGAAGCCTGATCGAAGCGCCCCGATATCAGCCACTAAAAGTCGTAAAGCCGATTGCCGAAAGCAGCGCTTCAACAGGTTGGCGAACTGCGTTCGACCGGCTTGGCAAGGACGACATCGTCGTATTCGCGGTCTCCCACGCGGAAGCGCCGATCGGCGATCTGGATAAAGCCATTCTTGGCGTAGAAGGCACGGGCGCGATCATTCCCTGCGTAAACGCCCAGCAACAGGCGGCGAAAACCTTCGTCCGCCGCGTGAGCCACGGCCTGCCGCATCAACTCGGCGCCCAGGCCGCCGCCATGAAACCGGGAAAGAATGTAAATTCGCTTCAGCTCCACGTCGCTCCCATCGGACGCGCTTCCAGGAAGATTGGACTTTCCGACTAGAGAGAAGCCGATCGGTGCTTGCCCGCATCTTGCTTCGGCGAGCCATGCCGCATCGCCCCGTTCAAGACAGTTGCGATAGGCGGCCGCGCTATGTTCCCGCTCACAGTGCAACGTGATCGCGTCACCGGCAAGCACACCCGCGAATGTTTCCAGGAAGGTCGCACTGCCGATCAGCGCAAGGCGACCCGCATCGGTCGTCGTCGCCCGTCGCGCCGTCCAGTTCATGATTTCCTCCGCCCTCCCTGCAGCATGTCGTCTGGCCCATTGCGACGGGAAAGCAAAGGTCGGCCAGGACCTCACCGAAAGCCGCCCGCCCGCAATCCACCAATCCCGCCTTTCGAGATTTGGTTCGCAATCGGCATCACTGCCCTATTTTTTCACCACCGGATACGCGATGATCAGCACCAGCGGCTCGGCGCCCGCCTGCACGATGCCGACGTTGGCGCCGGTATAAAGATACGCCGCCATCCCCGGCGCCAGCTTCGCGCTGACGCCATCGGACATCACCGTCCCGCCGCCAGACACGACATAATAGACCTCGTCATGGCCAAGCACGTGGAGCCCGATCGAAGCGCCCTTGTCGAGCGCACGCTTGCGGAATTCCATCGTCCGCCCCGGTGCCCGGTCGCTCATCCGGTAGGCGGTGCTCATGCCGGTACCGTCATGCGGCGGCACCTCGCGGACCATCACCTGCTTTTCGTCGACGACGACCATCGGCGGGACCGCGGCCAACAAGCCGATCAGCAAACCGATCATTTGCGAACAGCCTCCCGCATCGACTTGTCGCGCACCGACAGATGCTCCTGTGGTGCCGGCGCTTTCTGCCCCGGATACAGGCCGGATTTCGGCTCCATCGTCACCAGGTTCCAGTCGGCCTCGACGAACGCCGCCTTGGTCGGCGCCTGCTTCGGGTATCCACCGACCTCCTTCTCGTCATCGAGGATCGCGCCGCGTCCTTCGGCGATGAAGAACAACACCCGTATATCGTCGGCATCGCGATCCCAGGGCCGCGCCCCGGCGTTGGCGAGCACATGCGTTTCGACATCGCGCACCGGCAGCACCGTCACGCCCGCCGGCAATGCGTCGGGGGTCTTCGCCTCGATCAACTGTGCCCGCGTCTCGCCGTACCGCCCGAACATCGGCGCTGCCGTGCCGAACTTGTCGACGGCGATATTGTCCTTGCCGAAATAGCGCAGGTCGCCGTCGCCGCCGAGCATGAGGAACGGCAGCCCGGCATCGGTCGACGGCCCGGCGCGCATGACATTGCCGATCGCGGTCAGCCGGCCCTCCACATAGGGCTGTCCCGCCCATTCAAGCGCCATCAGGTTATAATGCACCGCGCGCTTACCCGGATCATAGATCAGATTGTTGACCATCACTGCCTGCGCACCGCCCTTTAACAGCGGCGATCGCTCGACATTGTGCGCCCAGATATTGCGCCAGAACACGATGCCCGTCGCATTGTCGTGGATCAGGCTGCCCTTCGAATGCTCGCCCTTGGGATGGCTGGCGTTGGCCAGGCCCTCGGCGGCGAGATTGTACGAAAACAGGAAATTGCGGCTGGTATGCTGGCGCCACGCCGCGACTGTGTTGCCGCCGGCGAACCGAGGCCCCGACGCCGACATGTTCTCGTCGATGCCCCAGGTGAAGCTGCAATGGTCGACGATCACGTCATGCGCGGCGACCCCCGAAAACGCATCGGCCTCCCAACCCGACAGCGCCGCCTGCCCATCGCGGCCGGTCCGCACGCGGATATGCCGGATGATGACGTCATGGCCCTTCAGGTCGATGCCGCCGCGGATGATGGTGATGCCCGGCGACGGTGCCGTCTGTCCGGCAATGGTCAGGTAGGGCTCGGAAACGACCAGCCCGCTGCGGGCGAGGTCAATGATGCCGCCGACCTCGAACACGACAATGCGCTTGCCCTTGGTCTCGACCGCGGCGCGAAACGAGCCTGGCCCGGCCGCATTGAGGTTGGTGACGCGGACAATCGCGCCGCCTTGCCCCCCGACAGTCCCGGTACCACCCGCCGCCAGTACCGAAACCGGCTCAGTTCCACCCGCCGACACGCTCGCCAAGGCCCCGGCAACGATCGCGATCAAGCCCGAGAAACCCGCAAATACCCGCATTCCGTTCCCCAACCCGCTTCTTGACAAAACCCGTCGACACGGACATTGCTGGCGATGACACCGGTTACTTAACACCAAAAACGGTGCAGATCACAGCAAATGTGGCGCGAAGGGGAGGATGAGGCAGCCCGATATCCGGACGCCGATTTCCAAATCAGACCGCCAAAGTCATTAAATATCAATGCCGCAGCCCGGGGTAACCGGTGTCATGCGGCCTGGCGGCACTCGGGGAGAGCGAAATGACCAACACCAGCAGCAAATACATGATTCGACTTTTGAGCTGTGCCTCACTGTCGGTCGTCGCGATCGGCTCGGCCAGCGCCCAGCAAGCCGCCACCCCAGTCGCCAGCGCGCCACTTGATGATGAAATTCTCGTCACCGGCTACCGCGCCTCGCTCGCCGGCGCCCTCAATGACAAACGCGAAGCCATTGGCATCGTTGACGTAGTTCGCGCCGAAGACATCGCCGACTTCCCCGACAACAATCTCGCTGAATCGATCCAGCGTATCCCCGGCGTCACCATCACCCGCGACCAGGGCGAAGGCCGCAACATCACCGTCCGCGGCCTCGGGCCGACCTTCACCCGCGTCCGCATCAACGGCATCGAGGGCCTGTCGACGACCGGCGGCGCCGACGCCAGCGGCGGTGCCAACCGCAGCCGCTCCTTCGATTTCAACGTCTTCGCATCCGAACTATTCAACTCGATCACGGTCCGCAAATCGGCCTCGGCCGACATCGAAGAAGGCTCGCTCGGCGCCACCGTCGACCTGATGACGGCGCGCCCGTTCGACTACAAGGACGACTTCACCGTCGCCGGCTCGGCCCAGATCGGCATCAACGACCTCTCCAACTCGGTCGATCCCAAGTTCGCCGGCCTGATCTCGAAAAAATTCGCCGACGGCAAGATTGGCATCCTGCTTTCCGCCGCCTATTCCAAGCGCGGCATTGCGGAGGAAGGCCTGTCCACCGTGCGCTGGGAACGCGGCACCGACAACGGCCCCGCTACACCGCGCCCAACAGGCGCCTTTGCCCCGGGCTCGGCGCTGCCCAACGGCGCCCAGCAGGGCTATGCCTTTTTCGCACCCCGCATCCCGCGCTACGACAGCTATCGCTATGAAACCGAACGCTTGGGCCTGACCGGATCGGTCCAGTTCCAGCCGACCGACGCGACCCTGCTCAGCTTCGACGCGCTATATGCAACCTTCAAATCGAAGCGCGCGGAACAATATCTCGAGGCGATTTCGTTCAGCCGCGGTGCCGGCGGCAAGCAGGACACCGTCATCCTGCCCGGCGCCGTCGTCGACGCCAACAACAGCCTCGTCAGCGGCAGTTTCAACAACGTAGATGTCCGCGTCGAATCGCGTTACGACGAGCTCGAAACCGAATTCCAGCAGTATACGGGCTCGCTGCATCAGGAATTCGGCGATCGCGTCCGCCTCGACCTGCTCGGCGGTTACTCCAAATCGGCGTTTTCGAACCCGATCCAGACCACGATCGCGCTCGATGTCGCCAACGTCCAGGGCTATAGCTACGACTTCACCACCCGGTCGCCGACCCTCAACTATGGCAACCTCAACGTTGCCGACGCGACGCGATATGCGCTGGGGGAAATTCGCCTGCGCCCGCAATATGTCGACAATGATTTCAAGGTCGCACGGGCACAGCTCGAATTCGACGCCACCGACACGTTCAAGCTTCGCGTCGGCGGCGACTGGAAAAAATACGGCTACAGCTCGCAGGAATACCGCCGCACCAGCGAAACCGATGTTGCGGGGCTACTGGCGCCCGGGCAGCTGCCGGGCCTGACCAATATCTATTCGTTCAGCCCGAACACGGCGCTCGGCGGCTCGCCCGCCAGCTTCGTCGTGCCCAACATCGATGCCTTTGCCAGCGTCGTCGGCATCTATTCCAACACCGGCCGGTTCGCATTGACGGGCATCACCAACGCCAGTGCCCGGGGCAATTTCACCACTGTATCCGAGCGCAGCCTCGGCGGCTTCGGACAGGTCGTCTATGACGGCGAGATCGCCGGCCTTCGGGTTCGCGGCGACGCCGGCGTTCGCTATGTCGATACCAAGCAGGTATCGACGGGTTACCAGAACACCCCCGTCGCGCCGGGTTTCCAGCTCATCGAAGTCGAGCGCAGCTATGGCAGCTGGCTGCCATCGGCCAACCTCAGCGTCGATGTCGCCGAGGATGTCGTCCTGCGCGCCGCCGTCGCCCGGGTCATGGCGCGGCCCAACATCGGCACGGTAAATCCGGGCGGCTCGTTCTCGATCAGCGGTGGCAACCGCACGCTGTCGCTCGGCAACCCTTACGTCGATCCGACCCGCGCCACCGACTATAACCTTGGTGCCGAATGGTATTTCGGCAAGGGCGCGGCTCTGACGCTTGGCCTGTCTACAAGGACATCTCGAGCTTCGTCGCCACCACCACCCAGCAAGTGCCGTTCAATCAGCTCGGCCTGCCGGATTCGCTGCTCGCCGGCACCGGCGTGTTGCCGACCGACCTGTTCACCGTCACCCAGCCGGCGAACAGCAAGGGCGGCTCGCTCAAGGGCCTCGAGGTCGGTCTGCAGACGCCGTTCAGCTTCTTGCCCGGCAGCTGGTCGAACTTCGGCGTCCAGCTCAACTACACCTTCGTCGATTCCGAAATCGAGTATCCGCTCGCCAACGCCATCGGCGCGCCGGTCGTCATCCAGCCGCTCGTCAACCTGTCGAAGCACAGCGCCAACGGCACGCTTTACTACGAGGACGATGTCTTCTCGGTGCGCGGCTCGGTGTCGTATCGCAGCGGCTATTTGACCGCAGTTCCTGGCCGCAACGGCGTCGCTCCTGGCGCCGGGCCGGTCTTCAACGCCAATTCGGGACAGCCGACCTTCAACGACGTCGAAGGCACCCACGGCACTGTCAACGTCGACATGTCGGCGTCGGTGAAGTTCAACGAAAACATCAGCCTGACGCTCGAGGCGATCAACCTGACCGACCAGTATATCGACCAGTATATCGACAGCGCCGCCGATCGGCTCAGCGTCTATCACCACACCGGTCGTCAATTCTACTTCGGTGTCCGCTTCAAATACTGACCGGTTCGCCCCCTCCCCGGCGGGGAGGGGCTTTCGGCTCGGCGCCGTTCGGCTAAAAGGCGTCAGCATGAACCGCCGCCATCTCCTGCTCGCAGCCCTCGCAGCCCCGGCGGCGGCACAGACGCCGCCGCCCAGCGGCAAGACCGTCGCCGGGCTGCCGGCACCGCTGGAAACCCTCGACCTCTGGCCGAAAGGCGCGCCCGGCGGCCCGAAGTCGATGCCGACCGAGATCGTCACCGAGCGCAGTACCGATGCCCAGCTTACCGACCGCGCCGTCGGCGGTATCTCACGACCGCGGCTGGTGGTGTTCCGGCCGCTGCGACCCAACGGTGCCGCCATGCTGATCACGCCGGGCGGCGGCTACAAATGGGTGGTCGTCGACCGGGAGGGCTATGAACTGGGGCGCTGGCTGGCGGCGCGCGGCGTCACCGCATTCATACTGTTCTACCGCCTGCCGGGCGATGGCTGGGCCGCCGGACCCGATGTGGCGCTCTCGGATGCCCAGCGCGCCATCCGGCTGATCCGCCACCGTGCCGCCGACTATGGCGTCGATCCGCAGCGGGTCGGTGCGCTGGGCTTTTCGGCCGGCGGGCATGTCTGTGCCGATCTCGGCGCGCGCTTTGCGACTGCTACCTACAAGCCTGTCGATGCCGCCGATCGCCTGTCGCCGCGGCCGCTGCTGGCGGCGCCGATCTATCCCGTCGTCTCGATGTCGCTGCCCGTCGCCCACCCCGGCTCGCGCCAGTTGCTCATCGGCGGCGACACGGCGCTCGAGGCGGCGCACAGCCCGCATCTCAACGTGCCCGCCAACGCGCCGCCGCACTTTCTTGTCCACGCCGAGGACGATAATGTCGTGCCGGTCGAGAATAGCCTGCTGCTCCGCGCGGCCCTGCGAGCCCGCGGCATTCCGGTCGAAACGCATCTGTTTACGCACGGCGGCCACGGATTCGGGCTGAACAAGGCCATGGGCAAACCTGCTGCGGCCTGGCCCGACCTGTTCATGGCCTGGGCGGCGACGATGGGGCTTGTTTAAGCTGACTTGGCAGGTTGGCAGGCCAGGCTTCGAAGCCGGTCGCAATCCTTAACATTTTCCACATTTTCCGCTTTCACGCTTTTCTGCGCGAGCGGCGATTCGTATCCGGCAATTTCAAAGAGCGGGTCGTGACAGCCTGACGATGGATAGCCCAATTGGGGCGTGTAGGACAGAGTTCCGGGTTAGGCGCCGCGCCGCAACCCCGCGACCAGTGCGGCATCGAGCGCCTGCACGAAGCGCGACCGGTCGGCCTTGCTGAAGGCTGCCGCGCCGCCGGGGATGACGTCGCCGCCGGCGCGCAGGTCGGCCATGATGGCGCGTACGGCAATCGCCGAGCCGATCGAATTGGCCGTAAACGCCCGGCCGTTGTGGCCGAGAACGACCGCGCCCGCCTTCAGGCAGCGGTCGGCCAGCAGGATGTCGCCGGTAATCACCACCGCATCCGCGCCGCTATTTTCGGCGATCCAGTCGTCGGCGGCGTCGAAGCCGTCGCTGACCATGACCTGCCCGACCAACGGATGGCCGGGCATGCGCATGCCGCTGTTCGAAACGACCGTGACCGCTACCGCGTGCCGGATGGCGACGCGGTAGATTTCATCCTTTACCGGGCAGGCGTCGGCATCGACGAGCACCCGCATCGGTCAGCCCTGCCGGAACTTGCCGCGCTGCTGCGGATTTGCCGGGCCGGGGCGTGGTCCGGCATGGGGGCCGGGGCCCTTGGCAAAGCCGTTCGCACCGATCGGACGCACCAGCACCGGGCGGTTCGGCCTGGCACCTGCCCCGGCACCCGAACGCGGGCCGGCACCCTGGCGCGGCGGCGGGCCGTTGGCCGGGATGATGCGGATGCCGCCTTCGGGCGAGCGATCCTCGCCCTCGGTGCGGTGCAAGGCGTCGGAGAACCGATCCGCAATCGAGCGCGGGATCTCGAACATGGTTTCTTCCGGCCCGATCTTGATGGCGCCGATCTCGGTCTTGGTGACATGGCCACGGCGGCAGATCAGCGGAAGGATCCAGCGCGGATCGGCGTTGAGGCGGCGGCCGACGTCCATGCGGAACCAGACGGTTTCTTCGAAGCCCGGGCGCGGGCCATCGCTCGGGGACGGCCGTTCGCCGCGCTGCGGCGGACCGCTGTTGTCGATCAGCTCCTCGACAGCGGGCATCTTGGAGCGGTGCATCCGGACGAGCGCCGCGGCGATATCCTGCGGGCTGCGTTCGGCGAGCAGACGATCGGCCAGCGCGCGATCCTCGTCGTCGATCTCGGTCGGCACTTCCATCAAGGCCGACAGCAGCCGGTCATGATCGTTGCGGCGAATGTCGGCAGTCGTCGGCACCGGCAGCCATTCGGCGTTGATGCGTGCGCCGCGGAGCATGCCATCGACGCGGCGGCGCGCCGGATACGGCACGATCAGGATCGCGGTGCCCTTCTTGCCGGCGCGTCCGGTGCGGCCCGAACGATGCTGGAGGATTTCGGCATCGCGCGGCAGCTCGACGTGGATGACCAGCGACAGGTTCGGCAGATCGATGCCGCGCGAGGCGACATCGGTGGCGACGCAGATCCGCGCGCGGCGGTCACGAAGCGCCTGCAACGCCTGGTTGCGCTCGGACTGGCTATGCTCGCCCGACAGCGCGACGGCGTCGAAGCCGCGCTCGATCAGGCTGGCGTGAAGATGACGGACATTGTCGCGGGTGGCGCAGAACAGCATTGCCGTCGGGGCTTCGTGGAAACGCAGCAGGTTGACGACGGCGTTCTCGATGTCGGCGGGGGCGACGGTGATCGCCTGGTAGCTGATGTCGCCGTGGCCGCGATCCTCGCCGACCGTCGAGATGCGCAATGCGTCCTTCTGGTAACGCTTCGCCAGCGCCACGATGGGCTTGGGCATCGTTGCCGAGAACATGAAGGTGCGGCGGGCATCGGGGGTGGCGTCGAGGATCTGCTCGAGATCGTCACGAAAGCCCATGTCGAGCATTTCATCGGCTTCGTCGAGGATGGCGACCTTGACCTGGCCGAGCTGCAGCGCGCCGCGCTCGAGGTGATCCCGCAGGCGGCCCGGGGTCCCGACGACGATGTGCGCACCCTGGCCGAGCATCTTGCGCTCCTTGCTGGCGTCCATGCCGCCGACGCAGGTAGCAATGCGCGCGCCGGTCTTGCCGTACAGCCAGATCAGCTCGCGGCTGACCTGCAGCGCCAGCTCGCGGGTCGGTGCGATGACCAGCGCCAGCGGGGCGCCGGGGCGATCGGTGCGGCCGTCGGCGCCGAGCAGCTGCGGTGCCATGGCGACACCGAAGGCGACGGTCTTGCCCGAGCCGGTCTGTGCCGAGACGATAAGGTCGCGGCCTTCGGCTTCGGGCTTCATGACGGCGGCCTGGACCGGGGTGGGGGCCTCGTAGCCGCGCGCGGCGAGCGCTTCGGAAAGCAGGGTGGGCAGGCTTGCAAAAGGCGACACGACGACCGGTGCGGCTTGGGGGGCGGCTTCGACGGCTACAGTTTCGGCGGCCTTGGTTTCGACTGCCTTGGCTTCGACTGGCGCGGTTTCGGCGGGGATGGATTCGTTCTCGAACGACTGTGTTTCGATAGACATGGGACAGGACTCCTGGCCCGGGGCTGATGCGCCAGGCCTCGACACGCCCGATAATTTGCCGTGCGGCGGTTCTGCGCCGGGGCGGCGGCACAGGACTCTTCGCTTGGACACCAAGGCTCGTCGGCCATCCCAAGGCCAGACGATATCCCGGTTCGCCGAAGAGCGCCTATGGCGCCGAAGCCGGAGTATCTCCGGACGTTCAACCAGCAAGGTTGGAAGAAGTGTGCCCCATCCGGACCGAAATCCGAAAACACGAAAAAACGGGGGCAAGCGTAAGCTGGCACTCGAAACAGGAAAATGGTGCGCCCGGAACGATTCGAACGTCCGACCCTCAGATTCGTAGTCTGATGCTCTATCCAGCTGAGCTACGGGCGCGAAGAAGGCGCCACATACGGTAGGTTTCCGGGCTTGGCAACAGCTTGCGTGACCGGGCAGCGGAGGATAGCAGCATTTATATGCGATTTACTCTCGTCCAGCCGGTTCGCGCGCCCGTCGCGCTTGTCTCCATCATAGGAGCGCTGGCGCTTTCCGGCTGCTCGGGAATGAACCGCGACGGCAAATGGCCGACGCTGGCGCCGCGGGCGGGCGAAATCTCGCCGCTGGTGCCGCGGACACCGCTGGGGGCGTGTGCCGGCTGCGGGCAGGACATGATCGCGCCGCCCGCGCCGCCGCCGGTTGCGGTGGCATTGCCGCCGGCGCCGGCAGATACGGTTTCGCGGCTCGATGCCATCGACAAGGCGATTGCCGAGGTGGCGGCGGCGTTTCCGGCCCAGCGCCGCGCGTTGCGAACTGCGCTGGCTGCCGCCGCGGGCAAGGCGGACGATTCGAATGCCGCGACCGAAGCCGAAGTCGAGCGCAGCCGGTTCGAGACGCTGTTCTTGCCGCTGGCGGTGCAGGACAAGGCGCTCGATGCGATGGAGGATGATCTGGCCGGGCGTGCGGCGACCGAGGCGTATCGGGAGCGAATTGCCGGGCTGCGGGCGCGGATTGTGACCCTGGAGGCGGATCGGGCGCAGGTCGGGTATTAGGGTTCGTGGGATCGTCATGCTGAACTTGTTTCAGCATCCAGTGTGCGGCTGGCACGCGCTCGCCTGAGGCGCGATGGATGCTGAAACAAGTTCAGCATGACGAACTGTTTTTAGGGTCGCTTCAAGCCTCGGCAACGCCGCGTCGTACCGCGCGCGCCACCAGGTCCGCCGCGATCGTGCCGATCTCGGTCAGCAGCACCGGATCGCTGCCGCTGCCGGTCTCGGGCGCGGTCGAGATCACGAAGATCGCATCGCCGTCGAACGGCGAATGGATCGGCCGGATGGCGCGGGCGAGGCCGTCCTGCGCCATCATCGCCACCCGCCGCGCCTGCGCCCGGGTCAGCGGCGCATCGGTCGCCACCGCGCCAATGCAGGTGTTCTGCCGGGCGAGACCCTCGACACGCCCCAGCTTCGGCATCGGCACCGCGCCCTCGGGCGGCGCGCCATCGTAAACCTCGCCGAAGCAGTTGACCGCGACGAGCGCGCCGATGACGTGCCCGGTGCTCAGGACCGCCGACACGCTGCCGGTGCCGCCCGCCCGGCTGCCGGCACGGGCGCCGTGCCCCGCGCCGACGCGGCCACTCTCGTCTCCGTAGCCCAGCGCCGCGAACGCCGCCCGCGCCAGCCGCCGATAGGGGGGGTCGTTGCCCCAGTCCTTGTCGCCGCCGTTGGCCAGGTCGAACAGGATCGCGCCCGGCACCACCGGCACCGGCGGCAAGCCCGGCCGCATCGGCAGGCCGATCCCCGCCGCGGACAGGCACAGCACGAGTTCGTCGGCGGCGGCGAGGCCGAACACCGTGCCGCCCGACAGCGACAGGCCGTGGACGCGCTCGACCAGTGTCGACGGATCGAGCGCATCAGTCTCGCGCGTCCCCGGCCCGCCGCCGCGGACATCGACCGCCATCACGGCCGGTGCCAACGGAACGATGACCGTCACGCCGGTGTTTACATGCCTGTCATGGGCATGGCCGACCCGGACCCCCGGCACATCGCTGAAACGATCGTTCATTCCCACCGTATAGCAGTGACCGTGCGCCGCCTTGCAACTTCCTCGTCCGAAGCGCAGGTAAACCCCAGGACGGGAGATATTGATGGTAACCGCGCACATCAACCGCATCGGCACCGCCGTCCCGCCCAACGATGTTCATGACGCATTCGTGCGCTTCGTCGGCGGCATGATCGACGATCGCCGCTCGGAGCTAATCTTCAAGCGCATGGTCGGCCGCGCCGGCATCGACCACCGCTTTTCCTATTTCGAGCCGGTGACCAACCCCGATGGCTTCGAGGCGGACACCGAGGGCTTTTATACACCGGGCAAGTTTCCGAGTACGGCGGCGCGCATGGCGCGGTTCGAAAAGACCGCGCCGATGATTGCCGCCGATGCGCTCGACGCGCTGGGGCTCGAGGGCGAGCGCGAGCGGATCACGCATTTGGTGGTGGCGTCGTGCACGGGGTTCATCGCGCCGGGAATCGACCAGTTGATCGTCAAGGCGGCGGGGCTCAATCCGGGGGTCGAGCGGACGGTCGTCGGCTTCATGGGCTGTTATGCGGCGGTCAATTCGCTGCGGCTGGCGCATCATTTCGTGCGATCGGATCCGGCGGCGCGGGTGCTGGTCGTCAACCTCGAACTGTGCACGCTGCATTTCCAGGAAACCGGCAATATCGAGCAATTGCTGTCGATGCTGTTGTTCGGCGACGGCTGTTCGGCGGCGCTGGTGACGGCCGACGAAACCGGGCTAGCGCTCAATGATTTCCGATCGACGACGATTGCCGATTCGGCCGAGGCGATCACCTGGCGGATCGGCGACCAGGGCTTCGACATGCATTTGTCGGGGGAGGTGCCCGGGCGCATCCAGCGGGCGCTGAAGTACGAAGCCGAGCGCAACGACGGCGAGGGGCTGCTGCGCGGGACGCAGGTGGCGGACTATGATGTGTGGGCGGTCCATGCCGGCGGGCGGACGATCCTCGATGCGGTCGAGAGCGGTTTCGGCTTGCCGGGGGACGCGCTGCACTGGTCGCGCGGCGTGCTCAAGGATTTCGGCAACATGTCGTCAGCGACGCTGATGTTCGTGCTGGACAGGATCATGGGACAGGTCGGCGGCAATGTGGAAAAGGCCTCAAAGGGCTTCGGTGTCGCCTTCGGGCCGGGGCTCGCTGCCGAAAGCTTCCGCTTCACGGCTGTATGAGTCCCGCCGAACCCATCGATTTTCGGCGCCGGACGACCTTGCCGGAGCGGATGGACGCCGAGGATCTCGACCCGGCGACGTACGCGGCGCTGATCGCCGATCTTGCCCGCGTCAACACCGTCACGCTGGCGCGGCGGCCGACGCTGGCGTGGCTGGGGCGGGCAACGCGCGATTCGGGCAGTTTCAGCCTCGTCGATATCGGGTTCGGCCATGGTGACATGTTGAGGGCGATCGCCCATTGGGCGCGCAGGAACGGCAAAGCCGCGCGGCTGGTCGGCGTCGATCTCAACCCGCGCAGTGCTCCGGTCGCGGAAGCGGCAACGGGGCCTGACCTCGGCATCGAATTTTTGACCGGCGATGCTGCGCAGCTCGATTTCACGCCCGATTTCATCATCTCGTCGCTCGTGGCGCACCACATGGAGGACGACGAGCTGACCGCCTTTCTGCGCTGGATGGAGGCGACGGCGGCGCGCGGCTGGTTCATCAACGATCTCCACCGCCACCCGATTGCCTGGGCGGGCTTCGGCCTGCTCTCGAACGCGCTCGGCTGGCATCCGATCGTCCGGCACGATGGCGCGCTGTCGGTGCGGCGCGCCTTCGTCCGTGCCGATTGGGACCGGCTGCTGACTGCTGCCGGGCTTACGCAACCACCAGTCGCAATCCGCTGGCACATTCCCTTCCGCTGGGGCGTCGGGCGCCTGAAATGATGCAGCCGGTCATCATCGGCGGCGGTCTGGCGGGCGGCAGCGTGGCGACCCGGCTGGCGCAGCTTGGCCACGCGCCGGTCCTGCTCGAGCGCGAGCCCGGCGCCCACGACAAGATCTGCGGCGAATTTCTCAGCGTCGAAGCCTCGCGTCACCTTGCTGCCATCGGCTTCGATGTCGCGCGGCTCGGCGGCGCGCGTATCGACACCATGCGGCTTCATGTGGGTGGCCGCACCGCCGAGGCGCGGCTGCCGTTCGTCGCCACCGGCATCACCCGCCGCAGCCTCGATGCGGCGCTGCTCGACCACGCTGCCGCCGCCGGGGCGGAGATTCGGCGCGGCATCAGCGTTCGGCATATCGACGAGGGCCGCGTCGTCACCGCCGAGGGCGAGATCGGCCGCGGCCCGGTCATTCTCGCCACCGGCAAGCACGAACTCCGCGGCGAGGCGCGCGACCCCGCCGGCACGATCGCCGACCTGATCGGCTTCAAGCAATTCTTCCGCACGACCCCGGCGCTGTCGCGCGCGCTCGCCGGCGCGGTTACTGTCACCGCCTTCGATGGCGGCTATGCCGGGCTGCAATGCGTCGAGGGCGGGAGGCTCAACCTGTGCCTGCTCGTCGATCGTGCCCGCTTCAAGGGCGCTGGTAGCTGGGAAGCCCTGTTCGCCGCGCTCGTCCGCGAACCCGGTCTCGCCTTGCTCGCCGATGCCGAGCCGCTGCTGCCCAGGCCCCTGACCATCGCCGCCGTCCCCTATGGCTATCTCGCGACCCCCGCCGCCGGCGACCCGATCTGGCGGCTCGGCGACCAGGCTGCCGTCATCCCCAGCTTCTGCGGCGACGGCATGGCGATGGCCCTCCACGGCGGGCGCCTCGCCGCCGACATGCTCGCCGCCGGTGCCGCGCCGCACCACTTTCAGGCCCGCCTGCGCCGCGACGTGTCCCGGCAGGTCCGCCTCGCCATCGCCGTGCAACGCTTTGCCGGCACCCGCGCCGGGCGGTTTGCCCTCGTCGCCGGTCTCGCTGCCGTTCCCGCCGCGCTGTCGGCACTCGCCCGCTGGACGCGCGTCGAGACATCGGCGGTCGCCCGCGCCGGCGCCTGATAAATTATATCGTCATTCAAACAGTTTCGGGGGATTCCACCGTCCCCTTTCGTTAAGGACGTGCCGGCACCACCGCATCGGCTTGGGAATCGCATCAGCATGAGTCTCGGCAAGTCCCCCGGGGTCGCTGGGTCACGGGCCCTCTCCCCGCTCTGGCTGGCAGCGTTCATCGCGGTTCCGCTCCATGCCCAGACGGCTCCCGATACAGCACCCGCTGCCGCCGCCGCGGCAAATCCCGACGATGTCGAGGATGACGAGATCACCGTCACCGCGCAGCGCCAGCGCGGTACCGTGCTCGGTGATATCGCCCCCGAAGTGCAGCTCGGGCCATCGGACATTCGCGCCATCGGCGCCGGCAGCATCGAGGAACTTCTCGCCGTGCTTGCCCCGCAAACCACCAGCGGGCGCGGCCGCGACGGCGCCGGGCCGGTCACCCTCGTCAACGGCAAGCGCATCTCGAGCTTTGCCGAAATCCGCACCATCCCGCCCGAAGCGATCGAACGCATCGATATCCTGCCCGAGGAAGTCGCGCTCAAATACGGCTATCGCGCCGACCAGCGCGTCGTGAACTTCGTCCTCCGCGAGCGTTTCCGCGCGCTGACCAGTGAGGTCGAATTCGGCGGGCCCACTGCCGGCGGGCGCAGCAGCTACGAGGCCAAGGGCAATATCCTGCGCATCCGCAAGGGTGTCCGCATGAGCATCGAGGGCGAATACACCATCGACACCATGCTCCTTGAAAGCGAGCGCGACATCCTGCCGGTGCGCCTGCGCCGGCCGTACGACCTTGCCGGCAACATCACTGCCGCTCGCGTCGGCGACGAGATCGACCCGAGCCTGAGTGCACTCGCCGGCACGGTCGTCACGGTCGCCGGGGTCCCCGCCGGTGCCGCCGGCGGCGCTCCCGGCCTGCCCAGTTTCGTCCCCGGCGCCAACAACGCCAATGTCACCGACATTTCGCAATACCGCTCGCTGTTGCCCGAAACTCGCGCGCTCAAGTTCGGCGGCGTCTATGCCGGCGCCATCGGCGACACGCCGGCGACGATCACCGCCGGGTTCGAATCGACGAGCAGCGAAAGCCGCCTCGGCCTGCCGGCGGTCGTGTTGGTCCTGCCCGCCGCCAACCCCTATTCGCCGTTCTCGGTCGATACGACGCTCAACCGCTATGGCACCGGGGCGCTGGTGCGATCGAGCGACAGCTGGACCGGCCGCATCGGCACTGCGATCAACGGCCGCGTCGACACCTGGAACTGGAACGTCACTGCCAACTACAGCCATTCCGAAAGCGACCAGCTGACCGACCGCAGGCTCGACCTGCTGGCCGTGCAGAACCGCATCCTGGTGGGCAACACCAGCCTCAACCCGTTCGGCCCGCAAGCTGTCACCGGCGCACTTGTCCAAGACATCGCCAAGAGCAATACCGATGTCGCCGACGCCGATATCGTCACCAACGGCTCGCTGTTCGCGCTGCCGGCCGGCGACCTGACCGCGACCTTCAAGTTCGGCGGCTCGGCGCGCAGCATCGGGTCGGAATCGCGCTGGCTGGGGATCTACAACACCACCAGCCTGTCGCGGACGCAGGGCAATTTTCAGGGCAATTTCGACCTGCCCATCGCCAGCGTCCGCAACGATACGCTGTCGGCCATCGGCAATCTGTCGGCCAATCTCAACATCGCCTATGACCAATTGTCCGATTTCGGCACGCTGCGCACCATCGGCTATGGCCTGACCTGGCGACCGATCGACTCCATCAGCCTGATCGCCTCGGCCACCCATGAAGAAGGCGCGCCGACGATCCAGCAGCTCGGCAACCCCACCCAGGTGACGCCCAATGTCCGTGTCTTCGATTTCATCGCCGGCACCACGGTCGATATCTCGCGCGTCGACGGCGGCAACCCCACGCTCGTTGCCGACAACCGCCGCGTCTTCAAGCTCGGCGCGACGATCAAGCCGCTGAGCGGTGCCGACCTGACGCTCATCGCCAATTTCGTCGACAGCCATATCGACAACTCGATCGCCGCCTTCCCGACCGCAACCGCCGAACTCGAGGCCGCCTTTCCGGGGCGCTTCATCCGCGACGGCGAGGGCCGGCTGTTGCAGATCGACAATCGCCCGGTCAATTTCGTCAGCTCGGACCGGCAGGAATTGCGCTGGGGGATCAATTTCTCCGAACCGCTCGAACCCAGCAAGGCCGAGCGCGACGCCGCGGCCACCCGCCGCGCCGCCTTCGAGGCGCAGCGCGCCGCAGGGGGCGCACCCGGCGCGCCGGGCGGTCCTAGCGCCGCTGGCTCACGCGGCGATCGCCCCGCGGGCGGTTTCGGCGGCCCCGGCGGCCCGGGCGGCGGTCGCCCCGGCGGTCGGGGCGGCCTCGATGGCCGGCTGCAACTGTCGATCTTCCACACCTGGCATCTCCAGGAACAGCTCGTCATCCGCGACGGCGTGCCGGTGCTCGACCTGCTCAACGGCTCGGCGACGGGTAACAGCGGCGGCGAACCCCGCCACGAGATCGAGGCGCGCGCCGGCATCGGCAAGAACGGCCTCGGCGCCCGGCTCAGCGTCAATTGGCAAAGCGCCACCAGCGTGCTGCGCGATCCGACCGGCGCCACCACCTCGCCCGACGACCTGTTCTTCTCGAGCCTCGCGACCGTTAACCTGCGGCTGTTCGCCGATCTCGGACAGCGCCGCAGCCTGGTCGCCAAGGCGCCATTTTTTCGCGGCAGCCGGATCAGCCTCGGCATCGACAATATCGCCGACGCCCGGCTAAACGTCCGCGACCGCGAGGGCGTCGTTCCGATCAACTATCAGCGCGACATCATCGACCCGCTCGGCCGCACGGTAACGCTGTCGTTTCGGAAACTGTTTTTCTAGTCGAGGCTTGCAACGCGCCCGCTCCTCACTATTTCTCGCTGCAGCGTTTGGGAGACATGCGGTGGGACTCGGTGATTTCTTCAGGAAGCAGCTGGTCGACGTCATCGACTGGACCGACGAACCCGGCGTGCTCGGGGTGCGCTACCCGATCGCCGACCGCGAGATCCAGCACGGCGGGCAACTGACCGTCCGCGAAGGGCAGGCGGCAATCTTCATGACCGAGGGCCAGGTCGCCGACCGCTTCGGCGCCGGCCAGCACACCCTCGATACAGCGACGCTGCCGCTGCTGTCGTCGCTCGAAAACTGGAAGACAGGCTTCCAGGCGCCGTTCAAGTCCGACGTCTATTTCTTCTCGCTGCGCCAGCAGATCGACCGGAAATGGGGCACCACCCAGCCGATCACCCTGCGCGACAAGGATTTCGGCACGATCCGTTTGCGGGCTTTCGGCCGCTATGGTTTCGCCATCGCCGACCCGGCAAAATTCTTCGATACGCTGATGGGCAACCTCGAGCGCTACACCGTCGACGAAGTCGAACCTCAACTCCGCGCCGCGATTGCCACCGGCCTCGCCGCCAAGCTGGGCGCGGGCGAGGTGCCGTTTCTCGATCTCGCCGCCAACCAGACCCTGTTGTCCGACACGCTCAAGGCCGCCATCGCCCCGGCGTTCGAGCAATATGGCCTCGCGCTCTCCAGCTTCTACGTCGAAAGCCTGTCGCTGCCCGAGGAAGTCCAGGCCGCGATCGACAAATCCTCGTCGATCCGCGCGCTGGGTGACCTAGACGCCTATACCAAGTTCCAGGCCGCCGAGAGCATCAGCGTTGCAGCCGCCAACCAGGGCGGCGTGGCCGGCATCGGCGCCAGTGCGGCGGCCGGCATGGCGATCGGTTCGGCGATGTCGGGCGGGCTGCAAAGCGCAGCTCCCGCCGCCGCAGCACCAGCCGAGGACCCTTTCGTCGTGATCGGCAAGCTCCACACCCTGATGACCGCCGGTGCCATCACCCAAGCCGAGTTCGACGCCAAGAAAGCCGCGCTCCTCGCGAAAATCTGATGCCGAACTTGGGGGAGCCTCTCTTTTCTTCCCCCCTCCCTACTTCTAGGGAGGGGTCGGGGGCGGGTATCTTCCTTCCATCCCGCCGAAAATGACCACGCTCTGCCCGAACTGCGGCGCCGAAATCACCTTCCGCTCGATCGGCCTCTCTGTCATCGTCTGCGACTTCTGCCGCAGCACGATCCTGCGCAGCGGCGATGTCCTGTCGATCATGGGCACCGCCGCCACCGTCCCCGACACCATCAGCCCGCTCCAGATCGGCACCACCGGCGTCCATAACGGCGCAAGCTTCGAGCTCATCGGCCGTGTCCGCTGGAGCTGGAGTGAGGGCGAACAAATCATGGGCGGCTGGACCGAATGGCTGGCGCTGTTCGCGGACGGCAGCCACGGCTGGCTCGCCGAAGCGATGGGCCGCTACATGCTGACCCGCCGCATCGACGCCGTCGGTGACCCCATCCTCAAGGCGGTGGCCTGGGGCGAACCCCTCACCCCCGGCGACGGCGCCGATCTCGCCGGCAGTTCCTATGCGATCACCGACGCCCGCCCGGCGACCGTCGTCGGCAGCGACGGCGAACTGCCCTTCGCCGCACCCAAGGGCGAAACCGTCTTCAGCGTCGACATGATCGACGGCGCCGGCGGCTGTGCCAGCGTGCAGAAACACGGCGACAACGTCTCCGCCTATGTCGGCCGCTACGTGGCGCTGTCCGACCTGCAACTACGCAACCTGCGCAAGATCGAAGGCTGGCCCCCGCCGGCCTGGGCCGCCGCGTGAAGGACGACCCCGGCGCTCCCCGCGCGCTGACCTGCCCCAATTGCGGCGCGCCGATCATTGTCCGCGCCGCCGGGCTCACCGTCTCCGTCATCTGCGGCAATTGCGGCAGCACACTTGACGCCGCTGATCCCGTCCTCACCCTCATCGAGCGCAGCAACGCCGCCCTCGCCCGGCCACTGATCCCGCTGGGCTCGCGCGGCAGTCTCGACGGCATCGAATGGGAGGTCGTCGGCTATCTCGAACGCAGCGGCGACGACGTCGAATGGGAAGAGTATCTGCTCTTCAACCCGTGGAGCGGCTATCGCTTCCTCATCCATGTCGAGGGCAATTGGCGCCTCGGCCAGGCGCTCGATCGCCTGCCGCGCCTCGACGGCGGTACCGCCCTCCTGGACGGCGATGCCTATCGCGGCAGCGACCCCTATAACGCGCGGGTCGATTTCGTCGTCGGCGAATTCTACTGGCGCGTCAGCGTCGGCGAGACGGTCGCCGCCACCGACTACAGCGCCGGCGGGACCAGCCTGTCACGCGAGGACAATGCACAGGAATCGAGCTGGACCCAGCTCAAGGACTTGCCCCCCGGCACGGTCGGCAAGGCGTTCGGCCTCACCCCGCCGCTCGGCGCCGGCAAGACCGCCAACACCGCCTGGCGTGACTTCGTCCACAGCCTGATCATTGCCGCCATCGGCTTCGCCGCGCTCCTTGTCGTGCTGGTTGCCGCGCCGGCTTCGCAACTCATTGCGCAGGATACGCTGCTGCTCGAACCCGAAGGCCCGGCCATCACCCGCGTCATCGGCCCGGTCGAAATCCAGCGCCGCAGCAGCGCCGTCGAGGTCCGCGCCACCACCGAGGTCGAAAACGCCTGGGTCGACCTCGGCTACGCGCTTGTCGAGCGCCGCACCCAGCAACGCTTCGAAGCCAGCGCCACCGCCGAATACTACAGCGGCAGCGATGCGGACGGCAATTGGTCCGAAGGCGACAAGCGCCCCGCATCATTGTTCGCCAGCATCCCGCGCGGCAGCTACGACCTCGTCGTCGAGGCGCGCGCCAAGCAATGGGGCGGTTCGTTCGGCGGATCGCAGCCCTCCGTCGCCGTCACCATAGGCATCGTCCGCGATACCGGCTTCGGCGGCCTGTTCCTGTTCGCTGCGATCATGCTCGCCATCGGCCCGGCATGGCGCGCGTGGCGCCTTTACAGCAGCGGCGCCGGCCCCGACCGGGACACGACCTGGTGAAGTTCACCAACATCCTGTTCGCGCTCTGGTGCCTCGCCGTCGTCGCGCTGTTCGCCTTGGCCGTCGATCGCGGCTATTCGCCATTTGCGCAGGGCGGCGGGCCCGGCGGTCGCGGCGGGTTCTTCTTCTTCGGCGGGTTCGGTGGCGGCAGCTCCGGTCCACGGCACAAATAATTCACCCGGGGCAGGGGGCCCCGCACCAAAGGAGGACGCCCGATGCTCAGCCTGTCCGTTTTCGCCGCGTCGCTGCTCTATGCGTTCGTCGGTATCGTCATCTTCGTCCTTGGTTTCCGCATCTGGGACTGGCTGACCCCGACCGACGTCTGGAAAGAAATCGCCGAGCGCGGCAACATCGCGCTCGCCATCCTCGCCGGCGCGGTCGCGATCGGGCTCGCGATCATCATCGGCAGTGCCATACATGGCTGATGCCCCCACCGGCGCCCGCGACCTGGCGCCGGTGCTGCTGTTTTCGGCCTTTGTCGTCGCCACCTGCGGGCTGGTCTACGAACTCCTCGCCGGCACCCTCGCCAGCTATTTGCTCGGCGACAGCGTCACGCAATTCTCGACCGTCATCGGCACCTATCTGTTTGCCATGGGCATCGGCGCGTGGCTCTCGCGCTACGTCACCGCCAACGAGCTCGCTGTCTTCGTCCGCACCGAAATCCTCATCGCGGCGATTGGCGGCAGCTCGGCGGCATTGCTGTTCCTGCTCTTCGACCGCGTCGGCGATTTCCGGCTGCCGCTTTACGGCCTCGTCCTGATCATCGGCACTCTCGTCGGCCTCGAGATCCCGCTGCTCATGCGCATCCTCAAGGACCGCCTCGAATTCGGCGACCTGGTCTCGAAAGTCCTGACCTTCGACTATATCGGCGCCCTCGCCGCGTCGCTGCTGTTCCCGCTCGTCCTCGTCCCCCATCTCGGCCTGATCCGCACCGGCTTCCTGTTCGGCCTCGCCAATGTCGGCGTCGCGCTGGCGATGCTGTGGATGCTCCCCCAGGCGTCGAGACTCCGCGGCGAGATGGCGGCCGGCATCCTCGTCGCCATCGCGCTCGTCGCCGGGCTGTTCAGCGCCGAACGCCTGCAACGCCTCGCCGAGGTCGCCGCCTATCAGGCGCCGATCATCCACGCCGTCTCGACCCCCTACCAGCGCATCGTGCTGACCCGCCGGAACGACGATGTGCGGCTGTTCCTGAACGGCAACCTGCAATTTTCGAGCCGCGACGAATATCGCTACCACGAGGCCCTCGTCCACCCGGCGCTCGGCCGCATCGCCCATCCCGCAAACGTGCTCATCCTCGGCGGCGGCGACGGCCTCGCCGCGCGCGAGGTCCTCAAATATCCGGGCGTCCGGTCGATCACCCTCGTCGATCTCGACCCGGCGATGACCCGGCTGTTCACCGATGCGCCGATGCTGGCGGCGCTCAACGGCAACGCCCTGCGCTCGCCGAAACTGATCATCGTCAACGCCGACGCGTTCGTGTGGCTGCGTGCCAACCAGCGCCGCTTCGGCGCCGTCATCGTCGATTTCCCCGATCCGACGAACTTTTCGATCGGCAAGCTCTACACCCTCAGCCTCTACCGCGAGCTGGCGCGCGCCATCGCGCCGGGCGGCATCGCGGTCGTGCAGAGCACCTCGCCGCTGGTCGCCCCCAACGCCTATTGGACCGTCGCCACCACCCTCGAGGCGGCCGGGCTGACGACGCGCGGCTACCACGCCTATGTGCCCAGCTTCGGCGAATGGGGCTTCATCCTCGCCGCGCACGGGGCCATCGCCGACGCTGTCGCCCTGCCGCCCGGCCTGCGGTTCCTCACCCCGCGCACCGCGGCGCTGGCGTTCGATTTTCCGCCCGACATGGCGCGCCGGCCGACGCCGGTGAACCGTCTCGACAACCAGGCGTTGGTCCGCGCCTTCGACGCCGAATGGAGCCGGGTGGAAGGCTGATGCTGACCCGCCGTTCCCTGCTGGCGACGCCCGCACTCGCCGTTCCGGGCTGCAGCTTTCTTGGCGCTCTCCCCGGCACCCTGTCGGGCGCCGACATGGCACGCGGGCATCTGCTCCGCACCCCGTTCGCCGCCGGCACCCCCGCCGAAACCCGTCGTACCAAAATTGCCATCATCGGCGGCGGTATCGCCGGGCTCAGCGCCGCCTTCACCCTCGCCGAGGCCGGCCACCGCGACTTCCGCCTGTTCGAGCTCGAGGACAGCGCCGGCGGAAACTCGCGTGCCGGCCGCAATGCCGTCTCGGCCTATCCGCTCGGCGCGCACTATTTGCCGATCCCCAACCCCGAATCATCGGGCGTCCGCCATTTCCTCGAGCGTATTGGCACCATTACCGGCTGGCAGGGCGGCAAGCCCGTCTTCGACCCCTATCAGATTGTTGCCGACCCCGAGGAACGCATCCTCCACCTCGGGCGCTGGCAGGAGGGCCTGATCCCCGCAATCGTCCCCGACGCCGACCGCGCCGACCTCGCCGCGTTTTTCGCCGCCATGGACCGCTTCCGCGATCACAAGACCAGCGACGGTCGCCGGGCCTTCGCCATCCCGATGGACCTGAGCAGCCGCGATCCCGACCTGCGCGCCCTCGACGCACTGAGCTTCACCGCCTGGCTCGACGCGCGAGGCTGGTCCACCCCGACGCTGCGCGCCCACCTCCGCTATTGCACCCGCGACGAATACGGCACCGAGCCCGGCGAAGTCTCGGCTTGGGCGGGCATCCATTATTTCGCCGCCCGGCGCGGTGAAGCGGCGAATTGCGCCGGCGATGCGGTGCTCACCTGGCCGGCGGGCAACGGCTATCTCGCCGCCGCGATGGCGCGCCGCGTTGCCGGCCATATCGAACCCGGCATCGTCGTCGCCGCTGTCCGCACCAGCGGTGACGGCGCCCAAATCGACGCGCTCGATGTCGCCAACCGCCGCCGCATCCGCATCCTTGCCGACGCCGCCATCATCGCGTTGCCCCGCTTCGTCGCCGCGCATGTCGTCGCGGGCGCCTCGGCAAAAGGTTTCGGCTATTCGCCATGGGTCGTCGCCAACGTCACCGCTGATCGCCTGCCGGCAGGGCAGGGTGCCAAGCTCGCCTGGGACAATGTCTCGGCCACCAGCGATTCGCTCGGCTATGTCGTCGCCACCCACCAGGGCCTCGCCGCCGTGCCGGGGCCGACCGTGCTGACCTGGTACACGGCGCTGTCCGACATGACGCCCGCCACAGCGCGCACCCTGATGACCGATCGCCCGCTGGCCGATTGGCAGCGGATCGTCCATGACGATTTGATGGCGATGAATCCCGATCTTGCCGGCGCCATCCGCCGCATCGACGTCTGGCGCTGGGGCCATGCCATGGTCCGCCCGGTCCCCGGCTTCTTCTTCGGCGGCGCACGCGAAAACGCCGCAAAATCGGCGCCGCCGCTATTCAACGCCCATTCCGACCTCAGCGGGCTCTCCATCTTCGAGGAAGCCCATTTCCGCGGCAGCACCGCCGCCGAAGCCGCCATGACCCACCTCGGTTTCGCGCATGTATCGGTCCACACCGCATGACGGTCACCCCCAACGGCACCCACCTGCTCGCCGATCTCTACGGCTGCCAACACCTCGCCGACCCAGCCGCCATCGAGGCCGCGCTGCGCGCCGCTGTCGCCGCCGCCTGCGCCACGCTGGTCGACATCCGCCTCCACCATTTCGGCCCGGCCCAAGGCGTTACCGGCGTCGCCTTGCTCGCCGAATCGCATATCTCGATCCACAGCTGGCCCGAACATGGCTACGCCGCCATCGACATCTTCCTGTGCGGGGCAGCCCATGACATCAAGGGCGCGCTGTCGGCACTGGTGACAGCGTTGGAAGCCGAATCGGTGACCAGCCATATCTTCACCCGCGGCATGGCCTCGACCGCAGGCCATATCCAATTTCCTGTCAGCCCGGGGTGACAGTATATGTTTACTCCAGCGCCGCCAGGAACGCCGTGTGCGACATCGGCCGCGAGAACATCGCGAAGTCCTTGGCGACCGCCATCTGCTGTTCTTCCTCGCTGAGAGTCGCGGTGCAATCGGTGATCGTCGCCACCTGGTAACCGCGCTCATATGCCGACCGCATCGTCGATTCGACGCAGCAGTTGGTCAGGAAACCGGCGATGGCGACATCGGTGATGCCTCGCGCCCGGAGGATGAAGTCGAGGTTGGTGCTGGCAAAACAGTCGAGTCCGCGCTTGCCCTCGATGACGATGTCATAACCCTGCGGCTTCATCTCGTCGACGATTTCGGCGCCCCAGCCGCCCTTCTTGAATGCCGCCGATGCGACGATGCCGGCGAGGATGCCATAGGGTTCGGCGGGAATTTCGGGATAGCCGGGCGCAAAGGAAATCGGCACGTGCATGATGCAGACGCCGGCCTCGCGTGCCGCCTGCAACAGATGCTGGCTGAGGGTAAACATGTCGGTGCTCGCCATCACGTCCTTGACACCGTCGTGGAGGGCGCCGCCTTCCTTGACGAAGTCATTCTGGTACTCGATCAGCACCAGCGCAGTGTTTTTCGGGTTCATCGCGAATTCTCCTTGCGAGTCCGCGGCGCCGGCGGATCGGGGCCGACAAATAGCCGCTGCCCCGGATGCGGGCAACGACCCGCTTCGGGCTCAACAGGTCAGGCGTTTGCCGCCATTTTGCGCGTCCAGCACATGCGCGCGCGATATCCCCGCCGGCGTCCGGCAACCGAGTTGCGCCTGCGCCAGCTCATATTCCGCCCGCAGGATGTGGAGGACATGCGCGACGCCGATCACCCCGGCGACCGCCAGCGCATGGAGTTGCGGCCGCCCGACCAGCACCGCGTCGGCACCCAGCGCCAGCGCCTTGGCGATATCGGTGCCTTGCCGGATGCCGCCGTCGACCAGCACCGCCGCGCGCCCGCCGACCGCTTCGGCGATGCCGGGCAACACCGATAGCGGCGTCGGCAGCCCGTCCATGACCCGGCCGCCGTGGTTGGAGACGATGATGCCGTCGGCGCCGTGCTCGATGGCGAGACGCGCATCGTCAGCCGCGAGTATGCCCTTGACGATCAACGGCAGTGTCGTCGCCTGGCGCAACCACGCAAGATCATCCCACGTCGGCGCAGCGTCGATCAGCGGCGTGCCGAACAATATCGGGCCCCCGGCAATTCCAGTCTGCGACCGGCTCGGCAGCCCGCGCAAATTCGCCGCCGCGATCCCCGCCGGCAAGGTAAAGCCCGACCGTTTCAGCGACGCGTCGACGGTCAGCACGATCGCGTCATACCCAGCGGCTTCAGCGCGCCGGACCAGCGCGGCGCTACGCTCGCGATCGTCCTGCAGATACAGCTGGAACCACAAAGGCGCCGGATCGCGGCCGAGTTCGCGCGACGCAGCCCGGCTGGCCAGCGCGATCTCCTCGAGGGTGAAGCTCGACAACGTGCTCACCACCATGCCGGTGCCGAGCGCCGCGGCGGCGCGGGCCACCGCCAGCTCGCCATCGGGATGCGCCAGCCGGTGATAGGCCAGCGGCGCCAGCAGCATCGGCGCGGCGAGGTCCATGCCAAGCAGCCTGATCGCGGTGCTGCCGCCGGAAAGATCGGCGAGCACACGCGGCAACAGTTGCAGCGCGTCGAACTGGGCGATGTTGGCGGCCAGCGTGATCTCGCGATCGGCGCCCGACTGGATGTGTCGCCACGAAGCGGCGGGCATATGGTGCACGGCACGGCGTTCGTAATCGGCGAGGGTGACGATGTCGGCAGGGATCGCCGCCAGCGCCGGCAACACGGTCACGTCACCGACCATTGCCGCAGCAGATTGTGATAAACGCCCGTCAGCCTGTCGATCAAGCCATGGTCGGGATGGTCGCCGGTCAATTGCTGGATCGCCGTGTCGAGCTCGAACAAAGTCCGCCGCTGCTGGTCGGAGGCAACCAGGCTCTGCGTCCAGAAGAACGACGCCAGCCGCACGCCGCGGGTCACGGGGGCGACCCGGTGCAGGCTGCTGCCGGGATAGATGACCATGTGCCCGGCCGGCAGCTTGACAGTCTGCGCGCCGAAACTGTCCTCGATCACCAACTCGCCCCCGTCATACTGGTCGGGCTCGGTGAGGAACAACGTCGCCGAAATGTCGCTGCGGACCCGCAGCGTCGATCCGGGGATCGGAAAGATCGCGTTATCGATGTGATTGCCATAGGCGCCGCCGCCCTCATACCGGTTGAAGCGCGGCGGCAACACCCGCAGCGGCAGTGCCGCGGCAATGAACAAAGGGCATTGCCCCAGTCTGTCGATGATGCGGTCGCCCAGCGTCCGCCCCAGCGGGTGATCGAGCGGCAGTTGCAGATTGCCCTTGACCAGCGCCGCCCGGTGGCCGGCAGTTCGGCGGCCATCCTCCCAGTCCGCCTGTTCGAGCAGCTGCCGCGCCTCGTCGACTTCGGCGGCCGAGAGCAGGTCCGGGATCTGGAGCAGCATGGGCCGGCGGACTTCCCTGTCAGACGATCGCCGCGCGGCGAGCGGCGATCCCTAGCATCTCCGCCGTCATCAGGAAAACCCGGGCGGAAAGCGTGTCTGTGGTCAGCGAAGCTGCACCGCCCATCGTTGGTAACTCAAAAACGTGCGCCGAGGAAAACTTTCATAGCCTGCGCCAAAGTGACCAGGTCATTCGCAAAGAATGCGCCAACGGAAATTTCATTCCCAGAGGCTTACGGCCCAATTGGCCTGAACGCCGAACGAGGGCGTCTACACGACTATATAGGTGCGCGCATGTAAAAGCGGTCGTGCGGACAGTTCCGCCCGAGGCTGATCCTCGGACTATGCACCGGCGCTAACCATCTGTCCAAGTCATGCCCGGCAGGCGAGACAAATAACTCTGTTCAATCGAGCGGTGAATAGCCTGCACATGGAGCACCGACTGCCGCAGGGCCTTGTCGGGCCAAGGTGGGCGGAAGGACTTCGTTTTCTTAAGCGTGACGTCTGCTCCCTTCCCGTTTATAGGGTTGGAATTAACTTTCGACGATCAATCTCAAATCGTTGTCCGTGCTCCGGAACATGCGCTCTTCATTCGGTACGCCCCATCCGAAGCAGTCATGTGTTGCCAGCGTCGCCTGTTCCGCCGAGGCAGCCGGCTGCAACCATCTTCCCGCGCCGCGCATGCATGGCTGGCGTCCACTCCGCGCAATGTGCCAGAAGGCACCCCACGGTCTCGGGACGCATGGCAGGATACAGGGCCATTACGGGACCTGCGAGACCGGCAGCGGCGGCACAAGCTGCACTCGTATCGCCGGTCAGGGTGATCTGCTGAGGGGACCAGGGATGGAACGCAATAGTCGTAGCTGCAGCGGTAGCATGGCCGGGTTTCAGCTCTCGCGCCGATCGATGTTAGCCAGGGCTGCGCCGGCCACGGCCTGTCCACCGGCAACCGCGGCCAGCGCAACGACAATGCCATCGAACGGCGCCACGAGCGTGTGCTCCATTTTCATGGCTTCAAGCGTCAGCAGCTTCTGACCTTTGGTGACCGCTTCGCCTTCGCCGACGAAAACGGCGATGATGCGTCCCGGCATTGGCGACAGGATGGCGCCGTTGGCCGCGGCATCGCCGCCCCCGCCGACGATGCGCCATCTGGACAAGGCCCACATCTGGCCATGCTCGGCGATCAATATCTGGTCTTGTCCACCAGCTTGGTCGCCGATTGGCAACCGGATCGGCACGCCATCGAGCAAGAAGCTACCTTCGCGCACGGCGCAGGCGTTAAGGCGGAAGCCGTTGATGGCGCCCGGTCGCACCAGGGCGCTGGCGGCTCCGGCAAGCGCCATCGGTGACGGCTGCACGGGAGGCAGCAAGGCATCGCCTTCGCGCGCGATCAAACCTGTGTCGAGACGGACACCGGCAAAATCCGGGTGGGCCAGCGCCATCCCGAGGAAACCAGCGTTGGTCCGCAACGGCCAGATCTGCATACCGCCCAGCGTCGTGGCAAGGGATGATCGCGCCGCTTCACGGTCCACGCCATGGGCGATGACCTTGGCGATCATCGGGTCGTAGAACGGCGAGATGGCATCGCCCTGCCTGACGCCGGTATCGATCCGCCAAGCAGTCCCGACATCGAACACTTCCAACTTGCCGATCGACGGCAGGAAGCCGGTGGCCGGGTCTTCGGCATAGAGCCGAGCTTCCATTGCCCATCCGTCGATTGCCAATTCGTCCTGGCGGCGCGGCAATGCCTCGCCGCTCGCCACGCGCAATTGCCATTCGACGAGGTCGACCCCGGTGATCGCCTCGGTTACGGGATGCTCGACTTGCAGTCGCGTGTTCATTTCCATGAACCAGATGCGGTCAGCCCGCAGGCCATCGCTGGCATCGGCGATGAATTCAATGGTGCCGGCCCCGACATAGTCGACTGCGCGCGCCGCCTGCACCGCGGTTGCACAGAGCGCTGCCCGCGTTGCGGCATCCATACCTGGCGCGGGCGCTTCTTCGATAACTTTCTGATGCCGCCGTTGCAGCGAGCAATCGCGTTCGAACAGGTGAACGACATTGCCATGCAAGTCGCCGAACACCTGCACTTCGATATGACGCGGCGACAGGATATACTTTTCGATAAGGACGCGATCCTCTCCGAAGGAAGCTGCCGCTTCGCGCCGGCAGGATTCGAGCGCATCGCCAAAGTCGGCGGCGTTTTCGACCCGGCGCATGCCCTTGCCGCCGCCGCCGGCAACCGCCTTGATCAGCACGGGATAGCCGATGGCGTCGGCTTCGGCCTGCAACCGCGCGGGCGACTGGTCATCGCCAAGATACCCCGGCGTTGTCGGAACGCCCGCCGCCTGCATCAGCCGCTTGGCGGCGTCCTTCAGTCCCATGGCAATGATCGAGGCGGGCTTGGGGCCGACCCAGACCAGGCCGGCATCGATGACGGCTTGCGCAAATCCCGCGTTTTCCGACAGGAAGCCATAGCCGGGGTGGATGGCGTCTGCGCCGCTGGCCGCTGCCGCCGCCAGGATTTTTCCAGGAACGAGGTAGCTTTCGCGCGCGGGTGAGGCGCCGATGTGGATGGCTTCGTCGGCGTGGCTGACATGCAGCGCCTGCGCGTCGGCGTCCGAATATATTGCGACGGTGGCAATGCCCATGGCACGCGCCGTGCGGATGATGCGGCAGGCGATTTCGCCGCGATTGGCGATCAGCAGTTTCTTGATCATGGTCACATCCTGAACACGCCAAAGGCGGCCCGCTCCGGGATTGGCGCGTTGAGTGTCGCCGCCAGTGCCAGCCCGAGCACATCACGGGTCTGAGCGGGATCGATGACCCCATCGTCCCACAGCCGTGCCGTCGCGAACCAAGGATTGCCTTCGTCCTCATAGGTCTGACGGATTGACGCCTTGAAGGCTTCGACCTCGTCCGGCGTCCACGTCGCGGCTTCGCGATGGACGGTGGCCAGCACGCTTGCCGCCTGTTCCCCACCCATCACGCTGATCCGGGCATTGGGCCAAGTGAACAGGAACCGCGGGGAATACGCGCGCCCGCACATGCCATAGTTGCCGGCACCGAAACTGCCGCCGATGATTACGGTAATCTTGGGGACCTGTGCCGTGGCGACCGCGGTGACGAGCTTGGCGCCGTGCTTGGCGATGCCCTCGGCTTCGTACTTTCCGCCGACCATGAAACCCGAAATGTTCTGCAGGAAAAGCAGGGGCACGCCACGTTGACAGGCAAGTTCGATGAAATGCGCTCCCTTTTGCGCGCTTTCGCTGAACAGAATGCCATTATTGGCCAGAATTGCGATAGGCATTCCCCAGATATGGGCAAAGCCGCACACCAAAGTTGCGCCATAGAGCGGCTTGAATTCGTGGAATTCCGATGCGTCGACAATACGGGCGATGACCTCGCGCACATCATAGGGCTCGCGCACATCCTGCGGGATGATTCCGTACAGTTCGTCGGGATTGTGCCTGGGCGGCCGTGGCGGCTCCAATGCCACATCGGCGACGCGATCCTTTCGCAGATGCGAGACGATATCGCGCACGATGCTCAGCGCGTGCTCGTCATTTTCCGCCACATGATCGACCACGCCCGACGTGCGCCCGTGCAGGTCGCCGCCGCCCAGCGCTTCGGCGGAGATCACTTCGCCGGTGGCGGCTTTAACCAGCGGCGGCCCGGCGAGAAAAATCGTGCCTTGGTTGCGGACGATCACGGTTTCGTCGGACATGGCTGGCACATAAGCACCGCCAGCCGTGCAACTACCCATTACGCAGGCAATCTGCGCGATGCCGCGCCCCGACATATTGGCCTGGTTGTAGAAAATGCGCCCGAAATGCTCGCGGTCGGGAAAGACCTCGGCTTGGTGGGGTAGGTTGGCACCGCCGGAATCGACGAGATAAATGCACGGCAGGCGGTTGGCCTTGGCGATTTCCTGGGCGCGCAGGTGCTTCTTGACGGTCATCGGATAATAGGTGCCGCCTTTAACCGTCGCGTCGTTGCAGACGACCATCACTTGGCGACCCGAAACCCGGCCGATGCCGGCGATGATCCCCGCACCGGGGACTTCGTCATCATACATGCCGCCTGCCGCCAATTGCCCGATTTCGAGAAATGCCGAACCCGCGTCGAGGACAAGTTCGACCCGTTCGCGGGGCAACAGCTTGCCGCGTGCGACATGGCGCTCGCGGGCCTTTGCCGGTCCGCCGTCAGCGGCAGTCGCCACGCGGGCATGAAGGGCGTCACGCAGCGCGCCATTGTGCGCTGCGTTGGCGCGAAAGCCGTCGCTGTCCGGCGCGGCGTTGCTGGCGATGACGGGGCCGCTCATGCGCCGATCAATTCGCGACCGATCAGCATGCGACGGATTTCGTTGGTACCGGCGCCAATATCGAGGAGTTTGGCGTCACGGGCAAAGCGCTCGACGGGCCAATCCTTGGTATAGCCGGCGCCGCCCAGCGCCTGGATAGCCTCGAGGCTGACGCGCACGGCATTTTCGCTCGCCAGCAGGATGGCACCCGCTGCGTCGAACCGTGTCGTCCGCCCGGAATCGCACGATCGCGCCACGGCATAGACATAGGCGCGCGACGAGTTCAGCGCGACATACATGTCCGCGATCTTGGCCTGCATCAGCTGGAACGTGCCGATCGCCTTGCCGAACTGCTGGCGCTCGCGAACATATGGCAGGACGACATCCAGGCAGCCCTGCATGATGCCCAGCTGGATACCAGCGAGCACGGCACGTTCATAATCGAGACCCGACATCAGCACACCGACGCCGCCGTTAAGCGGGCCCATGACATTTTCACTGGGCACGAAGCAATCGTTGAACACCAGTTCCGCGGTTGGTGACCCGCGCATGCCCATCTTGTCGATCTTCTGGCCGATAGAAAAACCCGGCATGGTGTTTTCGATCAGAAATGCCGTCAGGCCGCGCGAGCCGTCACCGGTACGGGCATAGACAACCAGCGTATTGGCGTAGGTCGCATTGGTGATCCAGAACTTCGTGCCGTTGAGTAGAAACCCGTTGTCGGTTGCAACCGCGCGCAACTTCATGCCGACGACATCGGAGCCGGCGCCGGCTTCCGACATGGCCAGTGCGCCGAGATGCTCGCCCGAAATCAGTTTCGGCAGGAATTTTGCCTTCTGCTCCGGGTCGGCCCAGCGACTGATCTGATTGATGCAGAGGTTGGAATGGGCCCCATAGCTGAGGCCGACGGATGCCGAGGCCCTGGATACTTCCTCCACTGCGATGACATGCTCGAGATAGCCAAGGCCAAGGCCCCCGTCGGCGACTGGCACCGTGATGCCGTGCAAGCCCAGTTCGCCCATGGCTGGCCAGAGGTCGCGCGGAAACCAGTCTTCGGCGTCGATCCGCTTGGCAAGCGGCGCGATGCGGGCCGTGGCAAACTTTGCCGTCGTCTCGCGAATCATGTCCGCGTGCTCACCAAGCGCGAAATCGAAATCCATCACGGTCACTCCTGCAATCCACTATTGATTAGGGCCGATCCGATCGCAGCGGAAATTGATAGTTCAAGGACTATACTATAGGGAGCGTCTATGATGGATCGCTACCTCGTCCGTTACTTTTTGGCGGTCATTGATCACGGCAATTTCTCCAAGGCAGCGGCAGCCTGCAATGTGGCGCAGCCCACATTGTCGGTCGGCATCGCCAAGCTGGAACGGGGTTTCGGCACGCCGCTGTTCCGGCGCAGCAACAGGAGGGTCGAATTGACCGCTGCCGGCGCCCGGTTGGCGGCGCCCGCCCGCGCGGTGGAAGCCAGCTTTGCCCAGGCCGAGAATGCAGTCCGCGGGTCTGCAGCGTCAGTACCGCTGCGCATCGGCGTCCTCTCCACCGTCCCGGCCGAGTGGGTCGAGGCCATCGCACGGCGACTGAACGATAATCGTCCCGGCCGGCTGGAGATTGTCGAGGGAGGCGAGCGCGCCCTCCACGAGCGCCTCAGGCGGGCGCGGCTCGACATCGCACTGACGATTATCCATCCAAGTGTGGATCGGCTTGAAAGTGAACCCTTGTTCTCCGAAGGATATTCGCTGGCGTTGTCGGCGGATCATCCGTTGGCGCGGCGCACCACGATCGCCGCGGAGGAACTCGCCGAAAACGCGATGATCGTCCGACGCCAGTGCGAGGTCCTTTCCGAAACCAGCCGGCATTTCACCGAGCGCGGTGTCCGCCCCCATTTTTCGGCGCGGACCAACAGCGATTTGCGAGCCATAGGCTATGTGCGCGCTGGACTCGGCGTAACGGTGATGCCCGACTGTTTTCAAGCCGACGGCATGACACGGCCGAAACTTGAGGACTTTCACCATACTCGCACACTGGGCCTTGCATACCGATCTGATCTAGACCGTTCGCAGGAGGAACTCGCGCGCTCGATTGCAATATTGTCAGAGACAATCGATCATCTAATTCGCTAGTCGCAATCGCAGTTGCGTGGAAGCAGCACGAGAATGCCTCCGGCGGCCGGGGCCGCAGGCCCCGGACCCCATCTGTTTAACTTCCGCGGTAAGGGCCGGGTGATGCCGGTGGGACCGGAATAACGGGGTTTGGGGCCTGCGGCCTCAACCGCCGGAGGCCCTGCTTCAAATTGAATGAAATCGAGCCTAGCCCGAAAGCGCACAGCTTCGCTCGCATGTGCCCGGTCCGGCGGTCAGCCCAGCCGGGGTCCTCGCCGACCCCGGCATTTGCATCATATGGTCATTCCGCCGAGGGGATCATCAACAGCACAAACATCGTCGGCGCCTGTTGCCGCCGGTATTACTGCGTTGTCGTCAGCGCCAGGTCGCGCTCGATTGCCTCGTTGCTGCCGATCCAGTCTCGCAGCACATCCATGTATTCGAACGGGCCACCGCCATAGTTGCTGAGCCAGATCGAGTCACGCTGGTCCTTACCCTCGTTGTTGTAATAGCCCGGCGTACATTCGCGCAGGAAAGTATCGTCCTTCATGGCCTTGTCGGCGAGGACTTCGAGCCATGCCTCTTCGGCTTCGGGTTTCACGTCGAAATTGTTGCCTGTCTCGAGGCAGCGTCTCACCAGTGCCGCAAAATGTTCGGCTTGGCGCCGGTTCATGAAGGTGATGCTCCACGTGATCCCCGCCTGCTTGAGCCCGCTGATGATGCCCATGTTCGGGAACGTGTGCACAAGCATGCCGTGCAGCGACTTGCGGCCGTTCGCCCAATACTCCGACAGCGACGTACCGCCAACGCCGCGCATGTCGAAGCCGGCGGTTCGGTCAGGCGGCGAAGCCACTTCGAACCCGCTTGCATAGATTATGCAGTCGACCTCGTATTCCACGCCCTCGAACACGATCCCCTTCTCGGTAATGCGGTCGAGGCCTCGCCCCTTGGTGTCGATCAAAGTGACGTTGGGGCGGTTGAAGGTTTCAAAATAATTGTCGACGAATAGCGGTCGCTTGCACATCCAGTTGAAGTACGGCTTCAGCGCCTCCGCCGTCGCGGGGTCCTTGACGATGTTTGCGATCCGCGCGCGCATTGCCTCCATCTTCTCGAAATCGGCCTCCTGACGCAGTTGGGCCATCTCCTCGGGAGTTCGACCTTTGTACATCGCCTCGGTCATTTTGCTCCAGTTCCGCGTCCAGCCGTTCTGGATCAGGTCCTGCTCCTGCGGAATCGAGTTGACGAAGCCCTCGAAATTCAACGCGCGACGCTCCCACCAGCCCGGTTCCTGGCTATTGTACCAATCGGGGTTGGTCGGTGCGTTCTCGCGATCATCGACCGCGGCCGGCGTACGCTGAACGACTAATAGATTCTGACACCATTCACCCAGATACGGGATCGCCTGGACCGCGCTGGCGCCGGTGCCGATGATCACCACCCTCTTGTCTTTCAATCCGGTCAAGCCGCCGGTCGAGTCGCCCTTGGTATAGTCGTAGTCCCAACGTGAGGTGTGAAAGCTATGGCCCTTGAAGTCGCGGGCGCCGGGAATGCCAGGTAGTTTGGGACGGCTGAGGATGCCGCTTGCCATGCACACGAAGCGTGCGCGGATCGTGTCGCCACGGTCGGTGGTAACGATCCAGCGGCCGGTTGCTGCGTCCCAGTCGGCGCCGCAGACCCCGGTTTGCAGCAGCGTTTTATCGTAAAGTCCGGTGCGCTCGGCAATGCGCCTGGCATGGTCCAGGATCTCGGGCGCGCGCGCGAAATTTTCCGTGGGCATTGCGCCATGATCTTCGATCAACGGCAGGTAGGTATAGGAGTCGACATCGCAGCGGCAGCCGGGATAACGGTTCCAGTACCAGGTGCCGCCGACATCGCTGCCCTTTTCGATCATCCGGATGTCGGTCACGCCTTCCTTTGCCAGGCTGGCGGCGGAAAGCAGGCCAGAAAAGCCGCCGCCGACGACCACGACATCGACGTCCTCGTTGACCGGCGCGCGCTCGATCCGGGCGCCGGCGTACGGGTCGTCGATAACGCCGATGAACGGATTATCCATTGCGACATACTGGGCCGTGCCGTCGCTGCGCAGACGCTTGTCGCGCTCGGCCAAATACTTGTCGTGGAGCGCTTCGAGTTTCAACGCGGGGGTCTGGGTGTCGGTCATCATAATCTCCCGGGGGCAGCGAAGTCACGGCTTCCGACAACGCTGTCGGCAATCAGCGCGTCGATCTGTTCAGGTTGATAGCCAAGTTCCGCTAACACGATCCGGCTATGCTCGCCGAGGGCAGGCGGTCGCAGCCGTACCGCAAGGCGCTCGCCGTCGATCCGAAGCGGCGAGGCAACTGTCTGGAAGCTGCCGTCGCGCAGGATCATGCCCGAGGCTTCGGTGTGCGGATGACCGGACAACTCGCCAAGCGTGTGAACGGGAGACGATGGAATGCCGCGCGTGGCAAATGCCTCGAGCCATGCGGTACGACTGCGACGGGCAAGAATATCCGCGACGATCGGGATCAGGATGGCGCGGTTGGCGACGCGGTCGCCGTTGGTCGTGAACCTGGGATCTTCGGCAAGTAAGCGCATGCCAGCCAGTTCGCAGAAAGCGTACCAGAAACCATCGTTGGCGACGCCCAGGATGATCGGCTCGTCGGCGGTCGCGAACGCCTGGTATGGACAGAGCGACTCGTGGCCCGAACCCGGGCGCTCGGGCTCGGTCCCGCGCAGCCAGTAGTTCTGGAGGAAATAACCAAGCAGGCCGACCGCGGAATCGAAAAGCGACGCTTCGATCTTCGCGCCGCAACCGGTTCGATCCCGCTGCATCAGCGCACCCATGATGCCGATAACGGCGTGATAGCCGGTCGCCTGATCGACAGGCGAGAAGGGGGAACGCGCCGGCGGACCGCCCGGCTCACCGGTCAGTGACAACATCCCGGTGAAAGCCTGGGCGATCAGGTCGTAACCTTTTCCGTCCTTCATCGGACCCCGTGTTCCATAGCCGGATATGCTCGCGTACAAGAGGCGCGGATTGAGGGCAGACAACCGGCCCCAGCCGATGCCCAACCGATCGGCGGCGCCTGGTCCGAAACTTTCGACGACAACGTCCGCTTTAGTGGCCAAGTCGTGCGCAATCGCCAGACCGGACGACTTGCGAAGGTCCAACACGATACCGCGCTTGTTGCGGTTTACCGCCGTAAAGATCGCCCCCACCCCTTCGGCGAACGGTGGCCAGTTGCGCGTGTCATCGCCCCCGGGCGGCTCTACCTTGAGGACGTCAGCACCCAGGTCAGCCAGATACTGGGTACAAAGCGGTCCCGCGAGGATCTTGGAAAAATCGAGTACACGGACGCCAGCGAGTGGGCGGAATGGTCCCGCGCCTGCATCCGCCGACCCTGAAATTTTGACCGTTTCCATCACCATCTTATTTATGGTCCTACAATTGACTTGTCCAGTGGTAATAGCTACGGTTTGGAAATGGCAAACGATATTCCTCTGACGAACTCAAATGCCGAGTCGATGCTGGATGGACTCGGGCGCATCAAGGTGCCGAAGTCGAGCGATGTCCTTGCCGAGCGTCTCAAACGAGAAATCTTGAGCGACGGCTATACTCTCGGCGCCTCGTTGCCAACCGAGCGGGAACTCGTATCGACCACAGGCTTGAGCCGCGGGTCGGTGCGGGAGGCGTTGCGCATCCTCGAAACCCAAGGGCTCGTCAATACGCGTGCCGGACGGTACGGGGGCACGACGGTTGCGCAACCGAGCGCCGATCATCTGGCGAGCCATATCAACCTGTACATTAAAGGACGCAGCGTCACGCTTAGTGCGCTGATCGAGGTGCGGCTGGCGCTTGAGCCGGCGGTGGCCGCGCTGGCCGCGGAGCGGCGGACAGAGGAAGATTTATCGGCCTTGCGCGCGATCGCGAAACGGATCGACTGGGCCGCTGACAACGATCTGAGCGCGTTCCTCGAGGAAAACGTCAACTGGCATGATGCAATCGCTGCAGCCAGCCACAATGATCTGCTGCACGCGTTTGCGACATCGGTCAGCGGTTTGATGTTCGAGGCATCGCAAATCAAGGAGTTTGCGTCGGCCGACGTGCGCCAGCGAGTGCGGTATGCGCATGCGCGTATCTTTGCGGCGATCGAAGCAGGCGACGCGGAACTGGCTCGGAGCCGCGTCGAGCGCGACGTCCAGGCTTATGCATCCATCTTGGCGACCACGGTCGCGGGTACAAGCAGCGTAACAGCGGTGGACCAGAGCCGATAGCCGGCGCGAAATTGGGGGTCACGACAGTCGGATGGACGAGGCAAAATCAAGGAGCGAGGCGCACTGGGATCGCGTTGTCACCTGCTACCCAGAGCGCGCAGCGAGCTTTGCGGAACATATGGCGGCGGTCGCGGCAAAACGGCCGGCGGTCGTTGCCGTAATCGAAGGCGACGACCAACTTTGTTACGTCGACCTGTACGCCCAGGCAGGGTCGCTTGCCGCCGGGCTGGCGGAGGGCGGGGTCAATGCCGGAGACCGGGTTGCGGTCATGCTGGCCAACGGGATCGATGCTGTCCGGACGGTTATGGCGATCCTGCGGCTCGGCGCGGTGCTGGTGCCGATCGGCACCCGGTCGCGCGCCGCCGAACTGGATTATCTCTGTGCCGACTGCACCCCAACAGCAATCATCCACGGACCCGAGTTCGCCGATATAGTGGCGGCGGCACCCGCCGTTCCGGCGGCGCGCTACGATGTGTCGGCTCCTGTCTGGCGTGATGCGATCGCCCGGATCGGCGCACCGCCGCCAGATCCGCCCGCCGACGAGAACGCCTTGTTCGCGATCCTTTATACCTCTGGCACGACGGGCAAGCCCAAGGGTGCGATGCTGACGCATTTGGGAGCCATCCATTCATGCCTGCACTGGCGCGACGCGCTCGCCCTTGGCAGTGCAGAGCGCACGCTGGTTTGCGTGCCGTGGGCGCATGTCAGCGGGCTGTGCGGCGTGGTCATGCCCTTCCTTTACCTGGGCGGCACTATGGTCATGCTGCGTGAATTCAAGCGCCGCACTGCGCTGGAGCTCGCCGCCAAAGAACGCATCACGCACGCGCTGATGGTCCCGGCGATGTACGGCCTTTGCTTGCTCGAGCCTGACCTGGCCGAATTCGACCTGACATCGTGGCGGATCGCCGCGTACGGCGGCGCGCCCATGCCCGAGCCGACCATCACACGCTTTGCCGCCGCCTTCCCGTGGCTCGCGATGTGCAACGCTTATGGCGCGACCGAAACGACATCGCCTGCGACGATCATGCCACCGGGCGAGGGAACCGCGCGCGCCGACAGCATCGGCAGGGTCGTGACGTGCGGGGACATCCGGGCGATGGACGACCAAGGCCGCGAAGTGTTGCCCGGCAATGACGGCGAACTCTGGATAGCCGGCCCGATGGTGGTGCCCGGCTATTGGCGCAACCCGGAAGCGACCGCCGCGTCTTTCGTCGGCGGCTATTGGAAGTCGGGCGACATCGGCAGCGTCGACGCCGAAGGCTATGTGCGCATCGCCGATCGCAAGAAGGACATGATCATCCGCGGCGGCTTCAAGGTTTACCCTGCCGAAGTCGAAAGCGTGCTCGCAGGACTGGATGGCGTGGTTGAGGCCGCGGTGGTTGGACGGGCTGATGCAATGCTTGGCGAAGCCGTGGTGGCGTTCGTGTCGACTGGGCGTGATGGCATGATGCCGCACGAGGTGCGCGCATGGTGCGCGGAACGGCTGTCCGATTACAAGGTGCCCACTGAAGTCGTGATCGAGACAGAGGCGCTGCCCCGCAACGCCAACGGCAAGATACAAAAGGCCATCTTGCGCGAACGCGCAGCGGCGCTTGGTGAGTGTGTCCTGTGAATGCAGCGGCAATCTCTCCACGGACGCCGGTGCTGGTCGGTGTCGGGGTGGCGATGCGGCGTGAGGAGGACCCCGCACGCGCGCTCGAACCGATCGACCTGATGCTGGAAGCAGTGCGCACCGCCGGCGCCGATTGCGGTGCGTCGGCGCTGCTCTCCGACGTCGGCACCATTGCCGTGCCGCGCGGACGCTGGCGTTACCGCAATCCGGCGGGGGAGATTGCGCGCGCTCTCGGGGCGGCACGCGCAACGACGATCGTGTCGAGCGTCGGTGTCCTGCAGCAAACACTTGTCGCCAACGCGTGCGAGGCGATCGCGGCAGGCGAGATCGACAGCGCCCTCGTTACCGGGGCGGATGCGGGCTACCGGCTCTTGCGGGCGCGGCTGGGCGGAAGCCGCGCGACCGAGCGTGATCAGAACGACGATCCGGACGTACGGCTGGAACCGAAGGCCGAACTGCGTCATCCGGCCGAGGTCGCCGCAGGCTTGAAAATGCCGGTCGGGCTTTATGCCATGCTCGAAAGCGCGCGGCGGGCAGCGGCCGGCTTGTCGCTCGACGACCATCGCGACCGCCTTGCCGCGCGCTATGCGCGTTTCGCGACGATTGCGACGGGCAATCCCGATGGCTGGTCACGCACGCCGCTCGACGCGGCAACGATTCGTGACGACGGTCCTCGCAACCCGATGCAGGCCTTCCCTTACACACGTGCGCATTGCTCGACCTGGAATGTCGATCAGGCGGCGGCGCTGCTGTTCTGCTCAGCCGAGCGAGCGCTGGCCTTGAATATCGATCGTTCGCGCTGGGTATTTCCAGTAGCCAGCGCCGAATCGAACCACATGGTCTCGCTTTCTGCCCGTGCCGACCTAGTCCGTTCGCCCGGTGCCGAGGCGACCGCACGCGCGGTGCTTGAAGCAGGCGGCATGACAATGTCCGAGATAGACCTGATCGAGCTGTACAGTTGCTTTCCGGTTGCCGTCGACGCGTTCGCCGATGCGCTCGGCCTGTCGCCAGATCGTGATCTGACCATCACAGGCTCGATGGCTTTCGCGGGCGGGCCTTATAACAACTACTTTTTTCAGGCCACGGCGCGCGCGGCTCAATTATTGCGTGCCGGTGCTGGGCGCACCGCGCTGCTCTCGTGCGTATCGGGTATCCTGACCAAACAGGCCTTCGCCTTGTGGTCGAGTGAGCCGTCCGGCGGCGCCTTCGTGCGACGCGACGTGACGGCCGAAGTCGCCGCGGCGTCCGATGAACTGCCGGTTGTCGAAAACTATACCGGAGGCGGCCGAATTGCGGGCTGCACGGTCTTGCACGAGCGTGGCAGACAGCCGGAAGCAGTGGCATTAATCGATACCGACGATGGAGCGCGAGCTATGGCCGGGTCGGATGAAGCCGAGATCGTTACGAGCATGCAATGCGATGAATGGGTAGGGCGCCGGGTGCACGTCGTTGCCGGACGTCTGGCGGCGTGAGCGCGATGGTCGAACAAGCAGATGGCGAGCGGGGCGACGACGTCTGCGCGTTGCCCCTGGTCCGGCGTATGGCCGCCCTGCTCGACCGCGATCCGGCCGGCTTTTCGGATGGCGACGCATTGCCGCGCGGCTGGCACGTCGCGTTGTTCAATCCGCCGACGCGGCAGTCGGAACTGCGCGCCGACGGTGCGGCGCATCTGGGCGTCACGCTCCCTGATCTCGGAATGCCGAGGCTGATGATGGGCGGGCGTCGAATGGAGTTCGCTGGCGACATTGCAATCGGCTCGCGCGTGCTCAGGACGAGTCGGCTGGGCACGGTCACGATCAAGACAGGGCGATCGGGTCGATTTGCGCTGGTCGATGTTCAGCACCGGATCAATGTCGACGGCGATGACGTGCCGGTCCTGATCGAGACAACAAGCTATGTCCTGCGGGAGCAGGACAGCAGCGCGCCGGCGAGCGTTGCGCCAAAAATGGCCGTGACGATCCCACCGGCGAAGGTGTCACGAACCATTGTACCTGACGAAACCATGCTGTTCCGCTATTCTGCGATTACCGATAACCCGCACCGCATCCATTATGATCTGAAGTACGCACGATCCGAGGGGTACCCTGCCCTTATCGTGAACGGAACCGTTCCGACGATGCTGCTGCTCGAGATGTTCCGCGCTCACTCGGGCGGCGAACCGGCGGGATGGCACAGCCGCAACTTGGCACCGATCTTCTGTGGCGTGCCGCTGACCCTGACCCTTGCGGAAGACGACAACGGCTGCGTCATGCGCGCCTATGGCCCGCTTGGTGAAGTCGCACTGGAAGCGAGAGCCTGGCAATGACAAACGAAGCACCTTCGCAGACGCCCGCACTTTGGCCGGGCGCTCTGGAGGAAGCGCGCGCGCTTATCGGGGTCGATCTGCGTCGGACCGGCCAGCAATGGAATACCGAAGCCTCGCCCGACGCAGTCCGTCACTTCTGCTGGGGTATCGGCGATGACAATCCGCTGTACACCGACCCTGACTATGGCGCGGCTTCGGCTCATGGGTCGGCATTAGCGCCCGGGTGCTTCCTCTACACGATCGACACGACGGTGGTCGCGCCCAAGCTGCGCGGCATCCAATGGTTGTATGGCGGCACCGATTTTGAATGGTACGAGCCGATACGTCATCGCGACAGCTTCAAGGTAAGCGCCAAGCTGCTTGATGCCGTTGAAAAGGCGGGCGGCAAGGCGGCCAAGTTCATTATTCAGACCGGCGAGACGCGCTATACCAATCAGCATGGCCAGTTGGTCTGCCTGGCGCATGGTCATACGGCACGGACCGCGCGGTCGAAGGCAAGTGGCGGACTAAGCTACGCGCCGCGCGAGCCCCACCGCTATTCGCTGGAGGAGCTGGAGGCGATCGCCCAGGCGATCGAGACCGAAGAACAACGGGGTGCGGCGCCCCGCTTCTGGGAGGAGGTCGAGGTCGGAACCGAAATCCAGCCGATGCTCAAGGGCCCGCTCAACATCACCGACATGATCTGCTGGTATTCCGGCGGCGGGCACAGCTACCAATCGCACCGCCGCGCCGTGATGCACCGCGGGCGCCATCCCGCCGATGCCTTCGTGAATGCCGACACCGGTGCGCAGGACAGCGCCGCGCGCGGCCATACCGAAGCGAGAATGGCGCGCGAGGTGGGAATGCCCGGCGGCTACGACGTCGGTCCGCAGCGCATCTCGTGGCTGGGGCAGCACATGACGAACTGGATGGGCGACGCTGGCTTTTTACGCCGCCTGAGCGTGTCGGTGCGCCGGCCCAACATCTTCGGCGACGTGTCGTGGTGCCGCGCCGATATCGTCGACAAGCGCGTCGAGGATGGCGCGCATGTGGTTGACCTGGCGCTGCGGGTCGAAAATCAGCTAGGCGAGGTTACCGCAAAGGGGACGGCGACTGTCGCTTTACCCGCCAGGACCACGACAGCCTGATCTGCCTGCATTCAACAACAACCAGCCCGCGCCCCCATCGGGCCACCAGATCTCATGGCGGGCCACGGCCGCCGCCGCATTTTCGTTCGGCGTGGCAACTGGGCCAAACAGGAAAGCGGGCATCATGATGTTTCATGATGCCCGCCCCGAATACAGATTTTTGTGTTGCAGTTCAAAAAGCTATGTTCGCTTCCTGCTTCACCGGTTCAATTCTTGATACTGAAAGTAATGCCGTACGTGACCGGCTGCCCGACGAACCGGACGGTCGCGTCGAGATAGTGGGCCGCATTGGTCACATAGTATTTATTGAGGACGTTCTTGCCCCAAACCATGACCTTGTAGCGGCGATCACCGAACTCGTACCCGATCCGCGCATCGACCGTGGCATAAGCCGGAATGACGAACGGCTGACTGATGTCGGCCGCATGCCGATCGTTGACCAAGTTGCGGAACTGTATGGAACGACCGTTCAGCGTGGCTACCGACGAGGACTGCCCGCGCAGGTTGGCGCCCAGGATGAGCACACCACTGCCGAGGTCGCTACGATAGTCGGCATCCAGAGTGTACGACCAGTTTGGCGTGAACGGCAATTCGCTACCGGTGAAATCGCAAGGCCCGGGGCGGCCGCCAGCGGTAGTGCAGCTATTGCCATAGGCCGTCGGCCCTACGAAAGGCACTCCGTCCTTGGCGCGCACCTTCGAGTTCAGATAGACCACCGACGTGCCCACCGAGAGGCCTTGGGCCGGCCGCACGATCAGTTCGGCCTCGGCCCCCAGCACCCGCGATTTCGGCACGTTGATGAGCACGTCGAGTACGTCGAAGATCGGGTCCACGACCTTGCCGCGGATCTGCTTGTCGTTGTAATCATAATAGAACGCCGCGCCGTTAAGCTGGATCATGTTGTCGGCCAATGACGCCTTGAAGCCGGCCTCATACGACGTCACCGATTCCTGGATGACGGGGAAGTAGGCTTTGAAATCCGCGCTGGCGAGAGTCGGGAAGCTGCCCGCCTTGTAGCCGCGCGAAACGTTGGCGAAGAACAGTGTGTCCGAATTCAGCTTGTAGTCGAGCCCGGCCCGCCAAGAAATATTATCCTCCGCAAGCGTGTTCTTGATCCGATCGCCGGGAACGCCTTTGCTGTTCAGCACGTAGCAGCCATTCACCCCTATGGGCGTGAACGGATTGCCCGACAACCCGCCGATGATGTTGAACAGGTCCGACACCAGGCCGTCACCGTTGCCCTTGGAGCAAAGCTCCGCGCTGTTGCGGGAGTTGGTGTAGCGTCCGCCCAGTTTTAGCGTTAGTTTGCTGTTTAGGTCATACTCACCATTTGCGAAAAAGGCGTAGTTGCGGATGTCTTGCTGCACTTCGCTGCTTGTTGTGTTTATGAACAGCGTGCCAGGGGCGGAAGATGACCCATTGGCAAAAGTCAGGGCCTGATCCTCGAAGGTCTTGCTGTTTTCATAGTTTCCACCGACGACCCAGCGGAACGGTCCGTTCCCGGTGTTGGCGATGCGTAGTTCCTGGTTGAAAGAACGGATGTTCCCGAGACCGTCACCGATGTTGGCTACCGCTTGAGCGCTGCCGTCCTTGTCGCTGAAAAGGTGCTGATCGAAGTCAAGATAGGAAGTGTTCGAGGTGAGCGTTGCCACATCGCCGAGTTCGAGGTCGGCACGGAGCGCGCCTTGAATGAACTTGCGATTGCTCCGCGGGTCAAGTGATGCCGTCGTCTTAGGGACGATCCTGAAATCACCCTTGGTCGGATCCTTGAAGACAACATAATTTGCCGTGGTGGTCCAGTCTGCCGAGCGCGGGTCCGTCGTCCCGAACGGCGAAGCCAGCAATCCGGCTTGAACGGACGCAGGGTTTTGCCCTCGAACGGCGATGAGTTGCGCCGCCTGTGGCTCGCTCTTGTCCTGCCAGGCCGTGACAGTGGCGCGCAGCGCCAGCGCATCTGTCGGGTTCAGCGTAAAGGTCAGCCGCCCCGAAATGTACTTCTGTGCACCGTTGCGGTCATCGGGCCGGGTCAGACTGCGCTGCCAGCCGTCGCCGTCTGCCGCCGACACGGCCAAACGCACGCCTGCCTTGTCGCCGAGCGGTGCGCCAATGAAGGCATTGCCGTTTACGGCATTGAAACGCCCATAGCTTAAGTCGGCGCCGTATTGCAGCGTGTCTGTCGGCTTCGCGGCAATATAGTTGATCGCGCCGCCGGTAGCGTTCTGGCCGAACAGCGTGCCCTGCGGCCCCTTGAGAACTTCGACCCGTTCGAGATCGAAGGCCGCCCGCAGCGTCAGCACCGGAAACGGGAGCGGCACTTCGTCGGTATAGACACTGACAGATGGGTAGACGCCAAGGCTCTCTTCATTGAAGCCGATGCCGCGCAGCGTGTAGATAGGCGTGCCCGCGCCGCTTTCGGCAAACTTGAGACCGGGCACCGCAGCGGCGACATCCTGGACTGAAGTAATTCGCCTGTCTGCAAGCGCCTGAGAGCCGATCGCCGTCACTGACAGGCCGACATCGTTAAGGTTCTGCTCGCGCTTGTTGGCGGTTACGACGATTTCACCTTCGTCTGTCGGACTCGCCGCGAGCCTGGCTGACGCCGTCGCCGCTTGTTCGGTCTGCGCGGTCTGCGCGCTTGTCGCTGCTGCCAGCCCTACCGCTAGCGCGAACAATCCAGATCCTTGAAATGCGCGACGATATCCGCTCATGGCAGTCCCCTCCCCTTAATGTCTTGTTGACTTATTGACCTATCATCGCGCCAAGAAATCGTTCTGTCAATTGTTGGACCGTAGAAAATTGAGGTGGCTTCGGTGTGGAATTAACGGTTTCTACGGTCCAACAATTGACATGGATCGATGCTGAAGCTAAATCTGGCGCCGACGGGGAAGGGAGATACAGCGTGAATCATTCACATAAGCGGTCGACAGAGGTCGACGCGGTGATAGTCGGGGCAGGATTTTCCGGACTGTACATGCTGCATCGCCTGCGCGAACTCGGGTTCACGACGCGGATGTTCGAGGCTGCCGATGGCGTCGGCGGAGCCTGGTACTGGAACCGTTACCCAGGCGCTCGCTGCGACTCGGAAAGCCACTATTACTGCTATTCGTTTTCCGACGAGGTGCGGAAAGAGTGGAAGTGGAGCTGCCGCTACCCGGCCCAACCCGAGATTCTGGGCTATCTGAATTTTGTCGCTGATCGCCTCGATCTGAAGAAGGATATCGACTTCGGCACCCGCGTGACGGCCGGCACCTTCGACGAAGACACGCACGACTGGGTGGTCGAGACCAACGGCGGCGAGACCGTTCGCGCCCGGTTTCTGATCACTGCAGTCGGGAACACGTCGGCGCCAAGCAAGCCAGCCATCCAAGGGCTCGATGATTTTGCTGGCAAGATCTATTATACTGCGAGCTGGCCGCACGAAAAGATCGACTTTTCAGGGCAGCGGGTCGGACTCATCGGCACTGGCTCGAGCGGAATCCAGTGCACGCCGCATCTGGCGGCAGAGGCCGATCGGCTGACGGTATTCCAGCGGACGGCGAACTACAGCGTCCCCGCGCGCAACCACCTTTTGACCGACGCGATGCGACTCGAGCAGGAAGAGAAGCACCAGGATCTGCGACGCAAGACGCTGGCATCGCCGATCGGCATGCCTTTTGATCTGCCGCAACTCTCGGCACTCGAAGTTTCGGCGGAAGATCGCAAGCGCCGCTATGACGAACTATGGGCCGGCGGCGGCTTCCGGTTCATGTTCACCAGCTTCAACGACTTAACCGTCGACCTGAAGGCGAACGACACCATCGCCGAGTACATCGGGGCAAAGATCCGCGACACCGTTCGCGATCCCGCGACTGCCGAGGTTCTGTGTGACTTCAACCACCCTGCCGGTACCAAGCGCCCGCCGATCGACACGGATTACTACGAGACATTCAACCGCGACAACGTCAACGTGGTGAGTATCCGGACGAACCCCATCCGGGAGATTATGGCCGACGGGATCATCCTTCAGGATAACGAGCGGTATGAGCTCGATACTATCGTGTTTGCAACAGGATTTGATGCGGTAACCGGTTCGATCCTCAACATGAACCTGCGCGGTAAAGGGGGCGAGGCGCTCAGGGATAAATGGGATCGTGGACCACGGGCGTATCTCGGCCTCTCGCCGGCAGGCTTTCCCAACATGTTCATGGTCACCGGTCCAGGCAGTCCGTCGATCCTGGCCAATTTCCCGGTCTGCATCGAGCAGCATGTCGACTGGATCGCCGAATGCATGGTTCACATGCGCGAAAACGGTATCGACGAGATCGAGGCGCTGCCGGAGCCTGAGGATGCATGGGCGAAGATGATCGCCGAAGAAGCGAACAAGACACTGCTCCCGCTGGCTAACTCATGGTACATGGGCGCCAATATACCGGGCAAGCCGCGCGTCTTTCTCGCCTATCCGAGCGGTGTGCATGCTTACACCGTGATATGCGATGATGTTGCCAAACGCGGCTATGAGGGGTTTGCGCTGCGCAGTCGCAAGATGGCCGAAGCCGTTTCCTGACTGCTTTCAGGCGTGATCGGCGTCAGCCGATCACGCCTTCGGCGGTAAGCCGGTCGAATTCTGTCTCCGACAAGCCAAGGATGCCGCGCAGAACGCGCACGTTGTCCTCGCCCACGACCGGCCCACGGGTGCCGGTAGCAATCGTCAGCCCGCTGATGTTCCATGGCGCCGTGAACAGCATCTCGGAACCCAGGCCGGGTATGTCGATCATTTCCGACAAGCCGCGCGCGGCGATCTGGGGATCGTTCCAAAGTCCTTCGATATCGTTGACCGGCGACGCCGGCACCCCCGCCGCGCGCAGATCGGCGACAAGAGTATCGCGGTCGCAGGTCGCGGTCCACGCAGCGAGCATGGAATCCAGCGCCTCTCGCTTGGCTATACGGTCGCCGGTGCCGGCCCATACTGCGTCGCGCATCCACGGTTGATTGCCGGCGACACCCGCCAGCGCTTTCCAGTCATCGTCGTCACGTATGGCGATCGACAGCCAGCAATCGGCGCCGACGGCTGGATAAATGCCATGCGGTGCCATCCCTGGATGCGCGTTGCCCGTCGTCGGCGGCTGTTGCCCCTCGATCTGGACCTGGAGAATGTAGGGCGTGAGCGTGGCGAACAGCGCCTCGGTCTGCGACAGGTCGATGTAGCACCCTTGCCCCGTCGTCTCGCGGCGCGCGAGAGCGGCGAACACCGCGACCAGCGCGTGCGCCGCGGCGTTCGGATCACCGATTGCGAAATTGAGCGCCCCGGTCGGCAACTCGCCAGCGTACCCGACAAGCGATTCGAGGCCGACATAGCTCGACATGGTTGGGGCATAGGTTCGCATGTCGGCCATCGGCCCGAACTGCCCGGCACCCGACATCGCGACCATGACGAGCCTAGGGTTGGCCGCGCGGAGAACGTCATAGCCGATGCCCGAGCGTTCGACCGATCCCGCCGACATGTTCTCCAGCACGATATCGCTGGTATTCGCCAAGCGCTTGGCCAGTTCGACGCCCGCCGGATCCTTCAGGTTCAACGTGATCCCAAGCTTGCCTTTGTTGATCTGATGAAACATCGGCGACATGTCGGCATTCTGGCCCTCGACTCGCTGGCCGTCGCGGATGATGACGCCGGACAAGCGCGAATTGTCGGGCCGCGCGCGATGTTCGACCTTGATGACCTCCGCCCCCAATTGGGCGAGGATGCTACCGACCTGTGGCGCGGACCACACCCAGCCCAGATCGAGCACGCGCAGTCCGGCCAGCGGAAGAGCCCCAGCGGCGCGCTGGCCGCCAGCGTGCGCCAGCAGCCCGTTCGCCGAATTGGACGCCTGCGCGATACCGCGAGTTTCGGCGATGCGAAACGGCAGGCCTGGACCGCGCAACTGGCGACCGTTGACCATCCATGGACGAAGGAAACCCCGCTCGGCCAGCTGCGGCGTGGCGAGCACGTCCGGCAAATCACGCAGCGGTGCGATGGTCAGCTGGAAACGATCGGCAATCGCTTCGATCTCGGCCTTCGTGTGATCGAGCAACCACGGCGTGATCAACGCATCGACTTCGGCCGGATACTGCTGCCCCATCGCGCGCAGTTTTTGATAGCGAGGCTCCTGCGACCACGCTGGTGATCCCATCGCTTCGACGAAGCGTTGCCACTCCGGGCGGGTTCGGCCTGACAGGCATACGGCACCGTCGGCGCATGGCAGGATGACGAAGGGATAGGCGCCACCCGAATCGGATGCCCGCCGGCCCGCGCGCTGCCAGCGCATGCCGTGATGAATATAAAAGCGGCAATTGACCCCGACGTAATGCGCCAGCACGTCGTTTAGGGCGATGTCGACGATCCGCCCACTAGCCGGCGCCGGTCCGGCCAGCCGCGCCATCAGGCAGGCGGCGGCGAGATGCGCGCCTGCCTGACATTCCAGCACGCCGGGCGGGATCGAAAGCGGCGGCCGACCCGGCTCGCCGAGCGCCCAGGCAACGCCCGCTTCGGCCTGCGCGTCGATCGCGGCCGCAGGCACCCCCGCCAGCGGGCCGGTCAATCCGAAAACCGACGTGACGCCGAATACCGTATCGGGTTGACTCGCCGCAACTTCGGCGAGCGTGCGGCCGATCAGGGCGGCAAAGCGCCCAGCATCGTCGGTTATGACGATGTCGGCGATAGCGATTGCGCCTGCCAAGTCTCCGGGCGACGTCGTCGGCTTTTCGGCTGCGTAGTAAGCCAGGGCCAAAGCGATCGGATCGGCTCCGTCGGCCACCGTCGACGGGACACCGATGCGCACCACCTCGGCACCCATCTGTTGCAACAGCCATCCACAATAGGCACCGGCGATGCCGCTGCTGATTTCCACCACACGTAGCGGCGTTCCGGGCGTGCTGGTCATCGTGCGGCCTCATGCGCGGGTTCCGAAACTGTCGCGTCATCGCGGATCATCGCGTCGATGACAGCCTCGTCGATGCCGCTTTCGCGAAGCACCTCGGCGGTGTGTTCGCCCAACCGGGGTGCCCGCCGGGTCCACGGCACGGGTTCGCCATCGGCGATCCAGGGCAGCCGGACGTGCGGCACGCCGTCGAGATCGGCAAAAGTCCGCCGCTCGGCGGTAGCGTCTGCGATCACCGCCTGCTCGAGCCCGGCAACCGGCGTGACCGGCACCCCCGCCGCCTTCAACCGCTCGACCCAGACGGCCACGTCCTCGACTGCGAGAGCCGCCACGATCGCGACCGTCAATTCGTTGTTGTTGCGGCTACGATCGCCGACGGTCAGGAATCGAGGGTCCGAAATCAGGCCGCATATTTCCAGCACCCGAGCCACCCGCTCCCACAGCCGCTGGTTCGGTGCGGCAATCATCAGGTCGCCGTCGCGGGCGGGATAAACTTCGTAGGGAGCCGCGATCGGGTTTCCCGATCCGGCGCGCCGCGGCCGCTGCCCGGTCATTCGCGCCGTCGTCGCCTGATAGGCGACAAGGCTGAAGGCGGTGTCGACGAGCGCGGTTTCCATCGCACGGACCGGCTGGCCGCGTTGCTTGGCAAGCATGGCCGCCAGAATGCCCATGGCGATCCACTGACCGGTTCCGAGGTCGATGACCGAGGGTGCGCAGCGCACGGGGGGCGCACCATCGTGGCCGTTCATCCGCATGATACCGGCAAACGCCTGTACCAGTGGATCGTAACCCGGCAGGTCGCACCCAACCGGTCCCGCGCCGAACGCATTGAGTGCGTAGTAAAGAATATCGGGGTTCGCCGCACGTACCGCAGCCTCGCCGATGCCGATCCGATCGGCGACACCGGGCCGCATGCTTTGGAGCAGGACATCGGAGCGTGCGGCGATTGCGAGCGCAGCGGCGCGACCCGCGCTCGTTCCCAGGTCGAGCACGACGCCGCGCTTGCCGGCGTTCATGTGGCGATGGACGATGCCAACCCCGTCGACTTCGGGCGACCAGGCGCGGGCGTCGTCACCGGCCGGCGCTTCTACCTTAACGACATCGGCGCCGAGCTGGGCCAGGATCATCGTGGCATAGGGACCAGCCATGTTGGTCGAAAAATCTACGATCCGGACACCAGCAAGCGGCGCGAATTCGGCGCTGCTAAGCACAGCGTTGGAAGCGCTCGGACCTGTCATTCTCGCCCTCTAGTATTTCCTAATGACCTAATGTAGGACCATAGAATTGGCTGGTCAAGCGTGATGGGGGGCGGGGCATTGCAAGTGCAGGAGACAAAAACGTCGTATCTGGCCACAGCGGGAGCGCCCGAGTGGAACTTTGCGAACGTCTGGGAGACGATCGCTGCTGAAGTTCCCGACCGGATCGCGCTCATCCATGGCGACCAGCGCGTGAGTTGGCGCGACTTCAGCCGGAACGCCGACGCGATCGCCGCGGTGTTGCTCGATGCTGGCCTGGCGCCGCAAGACAAGGTGGCGCTCTACCTCCACAATTCGCCCGCTTATCTGGAAAGTGTGTTCGCCGCGCTGAAAGCGAGCCTGGTTCCGGTCAACACGAACTACCGTTACACTGGTGATGAACTGGTCCAGCTGTGGACTAACGCCGATGCGACGGCAGTGATCTTCCACGGTGCCTTTGTTGCCCAGGCAGAAGCGGTGCGCGCGCGCTGTCCCGCGGTAAAGGCATGGCTGTTCGTCGACGATGGCGAGGCCCCATGCCCGAGCTGGGCAGTCGCTTATCGTGGCGCAGCCGCCGGGTCGGCGGGGCAGGCAGTTGCAGCCCGGGCGCGCAGCGGCGACGACCAGGTTTTCATCTACACCGGCGGCACGACCGGGCTTCCACGTGGAGTGATGTGGCGCCAGCACGATCTGTTTCTGGCATCCAACACGACAGGCGATCCCGAAATTGCCGACCTCGATCACGTCCGCAAGCGGCTCGTCGGCACTGTGTCACCTGTGGGCCTTCCCGCCGCGCCGCTCATGCACGGCACTGGCTACGTGTTCGCCGCGACGATCCTCAACCGGGGCGGCACGGTTGTCACCCTGCCCGGCACGTCATTCGACGTGACGGTGTTGCTCGACGCGATCGACCGGGAGGCCGTGACCGACCTCTGCATCGTCGGCGACGCTTTCTGCCGCCCGATCGTCGACGCGCTCGACAGTCAACCCGGTAAGTGGGACATAAAGCGGCTGCGGGTCGTGTCTTCGTCGGGCATGGCGTGGAGCGCCAGCGTCAAGGCGCGTTTGCTGGTACATGCGCCCGATGCGTTGCTGATCGACTTCCTCAACGCCAGCGAGGCCAGCGGCATGGGCCGGGCGCTGACGTCGTCGAAACGGACGGCGGGTGGATCACGCTTCCAGCTGGGCAAGAATGCCTGCGTCATCGACGCCGCCGGGCAGCAGCTGGAGCCGGGCAGCACTGAAGCTGGCCGGGTAGCCGTCCGGGGCCATATTCCGCTCGGCTATTACAAGGACCCAGCCAAAACGGCGGCGACCTTTCCGGTGATCGAAGGCATACGCTACGCGGTGCCGGGCGATCTCGCCACGATCGATGCCGACGGTTCGATCACGCTGCTCGGCCGCGGGTCGACCTCCATCAACACCGGCGGCGAGAAAGTTTTCCCTGAAGAAGTCGAAGACGCCATCAAGTCATATGTAGGCGTGGCGGACACGCTCGTCGTCGGCGTTCCGCACGTGCGCTTCGGGCAGATGGTCGCTGCGGCGGTCGAATGGGAGTATGGCGCGGACCGCAATGAACATGCGCTCCTCGATCATCTGCGCGCGCGGCTTGCCGGGCATAAAGTTCCTCGCGCGGTGATCCCGGTCGACTCGCTCGGCCGCGGGCCCAACGGCAAGGCCGATCACCCGGGCGTACGTGCACGTATCATCGCGTGGCTCGAAGCGCGCGAAACGGAGAAGCCAGAATGACCGATATCACGCCCCATGTGCTGTACGAGAAACGCGGCGGCATCGCTTATGTGACGCTCAACCGGCCCGAAAAGCGCAACGCCTTTTCACCCGAGATGCTGGTCCGCCTATGCGACGTGTGGCGCGACGTGGCCGAGGATCGCGAGATCCGCGTCGCGCTTCTGACCGGCGCCGGCGATCAGGCGTTCTCGTCCGGCGGCGACCTTGGCACCACGATCCCGTTGATGATGAGGACGCGGCCGCCGGTCGGCGAATGGGAGGAGCGGTTCTCGCAAGATCGCAAACAGCTTTATCGCGGGATCCTTCGCGGTGCCACCTTCTTCAAGCCCGTCGTCGCGGCGATCAACGGCCATGCTTTGGCAGGCGGCGCCGAGATGGTCCTTGGCACCGACATTCGCGTCATGTCGAGCGAAGCGACCATTGGCGTGACCGAAGTCCGACGGGGGTTGATCGCGGGCGGCGGGTCGTTGGTCCGGCTAGCGCGGCAGGTGCCCTGGGCGATGGCGATGGAATTGGCGCTGGTCGGCGAACCGGTAAGTGCGCAGCAGGCGCTGACGATGGGCCTCGTCAATCGCGTGGTCCCGCCGGACGAGGTGATGGGTGTCGCCGAGGAACTTGCCCGCCGGATCAGCCTCGGAGCGCCGATGGCATTGGCAAAGACGAAGGAAGCGATGGTCCGTTCGAATGGCCTGCCGTTCGAAGAGGCATTCGCCATCGAGTCGCAGTGCACAAAGGACAATGCGGCGAGTGAGGACGCAAAGGAGGGTCCGCGGGCCTTCATGCAGAAGCGCCCCCCCGTCTTCACCGGGCGCTGAGCAACGACACCAGGAAAGGAAGTGAGCCATGCGCGGAGTTGTATTCACCGGCGACAGTAATTTGGAACTCGTCGAATTTCCCGATCCCATTCCCGGACCTCGGGACGTCGTGCTCGAGATCAAGGCGTCGGGTATGTGCGGCAGCGACCTGAAGCTGTATCGCCCGCCCGCCGGCGCTGCGTTCAAGGCACTGGGCCTGAAGGATAGCGGCCAGCCGGTGATCGCCGGCCATGAGCCTTGCGGTATCGTCGCTGCGGTCGGCCGCGATGTCGATCCCCGCACCGTCCGGGTAGGCGACCGCGTCACCCTTCATCATTACCAGGGCTGCTGGACCTGTCCGCAATGCCGGACCGGGTGGACGCAGATGTGCGATCGCACCGCAGTCGTCTATGGCGTGACCGGGCATGGCGGCCACGCGCCGTACATGCGTGCCGCTGTCGAAACCGTGGTCGCCCTGCCCGACGAAGTGTCGTTCAGCACCGGCGCGGCGATCTCCTGTGGAACCGGGACGGCCTATGGCGCGCTGCTAAGGCTCAACGTTTCGGCGCGCGATACGGTCGCGATCTTTGGCCAGGGACCGGTCGGACTATCTGCTACCCAACTTGCCGCCGCGATGGGCGCGCGGGTGATCGCGGTCGACGTCAGCGGCGAACGCGCGCAGACTGCGAAAGCCTTTGGCGCCGCGCACGTCGTCGACGCCAGCACCACAGATCCCGTCGAGGCGATCATGGCGCTGACGAATGGCAAGGGCGCGGGAAAGGCACTCGACACCTCGGGTGCGGCGGCGGGCCGGTCAGCGGCGGTGCGCTGCGCATCGGCGTGGGGCATGGTCTGCTTCGTCGGCGAAGGCGGCGAGGTCACGCTGAACGTAAGCCCCGAAATCATTCGCAAGCAGCTGACGCTCGTCGGCTCGTGGACGCTGAGCAGCGCCGCTCAGGTCGATTGCGTGCGCTTCATCGCCGATCACGGGCTGGAGATCGACAAGCTGTTCACCGATCGCTGGACGCTCGATCAGGCGGAGGAAGCGTACAAGGCCTTCGACAAGCAAGCGGCGGGCAAGGGCGTATTCGTCAACTGACGCGCCTTGCGGACGGGACCACGGTCATAGCGACCGCGCGTCCCGTCGCTCCTCGTCAGGCCAGATTGAGCCACACGGTCTTGTTGTAAAGATACTCCTCGACATGACGGCGGCCACCCTTGGCGCCGTAGCCGCTCATCCGGAAGCCCTCGGACGGCACCGTCACTTCCGTCGCGCCATAGCAATTGACCCACATCATCCCGGCGCGGACATCGCGAGCAACGCGGTGCGCCGTACCGACATCACGCGACCAGACCGCGCCGCCCAGTCCATACTGGGTGTCGTTGGCAAGACGGATTGCGTCCGCCTCGGTATCGAACGGGATGACCGAGGCAACCGGCCCGAATATCTCCTCGCGGGCGGTGCGCATGTCGTTGGTCATGCCCGCCAGGACTGTCGGCGGCACGAAATAGCCGTTGGCGAGGTCGCCGCCGAGTCGCTCGCCGCCAGCGACGATCTGCGCCCCTTCGGCGCGCGCAAGGTCGAAATAGCCCGTCACGGTGTCCAGCTGCCGCCTCGAGACAAGCGGGCCGAGCTGCGTTTCGGGATCCATCCCATCGCCTACCTTGATCGTCTTGCTGAAAGCGGTCAGGCGCTCGACAAACTCGTCGAGGATCGACCGCTGCACGAAGATGCGCGTCCCGGCATAACAGATCTGGCCGCTGTTGTTGAAGCACCCCATGCCGGCGCCGGGCACCGCCCGATCGAGGTCAGCATCGGCAAAGATCATGTCGGGCGATTTCCCGCCCAGTTCGACCGCAACCCGCTTCATGTTGCCAGCCGAGGCTTCGATGATCTTTCGGCCGGTCGCGGTCGAGCCGGTGAAGGCGATCTTGTCTACATCCGGATGCGCCGCGAGCCGCGCCCCGGCGGTCGATCCCATGCCAGTCACGACGTTGATGACGCCATCGGGAAGGCCGGCTTCCTGCATGATCTCGGCAAAGCGCAGCACGCCGAGCGAGGCGTCCTCGGCGGGCTTGAGCACCAGGGTGCAGCCGGTCGCGAGCGTCGGGCCGATGCTCCACAGTTGCGAGATTAGGGGCCCATTCCACGGAATGATCCCTCCGACGACGCCGATCGGTGCGCGCAGCGTGTAGGTGAACATGTCGCCGGGGAAGCTGTTGTGCGGCGTCTCGCCCGCCAATGCGACTGCCTGGCCGGCGTAGAAACGCAACGCCTGCACGATCCAGCGCTTGTAAGTCCGCGTGCGCGCGATTGGCGCACCCATATCAAGCGTTTCGAGCACGCACAGATCGTCGAACCGGCGCTCGAGCATGTCGGCGATTGCCAGCATCAGCGCCTGCCGGTCCAATGGCTTGAATTTGCTCCATGGTCCTTCGAATGCAGTGCGCGCCGCGGCGACGGCGATATCGACGTCTTCCGCTCCGCCCTCGGCCAACTGCGCTATGACCTTCCCGGTCGCCGGGTTCACGGAATCAAACAAGCGCCCGGACAGCGCCGGAACCCATTGGCCGCCGATCAGCAGCCGTTTAGGCTTGCCGTCTAGAAAGGGATGGACGGTTGCACTCATGAGAAAGTCATCTCTGCCTTGACGATTTCGTCCGCTTTGGTGACCTCGGCGCAGACCTGCACATGGCAGCCGGGGCAGCAGAACCGGCGCAGCACGATGGGCTCATCGACAAAATGCGCTGGGTCCACTGCAGACGGAATGGTTGTGACCGACGCCTCGTCCATGAGCGCAGCCACCTTGTAGTCGCCGCCGTAGCCGCAGTAGCGATGCCCGCATTTGTCACAGGCCAGGACGCGCTCGCCATCCCGATCGACCGAAGCGATGTAAGCGTGGATGAGCCGACGAGGTTCGCCGGTCGCCGGCGTCGTGCGCGCATCATCGGATAAGCCCGAAGCGCGCCACAAGGCCCGTTCGCCGCGCAGTTTGTGCCGGAGAGCTTCGGTGGGTTTGACGGCAACATCGCCCCCGGACGTCAGCGCCACCCCGTAGATCGACGTCGCCGCGTGGGTCGAGGCATAGCCAAGCGCGACGTCGCGCGCGACCCGGGCGGGATCGCGTTCGAGCGGGTCGCCATAACCGCCGCCGCCGCCGACGCGGATCTCCATCACGTCACCTGCGTCCAGCGCGGCACCGTTGGATTTCGCGCGTAACGGCTCGGTGCGCTCGGCCTGCAGCTCTTCGATGCCAGCGGGCATGATCCGGTTGCCCGCCCTTTCAAGTAGGTCGGTACCATAGCGCACCAGGTAATGCCCGGCCGGCGACGGCAGGCCGCCGAACAAGCCACCCGCATTCTGGGCAGATATGCACTGCCCCCCCGAGTTCGTGACCACGGTCATCGATTGCGAGCGATAAGGTGTGATCGCCGATCGAATGCCGTTGCCGCCGCGCCACTCGCCGGCCCCGCCGCCATCGGCGTCTTCCTTGCGGTAGAGGAACAGAAGGGGATACCATTGTTCAATCAGCTCGACGTTGAGCACTACCGACAGCGGGCTGAACGTCGGGCCGCTCGAATTGACGCCATCACCGAATGACCGCGCGCCCGACCCGCAACCGAAGGAATCGAGGATCGCCTGGCCGAAATACTTGCCGCGGTCGTCGTACCCGATCAGCACGGGCAACATGAAATCGCCACACGGTGCGACCAGATCGGGGCGCAACTCGTCGGCGCACGCCATCATCCGCGACAGGATCGATTGCACCGCGTTCATCATCGGGATGGTCTGCAAAATGCCGCCGCTGACCGCCGTCGGATAATCGACACACAGCAGCAGGCCGGGCGTCAGGTCATAGTCGATCTGCCGCTCGCAGCCGCCATAGGCAAAAAGCTGCGCGTACAGCATTGAGACAGAGATGATGCCGGTAATCGAACCTGAAAATGAGGTGAAGGGTATGCCGTTCGTTCCGGGCGTTTGTGCATCGGTTCCAGCATTGTTGATCGTGATGCGATCGCCCTTCTTGGTGATCGTGAGGTGCGTCCGCTGCGTCGTACGCTGGCCCGGCAAGGCTTCGTCGAGGTAGCGGATTTCCGTCCACGTCCCGTCCGGAACCTTCAGCAGCGTCTGGCGAAAGCTTTCCTGCGCCTGGTCGAGCATGCGGCGCATCGCTGCCTTGACCGTGCCGGCGCCGTAACGCTTGGCCAGACCGACAATCTGATCGCGGGCGAGCACGACCCCCGCGATCTGCGCTCGCAGATCGAGCGCGACGAGGTCGGGCATGCGCGACTGACGCAGATACAGCGCCTCCATGTCGGGACGCAGTTCGCCGCGCTCGACCATCTTGAATGGCGTCAGCACGACCGGATCGGAATAAACGTCCTCGGCGTTCTGCGGCCAGCCGCCGGGAACGATGCCGCCCAGATCATATTGGTGCCCGGCGTTGGCCACCCAGCCGAACAACATGCCATCGACGAAGATGGGGGCTGCAAACATCACGTCCATCTGATGGCAGGCGGCGATCCACGGATCGTTGCAGCACCAGATGTCGCCCTCGTCGATGCCGGGCTTGCCGCTATGTTTTTCAAGGATGTAGCGAATACCCAGCGGCGCGCCTGCGTTGAGAAACTGCACATAGGGTGCATTGACGACGACTTCTGCGTCCTCGGTGAGGATCGACATGTTGAAGTCGAGCGCCGCGAGCAGCGGCGATCCGGAGATACGCGTGATCGTTTCGCCGTGCGCAAGGTTGATCGTCCACAGCTTCTGCCGCAGGACCTCGAAGGTGACCGGATCCAGATTGTCGTCGAAATCGGTGTGGAGCGCGAGGTTGGGAGAAATCCGGTCGCTCCAGTCCGGCTTGGGCCGGTAGCTGTGCGTCCGGCCGTTCCAGTCAGTCGCAGCTTGGTTGTTATGCATGTCCAATCCCCTCAGACGCTGGCATGGAGGTCGATGACGACGCTTCCGGTTGGGTCGATCCGCGCCGTGCAACCATGGGGCACGACGACGGTCGTGTCGGGAAACTCGATGACCGCCGGTCCAGAAGTCGAGAAGCCGGTTCCCAGCCGCGCACCGTCGAAAACGGCCGTCGACTCGGCGCCGCCGCCGCGTCCGTACCAGATGATGTCGCGCGGTTTCTTGGCATCGTCACCCGTCATGTCCGAGCCCTGCTGGACAAGTTCGCCGACACGCAGGTCAGACAATTTGGCGGCACCATGGACCTGGAGACCGGTCAATCCGAACCCGGCGGCGGCGAAACCGCTGCCCTGGCCGAACAGCCGCTCATATTCGGCTTCGAAGGTCGCGACGAGGCGTTGGACAGTGGCGGCGTCATAGACACCGGCCTCGGCCGGTACGGCGACCTGGTTGATCTGCAACGAGTAGCGCAGTTCGGCGAAACGCTTGAACTCGATCGCGTCAACCGGAACGCCCTGCTTGGCGAGTTTCTCGATGACACGCGCTTCGAGGATCGGCCAGCGTCGGTTGATCTCCTCGGGGTCGAAGGGACTGGAAAGGCCGATCGCGGTCTGTTCGGTGACCAGTGCTTCCGAGGCGGAAATACCGAACGCGGACCAGCCGGCAGCCAGGTTGCTCATCGGTATGACCACCGACCGCGCGCCCAGTTCACGCGCGATCGCGGCACCGTGCAAGCCGCCGCCGCCGCCGAAACCGTAGAGTACGAAGTCGCGCGGGTCATGCCCCTGCTGCGTCAAGGTCAGCCAGATCGAGTCGGCCATCTGGCTGTCGATAATTCGTAGCGCGGCAGCAGCAGTCTGTTTGGCGTCGAGCCCGAGCGGTGCGCCGACCCGCGCGAGCGCGATTTCCGCAGCGGCGAGGTCGAGTGCGATCTTGCCGCCGAAAAAATAGTCCGGATCGAAAAATCCCAGCACGGCGGCGGCATCGGTGACCGTGGGTTGCTGGCCGCCCCGGCTGAAACAGACGGGACCGGGCCTTGCACCCGCGCTGTGCGGTCCGACCTTCAGCATGGCGCCTTCGGTTCGGATAATGCTGCCACCGCCCGCGCCGACCGACCGGACGTCGAGCGTCGGCACGAAATATTCGTACTGGCCATAGCTCGCGGTCGGCCGGCGTACCGGCACACCGTCGAAGATGGTCCCGATGTCGAGCGTCGTGCCGCCGACGTCGGCAGTAATCACGTTCCGGCTGCCGCCGACCGCAGCAGCGTTGGCGAGGCTGGCGGCTCCGATCAAGCCGGCGACTGGCCCGGACCCGACGGTCAGGACTGGCACTTCGGCGGCATGTTCGGCATCGATCAGTCCGCCGGCGCAGGACATGATTTGCAGCGAGCGCGTATAACCGCAGCGTTTCAGATCGACTTGCAGCGCTTCAAGGTAGAGGCGCATCGGCGGGCCGATCAGCGCGTTGACGATCGTGGCGATCGTGCGCTCATACTCACCGACTCGCGGACTGACCTCCGACGAGATCGACACGAAGAGATCCGGCGCGATCTCGTGCACCAGTTCGCGCAGCCGCTTTTCGTGGGTGTCGTTTGCAGTCGACCAAAGCAGCGAAATGGCGATCGCCTCGACGCCTTGATCGACGATCCGGCTGATGGCGTCGCGCGCCGTATCTTCGTTCAGCGCCGCAAACACCTGTCCATCAAAGCTGATGCGCTCATCGATCCCCTCGCACAGCCATTTGGGTACCAAAGGCTCGGGCTTGGTCTGTTTGGCGACATGCGCGATATAGTCCGCCGGCATGAATTTCAGTCGATTGCCGGCTTTCATGATGAAGACCGTATCGGTGTGGCCGCGGGTCGCCAGCAAGCCGACACGCGCGGTCTTGTGCTCCACCAGGGCGTTGGTGCCGACCGTGCAGCCATGATAAACCTGTGCGTCGGCGAGCATCTCTTCGAGCGTCACATCGTGCATCTCGGCGGCAGTGCGCAGGGAGGCAATGAAACCGGTTTGAAAATCGGGCGGGGTCGAGGACGACTTGCCAATCTTGACGACCGGGGGCGTACCGTCCGTCGACGCCCGGATTGCGACACAATCCGTGAACGTACCGCCGATATCGACCCCCACAATGTATCGCACGCTTGCCTCCCCAAATTAGATACGAGGACGTATGGTCCTACAATTAGATTTCAAATCCTTGCGCGCTATAAGCGGGGCTGTCAAGCAGACCGAATTCGGGGGAAGCGTCTCATTTTGGAATCGTTGCCGGCGCAGGCGGTGCCGCCCTCACATCGGCGGCATTCATTTGCTTGGCGTGGCAAAACGACCAGGGCTCGTCATGCTGGATGGGCAACGCCTCCACGTTGCGCTCCGTGTCGTCATGCAGGTCGAGGCAACCCCTTGGCTATCGCTGCCTTGCACACAGCTTTCACCATGCGGCCGCCCGCGCGCCTGATCCACCAGTCCGATCGCGGTCGTTAATAATGCGCCGTCGACTACCAGCCGTGCTACGCCGTCTTGGCATCCGGAAAGGCCAAGGTGTTCGATTACATCGAACGCTTCTACACCGACAGCCGCTGAGGCGCAGGCATTCGGAACAACAGCGCCCCGCTCGTGCAAACGGACGCCGCGTCCTAGGGCCGAGACTCATAACCACCACATGATGGCGGCGGCGAGGTAGATGTTGCCGAGGAAGTTGGCGGCGAGTTTATCGTAGCGGGTGGCGAGGCGACGGCAGTCTTTGAGGCGGCAGAACATGCGCTCGATGGCGTTGCGGCTTTTGTA
>NZ_BMJM01000014.1 GCF_014643455.1 Sandarakinorhabdus glacialis
TGCGCTCGGCAACAGTCCCGCCTTGCCGAGCGCCCCGGACAAAAAATCGTGCGCCTTCGTCAGCTCGCCGATCTTGGCGTGCAAGGTCTTCACGTCGATCGCCGGTTCCGCCGGCTCAGCGTGGCTGTCAGAGCCGAAAACCCCGGCAGCACCTTCCAGCAACTGCCCGCGCCAAGTCGTGATCTGGTTCGGGTGAACGTCAAACTGCTGTGCCAACTCAGCCAGCGTCTTCTCGCCCTTCACGGCAGCCAGTGCCACCTTCGCCTTGAAAGCCGGACTATGGTTCCGGCGTGTTCGCTTCGTCATCTGGTCTCCTGTTCGGCAGCCATCCTGGCCGCCTTCAGGCAGAAACTCCACTTAGCCGAATGTGCAGATTAGCCGAGCCACCTCTAGCACGTCGGTCGGGCTTTATCGCTCGCCCTTTCCGTGGCATTAGAAGTTGTGACCAACGCTTTTCTTGCGGGAACCTACTGGCGCCGCGTTGGCGCCAGTCTCGAACGTATATGGGAGAATGTCCTCGATTGGGAGCATCTGCCTGTACTCCACGCAGGCAGTTTCGCCGCAGTTGAACTGATCGATGCCGGTGCCGGCGGCTGGCGTATCCGGCTGACGCCGCAGCCGGGCGATGCTCGCGCGGCGCAGGTGTTGCGCCTCGATGTCGACAAGGCGCAGCATGGCTATCGTGTGACGACCGAAGCCGGCCCTCGCCTGTCGAGCGAAAATCCGCGTCGCGCTTGCACCGAACGGGCACTATGAAACCGGCGTCGTGGTCGAATACTATGTGTCCGTTGCCGATCCCGGACGGCGCGCGATGATCGGGGTGGTCTACAAGACCCTATGGGACGAGGATGAGACAATGATGCGCCTCCGCGAAGCGGCGCTGGTGCCCGCCGAGCGAACTCCGATACCTGAGTGCGTCGAGGTTGGCCCGGCTGCCGCCCTGGCGTTGCCGCTCGTGTTCGCGTTCGGGCCGGGACGCTTCCGGCTGGTCGATCTCGACGGCAGGCTCGTCGCGCACAGCGTTAGCTGCTTGCACTGGCTCGGGCCGCTTGACGAAGCGGTCGTCGAGAACGGGCGTATCCGCTGTCCGTGGCATGGCTACTGTTTCGATGTCGCGACTGGGCGCAGCGCCGACGGGCGTGGGATTCGGCTGGCACCCGCTCCGGCGATCGGGATCGAGAACGGCATCGTCGTCGCGCGCCGCGCGTGAGGGTCGTGTTGTTCACTCGCTGGCCCGAACCAGGACGCGCCAAGACACGGCTGATCCCGGCACTCGGGGCAGACGGCGCTGCAGCGCTGCACCGCCGCTTGACCGAGCGCGCCGTCGCTGCCTGCTGTGCCTCCGGCCTAAAGGTCGAGGTCTGGGTTACCGGGGCGCCGCTGGCGGACTTCGCGGCGTGGCTCGGCGAGCATTTGCTGCTGGTCGAACAGGGCGATGGCGACCTCGGTGCCCGGCTGGCGCGCGCAGCGGCGACCGCGCCGGTGGTCCTCGTCGGTGCCGATATCCCTGACCTGACCGCCGGGCACCTGCGCCGCGCAGCCGCCGCGCTGGCTGATGCGCCGGTGGTGATCGGCCCGGCGGAGGACGGCGGCTACTGGCTGCTCGGTCTCGCCGCGCCGATGCCGCCGCTGTTCGAGGGCGTGGCTTGGGGCACTTCGACGGTGTTTGCGGACACGGTCGCGAAGCTTGCCGTGCCCCCGGTCACGCTGGAGACGCTTGCCGATCTCGACCGGCCCGACGATCTCGCGAAGTGGCCGGCGCTGTGACGGCGGTCGCCATCGTTGTGCCGATGCTCGACGAGGCAGCCGTGTTGCCACGACTGCTGCGCTGTCTCGCTGCGCTCTATCCGGCACCGTCTGAGATCGTCGTCGTCGACGGCGGCAGCAGCGACGCCTCCGTCGCGGTCGCGCGGGCCGGCGGGTTGACCGTCATCGAGGGGCCGCGCGGGCGCGCGGCGCAGTGCAACGCGGGTATCGCGGCGACGAGCGCGCCGGTCGTATGCGTCCTTCACGTCGACACCTGGCTGCCCGACGACGCTGTCGACGTGATCCTGCGCACGTTTGCCGACCCGCGCATCAACCTCGGTGGGTTTACCGCGATCCTGTCGGGGCCGGACAAGGTGCGCTGGGTGACCTCGTTCCACAACTGGATCAAGACCTGGTACGCGCCGCTGATATTTCGCCCGCATTTGTTCCTGCGCGGCGGGCGGCTGCTGTTCGGCGATCACGCGATGTTCTTTCGCCGCGCCGACTTCGACGCCGTCGGCGGGTTCGACGCGCGGATGATGGTGATGGAGGAGGCCGACCTCTGCGTCCGCATGGCGCGGCTGGGTCGGGCGCGACTGGTCAACCGTATCGTCCTGACGTCCGATCGCCGTGTTGCCCGCTGGGGCGAATGGCGCGCCAACTGGGTCTATTTGAAGGTCGGCGTTATGTGGGGCCTGAACATCCCCGGTCGCTGGGGAAGCACTATCCCGATGTGCGGTGACAAAGCCGCGCGCGACGCATGCCGCGACTAACCGGCGCAACCACGCCGCATCGGTCGGGGGACAGGGCGGCACCAACAGTTCGGCGTTCGTCGTGTCGAAGCGCGGCGCGCGCAGAAGATAGGCGGTATAGAGCGCAGCCGCAGCAGCGTGCCAGCGCCGCTCCGGCAGTGCCAGCGCGCTTACATCGAACGCTTCGGGAGGCACGAAGATTGGCCGGCCGAGCCCCGGCACGGACGCGATCGCATCGCCAAGCGCTGCGAGCGGGGTCGCCGCTGCCGCGACGAGATGTACAGTGCGGCCCCGCGCACCTTCGAACCCCTGCGCCAGCGCGACGATGCCGCGGGCGACATGGTCGATCGGCACGAGGTCAAGCGCCGCGCCCGCGGCACCGGGCAGCGTCTGCAGCCGCCGCTCGGCGATCAGGCGGAACACCGCATAGATGTTGCCGAACTCGCGCAGCGCGCCGTCGCGGCTGTCGCCGACGACGATGGAGGGCCGCGCGACGACCACCGGCAGCCCGCGCCCCGCCGCCGCCGCGACTAGCGCTTCCGCGGCTGCCTTGCTTGCCTCATAGACGTTGGTGAAGGCAGTGCCGCGCTCGCCCTCGCCGATAAACCCGTCGCGTGTCCCGCAGACGTACGCGGTGCTGATCTGAAGCAGTGGCGTGCCCCGCCGCTCCGCGAGGGCGACGATATTGGCGGTGCCATCGACGTTAACCGCGCGATAGGTCTCGGGCGGCGCATCGAAAGCGGTAATCGCCGCGGCATGGACGATCAGGTCGGGGCGCGGATCGACCGCGAGCCCGAGGCCCACTGCCCGCACGTCGGCGGCGAGCGTTGCGACCGCCCCCGGTGCCGGCGGCCCTTCCCAAGGGCGGCTCGGAATGACGCGGCCGTCGTTGGCGACGATGCGTTGCGTGCGATGGACCAGTGCGGTGACGGCGTGGCCGGCATCGGCCAGGCGGCGCACGACCTCGCCGCCGATCAGCCCGGCCGCCCCGGTGACGACGACGTGCATCAGGCGAACGGCGCCGCGAGAGCACGCCCGAGCGCGACGTCTGCGCCGGCTGCCGCGTCGTCGACCCCGATAAGAATGCGCGCTGGCTCGACACCGGCGACGAAAGTGCCGTGCAGGCGGTCCCACAGGCTGAGCCCGCTTGACCAGTTGCTCTCGCGCTCGGCGAGGCATTGCGAATGGTGGATGCCGTGCATCCGCGGCGTCGTCAGCACTAGCGAGGCCCACGCATCCCAGCGTGCCGGCAGGCGTAGGTTGGAATGGTGGAACAGGATGGACAGGAGGAAGAACTGCTTCCACGCCGCCAGTGTCCGCGGGCCGATGCCGCTCAGCCGAACCTGCGCCGCCTGCCACGGCAGCGACACCGCCATGTCGACGAAGTGGAAACGCAGCGCCGTCGACATGTCGAGGTCGGGGTCGACGTGGTGGACCCGGTGCAGCCGCCACAGCAGCGGCACCCGGTGGGTTGCGACGTGCCAGCGATAGAAGCCATAGTCCATCGCCACAAAAGCCGCGACCGGCCCAAGCGCGCCCGGCAGCCAACCGGCGAGGCCGCGCCGGTCGCGCACGTTGGCGCGGGCGATGGCCTGCGTCGCCGGTGCTTCGGCCAGCAAGACGACGCCTGCGCACATCGCGCCCATGACGAGGTTGCGCGCGATGCGGGGGCGGACCGGCCGAGTGGTGCGGCGCAGTGGCCGCCGGCGCTCGCCCAGCGCGATGGCCGTGATAGCTGCGAGCAGCAGGACGGTCCCGGTTTTGCTCATCGTCCGCCCAGCTTGCGTCGTGCCGAGCGCACCACGTTAAATGCCCCATAACCTGCTAGCACGGCCAGAAGCACCCACACTAAGGCCGGGATGCCGCGCCCGGCGACCGCGAGATAGAGGTACGCCGAGACGAAGCACAGACCCGCCGCGACGATCCATAGTACGGCCGGCTTCGCAGCGCGCAGCCGTCTGACCGCGAGCCCAAAGAACAGCAGGAAGAAAGGAATCACTCCGATATAGATCGCCGCAAAGAACAACGGGGCCACGCCGTAACGCGCGCCGAGCGCCAGCACTTGGTCGAGACCGGCGCGCGCCGCGTACATCATGCCGCGCAGCTCGCGCCGCCGAGGACGCAGAAGCGCGCGCAGTGCGGATGGTTGAGTGCCACCGGAACCGCGGCCTCGGCCAGCGTCGCGCCCATGTCGAAGCGCGGGTCGCGGGGCAGAAGCGTGCACGCGGCGACGCGCGGGGCGGGTTCGCCGCGGCGCTTCACTACCATCCGGCTCGACGCGCACATGATGCTTGCCGGCGTGACGTTCAGGATCGTCCAGCAGGCGGCGCTGATCTCCGGCACGTCGCGGCTTGCGTCCATCTCCGGGAACAGCGCCAACTCGGTGAGATCCGCAGCGTCGATGGCGACGCCGAGACTTTTGAACAGCGCCGCATAGCCTGCACGCGCCGCGGCATCGGTCTCACCGGGCAACGAGCGTCCGGCGACCGCTATCTTGAATCCGGCTCGCGACAGCCATTGCAATCCATCCAGCGCTGGAATCCAGCTGCGCGGTCCGCGCTCGGCTTCGTGGACCTCGGCTGTGTGGTGGTCGAGGCTGACCCGAAACGTCAGGCGGTCGCGACGCGGCATCGCCAGCAGCGCCGCCTCCGACCGCCGCATGGGTCGCATTGCGTTGGTCAGGACGAGCACGTCGAAGCCGCGATCCAGGCACAGTTCGAGCATCGCGGGCAGGTCGCGGTTCACAAACGGCTCGCCACCTGTAAAGCCGATCTGCTGTGTCGGCAGCCGGCCCTGCGCGATCTCGTCGAGATATAGGCGTACGTCCTCGAGCCCGAGAAAGACCAGTGAGTCGTTCACCGGCGAGCTCTCGATATAGCAGGTGCGGCATGCGAGATTGCACAGCGTGCCGGTGTTGAACCACAATGTGATCAGGCCGGTCGGAGCGACAACGGCGCGCGTTTCGCCGGTCGCGGTCCGCCTCGGGTCGCGGAACTTCGCCGGGTCGAGCGCCGGCCCTGGGGAAACAAACGGCGAGATCATCGGCGCGATCTTGCCAGCAGCTGCGCCCAGCCGCGTGTCCAGCGGTTGAAGACCAACGCGTCTTGGCTGGCGAAGGCCGCTTTCTTCAGGTGCTCGGCGCGGTTGGGGTACGGCACGATCAGGTTGGCGACGCCGAGAAGGCTGGCTTTGCCCGCGACCATCATTGCCGCGGGCAGGATCAGGTCGCCTGCATGGGGGCCGACAATGGTCGCGCCGACCAGTTTCCGACCGTGCTTAATCAGCTTGACGAAGCCGGTCGCGTCGCCCTCGGCGATGGCGCGGTCGTTGTCGGCGAAGTCCTCGCGCCAGACGTTGATCTTGCCGCCGTACCGTATGCGGGCCTCGGCCTCGGTCAGCCCGACTTGAGCAACCTCGGGGTCGGTGTACGTCACCCACGGGAGGGCGCGATAGTCGGCCTTCGCCGGCAAGCCGAAGCCGATCTCGACGACGATGTTCGACCCTTCATAGCCCGAGACATGGGTAAAATGCGGCCCCGGACGACAGTCTCCGATTGCGTAGATACGCGGGTTCGATGTCCGCCGTCGCGCGTCGGTGGCGATGCCGTGCGCGTCGTGCCGTATGCCTGCCGCCGCCAGTCCGAGTGCCGCAAAATCGACGCTGCGTCCGGCCGCCAGCAATAGGTGGCTTCCCGCAATGGAGGAGCCGTCCTTGATATGGACCGTCACGCCCGCCTCGGCGCGCACGACCTCGCCGGTGACGAACGCCACGCCCTCAGCCCGCAGCACCGCGACCGCAACCGCCGTGGCATCGGCATCGTCCTTCGGCAATGCCGATCCCGGTGCGATCACGGTGACTCGGCTGCCGAGCCGTCGGAATGCCTGCGCCAGTTCAACTCCGACCGGGCCGTTGCCGACGATGACGAGGTGCTCGGGCCGCTCCGTCAGGCCGAAGATCGTCTCGTTAGTCAGGTAGGGGATCGCCGCGATCCCCTCAATCGGCGGCACCAGCGGTCGCGACCCGACCGCCAGCACTATCCGGGGCGCGGACAGGGCAAGCCCGCCGACGGTCACGTGCGAACGTCCGGTCAGTACTGCTTCGCCCCGGATCACTTCGCAGCCGAGTTCGGTCATATGCTCGACGCTGTCGACAGGCGCGATTCTCGCGATGGCGCGGTGAACATGGGCGTGGACCGCGGCAAAATCGATCTCCGGGTCGGCAGCAGCGATCCCGAGCCGCGCACCGGTGCGCAGGTCGTGCGCGCGTCGTGCCGCGGCGATCAACGCCTTCGAAGGCACGCAGCCAGTGTTCAGGCAGTCGCCACCCATCGCCCCGCGCTCGATCAAAGCGACACGCAGGCCCAGCCGCGCGCAGCCGCCGCTGGCGGTTAACCCGCCCGCACCCGCGCCGATGACGATGAGATCGTGCGTATACAGGTTATCGCCTCTTGACGCCGCGCTCGGGTGTTCAGGTCGAATGCAGTTTCAAGCTACAGTGGTTACCGTCGCTGGTCCATGGCCGAACCGTCGGCGCTGCTTATAGTCGCGCCGGCACGCAGGAAGAAATATCGTGAAGACCGTATTGGGGCACCGTCGGCGGTTTGGGCTTGTAGTCCTGTCCGGCCTTTCCGGGGTCGAGTGGCCCCTGCACCCCGGTCCGACGCGGTGCTCTTCGCTGACCATGAAGGCCTGCTGGTGCGCTTCGTGCCGCGCCACGGCAGCGGCCACCGGTTGTCACCCGACCCGATCGACTACCGCGCCAATATCGATTCGTTCAAGCGTGCCGATATGATGACCTAGCATTACAGTTGCTCTACAGCTTTGAACCAACGACTTTATCATGGATGGGAAGTCATAGATGACGGGTGCATCGATCGAGACGACGCTGGAACTTTAGGCATCATCGCTTCGGGGTGTGAAGGCGAGGATGCGTGGCCTGTTCACGCGGGACCGCGTTGCGGACACGCTGAGCGACATCGTGCGCGATTATGTGATCGAGACACTCGGCGCCGACGACGCCGTGCTGGTCATCGACGAGACCGGGTTCCTGAAGCAGGGCAAGGCGTCGTGCGGCGTTGGTCGCCAATATACCGGCTCGGCGGGCAAGATCACGAACTGCTATCGGCGTGTTCGCGGCGTACGTGTCGCGCCATGGCCACGCCTTCGTCGACCGCGCCTTGTATCTGCTTAAGGCCTGGACGGGCAGCCCGGCTCGGATGGCGGCGAGCCATGTGCCCGTGGGCACGGTGTTTGCGACCAAGCCGGCGCTTTCGGTTCAGATGATCGGCCGCGCGATCGTTGCTGATGTCCTGTTCTCGTGGGTAGCGGCCGACAGTGTCTATGGCGTCGGTGACATCGAGCAGGCCCTTCGCCGCGCGAGCAATGGCTATGTTCTCGGCGTCAACGCCAATCATCACTTCGGCTCCTGGGCCGGTAAACCCGCCGTCTCGGGCACCGCCGACGAGATCGCCCGCAGCCTGGATCCGGCCGCTTGGCAGCGGCTGTCGGCGGGTGAGGGAACCAAGGGCGCTTGGCTGCATGACTGGGCCTATCTCGAGCTCGCCGATCTTGATGCTGCCGAATACGACGAGGCGGGATCCGGTTTATGGACGCGCGGGCTGTTGATCCGCCGTAACATAGCCGACGGCGATTTGGCGTTCTTTACCACTTGGTGTCCGGCTGGAACGACGATCCATGCCCTCGTGTCGGTCGAAGGGCATCGCTGGGCGATCGAGGACAGCTTCGAGACCACCAAGAACGAACTCAGGCTCGACCATAACGAAACCCGATCCTGGCATGGCTGGCATCGGCACGTGTCGCTCGTCATGCTATCCTTTGCGATGATGGCCGCGATCCGTCGCCGGGCGAACCAGACACCGCACCCAAAAAGAATGCGGACACCACCCTGTCGCCGCTGATCCTCTGGGCCCAACGCCGCATCCCGCCCGCCCACATCATAGCCTGGTCAACCTAACGACGCGCCCATCAAGCCGACGCCAAACAAGCTCATATAAACCGCAGAACGCAACTGTAATGCTATGGATCCGGCGAAATTTGCAGAGCATGCAGGACTAGACAATTCCTCCCCAGTCGCGCAAAGCACTTGCGACTGATTACTATTATCAAGGATCCTTCTGTGCCATCGATCAGCCGCCTTATATATCTTGGAAGTGCTACAACCGCGTTGGCCTTGTCCGCCACAGCCCAGGCGCAGGAGACGCCCCGAGGCAACGCTGCCCGGGAGCCAGTGCGAATCCAGGGGGCAACCGTCTATGGCACCGCGATCGATGCCACGGCGGAGAGCCAAGGAACCTATAAGGTAACGGGAATAACGGGTGCGATGCGTACCGATACGCCGCTGGTCGATGTTCCGCAGGCGGTCAATATCGTCACCGTCAAGCAGATCCAGGACCAAGCGGCCAACAGCATCGGCGAAGCCGTCCGCTACGTCCCCGGTGTGTTTGCCGCCCAGGGCGAGGGCAACCGCGAAACACTGGTGTTCCGCGGCAATTCGACGACCGGCGATTTTTTTGTCGATGGCGTGCGTGATGACGTCCAGACCTATCGCGATCTCTACAACATCGAGCGGCTTGAGATTTACAAGGGCCCCAATGCGATGATCTTTGGACGCGGCGGCATCGGGGGGCTTGTCAACCGGGTAACCAAGGTAGCCAATTGGAATGCGGTCCGCGAGTTTCGGCTGGAGGGTGGAAGCTTCAACAACACGCGCGCCCAATTCGACCTGGACATGCCGCTCTCTCAGAGCGCAGCGGTCCGGGTGACCGGCGTGTACCAGAACAGCGACAACTACCGGGATGACGTGAACTTCAACCGTTGGGGCTTCAACCCGACCGCGTCGTTTCGTTTAGGCGCGAATACGACAGTGACGCTTGGCTATGAACACTTCCAGGACGATCGCATCGCCGATCGCGGTGTCCCGGCACGGTTCGGGGGCTCCGCGACCAACGTCGTCGGGCCGCTCGATACACCGCGCGGCCAGTTCTTCGGCGATCCGGTCGGCAGCCCGACCTTCACGAACACCGATGCGGGGACACTCTATATCGAGCACCGCTTCAGCAATACCCTCACGTTGCGCAACCGCACCCGCTACGCCGATTATGACAAATTCTACCGCAACGTCTTCCCAGGTGCAGCGAACGCTGCCGGCACCAGCGTCACGATTCTGGCTTATGAGCATGCAACCCAGCGGCGGAACCTGATCAACCAGACCGACCTGAATGCCGAATTTTCGACCGGTCCGATCACTCACACGCTGCTTGTCGGCGCGGAACTGGGACGGCAAGAAACCGAAAACCTCCGTAACGAAGGCTTTTTCCCGATGAGCAGTGTCGACAGCGTGGGCACATCGTCGATCCTCGTGCCGATCACGGCATCGAACATCCGTCGTTCCGATCTAATCTATCGTCCCGCTGCCAACAGCGGCAACAACGCCGGCGTGCTGGAGATTGCAGCGGGGTATGTCCAGGACCAGATCGCATTGTCGTCCATGTTCCAGCTCATTCTGGGAATTCGCTACGAATATCTCAACACTAGGGTAACCGACCGGCGTTCGGCAGCGTTTGTGCCCGCAACCCAGCAGCGCGAATTCGACGTGACCGACAATCTATGGTCACCGCGCGCCGGGTTGATCTTCAAGCCGGCCGAGAATGCATCGATCTACGCAGCTTATTCGCGGACTTATCTGCCGCGCGGCGGCGATCAGTTAGCCGGTCTTTCGATTGCCAATCAGAGTCTCGACCCCGAAAAATACCAGAACTACGAAGTCGGGGTGAAGTGGGATATCAACCCCGGCTTCAACGTCACTGCCGCCGTGTTCCGGCTCGATCGCAGCAACGTGCTGGCGTTAAGCGATCCGAACAACGCCGCCTCGCGAACCATCCCGATCGGTCGCCAGCGTACCGAAGGTGTCGAGCTGAGCGCGCAGGGATCAATTACCGACCAGTTGAGCGTCGTGGGTGCCTATACTTATTCCGACGCCAAGTTCCGCGACACCGTATCGGGTACGGTGGTCGCCGGGAACCAGCTGGCCAATGTGCCAAAGCATAGCGGATCGCTTTGGACGCGGTTCAATTCCGGTGCAGGATTAAGCGGCGCGATCGGCGTGATCCGCCAGGGACGCCGCTTCGCAAGCACCGACAATTTTGTTTCCATGCCGGGCTACACCCGCGTCGATGCCGCTGCGCTCTGCGACTTGAGCGAGCGCCTTACCTTGCAGGTCAATGTCGAGAACGTCCTTAACACGCATTATTTTCTGTACGCGAATAACAACAACAACATCACGCCCGGTTCACCAACCGCGTTCAAGGCCGGCTTGACGGCGCGGTTCTGAACATGATCGGGGTAAGCTTTGTTGATTGGCAGGAGCGCCTCCAATCGAGGATAGCAGTGGGCAGTCCGTCCGGTGGGAGGGCAGAGGTGGCTCGGTTTGTTTGAACGGGCTCGGGCGATGCTCAACAAGCTCAAGAATGCCCGCCGCCTTGCAACGCGATACGACAACACCGCAGGTAGCCATCTTGGCTTTATCCACCTCGTCTCAATCCGGCTGTGGATGCGTGAATTTGTCAACGTCTCCTAGCGCCCTGACCATGCGCTTCAACTCACGGAAATCGGCAACCTGATTGCCCGTCCAATATCGGGCCGAGTACTCTCACAGATGGAATATGCTGGTGACGAAGGCCTGCCGAACGACAGTCTGCGCCATCGACTTTTGCATAGCGTCCCACCGCAACTGGTGGCGAGCGCTGGAGACCAGCACTCCGTCCTCGTCGTATTCGTCGTCAATCTCGCCGCTTTGTACGTAGCGGTCATAAACGGCTTCGACAGTCTACAGCTCGGAGAGTCGGTCGGGGCAGGCAAGGGGAACTGAAATCATCCTATGATTACGTTGCCCAGTTTTGTCACGTCCGGGGCACCGAATGTAGCTTATTCGAAATGTTTTGTTCGGCATCTCGGAGCGAGAGTGGCGAGGCCGTGGGAATACGCTCAGACCCGCGTGACTGACACAGCGAGATCCTAGCATAGATCGCGAGATCGTTGATCTGAACGGCGCCGGGCTTGCCGAAGGGGTCCCCTTGCGGACACTGGCAGCACGGCCGCTTCCGACCCAGTTGCGGACGATCTCACGACCACGGTCGAACGGCAGCTTCCGCCCGAAGCGGCCGTTTGATTCCTTCCAAGCCGTTGGCCTGCAAGGTGCCCCAGTATCGGATATACGGCTGATTTTCTTTAAAGCCTGAAAGCGGAATTGCCGCTTACCCTTCGCTGGAACCGATTGGTAAACGACGATCCCAGAATCGCGTCGGTTCTTTTAACTTGATCTCGATCATGAAGGTTTCTGTAAGCCTGATCGCATCAGCATGACCGCCAGAAATATCGAAGCGATCGCTGCAAAGACGGCGCCAGCAAGGAACGTTGCAGCGGCCCCTTGGTTTGACCAAATTACGCCAGCCACGCTGCTCGCCGCAAGCAATGTGACGCCGCTTGCGAGGTTGAACAGACCGAAGGCCGTGCCGCGCAGGTTTGCGGGGGCCGCGTCGACCACGAGCGCAGCCAGCAGCCCCTGAGTCAGACCCATGTGCAGACCCCACAGGCCAACGCCGAGTAGCACCCCGAAAATCTCCTGCGACCACGCCATCACAAGATCGGCGATGACCAGAACGACGAGGCCGGCAAGAAGTACGAGCCTGCGGTCAACGCGATCGGACAGGCTCCCCGCCGGCGCCGACACCAAGGCATAAACAACGTTCATTACAACGAGCACCAGAGGGATGAGGGCGGCGCGCAGGCCGACATCGCTGGCGCGCAAGACCAGAAAGGCTTCGCTGAACCGTGCCATCGTAAAGACAACACCCAGCGCAACCACTCCCCAGAATGGTTTGCCGAAAGAGCGGACATCTGACCATTGGACGGGTGGGCGAACGGCCTTGCCGGTCGCCGAAACAGGCGGCTCCTCGACACCGACGACAAGCAGCAACACGGCAATGATTGCCGGAACGATAGCCCAGGCGAACACGCCCCGAATGTCGCCCGCCAGGATGATCATCAGCGCCACGGCGATGAGTGGCCCGGTAAAGGCACCGACCGTGTCTAGCGATTGGCGCAACCCGAAAGCCGCGCCGCGAATCGCGGGCGGCGTTATGTCGGCCACCAGCGCGTCGCGTGGAGCACCGCGGATGCCTTTGCCGACGCGATCGACAAAGCGCGCCCCAAAAACTTCGAACGGCGTCACCGCCAATGGAAACACCGGCTTGGTCAAAGCGCCAAGCCCATAACCGATGACCGCCAGCAACTTGCGCTTGCCGAGCCGGTCGCTCAGCCATCCCGAAAACACCTTGGTAATCGATGCCGTGGCTTCGGCCACCCCCTCGATCAATCCGACAAGGGCAACGCTGGTCCCAAGGTTCGCGACAAGGAACACCGGCAACAGGCTGTGAATCATCTCCGACGAGATATCCATGAACATCGAGACAAAGCCGAGCGCCCATACACCGCGCGGAACGGCCGCCAGCCCCGATTTCAGCGGACCTTCAGGCATAGAAAACCTTAATAGAGGCGACAGCCAGCGTCACGGTTCGACCCTTGGAAGGAAATAGTGGCGGATGATATTCTCGACGACCCAGCCTTGCCACCCGCAACGACTTCCCGGCTCCGGCCTCTGGTGGTGGCTCAACGCCGCGCGAGAATCGCTTTCATCTGCGCAATTTCATCCCGCTGCGACTTGATGATACCTTCGCACAGCATGACAAGCTGAGCATCCTTCAACGACGCCTGTTCGCACATCAAGATCGCGCCGGAATGATGGGGTATCATTGATCGCAGGAACGCTGCATCGTTGATGGTTGTTTGCGTGCGAATGAGGCCGAAACAACCAACAAAAATGACCACCGACCCGATAAGCAGGCCAGAATTCAGCAGTTTTGACGGAAACATGTCGCGCATGGCCAGGATCATCAGCACCACCATGGGTGCAACCATCATCAGGGTCATGTACAACATATTGAGGTTATTGTAGAAACTGCTGAGGCGATCGATCATGACGAACATGACCAGGTACATGATCGCGCCGCCGATAGCAGTCTGCGCTCCGAGATTCAGATAGGGGTTCTTCATCGAATTGCCTTCCAGTTGCTGCAGCCAGGCACCGGGGTGATGGCTGCACAGGGTTCCTTCCGGTCGTGATGTCAGGTCGCATTGTGCGTATCCGCCCCGGTTGTCGGAACAGGACCGATGCCCGCCATTTCAATAACAGGCGCAAAGCCTCCACCGGGCGTTCGCATATTGGTGGTCTGGCCTTGGTAAAGGCGGGCGACCGCGAGCAGCGTTGCGCCGGCATAGGTGTAGATTCTGATATCGAGCTTGAACGCGGATGGTGCACCATTGTGGACGACCATGCGGCTGCTCGGCGGCGCATAGGCTTGCGCGACATAGCCACCGCCCAGGATCTCGGCCCAGACCTTGCGGGTCAGTTTTTCGCCGCGATAAGCTGCTTTGCTGCCATGGCCATCAAGGCACAGATCAGGATGAGGACGATACGGCGCACGCAAGTTCGTTAACACAGCAACGGTGCCGGCGCAAAGCATCCGGCCTCGGTCAGCCTGCGACCTTCGCGTACACCCGGTCCGCCGCGGTCCAGTTAACTGCGCCTATGAAGGCGTCCACATAGGCGGCGGCCTTGGCACCATAGTCAATTGCATATGCATGTTCGTACATATCGAGGGCTAGGATTGGCGTTGCCCCTGCCAGCGTCATGCTGTGGTCATTCGCCCACTGGTTGACGAGGCGGTTGTCGCGGTGGCTGTACGTCAGCAACACCCACCCGGACCCGCCGCCGAGTGCCTTGCCCATTGCGCTGAACTCCGCCCGCCAGCGCGCGTCACTCCCGAAATCCCGCTCGATCGCCGCCGCCAACGGCCTGTCCGGCCGGTTGCCAGCGCCAAGCCCGGCAAAATATAGCTCATGCAGGATCATCGAGTTCCAGGCGAGAAGTTCTTCACGCTTCAATCCATTGATCATGAAGCCCGCCGCCGCTGCCGGATCGAGCCCGGCAAATTCCGCCTGGATTACGCCAAGCCGCTTCACTGCGCCTGTGTAGTTGTTAGCGTGGTGGCTGAGCAGCAGCTTCTCCGACAGTCCAACGATGGTCTTCGGGTCGAATGGTAAGGGCTGCGCCGAGAAGAGTTTCATGGCAATGGGCGCTTGTCCACCAATTGCGGCTCCTGCTGGAGCCGCCAGCAGAGCGCTTGCCGAAGCCAGACCGCCCGCCTTGAGCACGCCACGTCGATCGATCGCTTTCTGGCTCATGGAAATAGCTCCTGATACTGATTGCGCTTGTCGGTTCTGTGCCCCCAGGTCAAATCGCGATGGCGACCATGATGGCACAGGTGACCGAGGATCAGTATCATAGTGGTCAAGTCACGCGAAGCGCAGCCTTTTGTGATTGGATTGCCAAAAGCTGATTGTTCAGAAACGGTCAGTCATATGCATAAGCCGTCCAACGCTGGATTACCCGGAGATGGTCGCTTCTGACAAAAGCCGCCGCTTAGCCGAGGCAAGTCGAATGACGGATAAGTCCCAGTTTCCGACATTCCAGTCTGCGCCATAGGAGCTCGAAAAAATGACTGGTTTGATTAAATGGGGGGCGACCGGCGACAACGGTACATAAGCTGTTTGTCAGGATTGCCTGACGGCGTGCATCGCTGACAAGCGGCGAAGTAAGGCAGGGGGACTGAAATTTCCCAATGATTAGAGTGCCCAGTTTTGTCACGTCCGGGGCACCACTCCCGACATGTTTACGTCACGAACGGCCTGGCGCCCGCCATCTCGGCGCTGTGCCTTGCGAGCGACACGCCCATTCCAAACCGATAATGACTTGCAATCCTGATACCAGTGCGCATCCCCCAACTTCGCACGTCCAACCGCCGGCGGGAATCCCAAACAGGACTCCTCCGTCCCGATCAATCCACTAGCTTGCCTCACTCTGCCGTTTATCGGCAGGTGACATTCTTCCGATCGATCGAATTGCCAAGCACCGCCCCAAGCCCACCGCCCAGCAGCGAGCCCAGCAACTTCGACCCGTTCGGCGCGATCAGGTTGCCGAGCACGCCGCCGCCGAGGCCGCCAATGATCAGGCCGGTCGTACCGTCGCTGCGGCGGCAATAATAGCGGTTGTCCTGCCCGCGATAGACGCGGTCGTTGGCGCCCAGCCGGCGCGGCTGGTACCGGTTGTCGGCGACATAATAGCGATCGGCCTGATAGCTGCCATAGCGAGGATCGGGACGGTTATAATCATAGCGTCGATAATCGGCATGGTTCGATCGGCCATCGCGCCGGTAATCGTCGCGGTCGCCGCGCTTGTCGTGCTTGTCGTGCTTGCCCTGCTTCTTGCCACCGGCATTCGACCAGGGCGGCGGATCGGCACTGACGGGCAATGATGGAATGGCGACGGCAAGCGTCAGGGCAGTCAGGATTGCGATACGCATTGGGGCTTCCCGTTGTCATTGTTGTATCTGGCAAACGGTCAACCGGCCCGAATGTTCCGCCTGCAATACATTCGCAGGGTCTTTCCGGGGGTCTCTGGCGAGCATGGATCCCAAACTTCTCGACCCGGCCGGCGCGCTCGCCTAAGCCGCAATGCAACATGGACGCCTTATCCCCCCCGCCGCCACGTGTCCCCACTCGCGGCGAGATCCTCCTGCTTGGCACGCTGACCGCGTTCGGCGCGCTGACCATCGATCTCTATTTGCCGACATTGCCCAGCATCGCCCGCGAATTCTCGGTTTCCGCCGCCACCGTCCAGCTGACCTTCACCGCCTTTTTCATCGGCATGGCGCTCGGGCAGCTGGTCTATGGCCCGGTCAGCGACCGCGTCGGCCGCCGCCCCGCTATCCTCACCGGCTGCGCCGTCTATGTCGTCGCCAGCATCGCCTGCGCCTTCGCGCCCAGCATCGAATGGCTTATCGCCGGGCGCTTTGCCCAGGCGCTCGGCTGCTGCGCCGGCGTCGTCGTCGTCCGCGCCGTCGTCCGCGACCGCTACGAGCACCGCGACTCGGCGCGCATCTTCTCGCTGCTTGTCCTCGTCCTCGCCGTCGCGCCATTGATTGCGCCCACGGTCGGCGCGTGGCTCGCGATGCTGTTCTCGTGGCGCGCCGTATTCATCGCGCTGACGCTGTTCGGTGCCGTCGTCGGCACCATCGTCTGGTTCCGCCTCGATGAAAGCCGCTCCCCGGAAACCGCTGCCAAGGCGCACGGCGAATCGGTGCTCGGCGCCTATCTGGACCTGCTCGGCCACCGCCGCCTCATCGGCTACACGCTGGTCTCGGCCTTCAACGGTGCGACGCTGTTCAGCTATATCGCCACCGCGCCCGATCTTGTCATCGACATCTGGGGCTTCACCCAAGGCCAGTTCGGCATCATCTTCGCCGGCATCGCCGTCGGCGTCATCGGCTCGAGCCAGGTCAATCGCTACCTGCTGCTGCGCTTTTCACCCGATCGCATCCTCGCCATCGCCTGCCTCGTCGCCGTCGTCTGCGGCGCCGCCCTCCTTGCCGCCGCGCTGGCCGGTGCCTCGAAATGGGTCATCATGGCCGGGCTGTTCGCCGTCCTCACCTCCAACGGCTTCATCGCCGCCAACGCCCTCGCCGGCGCCCTCAACGTCGATCCGCTCCGCGCCGGCACCACGGCGGGCGTCTTCGGTGCCGCCAACTTCGCCTTCGGCGCCGTCGCCTCGGCCTTCGCCGCCGTCCTCCACGACGGTACCGCGGTCCCCGTCGCGATGACGATCTGCTTTAGCCTCATCGCCGGTTGCGCCGCCTATTTCACCCTCGCTCGCCCGCGCGGCCATACCGCCCAATGACCGAAAGCGCCTTCGGCCTGCGCGCCTTCCTGCTCGCACTCGCAGTCGTCGCTGTCTGGGGCACCAATTTCGTCGTCATCCGCATCGGCCTCGACAGCCTGCCGCCGCTGCTGTTTGCGGCCTTGCGCTTCACCCTCGTCATCGTCCCCGCGCTCTTGTTCATCAAGCGCCCCGCCGTGCCATGGAAGGACCTCGCCGCCTTCGGCATCTTCATCGGCGTCGGCCAGTTCGGCTTGTTGTTCATCGCCATCGATGGCTTCATCGCCCCCGGCCTCGCCAGCCTCGTCGTCCAGACCCAGGTCGTCTTCACCATTGCCTTCGTCATGCGCGGCACGGGTGAACGGCTCGTCCCCGCCCAATATGTCGCGCTCGCCCTCGCCGTCGCCGGAATCGCCATCATCTTCACCCATGTAGGGGGCACGAACACCCCCCTCGGCGTCGCCCTCGTCCTTGGCGCCTCGCTATCCTGGTCGCTCGGCAACATGGTCCAACGCCGCGTCGGCCGCATCGACATGCTCGCCTTCGTCATCTGGTCGTCGGCCTTCGCCGTGCCGCCGCTGTTCGCGCTCGCGCTGCTGTTCGAAGGCCCCGATCGCATCGTCACCGCCGTCGCCGGCGCCACCCCCATCGTCTGGGCCGCCGTCGCCTGGCAGGCGGTCGGCAACACCATGTTCGGCTACGGCGCCTGGGGCTGGCTCCTCGCCCGCTACCCCGCCGCCTCGGTCGCCCCGATGGCGCTGCTCGTGCCCGTCTTCGGCATGGGCAGCGCCGCCCTCTGGCTCGGCGAGCCGCTCCCCGCCTGGAAGCTCCTCGCCGCCGCCCTCATCATCGGCGGCCTCGCGGTCAACCTCTTCGGCCCCCGCCTCCTCGCCCGCCGCGTCCCCCCTGTCGCCGGCGCCTAACGCTTGTCGAACGAATAAGCCTCGGTCTTCCCCGCTGCCGTCACCCACGCCGGCCGCGCCTGCAACCGCTGCACATACGCCGCCAGATTGGGGAAATGCGTCCCCAGTCCCTGCGCCACCGCAATCTCGGCAATAAAGCTCATCATGATATCCGCCCCTGACAGTTCATTCCCGACCAGCCAGTCATTCTCCCCCAGCGCGCCCGCAAAATACGCCACATGCGCGCCGATCTGCTCCTGGATCCGCGGCGTCAACGGCGCCGCCGCCTCGCCCAGCCGCGCCGTATAAAGCGCCAGCAAAAACGGCGTCATCGCCGACCCCTCGGCAAAATGCAGCCACTGCAGATATTCCTCATGCGCATCCGAACCCGGGGCAGGGGCCAACCGCCCGCCGCCATGCTTGCGAATGATATAATCGGTAATCGCGCCCGACTCCGAAATCACCTTTTCGCCATCGCTTATCACCGGCGACTTGCCCAGCGGATGCACCGTCTTCAGCTCCGGCGGCGCCAGATTGGTCACCGCATCGCGCGAATACGCCTTGATCTCATACGGCAGCCCCAGTTCCTCGAGCAGCCACAGGATGCGCTGCGACCGGCTGTTATTGAGGTGATGAACGACGATCATGGCATTCTCCTAAAGGCACACCCCTCCTAGCCGCATTCCCCGGCGCCGATAAACCACCTAAAGCAGCAGCGTCATGGCCATCACCATCCCCGAAACCGAGCTCATCGAGAGCTTCATCCGCGCCTCGGGTCCCGGCGGCCAGAACGTCAACAAGGTCTCCACCGCGGTCCAGCTCCGCTTCGACGTCCGCGCCTCGCCCAGCCTGCCCGACGACGTCGCCGTGCGCCTGATACGGCTCGCCGGCAGCCGCATGACGCGGGACGGCGTGCTCATCATCACCGCCGACAGCTTCCGCAGCCAGGACCGCAACCGCAGCGACGCCCGCGAGCGCCTCCACGCGATGATCGCCCAGGCCGAGGTCCGCCCCGTAAAACGCCGCCCCACCCGCCCCAGCACCGGCGCCCGCGAACGCCGCCTCACCGGCAAGGCGGTCCGCTCGGGCGTCAAGCAGGGCCGCACAAAAGTCCGCGGCGACGATTGAACCGAATGATTGAACCGCTGCCGCACCAAAGCGTTCTATCGGTTCCTCTTCCAAAACGTCGCAGGTCCCACTATCTCTGCGATGTCGTTCAGCCCCCGAAAGGAAACATCATGGCCATCAATCAGGATAATTTCGAAGGCACGGTAAACGAGTTCGGCGGCAAGGTCGAAGGCGCGGTCGGCAGTGCATTCGGTGATTCCAAGACGCAGGCCGAAGGCAAGATCACCGAGCTGAAGGGCAAGGCCGAACAGGTTTTGGGCAAGGCCAAGGACACTTACGCCAAGGCCAGCGAAAAGGCCCGCGAATGGGCCGACAACGCGCCCGAAGCTGCCCGCGAGGCCCGCGAAAAGGCAAGCCGTCTCGCCGAGGAATCGACCGCAAAGGTCCGCCAGACCGTCCAGGAGCAGCCCGTCACCGTCCTCGCCGGCGGCATCGCGCTCGGTTTCGTCATCGGCTGGCTGCTCAGCGGCCGGAAGAACTAGGTCGAAGTGCGGCCGCGCGCAGCGATTGCTGCGTGCGGGTTCGCGCTAGACCGGATGGCGGGGCGGCAGGGACTCCTGCCGCCCCGTTACCTTTTTTGCTAATGCTGCCCCTCCGGCTCTTCCATCAACTCGATCAGCACCCCGCCCGCATCCCGCGGATGCACAAAGATCACCGGCACGCCGTGCGCCCCGATCCGCGGCTCCCCGGTCCCCAGCACCGTCGCTCCGCGCGCGCGCATCGCATCACGCGCCGCAATGATATCCTTCACTTCGAAGCAGACATGGTGCTGCCCCCCCGCCGGGTTCTTCTTCAAAAACCCGTGGATCGGCGAATCCGCCCCCAACGGCTCGATCAGTTCGAGCTGGCTGTTCGCCACGTCGATAAAAGCCACCCGCACGCCCTGGGCCGGCAGGTCGAACGCCGGCACACTCACCGTCGCGCCGAACAACCGCGCGTACATGGCCACGGTCGCATCGATCGACACACAGGCAATGCCGACATGGTTGAGGCGGCCCAGCAACAGCGGCGGCAGTTCGGATACAGTCATCGGCGCGGCGTCCTCAATGGCGAAACTTGCCCCTGATTAGCGCCGCCTGCCCAAAAACCAACCCGGGCAATGATCAGTTCAGGCTCAGTGTCAGCAGTCCGGCGATACCCGCCACCACGGTCCCGTTCGCGCCGCCTTCGAAGCCCGCCACAGCGACCGTCGGCCCGCCATTCCGCGACCAGCGCGCGATAGCCGCCACCGTTCCGGGCGCCGTCCCGGAATCCACCACGACAGTCTTGACCCGCGGATCGACCGCCAGCATCCACATCGCGTCCTCGGTATTTCCGGCAGTCACCGTCGACTCGGGGTGCATCTGCGCCAGGTCGATATAAGTTCTCCAGCCGTCTCTGGGCGTTCCCACCAGCAACGTCCGGTCCCGAATCAAGAGTGTCACGCCTGTAGGCAAAGTTCTGGACCGGACCATACAAGCACTCCCACATGATCACTATTCTCGCAAAAAACCCGTTCGTCTGTTCGCAAGCGTACCGTTATGACGAGGTGCCGCGATGTCACGCCAGTGTCACAGTGTCACGATCATCCAGAATTGGTGCGTTTTCATATTGAACCGTTTCTGGCTTGTATTCAGAAACTATTTGATCACATCATAGGCAGCGGCTTCAGGCATGTGGGTGAAGGCGCAGGGAAATCGTTCTTCTCTGGCCCTGATACGAGTGGCATCATGACGGACATTTCTCGACGGAAAATCCAGAACATCCTGCTGAGATCATTATCGGCAGAAAGTTTTGCGTTGGTCAGCGGCGATTTCAAAACGCGCAACTTCGCCCTGCGCACGTTGTTGCTGTCCCCCGGCGAGTCGATCGAAGTCGTCACCTATCCCGAAACCTGCGTCGTTTCGGTCGTCGCGACTACGGCCGAAGGTCGCCAGGCCGAAGTCGGCCTCGTCGGCGTGGAGGGCCTGGTCGGCATCGCCGCGGTCTTTGGCGAAAATCATTCGCCGATCGACTGTTTTACCCAGGTCCCCGGCGACGCGCTGCAACTGCCGGTCCGCAGCTTTACCGCAGCCATGGAATCAAATGCCGATTTCCGCGCCGTCCATTTGCGCTACGCCCACAGCTTCCTCATCCAGGTCTCGCATTCGGCGCTCGCCTATTCGGCCTATAACGTCGTCGAGCGCCTCGCCCGCTGGCTGCTGATGACCCACGACCGCTCGCGCACCGACGACATCGTCATCACGCATGAATTTCTTTCGCTCATGCTCGGCGTCCGCCGCGCCGGCGTCACCACCGCGCTGCAATCGATCGTCCGCCTCGGCTATATCAGCACCCACCGCGGCCGCGTCGGCATCCTCGACCGAACCGGCCTCGAGGAACTCGCCGGCGACAGCTACGGCACCCCCGAAGCCGCCTACCGCCGCGCCTTCACCCTTAGTCCCGGCGACGCGACCAACTGACCTGCCGCCTTGAATTTCTTTTGAGGGCTGCAGGCCACCGCTTCCCAAAAATTGTCATCCCGGGCTTGGCCCGGGACCCAGTTTTTACCGCGGTCGACCAGAACACTGCAGACACCCCAGCTCTCTACCACCACAGTTCAATCTGCCAGATGGACCACCGGCCCCGCCACCCTCGGTTTCCGCAACAGCAGCAGCAACGGCATCATCGCCAGCGTGATCCAGAGCATCATCATGAATACATCGAGATAGGCGATCATCGCCGCCTGCTTGTTGACCGCCCCGTCGAGCATGGCAATCACCGCATCCGCCCCAAGCGCCTGGCCGATGGCGCCATCCGCCCAGGGCATCGACGACGCGCTCAGATTACCGGCGATATCGGCATGGGCGACCTGCGATTGCCGCGCCAGCACCCCGACCGTCAGGCTGATCCCGATCGACCCGCCCAAATTGCGCAGCAGCATATAGAACCCCGCCGCATCGGTGCGCAGGTCGGGCGGCAAGGTCGCAAAGGCCAAGGTATTAAGCGGCACGAACACCAGCCCGAGCCCGGCGCCCTGCAGGAACCCAGACAGCGCGAACGGCGACGAATCCATGATCGGCGAAAACTGCGTCATCATCCACATCGAGAGAGACGATAACATCAGCCCGGCGCCGATCATGAGGCGTGCATCGACCTTGCCGATGATCTGCCCGGCGCCCATCATCGCCATCATCATGCCGATGCCGCGCGGCATCTGCAGCACGCCCGCCCCGATCACCGGGTATCCGAACAGCGATTGCAGCATTGTCGGCAGCAACGCCGTGGTGCCGACCATCAGCAGGCCGACCAGCGTGATGAAGGCGAACCCGGTCATCACGTTGCGATCCCTCAGCATCCGCCGGTCGATCAGCGCCTCGTCGCTGGTCATGACATGGACGCCGAAGGCCCATAAGGCGCCGATCGCGACCCCGGCCTCGAGGCAGACTTCCCAGCTGGCGAACCAGTCGAGCTGCTGGCCGCGATCGAGGCACATCTGCATCGCCCCGACACCAACCGCGAGCAGTCCAAAGCCGAGCAGGTCGAAGCGCCGCGCGCTGGTCTCGGCCTGCGGCAGCACCGCGGCGGCGAAGAACAGCGTCATGATGCCGACCGGCAGGTTGATGAAGAACACCCAGCGCCAGTTGAAGCTCTCGGTCAGGTAACCGCCGATCACCGGCCCCAGGATCGGCCCGACCATGATGCCGACCCCCCACCACGCCATCGCCTTGCCGTGTTTCGATTGCGGCCAGACATCGAGCACATAGGATTGCCCAAGCGGCGCCAGGAACGCCCCTGCCGCCCCCTGGATCATGCGAAACACGACCATCTGCTCGAGCGACTGCGCCAGCCCGCACGCCATCGACGCGACGGTGAATCCCGCCACCGAATAGAGGAACAACTGCCGTCGCCCGAGCTTGCTCGCCAGCCACCCGGTCAACGGCGTCGCGATCGCCGTGGCGACGATATAGCTCGTCAGCACCCACGCAATCGTATCGCTCGCCGCCCCCAGCGACGGCTGCATATGCGGCAACGCCACATTGGCGATCGTCGAATCGAGAATCGTCATGAACGTGCCAAGCATGACGACAACAGTAATGACGAGCGGCGAAGCCGGCGCGCGGTCAGGCAGGACAGGGGCCATACTAGCCACCAAAGCCCCCCTCTCCCGCCCGCGGGAGAGGCGAGAGACGCGCCACTTGGCGCGGCCCGGGTGAGGGTGTCTTCACTTACCTCCCCCTAGAGGGGAGAGACGCGCCGCTTCGCGCGGCCCGGGTGAGGGTGCTCTTCTTCTGCCCCTCTCCCTTCAAGGGAGAGGCGACTCTCGCCTCTTGCGCGGGAGGTGAGGGTAGCCCGCACCCCCCGAAAAAGCCCATCTCAAACCTCACGGCGTCGGCGTCTCGACCTCGACCGTCGCCGACAACCCCGCGATCAACGGCACATCGGTCGCCGCCGGCAGCGCAATCCGCACCGGCACCCGCTGCACGACCTTGACCCAGTTGCCCGTCGCATTCTGCGCCGGCAGCACCGAAAATTCCGATCCCGTCCCCGCACCGATACTGGCGACGCTGCCGACAATCTCTTGCCCCGGAAACGCATCGAGCGTCACCACGGCGCGCTGCCCGACGCGCATATGCTCGAGATCGGTTTCCTTGAAATTGGCCTCGACCCAGCGCCGCCCGCTCATCAGTAGCGACATCGTCGGCACGCCCGACACGATGACCTGTCCCGGCAACACCTTGTCGGTCTGGCTGGCAATGCCATCGGCCGGCGCCCGTATGATGGTGCGCGACAGTTCGAACGCCGCCTTGTCGCGCGCCGCCATCGCCGCCAGCACCAGCGGGTGCATACCTCGCCCGGCGCTGTTCGCCGCCGATTGCGCCATCGCCGCATCGGCCATCGCCGACGACATCTCGCTCTGCGCGGTCGCGATCATGAACTCGGCCGCCTGCACCCGCGCCCGCGTCGTGAAGCCGTCCTCGAACAATTTCTGCTGCCGCTCGAGTTCGATCCGCGCGAACGCCACAGCCTCGCGCTTGCCCGCCACGTCGGCAGCCTTGCCGGACGTCTCCGATCGCAGCCCCGAAACCTGCAGCCGCGCCGATGCCAAATTGGCCTCGGCTTCGGCCAGCGCGATCTCGAACGGCCGCTGCGCGATCTCGACAAGAATATCGCCGCGCTTGACGACATCGCTCTCGCCTGGCCCGACCTTGACGACCCGGCCGGTCACGTCGCTGCTGATCGACACCTTGTCCTGCTGGACATAGGCATTGTCAGTGCGCACCGATTGCCCGCCGGTCAGCCAGACATAACCGCCGACTGCCAGCAATATAACCGGCACCAGCAGCATCAGCACCAGCCGCCTCCAGCGCCGCCTGGGCCGGGTTTCGGCCAATGTCTCGCGATCGACGACAGCGTGCATCACAATGCTCCCGCGACAGGAACGGCGATGGCCGATTTTGTTTCCGTGCCCTTTGGCGCCTGCGGCGGTTTCTGCAGATTGCCCCGCACCTTGCTGAGCAGGTCGTGAAGGACCTGCTTTTCGTTGAACCCCAGCCCATCGAAGGTTTCCGCCATCACCGCCTCGGCAACTTCGCGCAGCGCTTCGAGGATCGGATGCGCGCGCGGCATCAGGTGCAGCCGCCATGCCCGCCGGTCGGCCGGGTCGGCGCGGCGCTCGACCAGCCCGGCGTCGGCGAGCCGGTCGACCATGCGGCCAACGGTGATCGTCTCGACATCGAGCGCTTCGGCCAGCCCGGCCTGGTTGACACCCTCGTTGCGCGACAGCGCGAACAGCACCTGCCACTGCGCGCGGCTGACCCCCAAGCTGCGCGCGCGGCAATCGAAGCGGCGACGCAAAAGCCGCGCCGAATCACTGATCAGGATACCAAGGCTGTCCGACATCCAATCAATATAACAAGCATGCTTATTATATACAACGTACGCCAAGACGACGTTTTCAGAATGTCTGTGTCCGCCCGCGTACCCGGCAAGTCCCGATCCCAGCCCCAAACAGGCCGGCAGACTACTGCCAAACGTCCGGCCTCAGGCCCGAACCTGACCGCCACATACCCCCAAACCCCGCAAATATCCGTCCTTCGACGCTAGCGCCCGCACCGCGGTATCGTTACGATGCCGCCAACGAAAAACACGGGGCGCCAAGTTTATCATGCAGTTGACCGATGTCGGCCTGCTCAGTCACCTGCTCGCCGCCGCCGGCTTCGCAGCACTCGCCGTCGCAGCACTCTGGCGCCAACAAAAGACGACATCATTACTTTGCCTGACCGTCGCGTCGGCGACAACTGCCGCATGGGCACTTGTTTTCGTCATGGTCATCCGTGACCCCTACACCTGGAGTTTCTGGCTTTCTCCAGCAGAAACAATACGTTCAGCCGCCTGGATAGCGTTTCTGGTCGCTGTCCTGCGCCCGACCTGGCAGCTCGACGATCGCCTGCGTTCGTCCTTCGTGATCGCCGGTGGCATGGGTTTCGTCATCGCCCTGCAACTCGCTCTCGACCTCCTCGGCGCCAGCGCCGGCGTCCTAGCCGGCGACCGCTCGATGACCGGCCAACTGTTTCTGATCATGCGACTTTCCGTCGCCGTTTCGGGGCTAGTCCTCGTCCATAATCTCTACCAGAATACCGACGTCCAGAGCCGCGGCGGCGTCCGCCTGCTTGCCATCGGCCTCGGCGGACTATTCGTCTATGACCTGAACTTCTACACCTTGGCATTTCTGTTGCCGCCGCCATCATCCGACCTCTTCAACATCCGCGGCGCTGTCAACACGATTACTGTTCCATTACTGCTTTTTTCAGCACGTGAAGCCTGGGTCGCTCGCATCCAGGTCTCCCGCCAGGTCGTCTTCCACACCCTGTCGTTTTCGATGATCGGCTTCTACCTTATCGCCATGGCAATGCTGGCTTATGGCCTGCGACTGGTGAGCGGCGACTGGGGCCGCCTGCTGCAGATCACCTTCCTTTTCGGCACTGCGACGATGGGCACCATCGTCGCCGTCTCGCCGCGCTTCCGTGCCGCGCTCCGGGTGCAGATCGCCAAAAACTTCTTCACTTACAAATATGATTACCGCCTGGAATGGTTACGCTTTATTTCCACGGTATCGCGCACCGGCAGCAACGAACGCGCTGGCGCCCTCCACGAACGCGTCATCCAGGCGGTCTGCATGGTGCTCGATTCCCCCGGCGGCGTTCTATTTATTCCAGAAGACGATAATCTTGCCCCGATTGCCGAATGGAATGTTAATGGCACGAAGGCGGAATCGATCCCGCGCAAGTCGAATCTTGTACAGTTTATCGAAGCACGCCAACGTATTATTGATTTCGATGAACTCCGAGCCGGTCAAGGAGACTATCAAACTATAATCGCGCCCGATTGGGCCCAGCTAAACCCCCGCGTCTGGCTCGGCGTCCCATTATTCCACCTTGATAGCCTCGCCGGCTTCATCATCCTCGAACGCACCGTGGCGCGGCGCGTTCTCAACTGGGAAGACTATGACTTGTTGCGCACGCTCGGGCGCCAGGCTGCAAGCTATATTGCTGAATCATCGACACAAATGGCGCTCGACGAAGCTGCTAAGTTCGACGAATTCAACCGCCGTTTCGCCTTCATCATGCACGACATCAAGAATCTAGTCAGTCAGTTGTCCCTGGTGGCACGCAATGCCCAACGCCACGCCGACAACCCGGCCTATCGCGCCGACATGGTCAAGACCCTGCAAAATTCAGTGGGCAAAATGAACGACTTGCTCGCAAGACTGTCGCAACACCAGGGTGGTCGCCCCGATCCCAAATGGCACCTTGTCGACATACCGCTGCTGCTGGCACAAGTCATTGCCGTCAAGCAGCAGGCGCATCAACCGTTGACACTCGACACCACCGCGGTTGAAAGCGAACCGGCACAATGTGTTGCAGGTGACGGCGGACAGATCGAACAATTGTTTTTGCACCTCGTCCAGAACGCCATCGACGCATCGGCATCGGACGCCCCGATCGCCGTAGTGGCGACGACGGAAGCCGGCGACATAGTCGTCCGGATCGAGGACCGAGGGAGAGGCATGTCATCGCGTTTCATCCGGCAGGAACTGTTTCAGCCCTTCCGATCGACAAAGCCGGGGGGCTTCGGCATCGGCGCATATGAAGTCCGGGAGATTGCCCGCGCCCACGGCGGGCGCCTCGACGTGGTAAGCCGCGAGGGAGAAGGCACCATATTTACCATAGCCTTACCGGCAGCCGGCGAACCCGGCCGAACGATTATGCAGGTCGCTGCACAATGACCGTCGCACAGCGAAAACTGTTGGTCGTCGAAGATGACGAAGGGCTGCAGCGTCAACTGCGATGGTCGTACGAAGACTATGAGGTCATCATCGCCGGCGACCGCGACGCCGCTGTGGCCGCGTTGCGGCAGCACGAACCCGATGTGGTGACGCTCGACCTGGGGCTGCCGCCGGATCCGGACGGAGTCACCGAAGGCTTTGCAACGCTTGACGAAATTTTGCGAATTCGACCTTCGACCAAGGTGATCGTGGCGTCCGGGCACGGTGCCCGGGAAAGCGCGCGGCGGGCGATTGCCTCGGGAGCTTTCGATTTTTACCAGAAGCCGATCGATATCGACGAACTCGGGATGATCGTTCGGCGGGCGTATCACGTAGCCGACCTGGAAACTGAAAATCGTCGGCTGGCGGATTCGGCCCGGTCGTCGGGCGGTGATGTGCTCGGCGGGATTGTAACCGGCGCGCCAGAAATGTTGAAGGTTGCCAGGATGATAGAGCGGGTGGCGACCGCACAGGTATCGGTGATGTTGCTTGGGGCAAGCGGTACCGGCAAGGAGTTGCTGGCGCGCGGGCTGCATAATGCGTCGCTGCGGGCTGGGAAATCGTTCATCGCGATCAACTGTGCGGCCATCCCAGAGAATCTGCTGGAATCCGAGCTGTTTGGCTATGAAAAAGGCGCCTTTACCGGCGCTGTAAAGACCCAGGAGGGCAAGATCGAACTGGCCGAGGGAGGGACGCTGTTCCTCGACGAGGTGGGTGATATTCCGTTGCCGTTGCAGGTCAAGTTGTTGCGATTCCTGCAGGAAAGGGTAATCGAGCGGATTGGGGGACGCAAGGCAATCCCGGTCGATGTGCGGATTGTCTGTGCGACCCACCAGAATCTCGAGGCGATGATTGCGGCGGGGCGGTTCCGCGAGGATCTTTATTATCGGCTGGCGGAAATCGTTGTCAGGATCCCGTCGCTGGCGGAGCGGCATGGCGATGCGGTGTTGCTGGCGCATCATTTTCTAGGCCGGTTTGCACGGGAAAATGGTCGCACTTTCAAGGGGTTCATGCCGGATGCGATTGCGGCGATCAGCGATTGGCCGTGGCCGGGTAACGTTCGGGAACTCGAAAATCGGTTGAAGCGGGCGGTGATCATGGCAGAGTCGTCGCGGTTGACGGCGGTGGACCTCGACCTGGGCGGGATGGCCGATGATTCGACGCTGTCGCTGAAGGCGGCGCGGGAGGCGGCGGATCGGATCGCTATCCGTAAGGTATTGGCAAGAACCGAGAATAACATGTCGAGCGCGGCAAAGATTCTGGGCGTCAGTCGACCGACGCTGTATGATCTGATCAAGCAATATGGGCTGGAAACGGCCTGAATTCGGAAGCTTGCTTGCATCGCCGGCTTGACTGTCCTACGTGCGCGCTTCGGTCGGAGCGTGGCGCAGTCTGGTAGCGCACTTCGCTGGGGGTGAAGGGGTCGCAGGTTCGAATCCTGTCGCTCCGACCAGCCTTCCCCCTGATACGGATATTCGCGGTGTTTTCGGGTGCTTCTGCAGCCGGTGGACGGCTGTTGCCGGGTCTGTTCCAAGCCTGTCGGCGGGTGGTTTGCGCCCTTGGACCGGACTTGGCCGGTATGTTCCGGGCATCTGGTTCGTCAGATTGACAAAACGAACCAAATAGGCTAGTAATTCGGCATCACCGTGAAAGGGATGCTGATGACCGAGATCGCCGGCTTGCTGCTCGATGCGTTGCTGGAGAAGGAAGGCGGGTTCGTCGATCATCCCGATGACCGGGGCGGGGCGACGCATTTCGGCATCACGATTGCGGTGGCGCGGGCCGCCGGCTGGGCCGGCACGATGCGCGAGCTGCCGCGCGAATTTGCGGTGGCCATTTACCGCCGGCGCTATTGGTCGGGGCCGGGGTTCGATGCGGTATCCGTTATGGCCCCGAAGGTGGCGGCGGAGCTGTTCGATACCGGGGTGAACATGGGGCCGGGGACGGCGACCGGGTTCCTCCAGCGCAGCCTCAATGCGCTCAATCGTCAGCAGCGCGACTGGCCCGACATCGTCGTCGATCGCGGGATCGGCGCGGCAACGCTGGCGGCGCTGCGGCGCTTGCTGGCGGTGCGCGGCGGTGAGGGCGAGGCGGTGCTGGTCAAGGCGCTCGATGCGTTGCAGGGCGCGCGTTACATCGAGCTCGCTGAAAGCCGGGCGGCCAACGAGAGCTTCCTGTTCGGCTGGCTCGCGAACCGGACGGCTTGATGCGTCGTTCGCAGGGCTGGCTGGCGCCCGATTGGCGGCGCACCGTGTTGGCACTCGTGTTCGCCGGCGCCGGGATCGCGCTGACCCTGATGTCGGTGTGGCTGGCGTGGAACGTGCTCAATGCGCCATGGCCGGCGGCGCTGGCCGCCGCGCGGCTCAATATCGTCGGCGGGGCGCTGTATGCGGTGCTCGGCCTGATCGGCGTGGTGCTGACCGGGCTGAGCATGACGGTTGCGCTGCGGCAGGTGTCGGCGCGCTTCATGGGGGCTGATTTCAGCGCTTCAGGCGGGGATGACCCGCAATGATGCCGCTGGGGGCTTTGGTAGGGCTGGTGCGCGGGCTGCCGCGGCCGTTGCTTTACCTGCTCGGCGGGGTGCTGGCGGCTGCGCTGGTCTGGCGCTGGCATGGCAGCCAAATCAGCGCGGCCTTTGCGGCGGGAGGGCGGGCGCAACTTGCTGCCGATACGCAGCGGTTCGCCGCGGCAGGTGCGGCAGCGGCCAGTGCACAGGCGGCAGTGGCGGCGAAGCTGGCGGTCCGGCAATCGGAAATTTCGAAAGGGGCAGGGGATGCGCTTGCGCAACGGAGCGATGATCTGGATCGCGGCTATGACGATCTGCGGCTGCGCTGGGCCGCGTATCGGCGTGATGCCGGCACGCGTGGAGCAACTGCCGTTTCCGGTGCCGCCGGCGGCGTTGACGACAAGGCTTGCACGGCCGGCGGGTGGGTATCTTTCGACATTGCCGCGGCCGCCGCAGAGGCCGCCGACCTAGCGATTGCGAAGGATGATGCGTGGATTGCCTGGGTGGGGGCGCAGGAGCGGGAATGGGTCGAGTGAGGGGGGTGGGGTTGGGGTTGGGAGGGTAGGTCCCCCGACTCCTTCTTGGAAGTAGGGAGGGAATTGAGAGTCACCCACCCCCAGCCCCTCCCTTGAAGAAGGGAGGGGCGTTAGAGGACGCGCTGTCAGGCGATTGTGGGGAGGATGCCGCCTTCGGCGCGGAGGGCGGCGCCGTTGGTGGCGGCCGACAAGGGGCTGGCGAGGTAGGTTACCATGGTGGCGATCTCGTCGGCGTCGATGAGGCGGCGGATGAGCGACAGCGGGCGGAGTTTTGCGAAGAATTCGGCTTCGCGCTCGGCTTCGCCGGCGTCCTTGTTTTCGACCACCGAGCGGATGAAATCGGCGATGCCTTCGGAGCGGGTTGGGCCGGGGAGGACCGAATTGACGGTGACGCCGGTGCCGCGGGTCTGTTCGGCGAGGCCGCGCGAGATCGCCAGCTGGGCGGTCTTGGTCATGCCGTAGTGAACCATCTCGGCGGGGATGACGAGGGCGCTTTCGCTGGCGATGAAGATGATGCGGCCCCAGTTGTTCTCCAGCATCCTGGGGAAATAATGGCGGGCGAGGCGCGCGCCGCTGACGACGTTGATTTCGAAAAAGCGGTGCCAGTCGGCGTCGGTGATGTCGGAGAAGGCCTTGGCTTCGTAGATGCCGAGGTTGTTGACGAGGATATCGGTGGCCGGGACGGCGCCGATGAGCGTGGCGGCGCCCTCGGCGGTGCCGGGGTCGGCGAGGACGGCGGTGACCTTACCCGATTTGGCGACCTGGGCGGCGGCTTCGTCGAGCTTGGCCTGCGAGCGGCCGGTGATGACGACCTCGACGCCTTCGGCGGCGAGGCGTTCGGCGATGGCGAGGCCGATGCCGGCGGTCGAGCCGGTGACGAGGGCGGTCTTGCCGCTGAGCTTGAGGTCCATGGGGGTGCCTTGTTGGGGAGCGGGGTTTCGCTTGGGAGCGAGGTTTGTGTCCCGGGGCGGGATAACAAGGGCGTAGCGGCGGGGTTTTGCTTGGGGGCGAGGAAGAAACCCTCCCCCGACCCCTCCCTCGAAGGAGGGAGGGGGGAAGTTATGCCAGGCTGGCGCGGTGCAGCTTGGCGAGGGCGACGTAGCCGGCGGCGGCGCTGCGGTTGCGGGCGACGTCCTCGTCCGACAGCATGCGCAGGAGCTTGGCGGGGCGGCCGGCCCAGAGTTCGCGGCTGCCGATGCGTTTGCCGGGGGTGAGCAAGGCGCCGGCGGCGAGCATGGCGTCGGTTTCGACGACGCAATCATCCATGACGATAGCGCCGAGGCCGATGAAGGCGTGGTTTTCGAGGACGCAGCCGTGGATCATGGCGAGGTGGCCGATGAGGACGTCGTCGCCGATCAGCGTGGCGTAGCGGTTTGTGGTGACGTGGACGACGCTGCCGTCCTGGATGTTGGTGCGGACACCGATGGTAATGCGCTCGACGTCGCCGCGCAGGACGACATTGTACCAGATCGAGGCTTCGTCGCCGATGGTGACGTCGCCGATGACGCGGGCGCCGGGTGCGATGAAGGCGGTTGGGGCGATGAGGGGGTGCTTGTCGCCGAAGGGATGGATGCTCATACGCGGCGGATCTCGAAGGTGACATGCGGGCGGAGCGGATCGCCGGGGACGAGCGCCGGGTGGTCGAAATCGAGGTCGTGGCGGCGGACCATGCCGAGGCGCAGCATGAGGGCCTGGCTGCGGATGTTGGCGGGGATAGTGATGGCGATGATGCGGTCGGCGGCGAGGTTGGCCCAGCCCCAGTCGAGGCTGGCGCGGGCGGCTTCGCCGGCATAGCCCTTGCCCCAGGCGTCGGCGCGCAGGCGCCAGCCGATCTCGATGGCGCCCTCGATGTCGGGGATGTTTTCGGGTGCGATCTTGAGGCCGCAGAAGCCGAGGAACTGCTGGTCATCGCGGCGCTCGATGGCCCAGAAAGTGTGGCCGTGTTCGGCAGCGATGGCGGACAGGCGGGCGATGCCGGCGTCGGTATCGGCCTGGCTTTGGAGCGGGCCGAGATGCTCCATGACGGCGGGGTCGCGGCCCATGGCGTTGAAGGGAATGCGGTCGCTGTCGTGCCAGTTGCGCAGAGTGAGGCGGTCGGATTTTATCACGGAAACAGCGGCGCGGCCTGGAGGCCGGTGGTTTCGGGCAGGCCGAACATCAGGTTGAAGTTCTGGATGGCCTGGCCCGAGCTGCCTTTGACGAGATTGTCGATGGCGGCGATGACGATGGCGCGGCCGGGGACGCGATCGGCGAACACGTTGAGGACAGCGTGGTTCGAGCCGCGGACCATGCGGGTGGCCGGCGGGGTGCCTTCGGGGAGGAGGTGGACGAAGGGCTCGGCGGCGTAGCGGGCCTGGAGGATGGCGCGCAGATCGGCGACCGGCCGGGTGGTTTCGACGATGCAGGTGACGAGCTCGCCGCGATTCATCGGGACGAGATGGGGCGTGAAGCTGAGGATCACCGGCTGGTTGGCGGCGGCGGAAAGCTCCTGCTCCATTTCGGGCATGTGGCGGTGGCGACCGACGGCATAGGGGGCGACGGCCTCGGCGATTTCGGGGAAGAGATTGGCTTCCTTGAGGCTGCGGCCCGAGCCGGAGACGCCGGAGATGGCGTTGATGGTAATGCGGTCGGGGCCGATGGCGTTTGCTGCCATGAGAGGGAGGAGGGCGAGGAGGACGGCGGTGGGGTAGCAGCCGGGGCAGGCGACCAATGCGGCGCCGGGGAGGCTGTCGCGGGCGTATTCAGTGAGGCCGTAGATGGCGCCGGGGAGGAGCGCCGGGGCGGGGTGGGCGCCGCCGTACCAGTCGGCGTAGGTGGCGGAGTCCTTGAGGCGGAAATCGGCGGAGAGGTCGATGATTTTGGGGCCAGCTAGCGTGCTGAGCAGGCTGGCGGAGGCGGCGTGGGGGAGGCAGCCGAAGACGGCGTCGATGCTGGCGTAGTCGACGGCCTCCGACGTGATCAGGCGCGGGAGGCCGGGGTAGGGGGCGAAGTGGGGCCAGATCTCGGCCATGGTGAGGCCGGCCTTGGAGTTGGCGGAGAGGGCGGCGATCTCGATGTTGGGGTGGGTGAGCGCCAGACGCACGAGGTCGGCGCCGGTGTAGCCGGAGGCGCCGAGGACTGCGATGCGGATGGGCTTGGTCATGCCGGGTTGGGTATCGAAAACGATGGGGTGGGGCAAGGTTTAGCGGGCGACGATCGCTTTGCTGGGCGGGAGCAAGGATTTGTCGAATTTGGCGGCAACGCCGACGCTGCGGCCGGCGAGGTTGGCGATGCTGTACTTGACCGCGCTGCCGAGGATCTGGGCGGATTGGGATTGGTCGAGATCGTAGTCCTTTTGCAGCCATGCGACGAGGCCGGCGGTGGCGGCTTTCGTGGCATCGTCGAGGGAGCCGGCCTGGCCGAGGACCATGATTTGGGTGGGGGACTCGACGCGGGGGGTGCGGATGGCTTGAGCCTTGATGAGGTCGACGGTGAAGGTGACGTCCATCGAGGTTTCGAGGGCGTATTGCGATGTTTCGCCGTCGCCCTGGAGGGCGTGGGCGTCGCCGAGATAGAGCAAGGCGCCGGGCTGCTGGACGGGGAGGTAGATTGTGTTGCCCTCGATGACCTCGTTGAAGTCCATGTTGCCGCCGAAGCGGCCGGTGTCGCCGGTGGAAATGGGGGGCATGCCGAAGCCGGGGGCGACGGCGAGGCCGCCGAGCATGGGGCGGACGGGGACGGAGAAGTTGGCGAGGGCTCCGGTGGCGCCTTCGGGGCGAGCGCGATTGGTGGTGCGGTCGAGGTGCCAGCGGATGGGTTTGGCGGGGGTCGGGGTGGTGGGGGTGAGGGCGCGATCGACGATCTGGTCGAGGCTGTCGGCGTAGTCGCGGTTGAGGGCGACGCGCTTGAGGTGGACGACCAGCGTGTCGCCGGGGGCGGCGCCGGCGATGAAGAAGGGGCCGGTTTGCGGGTTGCCGAAGAGCGCGCGGGTGACGCCGTTTTCGTCGACGCCGCCGGAATCGAGGGTGGTGGTGTGGATTGTGTCGCCGGGCCAGAGGATGAGGACCGGGGGGCGGTCGGCGTTGAAGCTGTTGGAATAGCCGGTGGGGCGGAAGTCGAGGGTGCGGGGGCCGCCGGCGGGTTTTTCGGGGAGGCGGACGGCGGTGAATGTATGGGCGGCGCGGGCCTTGGGATTGTTGGTGTCGGGAGCGTCGACGGTGCTGGCGGCGCGGTTGGCGGTGAGGGTCGCTGTGTAGTGCGAGGTGCGGGCGTCGCTGTCGGTGGCGGTGAGGGTCATGCGCTTGTCGGTGAGGGTGCCGGTGACGCTGTCGCCATCGAGGTTGCCGATCAAGCGGCTTTGCTGGCGGTCGAGGGTGAGAGTGGAGAAGGCGGGGTTGCCCCAGAGGTCGGTGCGGACGATCCAGGTTTCGCTGGCCAGCGCGGGGCTGGCGAAGAGCAGGGCGATGAGGACGGTGGATTTCATTCACGACTGATTACATGCGTAATCAGTCGTGACAAGTTTTTACCGGGTCAGGAGTTTCGCTGCCAGCGGGGCGTAGTAGGTGAGGACGCCCGCGCAGCCGGCGCGCTTGAAGCCGAGGAGGGTTTCGAGGACGGCACGGTCGCGATCGAGTACGCCGGCGGCGATGGCGGCTTCCATCATCGCGTATTCGCCGGAGACTTGATAGGCGAAGACGGGGATATCGAAGCGGTCGCGGACGAGGCGGACGATGTCGAGATAGGGCATGCCGGGCTTTACCATGACCGAGTCCGCGCCTTCAGCGATGTCCATGGCGACTTCGCGGATCGCCTCGCGGCTGTTGGCGGGGTCCATCTGGTAGGTTTTCTTGTCGCCCTTGAGATAGCCGCCGCTGCCGACGGCGTCGCGGAACGGGCCGTAGAAGGCCGAGGCGTATTTGGCGGCATAGGCCATGATCTGGACTTCGTGGAAGCCTTCACCCTCAAGGCCGGCGCGGATGGCGGCGACGCGGCCGTCCATCATGTCGGACGGGGCGATGACGTCGGCGCCGGCGCGGGCATGGTTGAGCGCCTGGCCGACGAGGACGTCGACAGTGGCGTCGTTGAGGATGCGGCCGTCGTCGTGCATCAGGCCGTCGTGGCCGTGGCTGGTGTAGGGATCGAGCGCGACGTCGACGAGCACGCCGAGGCCGGGTTCGGCGTCCTTCAAGGCCATGATGGCCTGGCAGACGAGGTTGTCGGGGTTGAGGGCTTCCTTGCCGTCCTCGGTGCGCAAATGGCCTTGGGTGAAGGGGAACAGCGCGACGCAGGGGATGCCGAGGGCGACGGCTTCATGGGCCGTGGCGGCGAGGCGATCGACCGAGAGGCGGTCGACGCCGGGCATGGTGCCGACGGGATCGGTGACGCCGCGGCCTTCGGTGACGAACATCGGCCAGATCAGGTCGGCGGGCGACAGCGTGTTTTCTGCGTGGAGCGCGCGGCTCCAGGGGGCGACACGGGTGCGGCGGAGGCGGGTGGCGGGGAAGGTCGGGGTCATGCGAGGGCGTTAGCGCGGCAGGACGCCGGAGTCACTTGTCGTCACGCGAGGCCATCGCTGTCGACCGCCGGTTGGTGTGGGCGCCACCGAGGGGGAGGGGGCCTCCGGTAGCGCCCTGGCTCGATCCTACGCAGCCAACAGCATTGTGGTGCGGCGGCGACGCACGACGAGACCTGTGAGCCCGAAGCCGGCGATCATCTGCAACCAGACGGCCGGTTCGGGAATGGGACCAAGGGTGTCGATGAAGACTTCGGCATGCGACTGGCCGACCGTCACGCTACCGGTCAGCAGCTTGGCACCGACGGCATAGTTGCTGAGTTGCAGGCGAAGGGCGTTGGTGGTCAGGCCGAGGGTGTTGCCCGACCGGGTCGCGATCTGCTCGTTGAGGATCAATTTCACGCCGAGAAAATCGTAGGCGACGAAGTTGGGGGCGACCTCGGCATTAGCGCCCAGGGTGAAGATCGGCACGGGGCCGAGCAGGCTGAGGGCAAGATTGCTGAGCACCGACTTGCCGGTGAGCGTCGCAATGTTGTTGATGAGCTTGATCGACGTGACCGACGTGACGGTGGTCGCGTTGAGGCCGATGAGCGGCAGCACCGTGCCCAGGTTGATTCCCAGGTCGTTGACGGTCGAGCTGCCCATATTGAGTGTGTCGACACCGAGCGACGCATTATCGGCCTTGGCACCGGTCGTGATGATGCCGGTGCCGAGACGGAGGCTCAACAGGTCGCCGAGGTCGACCGAGGTTTTCAGACTGACCAGGCCGCCGTTGACGTTCATGGCCGGGGTTCCGGTGGCGCTGACGGCGGCCTTCGGCGTCACGGTGACGCCGACGGTACCCACCACTTTGACGTCGCTGGTAATCCCGTAGGCACTGGTGGAGATCGTGCTGGCGGCCGAGGCAACGACCGGCTGGCAAAGCAGCGCGGCCGACAACAGGACGCTCGAAAGGCTGATATTCATAAAAGTTCTTTGATTTCAACGAGTGACAGGGAAAGGCGCTCCAAATTGAGATATTGGGAGCAAGGTCCGTGCCAAAACTTTTACATGTGACAATTTGGCCCGTTTCGGGGCACTACCAGTCGACCATGTTGAAGGCTAGCGAAAATTTGTAGCGGAGCTTACATTTTCGTCAGCATAGATGGATAAAAAGTCTTTATCTTTCTATCATATACGGGAAATGGTGGGGAAATCGCAACAGGCGCGTTCAGGAGCAGAAAGACTGACGGATCGCTGTTGGCAGGGTAAGGGCTGGCGATGAATATTGCCGCCCCGCCCGTGTTGATTTTCGATTCCGGGGTTGGAGGTTTGTCCGTGCTGGGACCGATCCGAGCACTGATGCCGGGGGTGAGCATTGTCTACGCCGCCGACAACGCCGGCTTTCCTTATGGGATTCGCAGCGAGGCGGAGATTGCAGCGCGGGTGCCGGCGCTGCTCGGGCGGCTGGTGGAACGCTATCGGCCACAGCTCGCGGTAATTGCCTGCAACACGGCGTCGACGATCGCGCTGGCGCATGTGCGCGCGGCGCTCGATGTGCCGGTGGTGGGCACGGTGCCGGCGATCAAGCCGGCGGCGGAAGGATCGAGAAGCCGGGTGATCGGGGTGCTGGGAACCATGGCCACTGTGCGGCAAGCCTATGTCGACCGGTTGGCAGGCGAGTTTGCGGTGGATTGCACGGTGCTGCGCCACGGCTCGGCGCGACTGGTGATTCTGGCGGAGGCCAAGCTGGCGGGCGAGACGGTGACGGCGGCGGACGTGGCGCCCGAATTGGTCGGGCTGACCGGCCAGCCGGGCGGCGAGCGGATGGACATGATGGTGCTGGCGTGCACGCATTTTCCGTTACTGGCGGCGGAACTGGTGGAGGCACGGACGCTGTCGGGCCTAGGTCCGCTCGGCATGGTCGATGGCGGTGCGGGGATCGCGCGGCGGGTGGCGCACCTGTTGGGAGGGGCGGGTGCGGGGGCAGGGCAGCCGGGATCGGGGCGAGCGGTATTCACCCGTGCCGACGCGCATGTTGACGCGCTGGCCGGGGCGCTCCAGAGCTTTGGGTTGATGACCACGGAGATATTGTAAGTGGCGATGACCGATAGCGAACTGCTTGAGCGGATGAACAGGTTCGTGCCGCCGACGGCCGAATTGCTGGGGCAGGAGATCCTCGAGATCGACAGCGCCGCGGGACGGGTAAAGATGCGGTTTCAACCGGTCGCGGCGTGCTGCAACCCGATGGGCAATGTCCAGGGCGGCATCGTCGTCGCCATGCTCGACGATGCGGCGGCGTTCGCCGCGATCGTCAAGTCGGGCGAGCGGATCGGCATCCCGACGATCGAGTTGAAGGCCAGCTTTTTTGCGCCGACACCCGCAGGCGTACCGCTGTATGCCGAGGGACGGTGCATCAAGCTGGGCAAGCGCATCGCCTTCATGGAGGCCGACCTGACCGACGCGGCCGGAAATCTGCTGGCGCGACTGACGACGAGCGCGGTGCCGATCGCGCTGAACCCCAACGCCAATCTGGTGGAACGCAAATGACCGAAATCCTGACCGATCCCGAAATGGTCCCGGAGGTTCTCGTCGAACGCCGCGGGCGGGCGCTGTGGCTGACGCTTAACCGTCCTTCGGCGCTCAACGCGCTGAACCGGCCGATGGTGTTGGCCATTCACCGGGCGCTGTTCGACGCTGCCGCCGACCCCGATGTCGAGCGGATCGTCATCGAAGGCGCCGGCGAGCGGGCCTTCTGCGCGGGCGGCGACGTGGCACTGCTGGCGCGGCGCGGGCGTGAGGACAAGGTGCTGTTCGAAGGATTTTTCCACGACGAGTACCGGATGAACCAGGCCATCGCGCGGCTGGTGACGCCGTATGTGGCGATCCTGGATGGCGTCACGATGGGCGGCGGTGTCGGGCTGTCTATCCATGGGCCGTACCGCGTGGCGACCGAGCGGACGTTGTTCGCGATGCCGGAAACGGGGATCGGGCTGATCCCCGACGTCGGCGGTACCCATGCGCTGTCGCGTTTGCCCGGCGAGATCGGCACCTGGCTGGCACTGACGGGGGCGCGCTTGCAGGCAGCCGACTGCGTCCATGCCGGAATCGCGACGCATTTCGTGCCGGCGGAGCGCCTGGCGGTGCTGCGCGACCTGCTGGCGACCGGCGAGGAAGATGTCGGCGAAATTCTTTCGACGCTCGATGCGCCGGCGGGGGAAAGTTCGCTTGAAGCACTGCAGGATGGCATCGATTTTCATTTTGCCCATGACAGCGTCGAGGAGATACTGGCGAGCCTCGACGACGGCGATGATTGGGCCCAGGCGCAGGCGGCGGCGATCCGGACGATGTCGCCGACATCGTGCAAGCTGACCTTGCTCGGGCTGCGCATGGGTGCCGATGCAGCGATCGAGGACGCACTGGTCACCGAATATCGGATGGTCTGCGAGATCCGTAACGGCCATGATTTTTTCGAAGGCGTGCGGGCGCAGTTGATCGACAAGGACCGCAAGCCATTGTGGTCGCCGGCAAGCCTCGCCGGGGTGTCCGAAGAAGACATGACCCGGTATTTGCAGGAGCCCGAAAGCGGCGATCTGACATTCGAATAGAATTGCCGATCTTGGTCATTGTTCGTTCGTAAAATCAGGCGAGAAACGATGTCTGATTTTTTTTGGATGGTAATATATTGGTAAGACTGGTGGATGATATCTGACAGCAGTAATGATCAGATCTGCCGCCACGGTCTGGCTGGGAAGTGTTTGTTTCGCTCTGGCCCCAAAGTATCAGCTTAACTGACTGCTAACTACAAGTGTCGGGTTATTTTACAATTTTGTGTAATTGTATCGATCGTGTGACAGCAATTTCAGCTTGTTAAGATCTGGCATGAAGTTTGCACCGTCAAGATTGGCGATCCATGCCGGAAGTCCGCGGAGGGGCGGCCAAGAAAGGGTGACTGTCCATGTTGCGTATGTTTGCACCAGCCTTGTTTGCGGCCACGATGCTTTCGACTGCGGCTTCGGCCGGCGTTTTGGTCATCAACGGTGATACGACCGGAGGTCCGACCTGGAACCGAACGCTCTCGGGAGCGCCGCCCGTGGGCCTGTCGGGCGTGGGAACCGACGTGCCGTATGAAGTCTCGGCCTTCACGGTTTCGGTTTCGGGTTCGTATGATTTCCTGGCGAAGGCCGAATACGACAATTTCCTCCATCTTTACCAAGGCACATTCAACCCGCTCGACCAGTTTTCGGGCGTCTTGATTGCCAGCGATGATTTTCCAACGATCGGTCTTTCAGGTTTCGACTATGGCCTGACGACGGGTACCAGTTATTTCGTGGTCGCCAGCGGCTTCGCCAACACCGATTTCGGCGCCTATGAACTGACGATCAGCGGCCCGGGCGACATCACGCTCGGATCGGTCGGGACAGTTCCCGAACCGCAAAGCTGGGTCATGCTGATCGCCGGGTTCGGCCTGGTCGGCGCGGCCGCGCGTCGCCGCCGGACGGCTGCGACCGCCTGAAGCATGATTGTCGCCGACGCCGAAGGGCGCCGTGCACCAGAAGGCCTCGTTTCCGCGAGGAGACGGCGCCTTTTCTGTGGCCATTTATTCCCGATCCGGTTGCCCTGACCGGTCGCCGCAGCTAGATACGGGGTCCGGAACATCGAAAGCCCCCATGACATTCACCATTGCGTTCGCCTCGGACCATGCCGGCGTTGCCATGAAGGCGATGCTGATCGACGAGGTGCGCGGCCTTGGCCACGCGGTTGTCGACCTGGGACCGAGCAGCGAGGCGTCGGTCGACTATCCCGATTATGGCGAAAAGCTCGGGCAGGCGATCGCCGACGGGCGGGCGCGGCTGGGCGTCGCGATCTGCGGGTCGGGCATCGGCATCTCGATCGCTGCCAACCGCAATCCGGCGGTGCGCGCGGCGCTGTGCACGTCGGGGTTGATGGCGCGGCTCGCACGGCAGCATAACGACGCCAATGTGCTGGCGCTGGGCAGCCGGATCGTTGGCCCCGACACAGCGCGCGATTGTTTGACACAGTTTCTGGCCGCCAGCTTTGCCGGTGGCCGCCATGCCGGGCGGGTCGCCAAGCTGACACCCGGATACCAAGAGGATGTCGTAGAATGAGCAGCCAGCCCAGCGCCGTGACCGAGACCCTGCCGACCGGGTTTTTCGAGGCGCATCTGCAGGTCGGTGATGCTGCCGTCGCGGCGGCAGTGGCGTCGGAACTCGATCGCCAGCAGAACCAGATCGAGCTGATCGCATCGGAGAATATCGTCTCGCGGGCGGTGCTCGAGGCGCAGGGGTCGGTGTTCACCAACAAATATGCCGAAGGTTATCCGGGCAAGCGCTATTACCAGGGCTGTGCACCGTCCGACGCTGTCGAGACGCTGGCGATCGAGCGGGCGAAGCAGCTGTTCGGCTGCGCCTATGCCAATGTGCAGCCGCATTCGGGAGCGCAGGCCAATGGTGCGGTGATGCTGGCGCTGGTCAAGCCGGGCGAGACGATCCTGGGGATGAGCCTCGATGCGGGTGGGCACCTGACGCACGGCGCGGCGCCGTCGATGTCGGGTAAATGGTTCAACGCGGTCCAGTACGGGGTGCGGCGCGAGGATCATCTGATCGACTATGACGAGGTCGAGCGGCTGGCGCGCGAGCACAAGCCGGTGCTGATCATCGCTGGTGGGTCGGCGTATCCGCGGATCATCGATTTTGCGCGGTTTCGGGCGATTGCCGATGCTGTCGGCGCGAAGTTCATGGTCGACATGGCGCATTTTTCCGGGCTGGTCGCGGCCGGGATCCATCCGTCGCCGCTGCCGCATGCCGATGTGGTGACGACGACGACGCACAAGACACTGCGCGGGCCGCGCGGCGGGATGATCCTCTCGAACGACGAAGCGCTGGGCAAGAAGTTCAACTCGGCGGTGTTTCCGGGCATGCAGGGCGGGCCGTTGATGCACGTCATCGCAGCCAAGGCGGTGGCGTTCGGCGAGGCCCTGCAGCCGGAATTCAAGGATTATTCGGTGCGGGTGGTAGCCAACGCCCAGACGCTGGCGGCCAGGCTGGTGGCGCGGGGTTGTGCCGTGGTGGCCGGCGGCACCGACACGCACCTGGCACTGATCGACCTGACGCCCAAGGGCTTGACGGGCAAGGATGCCGACGAGGCGCTGGAGCGGGCCGGCATCACCTGCAACAAGAATGGCGTGCCGTTCGACCCGTTGCCGCCGACCAAGACCAGTGGCATTCGCGTGGGCTCGCCGGCGGGAACGACGCGCGGTTTCGGGCAAAGCGAGTTTGCGGCGATCGGCGACATGATCGCCGATGTGCTCGACGGGCTGGCGGCAAATGGCGAGCACGGCAATGCGGCGGTCGAGGCTGCCGTCAATGTGCGGGTGCGGGCACTGTGCGCGCGCTTCCCGATCTATCCGAACGGCTGAGCGACCGAGGGGAAACTGTTATGAAGTGCCATGCCTGTGCCGCCGATATTTCCGGCGATGCGCGTATCTGCCCGGTATGCGGTGCCGACGTGACTGCGGCGCCGATCGTGGCCGACCCGTTGGCCGAATTCCTCGGCAAGGCCAAGGCAGTCGGCAAGGAAGCGATGGAAACCGACATCGCCAAGGACGCGCGCCAGCTTGCCGAGGAAGCGATTGCCGCCAGCCGGCGCGCGCTGGCCAGCGAGACCGGCAAGAGCGCGGTGAAATTCGCGGGCGATGCGGTGGACGCCGGCAAGGGTGCCATCACGACGAAGATGGGCAAGGAAATGGCGGTCGGCGCGGCGATCGGAGCGGTTATTGCCATACCGCTGCCGCTGATCGGCCCGATACTGGGCGCGGTGGCGGGCGCCGGGATCGCCTGGTATCGTGCCAAGAAGCGGGACAGCTGAGTGCGGTGTCCGTTCTGCAGCAATGAAGACAGCCAGGTAAAGGATTCGCGGCCGACCGAGGATGGCAGTGCTATCCGCCGACGGCGGCAGTGTCCGGCGTGTGGTGGCCGCTTCACGACGTTCGAGCGGATCCAGCTGCGCGAGCTGACCATTGTCAAGAAATCGGGCAAGCGCGAGGTGTTCGATCGCGACAAACTGGCCAAGTCGATCGAGATCGCCTGCCGGAAGCGGCCGATCGAGCCCGAGCGGATCGATCGCATGGTAAACGGGGTCGTGCGGCGTCTGGAATCGGCGGGAGAGGCCGAGATCGACGTCGGCAAGGTCGGCGAGATGGTGATGGAGGGGCTGCAGGCGCTCGATCCGGTGGCGTATATCCGGTTCGCCAGTGTCTATCGCGATTTTCGCGAAGCGCGCGATTTCGAGATGTTCGTTGGTGGGCTGTCGGAGGCTGGGCTGGCAGCGGTCGGCAAGGATAGCGACCCTGGTGGCGTGAAGGAGTGACGCGGCCGATCGGTCCCGCGCCGGCGGTCATCCTGGTCAGGCCGCAGCTGGGGGTGAATATCGGGGCGTGTGCGCGAGCGATGCTCAATTTCGGGCTGACCGATCTGCGGCTGGTCAGTCCGCGCGACGGCTGGCCGAATGCCGATGCGGGGCCGGCGGCGAGCGGCGCCGACATAGTGCTCCAACACGCGCAGGTATTCGACACCGTGGCGCAGGCTTGTGCGGGGCTCGGGCTGGTGTTTGCGACGACGATCCGCGGGCGTGAGCTGGTGCGGAGGGTGGTCACGCCGGCGCAGGCGGCGGCCGAGTTTCACGGCCTGCCGGGTGCGGGCGGCCTGATATTCGGGCCGGAGCGGACGGGGCTGGAGACTGAGGATCTGGCGGTGGCGCATGCGATCGTGACGATACCGGTCAATCCGGATTTCGGGTCGCTGAATTTGGCGCAGGCCGTGCTGGTGACGGCTTATGAATGGTTCCGGCAGGGCAGCGATGCGGCGGAGGCGGTGCTGGTCAATCACGAGGGGCCGGCGCCGCACGAGGAACTCGAGGGGCTGATCACCGCAGTCGACGCGCAACTTGTCGGGAACGGCTATTATAATCCGGTGGCGGGACGCGCTGCGGCGGCCCGGCTGGTCATGCGGAACTTGTTCACGCGGCCGCAGTATTCGGCGGGCGAGGTGCGGACGTTGCGGGGAATCGTGCGGGGGTTGGCGAAACCGCGGCGGGGGTAGCGGCTGGCTGGAGCGTGCCATCCCCGAAGGCGTGACTGTCCTCCCCCGAGGGGGGAGGAGGGAACTCAGGCGACTTCTACGACGCGCTCCGGTTGCGGGTCGCGGAGTGAGTAGCCACGGCCCCAGACGGTTTCAATGCAGCCGCTGGCTGGCGCGCCGGCGAGGTGAAGCTTTTTGCGGAGCTTGCAGATGAAGACGTCGATGATCTTCAGTTCGGGCTCGTCGCGGCCGCCATACAAATGGGTAAGAAACATTTCCTTGGTCAGGGTCATGCCCTTGCGGAGCGAAAGCATTTCCAGAATGGCATATTCCTTGCCAGTCAGGCCGACGCGGCGACCTTCGACTTCGACGGTGCGCGCGGCGAGGTCGATCGAGACAGGACCAGTAACGATCAGCGACTGGGCATGGCCCTGGCTGCGCCGGACGAGCGCATGGATGCGTGCCATCAATTCGGATTTGTCGAAGGGCTTGGTGACGTAATCGTCGGCACCGGCGCCAAAACCCGTCACCTTGGTGCCGGTCTCGCTGTCGCCCGAGAGGATCAGGACCGGCGTATTGATGCGAAGCATCCGCAATCTTTTCAAGACTTCGTGGCCATGTAGATCGGGGAGCGTCAAGTCGAGCATGACGACATCGAATTCATATGTACGCGCATATTCCAGCGCCGTTTCACCCGTGGCGGCGGTTTCATGCTCGAAACCCGCTTCATCGAGCATCAACTCGACGGAACGGGCCATGGCCCTGTCATCCTCGATCAGCAAAACACGCATCGCACCAGTCTCCGGGGATCCCGTACTGAAGTCGATCGCACAACCGACCTCGCCAGTCCCGAAATCATTCAACCCCTTTTGTTCGTAAAGGTAAAGCGGCCTGCGACGGAAACTTTCGATTGTATGTTGAAATGAGTATGACCCGGTTGGAAAGGGTGCGTTCATCGTTCGCGGCCTTCGAACACCGAACGGTAGATCTGCACCCGGGTGACGCGAAGGCCCGGCACGCCAGCGCATTCGACAGCGCGTTCCCATAGCCGGAGTTCGGCCTCGCTGATGCGATAACGCGCACAGGCATGGGCCCGGGAAATTCGCCCATCGTTGATCGCAGCAAGGATTTGGGCTTTGCGGCTGGCGACCCAGCGCGTGGTATTCGGAGAGGGCAGGTCGTCGAACAACGCAGCCGGCATGATCTCGGCGAATTCAGCCGGTGTTCCTGGCCTGCTTGCCATGTCTGGTCCCTCTCGTTCAACACTGCCGAAGTTTCGGCGTCCCTGCAGATGTTGACGGCGTTCGGCCCGCGTCACTAAGCCTTGGGATTGGTTAACGGCTGCAGAGGCCGACCTTAGATATGGGCGAGGACTTGACCGCGATGCCTTTGAGGTGGCAGCGCCTGCGGTGTGAACGATGCAGCCACCTTCGACTTTACGGCATTGGCCGGCCGACGTGTTGCCGTGGCGATGTCGGGCGGCGTCGATTCTTCGGTGGTCGCGGCGCTCGCGGCTGAGGCCGGCTGCGATGTCGTCGGCGTTACGCTCCAGTTGTACGACAGTGGCGCTACGGCAGCGCGGCCGGGAGCCTGTTGTGCAGGCGCCGATATTCGCGATGCCAGGGCGGTCGCGGCGCGGCTGGGGATCGCGCATTATGTCGTCGACATGGAGGCGCGGTTTCGCAAGGCAGTGATCGAGGCTTTTGCCGACAGTTATGCGCGGGGGCAGACGCCGGTGCCGTGTGTCGAATGCAACAAGACAGTGAAGTTCACTGACCTGCTCGAACTGGCGCAAGGGCTGGGTGCCGAGGCGTTGCTGACCGGCCATTATGTGCAGCGGATCATGGGGCCTGGCGGTGCCGAACTGCACCGGGGCCTCGATCCGGCGAAGGACCAGAGCTATTTCCTGTGGACGACGACGCGCGCGCAGCTCGATTACCTGCGATTCCCACTAGGCGGGCTGGCGAAGGCGGCAGTGCGGCGCGAGGCCGAGCGCTTCGGGCTGTCGGTGGCAGCCAAGCCCGACAGCCAGGATATCTGTTTTGTGGGCGGCGGCGATTATGCGGCGATCGTCGAGAAATTGCGCCCCGAGCTGGCGATGCCGGGCGATATCGTCGACCAGGCCGGGCGGCGGCTGGGCGGGCACAACGGTGTTCACCGGTTTACGGTCGGGCAGCGGCGCGGGCTCGATATCGGCGGGCATGCCGAGCCGCTATATGTGATCGGGCTTGATGCCGCGGCGAACCGGGTGATTGCCGGGCCGCGGAGCGCCTTGGCCGTGGCGGCGGCGCGGCTCGAGGGCGCCAATCCGCTCGGATCGCTGGACGGCGAGGTGATGGTCAAGGTGCGGTCGCTGGCGGCTCCGGCGGCGGCGCGCTGGGAGGGAGACATGCTGACCTTTGCAATGCCATTGCTGGGCGTTGCGCCGGGGCAGGCGGCAGTGGCGTACCGCGGCAGCCGGGTCATCGGCGGTGCGACGATTGGCAAGACGATTCCTGTTTCAATGCTGTAGCTTGCGTCAATTTCTTGACACGGGTTCGTCAGAATTTTGACGGACGGGGTGTCGGTTTATTGACACCTGGTTGGGCCGGTCAAGCGTTTCTCCTGCGCGTATCGGGGTAACGGCCGGTTGGCACGCACCTTGCTAGGCAGGGGGTATGAACAACTCATCCGCCGCCAAGATTATTCCGAAGCCGACAGGCCGGAGTGCCAGCGTCGATTGGCTTCCGGGACTCTCGGCGATCGATCTTGGGGATACGCTGCTGGTTTGCGACGGGTCGCAGCCGGGGTGGCGACATGTCGCCCTGGCGCCAGCGGCGCGGTCGCGGGCTGTCGTCCAGCATAACCGGCTCGACCTCCGGGTGGCCCCGGGCGACCATGAATTTGCGCTGGCGTTGATCGCCGCGTTTATCGCCCGCGGCGAGGCACCGACGGCAGCGGCGCAGTCGAGCCGCGACCTGCTGGCGCTGGCGGCGCGCGTCGCACCCCGCGACATCTCGATCCTGATCGAAGGTGCCACCGGCACCGGCAAGGAGGGGTTGTCCCGCCTTGTCCATGACTTGTCCCCTCGCCGCGACTCACCCTTTGTCGCGGTCAACTGCGCCGCGCTCCCCGAAGCGATGTTGGAAGCAGCATTGTTCGGACACGAGCGCGGCGCCTTTACCGGTGCTGTCGGCGGTGGTCGCGGCCTGTTCCGCGCTGCTGACGGCGGGACGTTGCTGCTCGATGAAGTCAGCGAGATCCCGTTGGCATTGCAGGCGAAGTTGTTGAGGGCGTTGCAGGAACGTGAAGTGCTGCCGATCGGCGCGGTCAAGCCCGAGAAGGTCGATGTGCGGATCATCGCGTGTGCGAACCGCGATTTGGCCGGCGAAGTCGCGGCCGGGCGGTTCCGCGCAGATCTTTTTTATCGGCTGGCGGTGTTTCCGCTGCGGACGCAGACGCTCGCCGAGCGGCCTCAGGATGTCGTCGCGATTGCCGCGCATTGGTTGCTGAAGGCCGCTGCCGATACGGTGTGCTGGCCAACTGCAGCTGCGTTGGCGCGCCTGTCGGCGCACCCCTGGCCGGGGAATGTTCGCGAGCTCGGGAATGTGCTCGACCGGGCATTGGTGCTGTGCGACGGCGACCGGATCGAGGTCTCGCACCTGATCTTCGATCGGCTTGCGCTGCCCGATGAAGATTCTGCGGCGTTGCCGGGGCTGGTGCGGCATCATGAGGCGCGGGTGATCCGCGACGTGCTGGCGGAGACGCGGAGCCGGCGTGCGGCGGCGGAGCGGCTGGGGATCAGCGAGCGGACCCTGCGGTATAAGATTGCGGCGATGGGGGCAGGGCGGCCGATCGTCCAGCACGCCGGTCAATCGGGCGCGCAGAACACGGTCCAGTAAATGTTGCCGCCGGTCGATACGCGGTCGGTGCTGGCGCTACGCGCGCAGATACTCGAGCGTAGCAGCACCCTGTCGCAAGTCGCTGGAAACGCCGCGCGCGTCGATGCGCCGGCGCGGTTCGATACGGCGATGGGCGATGCCCTGAAGGCGGTCAGCAATATCCAGGAGAAGGCGGGTGGCGCGGCGACGGCATATGAACGCGGCGACAGCCATGACCTGGCCAGCGTGATGATCGCGCGGCAAAAGGCGTCGATCGCGTTCGAGGCGACGCTGCAGGTCCGCAATCGGCTGCTAGGCGCCTACAAGGACGTGATGAGCATGCCGCTGTGATCGGCGGCGTATCATGAACGAGCAGATTGCGCTCTTGCCGGCGCTGGTGCGCGATGCCGGCGCGTCGTGGCCGGATCGGGCGCGAGCGTTGGTTGCAAGCCCGGCGGTGGTGCGGGCGCGGCCGGCGATCCTGGTGGCGGCGGCGATCATCGCGGTGCTGGCGGTGGGCATGATGCTGCGGTCGCCCGACTGGCGGCCACTGTATGGCGAAATGTCGGACGGCGATAAATCTGCGGTGCTGGCGGCGCTCCAGGGGGGCAATTATGCGGCTCGCATCGACCCCGATACCGGTAGCGTCGAGGTTGCGGCAGGCGATGTCGCGGCGGCACGGATCCTGCTTGCCGGGCAGGGATTGCCCAAGTCCGCCATGGCGATAGACCCGGTTGGTGACATGCCATTGGGCCTGAGCCGAGCGGTCGAGGCGGCGCGTTTGAAGAATGCCGCGTCGAGCGAACTGGCGGCGTCGATCGAGGCGATCGACGGCGTCAAGCGGGCGACCGTGCACATCGCGTTGCCCGAGCCGAGCGTGTTCGTGCGGGACAAGGCGCCGGCGAGTGCGTCGGTGTTCGTGACGCTGGCGCCGGGGCGGGTGCTGGGCGAGGCGCAGGTGCGAGCAATTGTGTGGCTGGTGAGTTCGTCGGTGGCGGGACTGGCGGCGGACAAGGTCAGCGTCGTCGACCAGTCTGGAGCGCTGCTGTCGGCGGGGACCAGCGCCGGTGAGGCGCAGCAGCTGGGGTATCAGGTAAAGCTGGAATCGATGGTGCGCGAGCGGCTGTTCAAGCTGCTGACGCCGCTCATTGGTGGTGGCAAGTTTACCGCAGAAGTTGCTGCGGACGTTGATTATAGCCAGAGCGAGGCGTCGTCGGAGCGCTATGCGCGCGATGGCGCGGTGCTGCGTAGCGAGGCCGCCAGTCGGGCACTGGATTCGAGCCCGGCGCCGGCGCGGGGAATTCCCGGAGCGCTGTCCAACACGGCACCGGCGGCGGCGCAGTTGACGGCGACGCCGCCTGTTGCGCAGACGGCGGCAGTGGCTGCGTCGGCGCCGGTCGTGACCAGCGAGACGACGAACCGCGCCTGGGAGATCGGCAAGGACGTGTCGGTGACGCGGGGGACGGTACCGCGGTTGCGGCGGCTGTCGGTGGCCGTGGTGATCGACAAAGGGGCCCTGGGCGGGGCGCAGGACTTGGCGGCATTGACACGGATCGTGCGCGGGGCGGTGGGATATGATGCGGCGCGGGGCGATGTCGTCGAGGTGCAGACCCGGCGCTTTGCGGTCCCGGCGGCCGAGCCGGCGCCGGCCTGGTATGAGGCTCCGGCAGTGCGGGACTATGCGCCCTGGGGTGTGGTGGCGATCGTCGTGCTGGTTGGCGGTATCGCGGCATTTGTCGTGATGCGGCGGCGCAGGTTGGCTGCGGCGGCGATCGTGCCCGCGATCGTCGACGGCGGCGATCTCGCGCCGGTGGCGGACCAGGCAATCGATTATTCGGTCAAGCTGGGCACCACGCGCGGACTGGTTCACGACGATGCCGACCGGGCGACGGCGGTGGCGCGGCAGATGCTGGCGGCGGCGACGTGACGGGGGTTCTTTCGGGCGCACAGAAATGTGCGATCCTGGTTCTGTTGCTCGAGGAGCCGCAAGCGGCGGACATGCTGCGGCGGATGGATGCTGCCGAGGTACGGGCGGTCGGCGAGGCGATGCTGTCGGTGGCTGAGATCGAGCCGGCGGCAATCGATGCGGTCCTGGGCGAGTTCATCGAGCGGACGCGCGGCGTCTCGGCACTCGACAGCCAGGGGCGGCAGGTGCGGGCAGTGTTGTCGCGTGCGCTGGGAACACCGCGGGCGGAGCGCGTGATCGACCATATCGGTCCGCCAGCTGCGGCGCGGCGGTTTGCGGGGCTCGACTGGCTCGACGCGGGGACGATCGCGGCGTTGCTGGCGGACGAGCATCCGCAGGCGGTGGCGGTGGTGCTGGCGCATCTGCCCGAGACCGTCGCGGCCGCGGTACTGGATGGGTTGCCCGAGGCGATGCAGGGCGACCTGGTGTTGCGGCTGGCGACGTTGAAGCCGGTGGCGCCGGCGGTGATCGCCGGGCTTGAGGCTGACCTGGACGCCAAGCTTTTGGCGCAGGACCAGCCTGTCAACAACGCGTCGTTGGCGGGGCCCGGCTTTACGGCCCGGATGGTAAAACTATCAGCTAATAAGAAGGGTTTGCTAGCAGCGCTTGCAGAAATGGATGAGACGCTGGCGGGTGAGATCGCGGCGCAGCAATTCGTCTTTGGCGACATGATATTGCTATCGCTCAAGGATGTTCAACTCGTGTTGCGCGAGGCCGATCCGCAGGGTTTGGCGGCGGCATTGAAGGGTGCCGATGCCGAACTGCGGGCGTTGATATTCTCGGCGATGTCGAGCCGGGCGGCGACGCAGTTGCAGGATGACCTGGCCGAGCGTGGGCCGATGAAGCGCGCCGAGGTTGAGGCGGCACAAGCCGAGATCTGCGGGCTGGTGCGGCGGCTGGGCGATAGCGGGGCGCTGATGCTGCCGGGGGCGGTGGGCGCGTATGTCTGAGGGATTGGCTGGACTTTTGAGTGCCTTGCAACCGGTGGCAGAGATGCCGGTGGATCTTGAGGCCATTCGGGCCGGGGGCTGGGCGGACGGTTTTGCGGCTGGGGAGGCGCGGGCCGAGGCTGGGTTGGCGCCGGTGCGAGAGCGGATGGCGGCGGCGGTGGAGGGGCTGGAGGCGGCGTGCCGGGTCGATGTCGATCGGGTGCGGCCGGTGGTCTTGGGGCTGGTCCGACGCTTGGTCGAGGCTGTTCTGCAGCGAGAATTATCGTTGAATGATAGCGTGATGGATCGACTGGTTGACTCTGCGCTTGAAGCTGTGCGGCCGGGGGAAGGGGCGGTTTTGCGGGTGCATCCGGTGACTTTGGCGGGGTTGGGGGTGCTGGCGATCGCGACCGAGGCAGATGCGGGGATGGCGCTCGATGCTGTGGTGGTGACGGGGACGGACTTCGTGATCGAGGTTGGGCTTTCGGCGCGACTGGCTGAAATCATGGAGGAAATGTCATGAGCGTGTCGGCGGCTATGGCTTCGGTGCTGGATAGCCTGGTGGTGCCCGACCTGCCGGTTCGGCGTGGAGGGCGGGTTGTCGCGTTCGACGGGACGACAATCGAGGCGGTCGGGATCGAGGCGCTCGTCGGGGGGCGCGCGATTGTCGGCCAGGATCGCCAAGCCGCCGAGATTATTGGGTTTCGTGATGGGCGGGCGTTGTTGATGGGGCTTTCGCCATTGGCCGGCATCGTGCCGGGGGCGATCGTCCTAACCGATAGCCGACTGGATGAAGTGGCGGTTGGTTCGGCGCTGCTGGGGCGGGTGATCGACGGGCTTGGGCGGCCTTTGGATGGGTTGGGGCCGGTCGGTTCGGGGGCGGTTCCGGGTATGCGGCGGGGTGTTTCGCGCCCGCAGATGGGACCTGGGGAGCGTTCCAGGGTCAGTGAGGTTCTGGCGACCGGGGTTCGTGCCATCGATGGCCTGCTGACGCTGGGTCGCGGGCAACGGGTCGGCATCATGGCGGGGACAGGTGTGGGCAAATCAGTGCTGCTCGGCCAGGTCGCGCGCTGGGCCGCGGCCGATGTCGTGGTGATGGCGCTGATTGGCGAGCGCGGCCGCGAGATCACCGATTTCATCGAGACCGAACTGTCGGGTCCGGCACGGGCGCGGACGGTGACGGTGGCGGTGCCGGCGGCGGATGCGCCGCTGCTGCGGGTGCGCGGCGCCGAGCGGGCGTTCGCCATTGCCGAAGGGTTTCGCGACGAGGGCAAGCATGTGCTGCTGATCCTCGACAGCTTGAGCCGGGTCGTTCACGGCGCGCGCGAGGTGGCGCTGGCGCGCGGCGAGAATGGCGGGGCGCGCGGCTATCCGCCGTCGGCGCTGGCGTTGATCGCGGCGCTTGCGGAGCGTGCCGGGGGTGACCGGCGCAGCGGCGGGGCCATTACCGCGATCGTGACGGTTTTGTCGGAGGATGGCGGCAATGACCCGGTCGTCGACGCGGCGCGCGGGGTTCTCGACGGGCATATATTGCTCAGCCGGCGGCTGGCGGGGCGGGGGCAGTTTCCGGCGATCGACCTGGGGGCCTCGGCGAGCCGGGTGATGGCCGACGTCTGTACGCCCGAGCATCTGGCGGCGGCGGCGCGGTTTCGGCGGCTGGCTTCGCTTGTCGAGGACAATCGCGACCTGGTTCTGATGGGGGCCTATTCGCCCGGCGCCGATGCCGAGCTCGATGCGGCGCTGGCGTTGGCTGGCCCCCTTGAGCGCTACCTCGTGCAGCCGCGTGCCGATCGGATCGGCTTTGAGGCGGCGCGGGATGCGCTGGTGCAGCTCGTCGCATGAGCAGGCGCGAGGAGATGATGGACCGGGTGATCCGGGTGCGGCGGGTACGGGAGCGGTTGGCGCTGGCGGCGCTGGGGCGGGTCCAGTCGCGGCAGGTCGCGGAGGCGGCGTTGCTGGCACGGGTCGGGTCGTTGCTCGGCGGCGTGGCAGCAGGATTGATGGCGGCCGATGCGGCTTCGGCGCGGGCGCGGGCCGATGCGGTGCTGGGGAGGTTGGCGGACGATGTCGGGCAGCGGCTGGCGGTGACGCGGGAGGACCAGCAGCGACTGGCGCAGGGGTTGGCGCGGGCGCGGGCGGCGGTCGATGCGGCGGTGGCGCGGCGGTCTGGTTCGGGAGATGAATTGTGAGCGATATGCTGGGGTTGCCGGGCGGGGGGGTGGCGGTGGCGGTTGCCGTGCCGGCGGCGGTGCGCGCGCCGGGCGGTGCCGGGAGCGGTGCGGGATTTTCCCTAGCGATGGCGACGGCGCGGGAGGAGCCCGCCGAGGGGCGGGCAGTGGCAGCGGCGATGCTGTGGCGGGTGATTGATGGGCCGTCTTTGGCGGGTGCGGGAGACGATGACGAGGACGTGATTGGTTCGGGTGTGTCGGGGGAGGGTGTCGGCGTGGGTGCGAGCGGGATGGAGTTCGTGGCGGGGTCGATTCCGGGGGGTGGCGCTTTATTGGTCGGGCGGGAGATGGGCCCCGGCCTTCGCCGGGGTGACGGGGAAAGTGGGGCGGCGGCGGTTGGGGTGGGTGACCTGGCAGGCGCGGGCGGCTTGAGGGAGGTAGGTTTGTCGGCGGAGCCGGCTTTGTTGGCGAGGATGGGTTTGTCGGCAAGGACGCCTTTGTTGGTGAAGACGGCGTTGTCGGCGAAGACGCCGTTGTTGGCGCAGAAGGGCGGCAGTGATCCCGGGGCGGGTATTGTCGGGGAGACTGGCGGTTCGCGCCCGGTTTTGAGTGAATGGGCGATTGAGGATCGTGCGGATCTGAGCCTGACTTTGGCGCGGGGGCGTGACGGGCGCGGGGGCGTCGTATCGGGTGCAAAGATCGTTGTCGGGGCGGGGGCGCTTTCGGCGGGTGCCGGGGTGCAGGGGCGAGACGGGACCGGTTCTGCCGATGCGGGTGGGGGGCTTGGGTTTGGGCTCGGTGGGTCGGGGTTTCTGGGTGGGATTCCGGTTGGGGGTGAGGGTCGTGGCGTTGCCGGCTCTGGGCCGATTAGTGCGGGGATTTCGGGCGGCGGTGCGGCACGCGGTGGCACGCTTGAGAGCGTTCGCGAAGCGCCGCGGACCGGCGCTGACAGTGGAATGCCTGGGAGTGCGGCGGCTGCGCCGACCGGGTTTGCAGCGCCGACTGGATTTGCAGCGCCGACTGGATTTGCAGCGCCGACTGGGGCTGGGATTGGACGCATTTCGGTTTCTTATGAGGAAGGTGGCGAGATCGCCGCGAAGCCGGCTGTGGGGGTGGCTTCCGGCGATGGCGCGGCCAGCAGTGGGGGCACGGTCGTTGGCGGGGTTGCGGGCCGGATCGAGGTCGCCGGCGGTGGTGGCGCGAGTGGCGGTGCGGGGGCCGGCGGCCGTGGCTTTGCCGGACCGGGGGCGCAAGCTGCGGACGGCGCGGCGCCTGGTCTGGAACTGGAATTGGCCGGGCTGAGCGGTTTTGGCGATGCGGCACCAGGATCGGTGGATGCGGGGCCACGGGGATTGCCAGTGTTCGGGTCGGCGGCGGTTTTGGCGGCGGGTGCCGCAGGCAATTTTTCGGCTGGGGTAAGCCTCGGCGCGAGCGGGGCCGAGAGCGCGCCGGTACTGGTGGCGACCGAGGCTTTGGGCGACGTGGCGATCGGGTTGGAAGGCGGGCCGCGGGACTTGCGGGTTTCGGTGTCGGCTTCGGCAGCGGCGGCGGGTTTGCTGGCGGGGGAGGCGCCGCGGCTGGCGGCCGAACTGGCGGCGGCGGGACTGCGGTTGCAGTCGCTCGATATCGGCGGGGTGCGGGCTGATTTTCGCGATGGGTCGGCTGGCGGTTCGGGCGCTGCGTCTGGCGGCGGGGGCGGAGCCGGGTTTGGCGGCGGGGTGGCGAGCGGCCAGACAGGCGGGGGTGCGGGCGGGGGTGCAGGCGGGGGGGCGGCCGGTGGATCGATGCGGGATGGTGGGCAGCGCGTGTCGGCCAGCGCACCTGCTGTCGATGCGATCGCTTCGATGCCGGCTGTGCTGCGGGCGCGGGGGGCGGATCGTTATGCTTGAGCGGGGGAATGCTTGGCAGATCGGGCCTGGTGCTGATTTCTGGGAGAGCGGGAGATGGGCCCCGGCCTTCGCCGGGGTGACGAAATTGAACATCACCCGCCTCTGTCCGGGAAATCGGCCCCGGCCTTCGCCGGGGTGACGAAATTGGGCGTCTCTCGCCTCTCCCCGAACGGGAGAGGGGATTTGTCGATCTTGTTTGGAATTGTGAGGGCGGATCATGAACAGTGCGGTTGTCGAGGGCGGCAAGACGGGGAAATCTAAGGGTGGCGGCGGGCTTGGCCGTGCGCTGGTGATCGGGGCGGCGTTCGTCGCCGGGGCGGCGGCGGGGGGGGTTGGCGGGGCGATCGGGGCCAGCCGGCTGCTGCCTGCCGCAGGGGGGCATGCGGTGGCGGAGGCCGCCGCGGCGCCGGTCGAATATGTCGAGATCGATAATGCCTTTACGTCGAACCTGGTCGACACCGGGCGGTATCTGCAGGTGCGGCTTTCGGTGGCGACGACCGGGGGGGGGCCGGTGGTGGCGGCGATCGGCAAGCACAAGCCGGCGCTCATCTCGGCGGTCCTGTCGGTGCTGGGCGAGCTTTCGGAGATCGATGTCGCCGACCGGCCGGCGAAGGACAAGCTGCGGACGCGGTTGAAGGATGCCGTCAACGAGACGCTGCGGTCGCGCGGCCAGGTGCCGGGCATCGACGAAGTGTTCTTTACCAGCCTGGTGGTCCAGTGAACGACCTTCGCATTCGATCGGAAGCGGGGCCCGACCCGGTGTGGCCGCAGGCGTTTCGGCCGGCACCGGCGGGGGCAGCGGCGCGGGATGAGGACGATAGCGACTTCGGGCCTTTGATGATTGCTGTCGGGCGGGCGCTGGGGGTGATGTTCGGGGCGGTGGTCGAGGTCTTGCCGGGGCGGCCGCCGCGGGCGGTGGGTAACGAGGTGGTGCCGGAGGTGGCGCCGGTGCTCGCCGGGTTGCTGGCGACGGTGCAGTTCGGCGGGGATGTGGCGCGGGTGTCGGCGTCATCTGCCGGCGGGGTTGCCGTGGCGCGACAGGCGCGGGCGATTGCCGATGCGGTGGCGGCGGTGGCGGCGCGGGTTTGGCCGATGGGGTCGACGCGGGCAGGGTTCGACCTCGATGTCGCAGTCGGCGGAGTGGCGGGGCATGTGCGGGTGACGGCGCCGGTGGTGGCCGAGGCCGAGCCTGTACCGGTGGCGGCGGCGTCGACGCGGTTGTTCGATTTGCCGATGCGGGTGCGGGTCGAATTGTCGGGCGCGATGGTGATGGCGGGGTCGTTGCTGCCGCTGCGCGCCGGGGCGGTGCTGCCGATCGAGCCGTGCGCCGAGATGCCGTTGCTGCTCGGTAACCATCATATCGGGCGGGCGACGGTGCTGCCGCTGACCGATGGGCGTCAGCAGGCGAGCATCACGGCGCTGGGGGTCATGGTTGTGCCGGGAATCGGTGGGGGAGGACGGCGATGAACGCGGAAACGCCTGGCGGGCTGATGGCGGCGGTAGACGAACTGGGGCTGTTTGGCGGGATTTCGGTGCGGCTTTCGGTCGAGGTCGGGGCGGTGCGGATGAGCCTGCGCGAGGTGCTGGCCTTGCAGGTCGGGGGGATCCACGCGCTCGACCGGCGGGTCGACCAGCCGGTCGATGTGCTGATCAACGAGCGGCTGATTGCGCGGGGTGAGATCGTGTCGATCGGCGATCGGTTCGGAGTGAAGCTGACCGAGATCCTGCCGGGCGGGGTGGGGTGATGGGCAATTGGGTGGAGAAGTTGCGGGCGAAGCTGCCGCGCGGGTTGGGCGACGCACCGCGGTTTGCCAAGGTGGTGCAGGCACTGCCGCTGGGGCCGGGGAGCCGGTTGCTGGTGGTCGAGTTCGGCGGGCGGCGATTGCTGATCGGGCAGGCGCGGACGGGGTTGGTGCGGCTGGGAGAGGCCCAAGGCGCGGATCTCGGCGGTGAATGAGGTGCCCTCGCTGACGGCTTCGTTGCCGACACTGTCGTCGTCGATCCAGATCCTGATGCTGATGTCGGCGCTGACGCTGTTGCCGGCGGCGCTGTTGATGATGACGTGTTTTACGCGGATCGTCATCGTGCTGGCGATCCTGCGCCAGGCTTTGGGGCTGGGGCAGAGCCCGCCGAACCAGCTGCTGGTCGGCATGGCGCTGTTGATGACGCTGTTCGTGATGAAACCCAATTTCGACCGGATTTACGATGGAGCCTATGCGCCGATGGTGGCCGGCGCGGTGGGGGCGGATGTCGCCTTGGCGCGCGCGGGGGCGGAGTTGAAGGACTTCATGCTGGCGCAGACGCGCGAGGCAGATCTGCGCAAATTTGCCGAGATCTCGGGGACGGGGCCGTTTGCGGCGCCGCGCGATGTGCCGTTGACCGTGGTGCTACCGGCGTTCGTGGCGAGCGAGTTGAAGACGGCGATGCAGATCGGCTTCGTGGTCTATCTGCCGTTCCTGGTGATCGACCTGATCGTGTCGAGCATCCTGATGTCGCTGGGCATGATGATGGTGTCGCCGGCGACGGTGAGCCTCCCGGTGAAGCTGGCGCTGTTCGTTTCGATCGACGGCTGGACGCTGGTGCTGGGGTCGCTGGCGAAGAGTTTCGGGGGTGGCGGGTGATTTATGCCGTGGCGGGCGTGGTGGGCGACATGCCCGATGACCGGATGCTGGTGGCGATTACACGGGCGGCGGTGATCCTGTTCGCCGAGAGTACGGCGGTGTTCCTGGTGCCGATTTTGGTGGTCGCGGTGGTGGTGGGGCTGGTGCAGACCATCTTGTCGGTGTCGGAGACGAGCCTGTCGTTCTTGCCCAAGCTGCTGACATTGGTGGCGGTGATGGCGATTGCCGGCGACAGCGTGATGCGGGCGCTGGGGGATTTCATGGAGAGCGGCCTGCTCGACATGGTCGGGGCGATCCGGTGAATATCGAGGTGCCGGCCTTTGACGGGTTGGCGATGATGACGCGGTTCACGCTGGCCGGCGTGCGGCCGATGGTGATGCTGGCGCTGTTGCCGGGATTGGCGGGGGCGATGCTGCCGTGGCGGGCGCGGTTGGCGGTGGCGGCTTCGCTGTCGGTGTTTACGGCGTTCGGGCCGGGAGCGGTGGAGCTGATGTTTGCGATGCTGCCGGGGGAGGTTGTGGCGGGGCTGCTGGCGGGGATGGCGGTGGCGCTGGCGTTTGCGGCGGCGCAGATGGCGGGCGAGGTTTGCGCCAATATCATGGGGTTGGGGTTTGCCAGCCTGGCGGGGGCGGGGGGGAGCGTGTCGGTGGTCGGCGGGCTGTTCGGGGCGCTGATGTGGTGTGCGTTCCTCGGGAGCGACGGGTTCTTGTGGCTGTTCGCCGCGATCGTGGAGGGGCAACGGGTTTTGCCGCCGGGCGGGGTCAGTCTGGAACTGCTGGCGAGTTATGGCGCAGTGATGTTTGCCGGGGGGTTGCGGATGGCTTTGCCGGTGGTGGCGCTGTTGTTGCTGGGGAATTTGCTGGTGGCGGTGGCTTCGCGGTCGGCGCCGCAGCTCGGGGCGATGTCGGTGGGGCCGGCGGCATTGCTGCTGGCGTTCGTGTGGGCGCTGCCGTTGCTGTTCGAAGGGTTGCTGGGGCGAGCGGTGGTGACGCTTAACGCGGCGCAGGGGCTGTTGTTGTGAGTGACGCCGAAAAGACGCTGCCGGCGACGCCGCGGCGGCGGGAGGAAGCGCGTAAACAGGGGAATGTGTGGCAGCCGCGCGAGCTGGGGCCGGCGGTGGCGGTGGGGGTGGCGGCGCTGGCGGCGATGATGATGGGGCCGGGGTTGTGGGGGGCGCTTGGCGGGTATTTGTCGGCGGCGCTGGCGGTGCCGATGGAGGGACTGCCGGTGACCGAGATGGCGGGGATGGTGCCGGCGCGGTGGCCGTTGGGGCTGGCGGCGGCGGTGATGCTGGCGAGCGGTGGGCTGTCGGTGGCGGCGGTGCGGCATGTGACGATGGATAGCCTGGCGCCGAAATGGTCGCGGGTCAGCCCGGTGAAGGGGCTGCAGCGGATATTTTCGATGAGTGGGCTGATGGGGGGTGGGACGGCATTAATGAAGCTGGCGGCGGTGGCGGGGGTTGCGATGGTGGTGGTGGTGCCGATGGTGCGTGAGCTGGCGCATGTCGAGGACGTCGGCGGGATCGGTGGGGCGGTGGTGCGGGTCCTGGCGGCCTCGGCGTTGATGTTGCTGCTGGTGGCGGTGGTCGATGGGGCGATCTCGTGGATGTTGCGCGAGAAGAAGCTGATGATGTCATTGGATGAGGTGAAGCGCGAAAGCCGGCAGAATGATGGGGCGCCCGAGGTGAAGGCGGCCATTCGCCGGGCACAGTTTGCGGCGTCGAAGCGGCGGTTGCAGACGTCGCTGGCGGAGGCTTCGGTGGTGGTGGTCAATCCGGTGCATTTTGCGGTGGCGCTGCGGTATCGGCCGGGGATCGATGCGGCGCCGGTGGTTATCGAGAAGGGGCGGCTGGAGACGGCACTGGCGATCATCGCGGTGGCGGGGGAGATGGCGATCCCGGTGGTGCGGACGCCCAGGTTGGCGCGGGCGTTGTTCTTTACAGCCAAGATCGGCCAGCCGGTACGCGAGGAATTGTTCAATGCGGTGGCGACGATCCTGGCGTTCGTGATGCGGGTCGATGCGGAGACGGTCGCCAGGGCGGCGCCGGGCGTATTCGTGCCGCCGGCGTTCGATTTCGACGAGCATGGTGAGCGGCGCAAGGCGGGGGCGGCTTAGCCGTAATCAGCATATGGCTTCGATAGTTTCCTCGTTGGGCGCCGGGTCGGGGATCGATACCAAGGCGCTGATCGACGAGCTGGTGGCGGCGGAAAAGGCGGCGCGGACGACGCCTTTGACGACGCGAACTGTCGTGCTCGATGCGCAGATCTCGGCGTTGGGGCAATTGCGATCGGCGATGCAGACGATTGCCGGGTCGCTCGATGCGCGGGTCAAGGACGGCACGCTGGGGTTGGTGCCCGTGAGCAACAGCGCGGCGGTGGCGATCGAGCGGGTTGGCACCGGGCCGGCGACGGCGTTCGTGTCGAGCATCAGCGTCAACCGGCTGGCGAGTGCGCAGGTGCTGACGGCGCCGGCGCTGACCGCGGGTGATGCGCCGGTCGGGCTGGGGACGCTGACGATCCAGATGGGGACGCGGACCGACCTGGGCGGCGGGGATTTCAGCTTTGCCGGGGCGGGGGCGGCGTTCGACGTGGTCATCGGTGCGAGCAACAACAGCCTGGTTGGTTTGCGCGATGCGATCAATCGCTGCGGCGCGGGGGTGAGTGCGGCGATCGTCAGCAACAATGGCACGGCGACGCTGTCGCTGCGCGGGGCGGACGGGACGGCGGGGGCCTTCATCGTCAGCGCGGCCGAGGATGCGGGGGCGCCGGGGTTGGCGCGCTTTGCCTATACGCCGGGGGCTCGGCCAATGACGCTGGCGGGGGCGGCGGGCAATGCGGAGTTGAGCCTCGACGGGATTGCGGTCAGCCGGGCGAGCAATGTCATCGATGATTTGGTGACGGGGGTACGGTTGCGTCTGGCGAAGGCCGATCCGGCGGTGGTTGTGACGGTCAGCGCGTCGCGCGATGGGGCGGCATTGGCGGCGACGATCAGCGATTTCGCGGTGACGCTCGGCGCGATGCGCGGGCTGATCGGGGATTTTCGCAAAGGCGCGGTCGGGACCGATGCGCCGGGGGCGCTGGCCAATGACCCGACGGCGCGGGCGATGGACCAGCGGATTGCCGGGCTGGCGGCGGCGGCGATCCCCGAGGCGAATGGCTTGCGGCTGCGCGACCTGGGGGTAAATATCAATCGCGATGGCAGCATTACCTTCGATGCGGCGCGCTTCGCCGCGCTGTCGCCAACGCGGTATGCCGACGCCGAGGCGCTGTTGAAGACACTGGCGGCGCCGTCCCTGTCGACCCAGCCGAACCGGCTGCAGTCGATTGCGGCGATGGCGACGCCGGCGACGGCGGGGTTGACGCGGCGGCGGGGTGGGCTGGCGACGGATCTGGCCAAGGTCGATGTGCGGCTGGCGACGTACCGGGCGACATTGGTGCGGCAATATTCGGCGATGGAGCGGATGGTGGCGGCGTCCAAGGCTGTGCAGGCGCAGTTGGAGCAGCAGATTGCGGCGTGGAATAACCAGGGGAATTAGGGGGATATCGGGCAAGGTTGGGCGTCACTCGACTTCGCTCGGGATGAGCAAAGCCGGGGGGGGGGTTGCGAGGCGCTTGGCGGCATTTGCGGTGTCAGGGCGGGTCTATTGTGCTTTGCGCGGCGGTGGATGCTGAAACGAGTTCAGCATGACGAATTGCTTGTCTGGTTCAGGCGACGCCGATGTGGAGGCGGCGCATTTTTTCGATCAGGGTGGTGCGTTGCAGGCCGAGGCGCTTGGCGGTGGCGGCGACGGCGCCGCCGGTGGCGGCAAGGGCCTCGGTTATATAGGCGGTTTCGAGGTCGGTGAGGATGCGCTTGAGGTCGATGAAGCCTTCGCCGAGGGTGACGGGCGGCTTGGCGATTGGCCTGGGGGCGATGGCGATGCGGAGGAGCTTGGAGAGGTCGCCCTGATCGATGACGGCGCCGGGGAAATGAGCTTGGGCGCGTTCGACGAAATTCTTGAGTTCGCGGACGTTGCCGAGCCAGGGTTGTGCCATCAGCACGGCGAGGGCAGCGTCGGTGAAGCGGATCGGCGGTGTGCCGCGGTCGCGCGGTTGGCGGCTGGTGAAATGCTGGATCAGGATTGGCAGGTCGTCGATGCGATCGGCGAGGCTGGGCATTTCGATGCGGATGACATCGAGGCGGTAAAGCAGGTCGGAGCGGAAGACGCCGCGATCGATGGCGGCGAACAGGTCGACGCTGGTGGCGGCGCAAATCCGGACGTCGACGGCGATAGGCAACATCCCACCGACGCGCTCGACGACGCGGGTTTCGAGGACGCGGAGCAGCTTGGCTTGCATCGCGGTGGCCATGTCGCCGACTTCATCGAGGAAAAGCGTGCCGCCATGTGCTGCTTCGAAACGGCCGGGGCGGGCGCGGATGGCACCGGTAAAGGCGCCGGCTTCGTGGCCGAACATCTCGCTTTCGAGAAGGTCGGGGGCTACTGCGGCGCAATTCAGGGCGATAAAGGGCTTGGCAGCGCGGCGGCTGCGCTGATGCAGCAATTGTGCGACTACATCCTTGCCCGAGCCCGATGGACCAGTGATCAGCACCGACGCGTTTGTATCGGCGATCTTTTCGATTTCAGATCTGATGGCTGCCATAATGGCAGTATTGCCAACGAGATGCGCGAGTGTGGAACTATCAAGGTCGCGGATTAACGTCATTATAAGGTCCGGTAAAGGTTAAACCATGTGTTAACACTTCGCTTACTATCGGTGATTTCTTCCGGTAGCTTGCGATTCACTTTAGAGGGAGTAAGTATAAAGTAGAAGGAAACCGTTGCCGAAATGACTGCTGAACCCCGCATTAATGCTGCCAATTGGAACCAATCTGGAGGTGACACACCTTCAATACGTATTGGCGCCGATCAAGCCAATAGTCCCGAAGCCGGTCCTGGCTGGAAAATAACCCGGCAATCCTTTGATAATATGCGGGATGCCGGAACCGTCGCCAACGAGTGCCTGCTGTTGGATAGCGGCGAACTGGCTGCGCTTTCTGTGGATGAACAGGCGCGATTGGGAGTGCCGATTGTACTCTCGTTGATAGATGGCGATGATGTCGATCCGGTACTCGCCGATGCCGCCGACGGCTTTGTCTTTGCCGGGGACGACGCAGCGACAATGACTGCAGTATTCGCTGGCGTTACTGCTCAGACAGGCTTTCAGGTTCGCGAATTCTCCGACGGTACAGCGCGGACCATCAACGCGCTGTCGGTCGAAGCTAGCCGCATCGCCGAGGCTCTCGCGCACCTCGCCGAAACCCAGCGGCGCATACCTGAAGCCGACCAACACGTCGACGCCATACTCGTGCGGCGGCTGCTAAAGGTTCGACGCGATCGCAATCGGTTTTTTCCTGCGGAGATCTTCGCCGACCCCGCTTGGGACATGCTGCTCGACCTGACGGCGGCACGACTGGAAAGCAAGACGGTGCCGGTTTCCTCGCTGTGCATTGCGGCTGCTGTGCCGACGACGACGGCGCTGCGGTGGATACGATCATTGACCGAAGCCGGGCTGTTCGAACGGCAGACCGACCCTGCGGACGCGCGGCGGACGTGGATCAGCCTGTCGGGCGAGGCTGCCGGGGGGATGCTGGCGTATCTGCGGATGTTCGGGGCGGTGTTTTCGTTGCGGTAGGGGGTAGGGCCTCCGGCGGCTGGGGCCTTGGCCCCAGACCCCATTTTGTTGTTTTGGCGGCTCGTGAATGGAGTTCGGGCCCTGTGGCCGTAATTACTCACCCCCTTGCCAAACCGGGCTGTCCGTGATTCATCCTTTCCATGAATCGCGAGGATCTTGAGGGGCTTACGAAACCTGAGTTGATTGATCTGGT
>NZ_BMJM01000015.1 GCF_014643455.1 Sandarakinorhabdus glacialis
ACCAGATCAATCAACTCAGGTTTCGTAAGCCCCTCAAGATCCTCGCGATTCATGGAAAGGATGAATCACGGACAGCCCGGTTTGGCAAGGGGGTGAGTAATTACGCTACCGGGAGCCACTTTAGTCTCGACAACTTTGTCGGCGATGCAGTTGGCGGCGTTCCTGAGCCTGCGACATGGGGCATGATGATTGTCGGTTTTGGTCTCGTCGGCGCCGCCGCCCGTCGTCGCAAGGCGCTCGCTGTTACCGCCTGACGCCGCGAATCCTTTTCGGAGAATTGCGCCGCCGTGACCAAAACCTCGGCGGCGTTTTCGCACATTGCTCATAGTGCTGGCCACGCCGCCGCCGCCACGCCTCGACGCCTCGACCGAACGCTTGGTCAGGCCTCGATCACGCGCGAAGTCCACCGCTCCGCACTTACGTCCGCCAGTGCCAGAAAGACAGCCGGCGTACGTTCCAGCCGAGCAATCGTTCTTGCGCCTTCGAGGGCGGCCACCAAGGCAGCCGCAGTAGCGGCCGCACGCGCCGTGTCGAACCCGCAGCCCCTGAAGTGCGCTGCGATCATCTCGGTTGAATCGACGAACCCGCGCGCTACTCGTGCGGTCAGCTCGGCATCGAGCGCGGGCAGCTCATTTGCCAGGTTCTGCATGAGGCATCCGTACTGGAAGTCGGATGCGACCATCTCTGCCGCGAAGGTGTCGAAGAGCCGGCGAACGAAGATCAGGGCGTCACCGGTCGTATCTGCTGAAATTGCCGCCTGCACGGCCATTCTGGCGGCAACATACTGGTCGATCGCTTCTTCGGCGAGCTGCGCCTTGCCGCGCGGGAAATGAAAGTAGAACGACCCCTTGGGCGCGCCACTTTCGGCAAGGATCTGGGTCAGTCCGGTCGCCGTATAACCCTGGCCGCGAAACAATCGCGTGGCGGTGGCAATGGCTCGGTCGCGGGCGTCTGTCTTGCGCATGTTGCTTCACTAACACGTCCCGCTTGACATGCCTATGGCGGTCGCCCTACTATGGTGATCGCCATATAAGGGGATGAGACGATGCCGGGCTTTTCGATTGCGCCATCGCCATCCCGGCGCTCAGTCCTGACGATAGGGGCGGCCGGCTTGCTTGCTGCCTCGTCCCGTCCGGCGCTTGCCAGTGCGAAGGACAGGCCTGCCTCGGCCGTATCGCCCTATGGCATCGGCACGCTGCCGGCGGAGGTTCGCTCGCGCATGATCCGCGGGATAAATGGCCTCGACGTCCACATTCTCGAAGCCGGGTTCCAACGCTCCGGTCGGCCACTTGCGCTGCTGCTGCATGGGTTTCCGGATCTGGCCTATGGCTGGCGTCACGTGATGCCCATTCTGGCCGACGCCGGCTATCATGTCGTGGCGCCCGACCAGCGGGGTTTCGGTCGCACGACCGGCTGGGTGGACGACTATGATGCTCCGCTCGAGCCTTTTGGTCTGCTGAACATGACGCGCGACGCGCTCGCCCTGGTGTCGGCCCTTGGGTATCGGCGGACGGCGATGCTGGTCGGGCATGACTTCGGCTCACCTGTCGCGGCCTATTGTGCGGTGGCCCGGCCTGATGTCTTTCCCTCCGTGGTGTTGATGAGTGCGCCGTTTCCTGGCGTCCCGTCATTTTCGTTCGATACTGCCAAGACCGGCGCATCTTCGGTCCAGCCGAACACCGATGGTCACAAGCTGGCCGCGGCGCTGGCGGCGCTCAGTCCGGCCAGGATGATCTACCAGCAGTATCTGAGTCTGCCGGAGGCAAACCATGAGCTGTCCCACCCACCTCAAGGCCTGCACAGGTTTTTGCGGACATTCTTCCACGTCGAGAGTGCAGACTGGTCGGGCAACAGGCCACATCCCCTGCAAGCGCCGACTGCCGAGGCGTTCGCGCAATTGCCAAACTACTACATCATGGAACGCGGCAAAACGCTGCCAGAGAACGTCGCCCCGTTCGAACCGTCAGCTGCGGACGTCATGGGTTGCCGATGGCTCACCGAATCCGAACTTGCTGTTTATACTTAGGAATATGGTCGCACCGGATTTCAGGGCGGGCTGCAGACCTACCGCGTGCATAGCGATCCTGGCCTGAATGCCGGGTTGCGACTGTTTTCGGGCCGGACGATCGACGTCCCGTCGCTGTTCATTGGCGGCAAGAGCGATTGGGCGACCTATGTGTCACCGGGAGCGCTCGATTTGATGAGGACGATAGCGACAACGCGACTGCGCGATATCAAACTCATCGACGGCGCCGGCCCCTGGATCCAACAGGAGCAGCCGGCTCGGCTGGCCGAGTTGCTCCTGGCCTTCGCCAAACAGGTGGGTTCCCGTTAAACCAGTGAGCGAGAAGCACAGGGAAGGCCGGCGGTTCGAGACTTTCTCGAACTCGAAGCAAGGTCCTGAAGGCGCTCTACGATACCAGGCGCCGTCCTGCCCCCTGCAGCCTTGCCAACACCTGCGGGTCATTGATCCGCCGGTACCGCGCTTCGACCAGGCTGAACACTCCGAAGAGTCCCAGCCCCGCCGCCACCAGCAGCCGCGGCCACCCCGTCAGCCAGTCCAGCGCCTCGTCGATGCCGCCCGCCTGCGCTGCGCTCGCCGCCTGGGCCGCACGCCAGAAGAACAGCGCCATGATCGCGAAGACCACGCCGCGCGCCGCATAGCCACCGCGCCCGACCCATTTCACCCACGCCTGCCCTGCTGCCTGCGCGTCAAGATGCTTGAGAAAGCCGCCTTTCACCGCCTTCAAGAGATTGACCACCGCCGTTGCCAGCAATGCCGCCGCGGCGACCATCAGCAATCCCTCGCCGCCCGGCAGGCTCAGCGCCGTTGCGGCGCCGCCCTCGGCACCGCCGCTTTCGGCCGGCCGCCCCGCCGCCAGCTTCGCCGCATAGACGCCCAGCCCCAAGTGGATGAGCCCGCTCACCGCGCCGCCTGCGCGCACGGCCAATCCCTTGGCATTGCTGCCATGGCCTTCGCTGTCGATCGCGGCCTCGGCCAGCCGCCACACGCCATAGGCGAGGAACCCCAGCGCCATCACTGCGAGCACCGCCCGACCGACGTCCGAATCGAGCAATTTCAGCGCGCCCGCGCCATCCTCGGTTCGCCCGGACCTGAGCGCCAGAAACGCGACCAGCAAGTACATGAGGCCACGGGCGGCGAACCCGGCCCGTGTTGCAGTCTCCATCCGGCTGGCACCATTCATGTGTCATCTCCCTTGCCTCCGGATGAACGTCACGCCCCCGGCAATGTTCCGGGTTCGGGTTTCCCGGTGATTTGACGCCGGACAAGCGGGTCGCGCAATGACCTCATGGATCTGTTGAGGGTTGCCGCGAAAGCGTGCGTATTGACGGTTGATTTGGGAGGAACCACGATGGACGACCTTGACCGGGCACTGGCGCAATTGCGGACCATGTCCGTGCCGGCGCGCACTTCGACCATGGAAGGCGATGTGATGATGGGCATCGATGCGGAACGCCGCGCCGCGGCCGTGACGTCGGCCCCGGCGCTTGGTCTTGCCGCCATGTTGGCGCTCGGGATCGGGATCGGAGGGGCAATGCTGCCCGCAGGCGTCACGCCGGCAGGGACGGCAGCAGGTTTTCTGGGGGATGCGAGCCTTGCGCCATCGACGTTGCTGGCAAATTCGGGATGAGCAATTTCGGACGCTTCGTCGTGGTTGCGCTCGTTGCATTCGTCGCGGCGCTCGGCGGCGTCGTCATCGGGCGCGCGCTGGTCACGCAATTGTCGCCGCCTGAGACCGAATTGCATGCCCTGCTGCACGACAAGTTGAACCTGACGGCGGTCCAGCGGCAGCGCATCGAACTGCTGGAACAGCAATTCGCATCGCGCAAGCGCACGCTCGAACAGGCAATGCGTGCCGACAACGTCAGCCTTGCGGCCGCGATCACGGCGGAGCATGGCTATGGCCCGGGCGTCGCCGCGGCCGTCGATCGCTCGCACATGGTCATGGGGACGCTGCAGAAGGAGACGCTCGAGCATGTTTTCAGGATGCGCGAAGTGCTCACGCCCGATCAGGCGCGCAAGTTCGATGCCGCAGCAGTCAGGGCTTTGACAGCGCCGGCCGAATGACCCGGCGTTGAGCCCGGGGCTCGGCGAAATTGCGGACAGCGAGCTGGCGCGCCTGGCGATTGGCGGGCACCAGCAATCTTATGGCGAGTTGCTGCGACGCTATCGCGATCCAGTCTATCGGCTCGTCCGCAGCCATGTCGGCGATAGCGATGAAGCGCTCGACGTCGTCCAGGAAACCTTTGTCGCCGCCTTTGCCGCCATCGGTCGTTATGACGGCAGCCGGTCGTTCCGCCATTGGATCAATCGCATCGCGCTCAACAAGTGCCGGGATTGGGGCCGCCGCCGCAAGGTCCGCCAGTTCTTCGGTTTTGCCCTGCCACTGTCGGCGGCCGACAAGGTCGCTGCCGACGCGGCATCGGGTGAGACGGCAATCGACGACACGCGCGCCCTGCGCCGCACGGTCCAGGCTCTGGCCCAGCTGCCGGTGGGGCTGAAGGAGCCGTTGATCCTGACCGCCGTCGATGGCCTGTCGCAGGCGGAAGCCGCGGCCGTGCTCGGCATCAGTGAAAAGGCAGTCGAGGTGCGCATCTACCGGGCGCGCAATGCGCTGGCGACTTCGCTCGCCGCTCAGGGTGCGACAAAGTCGCAGGCTTGAACCATGAGGGCCAGACGCGCGGCTCGCGTATTGCCAGAGACGCCGCCATGGCATCAAGGACGATGATGACGCCGTTGACCGACCGCCGTAATTTTCTGCGCACTGCATCGATGTTCGGAGGGGCCCTGGCGATTCCGGCGATGCCGGCGATGCCGGCTTGGGCGCGCAGCGGCACGCACGGGCTCGGTTCCGCCATCGACGTGCTGACGGGCAACGACATCAAGTTGAGTATCGGCCATGCGCCGTTGCGCGTCGGGGGCCGGACGAGCCATGCGATCGCCGTCAACGGCACGGTGCCGGGGCCGTTGATCCGGCTCAAGGAAGGTCAGGATGTCCGGATCTCGGTTACCAACACGCTCGCCGAGGACAGCTCGATCCATTGGCACGGGCTGTTGTTGCCGTTCCAGTATGACGGCGTGCCGGGCGTCAGCTTTCCGGGGATCAAGCCTGGCGAGACCTTTGTCTATGAGTTCCCGATCCGCCAGTCCGGCACCTATTGGTATCACAGTCATTCGGGGCTGCAGGAGGCGATGGGGCATTTCGGCTCCATGGTCATCGATCCGGCCGGCATCGATCGCGTCGGTTTCGACCGCGAGCATGTGCTGGTGCTCAGCGACTGGAGTGCGATGCACCCGCACGCGATCCTGAAGAAGCTCAAGCAAAACGGCGGCAACTTCAACTTCCAGAAGCAGACGCTTGGCGGCCTGCTCACCGGCAAGGACCAGTCGGCCGCCGAGCGGCGGATGTGGGGCAAGATGCGCATGGACCCGACCGACATTTCGGACGTCACGGGCGCGATCTACACCTATCTCGTCAATGGTCATGGTCCAGATGAGAACTGGACCGGGTTGTTTGCGCCGGGTGAACGGGTGCGGCTGCGCATCGTCAACGCCGCCGCGATGACCAATTTCAACGTCCGCCTGCCCGGCCTGGCGATGACCATTGTCGCCGCCGACGGCAATCTGGTGCGGCCTGTCGAAACCGACGAGTTCCAGATCGGCGTCGCCGAGACCTATGACGTCATCGTCCGCCCGGCGGAGGACCGTGCCTATGGCTTCATCGCCGAATCCATCGACCGGTCGGGGATGGTCCGCGCCACGCTGGCGCCGCGGCTGGGAATGGTTGCGCCGGTTCCGGAGCGGCGGCCACGCCCGCTGCTGACGATGAAGGACATGGGGATGGAGATGGCGGGCCACGACATGGCCGGCATGAGCCACGATATGGGGTCGATGAAGATGCCCGATCCGTCGGTGGCGCCGCAGGTCAGGATGGGCCCCGGTGTCGCGACCCTTGCGGCAATGCCGATGGATCGCACAGCCGAACGACCGACCGGTCTCGAAGACGTGCCGCACCGGGTGCTGACCTATAGCCAGTTGCGCTCGCTCGACCCCAACCCCGACCCGCGCAACCCTTCGCGCGAGATCGACATTCACCTGACGGCCAACATGGAGCGCTACATGTGGTCGTTCGACGGCGTGAAGTTCAGCGAAGGCGCGGAGCCGCTGGCGTTTCGCCACAACGAGCGGGTGCGGGTCAATCTGATCAACGACACGATGATGCCGCATCCGATCCACCTCCACGGCCACTTTTTTGAGGTGGTGATGGGGGAAAAGGGGCATCGCCCGGTCAAGCACACGGTGAACGTGCTGCCCGGGGGCAAGGTGGCGTTCGACCTGACCGCCGATGCGCTCGGCGACTGGGCCTTTCATTGTCACATGATGCTCCACATGCACGCCGGGATGTTTCGGGTGGTTACGGTGCGTGCGGACGAGGACGCGGCGTGAAGCGCCTGGCGATTGCGATCGCCGCGATTGGGTTCGCGGCGCCGATCAATGCGCAGCAGCCGGCCGCCGCCGACCCGCACGCCGGCCACGACATGGGTGCGAAGCCGGCACCGGAAACGCCCGTTGCCGACCCCCACGCCGGCCATGATATGGGTGCGAAGCCCGCGGCTGGCCCGGCCGGCGAGGAGGTCGGCACGGCACCGGCGCCCGCGCCGCCGATTGATCATGCCGCCGATGCGGTCTGGGGCGCCGCGGCACTGACAGCATCGCGCGCCAGTCTGCGCCGCGAACATGGCGGTTTTCAGGGTTCGATGATCCTGTTCAATCTTGCTGAATATCAGGCGCGAAGCGGGACCGACGGTTATCGCTGGGAAGGCGAAGGTTGGTTCGGCGGTGACATTCATCGCTTCGTCCTCAAATCCGAAGGCGAGGGCGACGTTCGCGGCTCGGTCGAGAATGCCGAGGTCCAGGCGCTGTACTCGCGTGCCATTGACCCCTGGTGGAACCTGCAGGCCGGCGTTCGCTACGATATCCGTCCCGATCCGCAACGCGCCTTTGCCGTGCTGGGCATCGAGGGACTTGCGCCCTATTGGTTCAAGGCCGGCGGCGCGCTGTTCCTGTCGACCAAAGGTGAATTGCTTGGACGTATCGAGGGATTTTACGACCAGCGCATTACGCAACGCCTGGTGCTCCAGCCTCGCGCCGAAATCGACGTCGCGGCGCAGGACATCCCCGAGATCGGTGTCGGTGCCGGTTTGAGCAGTGTCGAGGTCGGGCTGCGGCTGCGCTATGAAATCGAACGCGAATTTGCACCTTATATCGGCATCGAGTGGGCGAGCGACATTGGGGATACGGCACGGTACGCACGCGCGGTGGGCAAGGAGCCAAGCAGCTTCAGCCTTGTCGCCGGCATTCGCTTCTGGTTCTGACCGGATCGAACGGCACCGCTTTCGTTGTCGCTGGTCGGCAATCAGGATGCCAGTCTAGACAGGTGCGGTGCCGGCGGGTTCGGAAACGCTTGCGCATAGTTCGGCAAGCGACTGGAAAGCCGCCGGCTCACCGATATCCGACGCGCCGTCTTCATCGCCGCGCCGGACACCAAGCAGCACCATGATGCCTGGGAATTGTTGCTGCATTCGCTGGGTGATCGGCTGGATGCGTGTCGTGGCGCGCTGGTCGAACAGTCCAAGAAGACACAGGATCCTGGTCGATCCCAATTCCAGCGTCGACGTATCGCGGCCCGGCAGGCGATCACGCGACTGTTCGGAAACACTGTGTCCGGCATCGCGAAGCAATTGCACAACCATCTTGCTCACCACCACGTCGAGCGGTCCGCGTCCTGGCATGCAGACGATATCGGTGCAGTTGGTCGTGTCATCGAGAGCCGGCAGATACGCCGAAACGGTTTCACGATCTTCAAGCGATGCGAGAACCTCCAGCGTTGCTTCGCAGACCGCGTGCAACGCCGACCGTTCGACCGCCCCGCGGTCGACATCGGCTGCTGCCATGCGAAGAGCGCCAAGCACGACATCATCATAATAAGTCGCAAGCGTCGTGGTCTGGAGCAAGACATTGGCGTGATCAACCGCCTCGTCCGGGTGATTGGCGAGTACGCGCTGGTAAAAAGTCTCGGCAGGCGAAAGCGCCGGTCGATTGCCAAGAAGAATATCGAATACCGCAAAGGCGGGAATGTGGTGACCGAGTACGACCAGTGTCAGTGTCAGGGGCATCGAGAGTACCAGTCCCACCGGGCCCCAGATCCACGTCCAGAACAGCGCTGCAACGACCACCGAAACGGGCGAGAGCCCGGTCGAATGGCCGTACAGGAGCGGCTCGACGACATAACCAGTGAACGGTTCGAGTATCAGGAACAGCAGCGCGACATAGATGACCAGGTCCCAGCCCGGATCGACGGCGGCAGCGAGTGCGAGCGGACCGATTGCCGCGATGATGCTGCCGACATAGGGCACGAAGCGCAAAAGGCCTGCCAGGATGCCCCATAAGCCGGGTGCTGGCACGTCGAGCATGTACAGCCCGCCCCAGACGATGGCCCCGAAGGCACTGTTGATGGCAAATTGTGACAGGAAATACCGGCTGAGACGCTTGGCACCGTCATCGAGCGCGACGGTCGTGCGGTGCAGGTCGGTGGTGCCCATGAGGCGGATCATGCGGTCGCGCAAATCCTCCTTTTGCAGCAGGATGAAAATGGTCACGATCAGCACGATCAGGGTCGTCTCGAGTGGTGCAAGGGCCGGAAGCACGAACGTCTTCAGCTCTTCGGTTGCGGTCAGTGGCGGGGCCTGAATCTCTACCGGCAAAGCGCCGCTGGCAGTCGGCGGCGGCAGGCCATTGCGGCGACTGCGTGACGTCGTGGCTCGTTTGGCGGCGCTTTCGTTGAGCAGAAAGTCGAAGCGCCGGGTCAGTTCGGATCGAACATCCTGGACTTTGTCGCCGACGCGCTGGACGTACACTGGAGCGTCCTTGCCCAGCGTTGCCGCTTGGCCGACAACGACGGCCGTCACCGCACCGAAGCTGGCAAGCGCGAGCAGGACAGCACATAAGACCGCAAGGCCCCGCGGCAGGCCGATACGCCGGAAAAGTCCTGCGACCGGTGCAAGCAGGAACGATACCAGCCCGGCCAGGATGATCGGGATGAGGACGGACTTGCCGAAATACAGCGCTGTCGTGGCAAGTGCGGCAATCAGCCAGGGCACCAGCGCATCGAGCCCCGACGGTGCTCCTCGCCGACGACCGACAGGACGAACCGCCGCCGATCTTGTCATGTCCAGCTTGCCGCCGACTATGTTTGGCACACGACCCCCCGTTCGATACCAAGGCGTAACGCGCGAGCGGCGCGATAGTGGCGTGTGGCTGGCTGTGGGATCAACCTGGGTGGGCGCCGATGTGCCTGGTTTTCAAGCGCTCGACTTCAGGCGTGTCTCCGGTGCGCCAGATCTTGCCATTGAAAGCGAAAACGGCTTCGGCACGGTCGCCGAAGCTGGCACCGTTCCACGCGATGACCTGGAGCGAAATGCGGTCCCGGCGCTCGACGTGCAGCCAGTTGAAACTTTGCGGCTCGTCGTTGCGCAGCCGCGTCGATGTTGCCGTACCGGCCTGGATGACAAGCGCCGTCCCGACGTTCTCGGCCATGTCGCTTGCAGACCTTGCATAAGTACGGTGGAAGTGGCCGGCCAGGGCGATATGCACGCCGGCCTTGCACGCGCCGGCCACGGCATCCTCGTGACGCCCGACGGCTTCCGAGAGTTCGGCCCCCGTTCCGATCGGCATGGCGAAAAGCGGATGGTGAGTGACGAGGATGCGGGTTTTCTGGTCGGACACGGCGCCGAACCGCTCCTGCATCAGGTCGATCTGCCGATGATTGATCCGGCCGTCCTTGATGGTCAGCGAACGCGCGGTGTTGATGCCCAGCACGGCGACGTCGTCATCCTCGAACCAGGGGGTGAGGTCGTTGGTGATGAAGCGCTTGTAGCGATCGAGCGGCGCTGCGAACCGGCGAACGACGTCGTATAATGGTACGTCGTGATTGCCCGGGATGGCCAGGACCTTGAGGCCGGCCGACTGCAGACGGTTGATGTAGGCCGAAGCTTCGCGAAACTGGGAAATGCGGGCGCGCTGCGTGAAATCACCGCTGATGATCACGAGATCCGGCCGGCGTTTCTGGAGCCATGCCTCGGTAGCGGCAACGATCTTCGCGTCGTTCGCGCCGAAATGGAGGTCGGAGAGATGGGCAATTCGTGTCATTGCGCTTCCAGCATCCTCGACGTTTGGACGCCGCGAGAACAGGCATGCCCCGCCCGAATAAGCGGGGCATGCAGGTGTCCGGACGCTGATATCGTTCCAACCAATGTCCGAGAAGCGCACGCTACATCGTCGAAGTGCGCGCGTGCGAAGCCGAGTGACCGCCGTTCCTGTAGAGAACGTCCTGGGCAAGCTGGCGATCGATGCCAGTGTCGTTCACTGTCACCAGGACGCCGCCGCTCTTGAGCCGGTCGCCGTAATAGGCCGAATCGTCATCGCTGACGCCGTGCTTCTTCAGCGCTTCGTTGAATGTGCCGGCAGCGGCGCCGACGACTGCACCGAGCGCCATGGCTTCGGGGACAGCCGATGCGGCGATCGCGCCAAGAGCCGCGAGCGGACCGACACCGGGGATGGCAAGCGCGGCGATGCCGAGGCCGGCGCCGAGAGCGCCGCCGCCGAGGATGCCGCGGAGCAGGTTCGAATGCTCTTCATCGGTGATCTCGCCGCCGCCTTCGCGCGTCGTCATCGTCCCCTTGGACTGTGCGATGAGCGACAGGGCGCCATTGTCGACGCCCATTTCACGAAGCTCTGCAACGGCCCGTTCCGCCTCGGCATTGCTGTCGAATACGGCAGAGATGACGCCGGCGCTGCGGGACGCCTGTTCGGAGCCGTTGCCAACCGCCGCCGAGACGCCGCCCGTACCGCCGGTCAAGGCATTGGCGGCACGATCGAGCGGACCGCGATTGGGATCGTCATGCCCGCCAAGGGCCTTGGCGGCACGGTCGAGCGGACCGCGATTGGGATCATCATGCCCGCCAAGGGCATTGGCGGCACGGTCGAGCGGACCGCGATTGGGATCGTCATGCCCGCCAAGGGCATTCGCGGCACGGTCGAGCGGACCACGATTGGGATCGTCGAAACCGAACGCGCTCTTGTCGTTATCGCTCATGTGAATCTCCTGACGTGGCTATTCCGCCTCGTCTCAACTCGCCTGCACGACATAGGTTCATCACGATGGACCCTCGACGATTGCTTCTTTTTCACGGAAATAAGTGCGCAACCATAATGACATGGAGCTGGCGCGGCTAATTGTCGGAACGAAAACACGAAACTGGAGCGCTGCCCCGAGAAGACTGCGCATGGCCTTCACAGCGGATCCTGCGTCGACCGGTCCAGGATGGTTTCGGGCGGGATCAGCGAGAGCGGAAGTCGCCGTGCCGAAGCGGCATGAAGCTAGCAGATAATGTCGGTAAGCGCCTCGATGGGTCGGTCACCACTGGCGCCGATAACTTCATGCAGCCGATCGGTCGGTGCGCCGGCAAGTCGATCCAGCCGCGCCAGTTCGCCGAAGTCGAGATCGACCGTCGTTTGGATGGCCGAGATCAGGCGCTGGCGCAGCCTGAACTCACCCGCGTCGATCGCTTCCTCGGGCAGGCGGGCGATCAGGTCGGATTGTTCGAGAACGAAGCCGACCGCGCCGGCCTCGGCCTCGCCGTCGTCGTGCCAGACGACGATCTTGAAAAAGGCGCGGGGGACCAGGATGTCCTTCAAAGGCTTGTCGTTGCCAGCGAAGATCGGGCCGTTGAAGATCGTCAGCCGGGTCCGCTGCTGCTGTCCTTGCGCGGCGATGAAGTCTTCGAGATCGCCCCAGAGTTTCAGATGCTGGTGCGTGAAGGCGTCGGATTGATTGAAGAATTTATGCTGGGGAGCAGCGTTGGTGTAATGGAAAGTGTCGGCGTTCGCGGCGACGGCTTCCGTCAATGTCGCGCCCCACGCAGCGTCGGCGCGCCTGGTCAGATGGCCCTTGTCGTAGTCGTTCTTTAAATAATAGTCGTTGCCGACCTGCATCGCTGCCGGGATGCGGCCGTCGCGTGCCCATTTGTCACTGTTCGACCGCGGCGCAGTGATCGCTGCAAAGTCGACGTTCGCCGCCGACAGATAGGCCAGCCGCCGCCTGGCGTTCATGATGACCGAGTAGCGCGCATAGCGAAGTTCGCAAGGGTTGCCCGTCAGCGGCGGCAGCGTCAGCGGCAGCGGGGTGCCAAATACCGGGCGCGGCTTGATCACCGGCAGCGGCACTGCCACGCCGAGGAAGTCGGGCCGATAGCCATCCCGGCCGGCAAAGCTCGCCGCCGGTGTCATGGGCTCGGTCGCTTCCGGGCTGCGCTCGACCGGTGCCGGGGTTCCGATGCCCCGGCCGTTGCCGAAGGCGATCGTGACCCGCAGCGGTATCTCGAAGCTCATATTTTCCGCGGCCAGCACGATGCCGGTTGCTTGAGCATCAGCTTCTGGCGGGGCTTCCCCGACCAGGCTCGACTCATTCGATCCCGCGGGGTGCGCAGCGGCGGGCGCGATCGTCGCTGCGGCATTGGCGGAGCCCGGGCCGGCACCGGCGAGGACCAGCGCCAGCAAGGTGCGAGCCTCGCCCTGCAGCTGGAGCGAAGTGAAGGCAGTGACGAGGCTGGAAACGCGTATCCCTTCGTTGCCGACCCACGCGATCGATTCGAGCGGTTCGGCCGTCCGGTCCCACACCCCGCCGGCCTTGTTGAGAAAGCGGCCCTCCGCGTCGGTCTGCGGAACGCCCATGTGGTGGAGCGCTACCACCTCCCATTGGTCGTTGAACACCGGTGACCCCGACGAGCCGTGTTCGGTGTCGGCCTCGTAGTGGATGAACGGCGTCATTGCCGCCGCCGCCGTTTCGGTGGCACTCGTCCTGAGGTCGAGGATCCGGTTGTCGCGCAGGACGACTTCCTTGCGGCGGCCGAGCGGGTGCTGGACGATGTTGAGGAAATCCTCGGGCAGGGTGGTGATCTTGCCGAAGCCGCCGTCGAGCGGATTCCAGCCATAGTCGGCAATCGGCTTGCCGCGATCCGACACCGCGGCCACGGCGACCAAGGTATAGTCCAAGTCCTTGTCGGTGACGAAGATGCGATCGGGTTCGAGCTGGTAAAGCTGCGGTAGCAATCCCGGCCCGAAGTCGTTGACATAGTCCATCTGGATCGAACAGCCGTCGGCCCGGTCGGGGCGGGGCAGGACATGGTTGTTGGTCAGCAGGATGCCGGGCGCAACGAGGAAGCCGCTGCCGAGCGCGCGCGGCCCGCCACCGCTCCGAAAGACGACGCAGCCGACGGTGCGAGCCGCCACGACGCCGCGCTCGAGGAACTCGATCGACAGGAAATTCTGGACGCCGATCAGCGCTTCCTCGACGATCATGCGCTGGTCGATGACCGATTTGCTGGTCAGGTCCTGGGGTGTCACCGGCGGCGCGGCGGGCGATGCCGGTGGATCACCCATCGCGGTTGGCGCCAGGGTTTCGGCCGCCATCGTTGGCGACAGGCCGGCCCGGCGCGCGCCCGCCGCCAGCCGGTTGATCCGGGCGGCAACGCGGTCGGGCGAGTCGGCGTCGAGGTAACGGCCCTCGCCCAGCGCGCGCGCCCGATCTTCGCGGACCCCGGCGCGCGCCTGCCACCGCTCGGCGGCACCGATAGCGACATCGAGCGCCGCCTGCTTCACGTCGAGATCCTGGGCCATGTCATTCGTCGCCATCGCGCGATCCTCGATATGTTTCAGACTGCCCAGCCGACTAGGACGTCGGCGATCGCGGCCCCGATCGGCTGGCCGGTGACGTGCTCGACGAACAGCCATTGCCCGGCCGGGTTGATCTCGAGAAATACATAGTCGCCGCCGGGCGTCAGGCGCAGATCGATCGCACCATAGACCAGCCCGAGCGCCGCCATGAGCGCCAGCAAGGCGCGTTCGATCGGCGCCGGCAGGTCATGGGCGGCGATCGCGACATCGCCCATTGAGACGCGAAAATCATATTCATAGGCGCCGGCACTGGCGGTGATGGACGCGGCAAAGACTTGGCTACCGACGATGGTCACGCGGAGGTCGCAGGTGCCGGCGATAAATTCCTGAAATATGACCGGGGCATAGCGCACCGCATCGAGCCCGACCGCCTCGTCGGCGTTCAGCACGCGGGTCTCGCGCCACAATTGCTCGGTCGCGGAGAAGGCCTTGTAGATGACCCGGCCGGGCTCGGCGGCGATGAAGGCGCGGGCGGCGTCGGGGTCGTTGGTCATGCAGGTCCGTGGGATCCGCAGGCCCGTCTGCCGCGCCAGTTTCAACTGCCAGGCCTTGCGCGCGGCACGGTCGTCGGCATCGGGATCGTTGATCCAGCGGGCGTCCAGCAGCGACCAGAGGCCGCTGACGGCTGCGTGGGTCTCGGCGACGGCGAACCCCTGGTCGGCGGGCCCGCCCAGTTCGGCGTGCACCGCGAAAGGCTGCGGTCGCCGCCACCAGACGGCGCGGATCGCAGCCATGTCGAGCGTGCGCCCGTCGAACTGCGCCGCGCCGCGCCAGTCGTGCAGCGGATCGTGCGCGATCGTCAGCCGGGTTTCGCGCGGCAATCGCCCGGTGTCGAACAGCACGGCGTCCGCGCCCCGCCGCGCGAGGTGACCGAGCACCTCGATCGCGTGGATGTCGTGGGTGTGACTGATGACGAGGATGGGACTGGGCAACGCCGTCAGCCCGGTTGGCCGCCGGTGTTGCCGGCAACCTGCTCATATTCGGCAAGGAGTTGCTGGTAGTCGGCATCGAGCGATTCCAGCGCCTGCTGGTACTGGACGATGGTTTCGGCGAGCTGCGCCAGTGCGGCTTCGTATTCCGCCAGTTGCGGCGTCGCCGTCGCCTCGCCGGTCCAGGCCATGCTGTGGTGCGGCGTCGACAGGACAAACGGCCGCTGGAGATTGCCGAGCTGCGGATTGACCAGCGGACCGCGGGGGTCGGGGACGAGCGGACCATCGGAACCGAAGCGCTTGATGATGTCGGTCGCCGGATTCTTGTCCAGCACCGGACTTTTGATGTCGTCGCGGAACTTGAGGGTGCCACCCCGGTCGAGGATCGAGATCGTCGCGATCTGATCGTTGGCACGCAGCGTTACGACGTCGCGTGCGAGGCTGGTGCCGATGACGTCGTCGTTGCCCTTAAGGGTGGCGGCGACGTCCTGTGCCAATGCCGTCGTCGTCCCGCCCGGGCGTGTCAGTGTCCGCAGCGTCGGCGATGCCGCGATCAGCGCGCTGATCCGCTGGCCGAAATTGAAGTTGGCATCGGCCGGGCTTTGCGGTCCGCAACCGCCATTGGTGTGCACCCCGACCAGCCGGCCGTCGCTGGCGCGCAGCACGCCCGACCCCGAATTGCCACCTTGGGTGTCGATGTCGTCGTAGCGGATCTGGCTGCCAGATGGGGCGAGCGCCGGCCCGGCCTCGACTCGCTTGGGTACGCCGGCGGGGTGGCCCATGATGCAGACCATGTCGCCGACGGCGGCGTCGGTGGTCGAGATCGCCGATTGTCCCCAAGTCGCGCCGGGGTTGCCGCCGAGCCGGAGCACGGCGAAATCGAGTCCTCCGAGACGATATTCGACAAGCGCCACGATCGGAAAGACCGAGACCGGCCGCATATTGCCCGACGGATCGACCTGGAAGTTGAAATTGACGTGCATGTTCTGGGCGATCTGCTCGCTCGAGATGATGTTTGCGGTGCCGTTGACGCGCGGCCGCTCCCAATTGCCGCCGGTCTGGTCGAAGCAGTGCCCGGCTGTCAGGAGCAGGTCGTTCGAGATCAAGGTTCCCGAACACCAGCGCGCATCCGAAACATTGCCGGGGTTGGTGAAGATCGCCCCGAGATTGGCATTCCACTGGATTTGCCCGACCGCGCGCTGGTGGTCGGCGACAAATTGCTGGGTGACGCCAAGGCCGCCGTTATATTGCTCGACCGGCTGCGAATCATCGACCGCGCCGCAGATCGATTCGAGGATGATGGCATATTCGTCGCGCAGGTCCGGCGCGTCGCTGAGGGCGCCTTCGGCCCGGACAGCGCGTTCGGCGTTACGGGCTCGCAGCGCATCGAGCACCTTGGGCATGATCGGAAACAGCGGATCGCTGGGTCGATCGGCGACACCGCGACCATCGCCCGGTACTTGGACACCTTCCAGCTCGATCTTGTCGCACATGGTCCGTCTCCCCAAACGCTCCTGTGCGAAAATTATAGGCGTATTCTAGGCAATCTATAGGATCGAAACGACAGTTCGACCGAGGGATGCGGACTAGCGATGCGCAGGTAACGCGTCGAATATCGCGGGTCGTTGCCAGGCGGCAACAGCCGCCTGGCTGCAGGCATTAGCTGCGCAGGGTGATCCAGGTCGGGGCGTGGTCGCTGGCTTTTTCCTCGCCGCGGACAGCCTTGTCGACGCCGGCATCGACGAGACGGTCGGCAGCGAGGGGCGACAGCAGCAGGTGATCGATGCGAAAGCCGTGGTCCTGATGCCAGGCCCCCGCCTGATAGTCCCAGAAGGTCCAGATGCGGCCGTTCGGGTGGATGCTGCGGACGGCGTCGGTCCAGCCCGCCCACAGGAGCCGGCGATACGCGGCGCGGCTTTCGGGCTGCATGAGGGCGTCGCCGGCGAGGGCGATAGGCGACCAGATGTCGTCGTCATGGGGCACGACATTATAGTCGCCGGCAAGGATGACCGGCTGGGCTCTGTCCAACAGGGTCGCAGCATGGACAGCGAGGCGATCGAACCAGGCGAGTTTGTAGTCAAACTTGGGGCCGGGCTGCGGGTTGCCATTGGGCAAATAGATGCTGGCAACGCGGACACCGGCGACTTCGGCCTCGAGATAGCGCGAATGGTCGTCGAGATCGTCGCCGGGCAGGCCGCGCTGGGTTTCGGTCGCCGGTTCGCGGCTGAGGATCGCGACGCCGTTGAAGCCTTTCTGGCCATGGACGAGGCAATGATAGCCGGCGGCGTTCAGGGTTTCGACCGGGAAGTTTTCGGTCTGGATCTTGATTTCCTGCAGGCAGGCGATGTCGGGCTTGTATTCCGCCAGCCATTCGAGAAGGCGCGGCAGCCGGGCGTTGGTGCCGTTGATGTTGTAGGTGGCGATGCGCATCGGCGTGGTTTGCCGGAAGATGGCGCCGGCGGGAAGAGGCGGCGCCTATTTAGTCAGTCAGACCGAGAAGCTGGAGCCGCAACCGCAGCCCGAGGCGGCGTTGGGATTGCGAACCTCGAACGCGGCAGCGCCAATCTTTTCGACGTAATCGACTTCGGCGCCGGCGACGAAGGGCAATGTGTCAGGATCGATCAACATGGTGACGCCATCGGTTTCGACGGCGAGGTCGTCGGGGGCTGCATCGGCTTCAAGGCCGAACTTGTACTGGAAGCCGGCACAGCCGCCGCCATCGACGGCAAGGCGGAGCTTGAGGCCGGGCTTGCCCTGGCGCGCGGCAATCACCGCGACGCGGGCGGCGGCAGCGGGCATCAGGCGGGGGGCGATATCCATGGGTGCAATGTAGGGTGCGGGGAGCGGGGACGCAACGGTGCGTCCGGGGACACCCGCACGACGCCTAGCGGAGCGAACGGATCGGCGTCATGCGCGGCGCATTCGCCGAAGCAGTGACAACGTCGTCTTCGAGGATGGGGCCGAAATCCTGCGGCGTGTTGCGGCCGGCATCGCCCTGAGCTGCGAGCATGAACGACGAAGCATCGAGGAACGGGCGCGGGTTGACGGCCTGGCCATCGACGCGGACTTCGAAATGGAGGTGGGTGCCGGTCGAGCGGCCGGTCGAGCCCATGTGGCCGATGACCTGGCCCTGCTTGACGCGATCGCCGGCGGTGACGGTAATCTTCGACAAATGGCCGTAGCGGGTGTCGATGCCCTTGCCGTGCGACAGCTCGACGAGGTTGCCATAGCCGTTGTTGCGGCCGGCCTGGAGGACGACGCCGTCGGCGGAGGCGTAGATCGGTTCGCCCATGGCGCCGGCCATGTCGACGCCGGCGTGCATGGCGCCGCGACCGTTGAACGGATCGTAGCGAGCGCCATAGCCCGAGGTGTAGCGATAGTCCTTGACCGGCATGAATGCCGGGATCGACGAGACTGCGGCCTGAAGCGTGTCGAGCTTCTTCCAGCTGAGCAGCAGGTCCTTGAAGCGGGGTTCGGCATCCATGGTGACGGGGATGAAGGGACCGCCGACGCCGATGCTGTTCCCGTTCCAGTCGCTCGACTTGACGAAGCGCGACGGATCGAGGCCGAGGCGGCGGATAAGAGCCTGGGTATCGCGCAACTTGGCTTCGGCTGCACCGGTGGCCTTGTCGACAAAAGCGAGCTGCTGGCTTTCGAGCTTGTTGAACGGCTCGTTGAGCTCGGCGCTGGCGATCGCGACGGGGGCGACCAGCTTGGCCTTGGCGCCGCGCTTTACCTTGGCGACGACGGGAGCGACGAGGCTGTTGAGCATGGCGTACTCGCTGCCGCTCGATTTGCGCGGCAACATGCGAGCGAGCTTTGCCATGTCGGGTTTGTCGGAGAGCAGCGCGGCGAGGAAGGCCTGGCGCGACTCGAGTGCCTGGGCGCGGGCGGCGACATCGCCTTTCAGCGCGGCGGTTTCGGAACGCATCGCCTGCAGCTGGTTCTGCATGCGGGCCAGTTCGGCCTGCTTGGCGGCAAGGGCGACGTCGGTCTGGTTGCCTGAGAGCATCGACGAGGTGGCGATGCCGAGCCAGCCTGCGACGATTACTGCGGATCCGATAGCCATGACTTGCGCTTGTGTCCCCATTTTGACGGTCGACTGACCATTGCCGTGGTGCCAAGTGAATTGATGCGCGGGGAGAGCGCGAGCGATACCCTGCGCTAGCCCGAGCCAGGCCAGTTTCAGTTTCGGCACTGCCTTGAAACCCCCGATGACTTTGTCTTGAACGTTACTGCGATCCGGAATTACGCCGGTGGACTCGGATACAAACATCAACGCCTTACTCTGCTGCGACGGACGATGCCCCCGCTGCCAGGCCAATCAAACAGGTGGCGCCGGGGGGGGCAAGCGGAGATAGCGAGGCGGCGGGCGAGGCGGTGCGGCGACACGATGAGTTGAGCAATGTCACTGTAAATATGAAGTTCATGCCGCAACAATTGCATCCGATGCGCGTAATTGGCGCGGTTCGAATCGACAGCCGCCATGCCGAATCTGGGATTCAGGCGAGGTTTTGCGCCGCAGCGAGGACTTCGGCGGCGTGACTGGCGACCTTCACCTTGTTCCAGACACGGGCGATCCGGCCGTCGCGGCCGATCAGGAAGGTCGCGCGCTCGATGCCCAAGTACTTGCGGCCATAAAGACTTTTCTCGATCCAGACGCCGTAGCTGTCGGTGACGGCGCCGTCCGTATCGGCACCCAGCGCGATAGTGAGGTCATGTTTGGCGCGGAATTTGGCGTGCTTGGCGGCCGTGTCGCGCGAGATGCCGAGGACCAGTGCGTCGGCGGCGGCGAAGTCGGCGGCGTGGGCGGAGAAGTCCTTGCTTTCGGTGGTGCAGCCGGGGGTGTCGTCCTTGGGGTAGAAATAAAGGACGAGCTTTCTGCCGGCAAAATCGCCGAGCGCGATGGGGGCGGTCTCGCCGGCGATGGTGAAGTCGGGGGCGAGGTCGCCGGGTTGGGGTTGCGGCATGGTCAGGTCCTTTTGGCGGCGAGGGTGTCGTTGAAGGCCTGGCGGATGGCGGTTTTGGCAAGCGCCAGTTGTTCGGTGGCTTCGGCAAAGGAGGCGGCGCCGAGGCCGCGGGCGAGGACGGCTTCGATGGCGGGGGTGAAGCTGGCGGGGCATTGCGTGCCGGCGGCGACGAGGCGGAGCAGGACGAGAAAGCGGGTGAGCAGGTCGTGCGCGGTGGCGAGGCCGGGCGGCAGGTGGCCGGCGGCGGTGAGCATGTCGATGGCCTGTCCGAGATCAGGGCCGAGGCCGATCTGTTCGCTTAGTTGCAGAAAATGCACCGTAAATTCGAGATCGACGAGACCGCCAGGCGATAGTTTCACGTCGAACTGGCCCTTGGCAGGCTTGGCGCGGGCGATGTCGGCGCGCATTTCGAGGACGGCGCGGCGCAGGGTCTCGGGATCGCGCGGGCGGGCCAGGGTGGCGGCGACGGCGGCGTCGGCGGCAGGGCAGTCGCCGACGACGCGGGCGCGGGTGAGCGCCATATGTTCCCAATTGTCGGCGTCGTCGGCCTGGTAGCGGGCGAAGCTGTCGACCGAGAGGGCGAGCATGCCCTTGGCGCCCCAGGGGCGCAGGCGCGTGTCGACTTCATACAGCGCGCCGGCGGCGGTGGGGACCGACAGCGCCGCGGTGAGCCGGGCGGCGAGGCGATTGAAATACAGCGTTGCGGCGAGGGGGCGGGGCCCGTCGGAGATGGCTTCGTGGCTGCCGGTGAACAGGTAGATTAGGTCGAGGTCGGAGGCGTGGGTGAGGGCACGGCCGCCGTAGCGGCCTAGGGCGAGGACGACGGGTTCGCCGCCCTGGATAGTGCCGTGGCTGCGGGCGAAGTCGGCGGCGACGGCGGGGATGACGACGGCGAGGGCGGCGTCGGCGAGGTCGGACAGCGAGCGGCCGGCGACAAGGGGGTCGGTGCGGCCCTCGATAAGCTGGGCGCCGAGTTGGAAGCGACGCTCGCCGGTCCAGCGGCGGACGCGGTCGAGAAGGTCCTCGAGGTCAGGGGCGGGGCCAATGAAAGCAGTGAGTTCGGCGGTAAGGGCGCCGGGGTTGGGCAGCATGTCGAAGGCGTCGGGGGCGAGCATGACGTCGAACAGCGCCGGTTCGCGGGCGAGGGCGTCGGCGAGGACGGGGGCGACGCCGAGGAGATGACCGAGCAATGCGATCAGGCGGGGGTTGGCGTGGAGCAGTGCGAAGAATTGGGCGCCTTGCGGCAAGGCGGCGAGAAACGTGTCGAGGCGGGTTGCGGCGACGGCGGGTTCGGCGGCGGCGGCGATGCCGGCGATGAGATCGGGAAGGACGGCTTCGAAGGCGATCCGGGCGGCTTCGCTGCGCAATGCGCGGAGGTTGGCGGTGCGCCAGCGGACGATGAGCGGCAGGATAAAGCGGGCGATTTTGGGGTGGTTCTGCTTCAGCCAGGGGGCGGCGTCGGCTGGTATGGAGGTGGTTTCAGGTACGGCGGCGGCAATCAGCCGGTCATAGGCGGTAGCGACAGGGACAGTCGCTGCGACGAGGCCTCGTTGCAGCGTCGCCCAGTCCCGGGCGCCGGACAAGGCAGCGACGGCGACGCGGTCTGCGGCGAGTTTGGGGACCATGTGCGTCTGTTCGTCGCGGCGCATCTGGAGGCGGTGTTCGAGCGTCCGCAGCGCGCGGTAGCTGCTCGCCAGAGTGGCGGCTTCGCCGGCGTCGATGCGATCGGCCGCAGCAAGGGCGGCGAGGCCGTCGAGGGTGGCGGGGGCCCGCAGCGCAAGGGTGCGGCCGCCCCAGATAAGCTGGTGGATCTGGGTGAAGAACTCGATCTCGCGGATGCCGCCGCGGCCGCGCTTGAGATCATAGCCGGGACCGATGGCCTGGCCGGCTTCGAAATGGTCGCGGATTCGCAAAGATACTGCCTGGATGTCGCGGACGGCGGTCCAGTCGAGGCTGCGGCGCCAGACGAACGGCCGGATACGGTCGAGCAGGCCCTGGCCGAGCGCCAAGTCGCCGGCGCAGGCGCGGGCGCGAATGAAGGCGACACGTTCCCAGGTCAGGGCTTCGGACTGGTAATAATGTTCGGCGGCGGCAACGGGGATGGTGATCGGCGTGATTTCGCTGGCCGGGCGCAGGCGCAGGTCGACGCGGTGGACATAGCCGTCGGCGGTCAGGTCGGCGAGCAGGGCGACGGCGCGCTTGGCGATGCGGACGGCGGCCTCGCCGGGTTCCTCGTGCGGGCGGCGCGGGATCAGGTCGGGGTCGTGGACGAAGATCAGGTCGACGTCGGAGGAATAGTTGAGCTCGTGGCTGCCGAGCTTGCCCAGTGCCAGCGCGGTGAGGCCGCGGTTGGGAGCGCCGCGTTCGGCCAGCGCCGCGCCGATGGCGATATCGATGCTGGCGTCGGCGAAATCCGACAGCGCGGCGGTGACGCGCTCGAGCGACCATAGCCCGGCGAGGTCGGCGAGCGCGGCGGTGAGCGCGACGGCGCCGCGGGCTTGGCGCAGGCGTTCCTTGACGTCGGTGACCGGGTCAGCGGCGTGCGCCATGGCGGCGCTGAAGGCGGCTTCGGGTCCTTGCGCAGCGAGGACGGCGAGCACCGGACCGCGGCCGCGGATCAGGCCCTTGAGGAACGGGGCATGGGCCCAGGCGGTGGCCGCGGCGGTGACGAGGGGCGCACCGAGCCCGGCCGGCAGCAACGCGGCAAGGTCGGCGGGGGCGGCGGCGGGGGGAAGATCGAAGAACACGGTGCGGTGATGCCAGCGCGCGGCGGGTCTGTCACCTGCGCGGAACTTGGCAGGTCGGGCGGGGTTTCACGATCAGGCCAACGGGCCAGTCGATCGGGAGATTATCATGCGCAAGTCCATCATACTCGCTGCCGCCGTGTTCGCCGGCCTGGCCGTTTCGGCCTGCAACACTGTCGAAGGCGCCGGCAAGGACGTCAATTCGGCGGGCAAGGCGGTTTCGGAGACGGCACGGGACGTCAAGAACTAGGGGGTGTGACGGGGTCTGTCTTGCCGGTTCGGGAGATGGGCCCCGGCCTTCGCCGGGGTGACGATGGAGGGCCGGGGTGACGATGGAGGGCCGGGGTGACGATGGAGGGCCGGGGTGACGATGGAGGGCCGGGGTGACGGTTGAGAGCCGGGGTGACGGTTGAGAGCCGGGGTGACGGTTGAGAGCCGGCGTCGCGGGCTGGAAGCGGGGTTTCGGCGGGCGATGGGCTAGGCTATGCCTGAGGCGGATACAGGGAGCCCGGAATGCAGAAGTTGAATGTGATTGCCGCGATTGCGTTGCTGGGGCTGTTGGCTGGTTGCAATACGATCGAGGGTGCCGGGCGGGATTTGAGCTCGGCGGGCAAGGCCGTCAGCGAGACGGCGCGGACCGTCAAGGACTAGGGGGCTATTCCGCCGGTTGCCGGGCGCCGTTCGATGCAGCGGCGCGGCGGCGTTCGGTCAGCCAGATGCTGATAATCGAGATTTCGTAGAGCAGGATCAGCGGGATCGCCAAGGCGAACTGCGACCAGATATCGGGCGGTGTCAGTACCGCGGCGATGGCGAAGGCGCCGACGATGGCGTAGCGGCGGCCGGCCTTCAATTGGGTGCGGGTGACGATGCCGGCGCGTTCGAGCAACATGAGCAGGACCGGCAGCAGGAACGCCACGCCGAAGCCGAGGATCATGTTCATGACAAGGCTGAGATATTCGCCCATCGCCGGCAAGGCTTCCTGGGTGATGCCGGTGACTTCTGACGAGGATTGAAAGCCGAGGAAGAACCGGAACGCTGCCGGCATGACGAAGAAATAGGCCAGTGACGCCCCCATGGTGAACAGGATCGGCGTGGCGAGCAGGAACGGCAGGAACGCGCGCTTTTCGCGCTTGTAGAGGCCGGGGGCGACAAACGCCCAGAGCTGGTTGGCGATGATCGGGAAGGCGAGGCAGAGCGCCGCGAAGGCAGCGACCTTGATCTCGACGAAAAACGCCTCGTAGAGCTTGGTGTAGATGAGCTTGCCGACGACGCCGTCGCCATAGGCATGGACGAGCGGCTGGACGAGGAAGCCGAAGATGCGGCTGGCGAATGAAAAGGTCAGCGCAAAGCAGAGCGCAAAGGCGATGACGCATTTGAGCAGCCGCCCGCGAAGTTCGATGAGATGATCGAGTAGCGGCGCCTTGCTGGCATCGATATCGGCGGTTTCGTCGGTCATGATCCGGTCCGCGCGGTTTCGGCGGGATCAGGCTTGGGGGCGCGCTTGCGGGGTGCCCTTGGCGGCGCATCGGGACCTGGACTGGCCTTGGTGCGGGCTTTTTTCGGCTGGGCAGCATCCGGTGCCGCAAGCGCGGCCGGCGTTTGCGCGGCCACGTCGATGGTTTCCGGCGTCGGTGTCGACGGCGGCGGGGCGGACCAGTCGTCGAGGGCGAGCGGATCGGACGCTCCAAGCTGGGCGAGCGGATCCGAGAGCCCCAGGTCGGGCAGGGCGCTGGCCTTCATGATGGCTTCGTTCTGTGCCGCCCAGGCCTTTTGCATTTCCTCGAGTTCGGCTTCGCGCATCATCGTGTCGAAACCGGCGCGGACGTGGCGGGTCATGGCGCGGCCCTTGGCGAGCCAGTTGCCGACCATGCGCATGACGCGCGGCAGGTCCCTTGGCCCGATGACGAGCAAAGCCACCAGCGCGATGATCGCCAGTTCCGTAGAGTCGATGCCGAACATGGTGTTGCCCTGTGGCGGGCGGTTTAGCGCCGGACTTCGTCGGTTGCGGGGGTCACGGGTGTCGTGGCAGCATTGGTGACCTGCGGGCTAATCTGGGGCGGCGGTGCCGGGGCTGCAGCCGGCGGGGTTTCGCCCTCGGCGAGGCCCTTCTTGAAGCTGGTGATGCCCTTGGCGAAATCGCCCATCAGGTCGGAGATGCGGCCGCGACCGAACAGCAGCATGACGACGATGATCAGGACGGCCCAATGAACGAGGCTGAACGAGCCCATGGTGGATACCTTTGCGAAAAACGCGTGTCGGGGCTGCCTTACCGCGATTGCCGGCGCTTTGCCAGCGCTGCGCGGGCGGGTTGCCCGGGCGGCGGCCTGCGACATGGTGGCTGTCCGGCTGGAAATTCGGTACTCGCGGCACTGCGGTGCTGATTGGCAGCGTATGCCGTCGCTACGGGTCCTTTTCGGGCGTAAATGGCGCAAAAAAGGGGCCCGGTGTGCGCCGGGCCCCTTTTTTGTCGGCGTGGTGCGGATCAGGCGGCGAGGACGGCCTTGCGGCGACGCAGGCTGGCGCCGACGAGGCCGAAGCCGATGACGAGCATCGCCCAGGTTGCTGGCTCGGGAACCGAGTCGGTGATGCCGCTCGACAGGAACTCGAGACGCAGCCCGGTCGGGTTGCCGCTGCTGCCGGCGTCGTTCAGGGTGTTGATCGTCAGCGTGTTGAGGCCGGCGACGAAGCCCGAGGTGGTGCCAAAGTTGCTCCAGACATTGAAGTTGGTGCCGCCGGGAACGGTCAGCGCGGTCTGGTTGAGCAGGATCGAGGTCACCGAATTATCGGCAGCAAGACGCCCGGTGAAAAAACCGGTGCTGGCAAGCTGCGACGGGGTGACGACGAAGCTGAGGGTGTAGCTGTATTGGCCCGGAGCGTGGTTCGCGGCGCTGTCGGTCGGCGTCAGCCAACGCGAGACGGCGGTGTTAGACAGCCATGGGCCGTTGACGGGAAACACGCCGTTGACGGGCGCGGCATAGGTGTTGCCGAGCGTGTAGCCGACGGGCGCTGCCGTCAGCGACCAATGGGCATCGACGGCGTTGTCGGCGATCGGCGACCCGAGGGCATCGACGCCGGTGTTGTAGAGGCCGGTGATCTGGACGGTCTGTGCAGCCATGGCGCCGGCCGAGAAGGTGAGCGAGGTGGCGACCAAGGCAGGAGCGATTACAGTGAGCAGGCGCATGTATCTGGATTTCTGACGATAGAGTTACCAAACACTTAAGCAAGTTCCGTGCCAGACGGGCAAGCGTCTGGAATCGTTCTGAACAGCCGTGCAAGAGCTTTCAATAGTGTAAACCAGGCCGACAGTTTTCGGCACTCGTGCGGTGTACCGCGCAACGTCACGAATCTGCAGCTGTCGGCTGCCGGTTGAATGGGAAATCTTCGCCGGTGGTGCTGTCGGGGAGGATTGAACTCCCGACCTCAGCCTTACCAAGGATGCGCTCTACCACTGAGCTACGACAGCATTCCGGCGAAGGACCGGGCCTATGGGCGAGGGGGGGCGGGGTGTCAAGAAACTCCGGAGTGGTTTAGGTGGTCGACATGACCAAGGATGTGATTTCGGATGCCGAATCGGTGCGGCAGGCGCGGCTGGCGGCGGCGCTGCGGGCGAATCTGGCGAAGCGCAAGGCAAGGGATCGGGCGGCTGGGGAGCCACCTGGGAAGCAGGGGGCGGGTTAAGACTTGCCCACCCCCGACCCCTCCCTAGAAGTAGGGAGGGGGGAAGTAAGGGCTAGCCCTTGGCGGCGAGAGCTGCGGTTACGGCGGTGGTGACTTCGGTGGACATCGGCGCGGATTTGGAGCCGAAGGCGGCGATGAGCTTGCCGTCGCGGCCGACGAGATATTTGTGGAAGTTCCACTTGGGGGTCTTGTCGCCGCCGAGTGTGGTGGCGGCCCAGCGGTAGAAAGGCACGGCATCGGCGCCCCTGACGACGCTCTTTTCGGTGAGCGGGAACTTGATGCCGAATTTCGATTCGCAAAAGGTCTTGATCTCGGCGTTCGAGGCCGATTCCTGCTCGAAGTCGTTCGAGGGCACGCCGATGACGGTGAAACCCTTGGCCTTGTAGCTGTCCTGGAGCTTTTGCAGCCCCTCGTATTGCGGGGTGAAGCCGCAGAAGCTGGCGGTGTTGACGACGAGCAGGACCTTGCCCTTGTACTGGGCAAACGGCATCGGCTTGCCGTCGATGGTCTGCATGGTGAAGTCATAGGCGGTGCCGGGGGTGTTGGGGGCGGCGGGGGCGGTCGAGTTGACGGCGGCGATGGCGGCGGCGGCACCGGCGGTGAGGGCGATGGCGATGGCGAAGTTCTTGATCATGGCTGGGGTCTCCCTGTGGTGGTTTTGGCTATGGCGGCTGGGTTTGGCGTGCGGGGCAGAATCACCCACCCCCAGCCCCTCCCTTGAAGAAGGGAGGGGAGTTAGGAAGTCAGATTGGGGCGGCGGCGGTTTCTAGCCAGGTGCGGGTGGGGTCGTCGAGCTGGGGGCCGATCTCTGCGATGACGCGGGCGTGGTAGGTGTTGAGCCATTTGCGTTCGGTTTCGGTCAGCAGGCCGGTGTCGATAAGGTTGCGGTCGATCGGGGCGAGGGTGAGTTCGCGGAAGCCGAGGAGGTCCTTTTCGGCGCCGGGGACGCTGCGGGGTTCGACGAGGACGAGGTTCTCGATGCGGATGCCGTATTCGCCGGTCTTGTAATAGCCGGGCTCGTTCGAGAGGATCATGCCGGCTTGCAGGGGTTCGTCGTTGCCGGGCTGGCTGCTCCAGGCGGCGGCGATGCGCTGCGGGCCCTCGTGGACGGCGAGGTAGCTGCCGACGCCGTGGCCGGTGCCATGGGCGTAATCGAGGCCAACCTCCCAGAGGAATTGCCGGGCGAGCGAATCGAGTTGAACGCCGCGGGTGCCGGCGGGGAAGACGGCGCGGGCGAGGGCGATATGACCCTTGAGGACGCGGGTGAAGCGGTCCTTCATTTCCGCGGTGGGCGTGCCGACCGCCATGGTGCGGGTGACGTCGGTGGTGCCGTCGCGGTATTGCCCGCCCGAATCGACGAGATAGATCGAACCCGAGGTTATCGGCAGGCTGGAGGCTTCGGAGACGCGGTAGTGCGGGCTGGCACCATTGGCGCCGGTGGCGGAGATGGTGTCGAAGCTGAGGTCCTCGAGGACGTTGGTCTGGTCGCGGAACTGGCGAAGTCTTGCGGCTGCCGATAGCTCGGTGAGCTGGCCTTTCGCAGCTTCGCCGTCGAACCAGTGGAGGAAGCGGGTGAGGGCGGCGCCGTCGCGGCGGTGGGCTGTCGTGGTGCCGTTTATCTCCACGGCGTTCTTGATGGCCTTGGGGAGGACACAGGGATCGCGCGCCTCGAGGATGGTGGCGCCGCCGCTGGTGAGGGCGGCGAAGACGGCGGCGACGGCGCTGCTGGGGTCGGCGGCGACGGTCTTGCCGGAAAAGCCGCCGAGCGCGTCGTCGAAGGCGTTGCGGTCCTGGGGGCGGACCTGGGGACCGAGATGGGCGCGGACTTCGGGGGTGAGCTTGTGGGGGGCGGTGAACAGGTCGACCGAGGCGTCGGCGTGGACGATGGCGAAGGCGAGCGCGACGGGGGTGCGGTCGACGTCGCGGCCGCGGATGTTGAGCAGCCAGGCGATCGAATCGAGCGCGGTGATGACGACGGCGCTGGCACCGTGCACCTTGAGCCAGGCGGCGACGTCTTCGCGTTTTTGCGCCGCGGTGCGGCCGGCGTTGTCGTCGGCGTGGATTTCGAGCGCGGCGGTGCTGGGGGCGGGGCGGCCGGCCCAGATGCTGTCGATCGGGTTGACGGCGACCGGGACGAGCTCGGCGTTCTTGGCAGCAAGGAGCTTGGCGGTGGCGTCGGCCCAGCCGCGCGTGTGGAGCCAAGGGTCGTAGCCGATGCGGTCGCCGGCGGCAGCGTGATCGGCGAGCCATGCGGCGGCGCTGGTCTTGGGCACGTCCTGGTATTCGAACAGGTCGCCGGGAACCTGGTCGCGGACCTGGAGCGTGTAGCGGCCATCGGTGAAGATCGCCGCCTTCTGGCCGAGGACGGCGGCGGATCCGGCCGAGCCGGCGAACCCGGTCAGCCATTCGAGGCGCTGGGCATAGGCGCCGACATATTCGCTCATATGTTCATCGGTCAGCGGGATGACGAAACCGCTGAGCCGGTCGCCGGCCAATTGCGCGGCGAGGGCGGCGAGGCGGTCCTTGATGGTGGACATATGCATTACTCGTTCTAGGTTGCAGGGCTCAACATAGGCCGGTGAAGTTTGCCGCGCCAGCACCTGCGGGAGCCGGGATGTTTCGCCATTTTCTGTGCGCGGTAATCGCCGCGGCCACCCTGCCGACAATTACGGAAGCCAAGATGAAAGCCGATCCCAGCCTGAAGCCGCCGGTTGCCGCTGTGCGGCCGCATCGTTCGACGTGGCACGGGGAGACGATCAGCGACCCGTATCACTGGTTACGGGACGCCGGTTATCCGGTCGTCGACGACAAGGATGTGCTTGATTATGTGAAAGCGGAGAACGCCTACTTCGAGGCCAATATGGCGCCTTTGAAGGGGCTTACGGGGGCGATTTTCGAGGAGCTGAAGGGGCGCGTCAAGCAGGACGATGCCAGCGTGCCGGTCAAGGACGGCGGGTTCGAATATTGGTGGAAGTTCGAGCCGGGGGCGCAATACCGGACGTGGCTGCGGCGGCCGGTGAAGGGCGGTGCCGAGCAGGTGATCCTGAGCGAGCCTGCGTTGGCCGAGGGCAAGGATTATTTCCGGCTGGCGGGGACGAGTGTCAGCCCGGATGGCAGGCTGCTGGCCTATGCTGCCGATACGTCGGGGGACGAGCGGTTCGTGCTGAAGGTGCGCGATATTGCCACGGGCAGGGATCTGGAGACGGTGACGAGCAAGAGCGTCGGGGTGCCGGAGTGGACGGCGGATTCGAAGGCGCTGGCGTGGGTGGAGGTCAACGACAACTGGCGGCGGGTCCGGGTGCGGCTGCACAAGCTGGGGGATAGCGGCGACGACCGGGTGCTTTACGAGGAGACTGCGGACATCGGGTTCGGGGTCGATGTCGGGACGAGCCAGGACCGGCGCTGGCTAGTTATCTCGACCGCCGACAATGTCACGAGCGAGATCCGGCTGGTGCCGGCGGGTGATCCGGCGGCGACGCCGGTGCTGGTGCGGGCGCGGAAGGCGGGGGTGACCTATGACGTCGATGTGTGCGGCGATACCTTGTTCGTGCGCGCCAATGATACGCATCCCAATTTCCGGATGGCGACGGCGAGCCTGACGGCACCGGGCGAGTGGCGCGGGCTGATCGCCGGGTCGGACCGGGACTATATCACCGGGTTCACGCCGTTTGCGTCGTATTTGGCGATCGAGGCACGGCGCGACGGGTTGGAGCAGGTGCGGCTGCGGCGGGACGATGGCAGCGAGATCGCGGTGCCGTTCGGCGAGGCGTCGTACACGGTTTCGATGGGGGTGAACCCCGAGCCGGATGCGCCGTTGCTGCGGCTCAACTACAGCTCGATGGTGACGCCGGCGACGGTATTCGATTACGACGTTGCGGCGGGCAAGCTGGTGACGCGCAAGGTCCAGCAGGTGCCGTCGGGGTATGACGCCAGCCAGTATGCGACCGAGCGGTTGATGGTGACGGCGCGCGACGGGGCGCGGGTGCCGGTGTCGGTCGTCTATAAAAAGGGCTTTCCAAGGGATGGCTCGGGCAAGGTCCATCTTTACGGTTATGGGGCGTATGGAATCGCGATGCCGCCGAGCTTTTCGGCGAACCGGTTGAGTTTGCTCGATCGCGGCATGGCGTTTGCGATCGCGCATATCCGCGGCGGCGACGACATGGGTTATCAATGGTATCTCGACGGCAAGCTCGAGAAGCGCAGCAACAGCTTCAACGATTTCGTCGATGCGGCGAAGGGTTTGGCGAAGGCCGGCTGGGCGCGCGAGGGCAATATCTCGGCCAGCGGCGGGTCAGCGGGCGGCGAGCTGATGGGGGCGGTGGTCAACAGTGACCCCGGGCTGTGGCGCGCGGTGGCGGCGCATGTGCCGTTCGTCGACGTGCTCAACACGATGCTCGACGACACGCTGCCGCTGACGCCGGGGGAATGGCCGGAGTGGGGCAACCCGATTACCGACAAGGCGGCGTTCGACCTGCTCAAGGGCTATAGCCCGTACGACAATGTGAAGCGCCAAGATTATCCGCCGCTGCTGATCACGGCGGGGCTCAACGATCCGCGGGTGACGTATTGGGAGCCGGCGAAATGGACTGCGAAGCTGCGCGCGACCAAGACGGGGGACGCTATCCTGTTGCTCAAGACCAACATGGGCGCCGGGCATGGCGGCAAGTCGGGGCGCTTCGCGGCACTCGAGGAGACGGCTGAGGAATATGCCTTTATCCTGGCGGCGTTCGATGCCGCCGGGAAGTGACCGCACGGGATTTTCGATCGAGGTAACGGCGACCGCGTCGGATATCGACGAGCTTGGGCACGTCAACAACACGGTGTATCTGCGCTGGGTCCAGGATGCGGCGACGGCGCATTGGTGGGCGACGGCGCGGGCGGAGGATATCGAGCGCTATATCTGGGTCGTGACGCGCCACGAGATCGACTATCTGCGACCGGTGCTGGTCGGGGAGACGGTGACGCTGACGACCTGGGTGGGGACGCCGAAAGGGGCGCGCTTCGATCGCTATGTCGAGGTTTGCGGCGCCGACGGCCGGGTGCGGGTCAGGGCGGCGACGATCTGGGCGCTGGTCGACAAGGCGTCGGGGCGGGCGGTGCGCGTGCCGGCCGAGGTCGCGGCGCCATTCCTCAGATAGAGCCCTGGCGGATCAGCGTGACGATGTGGACGGCGGCGACCAGCGCGATCGCGGCGCCGGTGAAGATGGCGGCATTCCACGGCAGATGGGCATGCCAGGCCAGTGGCGCGCGGCGGCGGGCGCGGTCACCCAGGCTGGCGGCAATGGCGAGTGCCAGCCCCGCTGCGAGCAGTGCGAATGTGGTTTGCGAGTCCATCACGCTGGGCTAGTCTTGCGGCGAGTTCATCACAAGCCGCAGCCAAGCGGTTCATGGGAGACGATCATGTTGCGCCAGAGCCTTTTTGCAGCCGTAGCCGCCATTGTCGTGGCAGCGCCCGTTGCCGCCGCGCCGTTCGATGCGGCGATTGCCGGGCCGCAGCGGTCCGAGGCCAACAAGGCCCGCGACCAATATCGTCATCCGGCGGAGACGCTGGCGTTCTTCGGCATCAAGCCGGGCCAGACGGTCGTCGAGATTTCGCCGTCGGGCGGCTGGTACACCGAGATCCTGGCGCCGGGCCTGGGGTCGAAGGGCACGCTGTACGCGGCGCACAACGATCCGGCGGCGAGCGAACGTGCTGCCGCCGGCGTTGCCAAGTTCAAGGCAAAGCTGGCGGCCGATCCGGCCTATGCCAACGTCAAGGTGACAGCGTTCGGGAAGGGTGCCTATGACATCGCTCCCGCCGGCAGCGCCGATGCCGTGGTGAGTTTTCGCAACGTCCACAACTGGTACATGGCGGGTGGGACTCCCGAGGCCTTCAAGGCATTCTTCACGGCGCTGAAGAAGGGTGGCACACTCGGTATCGTCGAGCATCGCATGGCCGAGACGACGCCGGATGCGGCGATGAAGGACAGCGGCTATATGAAGACGTCGTATGTGCGCAAGATGGCCGAGGCGGCGGGATTCAAATATGTCGGGTCGTCGGAGATCAACGCCAATCCCAAGGATACCAAGGATTATCCCAAGGGCGTGTGGACGCTGCCGCCCAATTTTGCCGAGGGTGAGGCGACCAAGGCCAAGTATGCGGCGATCGGCGAGAGCGACCGGATGACGTTGAAGTTCGTCAAGCCATAGGATTTTCCGGTGGCCGCGACCGGCTGCGAGAAGCAACTGTGTCCCGGGTCAAGCCCGGGACGACAAGTTGGAACTGGTGATCGCTATACCCGGCGGACGGCTGTTACGGGCTGCTCGATGCCGCTTTCGTGCAGGCGCTGGATGACGTCGGCTAGAGGTTCCTCGAGGGTGGTCATCCAGAAGGCGTTGGCGTGGAACAGCGTGTCGAAGCCGGTGAGGATGCCGACGTGGCCCGGGAAAAAAACCAGATCGCCGGCGGCGCGGTCGGCGTAGTCGACCGGGCGGCCGAGTTCGCTGCGCTGCTGGTCGGAGTCGCGGGGGGCGGCGACCCCGCAGGCGGCCAGTGCGGCCTGGACAAGGCCCGAGCAATCGACGCCGGCGGGGGTGCGGCCGCCCCATAGATAGGGCGCGCCGGTGAACACGCGGGCAGCGGCGATGACGCTATGGGGCGGGTGATCGATGTGGCGATTGTGGACGAAGCCGCCGCTGGCCAATTCGATAAAGCGGTCGCCGGGTGCGCCGGCGATATGCGCGCCAAAGGGCAGCTCCGCGAGCACGGCGGATTTTATGTCGGGGGTTTCGAACACCGGTGCGGTGGCGGCGGTGACCCGGTGGACGGGCGGCATTCCGGCTTCAGCCAGCGTTTCCGATCGCACCCAGCCGGCGTAGCGGTCGGGGCTGCGCCCGAAGGACCAGCCGGCGGTCGTTTCGAAGACGTCGTACATCTCGCCGAAAAGGAGTTCCGATACAGCGACAGCATGGATATCGGCGCGGGCGCGCATCGCGGCACGCGGCACCGCGCACTGCATCGCGGCGGGCGCGACATAGGATGCTGCCGCGACGTCGCCGGCGAGCGCGATATCGATCAGGTCCGACCGGACGATGTTACGCCGCGGATCGAGAATGGGGCGCGGCCCTGTCAGCCGCGCCATAAGAAGCTCAGGCCGTTCCCCCTGGGGCATCAGCCGTGATCATTTCGGCGAAATCGACGAGGAATTCTTCGCCTTCCGTCGTCAGGTCGACAAAGACGCTGCGGCGATCGCGCTCGTCGCGGCGGCGTTCGACCAGACCAAGGCCGGTCAGGCTGTTGAGGGCCCGGGTGACGACCGGCTTGGATACCGCCAGACGTGCGGCGAGGCCGCGGACCGTATGCGGTCCGGGTTCCTGGCCGGCGACGAGGAGGAGTGCCATTTGACGGTTTGTCAGATCGGGTTGGCCGGACTGGACGTAGCGCAATAACGCACCGCGCCAGTTGCCAAGCTGGGCTAGTGATTCTGGAGTGGTATTCACCTGGGGATTCCTGTTCGCATGAGGCAGGTGGAGGCGGGGGCTCTTCACCATCAGTGCAATAACGAGTCAGGAACAGTTTTCGTTGCATGAGCGCTATGAGCCGTGCGGCAAATAGCGTGAACGGAGTAATAACCAGCTCGCGCGCAGTCCGAGTGCTTCGCCGCCTTTGGGTCGGCCGGGCCGAGGGGCCGGATTCCAGGCGAACGTGTCGAAGTGCGCCCAGGTGATTCGTTCAGGAACAAAGGCTTGGAGGAACAGTGCCGCGGTGATGGCTCCGGCAAAGCCGCCATCGGGGGCGTTGTTGAGATCGGCGATGCCTGATTTCAGCATGTCGGCGTAGGGGGCCCAGAGCGGCAGTCGCCAGAGCGGATCGCCCGAAAGGGCGCCGGCGGCGGCGAAATCGACGGCCAAGGCTTCGTCGTTGGTGAAAAAAGCCGGTAGTTGCGGGCCGAGCGCCGCGCGGGCGGCACCGGTAAGCGTCGCGAAGTCGATGACAAGAGCCGGATTCTCCTCGGCGGCGAGCGCAAGGGCATCGGCCAGGATCAGACGACCCTCGGCGTCGGTGTTGGTGACTTCGACGGTTTTGCCAGCGCGGGTGTGGAGAATATCACCCGGACGCATGGCGTCGGCGGAGATGCTGTTTTCGACGGCCGGGACAATGAGTCGCAGGCGAACGGGCATGTTGGCCTGCATGACGAGACGGGCAAGCGCCAAGGCATGCGCAGCGCCTCCCATGTCCTTTTTCATTGCTGCCATGCCGCCGCCGGGCTTTATGTTGAGGCCGCCGGAATCGAAGGTAACGCCCTTGCCTACGAGAGTGACGCGGGGGTGGGCAGGGTCGCCCCAGTGCATGTCGATCAGGCGGGGAGCGCGGGAAGCCGCTCGTCCTACCGCGTGGACGGCAGGGAAGTTGGCGGCGAGCAGGGCCTCGCCCTTGGTTATGGTAACGATGGCGCCGAAAATCCGGGCTTCGGCCTCGATAGCGGCGGCGAGTTCGCCGGGACCGAGATCGGCGGCAGGGGTATCGACGAGGTCGCGGACAAGGGCGGTGGCCTCGGCGATCCGCACGGCTTCGGTGATGGCGGCGGGTTCGCTGGTCAGCAGGATGCGCGGGCCGGTGTCGCCGCTGGCTTTGCGGTAGCGGGTGAAGCGGTGCTGGGCGAGCAGCCAACCAAGGGTGGCGGCACCGATTGGACCGGAGGGACGGTAACGGCCGGGGACGAGGCGGCTGGCGGCGGCGGCGAGGCTCCACGGGTTGAGATCGGCTTCGACACCGGCGAGGGCCGACCAGTCGCCAGGCTGATCGCCGGGCAGCAGCGCGGTCTCCCCGGGTTGGGCCTTGAAGCCTTGGGCGGCGACGAAGGTGCGGGTGCGCTCGCTCTGGCTGCACAGCCAGTCGTCGAGTCCGGCTGCGGCAAGCAGGGTCAGGGTTTTGGCGGGGCCGCCGTCGTCGGCAATCAGCAGCGCGGGGAAGTCGGTCATCGCCTTGGTGTAGCGGAAGCTTGAATCGCCGCCTAGACCGGCACGCCGAAGAGGTCGGCTTCGTCGGACTCCTCGATGCGGACGCGGACGATGTCGCCGACGCTGATGCCGCCGGCGTCGCGGAGATGGACTTCGCCGTCGATTTCGGGGGCGTCATATTTGCTGCGGCCCGACGCGCCGCCGTCTTCGTCGACGGCGTCGATGAGCACGTCGAGGTCACGGCCGACCTTGGCGGCGAGGCGTTCTTCCGAGATGGCCGACTGGGCGGCCATGAAGCGGTGCCAGCGGGATTCCTTGACGTCCTCGGGGACAGCGCCGGGCAAAGCGTTGGCGGCGGCGCCGGCGACGGCTTCGTATTTGAAGCAGCCGGCGCGGTCGATCTGGGCGTGGCCGAGCCAGTCGATCAGATACTGAAAATCAGCTTCGGTTTCGCCGGGGAAGCCGACGACGAAGGTGCTGCGCAGCGCGAGATCCGGGACCTCGGCGCGCCATTTGTGGATGCGATCGAGGACCTTGGAATCATTGGCGGGGCGGCGCATGGCGCGCAGGACGGTCGGGCTGGCGTGCTGGAAAGGGATGTCGAGATAGGGCAGGAGCAGGCCTTCGGACATGAGCCCGATGAGCTGGTCGACGTGCGGGTAGGGGTAGATATAGTGGAGGCGGACCCAGGCGCCGAGGAGCCCAAGTTCGCGCGACAGGTCGGTGATGTGGGCGCGTAGGGGGCGCCCGCCGAGGGTGGAGACGGCGTGGCGGAGGTCGACGCCGTATGCCGAAGTATCCTGGGCGATAACAAGCAGTTCCTTCGAGCCGTTGCGGACGAGAGCTTCGGCTTCGCGCAAGATGGCGGCGGGGGGGCGGCTGGCGAGGTCGCCGCGCAGGCTGGGGATGATGCAGAAGGCGCAGCGGTGGTCGCAGCCCTCGGAGATCTTGAGGTAGCTGTAGTGGCGGGGGGTCAGTTTCAGCCCGGCGTCGGGAATGAGGTCGAGATAGGCCGATTTTACCGGTGGGGCGGCGAGGCGGACGGCGTCGACGACGGCTTCATATTGCTGCGGTCCGGTGACGGCGAGGATGGCGGGGAAGCGGGCGCGGATGGCGTCGGCTTCGTGGCCGAGGCAGCCGGTGACGATCACTTGGCCGTTTTCGGCCATAGCTTCGCCGATCGCGTCGAGGCTTTCGGCCTTGGCGCTGTCGAGGAATCCGCACGTGTTTACAATGACAACGTCGGCGCCGGCATAGTCGGCGGACAGCGCATAGCCATCGGCGCGGAGCTGGGTGAGAATGCGTTCGCTGTCGACGAGTGCCTTGGGGCAGCCGAGCGACACCATGCCGACGCGGGGTGCGGTATCGAGGGTGAGGGTCATCGCGGGCGCCATAGGCTAGAATGCGGCGCGAGTCACCGTCCGCCTATGACCTTTACGGGATCGATGGGGGTGCGGCCCTTGCGGATTTCGAAATGGACCTGGGGCTCGGTGACGGCGCCCGTGCTGCCGACGCGGGCGAGGACATCGCCTTGGGAGACACGTTTTCCGCGGGTTACCAGCAGATTTTCGTTATGGGCATAGGCGGTGACATAGTCGCCGGCGTGCTTGACGAGGACGAGGTTGCCGAAGCCGGGGATGGCGTCGCCGGCATAGGCGACCACCCCGTCGGCGGCGGCGCGGACCGGGCTGCCGGCCGAGGCCTTGAGGTTGACGCCGTCGTTGAAACGGCCGCCGGGCTTGGCGCCGAACCCCGAGACGATGCGGCCGTCGACCGGCCAGTGGAACAGGGATTCGCCATTAGCGCGGGGATTTGCGGGGATTGCGGGCAGGCTGGCGGTGCGTTGTGGGGATGTGGCGGGGCGTTGGCCGGCCGGTATTGCCCCGGGTTTGGGATTTGGCGGGTATGTGGCGGGTCGTTCGGCGGGTTCGCCGCCGGTGACGATGTCGTCGATGGTCAGGTCGAAGGCCTTGGCGCGGTCTTCGAGGCTCATCGCGGCGACTTGCGCGGCGGCCTGGCGGGCGCTGGGCAGCAGCAGCTTGTCGCCGACTTCGAGGACATACGGCGGCTTGAGCCTGTTGGATGCGGCGACGCCTTCCCAGCTGACGCCATAAGCCCGGGCGATCGAGATGCCGGTCTCGCCGGACTTGACGGTGTGAAGCCGGCCCTGCGGGGTGACGATCGCGTCGGGGACGACCCTGCGGGCCTGCCAGGCGGGTCTGGCGGGGGCGGCAGCCTTGGTGGCGGTCTTGGGCGGGGCGGGCGATCTGGCAGCGTCGCGCTTGTCGCCGGCACAGGCGCCGAGCGCCAGCAGCGCGCCGAGCAGGATACCGGGCACGGGGGCGCAAGGGAGGCGGCGCGGGCTCATTGCTGCCGGTCCTAGTGTAAAGCCCGCGGGTCGCCAATGGCGGAGCAGGACGGCGCGGTGGCAAATATTCGCCGGCGGCGCGGCCGGCCGGGGCTATCGGTAGACATTGCCAATGTGTCATGTTTTAGGGTGGTAGGTCGCGAAAACTGGCATTGCAAAACGGAAGTGAAACGAACGATGCCTCGAAAGTGTCGGATTATCTTACACTTAACAGGACCGTCATGTTAGCCGCCGTAACGAGTCCAACAGGTTAACAGTTTCGAGACGATTGGCACGTTCCTTGCAGTCTTTCAGAGACAGGGCGTGGCGCCGAGTGAGCCAGGCAAATTTCAGGTAGTTCCAAGGGATTCGATAAATGAGCAGCATGAAGACTTTGACAGTGATCGCGGTGGTTGCCGGATCGATGCTCGCGGCCGTGGCGCCGGCAAATGCCGTTGTCGAGACGTTCGCGACCTATACTGCCGTTGGCGGTGCCAATGTCCGCTTCGTCAATTCGGGCACCAATCCAGCGCGGACCTCGGACGCTCGTTATTATACGATCTCCGCACCATCGCACACCACGGCCGGATCAGTCCTGGTCAACTTCAGCTTCCTGCAGGCCTCGCTGGCGCCGTTCATCACCAACATCAGCGCGCTGTACACGCTCGATGCGACCATCGCGCCGTTCAGCCCGGTTTCGTCGACCGGTGCGTTCACGCAGGCTGGCCTCAGCGCAAACTTCTCGTTCGTGACCACCCAGGACATCACGATCAGCGGTCCCGGCTATATCACCACCTTCTATGCAGCCGGTTCGAACCTGTTGTCGGGCAGCTTCTCGGGTGGTTCGATCCTCGGCAACATCAACGGCACTTCGGGCGCCTCGTTCGCCTCGGGCACCAATGGTTCGACGATCAGCTACACCTCGGATTTCCTGACCTTCGCGCCTGACGCGCTCCTCGATCGTGCCCAGGCGCTGACGGCTGTGACGTCGCGGTTCGCGCGCACCACCAACGGCGCGCTGCGGACCTTCAAGGCTGTCGCCAGCGGCCAGTTCTCGTCGGATCCGGCACCGGAGGTCAACGCGACCGTTCCCGAGCCCGGCATCTGGGCGATGCTGGTGACAGGGTTCGGGCTCGTCGGTTTCTCGATGCGCCGCCGTTCGCGGGTGCCTGCTGCCTGAACTTGCGGGAACTGAAATGAGAAAGGGCGGCGGGGGTGACCCTGCCGCCCTTTTTTTGCTTGATTGGACCCCCACCCCGCTCGGCGGAGGCGCCGAGTCGCCCTCCCCGCAGGGGGGAGGGAGAGAAGGTCAGATTTCGGCGAGGGGGGCGAGGACGGCCTTGAGGGCGGCCATGGTCTGGTAGTGCGTCATGTCGAGATGGAGCGGGGTGACCGAGATCATCGCCTCGTGCATCGCCTTCAGGTCGGTGTCGTGGCCGGGGATGAGGTTTTCCTTGCCGAAGCCGTGCCAGTAATAAGGGAAGCCGCGCGGGTCGATGCGTTCGACGAGGCTGATGTTGCCGTAATCGCGAAAGCCCTGCTGGGTGACACGGACGCCCTTGATGGCGTCGGCGGCGACCGGCGGGAAGTTGATGTTGACGAGCACGCCGGCGGGCCAGTCGACGGTCTGGACAAGGCGGATGATGGCGGCGCCGTGGGTGGCGGCGGTGGAGAAGTCCTCCATGCCCATCGTGTAGTTCGACATGACCTGGCTGAGCGCGATCGAGCGGATGCCGGCGAGGCAGCCTTCCATCGCGGCGGAGACGGTGCCCGAATAGGTGACGTCCTCCGCGAGGTTGCCGCCGCGGTTGACGCCCGACAGGATCAGGTCGGGCTTGTGATCCTTCATGACGGCGCCGAGCGCCAGCATGACGCAGTCGGTGGGGGTGCCGCGGACGCTGTAGCGCCTGGGGCTGATTTCGCGGATGCGGACGGGCTGGGAGAGGGTGAGGCTGTGGCCAGCGCCGGACTGTTCCTCGGCGGGGGCGACGACCCAGACGTCGTCGGAGAGCTCGGCGGCGATGGCTTCGAGGGCGACGAGGCCGGGGGCAGAAATGCCGTCGTCGTTGGTGACGAGAATTCGCATGGTTCGGGGGCTTTCGTGGGGGCGCGCGCTGTGGCGGGGGGCGTGTGGGCGCGGATTGAGAGGGCGGGAGATGGGCCCCGGCCTTCGCCGGGGTGACGATTAAAAATTGGGGTGGCGAGTTGGGGTGACGAATTAAAGTAAGGTCAGGCCGGCGTGAGGACCGTGATGCCGCCCATGTAGTTGTGGAGGACCTGCGGGATGCGGACGCTGCCGTCGGGTTGCTGGTAGTTTTCGATGACAGCCACAAGCGTGCGGCCGACGGCGAGGCCGGAGCCGTTCAAGGTGTGGACGAAGCCTGTCGTGCCTTTTTCGCCGCGTTTCCTGGTGCGGGCGGCCATGCGGCGGCCCTGGAAGTCGCCGCAGTTGGAGATGCTGCTGATCTCGCGGTACGCGCCCTGGCCGGGGAGCCAGACCTCGAGGTCGTAGGTTTTCTGCGCCGTGAAACCCATGTCGCCGGTGCAGAGCAGCATCCGGCGATACGGCAGCCCGAGGCGCTCGAGGATGGTTTCGGCGGCGCGGGTCATGCGCTCGTGTTCGGCTTCGGCCTGGTCGGCGGTAGTTATGGCGACGAGCTCGACCTTTTCGAACTGGTGCTGGCGGATGAGGCCGCGGGTGTCGCGCCCGGCGCTGCCGGCTTCGGAGCGGAAGCACGGGGTCAGCGCGGTCAGGCGGATCGGCAGGCTTTCCTCGTCGAGGATCTGGTCGCGGACGAGGTTGGTCAGCGAAACCTCGGCGGTCGGAATGAGGTAGCGGCCGTCGGTGGTCTTGAAGAGGTCTTCCTCGAACTTGGGGAGTTGGCCGGTGCCGAAGGCGGCGTGTTCGTGGACGAGGAGGGGGACGGCGGTTTCGCTGTAGCCGTGTTCCTCGGTCTGGATGTCGATCATGTATTGGCCCAGCGCGCGGTGGAGGCGCGCGAGGGGGCCGCGCAGGACAGCGAAACGCGTGCCGGCGATTTTCGCGGCGGCTTCGGGATCGTAGCCGAGTTTTGCCGCGACGAAGTCATGTTCGAGCGGGGCGAAATCGAAATCGGGGAGGGTGCCGTGGGTGTGGACGACGATGTTGCCGGTTTCGTCCTCGCCTTCGGGGACGTCGTCGGCGGCGATGTTGGGGAGGATGGCGAGGAGGGGTTCGAGCGCCGCGGTGGCTTCGCGCTCGGCGGCTTCGAGGCCGGGGATATTTTCCTTGAGCAGCGCGACTTCGGCCAACAGCGCGTCGGCGGTGGCGTTGTCTTTTTGCGCCTTGGCGATGCCGATGGCGCGGGAGGTCTCGTTGCGGCGGGCGAGGGCGGCCTGAAGCTCGGTCTGGATAGCGCGCAGGCTGCTGTCGGCGGCGAGGATGGGGGCCGAGGCATCGGCGACGCCGCGCCGGGCGAGGGCGATGTCGAAGGCGGCGGGGTTCTCGCGGATGCGCTTGATGTCGTGCATTGCGGTGCTATCGCCGAGGGGGGCGGGATAGGCAAGTTCCCGCTGCCTCGGTGGTGCACCGAATAGCCGGCGCAAGGCAGTAGAATCGGCCCGGGTCCTGGTCTAGAGATTCGGGCATGATCGTTGTCTGTCCAAACTGCGGCGCGCGTTATCGGTTGTCGGACGCAGCGATCGCCAAGGGCGGCCGCCTGCGCTGTGCGGCGTGCGATCACCGCTGGGTTCCAGAGGCCGAGGTGGAGGCGCCGGTACCCGTCGTTGCGCCGAGACCGCCGGTGCCCGAGCATGACGAGGAGGCGGCGTTTGCCGCGGTCCAGGAGCAGATGCGGGCGCGGTGGGATACGCCGGCGGCGGCGTCATCGGTGGTAAACGGGCTGGTTGGCGAGGCCGCGGCGGCGCCGGTGGCGAGCTGGGCGGCGGTCCGCGACAGCGAGGATGCGGCGGAGCCCGAGGTTTTCGAGGCACGTGCCGCGCCCTGGGTGCTGAAGACGGTGGCGGCGGTGATTGCCGGGGCGGCGTTGATGGTCGCGGCGGCGGGACTGTGGATCGGGCAGTTCGGCGGTGTTGCGGGGTTCGATACCGCGGCGCTGCCGTTCGATGTCAATGCGGTGCCGGCGGCGGCGGAATTGCTGTCGCGGACGGCGCCGGTGCCGGCCCTGGTGGTTTCGGTGCGCGGCGAGACCAACCGGTTGCCGTCGGGCAAGCGGGTGCTCGAGGTGATGGGCAGCGTGCGAAACGACGGCAAGACGGTGGCGGTGGTGCCGCCGCTGCTGGCGACGCTGTCGGGGCCGGAGGGGACGGCGCTGCGCTGGACGATTGCGGTGCCGGCGCGGGCGCTGCCGCCGGGGGGCGAAGTCGGGTTTGCCAGCAATGTGACGGGGTTTCCGGCTGGGGCGACGACGTTGGCGGTAAGGGCGGGGCGATAGGGGTTGGTTTGCGGCGCGGAGAAGAAACTGAGTCCCGGACCAGGCCCGGGATGACAGGTTGTTTTGGCTTCTTTCGGAAGCGCGTTCGCTGCGCTCCCTTCGCAGGTGCAAAAGCTTCATGCCTTGGCGACCGAGCACAGATGACGCGGCGCGGCAGACGTGCGACGTGGAACGGGCCTAGCCGCAAGACTGGTGGCATGGATCTTCCGTTTTCCGGAAGCGGGCACGGCTATGCCCATCACGGTCGTGATCACCCCGGCAGCCGATGGCGAACGCTGGACGCGCAGTTTCGCCGGCCGAACTTTCACGTCCAGTCTCAGTGCCGGAAGAGGCCGCGAAGATTATCTGCTGATCGAACGATTTGAGGCGGTAAGCATAGCCTTGGGGCTTGTCGTCGAGGGGGATCGACTACGTCTGATACCAAGGCGATGGAAGCTGTTCGGACTATCGATGCCGGCGGTGCTGATCCCACGTGGCGACAGCTTCGAGAGCGAAGAGGACGGCCGCTTCTGCTTCGATGTGTCGATCGTGCTCCCCGTCATCGGTCTGGTTGTCGCCTACAGGGGGACATTGGGGATGGTTGAATGACTAATATCAACGAACCGGGCCCAACTGCTCGAATGTAGCGTTCAGGGATCAACGCTCGGATAGCTTCGATCCGCCATGACGTCATCGGAAACGGTGATGTCAGCATATCGGATCTAAATGCGAGGTTCGATCCAGGCTCGCAAATGCCGTCGATGCTCTCACCCGTCGCGGCGGCGAAACTGATGTCATGGATACCCGTCTGCTGGCATCGGCGACGCAGAAAAGCCCGGTCTCGCTACGCCTCCGGCCGCAAACTCTGAGACACTTGATTTAATGGTGCACCCGACAGGATTCGAACCTGTGACCCCTGCCTTCGGAGTGCAGGGCAATGGGCCATCTAGATACATTGGTGAACAAAGAAAGTCTTTGGTTTCAACATTTAATGTGTTGCGCCATTCGTCGTTGTCCCTCATTGTATTTCATACGCATTACATACGGACGTGGTTAGGGTTGGCAATGGACCTGAGTAAAGTTGGCGAGCGTGAAAAGCTGAAGGCGAAGCAGGAGCCGTATTGGCAGCGCTTACGGACGGGCTGCTATCTGGGCTTTCGCCCGTCCAAGCGCGGCGGCAAGGGAACATGGATCGCGCGTGCCTATGACGAGGACGCTGGCAAGTATCGGGTCAAGTCAATTGGCGATTACGGTACCTTGGCAGGCAATGAGATGTTCGCAGCGGCGAAACGTGACGCAGAGGCACTGGCTGTGCTGGTCGAAGCAGGCGGCGAAGTTCGCACCAAGATCGAAACCGTTGCAGATGCTTGCCGGGAATATGCCAAGACGCGCCCCGAAGCTGAAAAGCGGTTTCGGCGCTACGTTTACAGCGACCCGGTTGCTAAGGTGAAGCTTGCCAAGGTGCGGCGGCGGCACCTGAAGGAATGGCGCGATCGGCTGGAGGCGCAACCAGCGCTGGTTACGCGCAACAAAGCTGGCGATAAGCGCACTCGGCAGCGCGCGCTTTCTACCGTGAATCGGGATATGGCCGTCTTTCGTGCGGCGCTCGGCAAGGTGCTTTCGCCGGGCGCGCCTAACAGCGAAGCAGCATGGCAGGAGGCGCTACAAGCCCACAGGAACGCCGATGGAAGGCGCACATTGTATCTGGACCGCGAACAACGCAGGGCGCTTGTGGGGGCCATTGTCGACGAGGCAGCGCCGTTTGCGCGAGCCATGTGCCTATTGCCCTTGCGCCCCGGCGCATTGGCGGCGCTACTTGCTGGTGACTTCGACAAGCGCACTGCAGAATTGACCATAGGGAAAGACAAGACGGGCAAGCCCCGGCGAATCCAGTTGCCAGGCGAGGCGGCAAAGCTGTTCACGATGCAGATAGCGAACAAGTTGCCGACAGCTCCCCTGTTCATGCGGAACAATGGCAAGGCTTGGGACAAGAGTAGCTGGAAGCTGCCGATCGGCGCTGCCGTCATCTCCGCCGGCCTGCCCAGTGGAGCCAGTGCCTATACGCTGCGGCATTCGACCATAACCGACCTAGTAAGCGCCGGGTTGCCGTTGCTGACTATCGCGCAAATATCCGGAACAAGTGCGGAGATGATCGAACGGCATTACGGGCACCTCGCCAGTAGCGCTGCCACAGAGGCGCTAGGGACTCTGGCGCTGTAACTGCACGAGTGGTCCAAACCTGACGGCTGGTTCCCATCCCGACAAGTTTGCAGAGGACGGGAACTGGGACTTCGTTGCCGTTCCTCGCGGGGCCGCTGAATGTCGGCTTCCGCCCAATGTCGGTCGGTCAGCGCAGAATTTCGCTTTCCTGAAACCGGCCGTCGGCTGAGCGATGGCTTTTCGACCTGAGCTGGCCGGTAGCCGACCATCCGCTACAGCGCTTGTGACGAGCGCGCGTCCGGTCAGCTACGCTACCGGCAGAACCTACACCATGTCCCGGGACACGACCCATGACCGCGGTAAATGCTTTCCCAAAAGCCTGCATTCCCTCCATTATTAATGCCGGTGTTCAGCCCGTTACGGCCCTTGCGGAATATCACGGCCCTCCGGATAGCCGCCGCCAGCACAGTGGCCTGTGGGTCGATCACATCCCATCATTCCAAGATCACCGCCGAGCCTGTCTGACCTTTCAGGTGGCTGCAGGCCTGCCCGTTGTGCATCTTCGCGGGTACTGTTAGGCCAACCGCATGTGGCGTGTTCTTCCTCTTCTCCTCCTAATCGGTGCGGCACCGACAGGTTGGCGAGTACCTGACCCTGCCCAGTTGCTTGTAATTGACACCAACCGCGGCCGCATTGTGATTGAGATGGAGCCTCGCGTGGCGCCCCGCGCAGTGGAGCGCGTCAGCCTGTTGGCACGAAAAGGCACCTACGACGGACTGCTGTTTCATCGCGTGATCGATAACGTCCTGGTGCAAACCGGCAACCCGAACAACAAAGACGGCGGCGGCAGCGAGCTGCCTGACCTGAAGCCCGAGTTCTGGGTCCCCGATCCGCTCACGACCAAGGTTACCTGGGTGCGCACTACAAACGACGGATCAGATGGAGCGATCGGGTCCCTGCCCGTGGCCAAAGGCACCGACCAATTCATGCCCGCTTGGGTCGCGCATTGCACCGGCATCGTAGCGATGGGTCGTCAAAGAGACCCGAACACGGCCAATAGCGAAATCTACATCATGCGAGGTTCCGCTAGAGGCCTCGACCATGACTACACCGTATTTGGGCGTGTATTGGCTGGGCAGGCTGCGGTCGACGCACTGGCTGTCGGAGAACCACCAGTAAAGCCGGACCGGATGATTCGGGTACGCATCGCCGCCGACCTACTGGCGGCAGATCGGCCACGGCTCGAGATCATGGACGTTAAAAGCCGGGAATATAGCACGTTCGCTTTAGCCCGGGGTCGCACGTTCGGGCCTCGGCTTTCGATATGCGATATGTTGCCGCCGGCTCGGTCTTTGAATTAGCCATAGGAGTTGGCGACAAACATGCCGAGGCAGGTGGGTGAAGCTCGCCCTCAATGGCCGCCGGCAGGGTAAATGGCGCCCGCGCGGCCAAACCCTCAAGGTATGCAATAAGGCGAAAGCACACTTGAGTAATTTTAGCTGAACGAGCGTCGCTCACGGGTGCCACGAACACTATGCGACCGCCCGAGATGGGCGGGCAGCCGTCGCCCGCGATGCTCGGTCGAACGTCAGCTTCTCGGGTCGCTGATCCAAAAGCCGACAGGCAGGAATCCACCACTAGCGGTCATTCAGCGATGATCGGGCGAACGACCGAATTTGGGTCGGAAGCGGCCGATCGCCCCAATAGCCCGTGCGTGCCAGATTTTCGGAGCGTTGCGGGTTTGAGATATCGTTCGGAATCGCCAGCGCGGGCCCGTACCGCTCGCTCTGCTGTCACCGCGCCAGGAGGTCGATCAGCGCTGTGTCGATGAACGTCGCATCCGCCGGGTTCAGCCCGCCGCCGGCCATATGGCCCCAAATGGAGGGAATGATACGCAGCTCTGCATCTGGCATACGCGCCACTTCGATTTCGCTGTCCTCGGGCGGGAAATACAGGTCAGTCCGGCACGGCATGACGATCGCCTTTGCCTTGATGGCGGCGAGCGCCTGATGGAAATCGCCGTCATAGTGCGTGTTGGCACTGATGTCGGCGCCTTGCCAGGTAGACAGCATCGCGAGCAGGTCGTTGGCGTCCTTGGATAGGAAATGCGGCTCCCAAGCATGGGTGAGAAAGGCTTCAAGCGAGGGCAGGCCGAGCACCTGCATGTCGAGCCGTTCGCGGAACCAAGCCTGCGACCAGGCCCAGCCGGCATAGACTCGGGCAAAGGCGCGCAGCCCCGTGACAGGCGGCGCCGCATAATGGCCGCCGGCCCAAGCGGCATCAGCGGTAAGTGCTGCCTTGATACCCTCAAGGAAAAGGAAATTGTGCCGTGACGTACGCGCAGAGCCGCAAAAGGGGGCGATGCGCTCGACCATGTCAGGATAGAGCGCGCCCCAATGGAACGCCTGTTGCGCCCCCATCGAATGGCCAGTGACCAACGCAAGCCGGGTGATGCCGAGTACTTCGGTGACAAGCCGGTGCTGCAGCCGGATATTGTCGAGCATGGTAACCGCCGGGAAATCCATCGAAGCCATACCCGGCGGCGGACAGGAGGGGGAAGTGGACACGCCGTTGCCGAGCAGGTTGGGGACAATGATGCAGTATTTTTCGGGATCGAGCGCGCGGCCCGGTCCGATGTTCCAGGCATTGTCATCATGGGTGCCCGCATAATGGCTAGGGTAGACGATGCCATTGTCCCGCGCGGCGTTCAGCGTGCCGTGAACGGCGTAGGCGAGCCGGACGCCGGGCAGGACAGTACCCGACTGTAGCAGCGTGTCACCGGCTTCGTAATATTGGGGGTGCATCGATGGCCTCGCAGCGGTTGAAGGGCGCGATGTTGCACGGCCGGGGTGTGGCGGAAAGTGGCGATTTCACGCAAGGGTGCGATGGGATAGGGAACGCATTCTAGCAGGGGGAAAGCAGATGGACAGAGCGGCGATGATCGAACTTTCGGCAACCGCAGCAGTGGCGGCAATGCGGGCTGGCGAAATGTCGGCGCTGGACTATGCCGAGGCGCTGCTGGCGCGCTGCGCGGCGGGCGCCGGGCTCAACGCCTTCATCACGCTCGATCCCGAGGCGGTGCGCACGGCGGCGCGGACGGCGGATGCGCACCGTGCGGCGGGTGGCGTGTTGGGCCCACTGCACGGCCTACCGATCCCGGTGAAGGACAGCGTCAACACCGCCGGCATCCAAACGACGGTGGGGACCAGGGCGCTGCGCGGCTGGATTCCGGCGCGCGATGCCACCACCATCGCCCGGCTGAAGGCGGCAGGGGCGATCGTGCTCGGCAAGACCAATATCCACGAACTGTCGTTCGGCTGGACCAGCAGCAATCTCGAATTTGGTGCTGTGCGCAATCCTTATGATCCCTCACGCATCCCCGGCGGTTCATCGGGCGGCACCGCTGCGGCGATCGCGGCGCGGATGGCACCGCTTGGGGTGGCGGAGGATACGCAAGGCTCGATACGTGTGCCGGCGGCGCTGTGCGGCATCACAGGCTTTCGTCCCACGACGGGCCGCTACCCGACCGACGGCACCGCGCCGATCACCGCGCTGTTCGACCAGATCGGGTCGCACGCACGCTGCGTTGCCGACCTCGCGCTGTTCGATGCGGTGGTGAGCGGTGAGGAGGCGCCGATCGAACCGGCAACACTCTCAGGCCTGCGCATCGGCATCGATCGCAATTTCTTCTTTGCCGGCATCGATGCCGAAGTGGCGGCGCTGGTCGAAGCGGCGCTGACTCGGCTTGCTGCTGCGGGGGCGGTTATCGTCGAGGCGCCGGTGCCGGGGCTGGACGGGGTCGTGCCGGTAGCAATGGCGATTCAAGTGCACGATGTGGTGCCAGCGCTGGAGCGCTATCTCGCCGATTCGGGCGCGCCCGTTGATTTCAAAGCGATGTTTGCCGGGGTCAGCGCCGATGTGGCGGATGTGTTCGCCCAGGTTGCGCTGCGCGGAGCGCCGGCGGCAATTACCGAGGATGTCTATGCCGCCGCCCGCGACGCGGCACGCCCGGCGCTGCAGCGGGCAATGGCGGCCTGGTTCGCGGACCAGCGTATCGACGTCATGCTGCTGCCGGCGACGATGGTGGCGGCAACGCCGGTTGGGGACGTAGGCAATGTCGATATCGGTGGCACGTCGGTGCCCTTCGCCACCGCCATCGCCCGCAACATAACGCCGGGCAGCACGTTGGGCCTGCCGGGACTTGTGCTGCCGTGCGGGTTGACGCCGGGCGGCCTGCCGGTTGCAATCGAGCTCGACGGACCAGCGGGCGGCGACCGCCGGCTACTGGCAATTGGCATGGCGGTGGAGGCGGTGCTCGGTCCGCTGCCGGCGCCGGTACTCCGCGGCTAACTATCAATCTGGCATGGGCTAGTGCCCCGGTTTCTTGTCCGCGGACGCAGAGCAAGGCTCGAGCCTTGCGCGCGACCTGAGCGACGTCAACATTTGCTGTCCATTTGCGTGTGCGGTTACAAGGGTCCTGCCGACGCGCCGGCTGCGCACTGTCCTCACGCGGTGCAGCCTGTTTCAGCGGCTTCCGCGGCAGGCCCAGCAACTAGGCGACACGAGCGCAGCGATTGTGCGCCAAATGGCAGAAAAGGCTTTTAATCCGCCCTGACTACCACGGCGCACAACTCTGTGGATACCGCTTCCCTGTCGCTCGGACTGTTCACAAAACTGCACCGCGTCGATACTGCGGGTTTGATCGTCAGTCTTGCGCGTCAGAGAAACCGTGACAGCACAAAGCCGGCGATGCCGATGTGCGACAGGGTGATGACGACTGACAGGCAGTGCAACAGTCTGAACTGCAATTTAGCTCCAGCGTCGGTCGCACGGTTGATGGCGGGCATGAGCAACTGGCGGGTAGGTAAGGTCGTTGCAGCGATGACCAGCATCAGCCCGGCAGCGAGCGCGTCCGGCCGATACAGAAGCACCGCAGCCAACGCAGCTGTGCCGATGACGAACAGGTAGAAATGTGGAAACGCGCGGCGAATGGTGGGCCCGGCAACTGCGGCCGGCAAGGCATCGAACAGGAAAGCCGCGAAGCCAAACGAATACAGTACCATGCCGCCGAACAGCAGCGACGTAACAAGAAGTGCGGCGATCAACTTGGAAACTTTCGGGGAGCAGGGCGAAGCCGGGCGATGCAGATCAATGCACTAGTGGCCTCCCGCCCGCCATCAGACACGTCGGCGCGCACCGTTAGAGACGGCGGGATTGATCGATGATAGCTTGGGCGATGGCGGTGCCGCTTAGCCAGGCCGCCTCAACACGTGCGCCAAGGCACCAGTCACCGCCGACAAATAATGTCGCATCGTTGCTGCATAGGAACGGCGCGCCGAGCGGCGCAATCGTTTGGGCATAGCGCCAGCGATGCGCAGAGGCATACACCGCCGACTGCGGCGCAACACCAATGACCTCCGCCAGCATCGGCAACATTCGAGCGGCAATGATCTCGGGCGTTTCTTCCAGATGCCGCTCGCTCCATTCTGCGCCAGCCTGCGCCACCCATGTCGTGAAAACGCCGGCCCGGCCGGGCTTGGTGCTATTCTGGGCTATCCAGGCCAGCGGGTGATCGTCGGATACGCGCGAAACAAAGGGTCGGGGCGCATCGCCCGGCAAGGCGGCCATCAGCGTCAGGCAGGGCGCCATGGCGATCTTGGCGATGCGCGAGTGCAGGGCATGGTCAGTGCCCAGAAGTGCTGCGGCCTGTGGGGCCGGCACAGTGATGACCAGATGGTGCGACTGGACGCGCATTTGGCTTAGATCCAGCTCCCAACCACCCTGCACGGCCCGCATGGCGGTGACTTCCTTGCCCAGCTGGACATCAAGACCATTTGCCAGACTGCGCGGCAGGCTCGACATACCGGGTACGCCGACGAGGTGCGGTTCGGCCGCGCCATCACACCAAACTGCGGAAGCAGAGCCAAGACCCTGAAGTGCCGCAGCAAAAGCCCGGTCGCGCGCCGTCAGATACTGGGCACCGTGATCGAAACCGATCGCACCATCCGGTAGCATGACGCGCCGCGTCGCTATGCGCCCGCCGATGCCCCGCCCCTTGTCGAGCACCAGCGGCGTGTATCCATCGCGAACTAAGCGCTGGGCACAGGCCAGCCCGGTGATGCCGGCGCCGACAATAGTGATTTTGCAGTCCATCACTGCTCATGACCTGCTTGTGACCCAGAATCTAGACACTCGATGGCCGCAGTGACGCTCGTTTTGCGCCATGGCGCATTGGCGACCATATCCTGCGCCTGTATCGCAAGGTCCTGCTTCATCCGGTCACTAACCGCCCAAACAACGACACGGCGGCTATGCAGATCGAGGATCATCGCAAGACAAAGCTAGCTTTGTGACGACCAGATACGGCATTCGAGTAAGCGCCGGGTTGCCGTTGATGACTATCGCGCAAATTTCTGGAATAAGTGCGGAGATGATCGAACGGCATTACGGGCAACTCGCCAGTAGCGCTGCCACAGAGGCGCTAGGGACTCTGGCGTTGTAACTGCACGGCACGGGCTGAGTTTCGCATGTTCCGATAATATCTTGGGTCAGGACCTACTTATCGCGCCTTTAACCAGACTTTGCCCGACCTCTGGATGGTCAGCAGAGCGGAAAACGGCGAAATCCCAATATTGGCTTTGCCGGTGCGCGCCACCGCATCAATCTGGGCGTAATACCAGTATACTACGGCAAAGCCTTCGAGCGCGCGCGACATTTTCAGCCCGCTAAGAAACGCCAGCCAAGGCGGCAAGAGGCGCAGCGTGTTTTCCCAGCGGTCAAGCGCGTCCGCGCCCGAGAGCAACTTGGCGGGGCCTGCCGTATCGACACAAAGCGGGCGGCCAAGGCCAATGACGTCAGCCGCGCCTTGCGCCAGCGCAGTATTCATCGCGTGGCGGGTGCGAAAGCCTCCGGTAACCATCAGCGGCATAGTGAGCGAGGCGCGCATCGTCTTGGCAAAATCGACGAAATAGGCCTCGCGCGTCGCGGTCGACGCCGTTTGCAGGGGTGCGTCGGGGGCTTCCATACCGGCATGGTCCATCATCGCGGGCTGTTCATACGACCCGCCTGAAATTTCAAGCAGATCGACCCCCGCCGTCTGCAACCAGCCCGCCACGATCAGGCTGTCTTCAAAGGCAAAGCCGCCTTTTTGAAAATCGGCCGAATTGAGCTTTACGCCGATAGGGAACGCTGACCCCACCCCGGCCCGGACCCGCGCGACTATGGCCATCAGCATGCGCGCGCGGTTTTCGAGGCTACCGCCCCATTGGTCGGTGCGCTGGTTGGCGCGGGGACTGAGGAATTGCGAAAGCAAGTAGCCGTGCGCGGCGTGGATTTGTACGCCTGTATAGCCGGTGTCTTTCGCCACTTCCGCGGCTACGCCAAAGCGTTCAATAAGATCTAGTATTTCCGCATCTGTCAGAGCTACCGGCAGGCCAAACTGCTTGCCTGGCAGACCCACGGCTATCGCTGACGGCGCTTTGGGATGCGGGTTGACTGAGACTTGCGTCTGGCGCCCGGCATGGCTGATCTGCATCCAAATGTGCCCGCCTGCGCGGGTGCCCGCATGCGCCATCGCACGTAGGCCAGTGCGCGCGGCTTCGTCTTGCGCACCCGCGATGATCACATTGCCCGGCCGTTCGAGGTGGTCGCGGTCAATCTGCACGTTGCCGGTGATCAGCAGGCCCGCGCCGCCTTCGGCCCACAAGCCATAAAGTCGCGCCAATTCTGCCGTCGCGCGCCCTTGCGGATCAGCCAGCCCCTCGGTCATCGCCGCCTTGGCCAACCGATTGGGCAGAACCGCCCCACACGGAAGGGTAAGGCTGTCGGCGATATTAAGCGTTGGGGTCGGCAAGGGTTTGGTCATGTGCAACGCTCCGCAAGGTCAGGTTTTAGGCCATACTGGCACCGAGGGCGCGTGCGAAACAAGCCGTTAAAGGCATGGCCTGGGCCGGCATGACAGTTATGGCCGTGTTTCGTGCGGCGCTCGCTAAGATGCTTTCGCCGGGCGCGCCTAAAAGCGAAGCAGCATGGCAGGAGGCGCTACAAGCCCACAGGAACGCCGATGGCAGGCGCACGCTGTATCTGGATCGCGAACAACGTAGGGCGCTGGTGGGGACCATTAACGACGAGGCAGCGCCGTTTGCGCTCGCTATGTGCCTATTGCCTTTACGCCCCGGCGCATTGGCAGCGCTGCTTGCTGCTGACTTTGACAAGCGCACGTTTGAATTGACCATAGGGAAAGACAAAAATGGCAAACCTCGGCGCATCCAGTTGCCAGCCGAGGCCGGAAAGCTGTTCACGGCGCAGATTGCAAACAAGCTGCCGACAGCGCCCTTGTTTATGCGCAACAATGGCAAGGCTTGGGACAGGAATAGTTGGAAGAAGCCGATCGGCGATGCCGCCATCTTTGCCGGCCTGCCCCATGGAGCTAGTGCCTATACATTTCGGCATTCAACCATAACCGACCTTGTAAGCGCCGGGTTGCCGTTACTGACTATCGCGCAAATCTCTGGAACAAGTGCGGAGATGATCGAACGGCATTACGGGCACCTCGCCAGCAATGCTGCGACGGAGGCGCTAGGGACACTGGCGCTGTGACGGCACTAGTGATCCAAACCTGACGCTTGATTTCTTGATTTCCATCTTGACGGGTTTGCAGATGACGGGAACTGAGACTTTGCGGTCATTCATCTGAGGGCCGCTGGACGTCTGCGTACGCCTACGGTGAAGGCCGCCTTGCCTGGTTTGACGGGTGCCGCGAGGTAGCACCGGTGCAAGCACTGGTGTTTGCACTGATGTTAGCGACGGTGCGATGG
>NZ_BMJM01000016.1 GCF_014643455.1 Sandarakinorhabdus glacialis
TCTACCTCATCGCTGTCGTCGACTGGTTTAGCCGCCGGGTTTTGTCATGGCGGCTGTCGATCACACTGGAGACGGATTTTTGCATCGAGGCGTTAGAGGAAGCGCTGACGCGCTTCGGGGCGCCCGATATCTTCAATACCGACCAGGGCAGCTAGTTCACCAGCATGGCATTCACGTCGGTCCTGCACCGCGAGAAGATCGCGATCAGCATGGACGGCCGCGGCGCCTGGCGGGACAATGTGTTCGTCGAACGCCTTTGGCGATCGGTAAAATATGAGGAGGTTTACCTGCGAGCCTACGGATCGGTCAGCGAGGCCCGCGCATCGCTCGGCCGGTATCTGACTTTCTATAACGCCAGGCGCCCGCACTCGTCCCTTGACCGCAAGACCCCCGATCACGTCTACTTCAACCGACCGCTTCTCGCAGCGGCATGAAACCGGCAGCCGCTCCACTCAGCAATCGCGCGAGGCTGTGCAGATAAACCGAGCCATCTCTGCCCATGCGTTTCCCATGGGCCTGCATTGGGCCGAACTGGAAAACATGGGCATAGACCAAGACAGGCACTGTCGTGCGAAGGTGCAAAATATCGAGACTCCGCTCGCCGTTTAAGCCTATGATAAAACTGCATTTATCGGCAAAGCCTCGCGTGCGTGCGCGTAGCTGTCACCGGCGCCCCATATTTGCATCTCGAACACAGCCACTAAGAGCCGGTCGTAGGGGCAACTCCAGCGGCTAAATCGATGTACTTAGGGGCCAGCATCGGCGTTGCCATCCAGATGGCGAAAGCTGATGCAGTTCTCACGTCGGGTTTGCATAGCAGCGCTTACGTGAAGCATTCAAGGAAGCGCCCCCCGCCGCTGAGCGGTGGTCAAGTCTGGCTCGACATCGCGGTCGCTGCGTCCCTTGGGCACTACGCAGCGCAAGATCATGGAGCGAGCGTGGGCTGGGGAGCCACGCTTTTTGAGAGACTGCAACGCCCTGCCGATCCGCGTGGCCGACGCCGAAATCGCACGGCTCCGTGCGGCCAGGTTTGTAGAACGGAAGGTCACCGCCTCGACGACTTTTCGTGCCAAAACGTCCTCGCAACAGGAGGCGGAGTGGGCAAAGTTGTCTGCCGGAAACGCCCGCATTGCGCCGCGGGCCCGGGCGTTTATCGATTACCACCTCCGGATGACCCGATGACCTTGCCGTTTCACGAACTGCAGAAGCCTAAATAGTTGCTGGCTGGCGCACCCGCGCTCGCGCCGCCTCGCCAATATTCTCGCTCCAGCCGCAACGCTTTCCGATTACGTTCCCGCCCTGATTGTAGCGTGACAGCCCCAGCGCCGAAGCCGTCTCCCCTCCGACACCCTTCAGCAGGTACGTAACGACTGCCTCGAGATTTGGATAATAAATGCTCGGCGATGTCGTTGCCGCTCGCACTTTGCCGCCGATCCGTGACGTATGCAGCGCCCCCCTGCGATATGGCAGTCCGGTGACGCGGCAAAGCCACCGTCGTTGCCACCTCGTGACGACAGGCGCCGCATCTGGTGGGACGTGCATCAGGATATAGGCGTGCGCTCCCTTGCTCCCATCTCCGTCGTCGTCCTCCCGAACCCAGACGCATGCAAAAGGTAGGCAACGCGATGCCAACAATTGCCTGTGCAGCGTCATGAGGGCACCGACCGCCTTTGCCCCATCCCGGCGCGCGACACCCGATTTTTCGAGGTGCACCGTCAGGTGCCTGTTGAGCGGCATGCCCAAGCGCACGGCATGACAACACGCAGCGATGATGTTCTGGGCTTGTCGCAAGGTCAGGCAGTCGCTCTCGCGGTCGCTGCGGTTGCGGGCTCCACCCCAGGATCCATTGGTTGTCCCACCGATGCTCGCAGCGTCATGACCGACACTCTTCAATTTACCTGTAAGAGCAAAATCCGTGCCAGTTTCGGTAATTGGCGCATTATCGCCACTTAGGCGGGCGCGATCGACCTTCATCGTGGGCATGACGTGCCCCTCTATCGCAAGTTTCAAGATTACCGAGCAAAAGGAAGGCGCGGCCGTTTCCAACCGCGCCCTCGATCTGTCCATGGTTAGTAGCGCTGACCCGGCCCATCCGGCTCAAGGTAGCTGCCGATCGCCTCGTAAAGATCAGCCAGCCGACCCAAGGGCATCGTAACGCCCTGGCGGGTAGGTTTCAGGATGCCGTCACTGAGCCACCATTTGCGCCAGTTGAGGAAAGCGCGGCCGCCGTGATGCGCGACCTCGAGTCGCCAAACATCGCCGCGATGTGGTTGCTCGAAAAGCAAAACGCTAATCGGCTCGTTGGCCTCAGCCGCCGGGGAGCCGACCACATCTCCTGTTGAGCCGATTGTCGCGGAGGGGTACTCGGAATGTGCCTTGCTGCAGTAGCGGGCTACGTTTGGGGCGGGAGCCGTTGGCGCGGCTTCCCCCCTTTTCGACAAAGCATTGCCTTTCACAGTCACGCCTCCCCGCCCGTGGTGGGCAGACCATCGGCCCATGCCTTTGCATCGGTCTTTGCGATGCGGCTGGAGCGCCCAATCTTTGTGATCCGTATCTCGCCTGCGTTCACGGCGCGGTAGAGCGATGTCCGCCCCATCGAGAAGATGCGAAGAAACTCCGCGACGCTGTAGAAGCCTTCCATAAAGGTGGTCTCCCGGGCTTCCAGGGGTTTGGCTGGAACGACCCGGCAGTTGATCTAGGTCAGCAAACTATGATTCTGAAACACTTTCCAGTCACCCTATTTCCTGAATTTAGGTGACTTAATGGGCGTCCTTTTGGCGCCTATCGTAACTCTCCAACCACAGTGAAAATGGGTCAGTGCGAAATACGTCGTTTGCGGCCTGTTCCTCTGGCAAATCGAACATCGCAACTGAAGTTTGCCGAAACCTTTGGTGATCGGCCGCAACGTCTTTGAGCCACAAAAAGATTGTTTTTTTTGATACGCCGAACTTGATGACGGCATCCGCCATCGCAGCCTTCGGCGGGTGGCCGATGTCGACGCGGTCAAAGATGAAACGTGCGCAACTGGCCTTGAGCACGCGCCTAGCCTCCTGACCGGCTCGTGTACTGGCCGGGCCCTGTTTTGAACGAACCAAACGCAATCGTATCTTGCTTTTGTTGTTGTCCAAGGCGTTGGCTATGACGCGCAATGAATGCCGCCACACCCGTCCGTCCTTCTCCTCAGCGATATAGCGTAGCGCGGAAGCCAACCCGTTCTCGTCACAAGCTACGTCACGCGCGACGGCTTCGGAAAGCAAACCGGTGAGGTGGTCAACCTCGAAAACGACAAACTGGTACGCCTTGAAGTACTTCTCCCTATCACCAGCTTGGTGCTGCAAGCGTTGCCGCCTTTGCCGGTTGGTCTCGGTCATGCTACTTTGCCTATGACCAACAACGCGGTCGCGCAGTCGTAGTGATCGTGCCATGCCCTCATCATATGCCGGTTTAGATTCGGAACGCTGGCGTGCAGATGGCGGCGTCAGACTCGCGGGTGCGAGTGATATGCAATTCCGTTGCACTGCGCCGTCGCTGATGCGTTCTTAGCTTGCCACCAGAACGCTCGAAGTCGGCATTCCGGCCCTCAGCGGTCCTCTGACCAAACGGGAGCAGGCTGAGCGTCTTCGTGGACCCCGCAACGCGATTCTGAGAGCCGAGCATGGACCTCAACTCCACCCCCTGTTTTCCATACTCATTCCATACAGGCGCTACGGGGGGCCGCTAAGTCATTGTAAAATGGTGCACCCGACAGGATTCGAACCTGTGACCCCTGCCTTCGGAGGGCAGTACTCTATCCAGCTGAGCTACGGGTGCCCGAAGCGCGTGTTAGCAGCGCCGCCGGCGTTTTGCCAGCGCGTTCGACATCGTCATCTGGCCTGCGGCGCGATCGGCGTGAATGGCCCCAGCCCGCAACTGGCACCGCGCCTGATACCGCCGCCCTGCTGCAGCACCGTGATGATATCGACCGAGCAGAGCTGGCTGATCGACGTCGAGTAGGAAAAAGCCCGCTCGAAGCCCAGCTGCGGGCAGGAATTAGGCAACCGGTTCCGCAATGTCTCTCCGCCGCGCATGACGAAATCGATCGTCGAATCATCGATGACATTGGTCTGGCGGATATTCTGTATGTTGACGCACGACACCGGCACGCGCGTTGCCACCACCGGCGCCGGCGGCGTCCGCGGTCCCGATGCGCACCCGGCGAGAAGGATACCGGCAGCAAGGCATATTGCGCGCATCGGCGATTCCTCGGGCTTTGAAATGGGTCCGCAACACCGCCGCCCAATACACTGGCAACGCAAAGTTCACGGTTGAAAGCAACGCAACGATTACAGTCACTCAAGGACGCCATTTCGACTGAACGCGGTGTGAACCCCGGCATTACCCCGGCATAATCATGACCTTTTGGTCGAACCCACACAAATCCTCCACCGGGCAGGCATAACAGCGCGGCCGGCGGGCGATGCACACATACCGCCCATGCAAAATCAGCCAGTGATGCGCGTGCCGGCGATACGGCTTCGGCGTCCGCGCCATGATCCCTTCCTCGACGACCAGCACGTTCTTCCCCGGCGCCAGCCCGGTCCGGTTTGCCACCCGGAACACATGCGTGTCGACGGCGCAGGTTTCCTCGCCGAACACGACGTTGACGACGACGTTCGCGGTCTTGCGCCCCACCCCCGGCAGTGTCTCGAGCACGGCACGCTCGCGCGGCACCTCGCCGCCGAAATCGCGCAGCAACATCTCCGATAGCGCGATGACGTTGCGCGCCTTGGTGTTGAACAGCCCGATGGTGCGGATATGCGCCTTCAGCCCGTCCTCGCCCAGGGCGATCATCTGCGCCGGCGTCGTCACCGTCTCGAACAGCGCCCGGGTCGCCTTGTTGACCCCGACATCGGTGGCCTGCGCCGACAGCACCACCGCGACCAGCAGCGTATAGGCATTGACATAGGCCAGCTCGGTTTCGGGCGCCGGCATCGCCGCACTCAGCCGCCTGTAGAATTCGTCCACCTGGTCATCGGTCATGGCTGCGCTTTGAAGTCGCGGTGCATTCAAAGTCCAGTCCAAAGCGAATAGCATGGCCGAATGCCGCCGGTCCTCGATCTCACCCTGACGCCGAACCGCTCGCTATCCACGCGCCACATGCGCTGGGTGGTCGGCAGCGTCGGCGGCGTCTTCCTGGTCTCGGGCCTGCGTTTTCTCGCCCTCGGGGCCTGGCCGATCCTGCCGTTCCTGTTCCTCGACGTCGCGCTGTTGTGGTGGGCCTTTCGCGCCAGCACCGCCTCCGGCCGCGGCCACGAGCGCGTCGTCCTGGCCGATGACGCTCTCACCCTCCACCGGGTCAGCCCGCAAGGGACCGAGAAACGCTTCGGTTTCGAACCCTTTTTCACCCGCGTGCAGATCGAGGAGACCGCGCTCGGTGACGCCCATGTCTACCTCGCCGCCCGCGGCCGACGGGTCAGCGTCGGCAGCTTCCTCAGCGCCCCCGAACGCCGCCAGGTCGGCGCCGCCATCGCCGCCGCCCTAACACACTACCGCTCCTGATCTACCCTCTCCCGTTGACGCGAAGGCGTCGCCTCCGGCTGAGGGAGAGGGCGACTCAGCGACTTCGCTGAGCGGGGAGAGGGGGCCTTCCCCTACATCCCCAAAACATCATCCATCGAATACCGCCCAGCCGGCTTGCCCGCCAACCACACCGCCGCCTTCAACGCCCCGCGCGCAAAAATCTCGCGCCCCTCTGCCAGATGCCGAAGCTCGATCCGCTCGCCCTCGCCGGCAAACAACACCGTGTGATCCCCCGCCGCACTTCCCCCGCGCAGCGACGCAAAGCCGATATGCCCGGTCATCCGCGCGCCCGTAATTCCGTCGCGCCCCCGATCCGAAACCTTGTCAAGCTTGACCCCGCGCCCGGTCGCCGCCGCCGCGCCCAGCGCCAATGCCGTCCCCGATGGCGCATCGACCTTGAAGCGGTGGTGCAGTTCCGAAATCTCGATGTCCCAATCCGGCCCCAGCGCCCGCGCCGCCTCGGTTACCAGCCGCGCCAGCAAGGCCACGCCCAGGCTGGTATTCGCCGCCTGCAGGATCGGGACCGATTTCGCCGCCCGGTCGATCATCGCATGATGGTGCGGCTCGAGCCCGGTGGTACCGATCACCATCGCCGCATTGCCCTCGCACGCCGAATCGAGCGTCGCCTCTAGCGCCGCCGCCGCCGAAAAATCGATCAGCACGTCACTGGCATAGGCAATCGGGCCATGGTTCGAACAAAAGGTCAGCTGCGGTGGAAACGGCGGCCCGATCGGCGTGCCGACCAGATGGTGTCCCGCATGCTCGATCGCCCCGACCAGTTTCAAAGTCGGCTGCGCGCCGATGGCGGCAATCAACGCCTGCCCCATGCGCCCGCCCGCGCCGAGAATACCGATCTTGATCGCCGCCTTTGCCATGCGGGCGGTGTGCACCCGCCGCCTGCACGGCGCAAGCGCACACAAGCCTGCCGATAACGACGCCGCCCTATACAAAAGCTGCGCACCAACCCCCGAAGACCCCACCCCGCTGCCGAGCGAAGTCGAGGCACGCCCGCCGATCCAGGCGCAGCCCTCAATCGACCCCGGGATTTAGCGGTGCCGGATCACTCGCCGGAAAACTCTCGTCCATCGCCTGGTCCCGCCGCGACCAGGGCCCGTCATGGCTCGGATCCCCGGCATCGCGCACCTCGGGCGTCGGCGGCGCCACGGCTGGCGGTTCCTCGCTGGCGATCGCCGCCTCGACCATCCGCGACCAGACCGCGACATCGCCTACGGCCGCCATCGCCGCATCAGGCTCGCGCAGGACCCTCAGCACGGCCATCGCCTGCTCGATCCGATTGGGCCATTCGGCCTCGACTTCCGGCGATGCCGATGGATCGACGCCACCGGCGTTTAGCGATAATCGCCAGGCCGCCAGCACGCGTGCCACGCGCTCGACTGCCGAAGTGGTTGCCGGATGATCGATCATCGATATTGTCCTGTTCCGAAGGTCAGCGATCCTGGTCGCCGGAGGTGTTGCTGTTGCCCGTGCCGGCGCCCGTGCCAGCGCCGCCGGGTGCGGCAGGGGCCGTCACCGCATCGGTCGTGTTCGGCTCGATCGTTCCCGGCACCACCGTGCCGCCGGCCATCGACCCCGGGTTCATCGAGGTCCCGTCTGCTGCTGAACCGGGCGCCATCTCCGGGGCCGCCGCGGCGCCGGTCTGCGCGTTCGACATCGGCGCTGTCGTCATCGCTCCCATATCCGTGCCGGTCGCGGCAGTAGACCCCGCCTCATCCTGAGCCTTGGACCCGCAGGCGGCCAGCGCCAGGCACAGTGGCACCACCGCCACCATTGCCATCTGCCGACCGATTTTCGCGTTACGCATTGCCGATCTCCCTCGCCGCGCCGTCCAGCCGTGACGGCCATGTAACCGGCGAACGGGATGCGGGTTCCGCCGGACAGCGCGATAGCCTGCCGCAGCGGGGCTCGCTACAAGTCAGGCCATGACCGGCAAACCCGACCCCCGCATCCGCAACATCGTCATCCTCACCGGCGCCGGCGTTTCCGCCGAATCGGGCGTGCCCACCTTCCGCGGCCCCGACGGCCTGTGGGAAGGCCACCGCGTCGAGGACGTCGCCCTACCCGAGGCCTTCCGCCGCAACCCGCTGCTCGTCCAACGCTTCTACGACGAGCGCCGCGCCGCGCTATCCCGCGTCGAACCCAATGCCGCCCACCTCGCGCTGGCCCGCCTCGACGCCGAATGGAGCGGCGCGCTTTTGCTGGTCACCCAGAATGTCGACGACCTTCACGAGCGCGCCGGCTCGAAGCGCCTGCTCCACATGCACGGCGAACTGAAGCGCGCGCTCTGCACCGGATGCGGCGCTGCCTCGCCGTGGAGTGCCGACCTGTCCGGCGCGCCGGCGTGCCCGCGCTGCGCCGCCGCCGCGCTCCGCCCCGACATCGTCTGGTTCGGCGAGATGCCATATCACATGGACATCATCGAGGCCGCGATCGACGCCTGCGACCTGTTCGTCTCGATCGGCACCTCGGGCGCCGTCTATCCCGCCGCCGGTTTCGTCGACCACGCCCGCAGTTGCGGCGCCCGGACTCTCGAGCTCAACCTCGACCGCTCGGCCGGCACCCCGATGTTCGGCGAAGTCCGCCACGGCCCCGCCGGAGCCCTCGTTCCCGAATTCGTCGCTGAAATGCTCGGCTGAATCTTACGCATCGGCCCAAACATACCGCCGACATGCCGCGATTGTCCCGTTCCCTGGCGCAAACCAGCCTGCCGCATACCCGGCACGCACCGGCGGCACGCCCCGCAACACCTCGAAATCCCCGCAAATCGCCCTATGCGTGGGCCGGACGGATCACCGGCAACACCAGATGGACCCACAGCAACGCCGCCAGATATCCCGACGCCGCAATCGCGAACATCGGCCAATAACCGACGCCATTATCGAGACTCCACCCGGTCAACTCATTCATCCCCAGCCCGGTCAAATTGCCCGCCACCGCCCCCGCCGCCATCACGCTCGCGACCCGCGCCTGCGGCACGATATCCGCCGCCATGCCGAAGATATTTGTCGAAAATCCCTGGTGGGCAAACAGCGCCAGCCCGATCAGCAGCGCCGCCGTCCACTGGTTATCCGCCTGCAATGCCAACGGGATAGGCAGGATGAGCACGGCATAGAACAGCATCGAAGCCTTGCGCGCGCGGTTCACTGACAGTCCTCGGTCGAGCAGTCGCGGGAACAGCGCCCCCGACGTCAGCGCGCCCAAGGCTGCCATGGTGAAGATGATCGCAATCGGCGCGCCGATCTCGGCCTGACTCAGCCCGAACACCCGGCCAAAAAGATCGGGCGTCCAGAACAATAAAAACCACCATACACAATCGGTTAGTGCCTTCGCCCCGATCACCGCCCAGCTCCGTCGATCCTTGAGCAAGACGCCCCATTTGGCATCCAGCCGCGACGGCGGCGCAGCATCGACCGGCACCAGCCGCTTCGTCCCGAAATACCAGAACGCCAGCCACACGAACCCCAGCGCACCCGTCACGATGAACGCCGATTTCCACCCGAACGCCAGCGCCAGCGGCGGGATCAGCAGCGGCGTCAGGATCGCGCCGATATTGGGCGCGGTATTGATCAGCCCCAACCCGAAAGATCGTTCTTTCAGAGGCAGATAGGTCGCCGCCGCCTTGACCGCGGCCGGCGTGTTCACCGATTCCGCCACCGCCAGGATGCTGCGCGCCGCAACGAATTGCCCGACGCTCGCCGCTGCCGCATGGCCCATCCCGGCCAGGCTCCACACCCCGACCGCGACGCCATAGGCAACCCGCACCCCGAAGCGATCGACGAACCAGCCGACGAACAACAGCGCCACGATCGTCGAGATATTCACCGCCGACCCAAAATGCGCGAACTCCTGGTTGGTCCAGCCGAATTCGGCCTCCAAAGTCGGTTTCAACAGCGCCAGCACCTGCCGATCGACATAATTCAGCGCCGTGCCGACAAACAACAGCCCGACCAGCCACCGCCGACTTCCTGTGCCTTCATCGCCCGTCGCCATCCATCCCCCCTCCGACACGCCGCACTATCGCACCAAATCCGGCCCCCGTCTCGAACGGCTGTCCTACACGGCCTTGATACGCTATCCTGCCTCGACAAGACGCACTGAAAGAACCGTCTTTTGGACGATCCCTCAGCAACGAATAAGGAATTTTGGTGCCGGAAGAGGACTCGAAGATGAACCCTAATACGCTCAAAGTATTGCATTTAATATAAGTTCTTTGGGAATATGCCCCCACATATGCCCCCAAGCTCGGCTGGTAAGGCAGAAAACCTTGGGGTCAAGCATCGCCAAGTCGCAACATTAACCCTGCCGTCACCGCGCTGCAATGATCATCCAGCGTGTGATATCGTGCCCAAGCTTGGTCATAGGTACGCTGCCACATGCCTTTCGGCCTTGGGGGCAGTCCGGCGCCAAAGCCTTCACGCCCGCCAAGCTGGCGTTGCATGCGGAACATGGCTTCAAAGCACCGGTCATCCGCTCTCATGCGTTGGGATCGATGCGCCAGCCCCCAAGCCTTGGCGCATGCAAACCTGTCGCCGCCGGGCGGCAAATATAGCTTCAGCGCTCGCCGGGTGCGAAAGGGGCAGAGCAGCCACCATCGCCGGCCGCCCAAGTGCGGCTTGCTGTGAATCAGCGTCACACGCTGAATGACTGATTCCTGTGTAGCGCCGCTGCCCCGTGAATAGCACAGTTCCAGGGCCGCGTTGTTAAGGTCCGACATGTCGGCTGTATAACCAATCGAACCGGCTGGCTGATCACCGTGTTGCCAGCTCAGTCCGCCACGGATCACATGTCCTTCACGAGCACGGCCGGTGCGCAGCATCCACCCGATATCGATCCGCAGGCAGTCATCTGCCAGCGGCCGCCCGCCCGATCGCCCTGATCCAAATCCGCCCACTAGTGGAACATAGCAGAAACGAAGCCGTCTTGTTAGATATAAGGTGCGCTCAATGGACTGCGATATGCTTCTCTTGAGTTCGGAACTGAGCGCACCAGTTGCCGCACGTCTTCGGCCTTCAAATCCAGCATAAGGGTACTGCCATCGACTTCCGCAACGGCTTGGATGCGCCCAAACTTTGATCCATGCTTCTCGGCATAGTTGGCGAGGCCCCTGAGCTTTGACGCCCCATCAGCAAGGAAGTCCCCGTGCGGGTCGATAATGTCCGCTATAACTGCACCGCTCGCATCCACGCTGAAAAACAGGAAGTCAGGTCGCAGAATCAGAGTGTCCCCGGCATAGTCATAGGCAATGCCAAGCGAATCCTGACTTGTGCGCGACGGGTTACGATACCAGCCAATGCGCCCATCCCGCTGCATCTCGACAGCCTGTACCTTTGTTTCCAGCCCGTTCAATTCATCCGGGCACATAGCTTCGGCATCGCAAAGCAGATGATCAGGAAAGCGCGGCAAGTCGGTTTCGGTCCCGGCCTCAAGCGCCTTGGTCGGCTGGAGCCGTGAAGTCGGCTTCGCCAGCCGCACATCGAACGGTGTGGCGCTCAGCTCGCTTATCTCCCGATAGGCATCGCGGCGCTTGTCGGTGAGCAGCGCAATTGCCGTCTGGTATTCGGTCAGCCATTCATTGGCCAAGGCTTCCGCAGCTTGCTCCAGCCGCACCTTGACCGCATCGATCAGTCCCAGTGCGGCAATATCGGTGTGAGCATCAATAAGCGCATCTTCGAAGTCGTCGGTTTCCTCATTCTGCGCTGCCAGATGACCGCTATAGCTCGTCGCCAGATCGGGACTGATAATCCGCCCCGCCCGCCGATAGGCATCTTCGATCACGGCATAGTCAGCCGATTCCACAAACGCATCGAAGCTCGTCCCGCCGGTCGCAATGTCAGCGACCAGTGTTTGCCCTTCGACCGTGAGCACGTCGGCCCGCGCCGTCGCAATCTCGCCCGCCAGATCGACGCGTAGCCCGTCCAGCACCTTGTGCATCGCTGCGTGAGCCTTCTTGCCCGCGTTCGGCAAAAGCCCATCATGCGCCAGCTCGTGCGCCAGAGCGGTAAGCCGTTTCACCGGGCGCGCGGTCTTCTTGGGCAGGGATTGGGAAGGCAGGGAAACAAATTTGTCCCATAGTGCTTCCGGCATCGCAGGGTTAGGGAAAAGCTCAACCGGCTGGATCAGCACGCGGCGCAGCGGCGTATCGCCTTCAGCTTCATTGCCCAGCATAAGCGCATCGGCCACAGCCTTTACGGTAGCCTTGTCGAACCGGGGTAAAAGGCAATCGACCGCGTTAAGCTGATCATTGCCGGGAATGCGCCGTGCCAGGGGCGAGCGCACCATTCGGCCCAAAAGCTGCGTGATATGCGTCCGGTCGCTCGCCGCCCGGAATGAAACCATGACTTCGGCGCGCGGGCAATCCCAGCCGGTGCTGATCGCATCCTTGGCAATCAGGATGCGCACGCCATCGCGTTCCTGCACCCGCTCCGGCTCTATGTAGGGGACGGAGTAGCTCCCGAATTGTTCCGTGCGGTGCTCGCCCAGCACGTTGGCAACGCAGTCTTGTGGCAAGTCCGGCCAGGTCTCGAAGATGGTATCAATCCAGCGCCCAATCTCATTGGGATCGGGATTGTTCGGCACCTGAAGCACCATGAGCGGCTGGACTGTTTCTCCCTGCCCCTGATCAGCGCTATATTCGGCCCACGCTTTCGTCATGGCGCGCAGCCGCTCCGTCCCGCGGCGCAAGAGCACAGTTGCGAAGTCGCCAATCTCATCGGGCACGTCCAGCTTAATCGTATCTTTGATCAAACCGCTGTCCTGCACCTTCTTGGAATCCACAACGACATTGCGAAGCGTGTCGTGTCGCTTCATTCCCTCGATGGCATCATTGAAGCGTTTTACCGTCGCGGAAATACCCCAAACGATGGGAATGCCGGGGACGGTGCCGGTGCCGTTAATTAGCTGCTTCACAATCGTCGGCTTGCCGCGCTCGCCCGTATTGCCACCATCGCGCATCCCGCGGTGAGCCTCATCAAGCACCAGGTAAAGCGTCAAGTCCGGGTCTTCGATTGTGTTCTGGATCGTCTGCCAGATCGTATGCGCGCGCAAATCGGGCATGAGCGTTTCGCCCGTAGCGGTCTTTTCCAACCCCTCATCGTCGGGATCGTGCCCGCGCACCAGCAGGCTCTTCTTGCCCAGCTTCTGCGTGTTGAGGAAATACACCTTCCCCGGCTCGAACTTCTCCCGGCTGAAGGTGTTTTCGACCGTCACCAGATCAGAGACCGTGAGCTTGTCCGCAGCCTGAAACAGCCGCCACTTGGATTGCTCATTTAATGAAGGATCATCGCTGAACCAGATCACGACCGCGCCGGAATCGGCCTCGAAATCGTGTTCGTCATTACCATAGAACAAGGCTTCGAACACAGCCGCCGCCATGACAGTCTTGCCCGCGCCTGTTGTGGCGGTGAGCGAAAAGGCGTGCGAATCCTTGTCTTCGTGCCAGCGTTTCCGCGCCTTCTTCATCCGGTCGAGTACTTCGGCAACCGCCTCGTCCTGATAATCTTTCAGCGTGAACTTCATGGCTCAGCGCCCCATCGAAAAACGGAAGTTGGCAAGATACGATTCATATAGCCGCACCGGCTCGACCGCGTCTGGCAATTGCCGCACGACCGATTGGAAGCGCCGCTCATCATCGGTGACGATATAGGCAAAGCGGATGCTGTCCTTGCCGTGGATCGCTTCGGCAAAGGGTGCCGCCTGATCCAGATCAGTCATCAGGCCATAGCAATCGGCCACGCTCCAGCCGCCTTCCGGCAGGGTCTCAATGCGGCTTCCCTCGCTCCCGGCGCGCATCCACAGCAGTGGGGCGATGCGCTCGAACGCGCGATTATGGCTGACTGCGACCGGGGTTTCATAGGTGAGCGTGAGAAACTCGGCATTTTCCGCGAATCCACTAAGCATTGGGAACTCGTCGGTGAATTTGTAATCGCCCCTGATCGGCTGACCTTCAGGGGTTTGACCCGTGATCGCAGCGTTGATCCGGGGCTTGGTGATGTAATCGCAAATGCCCCATTGCTCCCATTCGGGATCGCCGGGACGAAAGCCATCGATGCGCAGCAGAGCGTGTTCGTCAGCACCAACTTCATTGTTGGTAATGGAGATACATTGCCGCCTGCCATCGTCCTGTTTGTTTAGGCGCATTACTGCGTGAGCAGTTGTCCCAGACCCCGAGAAGAAGTCTAAAACAATTGCCTTCGGTTTGTGCGAAACCGCGAATCGGAGCGCATCCTCAACGGCGTATAAGGATTTTGGAAATGGAAAGCGGCGGCCCCCGAGCAACGCCGTCAGCATATTGGTGCCTCCAGTCTCGGCATTATGCGACCGCATATTCCAGACCCGCTTTGGAGACCTTCCAACGCTTGCATCTGCGGCAACATGACCCTCAACAGACCCATCAGGCGCGTGCCCAGTTAGAGCTATCTCGCCGGATCGTATGCGCGCAATCACACCCGTCTGAAGATATTTGATCGAGCACGTTCGATTGGCTGGCCTCCAGCTAGTCGCCTTTACGAAGCCTTCAGACCAGTTTCTCCTCAAAACGTCCGGGGTGAGCCCCCAAAGCATCTCTGTGCCATCCGGTTTTAGTGGCCAGATAGCGATCGTCCCTTCAGGGGAGACAATCGTATTGCGATCAACATCTGGAGTGATGGGTTCGCCAATCGAATGTACGTGCCCAGTATTCTCGTCCACGAATATTGGATAAAATTGGTTTGGCCGCGCGGCCCGAACACTTGTAGGCTCTCGTCTTCTCAACAAGAGCCATTCGATAGGCTGAACCGCACCATCTAGGTCTCGAATGTCCTCATCACCGGGAGAGGGTAGCATATTGGTTGTCCACCACTGGACACGCGCAGCGCCAAAAAACACGTAAAAGATATGTTCTTCGACGCGGGAGAATCTGCCGGGGCGAACGGCCCCCTTTGCACTGATGATGCTCGTGATCATATTCATATCACCATCAGGGAACACCTGCTCCAGAAGCATCCCCAGTCGAAGATATTCCTTCTCGTCAATCGATACGATCAGAACCGATTCAACGGGATTGAGTAGCTCCCTCGCAACGAGAAGCCGCCGCTCCATCATCGCAAGCCACTTAGAATGACGATACTGATCGTCGCCTTCCACGTAATCGTTGTTGTATTTCCAATCCCTTGCGCCGGTGTTGTATGGCGGGTCGATATAGATCGCATCCACCTTGCCGCGATGGGTGAAGGTCAGCGCCTCCAGCGCATGAAAATTTTCGCCATTGATCACGGTGTGAAACGGCTTGTCACCGCCGCGTTCGACCTTCCCTGTGCTGACAAGGCCGGGATAGATATAATCCCGAAATTCAGCCACCACGCACAGATCGGCAACCGGCGCTTGCGTCCGCTCCGGCTTATCGGTGTAGAGCAGGGACAGGCTGGCGACGCGCTCCGCACCCTTGCCCGCAAGGCTCGCCACCTTCCAAAGCCGGTGATCGCCCTTCTTGGTCGATCCACGTTCGGGGAGGATGCGCACCTTGTCACCCTTACGTATGGGGCGACCGGGAAGCTCAACATTCTCAGGCCGGTGCCGCTCGAAATTGAGGCCGAACGCGCGGCGCGAAGACAGCGCCCGAAACTCTCGCTCCAGCTCCCGCCCCAGATCGGAATCCTTGGCCTTGGCCTTGGCAATTAGATCAGTCAGACGCGACATGGCACACCGCCTGCTCGATTTCGCATTTATGCTGTGCCCCCTGCCATTCGCCAGCATCCTTACGGGCCAACCCGCCAAGCGCCAAGATTTTCCGAAATTATAAGCAATCTTGCCACGTGGCGGCTGGTGGAGCGCGCCGTCGCTGCCAGACCGCCAGCTGCTTGCTGATGAACCAGACTTGCAAACGTTTGGGGAGCGACCATAACCGTGTCGCTGCCCTGAGAGGGGCGGTGAGGCTTCGAAACCTCGAACGCAGAGCACCGGTCACGACATCGTGGCCGGGTGGCGGGCGCGCATGTCCAAGGCCTTTCGGGGCCCAAAGGCGTCCGCGCCTTGCGCTCTGCCGAGGTTTCGAACACCCGGCTTGTCGCCGGAGCCTCCTTCACAGACGTGGCAATTTGATATTGCCATCTTCTAGGGGGAAATATCATGAAACTGATTGCGATATCACTTAGCGCAATGGCGGTGCTGTCAGGGTGTGCCCACACGTCAAAGGGCTATCGAGAGCAAGCGCCACGGCTGGAACTGTTTTCGGACAAAGCCCCGCAAACCGTACTGGGCTGCATCAACGAAAAATGGCAGCGTGACGGGAGAGCGACGCAGTATACACCCCTCCCTACCGGGGGCACGGTGTCGGTTGATATTGGTACAATATTGATTTCGTTCGGAAACCTGCTGATGCTCGTCGATGCGGAAACGGTTGAGAGGAAAACTCGTGTCCGATTTTATAGAATGAGCGGGCTGGGGGCGAACGATTATCGCGACGTCGAATTACAGATCAAAACTTGCACCGAGAGCGGGAGCTGACTTTGCGCACAAGCAAGACGCATCCTTTGCAGATCGCCGAAGTCTGCGCAGCGCCGGGCTATGGCAAAGTCGGCATCACATTCTGCCCAGGGAAAAAGCAGCCAGGCGCCATGACCGGCGGCTGGGACCGCGACCTAGGTATCGATCTCGATGCCGTTGCCGACTGGGGCGCCGCGGCCGTCGTGTCGCTAATCGAAGACCATGAGTTGAAGGCGCTTCATGTCGCGGAGCTCGGAAAGATGACGCGACAGCGACACATGACATGGTTCCACATGCCGATACGCGATGTGTCGGTTCCCGACGCCCAGTTCGAATTAGCGTGGCGTGATGCAGCGGAAGGGCTGCGCGCGCGCCTTCGCGACGGCTTCAACGTGCTTGTGCATTGCAAGGGTGGCCTTGGCCGAGCGGGCACAGTGGGCGCCCGTTTGTTAATCGAGCTTGGCATGTCGCCCGCATCTGCAATTTCAGCGGTTCGAGCGGCCCGACCGGGCGCAATAGAGACCAATGCTCAGGAAACCTATGTCAGGGCGCTACAAGCGGCGCCTGAGGCCTTTCCAGATACTTCCGGGGTAGGAGTGCAGGATCGCGCAGCTGGCGCCTTGCTAGGGCTTGCTGCGGGCGATGCCGTGGGCACCACACTGGAGTTCAAACCAAGGGATCGTTACCCCCAGCTGACCGATATGATCGGCGGCGGGCCGTTTGGCCTGAAAGCTGGCGAATGGACCGATGACACCGCCATGGCACTGGCGCTTGCAGACTCACTCTTTGACAAGTCCAATCTTGATGAAGCTGACTTAATGCGTCGGTTCGTTCAATGGCGACAGGACGGCGTCTATTCCTGCACTGGTCACTGTTTTGACATCGGAATGACGACTTCAGCCGCCTTGTCGCGTTGGCAAAAGACGGGCGATCCTGTTGCCGGTTCAACCGAGCCCAACACCGCTGGGAATGGCAGCCTCATGCGCCTGTCACCCGTTGCAATCCGGTTCTTCAAAGATCGTCCACGGCTTCGTGATGTCGCAGCCCGACAAAGCCGTACGACACACGCGGCGCCTGAAGCTGTTGATGCATGCGTGGCTTTTGCAGACGCTCTGGCTGACGCGATCGAGGGGCGACCCAGGACAGAAGTCATGCGCAGCCGTGGGGACGGTATGTCGGGCTCGATTGCAACCATAATGGCCGGATCGTGGCGCGGAAGGGCTCGGCCGAAAGTCAAAGCGTCAGGCTATGTCGCGCATTCATTGGAGGCGTCGATGTGGTCGGTCGGTCGAGCAGGAAGCTATCAGGAAGCTGTGCTGCTGGCCGCCAATTTGGGCGATGATGCCGACACGACTGCCGCGATCACCGGTCAGCTTGCCGGCGCCTTGTACGGGGTTACTGGAATCCCGGAAGGGTGGTTAGACAAACTTGCCTGGCGACCGCGGATTTGGGGAATGGCTAAAGCACTACTGAGCGACGATTGATCGAGCGCCAAGATTTTCCGAAATTATAAGCAATCTTGCCACATGACGGCTGGCGGTGTGCGCCGTCGCTGCCACACACCCAGCCGCTTGCCTATGACAATGCTGGCTTCACCCCGCCGTGGAAGGCCCAGGGAAGCGCCCGTGGCGTGATCGCAGCCCTTCAGCATATACTTCAACTTTCGTTTCAGATTGGCTTCATGCAAGGGCGACACGCCCGGCTGTGCGCCCGCGCCGTGTATCCGCTGGCATTGCATCACCCCTGCAACATATTGGCCAGGGAGCAGCGCCTTTGCCCATTCCAGCGGCTTGGTCCGAAACAACGGGTCAAGTTCGGCTGGCATATGCAACAGGATATGCACATGCGCTCCATTTTTGCGGCTGTTCTCCTGCACCCATGACCATGCCAGCCTATACCCGTTCAATCGCAGCCAATCCGCGATGCGCTTGATAAATGCCCCTGTAAGACGGGCATTACAGCTCGCATCCGCCCCGCCAAGCTGCCACAGGATGGTGATAAACCGGTTGAACGGCAGCCCGGCCGCCTTGGCACGGTGTGATGCATCGATCAGCAACCAGCATTGCCTCGCAGTCAGATGGCGTGACTTCCGCAGGGCGCTGTTACGCGCGCCGCCTCGCCCTGAAGGTCGCTGGCCTGTCACTGTTGATCGCAAGTCCTACCCTGTGCTTGGCAGGGGGCACATGCAGCCCCTTGAAATACCACGCATGCGCCGCTGTAAGGCGATATGACGGGGCACCCTGTGGGACAGATGCTCGCAAGTTTCAAAACCCGGTCAGGTGACGCGGCGAATCAGGACTTGGGCAATGCATCAAACCAAAGCTTGGCGTCGCATTCCGCAATCCGCGTGGCTCGGCCAATCTTGCGAAATGCCAACCGGCCGGTGTTATGCTCCCGGTATACGGTCGAACGCGCAACGCCGAAGCGCCGCGTAAATTCCTTAATAGTCATGAGCCGGTCCATTTTGTGCCTCCTGAAGCGCCTTGATGGTTCCGGTTATCTCTGGGAACAGGCGGCGAACAGATGGCAAATCTTAACGCGATTTTATCATGATTCAACGGGCGGGCATTTCATCATGCCACAGGCGACTAATCTATTATGCCGGCAGTCCAAGCACGGAGAGAAGTCTCGCCATCGGGATTGCCGTTGGGTGCCTTCCCGCAAGCTTAGCAATTTCCGCAATAGTCATTTCGGCGGGGGGCTCGCCGAGTTTATCTCGGTATCGAGCTAGCGCACCCTTTTTAGTTTCAGCAGGATACGAAACTAAATTCTGAAATCTGTTATCGTGAGCGATCAGCGCTTCGCCAGCGCGAAAATAATCAGCGTGCGGCCGGTAATTTTCGCTCTTTTTCCATGCGGCGCTCAAATAAGATGTCACCCGGTGCTTGGCAAGTTTTCCCATAATACGACGGTGTGTGGACGCGCGGCTCTGTCCAGGATATTTTTCGGCAAAGTCTTCCGCGATAGCATTATTTTTGCGAAGTTCTTCGGGGATTTTGCCATCTAGCCAAGCATCCGCATCCGCTTGGACATAAGGTGCAAGTAGCGGCCAATCTGGTTCGACCTTTCGTCCGACCCGACCTTTGCAAAGCTTGGTTGCCGCGCAACGAACGGCCGCTTTGCCGTGCCGCTTGATCAAGGCTTGCAGCTCGGCTTCCACAAGCAGCTGTTCCGGTGATGCGCCAGATGCGCCTTGCAGATTGGTCATGGCGTTTCGTCCGTCCCTTTCACGTCACGGTTTTTGCGCACGCAGCTGATCCAGATAATCACTCCACCATTTCGCCATCTTCACGCGTTCATCCCAGTATTGCCCGCGATGATACGCACCGCGTGTCGCATCACTATCACCATGCGCCAGCGCCCGTTCAATGGCATCGGGGTGCCACCGCCCGCTCTGGTTCAACAGTGTAGATGCAGTGGATCGCAAGCCATGGCCGGTCACTTCGTCATTTCCAAAGCCCATTCGCCGGAACGCGGCATTTACTGTGTTTTCGCTCATCGGCTTCAGCCGGGTCTGCATGGATGGGAACAGATAGGGCCAGCTGCCCGTCAGGTCGCGCAGCTCATCGATCATGCCCAAAACTTGGCTCGATAGCGGCACAGAATGCGGCCGGCGCGCTTTCATCTTGCCAGCCGGTATCTGCCAGATCGCGTTTTCGATATCGAATTCGACCCATTCAGCGTGTCGCAGTTCGCCCGGCCGCACGAACACATGCGGCGCTATTCGCAACGCTAGCAGGGTCACCGGACTACCGTTGAAGCCGTCAATGGCCCGCAGCAGCGCGCCAAGCTTCTCAGGCTCCAGAATGGCCGCGTGATGCTTCACCTTGGGGGAAATCAGCCCGCCCTTCAGCAAGGCCGCAGGATCAGCCTTTGCGCGATCCGTCGCCACAGCGAACCGAAACACCCGGCTGGCGAACGCGCGCACCCGGCGCGCAGTTTCGTGATGACCCTTGCGCTCTAGCTGTTTCAGCGGGGCGAGGATTTCCGAAGGCTCGATATCTACAATAGGCCGACGCCCGATTGCGGGGCGTAGCAGGTCAAGAAACCAGCGCGCCTTGATCAGTGTCGCATCGGATTTGCCTTCTCCCTCCAGCTTTGTGGCAATGAATTCCTCGGCAATGACCGCAAAGCTGTTGTCAGCATTGAGCTTAGCTTGAAGCTTTTCCCGCTTGCGTGCCATCGCTGGATCACGGTCCTCGGCAAGCATGGCACGCGCTTCATCCCGTTTGCGCCGCGCTGTCGCCAGCGACACTTCAGGATATGCCCCCAAAGCTAGCCGCTTCTCCAGGCCGGCGTGCCGATATTTGAAACGCCATAGCTTCGATGCGTTCGGGCATACTTCGATATACAGCCCCTTCTCATCAGCTCGCCGAAACGGCTTGGCAGCTGGCCGAAAAGCCCTGATTTCTGTGTCTTTTAGCGCCATATGGGGGCATCACCTGCACATGATTGCCCGCCATGCCCCCTGATATGCCCCCAAAGCTTGCGGATTGTAGGGGCATCGCGTGGGACAAACGGGCACTTCCAGAACCGGAATGTGCACGTTTCTCCATCGTTTGTCGATACTTAGGGGGTCACCCTGATACAGGTGACTGGTGCCCGGAAGAGGACTCGAACCTCCACGCCCTTACGAGCGCTAGCACCTGAAGCTAGTGCGTCTACCAATTCCGCCATCCGGGCACGGGGTAGGAGGGGGCGGTTACGGGCCAGCGAACGCCTTGTCAATCACAACCGCTGTTTTGCGCCGCGACAGCATCGAATGCCTGCGCTAAAGGGCCGCCATGACTGAAATCCATTCCGTACTCGCTCCTGATTCCCTTGTCACCGTCGTCGGTGGCTCGGGATTCCTGGGCAAATACATCGTCCAGCGTCTCGCCGAGCGCGGGCACCGCGTCCGTGTCGCGGTCCGCCACCCCGAACGCGCCTTGTTCCTGAAACCGCTCGGCGGCCTTGGCCAGATCCAGATCGTCCGCGGCGACATCAAGTCGGATGCATCGATGGCCGCAGCCTTCGAAGGCGCCGCCGCCGGGGTCAATCTGGTCGGTATCCTCGATCAGAAATCCGGCCAGACTTTCAAGGCTGTCCAGGCCGAAGGTGCCGGCCGCGCCGCCCGTGCCGCCGCTGCTGCCGGCATCGGCCATTATGTGCAGGTGTCCGCGATCGGCGCCGACGCGGGGTCGCCGGTCCCCTACGCCCGCACCAAGGCCGAAGGCGAGGCTGCCGTCCTGGCCGCCATCCCGACCGCCGTCATCCTGCGTCCCAGCCTTGTCGTCGGCCGCGAGGACCAGTTCCTCAACCGTTTCGCCGCCATGGCACGCACGGCACCGGTGCTGCCCGTCATCGCGGGCAACACCCGCTTCCAGCCGGTCTATGTCCTCGATGTCGCCGCTGCCGCCGTCGCCGCGCTCTCCAGCAGCGAAGCCGCTGGCCGAACCTTCGAGCTCGGCGGCCCGGATGTCCTCAGCTTCCGCGCCATCCTGCAGATGATCAACCGCGAAACCCGCCACGGCCGCAGGCTGGTGGAGGTTCCTGCCGGGATCGCAAAGCTAATGGCCCGGCTCGGCGATATCCTGCCGTTCGTGCCGATGACATCGGACCAGCTCGCCATGCTGCAGAACGACAATATCGTCGGCGCCAATAGCCTCGGGCTGGCCGATCTCGGCATCACGCCGACCCCGATGGCAGCGTTCGCCCCCGCCATGCTCGAACGCTTCCGCCCCAGCGGCCGCTTCAACCGCGAAGAAATCGCGGCCTGAAGCCCGGGGCTTCGACTGACAGGGTGCTGATTTAATGGAACAAAGCCTGTTCGACGTGATCCTGCTCGGGATCATCGAAGGTCTCACCGAATTCCTGCCGGTTTCCTCGACCGGGCATTTGATCCTCGCCAGCGAGCTGCTCGGCTTCAAGGGCGAGGCCGAACTGGCGTTCAAGATCGCCATCCAGCTCGGTGCCATCCTGGCTGTCGTCGTGGCCTACCGGCAGCGCTTTGCCAACGTCATCGCCGGCCTCGCCCACCGCGATCCCCAGGCCATCGCCTTCACGCGCAACATCTTTCTCGGCTTCGTGCCGGCGATGGTCATTGGCGTGTTCGCCTATGAAACCATCAAGATCATGCTCGAATCGCCGTTGACCGTCGCCATCGCGCTGATCGTCGGCGGCATCGCCATCCTTGTCATCGAGCGCATGGCCCATACCGCCCGCTATCCCAGTGTCGAGGCCATTCCCGGCGAGACCGCACTCTTCATCGGCATCGGCCAGTGCCTCGCCATGATCCCCGGCGTTTCGCGGTCGGGCGCCACCATAATGGGCGGCCTGCTGGCCGGCGTCGAACGCAAGACCGCCGCCGAATACAGCTTCTTCCTCGCTGTCCCGACGATGACCGCGGCAACAGCCTATGCGCTCTACAAGAACCGCGACTCGCTTGCCATGAGCGACCTGACCGCCATCGGCATCGGCTTTACCGTTGCATTCCTGGTCGCCCTTGCCGTCGTGAAGGGCTTCGTGGCCATCGTCGGCCGCTACGGTTTTGCACCTTTTGCCTGGTACCGAATCGTCGTCGGATCAACTGCCTTGGTGATGTTGCTCAGCCGTTAACAAGTCATATAAGGCCGAATCGGCCGTAATAATGTGTGTCCTGAGCGTGATTAAATTATACTATGGCGTAATTAGGTCAACAAAGCTGTCCCATCGACGATTATTCGCGTGACTCGCACTAGCATCGTCGCTACGCAAAGCGTCGAAAGGGGCGGTAGCCATGGCCGATACGAAGATGCTCAAGTTCACCGATCGGACGCAGGCCTACCCGGCCAAGCGTGCTGCCGACGAGCGCACCAGCGACTTCCTCGAAATCGCGCGCCCCTACATCATCGCCAAGGCCGAGGAGCAGGCCGCGCGCTGCTCACAATGCGGCGTGCCATTCTGCCAGGTCCATTGCCCGCTTCACAACAACATCCCCGACTGGCTCAAGCTGACCGCCGAAGGCCGGCTCGAGGAAGCCTATGAACTTTCCGCAGCGACCAGCACGATGCCCGAGATCTGCGGACGCATTTGCCCGCAGGACCGCCTCTGCGAAGGCAATTGCGTCATCGAAAAGGACTTCGGCAGCGTCACCATCGGCTCGGTCGAAAAATTCATCACCGACACCGCCTGGGAAAACGGCTGGGTCAAGCCGGTGCGCATCGTCGCCGATCGCTCGTCGCAGTCGGTCGGCATCATCGGCGCCGGCCCCGCCGGGCTAAGCACCGCCGAATACCTCCGCGTCAAGGGCTACGAGGTCCATGTCTATGATCGCTACGACCGCGCCGGCGGCTTGCTTACCTATGGCATCCCCGGTTTCAAGCTGGAAAAGTTCGTCGTCATGCGCCGCGTCGAGCGCCTGCGCGAAGCCGGCATCGTCTTTCACCAGGATTTCGAAGTCGGCCGCGACGCCAGCCTCGCCGAACTCCGCAATCGCCACGATGCGCTGCTGGTCGCCACCGGCGTCTACAAGCCGCGAAGTGTCGATGTCCCGGGCGCCGATACCGCGGGCGTCGTCGAGGCACTCGATTTCCTGACGGCCTCTAACCGCGCCGGTTTCGGCGACACCGTGCCAAACGCCGCCGGCTTCGACGCTGCGGGCAAGCATGTCGTCGTCATCGGCGGCGGCGACACCGCTATGGATTGCGTCCGCACCGCAATTCGGCAGGGAGCTGCCAGCGTCAAATGCCTGTATCGCCGCGACCGCGCCAACATGCCCGGCTCGATCCGCGAAGTCACCCACGCCGAGGAGGAAGGCGTCGAGTTTGTCTGGCTCGCCGCGCCCGCATCGATTTCGGGCGGCGAAGTCCGCGCCACGCGGATGCGCCTCGGCCAGGCCGGCCCCGATGGCCGCCGCGCGCCTGAAATCGACCCCAGCGCCGAATTCACCGCCCGTGCTGATCTCGTCATTAAGGCGCTTGGCTTCGATGCGGAGGATTTGCCCGGCCTGTTCGGCGCTCCCGACCTCGGCGTCACCCGCTGGGGCACGCTGCGCATCGATCACAAGACGATGATGACCTCGCTGCCCGGCGTGTTCGCCGCCGGCGACATCGTCCGCGGCGCCAGCCTGGTCGTCTGGGCAGTGCGCGACGGGCGTGACGTGGCCACGCATATGCATCAATATCTGCGCGCCAATGCCGCCGCCACGGCGCGCGCGGCCTGACCTGCCAGGAGACTGTTGAATGATTTCGTTTATCGTCGCTGCCGTCGCTGCCGTCGCCCAGCCTGCAGCAAAACCCGTCGACCCGGCCGCGCTTGCAGCTGCCACGGCGCTGGTCCAGCAGCTCGACGTGCGCGGCCAGATCAGCCGCGGCATGGCCCAGAACGTCCAGGCGATGAAATCGGGCGTCGCCCTGCGCGCCATGCTCGCCCAGCAGCCGGGCTTTGCACAAGCCTATCAGGCCAACCGCGCCAAGTTCGACCCGGTCCTGCAAAAGGCCGGCGGCATCCAGGCCGAAATCGCGCAAAAAGTCATCAACGACAACATCAACGCCGTCGTTGCCGAATCGGCGCGCGCCTATGCCCGCAACTACACCGCCGCCGAGCTGAAGGGCCTGTCGGACTTCTACCGCAGCCCGCTCGGCCAGACCTTCCAGCGGAGCCAGCCGCAGGTGTCGGCCGAGATCGGCGCCGCCACCGGGCGCGCCATCGGCAGCAAGCTCGATGCCGCCATGCAGGCCAACTCGGCAAGGCTGCAGACCGCACTGGCACCGCTCAACGCCGCACCGCCGCCCAAGAAGAAATAGGACACGTCCTGATGACCAGCTCCTTTACCGCTTCTGCCGCCGAGCGTGCCCGCATCGCCGAAGTCGGCATGTATCGCCCCGACATGGAGTCCGATGCCTGCGGTGTCGGGCTGATCGCCGCGACCGACGGCAAGGCCTCGCGCCGCGTCGTCATCGCCGGCATCGAGGCACTGAAGGCGGTCTGGCATCGCGGCGCGGTCGACGCCGATGGCAAGACCGGCGACGGCGCCGGCATCCTGACCGAGCTGCCGCTCGATTTTTTCCACGAGCATATCGACCGCGCCGGCCACAAGCCCAAGCCGAACCTGCTCGCCGTCGGCCAGGTCTTCCTGCCGCGCACCGATCTCGCCGCCCAGGAAACCTGCCGCACCATTGTCGAATCAGAGATCATCGGCTTTGGCTACAAGGTCTATGGCTGGCGCCAGGTGCCGGTCGACGTCTCGGTCATCGGCGAAAAGGCGATGCAGTCGCGCCCCGAGATCGAGCAGATCATGATCGCCGGGCCGATGCCGGGACCCGGCGCCATCGATGCCTTCGAAAAGGACCTTTACCTCATCCGCCGCCGGATCGAGAAAAAGGTCATCGAGGCGCAGACCCAGGGCTTCTACATCTGCTCGCTGTCGGCGCGCTCGATCATCTACAAGGGCCTATTCCTCGCCGAGGAACTGTCGGTCTTCTACCCCGACCTCATGGACGAGCGCTTTGTCTCGCGCTTCGCCATCTATCACCAGCGCTACAGCACCAACACCTTCCCGCAATGGTGGCTGGCCCAGCCGTTCCGCTGCCTCGCCCATAACGGCGAGATCAACACCGTCCGCGGCAACACCAACTGGATGAAAAGCCACGAGATCAAGATGGCCGCCCGGGCCTTCGGCGAACATTCCGAGGACATCAAGCCGCTGATCCCCGCCGGTGCGTCCGACACCGCGGCGCTCGATGCGGTGTTCGAGGCGTTCGTGCGCTCGGGCCGCGACGGTCCGACCGCCAAGCTGATGCTGATCCCGCAGGCGTGGCAGAAGGACGACACGCTGCCCGCCCATCACCGCGACATGTATGCCTTTTTCGCCAGCATCATGGAGCCCTGGGACGGCCCGGCGGCGCTCGCCATGACCGATGGCCGCTGGGTCATCGCCGGGCTCGATCGAAACGCGCTGCGGCCGATGCGCTATGCGCTGACCCGCGACAACCTGCTGGTGACCGGCTCCGAGGCGGGCATGGTCGTCATTCCCGAGGCCGACATGCTCTACAAGGGCGCGCTCGGGCCGGGCGAGATGATCGCCGTCGACCTTGACGGCGAAATCGGCGAAACGCCCAAATTCTATACCGATCGCGCCATCAAGGATCGTATCGCCGGCGCCGCCAACTATGCCGAAAAGGTCGCCGGGTTCACGACCTTCGCCTCGATGGCCGGGCACGATGCCAACCAGCCTGCCGCCGCCTATGCCCGCGACGAACTGCGGCGCCGCCAAGTTGCGGCCGGCCAATCGATGGAAGACATGGAACTGTTGCTGGCCCCGATGGTCGAGGACGCCAAGGAAGCGACCGGCAGCATGGGCGACGATGCGCCGCTCGCCGTCATTTCCGAAAATCCGCGCAACCTGGCGCATTTCTTCCGTCAGAACTTCAGCCAGGTCACCAACCCGCCGATCGACTCGCTGCGCGAAACCCACGTCATGAGCCTGAAGACGCGGTTCTCGAACCTCGGCAACATCCTCGATGGCGGCGCCAGCCAGAAGGGCGTCATGGTCATCGACACGCCCGTCATGACCAACATGGGCTGGAACGTCCTCAAGGCGCATTTCGGTAAGCAGGCGGCGGTCATCGATTGCTGCTTCGACATCCATGGCGGCCCGGAGGCGCTGCGTGCCGCCATCGCCCGCGTCCGCGCCGAGGCGGAAACCGCCGTCCGCTCGGGCAAGAGCCAGCTTTTCCTCACCGACGAGGACCAGTCCGCCCAGCGCGCCGGCATCTCGATGATCCTCGCCGCCGCCGGCGTCCACACGCACCTGGTGCGCAAGGGCCTGCGCACCTTCGCATCGATCAACGTGCGCTCGGCCGAAGCGCTCGATACGCATTATTTCGCCGTGCTGATCGGTGTCGGCGCCACGACCGTCAATGCCTATCTGACACAGGAAGCGATCGCCGACCGGCACGCCCGCGGGCTTTTCGGGGCGCTGACCTACGACGAATGCGTCGGCCGCTATCGCAAGGCGATCGAGGATGGCCTGCTCAAGATCATGGCCAAGATGGGCATTGCGGTGATCTCGTCGTACCGCGGCGGCTACAACTTCGAAGCCGTCGGACTCAGCCGCGCGCTGGTCAACGACTTCTTCCCCGGCATGCCGTCGAAAATCTCGGGCGAGGGTTTCGACTCGCTGTTCATCAACGCCCAGATGCGCCACGACCGCGCCTTTGACGAGGACGTCATCGCGCTGCCGATCGGCGGGCTTTACCGTTATCGCGCCGGATCCGAAGACCATGCCTATCAGGCCGGGCTGATCCATCTGCTCCAGCACGCCGTCGGCACCGACAGCTATTCCGACTATCTCAAATTCTCGCGCGCCGTTCGCGAACAGCCGCCGATTGCGCTTCGCGACCTGCTCGATTTCGCCGAAACGACTTCAATCCCAGTCGAGCACGTCGAATCGATCACCGAGATCCGCAAACGCTTCGTCACGCCGGGAATGAGCCTCGGCGCGCTGTCGCCCGAAGCCCATGAAACCCTCGCCATCGCCATGAACCGCATCGGCGCCAAGGCGGTCAGCGGCGAGGGCGGCGAGGATCGCAAGCGCTTCACGCCCTACGAAAACGGCGACAACGCCAATTCGGTGGTCAAGCAGATCGCCTCGGGGCGGTTCGGCGTCACCGCCGAATATCTGAATGCCTGCGAGGAAATCGAGATCAAGGTCGCGCAGGGCGCCAAGCCCGGCGAGGGCGGGCAATTGCCCGGCTTCAAGGTGTCGGAACTGATCGCCCGGCTGCGTCACGCGACTCCCGGCGTCAGCCTGATCTCGCCGCCGCCGCACCATGATATCTATTCGATCGAAGACCTGGCGCAGCTCATCTACGATCTCAAGCAGATCAATCCACGCGCCCGGGTCGGGGTCAAGCTCGTCAGCGCCGCCGGCATCGGCACGATCGCCGCCGGTGTCGCCAAGGCGCATGCCGATTTCATCCTCGTCGCCGGCCATGTCGGCGGCACCGCCGCGTCACCGCAGACCAGCATCAAATACGCCGGGACGCCGTGGGAAATGGGCCTGTCCGAGGTCAACCAGGTGCTGACGCTCAACGGCCTGCGCCACCGCGTCAAGCTGCGCACCGATGGCGGGTTGAAGACTGGCCGCGACATCGTCATCGCCGCCATATTGGGTGCCGAGGAATATGGCATCGGCACGCTGTCATTGGTCGCCATGGGCTGCATCATGGTCCGCCAGTGCCATTCGAACACCTGCCCGGTCGGCGTCTGCTCGCAGGACGAGGCGCTGCGCGCCAAGTTCGACGGCACGCCGGAAAAGGTCATCAACCTGATGAGCTTTATCGCCGAGGAAGTCCGCGAGATCCTCGCCCGGCTCGGGGTGAAGTCGCTGAACGACGTCATCGGCCGCACCGAGCTGCTGCGCCAGGTCAGCCGCGGCGCCGAACATCTCGACGACCTCGACCTGAACCCGATCCTCGCCAAGGTCGATGCGCCCGATCACATGCGCCGCTTCGGCATCGCGGGGCATCGCAACGAAGTCCCCGACAGCCTCGACGCCGACATGATCCGTGACGCCGAGCAATTGTTCAGCCGCGGCGAGAAGATGCAGCTGACCTATTCGGTGCGCAACACCCACCGCGCCGTCGGCACCCGGCTGAGCTCGGAGATCACCCGCAAGTTCGGCATGACCGGTCTCCAGCCGGGGCATGTCCAGATCCGCCTGCGCGGGTCGGCCGGGCAGTCGCTCGGGGCATTCGCCGTCCAGGGCATCCGCCTCGAAGTCTTCGGCGAGGCCAACGACTATGTCGGCAAGGGCCTGTCGGGAGCAACGATCGTGGTTCGCCCGATGGTGTCGTCGCCGCTGGCCAGCCAGGACAATGCCATCATCGGTAACACCGTGCTTTACGGCGCCACCTCGGGACGCCTGTTCGCAGCGGGCCGGGCTGGCGAGCGTTTCGCCGTCCGCAACTCCGGCGCGACGGTCGTCATCGAGGGCTGCGGCGCCAACGGCTGCGAATACATGACCGGCGGCACGGCGGTCGTGCTGGGCCGCGTCGGCGACAATTTCGCCGCCGGGATGAGCGGCGGCATGGCGTTCGTCTATGATTTCGACGGCGACTTCCCGATCCGCGTCAACAATGAGTCGGTCGTCATCAACCGCCTCGCCAGCGCGCACTGGACCGGCGTTGTCCATGACCTGATTGCCGAACATGCTCGCGAGACCGGGTCGAAATGGTCGGCCGGGCTGCTCGCCGGATGGGACCGGACCCAAGCGCATATCTGGCAGGTCTGTCCGCGCGAGATGCTGTCGCGGCTGGCTTATCCACTTGACGACATTTCGCTGTCGGTGGCCGCCGAATAGGCGGAATTGTATCGGGTGTGCCTTCTCCCTATCTAGGGCGGGCACACCCGAGGACGCAGCATGGCCGACAACAAGCAGGATCCCCTTATCGCCAGCCTGATGGCGCTTGCCGTCAGCGCTGCACCGCTGATCCAGCGGGCGCGGGAATCGGGAATGTTCAAGGCCGGCACGCGCGAGCAGGCTGCCGCCGAGACGATCGTCGACGTGCCGCCGGCGATGCCCGAGGCCGAGCCTGTCGATCAGGCCGCCCACAAGGCGGCGCTGCACGACATCATCGTCTCGCAGGCGGTCAAGATCGCGGCGCTGGAGGCCGAGATTGCGCAATTGACGAAAGTCAAACGTCACAAGAATTAGAGGCATTTATGTGCCTGCTGCCTCTTCCCCCGGCGCGCCAGTTCGTTAAGACTGTATTTCCGAATAATGTGGCGCCTCTATCAATATACCCTTTGCCCGTTCAGTCGTAAGGTTCGCTTTGCCTGCGCGGTAAAGGGCGTGACCGTCGAGCTGGTCGATGAATTTCCCTGGGACCGCCGCGATGGTTTTGCCGCGCTCAACCCGGCCGGGCAGACGCCGGTGTTGCAGAATTCCAGCGTCACGCTCGTCGATTCCGCCGCGATCTGCGACTATCTTGAGGAAACCATCGAGCGGACGCCGCTGCTCGGTGCCGGGCCCGAGGAACGTGCGGAATCGCGGCGGCTGATCGCCTGGTTCGACCAGAAATTCTATGGCGAAGTTACGGCGCCGTTGCTGTCCGAACGCATGTACAAACGGCTTTTTACTCGCGAGGCGCCCGACGCCGCTGCCATCCGAAGCGCGGCGCGTAACGCCGAGGCCCACCTCGACTATCTCGACTTCCTGCTCGATCGGCGGCGCTGGCTGTCGGGGCCGGCGTTCGGGCTCGCTGATATCGCGGCGGTGGCGCAGGTTTCGGTCGCCGATTATCTCGGGGCAATCGAATGGGACGGCCATGACCCGGCACGGACCTGGTATTCGGCGATCAAGTCGCGGCCCACGTTCCGCCCGTTGCTGCAGGAGCGGATGGAGGGCCTGCCGCCGCCTTCGCACTACGACAAGCTCGATTTCTAGCGTCTGTCGGATCTCCGCCTTATTCGTTAACATTTTCCACATTTTCCGCTTTCGCCGGTTTTCGGCGGAGCGGGGAAATCCTTTCGAAGCGGCAGTGTGGAAGGGCGCGGGCGAGGGCGGTGTATTCGTAACGGAAAAGCCGCATGTAGGACAGCGGCGACAATGCCGTAGCCGTGTCGCCGCAAGGAAATGCCCCCTATGACCGACGACGAACTTCACGGCCATTTGATCGGCCAGCAGGGCTCGCGCCACAGCCTCAATACGCCAGCGCTGGTAATCGACCGGGATGCGCTCGATCGCAACATCGCGGCGATGGCGCGGTATGCGGCAGCGCAAGGCGTGCACTTGCGACCCCATGCCAAGACCCACAAAAGCCCCGACATCGCCAGGCGACAGCTTGCCGCCGGCGCCATCGGCATCTGCTGCGCCAAGATCGGCGAGGCCGAGGTGCTGGCGGACAATGGTGTCACCCACGGCCTGCACCTGACCTCCCCGCTGGTCTCGTCGCCGGCGATCGCCCGCCTGGTCGCACTCAACCAGCGCACCGACGGGTTGATGTGCGTCGTCGACAATCCCGAGAATGTTCGCGCCCTGTCGGTGGCCGCGCACGCCTCGGGGAAATCCTTGAACGTGATCATCGATATCGATCCGGGCATGCACCGCACTGGTGTCAATTCGGCAGAAGCCGCCGCCCGCCTGTTCGATGCCATCGAGCAAGCGGGCAGCCTCCACTATGCCGGCGTGCAATGCTATTGCGGCGCGCAGCAGCACATTGCCGACTTCGGCGACCGGCGCCGGGCAATGGAAGACCGCGCCGAGAATATCCGGTCGATCATCGCTGCTCTCACCCTGGTTGGCGGCAAGCCCGCAATCGTCACCGGCGGCGGCACGGGGACGCACCGCATCGACCCTGCCCTCGGACTTTTCACCGAGCTTCAGGTCGGCTCCTATGTCTTCATGGATGGCGAATATCTTGCCTGCGACCTGACCGGCGATGACCAGCCGGCGCCGTTCGAAACCGCCCTGATGGTCGATGCACGCGTGGTCAGTGCGAATACGCCCGGAATGGTGACGCTTGATGCCGGCATCAAGGCCTTCGCGACCGACGCCGGCAATCCTGCCGTGGTCTCCGGCGCGCCAGCGGGATCGACCTATCGCTTCATGGGCGACGAGCATGGCGCGCTTCTGCTGCCGGACCGGGGCACCCTGCCGCTCGGGCACATCGTCACCCTGGCGGCGCCGCACTGCGATCCCACCGTCAATCTATACGACACCTACCACGTCGTCGAAGGCGACACGCTGCGCATGCTTTGGCCGGTCGCCGCGCGCGGCCGGTCACGCTGACCCTCCAGCCGCGTCCCCGACTCAGCCCAGCACCGCCCGCGCCTGGCTGGCAAGGTGGGCCAGCATTGCCGTCGTCACCACGCCGCCTGCACGCGCCCGCGCGACCGCGCCAGCGATGCGCGCCACGCGGTCGCTGTTGGCCTCGAGCCAGGCGTTGACGGCGGTTTCGGGGTCGCTGCCTTCGGGGATGATCCGCCGCAGCAGGTCGAGGCGGAGGTGGTCGAAATCGCGGACCAGCCCGGCACGGAGCAGGCGTTCCCATGGGTCGGCGGGGTCAAGGCCCGCAGCCGCGCCCTTGGCCCAGTCGAGTCCGGTGGCTTCGCCAAGCGCGGTATAGGCCGATGCGACGGCGGCTTCGGCAGCGCCGAGGTCGCGCGCCAACAGGCCAACGCCGACAGCACCGCCGAGCACTTCGATCCGCACCAGCATGGCAATGATCGCTTCGGGCGCGCCCTGCGCCGCCAGCCGCGCCGCGAACCGGTCGACCTGGGCGCGAGGCTCGGGGCGCAGGACCGCATCGATGCTGTCCGCCAGCCGGTCGATGCCGGCGCGCAGGCGTTCGACCAGCACCGAAGGCGCGACACCGCGGCCGTGGACGATGATGTCGGCCATCTGCGTCCGCAACGCCGCAACAGCCGCGACGTGGAGGTCGATCTGAACCGGGCCGGGCACCGCGGCAGTGTCGATCGCCGCCCATAACCCCTTGAGGTCGAACAACGCCCGCGCCGCGACGAACGCCGAGGCGACGTCCGACAGGCCGACGCCGAGTTCCTCGGCCAGTTCAAACGCCAGCCCGAGCCCGCCGCGATTGACGAGGCGATTGCTCAGCCGTGTCGCGATCAGTTCGCGCCGCAGCCGGTGGCCGTCGATGGCGGGGGCGAAACGCTCGCGCATCGCGGTCGGGAAACCGCCGTGGAGATCGGGCACCAGCAAGGCATCGTCGACAAGTGCCGGGCCGCTGCCGCCTGTCCCGGTCGGGACCAGCGCGTCATAGATCGCCATCTTGGCATAGGCCATGACGACCGCGAGTTCGGGGCGTTCGAGCGCGCCGCCACTACGTCCGCGCTGGAGCAGCACATCGTCGCTGGCGAGGCCTTCGACCTGGCGGTCGAGCTCGGCGGCGCTGGCTTCCAAAGCCTGGATGAGGCGGACATGGCCTGGCAGGGCGGCGCTCCCGCCGCGTTCTGCGATGCTGAGCGCCTGGGTCTGCATGACGTTGTCGTTGAGCACGAGGGCGGCAACGTCATCGGTCATTTCAACGAGCAGCGCATTGCGATCGAGCTCGGTCAACCGCCCGGCGGTGACTTCGGCGTTGAGCGCGATCTTGATGTTGACCTCGTTGTCCGAGCAATCGACGCCGGCGCTGTTGTCGATGAAATCGGTGTTAATGCGGCCGCCCTTCATGGCGAATTCGATGCGACCGGCTTGCGTGACGCCGAGGTTGGCACCCTCGCCGACGACCTTGGCGCCGATCTCGGAACCGCTGATGCGGTGGGCGTCGTTGGCGCGGTCGCCGGCATCGGCCTGGCTCTCGGTCGTGGCCTTCACATAGGTGCCGATGCCGCCGAACCACAGCAGGTCGGACGGCATTTTCAGGATCGCGGTGATTAGTTCGGACGGCGACAGGCTGGCAGCGGTCACCCCGAGCATCGCCTGGACCTCGGGGGTCAGCGGCACCGACTTGAGGCTGCGCGCGAAGACCCCGCCGCCGGCCGATATGCGCGTCCGGTCATAGTCGTCCCAGCTCGAGCGCGGCAGCGCGAAGATGCGCTGGCGTTCGGTCAGGCTGAGGGCGGCATCGGGAGCGGGATCGAAGAAGAAGTGGCGATGGTCGAACGCCGCGACGAGCAGGATCGACGGGCTGAGCAGCATGCCGTTGCCGAAGACATCGCCCGACATGTCGCCGACGCCGGCGACGCGGACGGGCTCGGTCTGGACGTCGACGCCCATCTCGCGGAAGTGGCGCTGGACCGAGATCCAGGCGCCGCGCGCGGTTATCGCCATGGCCTTGTGGTCATAGCCATGGCCGCCGCCGCTGGCGAAGGCGTCGCCGAGCCAGAAGCCGTGCTGCTGGGCAATGGCGTTGGCGGTGTCGGAGAAGGTCGCGGTGCCCTTGTCGGCGGCGACGACGAGGTACGGGTCGGGGGCGTCGAGGCAGACGACATTTTCGGGCGGGATGTTGGCGCCATCGGGGGCGAGGTTGTCGGTGAGCGACAGCAATGCGCGGATGAAGATACTGTACGATTCCGTACCTTCGGCGAGCCAGGCGTCGCGGTTGGTCGGGGGGGGCAACTGCTTGGGATAGAAGCCGCCCTTGGCGCCGGTCGGCACGATGACGGTGTTCTTGACCTTTTGCGCCTTCACCAGCCCGAGCACCTCGGTGCGGAAATCGTCACGGCGATCGGACCAGCGCAGCCCGCCGCGCGCGATCGGGCCGCCGCGCAGGTGGATGCCCTCGATGCGCGGGGAATAGACCCAGATTTCGCGGTACGGCACCGGGCGCGGCAAATTGGGGACGAGGGCGCTGTCGAGCTTGAAGGCCAGGGCCTCGGGGCGGCCGGGGACAAAGGCGTTGGTGCGCAGGGTGGCGAGCATCATCGAACGGTAGAGGCGCAGGATGCGGTCGTCGTCGATCGACGCGACGGCCTGCAGGCCGGTGTCGACGGCGGCGAGGGCGGTTTCGCTGGCGGCGTCGCGGTCGGTGACGGCAAGGCCGAAGCGGGTTTCGAACAGGCGGACGAGGTCGCGGGTAACCTCCGGATAGCGGCGCAGCGCGTCGACGGCGGTCATCAGGCCATAGGTGACGCCGGTCTGGCGCATGTAGCGGAAATAGGCGCGCAGCCAGCCGGCGGCCTGTTTGCCGAGGCCGGTTTCGACGGTGAGGGCGTTGAAGCCGTCGTTTTCGTCGGCGCCGAGGAGCACGCTGGTCAGCGCGGGTTCGACGCGGGCGCGCAGGGCGTCCCAATCGGCGAGCACCGAGGGGTCGCTGACTTCGAGGAGGAAATCATGGATCCAGCCGAGGCGGCCTTCGGCGAGATCGAAGGGGAATTCCTCGATGACGCGGAGCCCGAAGTTTTCGAGGACGGGGACGGCTTCCGACAGGGGAATGATCTTGCCGAGGCGATACACCTTGAGGCGAAGTTGCTTGGGGTCGTCGGGGGCGCCGGGGAGGAGGCGGACGGCGCGGCCGTTGTCGTCGTGGAGGGCCGTCAGCGCGATGATGTCGGCGGCGGCGGCGTCGGCGCTGTGCTGGGCACGGTAGCTCGGCGAAAAGGCGCGGCCGTGGCTGATGACCAGGCGCGCGGCGCGGGTCGGGCCGACGAGCGCGAGAAGCGCGGTCTCGAGGCCTTCCTCCCAGCCGCGGACGATCTGGCGCAGGCGGCGATCGAGGTCGGCTTCCTCGGCGGCGCCGAAACTTTCGGCGACGGCCGGAGATATCGCGATGACGTAGTGGACGCGGGCAAGACCCTCGGACCGCAGTTCGACCTCGAAACGGCCGAGGCTGCCGCCGGTGGTCTCGGTCAACATGCGACCGATGCTTTCGCGGACGCCGCTGGTGTAGCTGTCGCGCGGCACATAGACGATGATCGACAGGAAGCGCGCGAACGGATCGACGCGGGCGAACAGCTTGGGGCGCGGGCGATCGAGCAGCGACAGGAGGCCGAGCGCCATGTCGCGCAGGCGGGCGGTCGAGGCTTCGAACAATTCCTCGCGCGGGAACGTTTCGAGGACATGGACCAGCGCCTTGCCGGTGTGGCCATCCGCGGCAAATCCGAGCTCGTCGACGACTTCGGCGACCTTGCGGCGGAGCAGGGGGACCTGGCGCGGCGAGACGGCGAGCGCGGCGGACGTATACAGGCCGAGGAAGCGGGTTTCGGCGATGACACGGCCCTGCCGATCGAAGCTTTTGACCGACACGAGGTCGCCGTTGACGCGGCGATGGACCGAGACGACAGCGCCTGACTTGGTGATCAGCAGCGGCTCGGGGGTGGCGAGCAAGGCCTTGAGCGCGCCGGGCGTATCCGTATTCCCCGCGTGTCCGGTCCAGATCGGGAAGTCGGGGTCGCGGAGCAGGCCGAGGCCAGACGCCGAGACGGGCTGCATCGCCGGGTCGTCGAGATCGCCGGCGAGTTCGTAGCGGCGTACACCGAGCAAGGTGAAATTGTCGTCGGCAAGCCAATCGAGAAAGGCCGTTGCCTCGGCGGCGCGGTGGGGGGCGACCGGCGGCGGGTTGGCGGACAGGTCGCGGGTGACCTGTTCGAGCGTCTTGAGCATTGCCGGCCAATCGGTCACGGCGGCCTCGACGTCTTCGAGGACCTTGTGGAGCGTCGCGATCAGGGCGGTGCGGGCGCGGGCACCGGCACGCTCGATCTCGAAATAGATCAGCGATTCGCGGGCAACGCCCGGAGCGGGGGTGCCGGCGGCCAGGCCGATGATTTCAATGAGGGTGCCGTCCGCATCGCGGCGGACGTCGACGACGGGATGAAGCAGGCGATCGATCTCGAGGCCGGCGGCGGTGATCGCGGCGGAAGTCGAATCGACGAGGAACGGGCGGTCCTCGCCGATGATCGCCAAAGCCATGCGGCGGCGGCGGACACCGTCCTCGCCATCGGCGTTTTCAGCCGGATCGAGCTGGACGACGGGGGCATCGGGGGCGCGCTGTTGCAAGGCGCTGGCCATGAAGGCGGCGATGGCGTCGCGGCCGGCGTTATCGAGATTTTCGACTTCACCGGGCAGTGCATGGTCGAACAATGCGGCCACGAGGGCCGCGTGAACCCCGGGCGGCAATGCGTCCGGCAGGGTTGCGGACTTGATGGGCTTTGGTTGCCCCTTGACGGTCAATGGCACGACTGGCTCCGCGTTTCGCAGGCCGGGCTTATGCTCTCCCGCCGGGCAAAGTCCAAGGCCGCGCGGATCACGGCGGGGCGGTTATTCGCGCGGATCGGGCGCAAATGGGTCGATTTTGGGCGAAACCGCCCGCACAATCCGCAGTGCCGTGACAAGTTCGCGCCGCAAACGCGCCGATGCCGACCGATTCAGCACTTCACGCCAGTTGACGACGAACTGGACGAAATCGGGGATGTTGTCGCCGATTGCCCCGGCGACATGGTCGCATATCGGTAGCGCGATGCCGCGAAGCACGATGCAGCCGTCGGGATCGATTTCGAGCGTGGCTTCGAAAGGCTGCGGCGCGATGTCGATCGCCATCAGTCCGCAGGCGGCGCGGAGCTCGGCGGCAAGGCCGGTAGTGCCGAGCGCTAGGCCGGCAGCGAGTCCGAATGTCCCCGCAATGGCGTCACCGACGCTGTCGATGGTCGCGGCGCCGAACGGGTCGGCGATGACCAGGCTGTTGGCCTCGAAGCCGGTAATGAGCCCACGGCCGCGTGCCTGCCAGCGATCGAGCGCCTGGCCCGCCATCCGCCGCTCGACGACGGCAAAGTGCGGTGGCAGGTCGAATGCCGGATCGGCCACCATTGCCATCGCGCCGCGCATTGCCTCGCCTTTCCCTGATGTGCTGCCCATGAGGTTACGGCAGCGCCGGCAAAACATTCACCCGGGCGGCTTGCGACAAGCGCGCGTGCCTGTTAGAGGCCGCTCCCTACCGTTCCAATGCCGCTTTAGCTCAGCCGGTAGAGCACATCATTCGTAATGATGGGGTCAGGTGTTCGAGTCACCTAAGCGGCACCACTACTAAAATCATGATTTTATATCAGAGACTTAAGATGGGGCCGGCGAAAGCCGGCTTCTTTTTTCGTTCACTTGACCACGCATTTTGGCACTCTGGCTGTCGACCATTTTTGCAATGGTTTGGGGCCTGAAGATGGGACCCGGGATGGTGGCTTTGTTTAACTCACTGGAGTGTTTAGATAGTTTCGCTGGGTTTGATGGGTTTGCTCATTCGAGTCAGATGCGTGGCACCACCCATTCCAAGCAGCCCTAAATTTGGGCTTCGCGTGGCATTCGGCGCGAACGGGGGCCCATTCTCCGGGCGATTGCGGTTAGTCGCGGGAGTGTCGGCGATGTACCAGGCGGTCTCTGACCGGTGATCAAGGGGTTGACGGGCCGCCGATCTCGGATGACGAGGTTTTTGACCCCAATGCTGATGCAGATTTCAGGCGAATGCCGCCTATCGGTTCGATCGACCCATAAGTCGCCATTCGATGACCTCGGCACGAACCTCAAAAGCAGCCACTTGTTCATGTAGGTGGATTGAGCTGCTGCCGGTTTGATGGACCCGCCGGAAGGCTGGAAGTATGGCTTCCCCAAGCCTGCCCCAGAGGGCGTCGACCCGGCGGAATTCGGAAAGAACGAGAACATGGACAAATGGCTCGCTGAGAATGGTTACCCGCAGGCGCTAATCGACCTGTACCGCGGCAGGGTCCGCTGCCGCGTCGGCGAATATTGAGACGCCTCGGACTGAACGGGCCCAGACACCGCTTACGAAGAAACTGCTAGCCGAACTGTATCCGATGAGGCGCGAGATGCGGAATGCGAAACGGGGCGGTTGCGCCCGGAAACAGGCGGCCTGACGCCCCGCCAACGATCCAGTTCGCCTTGCGGGCACCCGCCTTGCCACTAGAAGGGGGAGATGGCGCGCAAGACAACCACGACCACATCCCCGACACCCCCGGCGACCGCACGCGAAGCCCTGCACGACATCCTGCGCACGTGGGATCCGGCGGCCGGCGCGACCGGCTTCGAGGGGCTGGTCGCAGACGCGCTCGCCGGCTTCACGGGCTACACCTTCAGGCTCGCTAAGTCGGGTTCGCAGTTCGGGCGCGATGCGGCGACGACCGCGGGGCGGTTCGCCATCGCGATGGAGGCGAAGCGCTACACCGCCTCGGTACCGCTACAGGAACTCGTCGGCAAGTCTACGCTTGCCGCCTTTGCGCTCACCGACGGCATCGACCTCTGGGTGCTGGCGGCGACCGTCGAGGTCGGCGAGGCGACCGAACGGCAGCTCGAGCAGATCCTTGAAAAGGGCGGCATCAGCCTGCTGACGCTCGACTGGGCGGCCGCGGGCCTGCCGCCACTCGCCGTGCTGCTGGCCGCCGTGCCCGAGCACGTGAACGAGTTCGCGAAGATCCATCTCAACCCGTCGAAGCACGCGGCGCTTGCCGCCGGCCTGGCCGACATCGCCGCCGACCCGGGGTTTGGAGCTAGCCTGGACGAGATACGCAACAAGCTATCGCCAGCACTTCTCGGCCTCGACGCTTTCCGGCACCGCAACGCGGACTGGGCGGAGGCCACGCTCGGGAGCAGGCGGCTCGCCCAGCGCCAGTTCTCCCAGTTCCTCGTGCCGCTCGAGGACAGCTCCCTCACCGCCAACCGGCCCGAGCTGCGGTGCGCGATCGGCGAGGCGGTCAATCGTGCGCGTGCCGACGCGGAGGGCGACACGCTCGTACTGGTCGCTGGCGGCGAGGGCTCGGGGAAGACCTGGGCGGTCACGAACTGGTGGCTGTCGGCCGACCCGCGCCCGATCCTGCTACTATCTATCGGCGGATCGCGGAACAGCTCTCGCCGGTCATCGAACCGGTTGAGATGCTCGCACGCCTCGCCGCGCACCAGTCCTGACCGCGCGACGCCAACGCCGTCGCGCGCTGGCGCCGGCGGATCGAGCGGTGGTCGCAGGGCGGGCGCTCGCGGGATGGCTTCGTGCTGGTGGTCGACGGCCTGAACGAAACCAGCGGTAAGGCATGGCATCGATCCTGCGCGACCTGCTGCCCGCGGTTCGCGACCTGGGCGGCGTCCTCGTCGCCACATGCCGCGAGCGATACTGGGTTCGCGAGGTGGGCGACCGCCTGCCGCGCTACGTCACGACCGTTCGGGTCCAGGTGAAAGATTATGACGACGCCGAATTCGCCGACGCGCTGCGGAGGAACGGGGTCGATCCAGACGAACTCAGTCCCCGCCTTAACGCCTTCATGCGGAACCCGAGGATCTGCGCGCTGGCGCTGACGATCCTGCCGCGCCTCGCCGGTGTCGGGGACCTGAGCATCGAGCGCCTACTCATGGAGTTCTGGCGCCATCGGCTCGAGGAACGCAACGACATGATCGCGCACAACGAAACCGACTTCCGCGACCTGCTCGTCCGCCACGCGCGCGAATATCGTGAACGCCAGAGCGGAGACTTCAGCCGCGACGAATGGCGCGCCCGGTCGGGAGCCGCGACGCGGGACGACGGGCGCGACATCAGGAACGATCTCACCGAGATCGAGGAGGGGCGCTTCTTCGACGTCGCCAGCAACACCTACCGGTTCCGGCCCGAGAGCCTGCGGTTCGCGCTCGGCCTGCTGATCGCGGACGAGCTTAGGGGCCACGTCGACGCCGGAGACGACCTCGACCAGGCGCTGGCCCCGATCATCGACCCGATCCGCGGCTTCGACGCCGCCGCCGACATCCTGGCCGCGGCCATCGCGGTGAGCGTGATGGCCGCGGGCTATCCCGACGCCGTGATAGCGGCGCTCGTCTCGGTGTGGATCTCGCTGCAGAACCATGTCGAGGACGCGTTCGACGACCTCATCCCGCACATCGCCGCCCGGCCCGGCCCGTTCCTCGACGCCTACGAACTGCGCGACACTGACCGCGACGACGGGCGCTTCCTCCACTTCATCCTGGAAGCCGCAGCCGAGCGGGAGAGTGTGCGGCTCGCGCTCGACCAACGGGTCGTCCGCTGGCTCGGCAGCTGGACCCGGGCGCTGCCCGACAGCGCCGACGGCCCGGAACTCAAACGCCGCCAAGCGGAGCGCGACCACCTGATCGAAGACCGGCTCGAGTCGATGATGATCGATGAACGGGCCTGGTTCGCCGCGAACTGCCCGGAGCTCGCTAGGCCGACAGGACTCGCGACGGCCGCCACGCTGCACATGGCCGGCCGCGCGCTGACGCCGTTTGCGCCGGGCCTCGTTGCCTTCGCGTTCGCCTACAAGATGGCCGGCCCGTTCGACTCGCCCTATGACGAGCTCGCCTGGGTGCTCCGCTTGAACCGGATCGACCCGGCGGAATTCGCAGCCGCCGTCCGAGACGCCGTGGCACCCTTCTCCACAAACGGATCATCAGCCCTTGCCCGTCAGGCAGTCGCCTTCGCGCTGCGGCTGATGGGGATGGAGGAGGATGAGGACGCCGCCGAGGCCCTGCAGCCCAGGCAATCTGCGACCGCGTTCGGGGAGACAAGTCCGGACGCGCTCGATCCGGAGACCGAGCGACCTGAAGGTGTGGAGCAGGCCGCCGCGCGCACCTCGGCGATGGATCCGGCGATCATCTGGAACCACATGAGCACGACTGCCGAGGACCACGACCTCCAGCGGACGATGGAGAACCTCGTCCGCTTCGAGTTCGACAGCCTGCGCGGATTTCTCAACCGGGTGGCCCGGACCGTCTCGACGAGGACCGGGCTCCCGCTGCGACAACTAGGCTGGCATCTTCCATGGATCAGCCCGCTGCTCGATCCCGACACCGTCAGCGCGATCACCCAGCGGATCGACGAAGCCGCCGCGAACCCTTCGCTGGCGCCCTCGCAGGATGCCCACTGGATCACCGGCATGATGGTGGAGAGCGTGCTGCCGGCGCACGACGCCGCCGGCCAGCTTGACCTGCTCCAGTCACTGCCGAACGACGCACCCTACTACTTCCGCTACTCCCGCGTCGCGAAGCCGCTGACGGGCGACGAGACCGCCGACCGGTTGAACGCCGTCATCGACGGCGATTCCGAGATCCTCGAACGGACGCTTATCTTCCTCGCAGACGCGGCCACCGACGTCACACCGGCCCTGAGCAAGCTGGTGATCCGCTGCCTCGGCCGCACCGACACCGAAGTGGTTGCCGCCGCTGCCGAGTTCGCCCGGAGGCACGACGACGCGGGCATCGACGTCGCGGTCCTGCAGCTGTCGCGACCCGACGATGCCGATCGTTCGTGGCGCGGCCGGACCATCGCCTCCGCAATCTCCACCGCCATCGCGCGGCGTGGCCGCGCCGACCTGGTGGAGGACATACCGGTCGAACACCTAGACTGGGTCGCAGCGCGCCTTCCCGCCGCGCTCGACCGGCTGGCCGTCACGCGTCTATTCAGCGTCGATCGCCAGGGCCGTGCCAATAAAGGTTAGACTTTAGCTTTCCGACGCATCGCTGTGGATCGGCGCCTGGTTGGATTTGCCAATCTAGGGCCGAGACTCATAACCACCACATGGTGGCGGCGGCGAGGTGGATGTTGCCGAGGAAGTTGGCGGCGAGTTTATCGTAGCGGGTGGCGAGGCGACGGCAGTCTTTGAGGCGGCAGAACATGCGCTCGATGG
>NZ_BMJM01000017.1 GCF_014643455.1 Sandarakinorhabdus glacialis
AGGTTCATCACCAGCACGGTGTTGATCGTCTCGAACAAGCCGATGTTCCGCCACGCATAGAAATAGCGCCGCACCGCCGGTACCGGCGCAAAGCATTTGGGCAACTGAGGTGGTCCCGCCTGTTTGGACAGTTTGGCGGCGAAGTTAAGCTAATTCCGAGTTTCGATTATGCCGCCAGTTGGAGTGTTTCCGTTGCCGGGGCATGCCCCGGCAACGGAAGATTTTCGTCCGCCCCATAAGCCTCATCCGGGGTCTGGCCCGCAAGCCCCGAGTGCGGCCGATCGGCGTTGTAATAACCGATCCAGCGCGTCAGACCGACCCGCAGCTCGGAGCCGGTTTCGAACGCATGGAGATAGACGCACTCGTATTTGAGCGAGCGCCACAGGCGTTCGATGAAGACGTTATCCATCCAGCGCCCGCGGCCGTCCATGCTGATGCGGATTTCGGCATCCTTCAGCACGGCGGTGAAAGCAAAGCTGCTGAACTGGCTGCCTTGGTCAGTATTGAAGATGTCGGGACACCCGAAGCGCGCCAGCGCTTCCTCCAACGCCATCACGCAAAAGCCGACGTCCATCGTGTTCGACAGCCGCCACGCCAGCACTTTGCGGGTCGCCCAGTCCATGATCGCCACCAGGTACAGGAAGCCACGCCGCATCGGTATGTAGGTGATGTCGGCGCACCAGACCTGGTTCGGCCGCTCGATCGCCAGATGCCGCAGTAGATAGGGGTAAACCCGGTGCTGTGGGTGCGGATCGCTAGTGTGCGGCCGCTGGTAAATCGGCGACAACCCCATCTTGGTCATCAAGCGCCGCACCCGCCGGCGGACGCCCTCGCGCCGCAGATGGCGAACCATCTGCCGGCTGCCGTAGCAGGGCATATCGAGGAACGCCGCGTCGATCACCCGCATCAGCGCCAGCGTCTCTTCGGACTCCGGCTGCGGCGCATAGTAAAACGACGACCGGCTGATCGACAGCAGCCGGCATTGCGCCGTGATCGACAGATCTGCGTGGACCTCTTCGATCATCCCGCGCCTTCGATCCACGCTCATCGACCGAAGGCTTTGGCTAAAAAATCCCGTTCCACGACCAACTGTCCGATCTTGGAATGCAGCTTGTCGATCTCCGCCTCGCCGCTCGCCCGCGCCACCTCCGAGGCCCCCGCAAACGTCGACGCCATCCCGTCGATCGCCTGCCGCTTCCACGCCGCGATCATCGTGTGATGGATGCCGTGCTTGCTGCCCAGCTCCGCCAGCGTCAGGTCACCGCGGATCGCCTCCAGCGCAACCTTGGCCTTGAAGTCCGCGCTGTAACGATTTCTCGTCGTCTTCATTCCCGTCCATCCTTCAGATCGGGAATAGCTTAACGCCCTGTCCAATTTTCCGGGACCACCTCAACCTGATCTGTGCAATTTGCCAGTTTTTTGCCCCCCCTCTTGAACGTCCGCTCCGCGAAAGCTTTTTCGAAGCACATCACATCCGCCCGCTGTCCGATACCAAAGGTATCACATCGACACGTGTCGCGGATTTGGTGTTGCTGTGCGCGGGCTGCCACCGGTTCATTCACCGGCTGATGGCGATTACAAAGCGCTGGATACCGATCGTTGAGGCAAGGGATCACTTGCGCGCCGTGAACGAGTGATTTGGTCTTCTGTTGGCAATCTGCTGCCATCACGCTGTGGATAGGCACCGAAGCGGGACCCTATGAGATCCAATCTAAACACCTCCAATTGTTGTGGAATCTCAAGTTATGCGGGGCGCCGATCCACTGCGAGGTCGCGCGGGAACGTTATCGAGGGTTTGTCCTTACATAAAAGGGCCGCTAAATGCTGGTGGTTTGAAATGAGGTCGATGCGTGGACGCAAGTGATGACATCGACCTTCTCTGGGCGCCGCGGCCCGACGAGCTGCCCGACTGGTTTCGTGAAGCGCTCGCCGTTCCTCGCGAGGAAGGCTTCATCGATGTAGACGGGACGCGTATCCATTATTTTCGCTGGGGTGACCGCTCTCGCCCCCCTGTCCTGATGACGCATGGCTTTCTGGCTCATGCGAGGTGTTTTGCGTTCATCGCGCCATTTCTGGCTGAGAAGTATCACGTTGTTGCCTATGACCTGTCGGGAATGGGAGATAGTGACAATCGCCCCGGGTGCGATGCGGATGCTCGCGGCGCAGAGCTGGTCGGGGTGGCCGAGGCGCTGGCGTTATTCGATGGACCTGCAAAACCGATCATCATTGCACATAGTTTCGGGGCATCAGTTGGGTTGACTGCGCTGTCGTTGGCAGGGGAACGATTTTCCGGCTTGATCCTGTGCGACATGATGGTCCTGCGGCCCGAGGTGCTCGAGGAGCGGGGTCGACAGGGCAGCACGCGCCCGGGCTCGGGCGATCCCGACAAGCCCCAACGCCGCTATCCGGACTATCCCACCGCTCGCAGTCGATACGTGCTTTCCCCGCCACAGGCTGCCGGTGAGGCATTTCTCATGGACTATATGGCCTTTCACTCGCTGCGTCGGAGCGGCGACGAATGGACTTGGAAGTTTAATCCCGAAGTTTTCCGCCAGGATAACGCGCAGCAGGGATGGCAAGGGGTAGGTAAGCGCCTTGTTGCAACTCCCGGCCGCAAGGCAATTGTGTACGGCGAGCAAAGCCTGTTGTTCACACCTGACTCGGTTGATTATGTACGCGAATTGGGCGGTACCGATATTCCGATCATCGCAATCCCAAAGGCTCATCACCACCTTATGTTAGATCAGCCGCTGGCCTTTGTAACTGCTCTCCGCACGATATTGGAGATTTGGCATACAGATAACAATACTTAACGGAGATGTGATCGATGTACAGCCGTCTTTTGCAACGTGTCGCATTGGCGGCGCTTTTGGGAGCCGCAATGCCGGCGGCTGCGCTCGACACCGCAGCGACCGTGGCCGCGATTGCTTCAATCCGCAGTAGCACTGGTGCGAGCCACGCACCTGATGGAAAGCGTGTTGCATACATTTCCAATGCATCCGGGAGTCCCCAAGTTTGGGTGCTCGGCGCCGATGGGCCCGTGCAGGTCACCAACCTAGCTGACCCGGTTCAATCTGTGGCTTGGAGCCCGGCCGGTGACTGGCTTGCCTATGACGTGGCACCCGGGGGCGGCCTCAATGTTCAGGCCCATGTCGTAAAACCGGATGGCAGCGGCGATCGTTTGGTTACGTCGGGCGGCGCAAGCAACAACCGGCTGTTTGGTTGGACGAAGGATGGCAAAGCGTTGCGGCTTGGCTCTGCTGCCGCCGATCCGTCGCGATTTGAACCTCAACTGATCGACCTGGCCAGCGGTGCTGTCTCGAAGGTCGGGGAGGGTTCGGCCGGGTTAGAGTCATTCTTGGTCAGCGACGACGGTCGCCGCGTCGTAATCGATCGCGCCGTTACGCGCGGCGACGGCAATATCTGGCTGGCAGACCGGGCCGGTGGGGTCGAACGTTTAGTGACGCCGCACAAGGGCCGGGCGCAATTCTCAACGATCGGCCTGTCCTCTGATGCCCGCCGGCTGTGGCTGATCGGCAATGGCGACACCGACAACTATGCCCTTTCTGCTGTCGATATTGCTGCGGACGGCACGCCGGGACCGCTGCGCACGGTGCTCGGCCGCACTAATGCGGAACTTGAAACGGCAGAACTATCGGATAACGGCCGCACAATTGCTCTTGTCTGGAGCAAGGGCGGACGCAGCGAGTTATCATGGTTCAATACAGCTACCGGCAAAGAGCGCAAAGGACCGGAGCTGCCTGTCGATATCGTATCGGCCCCCAACTTCTCGCCGGATAGCACTTCACTGGTGATGACCGGGGCCGGCGCGGCAGCCCCTGCCAATCTTTATCGGGTGAAGCTGGCCACTAACGACGTTTCGCGACTGACCAACTCGGCCCACGACGGCGTTGATCTCGGCGGGTTTGTCCGGCCTCGGCTGCTTGAATGGCAGGCGCGAGATGACGTCAAGCTTTCGGGCTGGCTTTACACACCCAAGAGCGCGACCGGGCAGCAGCCGATGGTCTTCATCTACCACGGCGGTCCCGAAGGCCAGTCGCGACCAAGCATCAGCAGCGATATCCAAGCACTGGTCGCCAGCGGCATTTCTGTTCTCACTCCCAATGTCCGCGGCTCAACCGGCGCTGGGAAGACCTTTATGGAGCTCGACAACGGCCCACTGCGCGTCAACGGCGTTACCGACATCGCCGACACGAGCGATCACATGGTCAAAGCCGGTCTGGCGGACCCCAAACGTCTTGGTATCATGGGCGGCAGCTATGGTGGCTACATGGTCATGGCGGGTGTCACCGAGTTTCCAAAGATGTTTGCGGCCGGCGTCAACCTGTACGGCGTCGTCAACTTCGACAGCTTCTTCAAATATACCCAGCCCTGGATGGCGGCGATCTCGACTGTCGAATATGGCGACCCGGTCAGGGACAAGGCGTTGCTTGCCAAGCTCTCGCCGTTGACCAACATCGACAAAGTGACGACGCCACTGCTCGTCCTGCACGGCGCCAACGACACCAACGTGCCGGTGATAGAAGCCGAGCAGATTGTCGCCAGCCTAAAGGCGCGCGGTGTGCCGGTGGACTATATCCTGTTTCCTGACGAGGGCCATGGCTGGCGCAAACTGCCAAACCGGGTAAAAAGCACGACCGCAATCGTTGCGTTTTTCAGCGCAAAGTTTGGGCTTTGAGAGAAGGACTTACGGCCAGGAGTGTGGATAGGCGCCGAAGCGAGACTCTATGACATCCAAGCTAAACACATCCAATTGTAGTGGAATCTCAAGTTATGCGGGGTTCCGATCGGCGCCGATCGGACCTCAAAAAATGGCTTTCTTGAACAACTTCAAACGCCTGTGATGGATAAGCGCGGGATCCCGCTTCGGCGCCGATCCACACCCGCTATGACCGATGCGCGCACACCTTCATGTCCGCCATCTGTATCGCCGCAACCATCATCTTCTGGCTACCGCAGTGAGTCCGGAGCTTGAATATGATGCTCGGCACCCGCGCTTTTATGAGGGCCAGGCTGCGCCCATATTCGTTATAATGAGCCGCAGTGGGGGACAAGATGAAGCTGATTGAAGTCGAAACAGCCAAGGGTTGGGTACGGGGCAGCTGCGATTCACGTTTCGACGAAGTAGCACAGAGCTTTATTGGCAACTTTGAGCAACGCGGCGAAATTGGCGCCAGCGTTTCTATCACGCTGGACGGACAGCGTGTTGTCGATCTTTGGGGTGGTCGCAAAAGCGTTGGCGGCGATGCGTGGGAACGCGACACCATTTCTGTGGTGTTCTCATGCACCAAGGGCGCATCGGCGTTGTGCGCGCACATGGCAGTTGATCGTGGCTTGCTTGATCTCGACGTGCCGGTTGCCCGTTATTGGCCCGAATTTGGCCAGAACGGTAAGGAGGACGCGATAGTTTCGATGATGCTCGACCATTCGGTCGGCGTGCCGGCGCTTCGCGAACCGCTGAAGCAGGGCGCCTATTACGATTATGACCATATGGTTAGACTGCTCGAGCGGGAAACGCCTTTCTGGAAGCCGGGAACGCGAAACGGCTATCATGGGGTGACCAGCGCCTGGACTGTGGGGGAGATGGTCCGGCGGTCGACCGGGCAGCGTATGGGTGCGTTTTTGCGGGAGGCGGTAACTGGCCCGCTTGCCATAGACTTCTGGATGGGACTGCCTGAGGCCGAAGAGGCTAGGGTAGCGCCAGTCATCGCGTATCCACCCGATGCGACTACGTTCAACAGCCGGATAGCGCTGGCGATAGCGGCTGATCCCCAGGGGCCGTCAGCGCTGTTTGCGCTCAATGGCGGCGGCTTTAGTCCGAACGCGCGGGAAGCGCGCGCCGCGGAGATCGGCTCGGCCACTGGCGTGTCGAACGGTCGGGGGTTGGCCGACTTGTACGCGCCCCTTGCCAACGGCGGCGCATTTGGCGGTTTGCGCCTTGTCGGCGCGGATACATTGGCGCGCATGGCACGCGTGTCAGTCGCAACTCATGAGGATGCGACCTTGGCCATTCCAACACGGTTTTCTTTAGGATTCATGAAATCGATGGATAATCGCGCGCTTGCCAACGCAGATTCCTGCTCGGCGGTAATGTCCGATGCGGCCTTTGGCCATGTTGGCGCAGGCGGATCAATCGGATTTGCCGATCCCGAATGCCGGTTAAGCTTTGGCTACAGCATGAACCAGATGGGGCAAGGCATCTTGCTGAACGAGCGCGGACAATCGCTCGTCGACGCCGCCTATAGGGCGATGGGTTATCGCTCCAACGCCAGCGGCGCGTGGATGCGATGAGCTCGAATATTGCGATCTGTTGATTTCCACTGAGAAGTGACTCGGGGGGCGGCGTAAGTTTTCACTGAGACTTGACCCATGTTTGAACCTGCCTCTGGTTGATCGGCGGGCGCATTCCTTGAGGCGCCAGCCACTAATTCTAGCATGTGCAACGAACGAGGGATCAAGGCAGCAAGCTGAGAACCGCGCTGACTAATTGTCTTTAGGATACGAAAATTATGCCGAATTTGTTCAGTCCCTACACTCTCAAAGGGGTGACCCTGCGCAACCGTATCGCGATGTCGCCGATGACGATGTACCGGTCCCAAGACGGACTGATGAACGACTTCCATATGATGCTGCTCGGCTCTCGCGCCGCTGGCGGTTTTGGTCTCGTATTCCCCGAGCAGTTGGCAATCACTGCTGACGGACGAACGAGCGTCACCTGCGCTGGCATCTACGATGATGCTCAGCTTGATGGGCTTTCTCGCGCAACTGCGATGATCAAATCCATGGGTGCGGTGCCGGCCATCCAGCTTGGCCATACAGGGCGAAAGGGCAGCAGCTTGAAGCCCTGGGAGGGCGGCGCCCAACTTTCTCCCGATCACCCCGATGGCTGGCAGGTAACCGGACCGTCGGCTATTCCTTACGGTGGAAAGCACACCCTTCCAGTTCATCCGTTATCTCGTGCGGAAATCAAACAACTTCATAAAGACTATGCGTCCGCCGCCAAACGAGCCCATCAAGCGGGGTTCGAGTGGCTCGAATTGCATTTTGCTCACGGTTATCTCGGCGCGAGCTTTTTCTCACCGCTCGCGAACCAACGCACCGATGAATATGGGGGCAGTGCGGAAAACCGACTACGCTTTCACCTTGAGACACTCGACGCAGTACGTGAGGTGTGGCCAGAGCGTTTTCCATTGACCATTCGCCTCGGCTCTGACGACCTTCACAAGGACGGGATACAGTTCGATGACGCAATCGTGGCGGTCGCTGCCATGAAGGCACACGGCGTCGATCTTGCGGACCTGAGCTTGGGCTTCAACACCGACGATATGTGCGAACGTCCTTTCAACCAGCTGGCCTTCATGGTCGAAAGGGGTTCACGGTTGCGCCGCGAGGTAAATATACCCGTTGGCGTCAGCTGGAATCTGGGCGTGCCGGCGCTGGCTAATCGCGTAATCGAAGAAGGCGCGATCGACCTGGTGTTTTTGGGGCGCCCAGCATTGTCAAACCCGCATTGGCCAGTTTGGGCAGCCCGGGAACTCCAGCACGTTGCTCCCTTCTCTCTGCTACCACAAGACTGGAGCTTTTGGCTCGATAGTCATCGCGCTCACGACGCCGCCCTGGGGTGGCCTGAGGTGGGGAGCCCCACGTCCTAGAACGCGCAGTTCGAGGGCAGCTTCGTCGGAATAAGCCTTATCGGACACTCAGGTTCAGACACGACTGCAAGAATTCGATATTAATCGAACGCTTTGAATAGCTTCAGTGAAAGAATCAGACAATGGCCACCGCACCCGCCACTGCCCGCGCCGTTGCTTCCTTCGACATCAGTGACGTGACGCTCTACATTGATGGCACATGGCGTGCACCGTTCGCCCGGTTGCGCGCCGATATGCCCGTCAGCTGGTGTGCCCAAAGTGCCTATGGCGGCTACTGGTCGGTGGTCACTCACGAACTGATCAGCCAGGTCGAGCTCGACCCCGCCACCTATTCCTCGTCATGGGCGAACGGGAATATTGTAATTGCCGATCCCAAGCCAGAACTGAACCTGCAGAACTTCATCGCCGCTGATCCTCCCATTCATACTGAGCAGCGCAAGGTCATCGCTCCGGCCTTCGCGCCCAGCCAGATGACCACACGCGAGGCGCAAGTCCGTGAACTGTGCAGAGACATTCTTGACGCGCTGCCGCTGGGCGAGACGATTGACTGGGTCGATCAGGTCTCGGTTCCGTTGACGATCGGAATGCTGTGCATCTTGTTCGATATGCCGCTAGACGAGTGGAAAGACCTCAAGCGCTGGTCAGACTACGCCAGCAGCGTCAATCCCGATAACGACAACGACGCCTATCGCGCCGAGTCGATGGGCCAGCTGATGCAGATGCTTGCCCGGTTCGACCGCCTCCTAGACCAGCGCAAGGGCGAACCGCCCGCCGACGACCTGATCAGTCGGATGATCCACAGCGCGGCGATGGGCAACCTGAGCCCGCTCGAGCGGCTGTCGAACATCGCGTTGCTGATCGTGGGCGGCAACGACACAACCCGCCATTCGATGGGCGGGCTGGTCGAAGTGCTCGACCGCTGGCCCGGTGAGCTTGACCGGCTCCACGCCGACCCTTCGTTGGTCGCCAACGCGGCGCAGGAGCTGGTTCGATGGCAATCACCAGTCACCCACATGCGACGCACAGCGACACGGGATGCGACCTTGGGCGGGCAGCGCATCGCCAAGGGTGAGAAGGTAATTATGTGGTACTTGTCGGCGAATCGCGACGAAGCCGTGTTTGCTGATGCCGAACGCTTCGATGTCGCGCGAACCAACGCCCGCCGCCACCTCGGTTTCGGCCACGGCATTCACCGCTGTGTCGGCGCACGGCTTGCGGAGATACAGCTCGCCACGTTGATCGGTGAGATTGTCACACGTAACTGGAAGATCGTTCCGCAGGGCGCGCCGACCCGACTAGCGAGCCCATTCCTTAACGGGTTTACCGCGATGCCGGTGCGGGTCGAGCTGCGAGGATAGCCGCCGCCCCGATGTGTGGATCGGCGTCCAAAGCGGGACTCCACCTGCTTGTATTAAGGTATTTAGAGGAAGCGTTAAAATGGATAAGGCGGTCGAAATCGGCGCCGACTGGAACCCCCAATCAATCTGCGATAATTGTTGCACGCCAATCACTTGCGGGCGGAACGGGCGTGGTCCCGCTTTGGAAGCCGGTCCACAGCGGCGGGCGTTACCCATAGCTCGCGGACGCCATTGAACGCAGCCGACATGTTACGCTCAATCGGCTTGCCGGCCAGCGCAAGCGCCGGGAAACGCGCCAAAAGGCGCTCGATGCCGATTGCGGCCTCGGCGCGCGCCAGCGGTGCGCCCAGGCAGAAATGCGCGCCACCGCCGAAGGCAAAATGGGTCTTGTCGGCGCGATCGATGTCATAGGCGAGCGGGTCGGCATGAAGCGCCGGATCGGTGCTCGCGGCCATCAGGAACGTCGTGATCGCGGAGCCTGCCGGCACCGGCACGCCACCGATGTCGCAATCCGCCAGCGGAATGCGTAAAGACTGCATGACCGGCGGATCGCGGCGCAGCGTTTCCTCGACCGCGTCGCCGACCCGTCCGGGCTCCGCCAGCAGCTTAGCTCGCTGTTCGAGATTGGCCAGCAACGCCAGTACGGTATTGCCGATCAGGTCCGTGGTGGTCAGATTGCCCGCCAGCAGCAGGAGGTTGCACATGGTAACGATTTCCTCGCCCGACAGCCGGTCGCGACCATCCTCCGCCGCAATTAGCGCGCTGATCAGATCGCCGCGCGGCGCCACTCGCCGTGCGGCAATGGCATGGGCAAAATAGGCTGACAGTTCATCGGCATTGACCTTCAACCCGGCGAGAAGTTCGGGCGTGCGGATTGGCGAAAAGACATTGGCGAGCCCCTTCGACCAGCGGCGGAATTCACCGCGGTCGGCGGCGTCGACTCCCAGCATGTCGGCGATGACGATGATCGGCAGCGGCGAAGCGAACGCCTCGATGAGGTCGAAGCTGTCTTGGCCTTCGACCGCATCGAGGAGCTCATCTGCAATCCGCGCGACCTCAGGTTTCATCGCTTCGATAGCGCGCGCGTTGAAGGCATGGCTGACCAGCCGCCGCAGTCGGGCGTGATCGGGATCATCGAGCACCAGCATCGATCGCGGCGCACTGCGGTCCTGCTCGGTGCGGAACTTCTGGACGATGCTGTCGGGCCCGGCGTTATCCTGATCGACCGACAGGCTGCGATCCTTAAGCACCGCCGCCACATCAACAGCGCGCGTTAACGCAACGCGGCCGAGCGTCCGGTCCTGGTGCACAGGCTCTGCCGCGCGAAGCGCGTCGAAATGTTCATGAGGGCGGTTGCGGAAAGTTTCGTCGAAAACTGTCAATTGCAGCCCCGTCGGGATGATAGTGTCGCTCACTTTTTGTCTCCGATCGCCGTAAGGCTGTCGTTGCCGACGCGCCGGTAGAAGTAGTTAGTTGCGACAGTCTCGCACGCTGGCTTCGCCGGTTCTACCTGCAACTAGATCGTGTCCTCATGGCAATTAATCTGCATTTCCGCGATATGCCCCAATGTCGCTTCTTTGTGCAAAAGTTTGCCGTGCGACCGGCTCCAGTCAGCCTGTTCACGAACAACAAGGCCTTGGGTACCCGGATAGCTTTCCTCAGGTGTGTTGAATTGCGTGATCACCGCAGACACATCGAACAGCGCCGCAACCTCGGCCGCGCTCGATTTCAATCTGTATAAATTGCACATCCGCCTCCTCCTGCTGCTGTGCTTGATCGGGGCGATACTCGGCAAATTATGCCACGCGCTTCAGCGAAAATCCCGCGCCTTGATCTTGAGCGTAGCGATATGCAGGTCGGGAATAAAGATATCGTGCGGTTTGACCGTCAGCGGTGGCCGGTCTCGCGGATCCGACGGCGCCGAGCCATGATGAAACTCGTCGCCGCGCCCATGCGGCAGCGGAAATGGCGCATCACGCTCGCCGAGACCCGCCAGTTCGCCCGACAGGTCGTGAAGCCTGACGCCGATGACATGGACGACCTCGCCTTCGCGCTGCACCCGGCCCTCGACCCCCATCATGCTGGCAGTCAGCACGATGCGCCGCTGCTTTTCATAAAGGCTCGGCCAGATGATCAGGTTGGCGACGCCGGTCTCGTCCTCTAGGGTGATGAACATTACCCCCTTCGCCGAACCCGGTCGCTGGCGCACCAGCACCAGCCCGGCCAGCCTGACGAACTTGCCGTCGCGCGCCGCCGTCGCGGCCGCACAGGTTAGGATGCCTCGCCGACCGAGATCGGCGCGCAGGAAGGTGACGGGGTGCTGGCGCAGCGTCAGCCCGACCTGACGATAATCCTCGACGACCTCGCGGCCGGCGGTCATCGCCTTCAGCCGCACGACAGCCTCGTTGATCTCGGGTGTCGGCCGCTCATCATGGCGGGCGACGGCGGCAAACAATGGCAGCGGCTCATCGCGCAGCGCCTTGATCGCCCAAGAGGCGTCGCGTCGCGCCAGACCCAGCCCGGCGCTGAAGGCATCGGCCTCGGCAAGCCGGTCGAGCGCCGAGACTTTTGCATCGGAACGTCGCCAGACATCGTCGACATTCGCAAACGGCCGATCGGTGCGGGCAGTCAGGATGGCGGCGGCATCGGTGTTGGCGAGGCCACGCACCATGCGCAGCCCAAGACGGACGGCGAAGCGATCATCGCCGGTGGCTTCGAGCGTGCAGTCCCAGCGCGAGACGTTGACGCAGATCGGTCGGACCTCGACGCCATGCTGCTGGGCATCGCGGACGATCTGCGCCGTCGCATAAAAGCCCATCGGTTGGGCATTGAGCAAGGCCGCGCAGAACACATCGGGGTGCCAGCATTTGAGCCAGCTGCTGGCATAGGCGATCAGGGCAAAGCTGGCGGCATGGCTTTCGGGAAAGCCATACGACCCAAACCCCTCGAGCTGGCTGAATATCTTGGCGGCAAAGGCCTCGGTGTAACCCTTGGCCTTCATGCCTTCGATGAGCTTGGTCTGGAAATGGCTGACCCCGCCGGTGAACTTGAACGTCGCCATGGCGCGGCGCAGCTGGTCGGCTTCGCCAGGCGTGAAGCCGGCGCACTCGATGGCGACGCGCATCGCCTGCTCCTGGAACAGCGGCACGCCCAAGGTCTTGCCAAGCACGCGCTCGAGTTCGGGCGTCGGATAATCGACCGCCTCGAGCCCCTCGCGGCGACGTAGATAGGGATGCACCATGTCGCCCTGGATCGGCCCGGGCCGCACGATCGCCACCTGGATGACGAGATCATAAAAGGTTCGCGGCTTGATGCGCGGCAGCATCGACATCTGCGCGCGGCTCTCGATCTGGAAGGTGCCGAGCGTATCGGCCTTGCGGATCATCGCATAGGTGCGCGGATCCTCGGCCGGGATGCTGGCGAGATCGAGATCGATGCCCTTGTGGTCACGCAGCAAGTCAAACCCCCGGCGCATGCACGACAACATACCCAGCGCCAGCACATCGACCTTCATGAACTTCAAAGCATCGATATCGTCCTTGTCCCATTCGACAACCTGGCGATCGTCCATGGCAGCCGGCTCGATCGGCACCAGCTCATCGAGCCGGTCTTCGGTGAGCACAAAGCCGCCGGGATGCTGCGACAGATGTCGCGGCGCCCCGATCAGCTGACGCGAGATGTCCATGGCCAGCGTCAGCCGGCGATCGCCAAGGTTGAGATTGAGCTCCTCGGCGTGCTTGGGTTCGACGCCGTCCTTCGACCAGCCCCAGACCTGGCTCGACAGCAGCTTGATCATATCCTCGGGCAACCCCAGCGCCTTGCCGACATCGCGCAGCGCGCCCTTGGCACGGTAGCGGATGACCGTCGAGCAGAGCGCGGCGCGGGTGCGGCCATAGGTGTTGTAGACCCATTGGATGACCTCCTCGCGGCGCTCGTGCTCGAAGTCGACATCTATGTCGGGCGGCTCCTTGCGCTCCTGGCTGACGAAGCGCTCGAACAGCAGGTCGTTGCGACCGGGATCGATCGAGGTGATGCCGAGGACATAGCACACCGCCGAGTTGGCCGCCGAGCCGCGGCCTTGGCAGAGGATGCCACGCGAGCGGGCGAAAGCGACGATGCTGTTCACGGTCAGGAAGTAGGGGGCGTATCTCAGGCTCTCGATCAGGCCGAGCTCGTGGCGCAGGGTTTTGGCGACAGCGTCGGGGAGGCCTTCGGGGTAGCGCGTCACTGCGCCTTCGAAGGTTAGCTTCTCCAGCGCTGCCTGCGGCGACAGACCTTCGATGCCGACCTCATGCGGATATTGGTAGGTCAGCTCGTCGAGACTGAAGCGGCAGCGGTCGGCGATCTCGACGCTGCGCGCGATCGCCTCGGGCCACAGCTTGAACAGCCGTGCCATTTCCGCAGGTGGTTTCAGGTAGCGATCGGCATGACGCTCGCGCTTGAAGCCGATATCGTCGATGACGACGCCTTCGCGGATGCAGGTGACGATGTCTTGCAGGATACGCCGGCCGGGTTCGTGGAAGAGCACGTCGTTGGTGGCAACGGTGGCGACCCCCATGCTGGCGGCGAGATTGCGGAGGTCGTGCAGCCGCAGATGATCGCGTGGCCGCCGGCGCAGGATCAGCGCCAGAAAGCTGTCGGCGCCGAAAATCGCGTTGGTGCGCCGCAGCCGCGATACGGTCAGCGCATCGGCCTGGTCAGGAACAAGGATGGCGATCATCCCCTGGTGCCAGGCATCGACATCCTCCCAGTGCAGGTCGCAGCGGCCCTTGCCTGCCCTCGCCTTACCTAGGCTGAGCAGCCGGCACAGCCGCGCATAGGCCGGGCGATCGGTCGGATAGACCAGCAGCTCAGCGCCATCGGCGAGAATTAGCCGGCAGCCGATAATCAGGCGGACGCCGGTGGCCTTGGCGGCTTCATGGGCGCGAACGATGCCCGACAGAGAATTGCGGTCGGTGATCGCCAGCGCGTGATGGCCATGGACGGCGGCCTGCGTAAACAGCTCCTCGGCAGAAGAGGCGCCGCGCAGGAACGAGAAGTGCGACGCGCACTGCAGTTCGGCATAGCCACTCACGGCAGTCATGACAGGGTGACCGACATGACAGCTAGCCGAAGATGCCGTGGATGAACCAGTTCTGCGCCCCGGTATCGGGATCCTCGCCGTCGCCGGCGCGGAACAGCCAGAAGCGCTCGCCGGCGTCATCCTCGACCTGAAAATAGTCGCGCACCGCCACCGTCTCGGCGTCGCGTTTCCACCATTCGCCGAACACCCGCTCGGGGCCATCGGCGCGCCGAACCCGGCGGCGGATGCCCCGCCAAGTAAAGGCGGCCGGCGGATGATCGGGCAGCAGCGCCAGCGTCTCGATGCGCTCGGGCCGGCTGAAGAGCCGGGATGGACGGGGCCATTCGCCCGACCAGTCGCTGCCGCCTTCGCTTGCCAACGCCGCCACCCGGCGGACCGAGCGCTCGGGAACGTCGCTCGCCACCGGCGCGAGCCGGTAGAGGCTGCCGTCGCCGACGCGGTTGGCGAGCACGTCGATCAGCTCGGAGATGTCGGCGACTGGCGTATCGACGAGGTTCGAATTACCGGCCCGATAGTCGAGCGGTTCGGCCAGCGGGGCTGAAAGCACCATGGTCTCGATGCCAAAGCCGGGCGACACCGTCTCGATACGGTCGCACAGCAGCCGGGTGATGCGCTTGCGGTCACGGATCGGCCTGGCGGTGCCGACGCGCACGGATTGGCAGGCATTGTCGACGCGGTAGAACAGCAGGTCGAGCTTGCGGGCGCCGAGGCCGCGTTCTTCCAGCACGATACACAGCAGGTCGACCAGCTTGGCGATGTAGCGGGCGATGGTCTCGGCAGCGGCAATGGGTTCGGCAAAGGCCTGGCGGACGCGGATCAGTTCGGGAGCTTCGATCAGCGCAAACGGCTCGCTGCTGTGGCCGAACATCTGGTCGAGGCGGCGACCGACCTCGGAGCCAAAGCGCAGCGCCAGCGGCGCCCGCGGTGTTGCCGCAAGTTCGCCAACCCTGTCGAAGCCGAGGCGGCGCAAACCGTCGATCATAGCCGCCGGCAGACGCAAGGCGGCGACCGGGAGCATGAGCAACGGGGCATGGTCGCCGGCATCGATCGCAGTGATCGGCGCGGCGTGGAAGCGCGCCAGCGCATGTGCCGCGCCATAGCTGCCGGCAACCGCTACGCGCGCGGTAATCCCGACCGCCGCCAGGCGCTCTATCATGTTGCTCAGTGTCGCTGTTTCGCCGCCAAACAGGTGCGTCGCCCCGGTGATGTCGATCATCAGGCCATCGGGCGGATCAGTGGCGACCACCGGTGCGTAGCGCCGCAACAGCCACAAGGCGAGGCGATCGAGCGCCTGCGCATCTGCCGCCGGGTCGGCGTCACGGACAATGAGACCAGCTACGAGCGCCTGCGCCATCGCCGCCGCCATCCCCGGATGCACACCGAGGCGCCGGGCAGCCGCATCGGCGGCGATGACCACCCGTTTGCGCCCGTCGCGGCCGACAAGGATCAGCGGCCGCGCATCGTCTTGAGCCGGTGCCTCTGCTGAAGCGTCAGGCGACCCGCCGATAGGGCGCCGCAGCCGATCGGTCGGCCAGCTCGGTAGATAGAGCGAGGCGACCCTGGTCATCGCAGGCATCGACGATGAAGTCGGCACATTCGCCGGCTCGTGCCCGGATCAATTCGACGAGCCAGCGCGAACGGCCGATGCCCGGCACCGGCAGTGGTGCCGACGGCAGGGCACTGATCCGCCAGCGCGTCACGCTGGCGGTTGGTTGGCCAAAGTCCGACGCCTCGGCCGTCCGCCGCCAGCGCCGGATGGCAATCGCCAAGGTTCCCGATTGTTCGGCGACGAGTTGCAATCGCCGCGACGCCGTCATCGACAGCTCGGCGACCTCGCCAACAACCCCGGCCATGCCGCCATGACGCAAGCCCTCCTCGAAACACGCCAGAACGCTCTTCTCGTCGCCCACCTCGGCATAAATCACCCGGTCGGGATGCAACCCGGCCTGCGCCATTCCCGGCGCGAACAGGTCGCGCCGCGTCACACACCACAGAATTTTGCCTGATGTCCGAGCCATGATCCCGGCCGTGAACAACGCCGCTGCCGCGCCGTCGATGGCACCGTTGCCGCCGCCGGCGACCTCGTGCAACGCCCCGAGCGCCAGCCCGCCAAGCGGCAGGCGCGCATCGATCCCGGCGACGCCAAAGGCCAGCGCCCCATGGCATATGCGATCGACCGCCTCGATCTGGCGGATCCGCTCGCGCACGGCTTCAAGGGCAGCATGAGACGGCACGGCTGTAGACTTTCGTATTGCGAGACTCGATTCATGTTCGCTGTTTGTTCCGCTAAACATGCCGGAAGTCAAGAATTGGGACCGCAGATTCGTAAAATCGGCACTGTCAAACTAACCGAAATTTGGTCTTAAGCCGGCTGGTTCGGCCTGAAATTGTCCGAAGACGCAAATTTTTCAGGCGAACAGAGTGGAATTTTATGAAGAACAACAAGGTTTATCTGCGCCGAGAAATCGGCCACATCCAGATCGGCAAATAGGCTTTAGACTGCCTTGCCATAGGCTACACCGGCGCTGGCCGGGCGATTGTCCGCGCACAGTGGCGTCGACCGTGTAAAGCGAAGCGGTTGCCGGGACCGCTTTGGCAATCGCCTCACCATGGTCGCGCGCCGGCCGGTTCATCTCGCTAGCAAAGGCGCCCGGCGCGATAGAGGTGACGTTTATCGCATCGCGCACCAGCCGCGCCGCCATGCGTTTTGTCAGGTAGATCAACGCCGATTTAGACGCATGATAGCTGTACGTCTCGCCACGGCTCAGCCGCATGTCGTCGATTGAGCTAATGTTGGTAACCTTGGCCGGCCACTCCAGGCTAGCTGACGCTTTCAGCGCCGCATGAAGCGCCTGCGTCAGGAAAAACGGCGATTTCAGGTAAAGGTCCATGACCTTGTCCCAGCCACTTTCCGGAAAGTCCTCGAACGGCGCCCCCGGCATTGTTGACCAGGATGGCAAGCTGCGGCTCAAGCGCGGTGAATTGTGCAGCGAGCGCCTGACATCCTGCAACTGTCGATATATCCTGCGGGAGCGCGATGCAGCTTGGGCCAAGCTCCGCCACCGCGGCCTCACACGCTGCCGCTTTACGCGACGAAATATAAACCTTGGCCCCCTGCGCGATGAAGCCGGCGGCGATCATCTTGCCGATGCCACGGCTACCGCCCGTTACCAACGGCACGCGTCCGTCGAGGCGAAACAGATTGCTGGTGTCCATGGCTTCATCGTGACGATAAAAAACTTACGAGGCTATGCGCGCTGGTTTGGCGGCGGGCTTGAACTCGATCAACTCGATTTCATGCCCTTCCGGATCGAGTACAAAGGCGATCCGCATGGGCCCCAGGTCATAAGGTTGACGCTCAGCAGTGGCACCGCTGGCCAGGGCAAGGGCAAACGTCTGGTCAACGCTGCGCGTGGTCATGCCGATCGGACCATGCGCGTTGCCGATCGTCAGGGCGCGGCCATCCTTCCACCGCAGCAGCACGAGATTGAAAGTCTGTCCAGGCTGCACCAGCATCGCTTCCTCAATCTCTGGCATATCGATGCGGTCACGAACCGCGAAGCCGAATGCTTCGGAATAAAATGACACCATGGCTTCGAGGTCGTCTACCACGAGCTTCAGGAAGCCCAGTGCCATCCCCAGTCCCGCCGTTTTTACAGGTTCGGTTGTCATGTTTATCAGCTCCAAGACAATGTAATTAGGGTACGCACAATAAAATTAAGGCACGTGTGGTGAATGCGATGCTTTGGCCACGGCAATTGCGAAATTGGCCCGCCCCTCCGGCAACCATGCCGCCTTCGATCACCAAATTGTGGCAGTTAATGTTAGTGTAGCGGAACGAGCTTTGCAGATCTACCGCCTCACTAGCGCCAGCAAACCATTGCGGCGCAGCAGACAGGAGGACTTGTTCCCCGGCATAAATCACCCGCGTCGCGGCAAACACAATAGTAAGATCTGACCTTGCCCGCGCGCGGCATCTCCCTTGACGCGCTGATTATGCTGCCAGGCTGATTTGCCTGGCAAGCCATTTTTGTTCGAACGCCATGGGACTGGCATAACCCAGGGTCGAATGAAGCCTTCGGTGATTGTAAAAGACAATCCAGTCCATGACCTCGTCCTTGGCTTGGCGCCGCGAGCCGAAGCGCATGCCGTGGAGCCGTTCGACCTTCAGTGATCCGAACAGCGTTTCGGTGACCGCATTGTCCCAGCAATCGCCCTTGCGGCTCATCGAGCTTTCCATTTTGAAGTCCCGCAGGAGCTGCCGGTAGTCATTGCTGGCGTATTGACTGCCGCGATCGGAATGGAAGATCAGGCCTGGTGCCGGATGCCGCCGGAACCAGGCCATCCGCAAGGCATCCATCACCAGCGTCCGCGTCATGCGCTCGCCCATTGCAAAGCCGACCACCTGCCGGTTGAACAGATCGATCACCACAGCAAGATAGAGCCAGCCTTCATCGGTCCAGATGTAGGTAATGTCGCCTGTCCAGACTTTGTTCGGCGCGTCCACGCTGAAGTTGCGCGCCAGCAGGTTCGGCGCGATCGGCAGATCATGCGCGCTGTTCGTGGTGGCCTTGAAACGCCGCTTGCCACGGGCTTGCAGGCCCAGCGACTTCATCATCCTGCGCACCCGCTCCTTGCCCGCACGAATGCCGCGCGCAGCAAGCTCGCGCCATTTCCGCGGCCAGCCATAGGCGCCCTTCATCTCGGCAAAGACCGCCCTTATGTGCACCGCCAACGCCGTGTCGCTGAGCCGCCCGACCGCTTTGTAACGGCCTGGCTGAACAGCCGGCCGGTTCGGGCCAGCATCGGCAGCTTGCCGCAATCGGTGTTGGTGGTAGCCGCTCGCGCTGACCTGCAGAACCCGGCACTGGACCACGATCGGCCAGATGTCACGATGTCGCTCGACAAAGGCATACCTCACAGCGACTCCCTCGCGAAGTATGCCGTCGCTTTTTTTAAGATATCGCGCTCCATGCGCACCCGCGACAGCTCGGCCTTCAGCCGCGCAATCTCCATCTGTTCGGCGGTCAACGCCTTGCCGCGAACGTCTCGAAGCCGCCCCGATGCTTCGGCCTTCACCCAGTTGTCCAGCGATTGCGCCGAAACCCCCAGCGTACGCGCCACCCCCAACAGCTTCTCGCCGCCACGCACCAATCGTACCGCCTCCTGTTTGAACTCAAGCGTATAGCGCGCCCGCACGCCGTCTTTCATTCCAGATACCCCTTCGATGAACTGATCCTATCAGCCAAGGGAGACGTCAGGCAGGGGCAAGGTCAAACCGAGCCTGACAAAATCTCGGACGGCATTCGCGAAAACGACTTCGCTCCAGTCTGGGCGGCGGGTGCTGACACCGGGTCTGTATGCAATCTTATAATTGGGCGCGCCATCCAGCAGGTAGCTTTCCCACGTCACCGACCGCTTCGCAGGCGGCGATCGTTATTACGGCATCGGTGCATCATTGACATGGAACTGGCGACAGGATCCTGCCAGAGCGGGTGCATGCTCGCCGAAACCGCCTGAACCGAAGGAATAACGACATGTCGATCCTCGAAGCCGCAGCGACCACCTTTGCGATTGACGAGGAGGATGGCGCGGCCATTGCCGCATTGGCTGAAGCATTCGAGCGGCAACGCGCTGCCTTTGCTACCGAGCGCATGCCGACGCTGGCGGCACGGCGCGAGCGACTGGAAGCTTTGGTCGGCATGATGCTTGCCAATCGCCAACGCATCTCTGCTGCGATCTCGGACGATTTTGGTGCGCATCCAGTGCCCGCTTCGGACCTTATCGAAGTCCTAGGCGTCGTCGGGCGGGCGCAGTATGTGCTGGCGCACCTTGAAGAATGGACAAAGCCCGATCCGCGCGAGGTCGGCGCGGCGATGGGCACAGCCCATGCCTATGTCAGCCACCAGCCCAAGGGCGTGATCGGTAACATTGTGCCATGGAACTTTCCGTTCGATCTCTCAGTCGGCCCACTGACCGAGATGCTGGCCGCTGGCAACCGGGTTATCATCAAGCCATCTGAGTTCACGCCTGCGTGCGCTTCTTTGCTCGCCGAAATGATTGCAGCGACCTTTGACCCCAGCCTCGTCCATGTCGTGATTGGGGGCCGCCCTCTTGCAGAAGCCTTTGCCGCGACGCCGTGGGATCACTTGCTTTACACTGGCAGTCCGGCGATCGCGCGGCGGGTGATGGCAGCCGCCGCGGCAAACCTGACGCCGGTGACGCTTGAGCTCGGCGGCAAGTGTCCCGCAGTGATGACGCCGGGCTCGGTCACGGCGGCCAATGTCGAATCAGTGATCGGTACTAAGACTGTAAAAAATGGCCAGATGTGCGTTTCGGTCGACTACGCGTTAGTGCCACGGGGTGAGGTTGAGGCTTTTGTCGGTCATGCACAGGACTACATGCGCCGTTCCGTGCCCGACTACGCCAAGAGCGACGATTGCACCGGCATCGTGTCGCCACGTCACCTGGCTCGCCTGGTTGGGCTTTTGGAGGAAGCCAGGGAGCGCCAGACGCGGATCGTAACATTAGAGGATGGCGGCGTCGTTGATCCAGAAACGCGCCGGATGCCGCTTTCGCTGATTGTTGACCCAGCCTCTGATCTACGTGTCATGGAAGAAGAGATTTTCGGGCCACTGTTGCCCGTCGTGCCTTACGACAACCTCGCCGACGCGGTGGCGCGGATTAACGCCGGCGAGCGGCCGCTGGGCCTTTATGTCTTCGGTGACGATGCAAGCGTTACCGACGGGGTGCTTGCAGCAACAACCTCGGGTGGTGCTGCCATCAACACATGCGCGATGCAGAGTGCTCTGCCTTCGATGGGTTTTGGAGGTTCGGGAATGAGCGGCATGGGCCGCCACCATGGCATCGAAGGGTTCCGCGAGTTTTCCAACCCGCGCGGCATCTTCGTGCGCGGTCAGGACGATCACATTGCTGCATTTTACGCGCCGTATGCCACGGCTGCGGCAATGGTCGACGCTGCGCTCGGTGGCATTGAGAATCTGGCCGTCGCTAACCCTGGTTGATGGCGCCGGCTCGCGGCCCGTCCAGACCCGGTCGAATGTGGATCGGCCCTTTAATTGCAGGATGGTCTCAAGTCGCAGTGGCGGCTCGTAGCCGGGGGTCATGGTCCTTTTCGAGGTCATGGCTGTGGATAGGCGCCGAAGCGGGATCCCATGATATCCGCGCTAAACACCTCCAGTTGTTCTGGAATCTCAAGTTGTGCGGGGTCCCGCTTCGGCGCCGGTCCACACTTTTGCTGGCGAGATAGCAGCGCAGGGTTGCTTTTCCGTACTGCAACAGGCTAGGTGGCAGATGAGATGGACCCGTATTACCGGGTGGCTTGGCCGGGCGCCTATCCCTCGGATAACCAACTGCGGCACTCTTATTCGCGCTGATTGATCGGCCCGATTGCCCCGCTATTGTTTCAGGTTACGCTTCAAATGCTATCAATCGCCTCGCTTCGCCGCGAATGGCTCTCCAACCCGCGTGGTGACATCCTCGCAGGTATCGTCGTCGCGCTTGCGTTGATCCCGGAGGCTATCGGCTTTTCGATTATCGCAGGGATCGATCCGAAGGTCGGCCTCTATGCATCCTTCTCCATTGCAGTGATCATTTCGCTGGTTGGCGGCCGGCCCGGGATGATCTCCGCCGCCACCGCCGCCATTGCTGTTCTCGTGGTCCCGCTAGTTCGCGAGCATGGGGTCCAATATCTTTTCGCCGCGACCATTCTGATGGGCATCGTCCAGTATATTGCGGGCCTGCTGAGGCTGGACCTGCTCATGCAATATGTGTCCCGCTCGGTCATCACCGGCTTCGTCAATGCGCTCGCCATCCTGATCTTCATGGCGCAGCTACCGCAACTGACCAACGTTGGCTGGGAAACCTATGCAATGGTCGCCGGCGGCCTTGCCATCATCTACCTATTTCCGTTGCTGACAAGGGCCGTGCCATCGCCACTGGTGGCCATTGTCGTCTTGACGCTGGTTGCGATTTTCGGCGGTATCGGGGTCAACACCGTCGGTGACATGGGCGAACTGCCCTCGGCGGCGCCGTTCTTTTTCATCCCCGACGTGCCCTTCACCTGGGAGACACTGCAGATAATCCTGCCGTTCTCATTGACCATGGCCGCAGTCGGCCTCCTCGAGTCCCTGCTGACGGCGCAGATCGTCGATGACCTGACCGATACAGGCAGCGACAAGCGCCGCGAAACCAAGGGTCAGGGCATTGCCAATTTCTTCACTGGCTTCTTTGGCGGCATGGGCGGTTGTGCCATGATCGGGCAATCGGTGATCAACGTTAAATCCGGCGGCTCGACGCGGCTGTCGACAATGGTCTCGGGTGTGTTCCTGCTGTTCCTCATCGTCGTGCTGGGGCCGCTCGTCAGCCGCATCCCGATGCCATCGCTGGTCGCCGTCATGATTATGGTGTCGATCGGGACGTTCAGTTGGAGCTCAATCAAGAACCTGCGCGTCCACCCGTGGCAGTCATCGGTGGTCATGGTCGTGACGGTTGTTGTTGTCGTCACCACCCATGATCTCGCACAAGGCGTGCTCGCCGGCGTTATCCTGAGCGGGCTGTTCTTTGCCAGCAAAGTCCAGCGCATGTTTACCGTCATCCCGGCGTTGTCGGAGGACGGCCGCACCCGCACCTACACGATGACCGGCGAGGTGTTCTTCGCGTCCGCCGATCGCTTTGTTGCCGCCTTCGACTTCAGGGAGGTCGTCGACCGTGTCGTCATCGATGTCTCCAACGCGCGTTTCTGGGACATTTCTGCCGTGGGCGGACTCGACAAGGTGATCCTGAAGTTCCGCCGCGAAGGTGCCGAGGTCGAGGTGCTGGGCCTGTCCGATGCCAGCGCCACGCTGGTCGATCGCTATGCCATTCACGACAAGCCAGGCGCCGCCGACGCGCTTGGCGCCCACTAGGAGTTCGTGCCTCATGCAACGCCACATTCTCGCCTGCCTCGATCCATCCGCCTATGGCGTCAGCGTCGTCGACCTGACCGCCTGGGTAGCCGGGCGGCTGTCGGCAAGCGTCGAACTGCTCCACGTCATCCAGCGCAAGGATGCCGTGGCAGCGCGCGGCGACCATAGCGGCGCCATCGGCCTAGGCGTAAAATCGGGCTTGCTCGAGGAGCTTACACGGATCGACCAGGCCGAAGGCAAGGTCGCCATCGAGCATGGCCGCGAAATCCTGGCCGATGCCGAAGCACGGCTCCGTGCCGCCGGCACAACCGAGATCAAGCAGCTCATGCGCCATGGCAGCATCGTCGACACCATCATCGAACGCGAAGCCGATGCCACCCTTGTCATCATAGGCAAGCGCGGATCCGACCACCAGTTCGCGCCGGACCACATCGGCTCCAACATCGAGCGCGTCGTTCGCGCCAGCGAAAAGCCGGTGCTGATCGCCTCCCGCGGCGCCAGGACGCCCGAGAGTGCCGTGATCGCCTATGATGGTAGCGCGTCTGCCAACCGCGCTGTCGAGCGGGTGGCGGCGTCGCCGCTATTTACCGACATGCCGCTCCACGTCGTGACCGCCGGCAAGGACGACGACGCGTACCGTGCCAATCTCGCGCCGGCTTTGGCAAAGCTGCCGAACGCAACTCCGCACGTCATCGATGGCAGCCCAGAAAAGGTGATTGCCGGCCTCGTGGGGTCGCTGGGCAGCACCATGCTGGTGATGGGCGCCTATGGCCATTCCCCGCTGCGCACGCTCATTGTCGGCAGCACGACGACGGCGATGATCCGCACTGTCCATGTGCCGATCCTGCTGATCCGGTGACGGACAAGGACATCGAGACGGCGCGCCGGCGCATGAGTGGCTCGTAGTCGGGGGTGCTTTTCGAGGTCGCAGCGTCGTGTCAATATCCGTATGCCGGCGCTTCGGTGTGGGCAACGACGTCAGGCGTATGCGGCTGGCCGGTGCGTTCGACGAGGCCGTCACCGCGGGCGTGCAGCGCCAGCGCACGACGCCCGAGATCCTCACCGACCTGCTGCGTGCCGAAGCCGCTCACCGTCATTCTGCATCGATCCGTTATCGTATGAGCGCCGCCAAATTGCCTGTCGTGAAGAATATCGACGCCTTCGTATTCGAAGGCACGCCGGTCAACGAAGGGCTGGTGCGCTCGCTCCACGCCGGCTCGTTCCTCCCGGCACAGCGCAATATCGTGCTGGTCGGTGGAACCGGCACCGGCAAGACTCATCTTGCTATCGCCAGAACCGCCAGCGTCGTCCGCGCCGGTGCCCGTGGTCGCTACTTCAACACCGTCGATCTGATCACCCGGCTCGAAGAGGAGACCCGCGGCGCCAAGCCAAAGACGAGGTCATAAACTGGATTGCCTTTTACAATCACCGACGGCTCCATTCGACGCTGGGTTATGCTAGTGCCATGGCATTCGAACAAAAATGGCTTGCCAGGCAAATCAGCCTGGCAGCATAGTTATTGCGTCAAGGGAGACGCTGCACGCGGGCAAGGTCACTGTCGCTCCACGGTCCCCTTCGGACACCGAAATGGCGGGAGCACAGAAAGAGCGATTGCCGTCAAGATTCAACAATTCCGAAAGCCGTCGTTCATAACCAAGCGGTATAAGTAGTTCTCGTGCGGGAGCCCGCAGGGAGTTTGTAATTGAGCAGGATTTTGCGTACGCCGGCATTGCTGGCCGTTGGCCTTTCGCTGACACTCACTACGCCGGCCCTGGCCCAGCGGGGTGCGGTGACACCGATCACAGCATCGGAGCGCCAGCAGGGCAATGCTGCAAATACTGACATCACCGCAGAGTTCGGAGGGGCTTTCGGAGGCCCACAGGCCCAGTACGTCGAACGCGTTGGCCGCCGTATCGCGGTCCAGTCGGGTTTGGCCAGTGACCCGGGCGCGTTCGACGTCACGCTTCTGAACAGCGCTGTCGACAATGCCTTCGCGATCCCGGGCGGCTATGTTTACGTGACCCGCAATTTGCTTGCGCTTATGAACGACGAGGCGGAACTGGCCGCCGTGCTGGGGCATGAGGTCGCCCATGTTGCGGCTCGGCACAGCGCCAAGCGGGAATCGGCATCAAAGCGCAACTCGATCCTTGGGGCTTTGGGCCAACTTCTCGTTGGCTCAGTCGCAGGCAACTCGGGGATCGGCGGGCTGCTTTCGCGCGGCATCGGCACCGGCTCGCAACTGGCCACTCTCGGGTTCTCGCGTTCGCAGGAAACGCAGGCCGATGACCTTGGCATAAGCTACCTCCCTCGTGCCGGGTACGATCCGATGGCACTATCCTCAATGCTGATGGACCTTGCCGCCCAGAATGATCTTTCCCAGCGCATTGCAGGCACGGCGCGGTCGCTTCCCGCCTGGGCCAGCACGCATCCGGACCCGGCATCGCGCGTCCGGCGCGCCCAGCAGCAAGCGCAAGCTGTTGCAGGACGCGCCGGGGGCGCAGGCGAACGCGGACGCGAGCCGTTCCTGAAGGCGATTGACGGCATGCTGTACGGTGACGATCCCGAGCAGGGCGTGATCGACGGCCGCAATTTCATCTATCCGCCGGGCCGAGTTGCGTTTTCGGTGCCACAAGACTTCACGGTCTCCAATGGTGCGCGAGCGGTATCGATTGCCGGGAACGGCGCCAAAGCACAATTCGCCTCGGCGCGCTACGATGGCGATCTCAGCCGCTATGTGGAAAGTGTGCTCGCGCAACTGGGCGGCAACGCCGGCAGATCCGCGGTAAAGCAGACAAGCGTGAACGGGATACCCGCTGCCTACACCATCACGCAGAGCCAGAGCGGGCAGACGGCGGTCGATGTGACCGTTTTTGCCTACGCACCAAGCCGGGATCGGGCCTACCATTTTGTGGTTGTCGCCCCTGCTGGCCAAGGTCTTGGCGCGCTAGAACCCCTCGTCTCGTCATTCCGAGCCATGACTTCGGGTGACGCGGCCGCTGCCCGACCACGGTACGTGCGTGTGGTGACTGTCCGGGATGGAGACACCCAGGCGTCGATTGCGGACCGGATGGCGTTTTCTCAGTACCGCCTTGAGCGGCTCCGGGTGCTCAACCGCCTTGATCCGGCCAGCCCTTTGCGCGCCGGCGACAAAGTGAAGATTGTTACATTCTGATACCTCGGATCTTCTACGCAACGCTTGCGGAGTTCTTCGCTTGGGAAGCTGGCCAACGAGGACACGCACCGGTTTAGAGTTGCACCGATTGTATGTCGGTGCGGTGACTTTATCGACGGCGGCGACAACGTCGTGCTTATCGGTGGTCCCGGCACCGGAAAATCGCACGTCGCCACCGCGCTGGGCATCCAGGCAATCGAGCACCACCGCAAGAAGGTGCGGTTCTTTGCAACAGTCGATCTGGTCAATGCCCTCGAGCAGGAAAAGGCCATCAACAAAGACGGCCAGCTTGCCGAGCGCCTGCTGCGTCTCGACCTCATCATCCTCGACGAGTTGGGCTATCTGCCGTTCAGCCCGTCAGGCGGCGCCCTGCTGTTCCATCTGCTCAGCAAACTCTACGAGCGCACCAGCGTCGTCATCACCACCAACCTCAGCTTTAGCGAATGGGCCGAAGTGTTCGGCGATGCCAAGATGACCACCGCCCTGCTCGATCGCCTGACACATCATTGCCACATCCTCGAAACCGGCAATGACAGCTTCCGGTTCAGGGCAAGCGCTGCTGCACCCAAAACAAGAAAGGAAAAATCACCGGCTTGACCCACAACCCGCAGCGCGGAACATAACTTCCACCCGGGTCAAATCTCAGAGAAAATCCCCGGTTACTTCTCAGTGGAAATCAACAAACAAACCATAGATCGATTGTCGCACTGCTGAAAGTGCAGCGGCGCCCGAGCTTATACCAGCTCTCACTGACATTTACCCATGGGCCCATTGGCGCAGTCCGATGGACATGATGCGCCACGGCTGATCCGTGAGGCGGTTCCATGCGAAGCAGCAATGGTCGAGGATGTCGTCGTAGGATTTGAAGATGCGGTTCGACAGCCAGTTGTCGCGCATAAACTGCCAGACGTTTTCGACCGGGTTGAGCTCGGGGCATTTCGCCGGCAGCGGCAGCAGGGTGATGTTGGCCGGGATGACCAGACCCGCCGAGATGTGCCAGCCTGCCTGGTCAAGTATCAGCACGGCATGGGCACCGGGCGCCACTGAGGCAGATATCTCGGCGAGGTGGAGCGTCATCCCTTCAGTGGTGCAGCGGGGCAGGACGAGCGCCGCGCCTTTGCCCTCGGCCGGACATATCGCGCCGTAGATGTACGCCGACGTGGTGCGCTGGTCCTTGGGCGCCGAAGGCCGGGTCCCGCGCTTGGCCCAGCGGCGGGTGATGCCATTCTTCTGGCCAACCCGCGCCTCATCCTGCCACCACAGTTCTATGGGTGTCCCGCGAGGGAGCGCCGCCCGGATCGCTGCCACCTGGGCTGGGAAGTTTTTTTAAAAGCCGGGATGGCATCGGCGTCCTGCGTGTGGTGACGCGGGCGCGCCGTCAGCTTGCGGTAGCCCATGGCGCGCAGTTCGCGGCTCAGCGTCTGGGTGCTGATCGACACCGCGAACTCGTCTCGGATCCACTGCACAAGATCGACCAGTCTCCAGCGCACAACGCCGTGCGCTGCAGGGATGGGACCACTCTCGACAGCCGCCGCCAGCGCCGCTCGCTGGGTCGCATCGAGGCGCGGGCGGCCCCCGGGGGCTTTGCCATCGATCAGGCCATCAGGTCCGTCGCGGTTGAACCGCAGCACCCAGTCCCGCACCGTTTGCAGGCCCACCCCACCGGTGCGCGCCGCTTCGCTTCGGCTGCCGCCATCGTAAATCACCGCCAGCGCCAGAAGCCGGCGAACCTGCCCAGCATCGCGCCGAGATTGCGCAAGCCGCCGCAAATCCGTCGCCGTGAAGTCGTCCCGCAAACCCACCGCCGCAGCCATACCAACCTCCCTCGAAAGGAAAGGTTGAATCACATCACAACGCTCTTGGGAATCGCCCGCGTAAGTCAGGCTTCACAATCGTTGGTATTAGTTGTTTTTCCTCTTTTGTTCTCAAGACAAATGACTCATGGAATCGTTGTGCCGATCCGCCCCAGCCAGCGTTGGTTCTACCAGATCGACTGGCGCAAGCTATCACAGGTGATCTGCTTTGATCGCGCCGGCGGGCGCTGCGGACGCTGCCAGCGACCGCATCGGCAGTTGAATACGTGCTTCCAATTACGATCGACGTGATGGAAGCGTTCGGGCACGAAATAGTCGAGCGTCTGTCCGAGCAGACCAGCCTTGAAGAGCTTCTGCAGAGCATTGCCAGCCTCGTATTCTCGCGACAGGACATGGTGCGCCAGATCGACCTCGACTACTTCGAAGAGATACATCTGCGCGAAACAGTTCCCCACGAGGCCGCCTTCGATTGAATCTGTGCGCTAAGCGCCATGTCAGCTTCCTCGATGAACATCCAAATACTCGTGCTAAGAGGTTCTGTATCCATGTAGCGAAGGTTGCGATTAATTATTGATCCGCCGCTTCTCGCGCGTTGCTCATCTGCTAAACTTTTGTCCCTTTGGCCTGCCGGTGAGCGGATCACGTGCCTGGCGACCACGCCATCCCCGTGACCCGGTCCAGTGCAAAAACTGAGTGAGCGCATCGACCTGATCGTCGTGCTTCTTGTTGGGAAAGCCAAGCAGTTCCGCGCGCAGCTCGGCCAGCCAGTCGGCGGTTTCGGGGAGCAAGATCAGGCCAGCCTCAAGCTTGCCGCTCTGCGCCTCGACTCGGGTGTCCTTGTCGAGCGTCGGGTTATAGAGCCAGAGCTTGGTGCCGCAGCTGTGCTCGCGGCGTAGCTCTTGATACAACGGCTTGCCGGTGGCGGCATCCTCGATGATGATCGTCTCGGGCTGCCATTGCTGGGCCAGGCGTATAACCTGTCGCTTGAGATCAGGATAATCCATCCGGCGGCGAAAGACATCGAGCAGGTGCCATTGGGTCCCCATAAATCCAAAGGTCAGACACACCGACCAGTCGCTGGTCGGCTCCGCTGTCATGGCCGTATCCCACGACTGGATAACCGCCTGATAGGCCAGGCGGGGTAGCAGCGCGTCATAGTGGCCGAACCATTCCCAGCGGATGCGGTTGCCACCGGGTGGCGTCGGGTTCTGCTGATATTGAGCTGAGAACGCTGCTGGTCCCATGTCGCGGCGCATGGTCTCCAGGGTTTCGCGGCTTTCGAGTGCCGGGGCCAGCACATCGCCGCGGGCGCGGCGGAACACTCCGCCAAAATAGCTCGGGATCTGCTGCGCTTCTTCAGCAATCGCTGGCAGGTTGAGATGATGGAAGTCGCCTTTGCTGAGCAGATGCGCAACAAAATCGTCCTCGTGAAGACGCTGCTGGATGGCGACGACGGCGCCGTGCTGCTTGTCGTTGAGGCGCGAGTAGAGGGTCTCGTCATAATAGGCCCGGGTCTGCTCGCGGACCCGTTCAGAGCGCGCGTCGCTGGCTTTCATCAGATCATCGATGATGATCAGGTCGGCACCAAAGCCCGTCACTGCGCCGCCCGTCGACACGGCCTTAAAGCTGCCTCGCAGGCTGGTTTCAACTTCGAGCGCGGTGTCACGCATCGCGCTGACTCGGTAAAGTGGGAACAGCCTGCGGTAAGCCGGGCTCGCTGTAACGAGCCGAAAGTCGCGGGCGTGGCGCGCGGCCAGATCGCTGCCATAGCTGGCAACAACGATCTTCATCGACGGATCGCGGCCGAGCAAAAACGCCGGCAGAGCCACGGCCGCCGTCACCGACTTGAGATGGCGCGGCGGCACGGTGATGATCTGGCGGGTGCGCTGGCCTGTAACGACTTGCTCAAGGGCAAAGCACATTGCCTCAAGGAACTGCGAAGATTTGAACGCACGCCCGGGGTGGAGCAGGTCAAAAACTAGGCGCATAAAGACATAGAAGTTGTCGCGGCGGAGCGCTTCGAGGCACGCGGCTTCGGAATGTGGGGCCTTGCTATGGCTGACCTCGCCTCGCGTGGCCTGTGCGTGCGCGCCTATCCCAAGCATCACACTGGCTCTGCCGGGTCGGCGACAGCGCGGCAGGCCATTGCAAACAGCTCGTCGAGAACCTCACCGCCCTTCAACGGTGCGTCGTCGGAACCGGCTGCGGTATCGAGGGGCGCACCGCGATCGGCCGCGGGCGTGACGGGCCCGGCGTGTCTGAGCAACATCGCCAGCACCTTGAGGTCGCCCTCGGCCGCCTTGTTAGCGAGACGGAGCGCGGCAATCTCGCGTTTGGAAACCATAGTCTCGCGGCCGCGCTCGCGCATCACGATCTTCTGGTTCAAGGCTTCATCCAGCAGCGTGTGAAAGTTCTTGGCGCCCTTGGGCCGGCCCTTGGGATTGCCCGAGCGCCCCGGCGCGAACGGTCGTCCTGTCGGTGGTTTGCCAAAACCCACGGCGTAACTCCGTTCAGCGCCGGTGACCGCGGTGACCGCGGCGGCCGCGGCGGCCGCGGCTGTCGTGGCAGTCGTGGCAATCGGTGCGGCGGCTGGCGGTGCGGTCTCTGGTCGTACGACCGCTGGCGGGGCGACCGTCCGCGCAGTTGTTCCCGCCGCCGGCACCGCCGTTGGCACTGCAGCGAACCCGGACCGGGTGCGCTGCCGGATCTGCGGCGCCGCGGTCATGACGCCACCGCAGCGTTGTCGGTGCTGCGGGCTTCGGCCAGCGCTGCCAAAGTCAGGCCGCTTTCGACATGCATCGCCTTTTTGCCGGTGATCTGCTCCCAGCGCCGAATGGCGACATCGACATATTTGGGTTCCAGCTCGATGCAGCGGGCGCGTCGGCCCGTGCGCTCGGCTGCCATGATCGTTGTCCCTGAACCGCAGAATGGATCCAGGATGATCTCACCGCGGCGCGAGACGTCACGAATGGCATCGGCCACCAGCGCTGTGGGTTTGACCGTGGGGTGCGCCGCCAGATCAGCCATGCGGCCTTTGCCAAAACTGTTGGCGCCGGCGTAGCTCCAGACGTTGGTGCGGTAGCGCCCCGTCTCGCCCAGCCCAAAATTGTTGGTGTGGGGTGCACGTCCCGACTTGTAGACAAACACCAGCTCGTGTTGCGACCTGTAGAAGGTTCCCATTCCCCCGGACGATTTTTTCCAAACGCACAGGTTCTTGAGTTCGCTATACGCCGCCGTGCCCGCCGCCAGCATCTCGCCCATGTGGCGAAAGTCCATGCACTGATAGTGGATGCTGCCGTCGACGCTGGCCGCCGCCAGCCGGAAAAAGACCGCGGTCAGGAAGGTTGTGAACTCGGTCTGCGACATCTCGCCCGAAGCCATCGCAAACTCGTCGTGCTTGATGGCGCCCAAGCCGCAGACATGGCCTTGGATCTTCACGTTATAGGGCGCATCTGAGAACACCATCCGGGCCTTTTCGGCACCCATCAGCGCGGCATAGGTCGCGGCATCTCGGGCATCGCCGCAGATCAGCCGGTGATCGGCGAGGATAAAGCAGTCACCCAGGCGGGTGGTCGACGGCACCGCCGCAGCATCGGGCACGACATCATCGGGGTCGGCATCGGTCGCGGCCGGCGCCAGCACGATGGCATCGATCTCGGCGGTAGCAAAGCCGGTGAGCTCGATCGAGAAGTCGAGATCGAGCACTGCCAGGTCGCCGAGCTCCAGGCGCAGCAGCTCGTCGTCCCAGCCCGACAGCTCGGCCAGGCGGTTAGCAGCGATCGCATAGGCGCGGCGCTGCGCCTCACTCAAGTAATCGATGCAGATTGTCGGCACCTCGATCATCCCCACCTCGCGCGCCGCCAGCAGCCGGCAGACCCCGGCCACGACGACCGCTGTTGCATCGACGAGGAGGGGATCAATGAAGCCGAACTCGGCAATGCTAGCAGCGACCTGCGTGATCTGCTTAGGCTTGTGACGGCGCAGCTGGCGCGCCGGTAGGGTCAGCGCATCGACCCGGCGATAGACGATTTGCAGCGGCGGGCCGCCAAGACCCCAATTTGATCCAGCGATTGCGGTAGGGACGGGGACTGCGACCGCAGGAACCGCTGCAACAGGTTGCAGCACTGGCCGCACGCGGGGACGAATAACGGGGGTTTCGGTAAGTGGCATCGTGATATCCTTTGAACAATTGTGAAAACCCGATGCCGACGGGATGTCGGCGGCGGCGGTTCAAAAATGCTCGAAGGAATAATCCCCGTGCTGCTTAGCCTCTTACTAGGCGAATGGCACTGGGTTGCACAAGCCAAAAATAAGAAAGACCCATTGACGAACACTAGTATCCACCGTGAATACAAGTGTTCGGCAACGACCAATCGCGATCGTTACAGTAATCGTGCCTCAGTATGTGTGCGTGGTACTCGAATGGCGCAGAATGGAAAACGTTCCCACCTTCCCCGCCCAGCGCAGGCGGGCAGATCGTTGATACGTCGCAGCCTTTGCTGCGCCATTCGTCACTCGGCTGTTCGCGTCCTGTCAGGCCGCTGTTGACGCCGGGGCATCCTCTGTTCGCGGCCAGAAATTCCGCTGTTCCGTGTGTAGCGGAACCAGGCCCTAACCTACTCAGACTACGCGAGCTTTTCTCGCCATCCGGTTCTCTGGCTGCCGTTCTTTCGCCGATTCCGCTGTAAATCAGGCATTATCAGCGGAATTTACAGCGAGACCAGTTCGCTCCAGACTGCGTCGCGCACCAAACAGCCCGCAGGGTCCGGGATTTGCCGGGATCAAGCGGGATTACGTGGGATTTTCCCCGCCTTTTGCGGAATTTTCCGGCCGGTACTGAGCGTCTCCGAGGCCACCCTCGTCTCTTGGTGTTTAGCTTTCCAAGCTACCTTAGAGCATAATCTCGAGGTGAGAATTCCTGCCCGCTGCACAAGCTGAACCAGCTTAGCGATGAGCGGGCATTATCAACGCCGAGGCGCCGGCGAACAGCGGTTGCAACTATGCTAACACACTGTTGGGTTGTCAGCTTTGTGCCCCAAATTCCGCCGTTCCACGGCCCGACGCACGAGCCCGAAAGCTGCCGCGCTTAGCGGTACGGGAAAAACTCATCTGGACAGGAAACTGCCATGCGCAGGCGCTGCCGGTGTGGAAGCACAGGCTAGGCAAAGAACGTCACGATGTTAGCCGGCGGACGCAACGTGTGGTAGGCAGCTTGCGCCAATGGACAAGCTGCTGCGTTTCTCTGACTACGATGTCTTCGCCTATGTCGTCAGCGGCTTTGCCGCGATCGTCGCCTGGGATCGGGTGTTCACGACCCACTACGTCGTTGGCGCGAAATGGTCGGTCCCCGACGGCATCATCGTGATCGTCGCGGCCTACGTTATCGGTCAGATCCTCGCCTCACCGTCGAGCTGGCTACTCGAGCGGAGGTTGGTGCGACGGGCGCTAGGCCGACCCGCCGATGTGCTCATGCAGGGCAAGCCGACCTCCGGCTGGCGCGGCGCGTTGGCGCGCTCGGTCCTGGCTGACTATTACGCTCCGCTCGACGCCGCGACCGCCGGCCGACTCCGTGAGCTGATGGATGCCGAAAGCATCAAGTCGGGAGAGGCGCTGTTCTGGCGCGCCTACCCCACGGCAAAGGCGCATCCTGTCGCTTACGCTCGCCTGGAAGCCTTCCTGAAGCTATATGGGTTCTGCCGAAACCTGGCATTCGTTGCGCTGATCGCCGCGGTTGCACTCGGCACTAGCGCCGCTGTTGCGGCGGCCCGCTCTGGAAGCGGAGCCGCGGTCTCCGAACACGCCGGCTGGGCGGCAATTGCCTTGATGATTGGCCTCGGCATGCTCCAGCGCTAGCTGAAGTTTCATCGCCTGTTCGCGGTGGAGGTGCTGACGACCTTTGTCGAGACGCTGCGCTCTAAGGAGTCGGTTGAGCCGTGAAGATCGAAATCCATGATGTAGGACATGGAGGCTGCGCGGTCGTAACGTGCCCCAATGGTGCGCGGATCATGGTGGACTGCGGCTTTGACGCCAAACGGGGCTGGTTCCCGTCCGTTGTCTACGGCGGTCAGTTCATCGACGTGTTGGTCATAACCAACCTCGACGAAGATCACGTTGAGGACTTGCCCTACGTGTGGGATCGCGTGACGCTAGGCTCGATCTACAGCAACCCCAGCGTGACCGCCGCGGCGCTCGCGACCATGAAGCGCGAGCACGGCATGGACGAAGGAGTGCGTCAGGCGCACGCGATTCTGAGCCGCTTCCGCCCAGGACACCTTGGTAAAATGGCAGACTCGGGCGAGGTTAGCGCCTGGGGGTACTCGAACCGCTACGGCCTGGACTTTACCGATACGAACAACTTGAGCGTCGCCGCCCTCGTGCGGTGGGGCATGTTCACAATCTTGTTCGCCGGGGATCTCGAAACAGCAGGCTGGCGGACGCTTCTGCACAATCCCGCCTTCGTAGCGGACCTCGCCACCGTCACCGTGTTCGTCGCCTCACACCATGGGCGCGCCAACGGCCGGTGCGAGGAGGTGTTCGAGATCGTTCGGCCGCAGATCGTCGTGTTCTCGGACGATCGGAAGCAGTATGAAAGCCAAGAGACCGACGCTTGGTATCGCCAGCGAGTTTCCGGCATCCCCGTGCTCGATGCCGTGCCGAGCGGCATGCTTCCCAAGAAGCGGCACGTCTACACTACCCGGCGTGACGGCACGCTGACGATCCAGGTTGATGGCACCGGCCGTTATATCGTCACCCCGACCCGCGCCGATCCGCCGTCTGCCTTAAGGCTGCTCGGGCTGCTTAGCCGTCCGGCTGCTTGAGCTCTTCTGGAAGATGGCCGGCCAATAGCGCCGCCATGTTCCCGTAGTTGTCTCGGACATCCGCGACTGTGGATCGGCGTCCAACGCGGGACCCCACCTACTTGTACTAAGGTATTCAGAAGAAGTGAGGATAGGCGTCCAAGCGGGACCCCTCATTTCGCGATACAAATATCTGAAAATGCCCAAGAATATAACTTTTCAGGGGGTCCCGATCGGCGCCGATCGGGACCCCCTCCAATCTCAGGTATATTATCGTTTACAGCTACTTCGCCAGATTCTGGTGGGGTCCAGCTTCGACGCTTATCCACACCTGTGAAGTGTCGGGCGTCCCTAAGATCGGCTAAAAGCGACGCTCTATGGCATTTCGTTCTTGGAAAGCGCGAGTGCAGATCATAGCCTTTAGAAATGGCAGCTATAATCCGCGTTCTCACCATGCAGCCGACACTCGCATGGCTTGGTCAGCTTTCGCCGGATGAGCAGGCCGTGGCTTGAGGTGGTCCCGTCTGTTTGGACAGTTTGGCGGCGAAGTTAAGCTAATCCCGGGTTTCGATCATGCCGCCAGTAGGAGTGTTTCCGATGGCGGGGCTAGCCCC
>NZ_BMJM01000018.1 GCF_014643455.1 Sandarakinorhabdus glacialis
GCCTTGAAATCCGAGCTGTAGCGCTTTCTCGTCGTCTTCATTCCCGTCAATCCTTCAGATCGGGAATAGCTTAACACCCTGTCCAGTTTTCCGGGACCACCTCAAGAGGTAGGGGATGCCCGAGTCCGGAAGCTCGTCGGTGGTCAGGTGATAATAGCTGATGGTCAGGCTGGTCGGGCCGGTGAGGCCGAGCTTGATCGACGGCGCGATGCCCCAGCGGCTGGCGTTGACGGCGTCGCGGCCGGCGATGTCCTGGTCGTGCCACATGCCATTGATGCGGACGCCGACGAAATCATTGATGGGCTGGTTGATGTCGGCGGTGACCCGCTTGTAGTCGGCGTTGCCGACAGCGCCCGAGACGGCGACGAAGCGATCGGGGGTGGGCAGCTTGCTGATCAGGTTGAGGGTGCCGCCGGCGCCGCCGCGACCGCCGTTGACGCTGTCGGAGCCCTTGACGACTTCGATCTGCTCGATGGCGAAGACTTCGCGGCTTTGCGCGCCGATGTCGCGGACGCCGTCGAGGAAGGTGCTGGCCTGGCTGTCGAAGCCGCGGATGAAGGGCCGGTCGCCGAGCGGGTTGCCGCCTTCGCCGGCGCCCATGGTTATGCCGGGGACGGTGCGCAGCGCTTCGGACAGGCTGGCGGAGGCGGTGTCGCGGATGAGCTGTGCCGGGATGATGGTGATCGAGCGCGGCGTGTCGAGGAGCGGGGCAGTGGCCTTGGGCGATGCCTGGCGCTCGGTGCGGTAGCTGCTTTCGTCGATGGCGGTATCGGTGACGGTGACGCCGCCGAGCTTGACGGGGGCGTCTGCTGCTTGCGGCAGGCGAGATCGACGACGCCCAGTTCATCAAGCTGGTCGCCTCCTCGGCGCCGTCGACGGGCTATTGCAACACGATGGGCACGGCGACGACGATGAACTCGCTGGCCGAAGCGCTCGGCATGTCGCTGCCTGGTTCGGCGGCGATCCCGGCGCCTTACCGCGACCGGCAGGAGTGCGCCTATCACACCGGCCGGCGTATCGTGGGCATGGTCGCCGAGGATTTGAAGCCGTCCGACATCCTGACGCGCGATGCCTTCCTCAATGCCATCGTGGTCAATTCGGCCATCGGCGGATCGACCAACGCGCCGATCCATCTTGCCGCCATCGCGCGCCATGTCGGCACCGACCTCGCGCTCGATGACTGGCAGGAATACGGCCACAAGGTGCCGTTGATGGTCAATCTCCAGCCGGCCGGCGAATATCTCGGCGAGGACTATTACCATGCCGGCGGCGTCCCTGCCGTGGTTGCGGAACTGATGAAGCAGGGCCTGATCCGCGAGGACGCGATCACCGCCAACGGCAAGACGATCGGCGACAATTGCCGCGATGCCGTCATCGAGGACGACCGCGTCATCCGTCCGTTCGCCCAGCCGCTGCTGGGCGAAGCCGGGTTCATCGTGTTGCGCGGTAACCTGTTCGATTCGGCGATCATGAAGACGAGCGTGATCAGCCCCGAGTTCCGGGCGCGCTATCTGTCCAACCCCGACGATCCCGAGGCATTCGAGGGCCCTGCCATCGTCTTCGACGGTCCCGAAGACTATCACGACCGCATCGACGACCCGGCGCTGGGCATAACCGACAGGAATCTGCTGTTCATGCGCGGCGCCGGCCCGATCGGCTATCCAGGTGCGGCCGAAGTCGTCAACATGCGCCCGCCGGCCTATCTGATCCACGAAGGCGTGCACGCGCTGCCGTGCATCGGCGACGGGCGGCAATCGGGCACCTCGGGGTCACCATCGATCCTCAACGCCAGCCCCGAAGCAGCGGCGATGGGCGGGCTCGCCCTGCTCCGCACCGGCGATTCCGTGCGGATCGACCTGCGTCGCTGCACAGTCGACGTGCTGATCCCCGACGCCGAACTGGCGGAGCGCCGCCGCGTCCTGGTCGAGGCGGGCGGCTATGCCTATCCCAAGTCGCAGACGCCGTGGCAGGAGATCCAGCGCGGGCTGGTCGGGCAGCTCGAGAGCGGCGCCATCCTCGAAGGCGCGGAGAAATACCAGCGCATCGCCCAGACCGCCGGTCTGCCGCGCGATAATCACTGATCGGAGCTGAGCCGCGGCAAATTGCGACAAAACGCGCGACACTTGAGGCACCCTTGCCGAGGGTGTCTCAGGTGTCGGCATGACTACGCCTTGCATCGAAATACCGACACAGACGACCACTGGCGTGTCGAGAGCCGGCGAGAAAGCTCTGCTGTCGGTAGCACCCGTCGCCGCCGATGACACGTAGCAGGTACGGCAGCACTAGACGCTGCCGGATCGGCAATAGTTAACGCACAGGGGCGATGGCACCGGCGAGCAGCGCTTCGACCGGTCAGCCAACATCCAGAATGGCGGCATAAAGGCTCTCGACGCCATGGGCCTGTTTTTGCGCCATCGCGAATTGAATGCAGCTCTAGAAGGTTGGAAAAAATTGGCGGAGTCGGAGGGATTCGAACCCCCACGAAAATGCTGGGTATCAGGCGTCGTAAGTACTGCGACCCCCCGTTTCTACCCCCGTCCCGTCCTGCGTGTTTGCATGTCAACGAATCACCCGATCCACGTACTCAGCCTGCTCGTTAGCTGCCCTGCATGCAGTCTCGCGAAGCGCTCTCAGCGCAGCCGGCCCAACTCCTGCAACTGCGGTTAGAGTGGCATCGGATGCCGCGTTAATCGACGCTGGGGTATTGAAGCCTGCCTCTATTAGCGCGCGTCCAGTCTTCGCTGCCAGCCTCGGCACCGTCGATAAGAACGGCGGGAAAAGCTGATCTAGGATGGCGTCGGCTCCCAAGTGCGCCCGCACGAAGTCGCTCCATGCAAGCGGCAACAAAGCTTTGGCGACCTCAGCGCGGCGCTCGACTATCCCGCTATCAGCTTCCGCCGCAATGCGCACAGCTTTCAGAAATTTGAGGTAATTACCGCCATCACGCGGAATCTGACCGACAGAGGATGCCATGGTTTCACCCTGCATCTCCTTGATGTCGAAACCCATTTCCTTCCATGAGCGCAGTTTTGGAACCCAGATGCCTTCCCATTGCTCTTTGGCGATCTGAGGGGCGGCGCGGTCGATCTCGTCGAAGATCTCGCCATGGCGTGACAAGACGCGGAGGGGGGTGCGCAGTTGCAATGTCGCACAGAATTGGAAACCGCGGATTATGTCCGCGTCTGCCCGGAGGTTCACGCCACGCGGGATGTCGAAGCGTTCTGGGTCCAGCTGAGCGGGGTTCCGCGACTTGGCGAATCGCCCAAAAAGGCGGGAAAAGATCGACATGGGCGCATTGTGCCGCCTACCGCTATCCGTCGCAACCTTGAGCCCACGGTCTCCAGTGCAAAGGCTCCTACTCGCCTAGGTCGGGATCGGCAGAAGGTTATCAGCTAAACCTCAGCCAAGCGGGACAGTGCCAAATCGAAGACTGGCTAATACCTTCCGCGCCCACTATTTAACGACTTGTGGCTGCCGCAAAGAAATTGACATTCCCGCGAGATGTGCGTCTCCGTCGGCTGATATCGCACGGCTATTTTCCGAGTGAGCTTCCGCCACCTTTCACGGCAGAGGAATATGCCAAGCACTCCACCGAGTTTGCCACCAAGTGGAAAGCGGCTAACATATTCAAGTTCTGGACTGCCCCGGAAACATACAGCATTCCTAGGTATGGTCATGCACGGCGCAAACTATCGATCGTAAATCCGATTAACCAGTTGCAGGTTTCGCTGCTTATCGCCAATAATTGGGTTGAACTCAAAGCACGGCTCAACAGGTCGAAAACAAGCGAGTTTGATCCTACAATTTCACGCATTGGGATAGCCCGGGCCGTCAGCGGCGTGGATTTCGATGGCGTTGCAAGGCGCAGAGCCGAAATATTGGGTTCATATGGTCGATATGTTAAGACCGACATAGCGAGGTTTTACCCATCTGTTTATACACATTCAATCGCGTGGGCGATCTTGGGAAAAGATCACTGCAAGGCTAATTTTCAAACACCAGCTTTTAAAGCTGGTTTTGCCAATGAACTCGACTGCGCAGTCCGCGCCGGTCAAGAAGGTCAGACCATAGGAATACCTATCGGACCAGACTCGTCACGAATTATATCGGAATTAATCGCAGTGGAGATTGAAGAGAAGGCTCGATCTTTGATTGTGGACTGGGACCGACGCGGTGTTCGGTACGTCGATGACATGCTTATCGGACTGCAAGATAGTGAAACAGCGTCTGCTGTTTTGTCTGGCCTGTCAGCGGCACTTTACGATTTTCAGCTCGACCTAAATGGCGAGAAGACAGTTACGATAGGCCTTGGGAGTGATCACGCCCCTGAATGGGGTAATTACATCCGCACCTTTGAGATGACTACTGTCATTGGAAAGCAAGTCGGTGATCTTGACTCATATTTTGCCCAATCTCTCTATCTAGCAGACCAGAACCCTCGTGAAAGTGTGTTGCTGTATGCCACTAAGCGGGCTGCCACTTTTGCCATTGGCTCGGGCAATCGTGCGCATCTAGTTCGCTGGATGCTGTATATGTCTCGCAGAAGTCCTAATTGCCTTCGGTTTGTTGCGGAGCATCTTGCCGCGACAAGATCAAACGCGGCCTACCCGACTAGCGAGATCAATGACTTTATACTGCAGCAAATACCTGCCAAGGCTGAGGCGGGGCATATTGATGAGTTAGCTTGGCTGCTTTTTTGGGCAATTGAGATTAAGCTAAAATTACCTGTTTCCATTTTGGAGCGCGTGCTAAAGTTACGAAGTTCGGTAGTTGCGCTGCTCACGCTTGACCTTCGACAGCAAGGTCTTATCGATGGTATTCCAGACATGTCGTTCTGGCAGAGTTTTGCAACGCTTGAGGGCCTTAAGTCAGAAATGTGGCTATTGTCTTATGAAGCCACGCGAAAGAAATGGTGGCCGAAATCGCAGAAGACAGGTTTCATAACCGGTCATCAGTTTTTTGGTGATATTTGGTCGAAGAACATCGAATTCTACAACCCCAAGCGCCATGCTAAGGCTCGGGTCAATCCTATCTTTCGTGTAAAGCCGTCCGCTGCTATTGCGTTCGGTTCGGACTACCAGCGCTAGATGGCGGCCATTAGTGTTGTCGTGGGGCTAGCTACGATCGGCAGCCAATCCGTTCCGGATCCCCACGCGCATAGTCGGCATGGACCTCCGGCTCATCGCCTTCAACCCACTCGCCGCAGGCGCGCACGATCCGAACCGTCGTCGTCGGACCTTCGGTGTCGTGCTTGAGCGTGACGAGCGAAGGCTTCCCGGTCAGCGCGATGCTGAACGCGCTGACCGGGACCGGCTCAGCCTCTAGGAGCACAGTTTCAGCGGGGCCAGGATTAGCCCGCCGCCGCCGCGTAATCGCCGTAGATCAGCGCCGCAGGCTGGCGCACGGCCAGCGCAATGCGCTCCTCGCAAAGCACGGTCAGCATGTTGCGGATAAAGTTGTCGCGGTCCTCACTGCTCACGAGAACGACCGGCGTCATCCGATCATAGATCGTCGCAGAGTTGGCGAAATTGCCGACCAAGAACTTGCCGACCGGCATCGAGTTGGAAGGAACGACGTCCAGCCCCCACGCGGTCGGCATGGCGGTACCCATCGGTCCCGAACCGATGTAGCGGCCCTGCCCGTCCTTAAGCCCCTGTAGCTTCATCCAGTCGCTGCTGTTCACGACCACGCCGGTTGCCGGGAGGTCCGCGACCTCCGACTGTGCGAGCGCGTGCAGCAGCACGTCGAACTTGGAGATGCCAGCGGGCTGACCGGTCACGTCGTATGCCGTCGCCTGGGGGATCAGGCCCAGCAGGTTGGTGCCGACGCCATCACCTAGAAGGAGCTGAGTTTCCTCGCGAAGCGCCAGCCCGTAGCGCAACTCACCGTTGATAATGGTTCGCAACTGGCCAGCATCGTCCATCGCCTGCCTCGATACCGCGACCCAGTGAGCGATGGTCGCGACCTTCGCCTGTGCAAGCGCAAAGCCGTAGTTGCTTTCGGGCTTGAGCGCGCCTTCAGCGACAGTCGCGGCCTGATTGTCGCGGACGTTCTGGCGCGGATACTCGACCATGTTCGAGCCGGTGGTCCCGACGCCCAGCAGCCCGCGCACGGTGAGGCGGCGGCGGGGCATCGCGACGGCATCGGCGCGGTCGGGCTGGATCAGCGGCCCGCCGCTCGTGCCAATCGAGGTGATCGCCGCTTGCGGGCTGAGCGCGATCTGCACGCGACCCTTGCCCGCCGCCGATACGAACGCGGCCAACTCACTCGACGCCACGACCTGATCGCCCCACGACGTACCGCCGCCGACGTCCGGAAGGATCGGCGGGCCCGCTCCAAGGCCCGCGTTAAGCGCCGCCTCGATGTTCGAAAGGCGCTGGTTGTGCTGCGACTGGAAAGTGTCGAGACCCACCTGTAGGTTGCGGAACAGTTGCTCGGGACTGGCTTCAGCGCGGACGGTACCGCAAAGGGCGCGGGGCAGCTTTGGGTGGGCGTTCATCGGTAATCCTCTAAAGAAGATCATATTCTCGTAGCCCGGTATCTTCCGATATATAGTTTTAGCATTTCCGAGGAAAATAATGTTCAACTCAAAAACGGTATTGGTCCTCGGCGCGGGCGCAAGTTATGAAGTGGGTCTCCCTGTCGGCGAACAACTCCTTAAAGCGATATGCAGTCTTTTAGATGTCAAGTTTGAGAGGAGTTCACAGCAGACACATGGGGATCGGATGATCATTGACGCCTTAAAGCAAATCTTAAATGAGGGTCGTGACGTCACCCGGTTGAATGAGCACATTCGTAAGGGCCTCCAGATCATAAGTTCGGCAGTTCAGGCAATATCGATAGATAATATTATCGATGCGCTAGAGGATGAACAGGTTGAACTCGTTGGCAAGCTAGCAATTGCGCGTTCAATTCACAGCGCGGAACGGGCAAGTAAACATTTCGCGGTCACGGAGAATGATCCCAATGCCGCACCACCCCTTGGCATGTTTTTTGATACTTGGTATGATAGCTTTACTAAAATTCTTACCGAAAATGTAAAGATCAGTCAGTTAGATAGAATGTTCGAAAATGTACAGATTGTAAGCTTTAATTACGATCGATGTATTGAGCAGTATTTACCTTATTCGATTGCCAATTATTATGGACTTAAGCATTACGAACTTCATTCTGCGGTATCTAATTTAATAATACATAGACCGTATGGCATTGTTGGTGATTTACCATGGAAATCTGGCGATGGAAAGGGAGTCCCATTTGGGGGCGGGACCATCGACGATCTTATTAGTAGTGCATCGCAGGTGAGGACTTTCACCGAGCAGGTGAAGGATCGCGCTGAACTGAATGATATACACGAGGCTTTGAAATGGGCGGATAAAATTGTTTTTCTTGGTTTCGGATATAATCAACAAAACATGGCTCTGCTGGCAACCGACATTGGAGCGCCTAAGAAAATTGTCGGAACGGCACACAAAATATCAAATGATAACTGCATGGTAATTAAGGATGAGATCTTTTCGAACTTTAATATTCAAGACCCAAACCACCAGTTTAACTTTAAAATTGTCCCTAGTGAGTGTAGGACTTTATTTAACGATCTTTCCCGCCTGATCTCGTCATAGATTCTTCCGGTAGAGTATGCTCCGATAACGGCCACGTAGGCGATCAACCGTGCTGTTACAGATATATTTTCGGGAGGAGAGTTGATTTGAAATTGAACCAAATCTTCCGCCAGAGCGTATGATACTTGAGACGCACTGCTGAATGTATATGCTATGGGAGTCGATCTCAGGCGATGTTGCTAAAACGTGGATTGGAGATGCGAAATACTGCGTCTCTACGGCTACCAGAGCGACTGCAAGCTGATCGTCAATATTTCGCTCAAGAGCGGCAACGAGCGCCGCGACGACCCGCTGTGCGATCACCTGCGCTACAGGCTCCGCACCACGCAACCCAGTCTCAGCCCTAACGATATCCGCCGCCGCCTTGACCGCAGCAATCTCCGACGCGGGCCGCGCTGGTCGCGCCATTGCCATTACTGGACCGCGCAGTGCGCGGGGGAGACCCATCATTGCACCCTCGTCATCGCGTCGCGTTCCTGAACATCGACGGCGGTGCGCAGCCACTCGACGGCGGCGATGGGGCTACCCTTGAGCTTGGTCGCCAAATCGAACGCCGTGTAAATTGACGCAATGGCGATGTCTTCGAGCGACGCACCGTGTTCGGCGTATTTGGCCGCTGCAATTCTATTCACGCGGCGGCACATCTCGATCACTGCCACGCTGCGGTGTTCGTCGTTATCGGTCATGGCGCTTTCCTTTGGATCGCATCTGAATCAGCCGCGCGGGCGCTCGGTCGCGCGCGCTGCGCGCGGGGGCAATTTCAGGGGCAAAACTGGTGTTGTTTTTTGAGCTGCTGGCCGACGCCGGTCTGGACCTCAGAGGTCGCTTAACTTTCAGGCCCCGGTGCACCCCAGCCTCGATGCCGTCGCTCACGGTCAGGGATGGGGCAGGGGCGTGTTCCGCTGTCGAGGCGGGGTCGAAGGGCTGACGCGGTTGCATCAGCGCTCTCCAGCCTGCCTTACGCGGTAGCGCCGGGCGATGCTGCTCCAGGTTAGGTTCGGGTCGCGACTGGCAGCTTGCCGGACCTCCTGAGGGAGCCGCCGCGCTAACTCGCTTGTCGCGATAGCCCGAACGTACTCCGCCTTACCACGGTCCGGCATCCAGCTATCGGTTACATTTGGGTTGAGGACAGCGCGGCTACTGCCGTGTTTCCAGTCCCGCATATCGTTGCCGGGATTGGCCCGCAGATACCGCTCGATCTCAGATCGCTCGTCGCCGGTGCGCTGGCCTAGCTGCTGCTGAACAAACAGATCGAAGTCGGCGGCGTCGGCTTGGTCGGTCGGACTGTGCTGGCTTTTCATCGTTATTCTCCAAGTGAAATTCGTATGTCGGCGCCTGAAGCGCTAGAAGCGCTAGATCGCCTATCCCCCCCTCTTTTCGCCGCTTTCCAAATAATAAGAAGATTTCCCGGAAAACTTTTCAAAATAGGCGAGGAAGGTAAAATTAAGGGGGATAGGCGATCTAGCGCTTCTAGCGCTACTAGCGCTAGCGGGGTCGACCGGCGACTAGAAGATGGCATTATAGCCCTCCGCTGCTCGCTTCTCTGCCACGATTACTGCATCACGATCAGACAAGTGCTTTAGAGCGTAGATCGCCATGTCCTTGCCACCGACTTTCCAGCGTCCCGACTTGGAACCGGGATTGCGGACAGGCTTATATCCACACTCCTCCATCTTGTGCGGCACTCGGCGGCTGTTCTTTCGATCTCTCAGCCAATCTGCAAAAGAAGCATCAGCGGCATCGGCAATCGACAACAGTATGACTGCTTCCGGGTTACCTAGCTTTTCAAGCGCGTCAGATAGTTCGGCGTCCTCCGGCGCGCTGTTCGACTGCACAATCTCCCAGAATGCCTCAGTCTTGCGCGGCGGCGCTTTAGGGTTGAAGCCGCTGATATCCTTATCGCGCAAATAGGCTGCTACGTGTCCGGTGCCACCTGCCGAATACCAATCCCACAACATCGGGTAATAGGCCCGATCAAAGTCGGACTTCGTCAGGTTCGACCAAGCGACGTAATGTCGCCGATCATCCTCCGGCAGGTATAGGCCATTCGTCTTGTGATTACTCGTTATAACGACCCCGCAGACATTGAACGCCGAATACTCGCGCATGAACTTCTCATCCACACGCAGCACATCAGGCGGCGCTGCCGTGTATGTCTTCGTGTGATCGTAAAAGGCGAACCGGTCGGTGTCGCCAAGGTCACGCGCCTCGCTGACACGAAGGATTACAGACTTCACGAAGCCGTTGAACCTCCCCATCATCTGCGCCGGGGACACCTCGGCGAAGTTCCACGGACCGATAGCCGCCTTCACCGGCTCCAAGATCGTGTCTTTGCCGATACCTTGCGCCCCGCCCATTACTATAGCGTGGTTGATCTTCTCCTGCGGTCGCTGAACCCGGTGCGCCAGCCAGTCGATTATATGATCTGCATCGCCGGGATAGACGCGACGGACGTGCGCAATCCACGGCTCCGCCATAGTAGCGTCGCCGCGCTGCGGAACCGGTGGGCGATATAGGTTGAAGATCGCGCAGCCTGGTCGGTCGAAATATCCGCCCTCCGAGATTAGCCGACCCTCGATAACCTGCGGCTCGCCCGGTGCCCACGTCATCTGCTCGACGGCCTGGTTCTCGTCCAACCACTTGTTAGCGGCCTGCCAGCGCGGCTCCCCGTCCTCATCCAGCACCGGGCGACCGTTCCGATCTGTCATCTGGACGGGCGGAATGCGCGAGTTGACGCTGGTGGCCGGCCATATTTCCCCGCTGGGCATGAAGATATAGCTATGGGTAGGCATGAACGCCCGAAAGTCATCGAGGCTGACCCCGGAGTCTCTACCAGCCTGCGAGCCGCCTGCGGGGGCATCCGCGACCGCCTTCAACAGGTCATCGCGCGTCTTGCCGCCGTCAAGCCAGTCGGTGACATCGCCGTTCACAGCTAAGCCCGGAAGCTCAACAACCTTGATCGACCCGGCGACAGGCCGCATCGACCTCTCAACAGCAGCGGCATGTTCACGGCCACGCTCGTCGTTGTCAGCAATCACGACAACATCGCGACCCGCGAGATGCGAATTGAAATGGTGCCGCCATTTCATGGCCCCGTCCGGGTTTGTCGTCGCCATAAGGCCCAAGGCCCAAAGGGTGTCCGTGTCTTTCTCGCCTTCGACAACGAAGACGACATCATCGGGCCGTTCGAGCATCGCGCGCTTTAATTCGGGGAGCCGATACAGAAGGTCCGGCTCGTAGCCTTTGCCCCATTTGTAGTTCTCTAGGCCCACGTGCCTGAAGAAATCGTCGGGATTTGCCTGCCGTTCAAACTGCAAGTCGCCCATCCCTCCGGCTGGCCGATGCCCAGTCAGAAAGACTTTTTCGCCATCCTTCGTGCGGCCCTTGATTTTAGTGGATGAGTACCTGCTACTTTCATGGCGATAGTCGAACTCTGCAATGACTTCGGTGCCTGAATTCCAGCGGGGGCGACCATCTTCATCGGAAGCCCACGAGCCAGCGAGCCGCCCTTTATTCTGGATCCTCTCTGCCGCATCGCCGGTCTGCGGTTGTCCTTCCGCGTGTTGGGTTGAGAAGGCCCCCGGCGTGTCGCCCGACGCGTCGGGGGTTTCTGTGTCAAGGTTACTCACCCCGCGCGCCGATCACCGCAGCGTCGGCCTCAATCGCCCGCTGCACCCGCGTCCGCAGATTGCGCACGTCGATCAGCAGCGCCGTCGCGAGGTAGCCTCCCGAAACGAAGCCGCTGGCGAGGTCGATCTTGTCGGCGGGCATAATCGACGCGGACCCGTTCTCGATCTGCACGACGGTGAGCTGGTCGGCATCGGGATAGTCGCACAGGCCGTTGTAGAGCCGCGTTGCGGCCTGCCCTGCCATCTTGACGGTGAAGCCCGCCGTGCGCTGATCGAGGTAGAACTGCGCGGCAGTCAGCCTGTCGAGGTTCCAGTTGAAGTTGTCGTCGAACGTCGGCGCGAAGTTGATATGGCCGCTCGCCTTGTCATCGGTCTGTACCTTGCGGTCCCAACCAAGAATATTCTGACAAGCCTTCTTATTCGTGAACAACATTGCGCTTCTCCTTCCCGGAGTTATTCGGTTCTGCGAAATCCATTCGAAAGTATAAATTCGACGGATTTTATTCGATGTCCCGGTATCGCCTGACGCGTTCGTCGCTGAGGTCTAAGAAACCGGCGCGATGCGCCGTCCAACGCTGTTGCGCCGCATTCCACGCCTCATCCTTCCTGAAGAATGCTTTTCGATGGTCACCGTCTATCAGCGGCGGATCGATGAAGACTTCAACACCGACTGTGCAGGTGCGCAGCACGACCATCAGCGGCGTCGCGTCGGGATCGTCGGCAACGTGCCCAACTCAGCCAGCGCGCGCCTTCGGACGTGGACAGGGATTGTGCCCCTGCCCGGTCGCATCGCGCTGGGCCTTGCGTTCGAGGAGCCACGAGTGGACCTCATGGACCAACCAACCCTTCGACCGTGGCCCCAAAATAATCGGCTTGGGAAAGTCGTTCTGCTGCATGCGCTGCTCGATAGCGTTCCGCTTCAAGCCGACAACATTGTAGAGTTGGCCAGCGCGATAGATGCGCGGTCCTTCATCAAAGGCGGTATTCATCAACGTCCCTTCCAACGGCGCTAGAACGCCAAGAAGGACTCTCCGAGGAGCGTCCGGGACACCCCTAGATGCCGATACTCGCTCCGGAAGATACATTGAACTCGTGCGGATTTACTCCGTTCGTCGCATTTATGCCGCGCCTATTGGCACGACCTTCGTGCCCACGTGGGGCAGCCTATCGCAATGTGCTGCCCAGTCAGACATAAGCCGCTTGCGCTTTTCGAACAGGTCGCCGCGCCGATACGCGGCTTCGACCGCGCTTCCGATAGCGTGCGCTAGAGCCATCTCGACGACGTTGTTCGGATGGGAGGTCGTTTCTGCTGCCCAATCCCGAAAGGCCGAGCGGAAACCGTGCGCGGTGATGTCGGTACGCTCCATGCGCTTTAGCGTGGCAAGCAGAGCCATGTTGCTCATCGGCTTGCCCCTGTTCATCGGACTTATGAAGACAAAGTCGCTGCCGTCGTCGCGGGGTAACGCCTTCAGTAACGCCAGAGCCGGTTCGCTAAGAGGCACGCGATGTTCGCGGTCAAGTTTCATGCGCTCGCGGGGGATCGTCCAGACCTTTGCCGCAAAGTCGATTTCTGACCAAGTTGCGCCCAGGGCCTCATTGGTGCGAGCAGCTGTGAAAATGGCAAACTCAAACGCGCGGGCCGCTATCCCTTCTCGCTTCCGCAACGCGGCCATGAACGTCGCCATTTCGGCGAAAGGCAGCGCAGGGTGGTGCTTAACCCGCTTTGCCTTCGACTGTTTCGACAGCAAGTGGTCGAGGTTGCCCTTCCAGCGAGCCGGATTATCGCCGGACCTGAGATTGAGCGCCGTCGCTCGATTGAGCACCTTTTCAATGCGCGCCCGCAGACGGCTCGCCGTCTCGGCTTTCGTGGACCAAATAGGGGCTAGAATCGCGTGAACGTCTTCGGTCGAAACCGCCGTCGGGTCCATGTGTCCCAGCGACGGGTACGCATAGGTCAATAAAGACTGGCGCCACTGCCCTTCGCTCTTACCACTCTTCCAGCCTCCAATCTGCGACTTGATGCAGTCCTCTGCTACCTCCTCGAAGGTGGCCCGGCGTACCACCGGCTTCGCTTTCTTGTTGTCTGCAACCGGATTATGGCCCGCGCGCACCTTTCGCCGAAGATCGGTGACGCGCTCGCGAGCGTCGTGGAGGCTTAGGAAGTCCGCCGAGCCTAACCCCATCTCGTACGCCTTGCCCGCGATCCGGTAACGGAACTCCCATCGCTTTCGAAGGGACGGCGCGGGTCCGACGATTAACCAGAGATTATCGCCATCACCGTACTTACCGGGTTGCTTGATCGTCGCAACTGATCGAACTGTGAGTGCCATCGCAGGGGTCTCCTCGAACTGAGCACCGCTCAGTTCTACCCCCGCTTTAACCCCTGCTGTGTCCAAAAGTCGACATAGTTCGAGATCCGCGCCCTATCGAGGGGCACGGCCACATTCCTTCAGTTTTCAATGGTTTAGACGATTCTAGAGCGCTGTTGAAAGCGCTCTAGAATGTCCCGCTGGCGGAGTCGGAGGGATTCGAACCCTCGGATCCGGTTACCCAGATCGGCAGTTTAGCAAACTACTGGTTTCAGCCGCTCACCCACGACTCCGCGCAGGCGGGGCTATAACCGGCGAACGGCGGGCTTGGCAACAGCTTGTGACATCAGCGCCCGATTGAGGCGTAGCTGATGCCGCGGCGGGCCATTTCGTCGGGGCGATAGATGTTGCGCAGGTCGACGATTGCCGGCGTTGCCATCAGCGCCTTGACCCGGTCCATGTCGAGCGCGCGGAAGGCATCCCATTCGGTGACGAGGACAGCAACGTCGGCGCCGGTCAGGCAGGCATAGGGATCGGCGGCATAATCGACGCCCGTCAGCACCAGCCGCGCCTGGTCGGTGCCTTCGGGGTCGAAGGCGCGGATGCTGGCGCCGGCGTCCTGCAGCGCCTGGATGACCGCAATGGCGGGCGAATCGCGCATGTCGTCGGTGTTCGGCTTGAAGGTCAGCCCGAGCACGGCGACAGTCTTGCCGCGGACGTCGCCGCCGGCGAGGGCGATGACCTTCTTGGCCATGGCGCGCTTGCGGCTGTCGTTGACCATCGACACGGTCTCGACGATCCGCATCGGCGTGCCGGCGTCCTGCGCGGTCTTGACCAGCGCCAGCGTGTCCTTGGGAAAGCACGAGCCGCCATAACCGGGGCCGGCGTGAAGGAACTTGCTGCCGATGCGGTTGTCGAGGCCGATGCCGCGCGACACGTCCTGGACGTTGGCGCCGACGGCTTCGCACAGGTCGGCGATCTCGTTGATAAAGGTGATCTTGGTCGCGAGGAAGGCGTTCGCGGCATATTTGGTCAATTCAGCGGTGCGCCGGCTCATGAACAGGATCGGCGACCGGTTGAGGAACAGTGGGCGATAAAGCTCGGTCATCACGTCGCGGGCGCGCTCGTCCTCGGTGCCGACGACGATGCGGTCGGGACGCTTGAAATCGCCGATGGCGGCGCCCTCGCGCAGGAATTCGGGGTTGGAGACGACGGCGAACTGCGCGTCCGGATTGGCTTCGCGAATGATGCGCTCGACCTCGTCGCCGGTGCCGACGGGCACGGTCGACTTGGTGACGATGACGGTATAGCCGGTCAGCGCGGCGGCGATTTCCTTGGCGGCGGCATAGACATAGGACAGGTCGGCATGACCATCACCGCGGCGCGACGGCGTGCCGACGGCGATGAAGATTGCCTCGGCATCGGCGACGCCGGCAACCAGGTCGGTGGTGAAGGTCAATCGCCCGGCCCTGGCATTGCCGGTAACGAGTTCGGCAAGGCCGGGCTCGTAGATCGGCATGACGCCGGCGTTGAGGCGGTCGATCTTGGACGGGTCCTTGTCGACGCAAACAATGTCATGACCGAAATCGGCGAAACACGCCCCCGAGACAAGGCCGACATAGCCCGAACCGATCATTGCGACACGCATTGGCATACTCTTTTGTCAGGGGTGCCATCGCCGGTTAGCATGGTGACGGGTTGCCGGAAAGCACCTGAGATGGCTCATCGGTCGTTCAGGCAAAATGGTTCAGGGACGCTCGAAAGGGGATATATCATGCGTCAATCAACGCGGTCCGCGATGCTGGTGCTGGCAGCCGTCCTAGCGATGCCCGCAGCGGCGCAGACTGCCGATGTGCCGGTCACCGAGACGGCCATTCCGCCTTCACAGCCTGCCGGACCGGCCGCTGCCGACGCGCCGCCGCCATTGCCGGTGAAAGCCGAGCCGACCTTCGCCGAGGACGACGTCCTGGGCGCGGCCGAGGATGTTTTCGGCAAGGGCGCGGAGGGACTTGGCGAACTGATTCGGCAGACATTCTCCAAATACGGCCAGCCCAACGCCTATATCGTCGGGCGCGAGGTGAGCGCCGCCTTCGGCATCGGCCTGCGCTATGGCTCGGGCATCGTCTTCCACAAGATCGAGGGCCAGCAGCCGGTGCATTGGACCGGGCCCTCCATCGGCTTCGATGTCGGCGGCGACGGGTCAAAGACCTTCGCGCTCGTCTATAATCTCGACGACAGCGAGGACCTGTTCCGCCGCTACCCCGCCGCCGAGGGCAAGGCGTATCTGGTCGGCGGCTTCACCGCCAACTACCTCCAGCGCGACAACGTCATCATCGTGCCGGTCAAGCTGGGCGTCGGCGCGCGGCTCGGGATCAACGCCGGCTATCTGAAGTTCACCCACAAGGGCCAGATCGTGCCCTTCTGAGGCGTCAGCCCTTCACCGCGCCGATCAACGCCTCGCCAGCCTGCACCCGGCGAATATTCTCGCCCAGCCGTTCGAAGACCCGCCGCGACGTCTCCGGTGACACCCACGACAGATGCGGTGTGACGCGCGCGCGGGGGTGGCCGATCAGCCAGTGACCCGCCGGCAGCGGCTCGGGGTCGGTAACATCGAGCGACGCCCACAGCCGGTCCTTGTCGAACTCGGCCTTCAGCGCGTCATCGTCGATAATGGCGCCGCGCGCGACGTTGACGATATGGGCGTTCGGCTTCATCCGGCCGAGGAATTCGGCGCCGACCAGCCCGCGCGTCTCGGCCCCGATCGGCGCCGCAATCACCAGGTGATCCGACCGCGAAGCCAACTCCTCCAGCGGCACCAGCGTCACATTCGCGTCGGGCGACGGCGTGTCGGAATTGCGCGTCGCGATGATCTTCATGTCGAACGCCGCGGCATAGCGCGCCACCTGCCGGGCGATCTGGCCAAGCCCGAGCAGCCCCAGCGTGCGGCCCTCGAGCGTATCCGATGGGTTGGCCATCATCTCGTCGCGGCTCGGCCAGGCATCGCCGGGCTTGAAGGTGACGCCGGCAAGGCGCTTCACATGCGCAAGCATCACCGCCAGCGCATATTCGGCAATCGGGCGTGCGGTGGTTCCCGAACAGGTAGCGACCCGCGGCGCCTCGAACAGCCATTCGGGATAGTCGTCGAGGCCCGCGCTGGCGACCTGGACCAGCTTGACGCTGCCGGGCCAGCCGGCGGGACGCGGAACATGGTCGACATTGCGCTGGGGGCCTTCGCCGTGGACGACGAAGACCACGTCGACATCCAATGGCAGGTTCCAGTGCTGGTCGCCCTTGGGGATATGATCGGCGCTGGTGACTCCAGGCAGACTGGCGATGAGCCCCGACATCCCGGGGGCGAACTGGTGGACGACGCGCATGATGGAAACCCTCGGCTTGTGTCGGCGCACCCTATCGATGTGCACGGGGGTTCGCCATCTTGTCCTTTACGGGGGGTGGCCGCTATGGGACGGGCAATCGAATTTTCATAAAGGTCGCCTGCGCATGGCACAGATTATCGTCACCACCCGCGAAGGCAGCGACATCACGCTCCCCGCCAAGCCCGGCCTGTCGGTCATGGAGATCATCCGTGACGGCGGTATCGACGAGCTGCTGGCGCTGTGCGGCGGCTGCTGCTCATGCGCGACCTGCCATGTCTATGTCGATGAAGACGATATCGCGCGGACCGGCACCGCCGGCGACGACGAGGGCGATCTGCTCGATTCGTCGGATCACCGCACGGCGGCGTCGCGGCTGTCGTGCCAGATCGCCTTCATCGATGCACTCGACGGGCTCAAGGTGACGATCGCACCGGAAGATTGATGGCGCTGCCGCCGGTCATCGCCGCCGCCTTCGCCAAGCAGGCCGAATTTTGCCGCAAGCTCGGCGCGCCGCTAACAGCCGCAGTGTGCGAAGCAGCGGTGCTGGCCTGCGACGGCACCAGCGACACCGGGCGCGCCCTCATCGCCTGGCCCGGCGAACCGATGGCCGACGCCCTGATGATGCGCTTCACCGGCGGCTGCAACGCCCTGGTTCGCGCCGGCCGGGCGCCCGAACTGGCGGCATTGTACCCGCCGGCACCCATGCCCGACGCCACCGATCTCGCCGCGGCGTTGCGAACCCTGCTCGCCGATCCGGCGCGCGATGCCCAGCTAGCCGGCTGGCTCACCGGTCCGCCGCAGACCAACGAAGTCGCGCGCTCAGGCGTCCTGATGCCCGGCCTGATGACAATCACCGCGGCCACAGGCCTGCCGGTGCGCCTGTTCGAGCTCGGCTGCAGCGCCGGGCTCAACCTCAATCTCGATCGCTTCGGCTACGACCTCGGCGGGCTCCGCACCGGTGACCCAGCCTCGCCGGTGCAACTCGCGCCCGTCTGGACCGGACCCCTGCCGCACGCCGCCGCGGTCACCGTTCTCTCCCGCCGCGGTACCGACATTAACCCGCTGGACGTAAGCGACGCCGTCGTCCGCGAGCGCCTGATGGCCTTTGTCTGGCCCGAACAGCTTGAGCGCGTCGCCCGCGCCGAGGCTGCGATCGCGCTGGCGCAGGCCAACCTGCCGCCGATCGACGGCGCCGACGCCGCCGACTGGGTACAGGCCCATGTCGCTCCGCAAGCCGGCAGCGTCGCCGTCGTCCTCCACTCGATCGCCTATCAATATTTCCCGCCGGCAACCAAGGCCGGCATCGCCGCGCATCTCGCCGCCCAGCCCGCCAGCGCAGATGCGCCGCTCGCCTGGCTGCGCTTCGAAATGGACGACGCAGCCGAGGCGCATCTTCCGACCCTGCGGCTCACCCTGTGGCAGGGCGGTCCACCAACAGAGCGCCTGCTCGCCCGCGCCCATCCGCACGGCACTTTCCTGGAGTGGTTCGCCTGAAACTGATCCTCGCTTCCGCCAGCCCGCGGCGCACCGCCTTGCTGGCGCGCCTCGGCATCGAGCCCGCCGCCATCGACCCCGCCGACATCGACGAGACCCCCTGCAACACTGGCGCCAAAACCGAAATTCCCCGCGATCACGCCGAGCGGCTTGCGCTGGCAAAGTGCGCGGCGGTCGCGGCCCGGCATCCGGGCGCGATGGTGCTCGCCGCCGACACGGTCGTCGGCGTCGGCCGCCGCATCCTGCCCAAGGCCGAGGACGAAGCGACGGCGCGGACCTGCCTCGCACTGTTGTCGGGACGCCGCCACCGCGTCTTCACAGCGGTCGCGATCGCCGCCGCCGACGGACAAATCCGGCTGCGCACCAGCGAGACACAAGTCATCTTCCACCGCCTCGACGCGAACGCCATCGACGCGCTGATCGCCGCCGGCGACTGGCGCGGCAAGGCCGGCGGCTATGCCCTGCAGGGCGCCGCCGAAGCCTGGATCCGCTGGATCTCGGGAAGCTGGTCGGGGGTCGTCGGCCTGCCGCTGTCCGAAACCCGCCTGCTGCTCAAGGCCTCGGGCTTCGAAAGCGAAATCAATGGGTGAAGCCATCATCGAACACGGCATCGGCGCCGTGCGGGCGCTGGTGCTCGAGGACGGCATCGTCACCGAGGCGCATTTCGAACGCGACGACTCGGGCCCGCGGGCAGGGGCCGTGCACGTCGCCCGGCTGACCAGGATCCTCGAGCCCGGCCGCCGCGGCATCATGCGGCTCGGCGATCACGAGGGCCTCATCGAGCCGCTACCCTATTGCCCCGAAGGCGGGCTGCTACGGGTCGAGGTGACCCGCGACGCCATCCCCGAAGCTGGCCGGCCACGCCTGGCAAAACTCCGTAACATCGAAGGCGATTCGGCCACCGAAGGCGAAGTTCAACCCGGCGCCGACCTCGCGGCTCGGCTGGCAATGGCGGGGCACAGGATCACCCGGCTCGGCAGCACCGGCGAAGACCGCCTCGAGGCCGAAGGCTGGGGCGAGATCGTCGAGGCCGCCCGCACCGGCTTCGCGGCCTTCGCCGGCGGCATGCTGACCACCAGCCCGACCCCGGCAATGACAGTCATCGATGTCGACGGCCCCGGCGACCCCGCCGCCCTCGCCGAGGCAGCCGCCGTCGCCACTGCAAAGGCCATCCGGCGCTTCGACCTGACTGGCTCGATCGGCGTCGATTTTCCGACATTGGAAGGCAAGGCAGTCCGCACGAAACTCGGCGAACTGCTCGATGCAAACCTGCCGCCGGTCTTCGAACGCACCGCCGTCAACGGCTTCGGCTTCGTCCAGATCGTCCGCCCGCGCGACCGCGCCTCTTTCGTCGAACAGGTCCGCGCGCCAGGTTTCGCCGCGCTCGAACTGCTGCGCCGCGCCGCCCGCGGCAACGCCGGCGACCGCACCCTGACAGCGCACCCGGTCGTCATTGCCTGGCTCACCGCACGCCCGCAACTGATCGCGGCACTGGCTCGCGCCGTCGGCGGCGAGATCCGCTTGAACGCCGACGCCGGCCTCGCCATATCGGGGGGTGATGTCCATGGTTAAACCCTGTGCCTATTGCGGCAAGAGCCCCCGCATCGAGGCCTATTCGCCCTTCTGCTCGCGCGGTTGCCAGGACCGCGACCTCGTCCAATGGATGCGCGAAGGCTATGTCGTGCCGGCCAGCGATAACGAAGACGAACTTTCCGACATACGCCCGCTGGACAACGACCGGATGGACGGCTAGACGCCTGCCTCCGAACCGGCATATCGCGCCGGTCGGCAGGTGCGCCCGGGTAGCTCAGGGGTAGAGCAGGGGATTGAAAATCCCCGTGTCGGTGGTTCAAATCCGCCCCCGGGCACCACGCAGTCGACGATTGCAGAGCAGCACGGCAATCATATTTGCAATGGCGTAAATGTCGTCGCTTTTCCGTGCGTTACAGTCGACAACGGCATCCGCATTTTCGTGCTGAGACGATTTGGCGGCGTTACGCGTCGCGCAAAGCGGGGGAATTCTCAGGCCGCCATTTTGGCGGTCGGGAGATGCGATGCAGTTATGATGCGATGGCGGGCTCTTGATCGTGCCCTGGGACGCGATGCTGCGTGTTTAGATAAACCCGAGCGCCGTCCGCTGTGCTGCCCATTCAATGGGCAGTTTGGTCATGCGGGCGAGTCGCTGGCGATTGAGCGCGAGGGGCTGCCGGCCGTCATGGATGGCCTCGACGATGTCGGGCGCGAGCATCGACAGCCGGAGCAGCAGCGAGAAATAGTCGAGCGAATAACCTTGGGTGCGGGCCACTTCGACCAACGGCTGATCGGTCGCAGCGTCGGCCGCATCGCGGGCGGCAAATGAGGCCGCCAGCAGTTTAATCAGCGCCGGATCGGCATCCTGCTGCGGGGCACCGTCTGCTGCGGGAATAATGAGGCGGACCTCCTTGCCGCGACGTATCCGAATAATGGGTACCGAGAGTAAGTGAGGCGCGACGGAGGCGGTTGCAGCCGCTTGGGTTGGTGGCTCTAGCGATCCGACGTTAACCAGGATGTCGACGCGGTCGTTGTGGACATCGATACGCGTGGTCAAGCTTCGGAATGTCGGGGCCGGATCGTTTGCCCGCACTGCTGCTTGGGCGATGATGGCGGTGAGGACAGCGCTATCGACGTCCAGCGCAGCAAACACATTGTGGACTTGGCGTCCGTCACCCAGGAAGTCCTGCACACATCCGATGACCAGCCTCTCCAAGTCGTGCGCCGGCATGCGCCAGGCTGGTATTGAGGTGGTCCCGGAAAACTGGACAGGGTGTTAAGCTATTCCCGATCTGAAGGATTGACGGGAATGAAGACGACGAGAAAGCGCTACAGCTCGGATTTCAAGG
>NZ_BMJM01000019.1 GCF_014643455.1 Sandarakinorhabdus glacialis
TCTACCTCATCGCTGTCGTCGACTGGTTTAGCCGCCGGGTTTTGTCATGGCGGCTGTCGATCACACTGGAGACGGATTTTTGCATCGAGGCGTTAGAGGAAGCGCCGACGCGCTTCGGGGCGCCCGATATCTTCAATACCGACCAGGGCAGCCAGTTCACCAGCATGGCATTCACGTCGGTCCTGCACCGCGAGAAGATCGCGATCAGCATGGACGGCCGCGGCGCCTGGCGGGACAATGTGTTCGTCGAACGCCTTTGGCGATCGGTAAAATATGAGGAGGTTTACCTGCGAGCCTACGGATCGGTCAGCGAGGCCCGCGCATCGCTCGGCCGGTATCTGACTTTCTACAACGCCAGGCGCCCGCACTCATCCCTTGACCGCAAGACCCCCGATCACGTCTACTTCAACCGACCGCTTCTCGCAGCGGCATGAAACCGGCAGCCGCTCCACTCAGCAATCGCGCGAGGCTGTGCAGATAAACCGAGCCACCTCTGCTACCCCGCGCGCCGATACCACTCTCCCTTCTGATCATTCATCTGCGCGGCGAGCGCTTCCGCGCCGCCAAATTGAAAACCGAGTTGTGAGACATAACAGGCGCAGGCACGAACCTTTACAATGGATGCTTGCGCTGAAAATTGTAGATAGCGCGCACTGCGGTGGTCGATGGAGCCGCTGCGGTCCACATACGGCCAATCCTCCCAAAGCCACAGCCGCCGAGGGCGGGCAGTCGCCTCGACCGCATGGCGCACGATCACATGGTCGACATGGCTGCCGATCGCCGATGGCGCGAGCACCACGTCGGGCCGCGTAGCCGCGAGCACGGTGGTCAGTGCCGCGCGCACTGGACCTTCCACGTCATCGTTCGGTAATATCGGATCGAACAGTGCCGCGGCATTTGCATAGCCGCGGTGCGGTGCTTCGAGCAGCGGCAGGTGGAGCGGTTCGGCATCCAGCGTGGCGCAGGCATGACGATCTTCCTGTCGCCGCAGGGCCATGTAGTCGGCGTCAGCCGACAGGCCCTTGTCGAGCTGGCAGGCGAGCGCGAAGCCTGACGGCCGCTCGACATTGCCCGTAAACACGGTGGTGACCACGATCCGCCACCCCCGCTGGCGCAGCGACCACAGCAGCGCCCCGGCCGAAAAGATCGCGTCGTCCAGATGTGGCGAGATGGCGAGCAGCGTTTTCAAAGCAAGTGCGGCTCCGACCGGAAGCGGCAGGTCGTTTTCGGCAAGTCCTGATCGAATGCCGTGTCGGGCTGCGTCCCAACAAGCTGGTCGTACACCGTCATGATCCGACGACCTACGGCGTGCCAACTATATGTATGTCGACACTCGGCCAAGGCAGTATCGGCGAGGCGTGCGCGCAGCGATCGATCATTGATCAACGCGGTCAGCGCTCGCGCTTGCCCGGCCACGTCGCCAGCCTCGGTCAGCACTCCGTTATCCCCGTCGCGCAGGCAATCGACCACCCCGACCGAGCGACACGACAACACCGCCAGTCCGCTCGCCATGGCTTCGAGGATCGTGTTCGAAAAGCCCTCGGCATAAGTTGGCGACGCGAAGATGTGGTGCGCGCGATAGATTTGGGGAACGTCGGCATAATCGGCATAGCCCGAGAACGTGACGCGCTCGCCCAGCCCGAGCTGCTCAGCGAGCATTTGGGCGTCCGCCAAGTCCGGGCCGATGCCGGACACCGTTGCTTGCCAATCGCCTGCGACGGCGGTGAGCGATTTCAGGAAGTCGAGCACGCCTTTGCGCCGGTCGACGCGGCCATGATACAATATTTTGGCCGGGCCGTTGGCGGTCAGACCCGCGGGCGTGAAGCGGTCGGTGTCGACCGCGCCGGGGACGATCGTGAAGCGATCGAGCGGCGTACCGAGGCGGTTCCTTACCTCCTCCGCAAAGCTATGCCCGCCGATCAGCAGGGCTCCCGCGTGATCCAGCACGCGCACCATGGCGAGCCGGTGGGTTTCGCAACAGGAGCCGACCCAATGGCCGTCGCCGCCTTGGATGGAGACCAGGTTGGGAACCCCCAGTCGTTGCGAAGCGAGCAACACGGCCCAGCCAGTGGGATAGCCATATTGCGCGTGCAGGATGTCGAACGGCTCGCGGCGGTGTTCAGCAACGATCGTTTCGACCAGCTCGGCGATATCCCGCTCGAAGTCGCCGCCGTCCTGTTCACCGCGTTGTTCGAGACCGATCACCTTGACGCCCGGCACCGGCGGAGGTGGGCCGCCGCCATAAATACGGGTACCGAGCGCATCGCCGCGATACTGGCTGACCATGGTCAGGTCGTAGCCCGCCGCCGCCAATTGCTGCAGCAAGTTGAGCGCATAGATCGACATGCCCGAAATTGCCGGGAAATAGCGGCGACTGACGAAGCAGATCTTCACGCGCCAACCGAGCGAAGATAGGCAGCGGCTTCGGGAATAGCAGCATGCGCCCGCGGGCTCTCGCGCGAATACTCGACGCACACCAAGCCATTAAACGTGATTTCGCGCAATGCGGTTACGACAGCGGGAACGTTCATGTCGCCCTCGCCGAACGGCAAATGCGTGTGGTCGCCGTAGCGCATGTCCTCGATCGCCACGGTTCCAAGCTGGTCGGCATAGCGGCGGACGGCGGCGTCGGGCTCGATGTCGCGGGTGACGAGGCAATGCCCAGTGTCGAGCGCCAGCCGCAGCGTGGGGTGCCGCGCTGCCAACCCCTGGAAGTCGGCCACAGTTTCGATAAGCATGTTCGGCTCGGGCTCGAGGCTGACCGGCACACCTCGCTCGCCAGCATACGCACAAACGGCGGCGATGCCGTCGTGCAGCCATTCCATCGCTTGCGAACGATCAACCTCGGGCTTTGGAACGCCGGCCCAGAACGACACGGTCTCGCTGCGCAGGATCGACGCAATATCGACCGCGCGGCATAGAAATTCGACACGTCGCGCGCGGCCTTCGCGGCTGGGCGCGAGCAACGTCGGCTCGTGCTTCTCACGCGGATTCAGCAAATAACGCGCGCCAGTTTCGATCACCGTGCCCAGCTTGAGCGCATCCAGCCGGCGACCCAGTCGGGCGGCCTGATTTTGCCAATCATCGTCGAACGGATCCAGATGATGATGATCGAGCGTCAGCGCGATCCCCTGGTAGCCACTGTCGGCGATCAGCGAGATCGCGTCGCCCAGGCGATGACTGGATGCTCCGTTGGTGTTGTAGGCCAGGCGCAGGCTCACGGTTGTCCCTCCAATTGGGCGAGATGGTGCGCTTCGGGCTCGCGGTAGAGTGGGTAGAGCGGTCCCACGATCTGTGCGGCGCGACCGATATCGAACCACGGCATGCCGCCGAGGCGGCCGATTGCCTCCGGCGTGAGGCGGATCGGCAGGCGCTGAGCAGTGAATTCGCCAAACCCGACAAGCCCGGTATCGCGCTGCAGAAGCTTGCGTGCGTTGCGCTCGCCGATACGCGCATAGCTCATCGTTTCGACCTCCAGCCCCGGCGCTATCACCTTGACCGTCGCCAGCGGAGCGCCCGGCGGCGACATATCGACGTACAGTACGTCGAAGCCCTGTTTGAGTACCGCGTCGAGTACGAGTTTACTGCGGACATGCCCGCTCGGCACGTCGGCGCATGGCAGCGTATCAAACGCCTTGTGGGAGCGTACCGCGTGCACGGTATCGGCGAGCCAGTGTCGAAGGTCCGCAGAGGAGGCACGGCTCCATTCGCGCATGGCGTTTAGCGCGCGCGGGTCGCTGGATTTTGCCGCGGCGCCCGCCCTTGCCGTGAACCGCGCGACGTAGTTCGGCGGCGCCACCCGCTCCGCCAGTACGGCCGGTCCGTGGGCGAACGCCTTGCGCACACGGGACGCGGCGAACTCGCATAACGCCTTGTCGAGCGCCTGGCCGCGATCGGGATGTGCCGCCTCGCCGCAACCCGTCAGCATGATGGAAGCCGTCGGCTCGTATCCGTCCCTTTCCCTTCCGACGCAGTAAAGGTTCGCAATCCCGAATTCGTCGGTGACGAATTTTGGCATGACCTCGATTCCGGCCGCTTGGAACTTGGTAAGGAGCGCCTGCGTGGAAGCGGGAACGTCCTTGGGCAGGTCGAGCAGCACGCCCTGATCGAGGGCGCGAAACAATAATCCGTTGCCGTCGCGCTGCAGCAATTCGAGAAGACCGTGGCCCACCGCCCACTCGAGGTCCGGACCAGCACCCATGCCGTTCGAGATGATCGTGGTGAACGGTCGATAGCCAGACGAAAGCTCCTTGGCGGAATAGGCTGCGAGGTCAATCGGCACCAGCACGGTCGAGCCATCCGCCCAGCGCTGCGCTTCCACCCATTCCAGCACGGTGTCGCGATCGACCGGCGACCCGGCGGGCAGGCAAAGGGTCAGCGGATCGGCGACCGCGGCGCCTCCGAGTACGCCGACCAGCTTGTGATAGCTGCCGCGTGTCTTGGCCCGTGCCGAAAGGCTGAGCGTCGGAAACACCATCTCGGCGATTTCGCCGAGTGCGCCCAGCACCGCCTGGCCATCGGTTTCGCCGTAGCCTACCCCATAGGGCATGATGCCGTCGAGCACTGGGTCTTCGGGGAATAGGGCGACAACCCAAACCGGAATCCCGATCGTGTCGAGCGGGGTAAGCGCATATGCTACGATCTCACCCTTTGGAAAGGCGTCGAGATACGCTTCGGCGGCGGGTGACAGGGGTTGGGGCAATCCATTCATAGCGCAATCCGCTTCACGCCCGGTGGGCGCGCGAGGGCTTCATCAAGCACCGCCAGCGCCACCGACCGCGAGACTTCCGGCGCAAACTCGAACGGCGTCAAAACCGTGTCGAACTCGAGCGGCGCGATCACCTCGCGGTAGCGGCGAAGTTCGGCATGGGTGAGCGGGATGTCTTTGTGAAATGCCTTATGACTGGACACTGCCTGGCTTACGCCAGCCGGATCTTGATCGATCTTGAACATGTCACCACAAAAGAAGCGCCGGTCGGCGGCGTCGTGCAAGGCCGCCTGCCCGTCGTAGTGGCCGCCCACGTGGTGCAACGTGTATCCGGGCGCCAGCTCCAACCGGTCATCGAACGGCGCATTGACGCGAAACGCCTTCGTCATGCTCAGGTCCTCGCGCTGGATCGCAACCACTTCAGGCGTAAATTCACGCTGCAGCTGAAATAGCGCACCATAACCGTGCGCGTGGCTCGCAGAAAGGAAGCGGACACCGCCGAGCGCGCGCAGCTGGTGGAGCATTTCTGGCGAATAATAAGGTGCGGCCTCGAACGCGATGTTGCCGTCGTTGCGGACGCTCAGCCAGCCGGTGCCGGCAAGGCCAAGGCTTGGCGTGGTCGTGAACGCCCAAAGGCCGGGCGCAATCTCCCGCATTTTGCCGGAATGACTCGCTGCGACCTCGGCCTCGGGAAGGAAACGCCAGCCGTCCTGCGGCAGGTCGTTGCGGACGTCGGTGCACACCGGGCAGTCGGGCGGCGAGGTGAAGTACAATTGCCAGAAACCGCAATTGGCACAGGCATAATGGCTCAAAGGCATAACACCGCCCGGTCATGGGCGCCTGCAAACAAGCGCATCAGAGTGAGATCCCGATTCAACGAAAAATCATGGGGCTCGCCTTGCACCGCTGCCGCGAAGGCTGTGGCCTGCGCTTCGAACGGGCTTCGATTTTCGTCGAAGGCGATCGATCGACCGATACCGCTGCGACCGCAGGTCAGCATCGCCGAACCCCCGGCGGACTGGCCCATTGTGTCGAGCGCCACGATCCCGCCGCGGTCACCGATAATTTCTAGCCGGCGACGCGGCAGCGACTCCGGGCAATTATAGGCGACATGCGATTGAAAAAGTGCGCCGTTGGCGAAACGCCCGGACAGCATCCCCCCGTCATCGACGGCGTAGTCGTGCACCCGCCGCTGCAGATCGATATGCAAGCGCGCAAGTGGCTCGCCGAGCAGCATCTGCGCAAGGTCCAGACCATGCAAGGCGAGGTCCATTACCGCGCCGCCGCCCGCGGCCACCGGGTCGGCGCGCCAGTTGGCCTGATCGGGCCCAGAGCCGGGTGACCGCCAGCGAGAGTCGACCCAGCAGGCATAGTTGATGCGGACGGCAGTAACCTGCCCGATCGCGCCGCTGGCGATTTCCTCGCGGATCGCACGATGCGCTGGATGGTGACGCTGGTCGAACGCCGTACCGTAAATTACCGACCCCGCTAAGTTGGCAATCGCTTCCGCGTCGTCAAGCGTTGCCGCCATTGGCTTCTCGCACAAAATCGCAATGCCGGCCCGCGTCGCCTCGATGATCGGAGCAAGATGGCGACTGTTCGGGGTCGCGACGTAGATTGCGTCCGGCCGCCATTCGAGCATTTCGGCCGTGGTCGCCACGGCAGCCGTGCCCAATCGTTCGGCCTCGACCCGTGCGTCCGCTGATGGATCGGCGACAATCGCCAGTTCGTGACCTGCCGCGGCAATGGCGGGTGCCATATGATCTCGCGCTACCCAGCCGTAACCGACGATACCCCAGCGAAAACGCATCACCAACGCTCCGGCAAGTCGATCAGTTCACGCCGCAAGGCGGCCGCTTCCCATTCCGGCGCCATCGCAACCGTGTCCGGCAGGTTTGCAACGCATCCAAAGGTCGATCGCCCGCCATATTCCGTGGCATAGCGCTCGCTCGGCCAGATCAATCGTCCACCGACGCACAGCGGATTGCGGCGCAGGAGCCGACCGCTTTGAGGCAAATCGAGCGGACCGCGGATGTCGGTCGATTTGGCGCCAACTACGACACCAAAGGCTTCGGTATCTTCCGCCGCTCCCGCCGCAGGCAAATCGCCGTCGGCCCCCGCTCGAGAGAGTTCTTCGTCGCCGTAGAGCATCGCATCGGGGAACATAGCCCGAACCTCGTCGAGCGTCATGCCTTGGGCGGCTGAAAAGTTTTGACGAGCCGAATTGTGGATATGGGCGAGCGAGACCACCGGCGCGACTTCCCGAAGCTGCTTCGCCACCGCTGCCTTGTTGGTCAAAAAGTAAAAGGCGTCATGGCAGAAGGCGAGGTCGGCCCTGATCTCGACCGGCCAAGGGTGATTGGCGTCGAAACAGACTAGTTGCGCTTGCGGGGCGACCCAGTGGCGAGCAACCCACAGTTTGGCGAACACCACGTCTCCGCCCGTCGTTGCCACGTCTGCCAGCGACAAGTCGCGCAGGTAGTGACCGATACCGCACGCAAGTTCGAATGCGTGCACCGGCGCACTCCAGTGGGCGTTGAGTAAGGTCAACCCGGCAACATATGTCGGATCACTCCAGCGATGTGCGAAATAGTCGCCGACTCGACCCCATCCGAGGAGCCGCATTGCCTGGCGCAGATTGAGCGTCTCGCGCTGCGCGACGAGCTTCGCAAGATCGTGGGGGGGTGGTGGCGGCTCGGACCACCAACTGTCATTTTCGGCCAGCAGCAGCAGCAGCGCCCCCGTCGGATCGCCGTCGTCGAGCCGCCGTAGTGCCGCAGCGGCCAAGGCCTCCGACCCGACGCGGAGATAGGGTATGCCGTCGATCACCGGCCACCGCCCGCCCGTGCCGTCAGCCAGCGAATGCGGGCCGTCAAAGCCAAGCCATCGTCCGTTGGTCGGCGACCGGTAGCGGATCACAATAGCCCCACCTCACGAAGGGTAGCATCGTGAAATGCCTTAACTGGCCCGGAGTGGACCAGTTCATAGTCGCGTAGCACCATGTCCATGGTCGAGTGCGCAGCCGCCACATGCTGTTCGATCTCAAGCACTCGGTCGATCACATCGGCGGCGTGGAATGCGCGGCCTTCAGGCGAGCCGTCATCGGCGATCACGATCAATGCTTCCCTTATTCGTTTCTGGAGCGGCGGCGGCAGTTCGGACAGGGCGTGCTCGCGGGCAGTGCCTATGACGCGCTCGAGCAAGTCGCCGAGCAGCACTTCACCGGTGAAACCGCTGTCGGGCATCGCCGCGCTGTGGACGTGATGAGCAAGCCCGGCCAGGAACACTACGGCTGGATCGGCACCATAATGCGCCGCCAGCAGAACCGCGTAAACGGCAACGACCACGCTGTGTTCGGCATGATTTTCCGTCGGGGCCAGCATCATCCGCGGCTTGTCCGGGCAGGTTACGCCAGCGCGCGGCTGGGCGGCTAGCAAGGTAACGAACGGGGGTAGTGGGCCTGACGCCGCGTCTTGCGCAAGCGCCGCTGTGAGATCGGCTGCGAACGGCGGCGTGATTGCTTGGGCAACCGCATCGAAGCCCGCCCGCAACACGGTCGATGCCTCGGCGTCGGTAAGCCCCAGTTCGCGCAGTTTAGCCAAGTCGAGATCGCCAAGACGGCCAGCCGCCACAGCGGCTCCAACGGTACGTCGCAACACGACCGCTGGCAGTTCTCCGGCTAGCAATCCACCCCAAGCTCGTGAAAAAAGACGGGTTGCGATCGATCCTTCGCGCCCCGCGGAGGTGATCCGCTTGAGATGCCCGAGCTCACGAAACAGTGGCATTAGTCGGACGGGTTGATCAACGAGCGCCAGCATCAACCGCGATCCAGCCATTCTTCGAGGACTAGTTGCTGATCATTGAAGCCATGTCTCGGCTCGCGACCGTCGGTCGTCTGTGGCGCTTTGAAGAACACACCGAGCTGCTCCTGGACGCCGCCCTGCCCGCGTTGCCGGGCAAGGTCGAGGATACGCGCGATCTCGATCACCAGCGGCGCGGCGAGGACCGAATCCTTGCACAGAAAATTTAGCTTGAGCTGCATTTTCTGGCCGAGGAAACCGGTGATGTCGATGTTGTCCCAGGCTTCCTTGTCGTCGCCGCGCGGCCGGTAATAATGGATCATCACGATGTGATCCTCGACCGGATACCCGAGGATTTGGTTGAGAACGCTTTTCTTGGTGTCGAGCTTGGCTTGCAGCGAGCGCGGGTCGTCGAGCGCCCTGCCGTCCGAATTGCCGAGGATATTTGTTGAGAACCAGCCGTCGACATGGAGCGACCGCTGCCGCAGCGCGGGCGCGATCACCGTCTTCATCATGGTCTGGCCGGTTTTGCCATCCTTGCCGCCGATCGGAACGTGCCGCTGATGCGCCAGTTCGGCCAGCGGAGCGACGTCGGCCGCCACGGAGGGCGTGAAATTTGCGTACGGCGTGTCGGCACCGATCGCTGCATAAGCGTAGAGCATGGCCGGACTGATCGCCGGATCATTGCCGTCGAGGCCACGCTCAAACGCGGCGATACTCGACAGGCTTTCGGCTTGCGGATCGGGCAAGCGTTCGGTCGACGCGAGGTTGATCATCACCAGGCGTTCGAGGCCCTGTTCGACGCGGAACCGGTCCATGTCGGCCCGGATAAGTTCGACCGCTTGCCGATGGCCGGTCGCCACAACCTTGTTGCCGCCGTCGATGTTGGCACAAAAATCGGTGCTGCCGACTGCCGGCCAGGCGCGCATCCCCGACAGGCTCGACGCGCCGTCGCTGAGTTCGGCATGTCCAATCACGCCATGCCGCAGAGCGCAGACATCGAGGGTATCTTCCGTCAGATCCCAGCCGCCAAAACAAAGATCGCGATACGCCACCATTCCCGCATCGTCGCGATCAGCAAGCGGCAGACCGCCCAGGCTGTTTGAACCGGCCTTGATCATCTCGATGCCTGCAATTGCCGTGGTCGCGACGGCACCGCCCAGTCCCACGATCGCCACACCCAGTCGATCCGTCATGATTTCCACCATCTGTTACTTTGCGCGCCGTTCGAATCACATGACGCAAAGTGGTCTACGCTTCCAAGTCACAGGAAGTTCAAACTTGACAGCCCGCTGCGACAATAAGTCGTTATGGGTATGATAAAAAGTTATGCGACAGTAGTTTCGTTGTGATCTATATCACCGAAATTGGCTGATGGCGGCAACCAATCGATCGCGACGTGTCCATGCCGATCCTTGAACCCGACCAGTTTTGTTAAAGCGTCGACGTCCTTGATCCGGATGATCTTGCCTTCGCGTTCAAGCAGGCCGGTCGCCTCGAGCGATTTGAGCGATCGGTTGACGTGGGCTTTCGTTAGACCGACCGCGTCCCCTAGATCCTGCTGCGTGAGCGGCAATTCGAAGGTCGCGCCGGCCAACCCGTCCACCACAAGAAGTCGCGAGCGGATGTCAAGCAGGAACGTTGCCACGCGGTACATACCGGCGGTCCGACCAATTGACGCGAGCCGGTCGGCCGTCGCAACATGTTCAGACGCGCTAACGGCGTAAAGCAAAGCGCCAAGCCGTGGATGATCGCGAAACAACCGTCCCAACGCGGCGCGGGGCATTTCGTATAGCGTGCAGGCGCTTACCGCCGTCAAGGTGGCTGCGCTATGACGCCATGCAATACTGAAGGCAGTGGTCAGATCGCCCACGAAATAAAAGCGCAGGATCTGCCGACTGCCGTCGTGCAATCGGATTGACCCGTGCAGCCAGCCCGAAGCTACGATATGAAGGTTTTCGTACGCTTCGCCCTCACGAACAATGACTTTGCCAGCGATGAACCGCTGTTCGCGCCGCTCTAGCCACTGCAAGGCGTCGCGTTCGGCAAAAGTGAGCGGTAAATGCTGAGACAGACGTGTTTCAAGCGGGCTGACCATAGCTTGTGGTGGTTGCCGCAGGACTATACTGTCAAGTGCGAACTAGCTTTTGGCTTGAAGCACGCGCGTCATCGATCTTCGCCACGCGAGGAGCCAATATACCACGACAGCACGTCCTCGATTCCCGCCGACATGCTGTGCGTCGGCAAATAGCCGAGTCGCTCGCCCGCCATGCTAATATCGGCCTGCGAATGGTGCACGTCGCCCGCTCGGAATTCCTGATAGACCGGATCGCGGCCATAACGGCACTGGCGCTTTGCGAGCCCCTCACGGATCTGCGCGAACAGTTCGTTGAGCGACGTCCGCTCCCCAAGTGCGATATTATAGACTTGGTTGCACGCACTGTCATCGGCGAGTGCGGCGCGCAAATTAGCCTGAACGACATTGGCAATGTAGCAGAAATCGCGACTTGTAGTGCCATCGCCATTGATGGAAACAGCCTCGCCTGCGATCATCGTCGCAGTCCATTTCGGGATAACCGCGGCATAAGCACCGTTCGGGTCCTGGCGTGGCCCAAAGACGTTGAAATAACGAAGCCCAACCGCCGGAAAACCATAGCAGCGCGCATAGACACCAGCATAGATTTCGTTGGTCAATTTGGATGCGGCATAGGGCGACAGCGGGTTGCCGATCCGATCTTCGCGTTGCGGCAATTCGGGATGATCGCCGTAAACCGAACTCGAAGCAGCGTAAACTAGCCGCTTGACCCTCGCCCGACGTGCGGCTTCGAGCATGTTGAGAAATCCGGTGACGTTGACATCGTATGACTCCAGCGGCTCGTCGAGCGACTGCGGTACCGAGCCAAGCGCAGCTTGATGGAGCACGTAGTCGACCCCCTTTACTGCCGTTTCGCAGGCAGCGCGATCGCGTATATCCCTTTGCAGGAAGGTGAAGCTTTCCCAGTTTTCCAGACCCACCAACGGCTCCAGTTGGTCGAGGTTGCGACGATGTCCGGTCGCGAAATTATCGAGCCCGATCACTCGTTGGCCCAGCCTTAACAGCGACTCCACAAGATTTGATCCGATGAATCCGGCCGCTCCAGTCACCAGCCAAGTTGCCCGGCGTTGTTGGATTTGAGAAACAAGCGACTGTTGCGTCGGATCGGAAAACCAGAATAAATTACTCATGCGACCTTTCTACCGATCACCCTTGCGATCACAAGATAGTTGTATTTGCCACTTCCGCCGTCGCTTCGATAGGGAGCAGGTGTCCCGCTCCCGCGATCACCAATAGTGCGGCATTCGCAAGACGCGGCAGCAATTCTGCCTCGATCACGGCTGTCGGGATCGCGGTGTCGCCGTCTCCCGACATGACGCAGACCGGGACGTCAATCCGCGCCATCAAGGCCGTGATGTCCTCGCGGCTGCCAGCAAGCAGCCAGCCGCGCCAGGCTTGCCGTGCGACACTGAGCATATCTTCAATGAGTAGTGCGCGAACATCGACCGACAGCGTCCGGAGCGTGGCGGCATCGACAATATCTGCAAGCGCCGGTCTCGCTCCCCAGGCGGCGAGCAGCGTCTTGCGCTGTTGGTGGCCGATGGGCTCCGCGCTGGGCGGCGAGGGGGCCAGCAAAACTAACGAGCGGAGGCCCGCAGGACGACGGGCGGCGAGCGCCAATGCCACCTTGCCACCCATTGAATGGCCGACGAGCGTGAAGCGATCGAGGCCAAGTTCGACGATGCTCGCCGCAACGTGGTCGGCCATTGCGGCCACCGTGTATGGACCCGGACGACCGACCTGACGACCAAAGCCCGGGAGGTCGAGCGCAATGCAGCGCCGACGGTCGCCAATACATTCGATGAACGGCTGCCACGTTCGCGCCGAGCCGCCGAAATGGTGCAGCAGAACCAGCGCCGTGCGGCCCCCTTCAACAGGATCGCGCTCCACTGCGACGCTTTGCGGAGTCACACCTCGATCATAAGTTTTGCGGGCTGATCGCCGACGACGAACAATTCGCCGTGGGGCACGACGGTTATCTGCCCAAATTCCTCGAGCAGTTGGCGATACGCTGCCGCCACCGGTCGTGGCCGGCGATCGAGATCGTAGAGTCCGCAAGAGTTCACTGTGCCGTTCTTAACCGCAAGCGCGACATCCCAATCGATTTGGTCGATCAGGCTGTACCACGTGAACCCGAGCACCGGCACGCCGTCCCGGCGCATCCGCAGCACGTTCATCCACTGCTTCCACAGCCAGCTTGGTGCGTCCCCGGCCTCAAAAACGTTAGTCTCGGTGTGCATCACCGGCTTCTGATAGCGCCGATAATATTCGTGGGTGATCTGGTACCAACCAAGCACGTCCTGCGCCGGAGACATGCTGCCGTCGGGTAGCAGGATGCGCTCGTTGCGGCCGTAATAGTCGTTACCCATGATCTGATAGCCCGGCGGCTCCCCAGCCATGAACCAATCATACTCCTCGCGGGTCAGGCCGTTGTCCTGAAGCCAATAAGCGACATCGGCGTCGAACGGCTTTGCATAGAGCAGGTCGAGCGAGATGAAGCGCTGCATGTTGATCAGCTTGACCGCGGTCGAAGGCACCGCCCTAGCTTCGTGCAGGTATTCGGCACTTTCCGACTGGACAATGATACAGTCGGGTCGGTGCTTGGCGATCATCTGCGTGCCCAGAATGCTGGCGGCGACGAGGTGCTTGAGCGCGGTGACGAAGGCCCGGTCGTTTTTCAGCTGCTCGTTCCACAGACCGTCCTTCGCTGACATCCGGGCGGAGACAAAGATTTCGTTGACCGGCGTGTAGTAGCGCACCCAAGGATAACGCTCGGCGACCGCACCGCAATACTCGGCAAAATGCACGGGTAGTTCGGGGTTTTGGAAGTTGCCCAGCCAATCGGGCACGCCGAAGTGCAGCAGATCAAGGATCGGGGTTAGCTCGAGCCGCCGCAGTTCGGCCATCACCCGATCGGCGAACTCCCAATCATACTTTCCGGGTCCGAGATGGATGCGGTGGATCGGCAGGCCGTAGCGCAGCACTTTGAGGCCAAGTTCGCGAGTTAGTCGCAGGTCGTCGCGCCAGCGCGCATAATGGCCGCACTCTTCGAGCTGGTCACGACGGGTACGGCCATTGTCAATCGTCGGGTTCGAGCACTCGATGCCGGTGGCGAACATGAAATTGCTTGGGCTCCCGGTCGGCAAGCCGGTGCCGTCGGAGCCGGCCGCGCCGCCATGCTCGTCGCCGGCATAGCCGCCATCGCCGTATCTGCGTTTTACGATGCTGAGAAAATCCTGCGGCATCATATATCTCCTTGGGCGACGCGGGCGAGGAAGCGATCCGCGGTGCGCAAGGACAACGCCATGATGGTCAGCGCGGGGTTGACGCTCAGCGCCGATGGAAAGACCGAATTATCGCAGATGATCAGGTTGGGCAGGTCGTGAGCGCGACCGTCGCGGTCGACGACGCTGTCGGCCGGGTCGTCGCCCATCCGACAGGTGCCGATAATGTGGGCATAGCGGTCGAAGGTCCAGATATCGCGCGCGCCGGCCGCCTGCCAAATCGCCCGCATGGTCTTGTCGGCATGCGCAGTCAGGCGGCGTTCGTTCTCGCCGGCGGTGAAATGGGCCAATGGCTTTGGTAGGCCGCGCGCGTCGGTCTCGTCGCTCAGCTCGATGAAGTTCACAGGCGACGGCAGGCATTCGCCCAAGATGTTGATGCCCGCGACATGGTTGTAGCCGCGCATGTGGCGCGTCAGCGCCTCTCCCCACAGGCCACGTCCGCGCGCCACCGTACCGGCATAGGTTACCGGCATGGCGCCGATGCTCTGGAGCAGGTAGCCGCCGGCAAAATCGGCGTCGGCGGGGCGATGGTGATCCTCTGAGATCAGCGCGCCGGGGATGCCCTTGTAGGGCCGCACCGCGGTGTCGAAGCTGCCCCACAGCTGCAACCCGGTGTGTGCCATCAGGTTGCGCCCGACCTGCCCGCTGGCGTTGCCAAGGCCGGTCGTCAGCAGCAACCGCGGCGTCTCAATCGCGCCCGCGCACAGGAAGACGCTGCGGCAGCGCTGACGTTCGTCGGCACCGTCGCGGCGATAGATCACGCTGGTGACGGCGCCGCTGGCGTCGCGCTCGAAGCCGGTAACGAAGCATTCGGGGCGGACTTCGGCACCTCGCGCCAGCGCGAGCGGAATATAGGTGACGTCCATGCTCGCTTTCGCCCCCACCGAGCAGCCAGCTTGGCAAAAGCCCCGGTTGGTGCACGCCGGGCGCCACCCGATGCTGGGCTGGTAATAGGGGGCCGACAGCGCGGCATTGGCGGCCGGCGACGTACGGAACCCCAGCGCATCGCAACCCCGCGCCATCAATTGCGCAGCACCGTTGAGCGGCAGCGGACTGAGCGGATAGGCGGGTCGTGGGGGCCCCCACGGATAGGACGATGGTCCCGACACGCCCAGAAACGCCTCCAATTCGTCGTAGTAAGGCGCGAGCTCGGCATAGCCGAACGGCCAGTCGACACCGACGCCGAAATCGTGGTGGAGGTGGAAGTCGTCGGGCTGCGCGCGCGGCGTGTAGGCGGTGTAGTGAAGCGTCGAGCCGCCCACGCCGATGCCCGAATTATTACGGCCGAATGCCAGCGGCGTGCCGCCGGTGGTCAGCCGTTCGTCTCGCCAGAACAGCTTGTTCTGCTCGGTCTCGTCGGTGGCGAAATCCTCGGGCGGGGACCAGCGCCGCCCGGCCTCCAGCGTCACGACGCTCAACCCTGCCGCCGCCAGCCGCGCAAGCAGCGGCGCGCCGCCCGCGCCGCTGCCGATGACGACAGCGTCGACGATGTCAGCCGGCCGGTACCGCCGCATCAGGCGACGATCCCGGCGGGCTCTCGCGCCTCGCGTTCGCCTAGCCCGATCACCTGCCAGCCCGGCGCATCGGCCATGCCGGCATAGCCGATATCCTCCTGTGCCAACGGATGCGCGTAGTAGGTCTCGACTACCGCAGCGAGCAGCGTTTCGAAGAAGCGCGCCGCCGGCAGTTCACGCCAGATCTCTCCAGCGGGGGAGCCGGCCTGAACGGCATGCAGCACGGCATCTTGGTCGCCCGCCGTCAGACCCGTGAAGTCGCCATCGAACATCGCCTGAGCGGTCTCTCCGATGCCTTCGAGACCGCGCCGCCATGCCAGAGGGTCGGGCGGCAGGTCCGCATAACGCCAGCCGTCGCCAACGCCCGTCGCCAGCCGCGCGTGAAGCATACCCGCCACGTCGACCGGCGCGCTGCCGCTTTGTGGGACTAGCCGCGCGCAGACGGCGGCCAACAGCCCGACGCGATTGCCAAGCATATCGGGTTGCGCCGCAGGCGGGTCCGTCAGCCGCGCCTGCAACGCCGCCCGGGTCGGCGCGGTTACGTGTTCGCCGTCCAACAGCGCCTGGACAGTGCCGACCGGGTAGCGATGGTCCGGCGTTCTGGTCATCCCGCCGACAGTCTGCCGCCGGTGACCTCGACGAGCGCGCCGGTCATGAAACTGCCGTCGGACGATGCCAGCAGCACATAGGCCGGAGCGAGCTCCTCGGGCTCGCCGGGCCGGCCGAGCGCGACTTCATGCCCGAAGTTCTCGACCTCCTCCGCCGGCATCGTGCCGGGGATGTTAGGCGTCCATACCGGTCCGGGCACGACGCAATTGACTCGGATGCCGCGTTCGCCGAGATTTAACGCTAGGCTTTTGGTGAAGGCGTGGATCGCACCCTTGGTAGCGGTGTAGTCGATCAGGATGCCGAGCCCGGTCAGCCCGACGATGCTGCCGGTATTGACGATCGCGTCGCCCCCGCGAAGGTGGGGGAGCGCCGCCTGCGCCATGAAGAAATAGCCGAAGATGTTGGTCTCAAACGTCCGGCGCAGATCATCCTCGGTGATGTCCTCAAACCTTTGCTGCGACTTCTGGAACGCAGCGTTGTTGACCAAGATGTTCAGCCCGCCGAAACGCTCGACCGTCGCAGCCACCGCCGCTCGGCATTGCGCGGACTGGCGGACATCATGGCGCAGCACGAGGCATTCGCCGCCCCTCGCCTCGACCATATCGCGTGTCGTTGCGGCGTCATCGTCGTTCTCGTTGTAGAGGATCGCGACCCGCGCGCCCTCCATCGCAAAGGCAATGGCAACGGCGCGGCCGATGCCCGAATCGCCGCCGGTAATCAACGCGACCTTGCCCGCCAGCTTGCCCGCGGGCCGATAGTCGGACAGGTTGCTGTCGGGCGGCGGATCCATGTCGGACTGCTTGGCCGGATAGGGCAGTTGCTGGCCGTGGAACGCCTCCGACATCGGACGGTTTTTTTCATCGGTCATCATGGCGTCTCCACAGACACGGAATAATGCGGCAGGCGGGCGATCGTTCCGGACGCGCCCGCCGATCAACTTCGGTCGCCAGCAGCATCGCCAACGGTGGCGCGACGAAATACAGCCGCATGCCGTTCCACTGGCCCGCCAGCAGCGCCGCACCGAAGCTGCGCGCTGGATTGAGGCTAATGCCCGACAGTGGGCCTTCAACCGCGATATATAGCCCTATTAGCGCGGCGAGTAGCAGCCCGGCACGCTTTTCCCAGCGCTACGAGCCAAGCGCGCCGAGGAGCATGAGCATCATCACGAAGGAGATAACGAACTCGGCGGCAAAGGCGACCCATTCGCCGTCCGGCCCCGCTGCGTCGTACTGTAGCGTGTCAGCTCATTCCCGAACGGCGCGCCGATTGCTCACAACAGCAGCGGCGGCGCGAAAACCGCGCCAACGCAGCGGAACACCGTGTAAAACAGGGTGTCCCAGCTACCGATGCGGCCAAGGCGATAGGAAGACCACGTCACCGCGGGATTGATATGTGCGCCGGTCCGCTTGCCCCAAAGCAAGTAGACCAACGCCGTCACGAAGATCGCCATGACGGCGCCAAGCACGAAGCAGCGCGCCGGCATCGAGGCGATCGCTTCGTTCACCGGCGAGCCCGGATACTCCAGAAGAGTCGCGAAGCCGCCGGCGCACAGGACGAGGCCCGCCAGCCCCGCCGCTTCGCGGCAATAGTCCGGGCAGTGGCGTTCAAACGTAAGCATCCGGTGAGAACCGCATGGGGCGGCGCCGTTCAGGCTTTTCGGCGGCTCCATCGACGTCCGAGGGCTTCGAGGGCTTGATCGATAGCGGCGGTA
>NZ_BMJM01000020.1 GCF_014643455.1 Sandarakinorhabdus glacialis
CCTTGAAATCCGAGCTGTAGCGCTTTCTCGTCGTCTTCATTCCCGTCAATCCTTCAGATCGGGAATAGCTTAACACCCTGTCCAGTTTTCCGGGACCACCTCAATCCTCTTGGCCGCAAGGGCGGTGCTTGCGCAACATTTACGATCATGCCGCTATCGCGCTGAGTGAACGGGCGCGGCACAATCCGGAGATCAGCTACCTTGTCTGGTTCGGACCTGCTTTACGACGCAGGGCTTCCGACCTTAGGCCATCCCAACGCGGCGTCGTGAGCGCGATGACTGTCGAGCCAAAAGCTCCAGTCTTGAGGTAGCAGAGAGAAGGGGTCACCGTGCCCAAGTTCCCGGGCCGCCCAGACTGGCCAATGTGGGTTTGACAATGCCGGGCGCCCCAAAAATACCAGGTCGATTGCACCTTCTTCAATTACGCGATTAGCCAGCGCCGGCACGCCCAGATTCCAGCTGACGCCGACGGGTATATCCACCTCGCGGCGCAATCGCGATCCCCTTTCGACCATGAAGGCCAGCTGGTTGAACGGACGTTCGCTCATGTCGTCGGTGTTGAAGCCCAGGCTCAGGTCCGCAAGATCCACGCCGTGTCCCTTCATGGCAGCGACCGCCACGATTGCGTCATCGAACTGTATCCCGTCCTTGTGAAGGTCGTCAGAACCGAGCCGAATGGTCAGTGGGAAGCGCTCTGGCCACACCTCACGAACTGCGTCGAGTGTCTCCAGATGAAAGCGTAGTCGGTTTTCCACGCTACCCCCGTATTCATCGGTGCGCTGGTTCGCGAGCGGCGAGAAAAAGCTCGCGCCAAGATAACCGTGAGCAAAATGCAATTCGAGCCATTCGAAGCCCGCTTGATGGGCTCGTATTGCAGCGGACGCATAGTCCTTGTGCAATTGCCTGATTTCCGCACGAGATAGCGAATGAACTGGCAGGGTGTGCTTTCCACCGTAGGGAACAGCCGACGGGCCGGTCACCTGCCACCCATCGGGATGATCAGGAGAAAGTTGGGCGCCGCCCTCCCAGGGCTTCAAACTGCTACCCTTTCGCCCTGTATGGCCCAGCTGGATAGCCGGCACAGCCCCCATGGATCTAATCATCGCAGTCGCGCGAGAAAGCCCATCAAGTTGAGCATCATCGTAAATGCCAGCGCAGGTAACGCTTGTTCGTCCATCAGCAGTGATTGCCAACTGCTCGGGGAATACAAGACCGAAGCCGCCAGCTGCGCGAGAGCCGAGCAGCATCATATGGTAGTCGTTCATCAGTCCATCTTGGGCCCGGTACATCGTCATCGGCGACATCGCGATACGGTTGCGAAGAGTCACCCCCTTGAGAGTGTAGGGACTGAACAGGTTCGGCATGATTTTCGCATCCTAGGCAGCTATCTCGAACGGCTTCGCGCCAAGGGCGGGACGATCGGGAACCGGGAAAGTCTTGCACCGCGCGTTCCGCTCGATCAGCAAGCGATACGAGGCGCTCGCGTCGATAGCTACCTACGTGTCCGGCTAGGCGAGAAGGGCATCGGCTTCGACCCAGAGCCGACCCACCACGTGAGACGCCGGTTCTGTCCGTGCTAGGCTCGCCGCCTGCCCGGCCCACATCTGCATGATGCTTGTGTCGCCAGTCGTGAGCGCCCGGTCGCGAAGCGGAGCGACAGCTTGCCGTTGCGCGGGATAAGGCAACGCAGCATCGTCGATTGTGTCGGTCCATGCGTTGCGCACTGCGCGCGCAAGTCGCCCGCTGTAGGCGCGGGTCATGACGGTATCTTCGGGCATGGTCCGGGCCAGCGCATCCGCCCATAAGGCCGGCGTTCCTGCCTCGGGCGTGCGCAGCAGCGCTGTGCCGATTTGAACCGCCGAAGCTCCGAGCGTAAGCGCCGCGGCAACCCCCCGCCCGTCGGCAATGCCCCCGGCGGCGATGATTGGGAGTGGAACGGCATCGGCAATGATCGGTATCAGCGCGAACAACGTACCGCCCTGTCGTTCGGCAAGACTGGAATCGAAAGCGCCGCGATGGCCCCCAGCTTCCACGCCGCTCACGACGAGCGCATCAGCCCCCGCCTCATAGGCGGCTCGCGCTTCGGAAACCGACGTGACGGCAGCAAACCATTTTATACCAGCCGCTTGCATGCGGGTGACGACGCCGGGAGGGTAGAGCCCCATGATGGACGACGCGGCCGTGGGACGAGCCGCAATAATCGCATCGCACTGGGCATTGAAATCGGGCAAGCTCGATTGCGCTACCGCACCCATTTGAACGCCTTGGGCAGCCAGAAGCGCGGCAATGCGATCGAGATCGGCGGAGTGAAGCGTCGGCTTTGGGTCAGGAATCCATGTGTTTATCTGAAACGCGCCGTCCGAGCATTGTCGGAACAAGGCTGCCCAGTTCGCGATTCGTGGACCGTCCATGAGCAGCGCGCCGCACCCGCCCATACCCCCCGCATTGGCAACTTCGGCCGCAAGCGCAGGTGGAGAGCTGCCTGCCATGGGGCCCATGACAATCGGAATCTGAAGGCCGAACTTTGTGCAGAAGGCGAAAGAACGCGTGCGAGGCGACATGGCTACCGACCACCACAATCGGAGCGAGTGCGCAACCTCTCCCGCAATCAAATGCGCCATCCGCTAGGTTTGTGCGCATGTGTCACAACCGGTCGGTTTTGACGTTGCTACGTGCTACGGTGTTCGCCATCCTACAGGTGTCGTGGCGCCGATTCGAAGATGCTCGATATCGGAAATCGCCAACTCGTATTGTCCATGGCCGCCTTTCAAACGAGAACTGCCGCTGCTTGGCTGTCCGCCGGGGGAGCGCCGTAGCAACCGGCGGTCATCACGGCACTAATTTCGGCGCAAGTGCCGCAATCGCGGCTGCATATGTGGTGCCATGAATAAGCTTGGCGATGGTTTCGGGCTGTGCGGATGCCCTCCCGGTCAACCATGCCCGCAGCAGTGCGATTTTCCCTGACGCCAATTGAGCACTGACCAGCGAGACGGGGACGGAAGGCAGCAGGTCGCGATCGGCGCCGAGCGCAAGGAGCGCTGCTTCGATGTGGCAGGCCAACAGGCGCGTGATGGCAGCCGCCGGTTCGCCGTCCAGCATGATACGTCAGCCGCCCCGAACAGGGTCGGCGATCGGCCTTGACTATTGAACAAACGCTAAACCGAGAATGGGTGGCGTCGTACTTTCGAAAGTGGACCATTTGAGATCGACAGGAGATCAGCTCTTGCTGAAAACCACCGTTCGCCGCAACAAGGAGAACGACAGTAACGTTCAGTTGACGCCCGTCATCACACCTACTTTGCATTCATCAATACCGTGAATGATTTAGATTGGCGCGTGTCACGGAACCATAAATCGATTTGGGCTCTTGCTTGTAGTCTGGAGAGTGGCGCCGCTGCCCCAAGATACGGGCGCCGATCGATGTTGAATATTACCATAACAGTTTGCCAAGCATCATGTCGGCTGCCGAGGGACAAGGTCGTCAGAGAGGGTGGCCATGTCAACGGCTTTTTTATCATCTAAGGCTTATGCAATACATGCCGACCAACAACCTATAGCTGATCAAACGTTGCACATTAGGCATAATTTATGATCTCATCCGCCACCGTACTGGCGTGTAAACATCTCGAGGCTAGACTTGCACCCCTACGTGATAGCACCATCGCGGCACGGCCGGCAAAAGGCTGGGTTCGGGCGCTGCGTGACGCGCTGGGGATGACGGCCACCGAGCTCGGACGACGGATCGGTGTATCGCAGGCGCAGGCAACGCAGTTCGAGCAGGGGAAAGTTGACGGCAGCATCACCTTGCGGTCCTTGCGCGGCGTCGCCGAGGGCTTGGAATGCGAGCTGGTCTATGCGTTGGTTCCACGGCGACCGCTCGACGACATGTTGCGAGTGGAAGCAGCCAAGGTTGCCGAGCGGCAGCTGCGTGTTGCGCATCACACTATGGGCCTGGAGAACCAGGCAATAGGCGGCGCTGATCTGAACACGAGCGCGAACGATTGATCGCGGCCCTGCTCGAGGATCCACGCCGCATCTGGCGCAGCGGATGAGCGATCCGCTGTTCGGCGGGGACGATGACGCGAATAGGCCACTGCCGCACGAGGATTGGGAGGGCTTGATCCCGACGTACATTGCCTTGCGAGCCGACCTCAACGAGGCCAAGCAGATCGGGATCGCGAACGCCAAGTATTCAGTCGGCGGCGCAACGTTCTCGAAACACGTTCCTGCAGCAGCGGTGCAAGCGGGTGTTCGGCAGAGTCGGCTAAGTGGAGTTTCTGCCTGAAGGCGGCGAGGATGGCTGCCGAACAGGAGACCAGATGACGAAGCGAACATGCCGGAACCACAGTCCGGCATTCAAGGCGAAGGTGGCTTTGGCTGCCGTGAAGGGCGAGAAGACACTGGCCGAGCAGGCGCAGCAGTTTGACGTTCACCCGAACCAAATCACGACTTGGCGCGGGCAGTTGCTCGAAGGGGCTGCCGGCGTTTTCGGATCGGACAGCCACAGCGAACCGGCGGAGCCGGCGATCGACGTGAAGACCTTGCACGCCAAGATCGGCGAGCTGACGAAGGCGCACGATTTTTTGTCCGGGGCGCTCGGCAAGGCGGGACTGTTGCCGAGCGCAAAACGATGATCGACCGTTCGCACGCGCTGCCGGTAATCCGGCAGGCGCGGGAGCTGGGGATCAGCCGGGGCAGCGTCTATTNGATCGGCCGCCTCCATATATCGACGCTGATGAAGAAGATGGCGATCGAAGCGATCTACCGGCGGCCGAACACGTCGAAGCCGGCACCGGGCCACAAGGTCTATCCCTATCTGCTGCGCAAGCTGGCGGTGACCCGGCCCAACCAGGTCTGGGCAACCGACATCACCTACATCCCGATGGCGCGCGGGTTCGTCTACCTCATCGCCATCGTCGACTGGTTCAGCCGCCGGGTTTTGTCTTGGCGCTTGTCTATCACGCTGGAGACGGATTTCTGCATCGAGGCGTTGGAGGAAGCGCTGACGCGCTTCGGAGCTCCTGAGATTTTCAACACCGACCAAGGCAGCCAGTTCACCAGCATGGCGTTCACATCGGTCCTGCACCGCGAGAAGATCGCGATCAGCATGGATGGTCGCGGCGCCTGGCGGGACAACGTTTTTGTCGAACGCCTGTGGCGCTCGGTCAAATATGAGGAGGTTTATCTGCGAGCCTACAGCTCGGTCAGCGAAGCCCGCGCATTGCTTGGCCGGTATCTGACCTTCTACAATGCCCGACGTCCGCACTCATCCCTTGACCGCAAGACGCCCGATCACGTCTACTTCAACCAACCGCTTCTCGCAGCGGCATGAAACCAGCAGCCGCTCCACTTGGCAATCCAGCGGGGCTGTGCAGATGAACCGAGCCACCTCTAACATCCCTTGCGATGACCTCTCCTTGCAAAGGATATTAAGGTCGCCGGCGACGATTGCCCAGCGCCAGCGCCGCCACGGCCAATCATTGCCCGGCCCGCTCGAAGGGATCAGTCGGGCAACCGAACACCCTCCGCGACGGCTTGAACCGGCGCGACCCGCCAGATCGTATTGGACAGGTCGTCCGCTACGATCAACGCGCCGCGCGGGTCTATGGCGACACCCACCGGGCGGCCACGTGCCTTGCCACTAGGCTGCAGAAAGCCGGTCACGAAATCGACCGGCGGCCCGGCGGGCCGCCCATCGCGGAACGGCACGAAGACGACCTTGTAGCCAACCGGCACATCCCGGTTCCAGCTGCCATGCTCGCCCACAAACACCCCGTTTTCATAGCGAGTGCCCATCGCCGGCGCCGAAAACGCAATGCCAAGCGCGGCCACGTGCGCGCCGAGGGCAAAATCCGGCGCAAGGGCAGTGGCAACGGCCCGCGGATCCTGCGGTTGGATGCGGCGATCGACGTTCTTGCCCCAGTAGCTGTAGGGCCAGCCATAGAAGCCGCCCTGCCGCACGGACGTCAGATAGTCCGGCACCAGATTGGGGCCGAGCTCGTCGCGCTCGTTGACCACCGCCCATAGCTGGCCCGTGCCGGGCTGGATTGCCAGCGCCGCGGGGTTGCGCAGGCCCGTCGCAAACGGCCGGTGCGCGCCATTCCCGGCGTCGACCTGCCAGATCATGGCGCGGTCCTGTTCGGCCATCATGCCGCGCTCACCGACATTGCTGTTCGATCCGATGCCGACATAGAGACTGAGCCCGTCGGCGCTGGCGGTGAGCGCCTTGGTCCAGTGATGGTTGATCTCCGACGGCAGGTCGGCAATTTTGACCGGCGCGCCACTGGCCCGGGACTGACCCGGGCTGTAATCGAACCGGACCAGCGCATTCTGATTTGCGACGTAAAGCCGGTTACCGATCAGGGCGAGCCCATAGGGCGCGTTGAGATTTTCGGCGAAAACCGTCCGCCCTTCATAGGAGCCGTCGCCGTCGGCATCGCGCAGCAAGGTCAGCCGGTTGCCGGGCTTCAAAGGGCTGGCGCCCTGCTCCTTCAAATAGCCGGCGATAATATCCTTCGGGCGCAACGCTGGTGCATCCTCGCCGCCCTTGCCCTCCGCAACGAGAATGTCGCCGTTGGGCAAGACAAGAACCTGCCGCGCGCTCCTGAGGCCGGTGGCGATAGCGGTGATAGCATAGCCATCCGGAACGGTTGGGCGATCGTTGCCCCAGCCCGTTTTGGCGGCAATTTTCATGCTCGGCAGCAGCCCGCGTTGCGGCGCCGGTAGTTCGGGCGTTGTGCCATAGGTCGGGGGGGTAGGGTCGTCGCCGCAGGCCGACAGCAGGACGGCGATGGCGATCGTTGCGCCGCTTGCAACGCGCCTCATCGTGCGCCTCCTGTGCGCAATGCTGAAAAGCCGATCCAGGTCGCCACGATCGCCAGCAGCGCGGCGATGGCAGACAGTATCAGCCCTTGCGGCATGGCCCCCCAGCCATCCTTGGCGTGCTCGAGAGCGCTCAGGAAACCCAGAGCGACCATCGCCAGCACGATGACCGTGTAAAGGATGCGCGATCTTGTCCGGTGTCTCTTTCGCAACAGGTCGATAAGTGCCCAAAGCACCACTACGCCTGCCAGCACGAGGCCGCCGACGAGCAGCCACGAAGCAAAATTGGCCCATTGGGTTTCCTGGGTGGTGGCATAGGCACAGTCGCTCAGCAACGCGCAGACAAGCAGTGGAGCGACCCCCGCCAACAGCGCCGCATGCAACGGGTGAAGCGCTTTCGCCACCTCCTGGTCGTGCGCAGCCGGCATGTTCGCCTCTCCATCTTCCATTCGAGACCAGCGCCCGCCACCAAAATCTGGAAACCGCTGCAACGTCGTCGACGTCAATGCGCGTGGCCCGTGTCAAGTTCCCGCCCCGGCGCGCTCACCCGCCCCGCCGCAGCGAGGCGTAATAAGCGGCAAGCGCGTCGATGTCCTCGTCCTCCAGCTGGCGCGCGATCGGGAACATGAGGGTGACGTGCGAGGTGCCGCCGCGATTCCGAGCGCGGAAAAAGTGCAGTTGTCGTGCGAGATAGACTTGGGGTTGCCCGGCAAGGACCGGGAACAACGGGCTTTTCGGACGCGTGCCGGGGCCATGGCAGGCGGCGCAGACCGGAAGCCGGCGCGCCGACACGCCCAGCGCGATGCGGCGCCCCTGTTCGACGAGCGCCGGCTTCGTCGGCGCCGCCACCGTCATCGCCGCCACCGGCGCAGCGGCATAATAGCGGGCAAGCGCGGCGATTTCGGTTTCGGACAGCCCGACTGCCTGCACCGCCATGATCCCACTGTCGCGTCGCCGCGCGGCATAGGCCCTCAGCGTCTGCGCGAGATAGGCGGCCGAAAGGCCATCGATGCGCGGCACGACACCCGGCATGGGCGGCACGCCGTCCATGCCGTGGCAGCGGGCACAATTGGCGACCCGCCCGATGGCGCCGAGTTCGGCCACCCGGCCGGCGGGGGCCTGGGCCAGGCGGATGTATTCGGTGCCGCGAATCCGGGGCACACGGCGCAGGAACGCCACCAGCGCCCAGGGTTCATCGTCGCGCGCAACCGCAGGCCAGTGCGGCATCCCCGACATCTTCACGCCCTCGCGGACGATCCAGTACAGCTCGGCGTCGTCCCAGCCCTTGATTGCGTGCGTGATGTGCGGCGGCGGCGGCAGCATGGCGGCGGCCAACGCGCCGTTGGGAATGCCGGGGGCGCCGTGGCAGGCGCGGCAGCCACTTTCGAAATGCGCGGCACCCAACTGAACCAGCGCCGGGTCGTCGAGCGGCGGCGGGTCGATACCCGCCGACCAGAAATCGACTGACCGCTGATAGGTCGTGTGCAGCAGCCAGCCGACGCCGGGCAGATGGCCCAGCCGCGCCGACACCGGGAAAAGCCCGATCGCAATAAGCACAGCGGCCGCAACGACCGCGATCAATGCTAGGATCATTCCGTGGCGCACGATGGCGGACATGCGGATCATGCTGCGCGCCGGTCATCGAGCAACCGCGCCAAAAGCGCCAGCCCTCCGGCCAGATAGGCAGCGCCGCCGACGCCGAGCATGATGGCGCCGCCGGTCTGCTGGTCGGCAAGGCTGGCGGCATGGCCATAAAGCAGACGCGGGCTCAATAGGATCAGAACACCGAGCAGCGTCATGTGGGTGGCCGTCAACAACAGCGCGACGACACCGCCGGCCATGCGACCCCGATCGCGTGGCAGCGCCGCCCCCCACAACCAGATGCCGGCGACAAGAAAGCTCGCCTGCTCGGCGGCAAACACCGCCGGTGAGCGTCCAGCGGCGGCGTGCGCGACAGGGGCGTGCCAGCCCCACACGGCGACCATCTCGATTGTCGACGCGAGAATGGGTGAAAACGCCCAGGGCAAAACGCGCGCAGCACGATCGAGCGGCCGGTCTAGCGCCAGCGCCAGGAACGGTGCCGCGATGGCGACGACCGTCATGTGCGCAGCCATGTGGCCGGCAAAGGCGAATTTGGCCCATAGCGCCAGCGGCCCGATCCAGGCCTGCGCCAGCAGTGCCGCGCCGATCGCACCCAGCGTCCAGCGGTTCATCGGCCCGCGGATCATCGGCACGTGTCGATGAAGAAGGGCGGCAGCGCCATCATCAGGACGCCGATGATGGCCAGCCCGGTGAGCAGGAAGGCCGCATGGCCGCCGAAACGGTGGCGGTCCTCGACGCTGTCGCCTTCGTGCAGGATATCGCCGTGCCGAACCACATCCCAGCGTCGCCAGGCCAGCCGGAGCAGTACGAGGAGCATCGCCAGCGCCGCCAGCGTGAGAAGCACGGTGACGATCCGCGTCGTGCCGAGCGCGACAGCGGGTGTCTTGGCGCAGAGCACGGCGCCGGTGATGTAGACACCGAGGAAATGCGCTGTCCAGATCGCCGGGCCGAGGGCAATCCACAGCAGCGCCGCTACTTCGGTGCCAAGCTCCTGTTCGTCCTCGTCACCTGCCATGGCTCAGGTCGCTCCCGGATACAGGCCGGTTACCGCTGCCGCGACGAACGCCATGCCGAGAGTAAAGTGCCAGACAAGCAACGTATTCCAGACGTCGGCATCATAGTCGCGGGTCAGGCGACCGTCCCAGCTTTTGGCGACGCAATAGCCAAGCATCAGCGCCCCGAGCGCTGCATGGATGGTAATCCAGAAATGCAGCACGAAGACGATCGCCGGATAGGCATGGACGGTCGGGTCCATTCCCGCCGCAAAAGGCGCCCACTGAAAGAGCGCGCCCCCGGCGAGAGCGCAGCCGAAGGCCGTGACAAAGGCCGCGCGAAACGACGCCGCATGGCCGCGCTGGTTCAACTTGAGGCCCGTGATTGTCAGCCCCCACGCGACGCCCAGCAGCGCAAGCCCGCCCCAGTGCGGCGCCGCGGCGGGGGTCGTTTCGGGAAAGACCGGCCAGATCGTCCAATAGTAGAAATAGGCGAAAACCAGGCTGACGAAGGCAGTTAGAAGCGCAAGCATGGTGATCCAGGTCGCCCACCAGCCGGTCGACGACGGCCCCGAGACATAGACCGGCAGCGTGAGGCCCATCCCCGCGTCGCGCGCATTCTTTTCAGGCGGCTGCGCGGTCGTCGTCCAGTGCCACCAGACAATCGCCGCGATGCCGACCAGCCCGGAGGCAAGCGCAAACCAATAGAGTTTGAAAACCGGCAGGATGAACGAGCCGCCCAGCCCGAAGGCCGCAAGGATAGGCACAAAACTGTCGCCACTGACGCGCAGCACGTGGCTCGGCGTCGCGTCGAGCACGCTGGTGATCAATGTTTCACGGTGACCGGTCGGCGCGTCGGGGAGGAAAAACTCGCCGCGGTCCATGCGCCCGACAATTTCGGGTTCATCCCACAACGGGTAGCGCGAACTGATCTCGGGCACCGAACGCACCCCCCAGCTTTCCTCGGGCACCGACACAGCCCATTCCAGCGTCCCCGCATTCCACGGGTTGCGCGGCCGCTCGGGCTGATCGCGCTTCGACCGGAACAGGTCCCAGACAAAGACCGCAAAGCCGGCGGCGATGACGAAGGCGCCTATGGTCGAGACCAGATTGAGCGCCTGCCAGCCAATCTCGGCGGGATAGGCGTTGACCCGGCGCGGCATGCCGATGAGGCCGGTCAGGTGCATCGGCAGGAAGGTGACGTTGAAGCCGATAAAGATCAGCCAGAAGCTCCACCGGCCGAGCGTGTCGGACAGCATGTGACCGGTGATCAGCGGGTAGAAATAATAGATGCCGGCGATGATCGGCAGCACCGCGCCACCGAACAGCGTGTAGTGGAGGTGGGCGACGACGAAGTACGTGTCGTGCGCCTGCCAGTCGAACGGCGCCAGCCCCACCATGACGCCGGTCAGCCCGCCGGCGACGAATATGGCGAAGGCGCCGGCAATGAACAGCATCGGCGTCGAGCGTGTCACCCGGCCGGCAAGCAATGTGGCGATAAAGGCGAAGATCTGGACGCCGGTTGGGATGACGACTGCCTGGCTCGCCGCCGAAAAGAAGCCGAGGCTGATGTTGGGAAGCCCCGTCGTGTACATGTGGTGGACCCACAACCCGAACGACAGGAAGCCGGTTCCGACGGCGGAAAGCACGATCCACGAATAACCGATGATCGGCCGCTGGGCGACGGTGGGCACGATCATCGCAGTGATCGCGATCGCCGGCAGGAAAATGATGTAGACCTCCGGGTGACCGAAAATCCAGAACAGGTGCTGCCATAGCACTGGATCGCCGCCCCGCGTCGGATCGAAAAACGGCATGTCAAGTTCGCGCTCAAGCTCGAAGAGCAGGCTGCCGGCGATCAGCGGCGGAAAGGCAAAGATGACCATGGCGCCGACGACGAGCACATACCAGGCATAGAGCGGGATGAAGTTGAGCCGCATTCCGGGCGGCCGCACCTTGAGCACGCTGGTGATCAACTCGACGGCGGCGGCGATCGAGGTGATTTCGATAAAGCCGAGGCCGAGCAACCACACATCCGAGCCCACCCCCGAAACCTGTGTCGAAAGCGGGGGATACATGAACCAGCCGGCGTCGGGGGCGGCATCGAAGAAGATCGATCCGATGACAAACAGCCCGCCGAGCGCAAACCCCCAGAAGCTCATTGCACCGAGCCGCGGAAAGGGCAGTTCGCGCGCGCCGAGGATAGCGGGGAGCAGCAGCATCGAGATCGCCTCGAAGATCGGGACCGCGACGAGGAACATCATCACCGAGCCGTGCAGCGAGTACAGCTGATTGTATTGGCGCGCGCTCAACACATCCTGCGCCGGCGTGGCAAGCTCGACCCGGAGCAGCAGCGCCATCACCCCTGCCGTAAGCATGAACACAAGGCAGGCGAACGCGAACCAGCGCCCGACGTCGGAATTGTTCACGGACGACAGGCGTCGCCAGCCTCCGGGCCGTTTCCACACGGCGCGCAGTTGCTCGGCACCGACGCGGCGCGTTTCAGCCAGGGCATCTTCCGCGCTCACTTGAGCGCCAGCAGATAGGTCGCCAACGCCTCGATGTCGCGGCGGGGGAGCATCGCGAAACTGGGCATGTTGACTTCGGGCTTCACATCCTCGGTGTGGGCAATCCAGCGGATCAGATCGGCTTCGCGCATCGGCAGCGCCGCCGCAGCGATCGTGCGACGGGAACCGACATGCGTCAGGTCAGGCCCGGCCGTGCCGCGCGCCGCCGTGCCGCGGATCATGTGGCAGGCGCCGCAGCCGTGCGTCTCGAACAGCACAGCACCGGCAAGCGGCACGGCAGGCCGGGCTTCGGCAGCGATCCAGCGGTCGAAGCCGGCGCGAGGCATGACCTCGACGGCAAAAGCCATCTGGGCGTGGCTGGTGCCGCAGAACTCGGCGCACTGGCCCCGAAAGCGGCCAACGCGCTCTGGCTCGAGCAGCAGACGCGTGGTGCGGCCCGGAATGGCGTCCATCTTGCCCGCCAGATTGGGCACCCAGAAGCTGTGGATGACATCGGGCGAGGTCAGAATGATCTCGACAGGCTCGCCGAGCGGCAGACGAAGCTCGTTGGCGCTGTCCACGACCAGGTTGGCATCTCGGTAACGCACCCGCCACCAGAAGCGCTCAGCCGAGATTTCGACGACCAGAGCCGGCGGTCGCGAAGGCTCACGCAAGGTCGGCATCACGCCGAGGCTCCAGACAAGGAGCACCGAGAGCACGACCGTGGGAATGATGACGCCGCCGCCCAAGATGAGCCATAGGCCGGTGTGATCGGACGCGATGTCGCGGTTGCGTCGCATTGCGTAGATCGCAACGCCGATTACGGCGAGCCACACGACGATGCTCAGTGCCAGCACGACCCAGAACATATCGGCGATGCTCGACGCGGCGCGACCTGCGGGATCAAGCGACGACTGCGGGCCTGTGCAGGCGCCTACGAAAATTACCGGCAGCGGGGCGCCTGACGCGAGAAATCTGCGGGAACCATGGTCTGACGCGACCCGAAATCCGCGCGTCGCGACAGCCTGAGTAGGTATGCCCCGGCGCGGCGAACTTTGTTTACAGGCCATCGACGACTAACCCTTGAGCGAACATATGGCGTTTGGTCGGCACGTGTTCATCACTCCAACTTGCGACGCTGGCCAAAGTTGCGACACCGGACATCCAGGCCCGTGCGATAGCCGTAAGCCTTGTCGGGGCACTATGGGACATTTTTAGATGGCCGTAGATGCATACACCGTCCACTTACGGACACTCGTCCCCCGAGTGTGGCAATGTCACAGTGGCAAATATCAATGTCGTCCGCGACGGCGCTGGTCGGCGCCACAAACGGTATGTGCTACATTGTGTACAAACCGGCACTGGAGCGCGACAATAACGGCACCGACCACCATAACCATCAGGGTGACCGCGGAGACCAAGGAGCGCCTCGGTCAGCTGGCGCGTGAAACGCGTCGCAGCCGTTCGTTCTTGGTGGCTGAAGCGGTGGATCGCTACCTGGATCGAGAGCAGGCGATCATCGAAGGGATCAAGCGCGGACGAGACAACGTCGCAGCAGGTCATCTCGTCTCGAACGATGTTGCCTTCGCTGAGTTGACTGCCGCCGTCGAAGCTGCCCGGAGTGCGTGGAACTCGTGACACGACCTATACTCTGGTCGCGTGACGCCCTCGACGATCTCAAGAAGCAGTTGGTACATCTTGCCGGCGATGATCCCGTTGCCGCCACTCGGGTCGTGGATCGCCTGCGTAAGGCGGCTGCCCAGATTGAACATTTTTTGCCACCGGGCGTCCGGGAAGGGTGGCCGGCACCTACGAAAAATCTGTGACGGGGCTGCCTTACGTCATCGCCTACGAAATCGTTCCGCGCGACGCTGGCGAGGTCGTCGCTATCCTTCGCGTAATCCATACAGCGCGAGACTGGCCAGAGGAAACATGGCCGTCTGATTGATGGTCCCCTTGCGTACACCAATGCGCCGACGCCTTGTATGTCATCCGATTCAGCAGGCTGATGGCAATGCACGATCCGTCGCCCTTGCTGCCACCTATGTCGTTGTGCTGTTCTCAGTCATCGTCCAGGGCGGCAGCATAGAGCGTATCCTTGCCTGGCGATCGTCGCGTCTCGCGCGCTTGCCGCCATCCCCAGTCCTGCATTGAGCTGAAGCAAGTACTTCCAACGACCCCGTGACGCAGCCTCAGAATGGAAAGAAGTACGGGATCGTCACAACACCGACCACCCAGGTGACAAGGTTGAGCGGCACGCCGATGCGGACGAAATTCATGTAGCGGTATTTGCCGAGCTGGAAGACGAGGACGTTGGTCTGGCGCCTCGCCTTCGCGCACCATAGATGGCCTCCATTTTGACGAAGGTTGACCGTTCAGCACCAGCACCTGTACCGCTTTGTTGATGCTCGATGCCTGCAAAATGAATTGCCGATGTTAGTTATCGAGCCCGAGTCAGTATGGTGAAGTGGCCTCGCGAAGCAGCCCGATCAGCTGCGGTCGATCATCACTGGCAGACGCGTGTAGCCATGCACAAAGCTCTGCGGCACGTAGGCGGGCTCGCCCGTGACGCGCACCCGCCACTTTCGTGCAACCATTTCCTCAAACAGGATCTGGAGCTGAAGTTCAGCGAGCCGGGCGCCGACGCAGCGGTGAATGCCGAAGCCGAACGACAGATGCCGCCTAGCATTGGCACGGCTGATGTCGAGGCGTTCGGCGCCCGGAAAGACGCTCTCTTCCCGGTTGGCAGCGATATACCAGAGGACGACCTTCTCACCTTTGGCGATCGGCGTGCCGGCGATTTCGGTATCCTGGTTTGCGGTACGGCGCATGTGGGACAGCGGCGTCTGCCAGCGAATTGCCTCGGGCACGGCCGCCGGAATCAGGGAGGGGTCGGCGAGCAATTTGTCCCATTGGTCCGGATATTGGTGAAAGGCATGGATCGAACCCGACATCGAGTTGCGTGTCGTGTCGTTGCCGCCGACGATCAGCAGGATCAAATTGCCGGTGCGCTCCTTAAACTTCATGTCGCCCATCGCGTCGGAATGGACCATCATCGAGATCAGGTCACCGGTGGGTGCACGGGCTTTCCGCTCGGCGAATAGTCGGTCAAAATATTCGGTCATGTCGAGCAGGTGCTGGTGCCGGATCGGTGCGCGTACCGGATCGACCGCCGCCTCGATGTCGCCGCCCCAGTCTGACCACAGGGTCAGCAGCCGCCGGTCCTGCCACGGGAAATCGAACAGGATTGCCAGCATGCCGGTGGTTAGCTCGACTGAAACGGTATCGACCCAGTCGAACTCTTTCCCAAAGGGCAGAGTGTCGAGCAACTCGGTGGTGCGCTGCCGGATGGAAGCTGCCATGCGCGTAATTTCGGCCGGGCCGAACGCGGGCGATACGACGCGGCGCTGCCCAGTATGCTTGGGTCGGTCCATCGCGATAAACTGCGGCAGGTTCATGTCGCCGAGGATGTCAGCGATCGTGATACCGCCATACTCGTAGCTCGACGAGAAAATCTCGGGATGCGCTTCTACCGCCATGATGTCGGCGTGGCGGGTAATCGACCAGTACGGCCCGAATATGCTGTCGGCGCAGTAGTGCACCGGCGCCTCGGTCAACAGGCGCTGGAACGGCGCTCGCCAGGCGTCGTCGCGCCATATTTCCATGCGGCTAACATCGAGAAGCGCCAAGCTGTCGTCGTGCTGCAACTGCGTTGCCATTTGCGCTTCCCCAAACTGCGGACTGCACGCAGTCTGCGCTTGTTCCGAGCGGTTGGCGAGAGATGAAAAAGCAGCTGCCGCCTTGGCGCGCAGCTGCAGTATACCAGATTGATCGAGCAATCATACGACCGCTCGTATGACTTGTCCCGCGTCGCTGTTTGCCTTTCCTTGCAGGGCACGCTGCTGCACAGGGCGCTCACCTGCCACTCTTCCTGAGAGCCGATGGCGATTTCGACCGAAACCTATCGCTATACGATCGAGCCGAAAAAGGGTGCGCTTGCCGAGGGCAAGGGGGTGCAGACCGGGGTGCTGCGGCAGTCGGATGGCAGATGGCAGATGGCAGATCGTCAGCTTGCACAGTTCCTCGCGCAAGCCCAAGTGAGTGTCGCTCAAGCGGATGCACCGGTCGATTTGCTGCAACTCACCATCGAACGCTGGCGCGACGACCCGGCGGCGACGTACAAAAGCTGGTTCCTGTGTGATCAGCGCATCAATAGTTTTCGCTCGATCGGCCGAGGTATAGAGCAGGTCGTCGCGAAAATCGAAGCCGACTGTCGTGGCGTCGCTTATCGCAGATCATCGCTCGAGGCGGTCGTCCATTCGATAGCTGAGCAGCGCCAGATCTCCAAAGGCGCCGAGCACGCATTTTTGTGGAAGCCAAAGCTTCGTATCTCCGACATTTACGAGAATTCGGAGAACCAACGCGCTTTCGTGCGTCTACTTGCTCGGTGTTGCGGTTGCAACGAGAAGGCATAAATTCTTACAGCGATCCGGGCAATCGACGCACGGGCGATCAAGGGTATGAGGCCGGCGGTTGCCAACCTCTTGTATTTTTGCTCCCAACGCATGTCGCGCCGTTCAACACCGCAATCGTGAACGGCTGTAACGCGGTCACCGGAGCCAAAGCAAAGCTCGGGTTCTGGCTGCATTATCTCGCTCTGCGCGATGGCGTCCGCGACGCTCAATGCCCGATACCGGCATTTGTTTTCCAATGACCTTGGCGCGGTCGGCGGTTTTTTGTTTGATGTCGAATCGGGACGCTACCTGGCGCCGAGTGCTGGCGCGACCAGCGCCGATGATTGGATCGTCCGGCTTGATGCAGCGAAACAAGAGGCCGTGCGCAGTGTCAAGCCGAACATTGGCGGTGCCGAGATCGATCGTAGCCATTCCGAGGTCCAGGCGTGGCTCCGCGACCTCGGCCGCGCGCTCGGCTATGGTGTCTGGATGGCGGCCAATGATCGCGGCCGCTTGCACGATGGCGTGCCGCGGGGTGCCGGCTGTCTCGAACGGCTTCCTCCCGCCATCGAGTTAGCTCCGGGCGCCGATATGATCCGCTTGATCGATGTGCTCTGGCTCGAGAGTTCGGGTAATTACTCACCCCCTTGCCAAACCGGGCTGTCCGTGATTCATCCTTTCCATGAATCGCGAGGATCTTGAGGGGCTTACGAAACCTGAGTTGATTGATCTGGT
>NZ_BMJM01000021.1 GCF_014643455.1 Sandarakinorhabdus glacialis
GGCCTTGAAATCCGAGCTGTAGCGCTTTCTCGTCGTCTTCATTCCCGTCAATCCTTCAGATCGGGAATAGCTTAACACCCTGTCCAGTTTTCCGGGACCACCTCAGGCCGCCTTGCCTGGTTTGGCGGGTGCCGCGACGTAGCATCGGTGCAAGCACTGGTGTTTGCACCGATGTTAGCGACGGTGCGATGGGTTAGATCACGGTGTTTTCGGGCGCCGAGCGCCGGCGGCAGTGCAGCGACGAGCAGAAGCTGGGATTTATCGCGGCAGCGTTTGCTCCCGGCGCCGTGGTGGCCGAGATTGCGCGGGCGGCGGACCTGAGCTTGAGCCAGATCTACCGCTGGCGACGGCAATTCGGTGGCGGCTCCTATGACGGTGAGCGGGAGGCTCAGCGTGAGGGCCATGGATTTGCTGCCGTGATGATCGCATCTGATGCGGCAGCGGTGCCGGCGTCACCACCCAAGGCAGCGATCGTAATCGAGGTCGGCGGCGCGGTGGTGCGGATCGCCGCCGATGCGCCGGCGAAGCTGGTAACGATGGTATTGCGGTCGCTGGCGCGATGATCCCGGTTCCGGGCGGTGTCTGGATCTGGATCGCCACCGGCCACACCGATATGCGGCGCGGGATGCACGGCCTGGCGCTGCAGGTGCAGCAGGGTCTCCATCGCGATCCGCACGCCGGCGACCTGTACATCTTCCGCGGCCAGCGCGGCGATCTGGTCAAGATCTTGTGGCACGATGCACTGGGGAAGTCGCTTTACGCCAAACGCCTGGAGCGTGGCCGGTTCGTCTGGCCCGCTGCTGTCGATGGCGTGGTGGCGATCTCGGCATCACAGATGGCGTGCATGCTTGAAGGCATCGACTGGCGTCACCCGCAAGCGACGTGGCGGCCGACGGCTATGGGGTCTGAGTAGCAGCGGTGTGAAATCGTTCCGAACAATGACCCCTCCCCAAAACATCGTAAGAAATCGTTTTTAATGACGTTTTGACCTTCTGGCCGGGGTCATTCTCCGCGCGAAGCGCGACCCCTCCAAAACCAGATATTATTCAAACTATATAGTTATTTGACGCGATTTTACGCGGGATTACTGTTCAGAGCGTTTTTACAGCGAGGATGGCAAAGTCAGCTTTGGCTCCTTGTCCATCGAACAAGGTTCAGGGTTGGCTCGCACGGACGGTGAATCCCCAACGATTCACGTCGATAAGAAACCGCTCTAACGTACATCATCACGACGAGACGAATCACTTCCGACGAGTTGTTGAAATAGCGGAACGGGCTCGGCGGCGCAGCTCCGGATTTGCGGCTAGTCCGCGTTGGCCACCATTGCTGAGCACGCCGTGCCACATTCGTCTGACGGTGGGACGAAACGCTGGCTGGTCGGCTTGCGCCTCAAAAGTCGCCGTTACGCGATTGCTGGCAAATTTAGATACGCCCGCCAGGCCGCTTGCCCCACTACATCGTAAAGGACCATCTCGCTGACGAGTTCGCGCAACGCATCGACCCCGCCGAGACCGTCAGGACGCAGCGGGTCGCGAATGATCCGTCGAATTGCCTCGCGGCCTAATACCAGCGTCGTCGCGGCAACCGTGGCCAGGGGCTCGCCGGTGCTGCGCTGTCGATGTTCTGCCAGCGCGCGCGTAAGCGCGCCATAGTCGGCATCTTGCCGCGCTTCGCGCCATTCCGAGCGTAGCTGTGAATCCCGGCCCGCATCGAGATCTTCAACGCGGGCGAGGAACAGCGTGGGTGCAGCACCCAAATCCGTTAGCGCCGCGCGGGTCGCTGCCGCACCACCTGCGCGATTGTCGGGCCTTATCCATAGATTTGTCTCGGCTTCGTCGAAACCCTCCAGGTCGAATGCACGCAGCGTCCGTCGCCATGTAGTACGGTCAGTGCGTTCTGCCGCACCCGTGACGGACAGAAGCCAGCCACCATCCCAGACAATTTGCCGATCAATGACATCACGCCAACCGCGCAAGCGCCGGCCAATCGGTTCTGCTTGAGGCCCACGTGCATAGATGCCCCGCTCGATCTGGATCAGCCGGCCATCGGCCCGCAGCCTTGCAATAGCGGTCCGCATTCCTGTCGCCTCGATGCCGAATGCCGCCCCGGCCTTGACCAGTACTGCGGTCGTTACGGTGGGATGGTCACCGCGCGCAACAAGATCGAGGACGATGGCCCGAGCGCCAGGCTGCGGCAAATCGCCGAAGGAAATATGTTGCATTATTTGTCTATATGCGTCATTATACGCCACATAATAGTGAGGAGCCGCCATGTCTACAATAGTAGCCGCCGATATGCCTGCACATCGGGTCAATCTCCACAGGCATCTCACAGCGGACCAGCTCCGCGACCTTCGTGCACGGTCAACCTGGCGCGGCGTTGGAATGATCGTTCATTGCTGGGGCGTGATCGCTGCCGCCATGGCATTGGTGGCTTGGTTGCCAAACCCGCTGACAATCCTGTTCGCCATCGCCGTCATCGGTAGTCGGCAATTGGGACTGTCAATTCTGATGCATGAAGGTGCCCATGGCGGGCTGGCAGTCAGCCCGCGCGTCAATATGTGGCTAAGCCAATGGCTCTGCGGCTATTCGGTCGCCGCCGACACGCTGGCTTATCGTGCCTATCATCTCGAACATCACAAATACGCCCAAGCCGAAAACGATCCCGATCTCCACCTTTCCGCCAAATTTCCGACGACACGCGCAAGCATGCGCCGAAAGCTGATCCGCGATCTGACCGGCCAAACAGGCTTCAAGCAGCGGCGGTCGCAGTTGCGTGCGGCACTGGGCAAGCCGATGCAGCCCGTTCCTGCCCGCCTGCGGTATTTTTGGCAGGCACTCGGCCGGCCGGTCATCGTCAATACCGCGCTGTTCAGCATCCTCGCCTTCGCAGGATACTGGTGGTTGTATCCGTTGTTGTGGGTAGTGCCTCTGCTGACTTGGCAGCAGGCGGTGACCCGGATCCGCAATATCGCCGAACATGCCGTGCTGCCGTCGAGCGATCCGTGGCGCGTCGCGCGTACCACGCGCGTCGATTGGTTCACACGGGCGTTCCTCGCGCCTTACTGGGTCAACTATCATGCCGAGCACCATTTGCTGCTGTATGTGCCGTGTTACCGTTTGAAACGTTTTCATGCTGTGCTGGCGCGGGCGGGGCTGGTAAATCGCCTCGAAGTCCGCGGCGGCTATGGCGAGACACTGCGGATGGCGTCAGCGCGGGCCTAGGCTCGCCACTGCGCGGCGCCTCGGGCAAACGCGGTCCCATCACCTGGTCATACGACTTTCTGTAACAATCACCGCACTGCGAACAAGCTGCGTCACCGAAGTGTTCGCCGGCAGATAGCCATCAATTGCTGTCGGATCATATCGATCCTTCGCCCAAAGGCCGGTCGATCATAGTCGGAGCGCACGCAATCCATCGCCCGTCGTTCTGACGGAGACAACAGGAGATGCCTGATGCCGAAATTCGAGACGCTGCAGATTGAGCCGGATGCGAACAATCCGCGCGTTGCGCGCCTGCTGCTTGACCGTCCACACCGCCTCAACGCGATTAGCGCAGCGATGCCCGGCGACATCCGTCACGCAATTGAGTGGGCCGAACGCAACGACGCGATCCATGTGATAATCGTCGAGGGCGCCGGGAAGGGCTTTTGTGGCGGATATGACTTGGTGGGATCTGCCGAGACCATGATCGACCATCCCTGCCAGCAGGAACGGTATCCGTGGGAACCGATGGACGATTTTGCGCACATGAAGCGCAACACCGAAGATTTCATGACACTGTGGCGGAGCAGCAAGCCGACCATCGCGAAGGTGCATGGCGCCGCCGTGGCGGGCGGCAGCGACATCGCCTTATGCTGCGACCTGCTGATCATGGCCGATGATGCGCGCATCGGCTATATGCCCACGAGGGTATGGGGTTGCCCGACGACTGCAATGTGGACCTATCGCCTTGGGTCGATGCGTGCCAAGCAGATGATGTTCACCGGGAACATCATTGACGGAAAAAAGGCCGCCGAATGGGGCCTCGCGACAATGTCGGTACCACTGTCCGAACTCGAGACGGCGACGATGACAATGGCTGATCGCATCGCCGGCGTGCCACGCAGTCATCTGGCGATGCACAAGCTGGTCGTGAACCAGGTTATGTTGACGATGGGGCTGGAACAGTCGCAAACGATGGCGACGGTGTTTGATGGCATTACGCGCCACAATCCCGAAGGACTATGGTTCCGTCGCTATGCACAGGCCGAAGGCTTCAAGGCCGCCGTCGAGTGGCGCGATAGCGGTCGCCCGATCCCGGAAGGAGACGAGGCGCGTGAACTGATCCGCGATATGGAAGCCAGGCAGACCTGACGCCGGGTGCGTGCGAGGACCCGATAGCCATATCACTTGGCGAAGATGCACCGCTTGTTGCGCGCACAAGGCTTCTACGATCACCACGACGCGCTGTCGCACCACTACCTCGGCGTTTTACGCCGCGCGATACGTCGTCCCACGTGAAACCAGCGACCCGAAACAATCGGACGAGGAGGTAGACATGAACGACGATCGACGCGAACGCACCGTACGCATGGAGCGTGACGGCCCCGTGACCACCATCATCATGTCGCGCCCCGAACGCCGCAACGCCGTCGACCGCGAGATGGCTGATGGGCTGCGCGCCGCCATTAAGGCGTTCGAGGCAGACGAAGATCAGCGCGTCGCCGTTCTTTGGGGCGATCACGGCGTATTCTGCGCTGGCGCGGACCTGTCGTCGGTTGACGACCGCAACCGCTCGCTCGACGTCGATCCGTCCGGCGGAGGAGATGGTCCAATGGGGCCTAGCCGTATCCTGCTCAGCAAGCCGTTGATTGCGGCGGTCGCCGGTTACGCGGTGGCCGGCGGGCTGGAGCTGGCGCTACTCGCCGACTTGCGTGTGGCGGAGGAGAGCGCCACGTTCGGGATGTTCTGCCGCCGCTGGGGCGTGCCGCTTATCGACGGCGGAACGGTCCGCCTTCCCCGTATTGTTGGCCAAGCGCGCGCGCTCGACATGATCCTGACCGGGCGGCCCGTGGACGCAATGGAGGCGCTGTCGTTTGGCCTCGCCAATCGCGTCGTGCCTGATGGTACCTCGCGCCAAGCTGCGGAACGACTCGCCCACGAGATAGCGAGCTTTCCTCAGCAGTGCATGGTCGCCGACAGACACTCTGCCTTCGCGCAGTGGAACCTGCCGCTTGACGAGGCGCTTCAACTCGAAGGCCGTCTGGGCGCCCCCATCGTACAGGCTGAGGGCAGGGCCGGTGCACGCCGCTTTACCGCGGGCGCTGGCCGGCACGGCGACTTCGAGGGCTCACGATGACCGAAAACGGATGACCTACCGCGTTCTAATTTGCCAAAACGAGCCGAATAATGACTCCTCTACAAAACATCGCAAGCAATTAATTCTGATGCTGTGGATCGGCGCCGAAGCAGGACCCCGGTAGAATTGTGATAACCCGCTACAATCAAGCGAAATTTTGCAAAAGATGGGGGTCGCGATCGGCGCTGACCGTACCCCCGCCGCAAAGCTTATTTATTTAAGCATTATTATGCGCTTAAGCCGCATGAGTACTGGGGTCCCGCTTTGGCGTCGATCCACAGGGTGAAGGGAAGGTAGAAGCGCTGCCGGCTGTGGACCGGCGTGCGAAATCAGGCCTTAGGCTGACATCGCCGTCTGGGACTTACCCGTCATTCCTGGCGAGGTCGCTGTACGTCGGCTTTCGGCAGAGGCCGACATTCCGTCGTAATGTTGAGCGGCATCGTTGAATGGCTGGGGTTTGGCGCCTGCTGCGGCAGGGCGATCAGCGTGTCATAAGCCTTGCAGTGTGCCGCTTGGCCGACGGCTAGGTGGAAGCCGAGCGGTCATCCTCTGGCATCTGCCAGGCTGTGAAGCTTGCTGGTGAACCCGCGGGCCGCAGAGTCTGGGCTATGGGGATTTCGATTTTTCGCCGGGTTTGGTTATGGCGCGGCCCGGTACGTGCGGATGGCAATTGCCAATGCCGGTGAAAAGGCTAAGCTTCATTGTCTGTGTGGGCTGTGTCCCGGTTTGACTCCTTGGCTGGCAACACCACGGACGGCAGATTGGGGGGACGCATTGCAATGATCAGAAGCACGCGATCGATAGTGCCGGCAGCGGCGTTGGCGCTGGCGGCGTTTGCGCTGCCGGCATTTGCGCAGCCGGCACCGAACCTTGCTCCGGCCGTCAAGCCCGGTCTTGCAGTGCCGCCCGAAGGTTGGGCCTATTTGCCAGAACTGGCGGTGCTCGGTCCGGCTGACATCTATCGTATTGCACCTGCAGCACGCGGCGCGCCTGGCCCCAAAAGGCGGATGCACGTGCATACCAAGAAAAATGTCGGCATCCTGACACGCGATGTAGATGTGCCGTTAACCGCCGCGACAACCTTGCAATGGCGGTGGAAGGTTGACCAGATCCCGTCAAAGTTACCGGAGACGGCATCGGCAAACCATGATTATTTCAGCATTGCGGTGAAGTTCGAGAACGGCAAGGATCTCACCTACATGTGGAGCGCCAGCCTTGTTGAAGGCTTTGGGTTTGAATGCCCGCTCCCCGGCTGGACTGGGCGAGAATATCATGTGGTGGTGCGGTCTGACACGCGGGACGTGGGAAAATGGCTGGCTGAACGCCGCAATGTTGCGGCTGACTATGCCAAGTATGCCGGCGGCCCGATGCCAGGGCGCATCGTGCAGGTGTGGTTCATCGCCAACACAATCATCCAGCAGGGTGAAGCCAACGCCAGCTTTGGCGATATTGTCCTGACCCCGGACGCGGCGGCCAAGCCGCTTGTGGTGTTCTGAAGCAGCGCTCGCCCAGGCTGATGGGGTGTGCGGCCATCCAAGAGTAAGGCCGGTTTTTGAACCGGGACTGGTGGGATCCTCGTTCGGCGCGAGGGCGCCCGATTGCCTTGCAGCGCTTTTCGGTCGAACGGCCGCTTCTGTCAGGATCAGCCGTTCCTGTCCCGTCCGCGGAATGACGAGAACTGGGTCGGGAGCAGCCGCGCATATGTGTCCGCAAGGGGTCCGAAAATGAGCAGAGACACTTATCGCGGAAACAGCAGAGCATCTGAACGCTGTCAGCCTGTCGCCTTGGCGTACAAACGGTCCGCCGCCGCCCAGTTCACCGCGCCCATGTAGGCGTCGACATAGGCTGCAGCCTTGGCACCATAGTCCATCGCATAGGCGTGTTCGTACATGTCCAGCGCGAGGATCGGCGTGGCACCAGCCAGCGTCATCGTGTGGTCATTTGCCCACTGATTGGTCAGGCGGTTGTCGCGGTGGCTGTAGGTCAGCAGCACCCAGCCCGACCCGCCACCCAGCGCCTTGCCCATGGCGACGAACTCCGCCCGCCAGCGCGCATCACTGCCGAAATCCCGTTCGGTCGCTGCCGCAAGTACCCTGCCCGGCCGATTGCCGGCACCCAGCCCGGCGAAATAGAGTTCGTGCAGGATCATCGAGTTCCAGGCGAGCAGTTCTTCGCGCTTCAAACCGTTGATCACGAACCCCGGCGCCGTAGCCGGCTCGAGCCTCGCAAACTCTGCCTGAATGGCACTGAGCCGTTTGACCGCGCCGCCGTAGTTATTGGTGTGGTGGCTCACCAGCAGCTTTTCCGAAAGGCCGACGATGGTTTTCGGAACAAAGGGCAAGGGCTGTGCCTCGAAAGGTTTTGCGACGGCTGCCGTCTCCGTTCCTGCTGCTGCCCCGGCGAGCGCAGCCAGCAGGACGCCGGCGGACGCCAGACCACCCACCTTCAGGATGCCACGTCGATCGATCGCTCTCTGGCTCATTGTGTTACCCCCTGATGCTGGTCGCGTTTTGTCGAACGTATGGCACCCTGTCAGTTTACGATGGCAGCCACGGTGATCGCCGACCGCGTCGTGCCCGGATTGGGCTCAACACTGTAACACCTCGGCATGATCGTGGTTCAAAGCCGCCCGGGCATTGCTGTCGGCCGATCGCCCATAGCTTCCCCAAGACGTACCGGTCGTTCCGATGCCCATGCCGTGTTGAAGACGATGCTGTCCGGCGGAAACAGCATCACGATCGTCGAGCCAAGCAGAAAGCGTCCCATTTCCTCGCCTTGGCGCAGAACGATGTCCCGGTCGTTATAGCGCCAATCGACAATCCGACCGGTGCGGGCCCCGTTGACGACGCCGTGCCAGACCGTTGCCATGCTGCCGACGATGGTGGCACCCACCAGCACCATGACGAACGGACCGTGGATCGGCGATTCGAACAGGCAAACCACCGTTCGTTGCGCGCGAACAGCCTTGGCACGCCGCGCGCGGTAACCGGATTGACCGAGAACAGAGCGCCGGGCACATGGATCATCCGCAACAACCGGCCGTCGCAAGGCATATGCAGCCGGTGGTAATCACGCGGCGACAGATACAGGTTGGCGAAGCTGCCGTGACGGAAGAGCGCCGCCAGTGCCACGTCGCCACCCACCAGCGCAGTGGTCGTGAAGCGATGTCCTTTCGCCTGCACAATGTGGTAATCGTCGATTGCACCAAACTGGCTTATCGCGCCATCGACAGGGCAAGCGAAATCCGCATCCGCCAGCGGCCGTACCCCGGGCTTGAGAGGCCGGGTGAAAAAGTCGTTGAAGCTGGCGTAGCTGCCGACCTCGGCGTTGTCGGCCTCGCGCACGTCGACGCCGTAGCGGCGCACGAACCATCTGATCAGCGCGGTTGTCATCGCCCCAAGCTGTCCGCGTGCAATATGCCCGGCAAGCCGGGTCAGCCACTGCTTGGGCAGAATGTGCTGGACCATAATCTTCAGACGATCGGACATCTCGAACCTTAACACTGCATTGGCAATCCACACCCGGACCCAACGGAGGCCTGTAGAGGCCCATTGCAAGTAATCTTTGCCGAGATGGCGCCCTTGATGACAACTGTCGCCCCGCCTTCAGTCCCGATTGGCGCCTCAGTTTCTGTGCCCAGGCCTATGCAAGGGTGCCTGATCAGTCTGGGCTCTCCGCGAGCGTGCACGGCTGTGCCAGCACCGCCGCAGCAAAGGCCTGCACATCGCGGCGCAGGGCTGGCACCCGATTTGCGCGCCACGTCTTTGACCAGTCCATGATCATCTCCGTGGCGCCGCCCATGATGAAATTGAGCTGTGCCTCGCTCGCCGCAACCCCGTCACGAGCAAGAGCCGCAAGTGCACTTGGGACCGTGTCGTCCGCATCGTATAGTGATGACCCACGGAGATTTGGAAAACCGACATGACCAGTTCGTCCGATATATCCGACGCGCCGGGCCCTTCCGCATTTCAGTCGGCAGGTCGGCTCGGCTTTATGAAGGGCGCACGCTCGAAGTCGGTCGTGCCCGCAAACATCAAGGAATTCGCACGCGACGAAATCCACGCTATCTTCGGTATGACCCTCGAAAAGCGAGGCGCAGGTCAAGACGGAATCAACGACTGCAATTCTGCTCAGAAATGAAGCCAGGCAAACGTTTTGAGAACTAGGGCTGGGACCCATAAACAGGATTCACATCTGGTCTGAGGTGTGATTCAAGCTTCCGAGGCATCGGGAGCGCGGCATGGCAGGCGAGTTTTGGTTGGACGAC
>NZ_BMJM01000022.1 GCF_014643455.1 Sandarakinorhabdus glacialis
ACCCATCGCACCGTCGCTAACATCAGTGCAAACACCAGTGCTTGCACCGGTGCTACCTCGCGGCACCCGTCAAACCAGGCAAGGCGGCCTTCACCGTAGGCGTACAGGGTATCAGCGTCACCGGACGCAGTTACAGCGGCGGCTGGTGGGATTGGCTTTCGCCGTTCTCGCTGCTGACTGGGCTGTCGGTGGTGCTGGGCTATGCCTTGCTCGGGGCGTGCTGGCTGATTTACCGGACCGAGCACGGACTGCAGGACAAGGCCTTTGAGCTTGCCCGTATTGCCGGCCTTGCAACCATCGCTGCGCTCGTTGCGGTCAGCTTGGCAACGCCGTTTCTCAACCAGGACTATTACAGTCGCTGGTTCGAAGCGCCCGGCATCTACATAGCGGCGCCGGTGCCGATCCTCGTTGCCATCGTGGCCCTCGTCTTCGTACGAGCGCTGGCGCGGCGCGCCGAAATCATGCCGTTCCTACTTACGCTACTAGTTTTTCTGCTCAGCTTCATCGGTCTCGGTATCTCGATGTTCCCGTGGCTCATTCCGGGCGAAGTGACGATCTTCGAGGCAGCGACCCCAGAGAACAGCCAGGTCTTCATGCTTGTCGGGGTCGGCATCATGTTGCCGATCATCATCGCCTATACGGCATATGCGTACTGGGTATTTCGCGGCAAGGTCGGGCATGATGGCTATCACTGATCGCACGCGGCGCTGGTTGTGGTTCATCGGCGTGTGGGCGGCGGGCGTGGCGACAGTCGGGGTCGTTTCGTTGATCCTGCGGGCGTGGATCGGCGAATGATTTGTGGCACGATCGTGACGCCAGCCTTGCGCGCACCACCACCCTTGTTATAGACGCGCGCTTCACTCCTCAGCGGGCGTGGCGGAATTGGTAGACGCGCTGGTTTTAGGTACCAGTATCGTAAGATGTGGGGGTTCGAGTCCCTTCGCCCGCACCAGATCGACCGCCGACCTTCGAGAAAAGAACGAGATACAGACATGCAGATCGCCGAGACGTTGAACCAGGGCCTTCGCCGCGAATATTCGCTGGTCATACCCGCGGCTGCTCTTGCTGCGCGCGTCGATGCGCGACTCGCCGAAGTTTCGAAGACGATCCGGATGCCGGGCTTTCGCCCCGGAAAGGTGCCGCCGAACCTTGTTCGAAAGATGCACGGTGAGGCACTCCGCGGTGAAGCCTTGCAGGCTGCCGTCAACGATGGCGTCCAGCAATTGCTTAGCCAGCATCAGCTGCGCCCGGCGAACCAGCCGCAGGTCGACCTGCAAGGCGAAGTCGCCGAAGGTGCCGATGTCGGGTTCAAGGTCGCGATGGAAATCCTGCCGACGCTCGAGGACGTAAAGATCGACGACCTGGCGCTCGAGAAGCTGGTTGTCGGCAGCGACGAAATTGCCGTCGACGAAGCTATCAAGCGCCTGGCCGGCCAGCAGCAGCGGACCGAGGCCGCGGCCCCGGCGTATGAGGCGAAAACCGGCGACACGCTGGTCATCGATTTTGAAGGCCGCGTCGACGGCGAACTGTTCGATGGCGGCAAGGGCGAAGGCATGCGCGTCAAGATTGGTTCGGGATCGCTGATCCCGGGCTTCGAGGACCAGCTGGTCGGCGCCAAGGCCAACGACGAGCGTACCGTCAAGGTGAGCTTTCCCGAAGATTACAATGTCGCCTATCTCAAGGGAAAACCTGCGGAATTTGCAATCGTCGTCCAAGCCGTCGAGACGCCGGTCGAAGCGGCGATCGACGACGAGTTTGCCAAGAACTTCGGTATCGACAGTCTCGATGCGCTCAAGGAAATCCTGAAGGAGCAGCTCGATTCGGAACTCGGGTCGCTGACTCGCACGCATATGAAGCGCAAATTGCTCGACACACTCGCGAGCCGTCATGATTTTGAAGTTCCCGAGACCATGGTCAGCAGTGAATTCGACCAGATTTGGGCGCAACTCGACCAGGAAGCAGCGCAGGATGCCGATCCGGCTGCAGCGCGTGCCCAGCTCGAGGGCGAACGCGCGGATTATCGCCGCATTGCCGAACGCCGGGTCCGCCTCGGGCTGTTGTTGAGCGAAATCGGACAGCGCAACAGCATCACGGTCAGCCAGGCCGAGATGAACCGCCTTATCGGGCAGGAAGCCGCGCGTTACCCCGGTGAGCAGCAGCAGGTCGTGAAGTTCTTCCAGGAAAACGCCATGGCCGCAGCCCAGCTGCGTGCCCCTCTGTACGAGGACAAGGTCGTCGATTTCCTGCTCTCGAAGGCTGAGGTCACCGAACGCAGCGTGACACGTGCCGATCTCGAAGCAGCGATCGAGGACGAGGATGAAACGCCAGGTTCGGCGCATATTCACGACCATGCCGGTCACGATCATGCGGGGCATGTTCACGGACCCGATTGCGGTCACGACCATGCGCCGGTGAAGGCCAAGGCGGTCAAGGGGAAGGCAGCGGCCTTTGCTGCCCCCGAGGCTGAAGCGGTTGCCGACGTGCCGGTGAAAAAGGCGGCAAAGGCCAAGGCAGCAAAGGCCGAAGCCGCTCCTTCCGAGCCGGTCGTCGACGTTGCGGCCCCGGTTGCGGAGGCCGCAAAGCCCAAGCCAAAGGCCGCAAAGAAGGTGGCCGAGTAGCTGCCGATGGTCGCCAACTGGTGACCGGACGAATTTGAAGGGGCCGCGGTTCTCATTCGAGGATCGCGGTTTTTTCGTTTCTCGTACCGCGGCTATCTCGATGCCGCGGTACGATCAATTACCCCTCTTGAACTTCGTCGCCAAACGTCCGACGTTGCAGTGACACGGAAAGGTTGTTCATGCTCGATATTCACGCCGGTCTCATCCCCATGGTCATCGAGACCTCCAATCGCGGAGAGCGCTCGTTCGACATCTATTCGCGCCTGCTGCGCGAACGCATCGTATTCGTGACCGGGCAGGTCGAGGATCACATGGCCTCGGTCATCGTCGCCCAATTGCTGTTCCTGGAATCGGAGAATCCGAAGAAGGACATCTTCATGTACATCAACTCGCCGGGCGGTGTGATCACTGCCGGCATGTCGATCTACGATACGATGCAGTATATTCGTCCGCGGGTCGGCACGGTTTGCGTCGGCCAGGCAGCCTCGATGGGCAGCTTTCTGCTCGCCGCCGGTGAGCCGGGCATGCGCGTTGCGCTCAAGAACTCGCGCATCATGGTGCACCAGCCTTCGGGCGGGGCGCAGGGCCAGGCGACCGACATCGAGATCCAGGCGCGCGAGATCATTCGCGTCCGCCATGCCCTCAACGAACTTTACGTAAAGCACACGGGGCAGGACCTCGACACCATCGAACGTGCGATGGAACGCGACAAGTTTCTGAGCGCCGACGAGGCCAAGGTGTTCGGCCTGATCGACGAGGTTGCCGAAAAGCGGCCGTTGCCGACCGACGGTGACGCGCTCAAGGCGGCATGACGGAACAGATTTCAGGGGATTGCGCCCTGAATCCTGTGATAGCTGCCGATTGCGGCTATTGTGCCAATGTTACAATTCAAAGCACCGAGCCCTTGCCGTGGACGTATATCCACAGCTACACTGACGGGTGCTGACGAGAGGAAAGCCATGACCAAGCTGAGTGGGGGCGATTCAAAGAGTACGCTCTATTGCAGCTTCTGCGGCAAGAGCCAGCACGAGGTGCGCAAGCTCATCGCTGGCCCGACCGTATTTATCTGCGATGAGTGCGTCGAACTTTGCAACGATATCATCCGTGAAGAAACCAAGACGGCGCTGGTGAAAAAGGCCGGCGACGTGCCGACGCCGCGTGAGATCTGCAAGGTGCTCGATGACTATGTGATTGGGCAGAACCACGCCAAGCGCGTGCTGTCGGTTGCCGTGCACAATCATTACAAGCGCCTGAATCATGGCGGCAAGGGTTCGGAAGTCGAACTCGCCAAGTCGAACATTTTGCTCGTTGGCCCAACGGGTTGCGGCAAGACCCTGCTCGCCCAAACGCTGGCGCGCATTCTCGATGTGCCGTTTACCATGGCCGATGCGACGACCTTGACCGAAGCCGGATATGTCGGTGAAGATGTCGAGAATATCATCCTCAAGTTGTTGCAGGCGTCGGATTACAACGTCGAGCGGGCGCAGCGCGGGATTGTCTATATCGATGAAATCGACAAGATTTCGCGCAAGGCCGACAATCCTTCGATCACGCGCGATGTGTCGGGCGAAGGCGTCCAGCAGGCACTGCTCAAGATCATGGAGGGCACCACGGCCTCCGTGCCGCCGCAGGGCGGGCGCAAGCATCCCCAGCAGGAATTCCTGCAGGTCGATACGACGAATATCCTGTTCATATGCGGTGGCGCGTTCAACGGCCTGGATCGGATTATCGGTGATCGCCTGCAGGGCAAATCGATCGGTTTCGGCGCGCATGTCGCCGGGCCGGACGAGCGCCGGGTCGGTCAATTGTTGATGAAGTGCGAGCCCGAAGATCTCCTGCGGTTCGGCCTGATCCCTGAATTCATTGGCCGTTTGCCGGTGATCGCAACGCTTGAGGATCTTGACGAGCCGGCGTTGATCAAGATCCTCACCGAGCCGAAGAACGCTTTGTCGAAGCAATATGCCCGCCTGTTCGAGATGGAGGGCATGAAGCTGACCTTCCAGCCCGATGCCTTGGCGGCGATTGCGAAGCGGGCCATCGAGCGCAAGACGGGTGCTCGCGGGCTTCGTTCGATCATGGAATCGATCCTGCTCGATACGATGTTCGAACTGCCTGGGCTTGAGGGCGTTGAAGAAATACAAGTCGATCAGGATGTTGTGGCCGGCACCAAGCAGCCGGTTCGCCTTTTGGTCGCCGACAAGGCGGCTTGATCGTCCAGAGTTAGTGCGTGATGGGCACTGGGGCCGCTTCCGAGAGGAGGCGGCCTTTTCTTTGCGTCGTGATACGTCAGGGCAAGGATAAATGGCGACTACGGGTTCGGAAGACTCTATAATGTCGGCTCAACCGGATGGGAGCGCTGCTATGGCTAAGGGACAGGCTAAAACGAACAAGGAAACGCGCAAGCCCAAGGCAGAAAAGCCGAAAAAGCAGAATGCTTCCAATCCGTCCACGAAGTAATAATAACTGGTTTTAGGCGGCGATCCGAATAACGGACGCAACCCGCAACGTTTAGTGTTGCTATTGTGCAACGCAGCAGGGTGATCCTGAACTTTTGGGGAACCTCAGGGATAGAGATTGGTTTTGCCGTCGACTGGTTGGTGAAGCAGGTGAGCCTGCCCCGACAGTGTCGACGGGTTCAATAACCAAGGAATTCATAGTGTTGCGTATAACTCGTTCGACCATGGCACTTGCCATGGGATTGTCGCTTTGCGTCGCTGCTCCGGCCATGGCTCAGGATGCTCTGCCCGCCGGTACGCCGACCGCGCCCGACAACAGCCGTGCCTTTGGAATTGAGCCTTATCTTGGGATTACAGGGGCTTATCATAGCTTCGATCGGACCAGCGAGTTCGGAACGAATCCGGTCAATGGCCGGATGAATGGCTGGCTGGTCGGCGGCGTCGCCGGGATCAACATTCCGCTCGGACCCGTGTTTGTCGGTGTCGAAGGTAATGCTTCCAAGGGCTTCAACGATATCGACTGGGAATATGGCGTTCGCGGTCGCGGTGGGTTCCGTGCCGGCGATACCGGCATGATCTATGCTTCGGCAGGATATCAGTGGGTTAACGGTAAGACCGACCGTGGTTTTGCCGATAACAAGGACTGGATCTATGGTGTTGGCGTTGAAGTCGGCCCCAAGGATATTGGTCTGGGCGGGATTACCGGCGAGGCGGGGCCGCGGCTGCGTTTCCAGGCCGAGACGTATGATTTCGACAGCATCCGGCCGAGCGTCGGGGTGATCTTTCACTTCTAGTCGGGCGAAAAGGGGCCGTCGACGGTATGTCGGCGGCCCTTTGCCGACATGTTTCGAGCCCGTGGCCGGTCCGTGGCGGGTATGTTTGCACCCTGGATCGGGACTTTGGGAGCATGTGCGGGGGCACGGCCTTTCCAACACGCCGCAATCGTTCACAAAAGTCGCATCGGCCCGTCATGAATATTCGGTAATCTAGCGATGGTCTTTAACCATTAAAGGGTTCCAGCATGTCCTATCTTCGTCTTGCGATCGCTGCGGTCGTCGTCGCCGCTCCGTCCAGTGCCGCGGTCGCGACTCCGGTCAGCGCGGTTGCGACCAACACTTTTCCCTTTTGGGGCGAGTATCGCGCGGAGAATTTGATCAACGGCAGCGGGCTGACCGATGGCCTTCACAGCAACAGCTATCCGGCGATGTGGATGACCGACCTGGGCGTCAATACCGCAAGCATCACGTTCGTCCTCGGTGCGCGGTACACGCTGACCAGCGCGACCATCTGGAATTACAATTTCGGCAACCCCGCCGAGTTTCAGTCGACGATCCTGCGCGGCGTGAAGGACTTCAAGCTGTTCGGATCGACCAACGGGGTCGATTATTCAGAATTATTCGGAGGAACGCTCGGCCTGGGAACCGGGCAGCCGCTGGCGGGGCAGACCGTCTCGTTCGCCGGCGCGGCGCGGTTCATTCGGCTCGACATCGTCAACAACTATGGCCAAGGCACTTATGCCGAGCGTGACTGGAACACCGGGCTGTCGGAAGTCCGTTTTGCCGGCGCCGTGCCGGAGCCGATGACCTGGGCGATGCTGGTTGCCGGGTTCGGCCTGACCGGCGCTGTCATGCGCCGCCGTACGGCAGTGCTTGCGGTCTGAGGATTGGACCACCCCGGCCGTTGGCCGGGGTGGTGTTTTCGTTCAACCTGCGATCGAAACAGATCGGCAGCGATAGTGCCTTACACGCCGAGCGGATTGCCGGGGCATTGGGCGCCGACGCCGCCGAGCAACGCGCCGGGGGCCGTGCGGCAGTGGGGGGCGATGGACCCGTTCCTGCTGGCATCGGGCGACCAATTCCGGCCAGGCGCACCGCCGGCGCTGGGCAGCGAAGCCTATGCCGCGGCGTACAACGAGGTGCGGGAGATCGGTTCGGCGACGAGTCTGTTACGGACGGCCGACCAGTCGGCGGCTGCGACGTACTGGGTTACGGCGACCTGGCCGGGGCCGTGGTTGCGGGCGGCGATCGATGCGTCGGAAGCGAGCGGCAATTCGATGATCGACAATGCGGCGCTGTTTGCGCGGATGAACGTCGCGATGGTCGATGCGACGGTCGGGATATTCGATGCGAAATATACTTTCGACTATTGGCGGCCGGTGACGGCGATCCAAAACGGCGATCTGGATGGCAATGCGGCGACGGTGCAGGACGCCGGGTGGTCGTCGTATGTCGTCACGCCGCCGCACCCTTCGTATGTCTCGGGGCATTCGGCGATTGCGTCTTCGGCGGCGGCGATCCTGAGCGATGCGTTCGGGGATGCGGCGCCGCTTTGCATTGGCTGGGCATCGCTGGACCGGTGCTGGGGGAGCTATACCGCGGCGGGGGAGGAAGCGGCGATGAGCCGGCTGTGGGGCGGCATCCACTGGCGGTTCGATAACGAGGCGGGGACGGTGCTGGGGCGGTCGGTGGCGGACTGGACGCTGGGGCAGACGGCGTTCGCGGCGGTGCCGGAGCCGGGGAGTTGGGTGATGTTGGTTGTGGGGTTTGGGTTGGTTGGGGGCGTTATGCGGAAGAGGGGGGCAGCGAGTGCTATGAGAGGCACTGGTACTCGTGCATCAAGGATATAATGCAGATATTTTGGTGCACAGCGAGGTCCGTGCGCTGCCAAGTGCAAACCTACGTTATGCCGTCGACAATGAATGCCACAGGGATCGTTGCTTACAAAGATGCGTGATTTTCGGGGTAGCATCATACATAATTAACAGTGTAGAAACCTTACGTGGTAGAAAAGGTTCTCTATGGTTCCGAAAGTTAAAACCCAACGCGTCTCCCAAATATTTGGAATTGGGCGAACTCAACCCACCCTAGATTTCGTTGATGTCGATATTTTAACCGACACGCCGGTATTCATTAGCCCTCGCGCCCTTGCATTGGATACGTCAGAATGGGGAGATGGGTGTGTCGCCCTAGTTCAAAGCTTCTTCCAAACGATCCTAAAAAGCATTAAGGCGGGCAACAATGCTCATGCGGAGAGTCTGCTTCGGTCTTTGAGAGAGCCTAACGAGACCCATCTAGGTCTTTCGAGAGGCGAATCAAGGGGTCGCTCCCTTGGTGAGGGGACTGCTCACGACGTTTGGAGTGCTCTTAGTCAGAGCACGGCAGTAAGCACAGGGCTGCTAAGAGATTTAGAAGACACAGTTCTGATGATCCATGGTATCGGCGTGGACATAGTTTCCGATATGACGACGAATATCATCCGTGGTCCTCTTATTGCCTACACGCAACAGCAGGCCCACCGTTATGGTATTCCGTTAAGCGAGGGAGTGCCGTCCGGTCCAATGTGGGATGCTGGAAGACTAGAATGGACCTCGCAATTCGTCCAACTTCCAATGACATCGCGAGGAAAACTTCTCCTCGTGCCAAAATCTGTTGTGAGAAGGAGCCTGCAGTATAATCTGCAGGAATACTATAGGTGGTATATTCTAGAACATCTAAAAGCTGAGGAGCTTGAATCGCTTGGTTCTCTAGTCTATTTGCTTAAGGATGGAACGCCACGTGTTAACATCGGCGACCTTAAAGAAAAGTATGGAACAACCAAATCGACGGTTATTGAGCAGGCGCTGAGAAATCCAGTCATACTTGATAAGTATAGGAGCGAAAAAAACGAAGAACTATTTGTTCCTCTTGATCATGGTGACTTATCGGATCTTGGCGGTACTGCTCCAATCGACTGGACCGGTCTTCTTGAAGCCGTTACTTCGTTGGATGTGGGGCGGGAGCAAGCTTCGTCATATGAAGACGCGATTGAGGCGCTTATCTCGGCGCTCTTTTATCCCGATCTAACTAATCCCAATCCACAAGAGCGCCAGCATGATGGCCGAAAACGAGTTGACATAACATATACCAATATGGGGATGTCGGGCTTCTTCCATTGGTTGTCGAAGCACTATTCCTGCGCAAAAGTCTTTGTCGAATGTAAAAACTACGGAAATGAAGTATCGAATCCGGAACTAGATCAATTATCAGGAAGATTCTCTCCAAGCCGTGGACAGGTTGGAATAATTGTCTGTCGCCAGTTTCATGATAAAAAACTTTTTCTCGAGCGCTGTAGAGACACCGCAAAAGACAATCGAGGCTATATCATTGTGTTAGACGACGATGATCTCAAAGAACTAGTCTTCTCTCGTCGCGCTGATGCAAACTTTAAGTAATTACTCACCCGTACCAGCTATCAGGCGGTGACGGCACCCAGGATGGTGTGGAATGGAGTGCGTCCCGCGAGACGCGCAGTGTCAACGGTGGTGCGCAAGGC
>NZ_BMJM01000023.1 GCF_014643455.1 Sandarakinorhabdus glacialis
CTTGCGCACCACCGTTGACACTGCGCGTCTCGCGGGACGCACTCCATTCCACACCATCCTGGGTGCCGTCACCGCCTGATAGCTGGTACGGGTGAGTAATTACCCCCAGACTTCGCTGGTGGTAAACCCGGAGAGTATAACGAATTTGGTTGGGGAGGCTTTGGCGGCGGCGGCGGGGCCGGCCGAACGGGCGGCGGCGGCGGCGGGGGGCTCTCAGGCGGCGGCGGCGGCCCTGGCGAGTACACTGGCGGCACTTCAGCCCCTTCCCCAGGTGGCGGCGGCGGCGGCTCGTTCACGATGGTGGGGGCGGCCAACATCACGAGCAGCGCCTCGACCGTTGCCGATCGCAATGGTGAGGTCACCATTGAGGCGCTACGCTATTTCGCGGATGCATCGGTCCCGGACACGCTCGATTTCGGGGCGGTGCGCGCCTATACGACAGGGACGAAATCTCTGGCGGTCAGCAACGGCGTCGTTGTCAGCGCGATCAGCGACAAGCTTGTGACGACACTCGGGACGTCTTCGTCGGCCCTGATTTCCGGCACCGCACCAGGCCAGTTGGCGGCCGGGCAGACTGGCGCGATCATCTACACGCTCAATGCGCAGTCCGGACCCGGTATTGTGTCCGAAAGCGTCACCCTCGGCTTTAGCAGCCATGCGGCAGGCGGCGACGATTTTGCGCTTGGTAGCAAGACGGTCGCCGTGACCGGTACGGTAACTGATTATGCTATCGGGTTCCTGCTCAGCAGTGGTGCGGGTCAGATGACCCAGGACGAAGTGACGGGCTACTACGTTCTCTACCTCGGCGACGTCGCGGCAGGCTCCAAGGCGCTGGCGCAGCTCATCGCGTACAACGGCGTCACGGCATCGGCGTATTCGGAATCCCTGGGGGGCATCTTTGGCGCGCTGGATGGCGACGGCTTCAGCTTTACCAACGCCGGCTTCGACAATCTGGGCGGCGGCGCGCAGGTCGGTATCGGCCCCGTCAAGTTCGACTCGGCGGGGCTATCGCTCGGGCTGCATTCGCAGACGCTTCAATATGTGATGGTCTCTCGCTTCGCAGGATTGGACGATTATGACTTCGGCTTGCTCGACTTGACCGTGGTGGCCAACATCATCGGAGCCCCGCCTATCGCGGGTGTCCCCGAACCCGCAACCTGGGGCCTGATGCTCGGCGGGTTCGGCATGATCGGCGCGGCGATGCGGCGGCGGAAGCGCCAGGTTGCCTGAGCCCGAACCTTCGATCCTCGCGTCATGCTCGCATCGGCGGGAATGACGCCTGCCGTAAGTATGATCGAAGAACCACGGCCTGCGCTTCATCTCCGGCCTGCCGCGCTCGGGATCGACTTTGCTGTCGGCGCTGCGGCAGAACCCGCACATCCATGCCGCGATGACCTCGCTGGTCGCTAACCTGGTGACGACGCTGCTGCGCGGCATGAGCCAGGAGAACGAGGGCGCGGTGTTCATCGACAACGACCAGCGCGAGCGCGTGCTGAAGGCAGCGGGCGAGGCTTTCTACGCCGACTTCACCCGCACAAGCTGGAACGCCGCGCGAAGCCAGCAGAACGAGTCGAACTACTGAACCAGGCTAGCAAGGCCGGCGTGTGGAAACACGCCGGCCTTTTTTTGCTCACATCGACGGGGCGCTGGCACGGAGACGACTAGATCTACCTGCTCACCCGGCAGCCGAGATTCTCGGTGAAGGAACCATGATGAGCGACAAAGTGCCTACCACTGCGAGCGCAGACGGCACGTTCCGGACAATAGCGCGATCCGGCTTGGCCACTCACCACCTGCTGCCCTTCAAGCCTGTGCAGGCCGTCAGTGTGGCACGCTTGAATGTCGGAGCCTGTCTTTACCCGCAGGGGGCTCAAAGTATGCGATAGCTTAGCACATTGACCATGATCGCAAACGCCGGCGAATGGCGATCTGGCGGGACATATTTGAGCCGGGCGCTGATTTCGCAGTCGATCTTATTCAAGGACTCGGGATCTTTGCCGTCGACTGCAAGGGGTCGGAGGTAGGCTGCAACAGCCGGGTCTGAGTCAAAATGGCTGCGCCTAGTTGTCCGCCAGGGGACCATCAATCAGACGGCCATGTTTCCTCTGGCCAGTCTCGCGCTGTATGGATCACGCGAAGAATAGCGACGACTTCACCCGTGTCGCGCGGAACGATTTCGTAGGCGATGACGTAAGGCAGTCCCGTCACAGACTTCTCGTAGGTGCCGGCCACCCTTCCCGGACGCCCGGTGGCAAAGTCTTCAAGCTGGGCAGCCGCCTTACGCAGGCGATCGACGACCCGACTGGCGGCGACGGGATTGGTGCCCGCAATATACACCAACTGCTTCTTGAGATCGTCGAGGGCGTCACGCGACCAGAGTACAGGTCGTGTCACGAGTTCCGCGCACTCCGGCCAGTTTCGACGGCGGCGGTCAGCTCAACGAAGGCAACATCGTTCGAGACGAGATGACCTGCTACAACGTCGGCTCGTCCGCGCTTGATTCCTTCGATGATCGCCTGCTCTCGATCGAGGTAGCGATCTACCGCTTCAGCGGCCAGGAATGAGCTGCTGCGGCGCGTTTCACGCGCCAACTGACCGAGGCGCTCCTTGGCCTCCGCGGTTACCCTGATGGTCATGGTTGTCGACGCCGTCATTGCCGCGCTCCTGTGCCGATTTGTACACAATGTAGCACATTCTATTTGTGGCTCCAATCATCGCCTCGCAGCGATATTGACATTTACCATCGTGGCATCGCCAAGCTCGGAGACAGCCGCTATGGGTGGGAAGCGGACCAAGCGGTGCTTTGGTCACTTCTTGCCGCGTCTCGCTGTGCGGGTGACTTTGTGGAGCGAAAATATCTGCAGGAGCGAGACAGACGCAGACAAGACGAAGCAGATCGCTCGTGTTCGACCATCGATCGCATTCTGGTCGAACACGCTCCAGACCAACACCGCAAATGCGGGACCTCCAATAATAATGCAAGTTGCCTTGACCCAGCGTGGGAGCGCGTTCCACTCCCATTCGTAGCCCTCCTTCGGTGACATTCCCGAGCGCGGGTCGTCAATGTACTTGTCGAGGGGGTGATCTTTCCGCAATGTCATGCGCACGAGATAGCACCGCTTCAGATCAAGAGCGAACGTCCGTAACTGGGGCCGAAGCGGCCCATCGCGACGAAGGCAACTTGAGCGAAGACCGTCGTCTCGTGATTGTCCGCAAGGGGACCCGCCGCGACAGTGTTACTGGTGTGGAAAGTTGGCCCTCGGTTATGACCGCTCGCGACTGGTGGATGCCGCAGCCTACCGGGACTTCGTCCTCGAAATCGTCAGCCGGACTGACAAGGAGGCCGGTTTGAAGGTGCTGCCAAAACGCTGGGTCGTCGAGCGCACCTTCGGTTGGATGACCCGCTGGCGCCGCCTTGTCCGCGACTATGAACAACGCCTCGACGACTCGGAGGCCATGATCCATGTCGCCCTCGGAAGTCTCATGCCGCGCAGGATCGCTCATCCATAGGCATTCTCAAACGGACTCTGAAGGCGACCAAGCCCCATGCCGACGTCATACGGTGCGTCATTAATTATTTAGGTGGCTTTGTACAGGATCAAGCGTAGGAGAAGGCACACGGATAAGGCAAATAGCTGACATGCCACAAGCCATCGGCGTCCGTCTTCTCCAAGATCGACATCTCCGTCTGGTTATCGACAGCCCAATCCCGTCGGTGATCAGCGATCCGCGGCTGCCGGACAATCCGATCGTCGCCTGCAACGCCGGGTTCTGCGACTTGACCGGCTACGCCCCTGAAGACGTCGTGGGGCGCAATTGCCGGTTCCTGTCGGGTCCGGCAACCGAGCCATGGCTGACCGAGGAGATCCGACGCGGGGTTCGGGAACATCGGCCGGTGCTGGTCGAAATACTGAACTACAAACGCAACGGCCAACCGTTTCGCAATGCCGTCATGGTTGCACCGATCTACGATGAGCAGGACGCACTCCTCTATTTCCTGGGATCGCAGGTCGAAATTGATGCCGATGCTACAGAGCCATCGAGCATGCGTCGGATTCGTGCAGCGATATCGGTAAAGGCGCTGTCGCCCAGGCAGGGGCAGGTTCTCAAGCTCGTCGCCAACGGACTTCTCAACAAGCAGATCGCAGCGCACCTCAACCTGGCTGAAAAGACCGTCAAGATGCATCGTGCAATCCTGATGACACGCCTTGGGCTGCACACGACCGCCGATCTTATCCGCGTGGCCGTCGAGGCCGGCTTTTAGGGCTTTGCGTCCCCTACGGTACAAGGTCCGTATCGTAGATGGCCTGATCGGGGCCTATCCCACATCCATCGCCACGGCGTGGCGAGATCAGGCGCAAACCTTGGCACGGTGAATAATTTCGCCTGCTGTGGCTGTGTTTCGGAGGCCGGAAGCGCGTCCCGCCAAAGGTGGGCGACTTCCCGCATAAACCCTACCCGGCGCACTCGCGCTGCGGATCACGCGGCGGAGATTTTGATGGATATTGTTACCCCTTTCCAGTTCGCACTGGTGTATAATGCTTTTTCCTTCACTTTCGCAGCGATGGGCGCCGCCACGCTATTTTTCTGGCTCAGCCGGTCACAGGTGGCACCCGCCTACCGGACAGCGGTCGTGATCTCGGGACTCGTTACCGGAATAGCAACGTATCACTATTTCCGGATCTTCGAGAGCTGGGGTGCCGCCTTCACGCTGAAGGACGGTATCGTGACGGCGACCGGTTTCGCCTTTAATGATGCCTATCGTTATGTCGACTGGCTGCTGACCGTCCCATTGCTGCTGGTCGAACTGGTGCTCGTCATGCGGCTGTCGCGCGCGGAAACAACCACCAAGACGCTTCGCCTGGGGTCCGCCGCGGCACTCATGATCATCCTTGGCTATCCAGGTGAAATCGCCGGCGACATCCCAACGCGCGTCCTGTGGGGTACGCTGTCGGCGATCCCGTTCCTCTATATCGTATGGGAATTGTTCAGCGGGCTTGGCAAGTCGATCGAGGCGCAACCGGCGACCACCCAGAACCTTGTCCGCAAGGCGCGCCTGCTGACCTTTGCTTCGTGGGGCTTTTATCCGATCGTCTACATGGTGCCTTACACCGAATTGAGCGGCGGGACGGTCACCACGGCGATCCAGATCGGTTACACGATCGCCGATATTGTTTCGAAGGTCGGCCTCGGTATCCTGGTCTTCCTGATCTCGGTACGAAAGTCTGAGGCTGAAGCAGTCGGACCGGAGGCCCGTGCCGCCTGATCCTATGCAAAGGCCGGCTCGCCCAATGGTTGGACCAGGTCATCGTGTTCCACAGGAACGCGGTGACTTGGTGTATCCGGCATACTGGGTAGCGGCCGTGACCGTTGTGGCGGCGACCTTGCGTGGTTCACCGATGGGGCAGCCAGCCGCGATCACCGCGGCGACGGTGCTGTTCGTTGCCGGCGGACTGCCTCATGGGGCCTATGACCTGGCATTGTTCCGGCGGGCCATCGCACTCGATCGATATGGTATCACTCTCGCGGCGAGCTGTTATGTGGCAGTCGCCGCGCTAATGGCGATAATGTGGATGATCATGCCGCTCGCGGCACTCATCCTGTTTCTGGCGGTTGCAGCCGTGCATTTCGGCGAAGACTGGGACATGCTCGACGAACCGTTGCTGCGTCTTGCGGCGGGTCTGGCGGTAATTGCGGCGCCCGCGATCGGGCATCGAGCCGACGTGTCGCGGTTGTTCGTCGCGATGAGCGATGGGCGTGCGACGTTCGTAGCTCAGATTATTGTCGCTGCCGCGCCTGTGACCCTGATGGTCACAGCCGTCAGCATCGGCATCGCCTGGCGATCGGGCAACCGGCAATGGGCATCAGCAATGGCCCTATGCCTGGCGTTGTTGCTGATACTGCCGCCGGTGGTCGGCTTCGCGCTGTTCTTCGTTTTCTTGCATTCGCCGCGGCACCTTTCACAGGCGCGCGCCACGCTTGGCGACATGACGCCTGCGCAATGGCTGTCGACCGGCGTGCTGCTCTCCGGGGCTGCGATCATCGGGTGGTGGGCGCTACAGGGGCTGTCCCCTGCGCCCATGGCCTGGAACATGACGGCCCAGGCCTTTCAGCTGCTGGCGTCCGTGGCCATGCCGCACTTTTTGCTGTCACACTGGCTGGCAAAACGGCTCCACCAATAAGACCTTCTCATCGCCTCGACGCCGGCTGGAGTGGTCATGTGTCCGGTTCTTGCACTGCAATTGCAACGATTTCAGCCTGAGTTCCGAGCCGGATTGCAGCGCCTTGTCGACGGTGTCCGCCAAGGCTATCCGGCGAGTATGACCTTGGCCAGCATCCGTCCAGACAGCCAGGCGCTTTCGACCCTGGGTGCGATGAGCCAGTCACCGACGGCACCAATCTTCGTTGTTGCATTCCAAAGGCAGCCCTGGTGCGTGGCCGTAACGCGCGCGTAGCGCCAACGATGCCCGATGCGGATGATCGGGCTGGGCAATGGCGTCGCTGTCTCCAGCGCCAGCGCAGCAAGCAAGGCATCGACAATGGTGGCTTCTGTGTCTTCCAGATGGTCGCGAGACCATTTTGCAGTGGCCTGGATAACCCATGATTCGATGCCGGGCCGACCCGGTTTCGCGCTGTTGCGAGCAGCCCAACCGATGATGCCGGTGTTTCTGATGATGTCGTCGACCACAGCCAGCCGGACGGCAAACGCAACCATTGCTGTCCAGCACGGCGCTGACGGGCACGCTTGCGCCATGGCGGCCATCGCCGGATCATGCGTCACCAGCAATGGCGCCGCCTGATCTGCAGGTGTTGCTACGATTACTGCGTCAAACGGGATTTCGGCGACAGCATCGAGAAACCATGAACCGTCCATGTGCCGGATCTTTACGACCAGACAGTTCCAGTGAATGGTCATCGGCCGGGCGATCACTTTGGCAACCGCACTCATGCCCGGTGTTCCCACCCAGGCGTCGCTGCCCGCGCCGGGCCATGGCGCGGCAATGCCCGCCGATCCCCAGCCTTGTACGACCGATGCGAATTCGGGATCGCGCGCGGTAAAATATTGTGCGCCATGATCGAATGCGACGTACCCGGCGACAGTGACTACGCGGCGGGTAGCCATTCGGCCACCGGCGCCGCGAGCCTTGTCGAAAAGGACAACATGATGGCCGCCGGCCTGCAGCATCTCCGCACAGGACAAGCCGGCGATACCGGCGCCGACAATGGCGATCTTCATCGGCGCTTCAGTGCCCCTTACCCGTCGGGAGCACGGCGGCCAAAAGCATCGCTGCCTTCGGCCGCCGTTTCCAGGTCAGGCCTTTGGCAGCAAGACGGCATCGATGACGTGGATGACACCGTTCGAGCAGCCAATATCGGCGGTCACGACCTTGGCGCCATTGACGGAGACGCCGTCGGTACCATCGACATGGACGGTGGCGCCGCCTGCGGTTGCCGGATCGAGGACCTTCCCCGCGACGTCCGCTGCCATGACCTTGCCCGGGATAACGTGAAGCAGCAGGATCGCGGTCAGCTTGTCCTTGTTCTCCGGCTTGACCAAGTCTTCGACGGTCCCCTTTGGCAAACGTGCGAAGGCTTCGTCGGAGGGCGCAAAGACGGTGAACGGGCCGGCGCCCTTTAGGGTATCGACAAGGCCGGCGGCGCTTACGGCAGCGACGAGCGTGGTGAAAGTGCCTGCGGCGACGGCTGTATCGACGATGTCGTGTACGGTATCGGTCATTTGAGTTCCTTGTATGGCAAAATGCGATTGGAGCACGCCGGGACGCGCCTTGATGCGCGACACGTTGGCGGGTGTTGCAAAATCCCGCAAAATCACTCTCGCATCGCCGCCGCTGGAACCCAATACGGGCTTTAGGCCATCTTGTTGGTGCTGACTAAATCGGTGTTAAATTACGGTCAGCATATGGTTAGGCAAGCATTTTGGCAGACAGATCAGCATTAAACAAGCGCGATATTAGTAATCACGAATAACAGGATGGAAAACATGTGCAAAGTATAATTGATAGGCCAGAATACCGGACCAAATCGCCCGTCTTAGCGTTCCAGCCGGATACCATGACTTCAACAGCTATCATGGCAATGTCCGAAAAAAACGACGGCGCCATCGTGGTCGTCGATGCGGCAGATTGTCCGATCGGTATCGTGACGGAGCGCGACCTTTTGCGGCGACTGCTCGCAAAAAGTCTTGATCCCAAAACAACGCCACTAGCCGATATCATGACGCGCGACCTGAAAGTTGCCCATGGAAGCGATGAGGTGCCCGTCTGGGTCCGGCAGATGTCCAATGAACGTTTCCGCCACGTTCCTGTAGTGAATGCCGAAGGCCGGCTGCTCAACATCATGTCGCAGGGCGATTTTGTTTCTTACAAATAGCCAGATTTACTTAACAGGGTAAAGGACTAGGCCGGGCGTGCTCTCATTTTCCAGTACCAGTTGCCAATACTTGCCGCTGCGATTGCTGCTTATACGTTGATTGTGCTGGTAGCCGCCAAGATGTCATGACGTGAACTGCAAATAGACCCGCCCGTGAAGCGTTAGCCGGATGCCCAGCAAGATATTTCCGCTCAACGGCTCAGTGCGATGAAACATTGTCATGGGTCGGTACGGCAATCTTTAAAGTTCCGGGAGGTAACACAACGTTATCTTCCACGCTGTCTTCGGCCGGGTTCGTATACTGGAGCTTACATTTTTTGGAGGAGGCGAGACGTGACAGAACCAGTCGGAGGCGGTGATAGGGACAATGTGATGGGGGTCTGGTCGGGAAACGGTCCAGACCAATATGGCGGCAGCTATGGCGGTGGACAGTCATGTGGTGGGGCATACGCGGTTGCTGTTCCGCAGATTGTCGGAAAACGGCGGATAAGAGCGGTCAGTATGCCTTACAGACTCTGGCGGCGACCAGCCTGAGGCTTGGTCGCCGGATTTCTCAATGATACCCTGTCGAGATAGCTTGGCTGGTCAACTAGAGCTGGGACCCATAAACAGGATTCACATCTGGTCTGAGGTGTGATTCAAGCTTCCGAGGCATCGGGAGCGCGGCATGGCAGGCGAGTTTTGGTTGGACGACAGGCA
>NZ_BMJM01000024.1 GCF_014643455.1 Sandarakinorhabdus glacialis
TCGCTTCCTCAACCGCATGGGCACAGATCGCGTCCATCCGCATGATCGTGCGACGTACCGCAAAGTACTGCTACGCTTGATAAACTTTTGAATCGGGCTCTAAGCGCGGTGTTGGACTCGTCGATCAAACCCTCCGTAAGCATGTGTGAGTATTATAAATGTTGAGGCGCCGCACAGATCGTAACGCTGACGTGTTATTTTACTTGCGAGAGCTATTGTTGCTGTGCGGCGCGCTTGCCGCTACACCGGTCCGCGGGCAAACCGTCCCATCCGATCCCGCCGAAATTATCGTCACGGCACAAAAGCGCGGACAGGCTGCAAATGATGTCGGGATGTCTGTCGTCGCATTGTCAGGTAGGACGGCGCGCGAGCGCGGCATCAGTTCAATCGAAGACCTTGAGCGCGTCGTTCCTGGCCTGACGTTCGCCAAAACGCCAGCAGGCCCCCCGGTGCTGACGTTGCGCGGGGTCGGCTTCTACGATTCGACCCTAGCCGCATCCCCGGCGGTGAGCGTTTATCTCGACGAAGCGCCGCTCGCATTGCCCAGCTTCCTCCAGGTTGGCGTGATCGACATCGCGCGGGTCGAAGTGCTGAAGGGTCCGCAAGGGACGTTGTACGGCGAGAACTCGACCGGCGGGGCGATCAACTATGTCGCCGCGAAACCCACCGATACCACGCAGACGGGCACGACGATCAGCTTCGGCCGGTTCGCCACTTTCGAGGGCGAGAGCTATGTCAGCGGGCCGCTAAGCGAGACGCTGAAGGCGCGGCTCGCGGTCAAGACGGTCCAGAGCGGCGATTGGCAACGCAGCTTCACCCGCGCGGATACGAACGGCGCGATGCGCCAAAGCGCGGCGCGGGCAATTGTCGAATGGGAGCCGAGTTCGGGCGCGAAAGTGACGCTCAACGTTAATGGCTGGATCGACCGTTCGGATACGCAAGGCGTGCAGCTTATCGAGGTAGCATGCGCTTCGCCGCCGACCTGCCGCCCAGCGTTGAAAGCCTACCCGCCTGCACCCGATAATGCCCGCGCCGCCGACTGGACGCCGGGGTTCCCGATGTCGAGCGACGATCACTTCTTTCAGACAACACTGCGCGCCGACATCGACCTGACCGACGCAATCACGCTGACCTCGATCAGCGGCTATCAGCGCTTTCGCCAGCGTAAGTTTCTCGATCAAGACGGCACCGCGCTCCAAGTGCTCGATTTCGGGCTGTTCGGGCGCGCGCAATCGTTCAATCAAGAGCTTCGTCTGGCGGGCGAAACGGGGCAGTTGCGCTGGCTCGTCGGCGGCTATGCCACCCGGCAAATTACCGACGATGATTTCAGTGCCGATATCGGCGACGTGTCGATCGCGGAGCCGCTGCCGGGCATCGTTCCGCGCGCCACCACGGGGGCGGGCGATTATCACTTCAGGACCCGCAGTCTCGCGCTGTTCGGGAACCTCGAATACCGATTGGACGACCGCCTGACGCTGATCGGGGGTCTTCGCTACACGGCTTCGCGCCAGCAGTTCGATGGCTGCGAGAAATCCGGGGCGGACCCCGCGCTGGGCCAGCTTCTGGGTTTTCTTAGCGCCTTCGCGCGCGGTACTCTACCGGTCATCGATCCAGTCCCGCCTAACGGCTGCATTTCGATCGATGCGGCTACGTTGCGGCAAGGTTTGACGCGTGATCAGCTCAATGAGAACAATGTCTCTTGGCGGGCGGGCCTGAATTACCAGACTGCGGCCGATACCCTTGTCTATGCCAGCGTTGCGAAAGGCTATAAATCGGGCAGCTTTCCATCGCTTGGCGCGAGCAGTTCCATTCAGTTTCTGCCTGTGACGCAGGAGTCGCTGCTCGCCTATGAAGCGGGCGTGAAGATGCCATTGGGCAATTTCGTGCGCGTCGAAGCGGCGGCGTTCTATTATGATTATCGCGACAAGCAGGTGCGTGGCCGGGTGCTCGACGCGGTGTTTGGCGCAATCGAGGCGCTGGTAAATATTCCGCAATCGCGCGTGTATGGATTTGAAGCTGCGGTCCGCGCGCGTCCGGTGCCGGGCCTCGGTCTCGGCGCGGGGTTGACCTTTACTGACAGCCAGGTTCAGCGTTTCAGTGGCATCGGCCAGAACGGGTTGACAACGGATTTTGCCGGATCGGCATTTCCCTATTCACCGCGTTGGCAGGCGGTGGCGGACGCAACTTACGACTGGTCGGTCGGCGCGGACCGCCGCGCTTTCGTCGGCGGCAACATAACGCACCACAGCACCACGAATGCGAGTTTGGGCGACGATCCGGAACTGCGCTTGCAGCCCTATGTCACGCTCGACCTTCGCGCCGGACTGCGCACGGCAGATGGACGCTGGTCACTGAGCGCGTTTGGCCGTAACGTGACCAATGTCTATTACTGGAACAACATGTTTCGCTTCGTCGACACGCGCATCCGTATCGCCGCGCGGCCTGCGACGTACGGTCTGACGTTGTCGATTAAGCGTTGAGCCGGAGCGATGGAGAACAGCCGCGAAATAAGCGCCACGCCGCCCCCGCGGATTTCGGATGAAGGGCTACGGGCACTGCGCGAGAGCGAAGGGCGTTACCGCGCGCTGTTTGATAACATGGTAGAGGGTTTTGCACTGTTTAGCGTCGTGCGCGACGCCAGCGGCACGGTCGTCGACTTGATCTATCGCGAAGCAAACAAAGCCCTGGAACATCAGACCGGCTTCGACCGCGCAAAGACAATCGGGCAGCCTCTCACGGCCATCCTTGCACCATCCGATGCGGCTCGCTTCATTCCAGTTCTTGCCAGAGCAGTAGATTCGGGAGAGGCACCTATTGTCGAGGAATATGCCGAAGTCGTCGATCGCTGGTTCGAGGTCTCCGCATACCCGCACGGCCGAGACGAGATCGTCGCAATCTACCGGGATATCAGTGAGCGCAAGCGTGCCGAATTGGTCATGCGCGAGAGCCAGGAGCGGCAGGCCTTCCTGCTCAAGCTCAGCGATACCCTGCGGGCGGAGCCAAGCGCAGACGCCGTGGCGGACCAAGCGCTCCGGATGCTGTTTAAGCAAATGGCGCCCGATCGCTGCTACGTCGGGATCTATCGCCTTGCGGAGGACACGTGCGAGTTTCCTCACCAGGTGCAAGATGACCGGCTGCCCCCGTTGCTCGCTCGGGTACGTTTGTCCGATTTTCCGGCGGGGTTCAGAGTCCTGCTAAATCGGACACTGGTGATCGACGACATCGTAAAGATGGAAGGCGTTTCGGATAGCGAGCGGGCCGGCTTCGCTGCCCTCGGGGTGGGTGCCTTGATCAACGCGACCCTGCGCAAGGGCGAGAATGACCCGCTTTGGGCGGTCGCAGTCGCCTCGACTTGCCCTCGAGCCTGGACACAGGGCGAAATTTCCCTTGTCGAAGAGGTCGCCGAGCGCACGTGGGCTGCCGTCGAGCGCGCTCGCGCTGAAACTACCCGGAACCAGAGCGAAGAGAAATATCGAGCGCTGTTCGACAATTTGGCTGACGGCCTCATGCTTTTCGGCGTCGTGCGGGGGCCTCGCGGCGAAATCATCAACCTGATCTATCGCCAAGCGAACAAGGCGATGGAAAATCAGGCCGGCTTCGACCGCGCAAAGATCATCGGACAGCAATTCAGCGACATTGTCACGCCAGGCGATGCGGAGCGTTGGACCGCGATCTTTGCGCCAGCCATCAATTCGGGCGAGCCAGTTACCGTTGAGGAATATTCGGAAACACTCGACCGCTGGTTTTCGGTTAACGCCTACCCTCACGGCGAGGACGAGATCGCCGTATTCTACCGGGACATCAGCGAGCGCAAGGCCGCCGATGCGGCGTTACGCGAGAGCGAGGACAATCAGGCGTTCCTGCTGAAACTGAGCGATGTGCTGCGGGCGGAGCCAAGCGCCGAGGCTGTGGCGGACCGGGCGCTCCGGATGCTGTTCGAGCAGATGGGGCTCGATCGCTGCTACGTCGGGATTTATCGGCTGGAGGAGGACATCGCCGAATTTCCTCACCAGGTTCACGACGACAGTCTGCCTCCGGTGCCTGCTCGGATTCGCTTGTCCGACTTTCCGGATGCTTTTCGGATCGCGTTTGATCAGACATTGGTGATCGACGACGCCACCACGATGAAAAGCTTTTCCGACAGCGACCGAGCCAGTTTTGGTGGCCTCGGATTGCGTGCCGCGATCGCCGCGACCTTGCGCAAAGGCGCGAGCAATCCGCTTTGGGCAATCGTCGCCGGTTCGACGCGCCCTCGGGCCTGGACACCGGGCGAAGTCTCCCTTGTCGAAGATGTCGCCGAACGCACCTGGGCGGCGGTCGAGCGCGCTCGGGCCGAAGCGGCGCGGCGCGATAGCGAGGAGCGCTTTCGCGAGTTCAGCGACGCTTCCACCAACGTCCTTTGGATCAGGGACACCAAGACGATGCGGATGGAGTTCGCCAGCCCCGCCTTTGATAAGATTTACGGCACTGTCGGCTCGGACCACAGCGGGGACGGACGCTTGCGGAGCTGGGCTCGGTTAATCAAACCGGAAAATCGCAAATCCGTGCTCGCCAATTTCCGCCGCGTTCGTGCGGGAGAACGAGTCGAGCAGGAGTTTCAAATCAGACGCGCGTCGGACGGGACGTTGCGATGGATCCACGACACTGGTTTTCCGCTCCGCGATGCGAATGGCGAGGTGCGATATATAGCGGGCCTTGGCGCGGACATCACCGATGCGAAGAAAACGACCGATCGCCAAGGCGTGCTTGTTGCCGAGCTACAGCACCGGACCCGCAACCTGATAGCAGTAGTCCGCGCGCTTTCCGACCGGACCCTCGGCAATGCCGCATCGCTGGAGGATTTTGGGGCGCGTTTCCGATTGCGCCTGTCCGCTCTTTCGCGAGTCCAGGGCCTTCTGTCACATCTGGCAGCCGGCGAAAAGATCACTTTCAAGGAGTTGTTGTGCTCGGAGCTGGCGGTTTATGGCGCGACCGACGGCATGGCGTATAAGTTCACGCTTGAAGGCCCGGACGACGTGGTATTGCCGTCGAGAACGGTCCAGACATTTGCACTGGCAATTCATGAATTGGCCACCAATGCGCTTAAGTACGGTGCGCTCGCTGCCGCTGATGGGCATCTTTTTGTGGGCTGGCGTATCGACCCTCCAGTAGGCAACGATCCGCCCTGCCTCCATGTCGAGTGGCGAGAAAGCGGAGTTACGATGCCTGACGTTGGCGCGCTCGCACAGGGAAGTGGCTATGGCCGCGAATTGATCGAGCGTGCGCTTCCTTATCAGCTTAAGGCGAAAACCACTTACGAGTTGGGTGTCGATGGCGTCCGTTGCACCATCGCTGTTCCGATCTCGCGGACGACAAGCAACGGAATTTGGCAGTGAGTGTAGCGCTGTTGCGTAACCGCCATATCCTGCTGGTCGAGGATGAGTATTTGATCGCCATGGCTTTAGAGGAGGAGTTGCAACTTTCCGGCGCGCACGTCATCGGGCCGGCCGCTTCGGTCGACGACGCGCTTGCCCTGCTCGCGATCGAGTCCGTGGACGGCGCCATCCTCGACGTTAGTCTGGGCCGCGAAAAAGTGTTCTCCGTCGCTGAAGCTCTGACGGCTCGCAGAATCCCCTTCGTGTTTGCGACCGGCTATTCGGACCTACCCTCAGAATGGCACAATGTTCCGCGATTTGAAAAGCCGGTCGAAGTGGCAAGAGTAGCGCTGGCTCTATTTGGGTAGCGACCCATGACCGTGCCTTTCTCAGCCTCTGATAAGCCGGACGCGCCCGAAGCCCCCTATGTCGATCGCTCTGGTTAGCTGTGTGCTGCCGTGCTTTGGCGTGAATGACGGGACAGCTTCTTGGTCTCGCCGTCGCCAGGGTGGCGAGCCACCCTCCTTACCGAAGCCGCCAAGGTTAGCTTTTGAGGCAGCCTTGTGATGGCGATAACGTTCGCCGCTGGAAAGGTTTTTCACGCCTCCTTCGATCGCACTGCGCTAAAGACGGCCCAGTAATATGTGTCTTTACGCGGGCTGACACAGCCCGCCGCACCGCCGCAGCAGGCGCATTGCTTGCTGCAGATATCAATCACCTGCTCGATGCGCTCGAGGTGCGCCGGCGGCTTGCCGAGGTTAGCGCGGCGCTGCTTCTCGGCCCGTTTGGCCGGCGTGCTGACGGCATCGAGCTTGGCTTCGACCTTGGCGATGGCGATGCTGAGATCTTCCATCACCAGCTCGAACGTAAGCCTCTGATGAGGGCTGAGGTGGTCCCGTCTGTTTGGACAGTTTGGCGGCGAAGTTAAGCTAATCCCGGGTTTCGATCATGCCGCCAGTAGGAGTGTTTCCGATGGCGGGGCTAGCCCC
>NZ_BMJM01000025.1 GCF_014643455.1 Sandarakinorhabdus glacialis
ACCAGATCAATCAACTCAGGTTTCGTAAGCCCCTCAAGATCCTCGCGATTCATGGAAAGGATGAATCACGGACAGCCCGGTTTGGCAAGGGGGTGAGTAATTACGTCTGGGGCGCTTGATCCGCCCCCGCCCTCAGCTCCAAGGCGAAGCCTCGGAAGTGCACCTGTGCCGCGCTCACCGGCTGAAAACAAGCCGGCGCCACCTCCGCCGCTGTCATAATTTGTGGTGCTTCTACCGCCCGCGCCTCCCGCACCACCCGCACCTCCAGCGCCTCCAAGTATGCCTGTTGACGACATTCCCGCAGAGCCAGCTACGGCATCCCCGCCGACCACGCCGTAGCCGCCGCCGCCGCCGCCGCCGCCGCCGGCAACTACGATGGGTGTCATGCCAGCTCCAAGAACAAAAGACCCGCCCCCACCGCCTCCGGCTCCGTATACACCCCCGCCGCGGCCGCCTACAATTACAGCGAGCGGCGTTGAGGCACTTAGCACAATGCTCGCTCCGACCGAGATGCCAGAACCCCCTTGCGAAAAGGATTCCCCGGAGCCACCGGCCGCGCCGGTGGCGACGATATTGTAGATGCCAGTGGGTCCCGTTGTGTATCCCTGCGCCGCTCCCGTGAAAGCAAACGTGACCGCCCCGGCGCTGCTGGCGGAAAGCGCCATTGCCGAGGCTCCGACGAAAAGAATTGCCTTGAACATAGCGCCACCCCGAACTTGCGACTGCACCTGCCCGATGTGCGCGCGTGGCGGACCCTATGTGGGTGACGGCGACGGCGCGCGCGTATTTCCTTACAAAAACCAGTCCGTTCATAAATATTATCCTGCTTGCGCCGTGTCGCGCGCGCGGCGAAAGCCGGTCCGGATTAGTGGCGACACGGACGTACTTTGACTGTTAGCGTATCTCGATGATTGAAAGCGGCAGCCATACACCGGGGATCCGCGTCGCGGACTTCGGCCTGCCGCCCGGCACTGCGCTGCGGATCGAGCGCGTGGCGGCGCCACTACGCGGAGTTTTATCGAGTTACGCCGTGCTCGACTCCGATCCTAGCCTGCAATCCGGCCACGGAAACTGGATTTTGCCGGGCTGGGCAAGACTGTGGATCGCGCTCGCGCCGAAGCCGCTCGATATCTCGATCCGCAACCGGCACTATGGCAAGCTGGGATCGGCGATGCTGTTCGGCGTAACCAGCCGGGCGATGCCGACCTCGACCTATGGCGGGGTCAGCGTCGTCATCGATATCGGGCCGGTCGCCTGGGCGCGACTATTCGAGCCGTCGGCGGAGCTGCTGCGCGACCGTATCACGCCGCTCGACGAGTTGCTGCCGCCCGGCTGGAGTGAAGACCTGGTCGCCTGCATCGCGCGCTGTGACTGCGGTTCGGACATAAGGAGCGCGGTCGACGACTTCTTCCTGCAGCGCATGCCGCCGCGTCAACCGCAGGAACATCAGATCGCGAAGATTGCCGCGCTGCTCGTCGACGAGAATACTCATAACTTGGCCGACGCCGTGGCGCAGGTCGGCGTCGGCAAGCGTGCGCTGATCGATCTGAGCAAACGCTATTTCGGGTTCCCACCCAAGATCCTGTCGATGCGGACCCGCTTCCTGCGTGCACTGACGCCGATGATGCTGGCAACCGACGCGCCGCGCTTCGCCAGCGCACCTGCGGGCTATCACGATTTCCCGCATTTAATCCGTGATGCGAACCGCTTCCTCGGCCTCACGCCGCGGCGCTTCCCCGCGAACGAGATGCCGTTCACCCGCGCCGTCCTGCGCGCCCGCCTGCTGGTGACGGGATCAGCCACGTCCGCTCTGGAGAAGAATGCAGTTGAGTTTTAAGAGGGCTAACGCCCATGGAGGACTTTCAGATGGCGGCTCGCCGATGCAAGAGACCCAAAAGCGGACTGTCCTCATCCACCAATTACAGCTATTCAGTGCGGGGAAATCGGCCGTCAGAACACTATACGGAGAGCCTACCGTATATCTGTGTCTCGATAATGCACCGATGCCCATTTCTCTGTCGTTTTTCGGGAACGGCAGCTGTCGCTCGCCTTGGTCCCAAAGCAGCCTGTCCGCAGTCCACCCAAAGCGGCCATTGTGTAAGGTCCCCTTGCGGACAGCCGTGCAGTTCAGGTCAGTCGAGTGAGCCCGAGTAAGCCAGCGCGTCGACAGGCCCTTCGAAAGCGATGAAGAGGGTGCATGGCGTCTTGCTGCGGCAGGTGGCAAGATGGGGCCGGCCGGCAGGGCCATAGGCATAGTTGCCGGGCTGAAGAGTGGAGGGCGGCGCGCCCTGATAATCGACAAGAAGCGTGCCCGACACCAGGATCATGCGCTCGGCCGAACTGTGCGTGTGGGCAGGCAGAGTGGCGTTAGGCGCTATGCGCAGAAAAATGTCAGCGTTGGGTGCTGCAGGGTTGCCGTGCAGGACAGCGATCTCGCAGCCTTTCGAAAAGATTGGTGGGCACGGTCCCCACTGCAGTTGAGTGCTCGTTTGCGGGATGACAAGGGGCGGCTCTGCTTCTGCCATGACGGCGCCGGGCACCGCCACAAGGATGGCTGCAAAAGCTAAAGCGGTCACGTTCATTACCACTTTCCTCAAACTGCTAACGTGAGCAGCTTAGCCGACATAAGTGCTAACTCAACCGTCATGTTGCCGACGCGATGCATCCCGTGCCAGCATCCGGTGCATAATCGGTCAAGATACCTCCCCTTGCGTACACTCCGAAGGGGCCAAGCCGGTCTGAAACTGTTCCTCATCGGTATACGGGCGTCACCGCTCGGCTGTGAGCGGCGGAAGCTTGTAATTGCCGTCAAGCAGGGCCTTCTGCGGCACATAGGTCCGCAAATGGACATCGAAGCTTCCCGCCGATGCCGGCAGCCGATTTGCTTCGAGCGCCTTGCCAGGTGATTCATGCTGGATGAGAAGCGTCAGCGAGCCATCGGGGGCGAACTCCAGCCCCGGCGTCTGACTGCCAATCGAGTAGCGCTTCATCGAATTTTCGATCATGAAGTAGGTCTTGCCGTCGTACATGGTCAGCGACCAGAAGGAATTTACCGGCGAATACGGCAATGCGTTCGGGCACGGGCACGAGAGCGGCGCCGGGACGGGTGACGCGCTCGACAAAGGCGACGATCGCCTGCTTGGGGCCAGTTTCATTCCACGACGGCAGCTGGTCGGCCGCCGGGGCGGCCAGCGAAGCTGCTGCCGACGCCAGCCACGCCGCGGCCAGCAGACCCTTCCAATCGCGCATCGACGACTCTCCTCTTCGTCCGGTCGCGGCGTTCGTGGCAGCAGACAAGCTGCCACCACGATGCCGGTCGGTACCGAAGGTGCTACTTCGCTGCGGGCATATGCTCGAAGATGCCCTTGGTGACTTCGCTCATGTCGAAATCGAGACTCTTCTGTCGCGGCGGAAAGGCCTTGAACGAATCCGAGAACTGCTGAATCGCCATTGCCGCGGGCGTAAGCAGCCAGGCGCGATTTTCCTGCCATTCGTCATGCCCCCGGGCATCGACGTGACGCTCGAAGGGGTCCGTCTCCAGATTGGCGATCACAGGCGTCGTCAGATAATGGCGGCGCCCGTTGAACCAGCGGTCCTGGTCCGTATAAAGGAACTTCCACAGGCCGACCCGGACTCCGTGGAACGTTGTCTCTGTGAAGTAGAAATACTCCTGCCGGTTCGATGGCCCCGTCCCCATCAGCATCGGGGTCTGGTCATAGCCGTCGAGATGGACCTTGTAGGTCGGGCTGCCGATTTGTTCGCCCTGCAGCAGCTTTTGCTTAAGGTCGGGCTGGCCTTCCCATGCCATGATCGTCGGGATCCAGTCTTCCATGGCGATGATGCCGTTCGAGACCGATCCCGGCTTGATATGGCCCGGCCATTTGATCATCGCCGGCACGCGGTAACCGCCTTCATAGCCGCCGACGCCCTTTTCGCCCTTGAACGGCGACGTGCCGCCATCTGGCCAACTGTTCTGTGCGGCGCCATTGTCGGTCGAGAAGATGACGATGGTTTTGCCGGCCTGGCCGGAATCGGCGATCGTTTTCAGGATCTGCCCGACATGGTCGTCGAGCTCGGCCATGCCATCGGCATAAACGCCGCAGCCGGTCTTGCCCGCCCATTTCGGCGACAGGTTGGTGCGGTAATGCATCCGCGACGAATTGTGCCACAGGAAGAAGGGTTTCCCGGCCGCGACGCTTTCGTTGATGAAGCGCTTGCTCTCGGTGACGGTCTCTTCGTCCATCACCCGCTGCCTTTCCTGGCCAAAAGGCCCGAGGTCCTGGATTTCCTGGGTGCCGTCGGGCAAGGCGCGCGACTTCACGATGCCGCGCTGCGCAAACTTCTTGGCGAGCGCCGGGTCCTTGGGGAATTCATCCTGCTCGGGATATTCGCCGGCGTTCAGGTGATAGAGGATGCCCTGGAATTCATCGAAGCCATGGGCTGTCGGGAGGTGTTCGTCACGATCGCCAAGATGGTTCTTGCCGAACTGCCCCGTGCGATAGCCCAGCGGCTTGAGCATTTCGGCAAGGGTCGGGTCTTCCTTCTGCAGTCCAAGCGGCGATCCGGGCAGGCCAACGGTGGCAAGGCCCACGCGCAAGGGATGCTGGCCGGTGATGAAGGCAGCGCGGCCCGCCGTGCAACTGGCGTGTGCATACTGGGTCATGAGCAACATGCCATCGCTGGCGATGCTGTCGATGTTCGGCGTCGCCGCGCACATGGCGCCGCGGTTGTAGGCGCCTATGTCCCACATCCCGACATCGTCGCCCCAGATAACCACGATGTTGGGTCTCGTTTGCTGCGCCTGCGCCGCACCGGCGGCCAAGGCGGCCGTTCCGAGCGCGGTTGCTGCCAGCAGAATATTTGCAAACTTCATCTTGATTGTGCCCACCAATGCTAAGTGCGACAAAACTACCTGCCGATCCCGACACCAAATGTTCAAAGCTGGTCATTGTTTGAATAGTTTTTCCTATGCTGATAATTGTTCAGCTTCGGACGGTCCGGGGATGGATTTTGAATAAGCTTGCCGCTGTGGATGTTTGTCGCACTCAAGGCTGGCTGGCGCAGATGCCGATGGCATTTCGCGAGCAGGTTCTGCAATCCTGTGATCACATCAAGCTTTGCACCGGTCAGGCGGTGTTCGAGGTCGGCGACGAGGCAGGGGGAATCTTCGGCGTGGCTTCGGGCCGGCTCGGGCTTCACGTGCCCGCGCTCGGACACGAGCCGACGCTGAGTTTCATCGGGGGTCCGGGCTTCTGGGCAGGTGATCTGGCGGCGGTCGCAGGAATAGCGCGCCGCACATCGCTCATTGCGTGCTGCGATACCGAAGTGCTGCGCCTGTCGCGAGCGAGCATGATCCGCCTGGCGCGCGAGGATCAGGATGCATGGCTGCACTTTGCCGAATTGATGGCGGCCAACTTTACTTTGTCGTTGGCGACGATCGGCATGCTGCGGAGATCGTCGCCTGTCGCGCGCATCGCTTCATTGCTTCTCAATCTGGCGGGGCGACAGCAACGGGCGCCACTCCTTTCCTTTGAGGTGGTCCCGGAAAACTGGACAGGGTGTTAAGCTATTCCCGATCTGAAGGATTGACGGGAATGAAGACGACGAGAAAGCGCTACAGCTCGGATTTCAAGG
>NZ_BMJM01000026.1 GCF_014643455.1 Sandarakinorhabdus glacialis
CTTGCGCACCACCGTTGACACTGCGCGTCTCGCGGGACGCACTCCATTCCACACCATCCTGGGTGCCGTCACCGCCTGATAGCTGGTACGGGTGAGTAATTACCCGGTAGCGATGAACCGCAGGCGGCTATACTGCACGAAACCGTTGCCCAAGATCGTGGTATTGGCCGAAGCGGCAAAATTGGACGTGCCGAGATAAGCGTCGCCTGCGCCATAGACATCGACCTGAAGATTGGCACCGGGCGAGCCGCAGCAAACGACGTCGGTTGAGTCAGCAGTGAAAAGGCCACCATTCGTCAAAGTCACGTCATACCTGTGATTGGCAAAACCGCTAGGATCCATGTGAAGTTGCCCGCCGTCCGGATAACCCCAGAAGTTGCCATCAATACTGGTGAAGGTGAAACCGGCTTCAGAATAGGTACTTTGCGAAACCAGATTGTTCGCCAAACCGGAGAATGTAACGGTGGCAGCTGGCGCGACGACGGCCGCACTCAGCATGCCGGCAGCTAACAGAAGACTGAAAATTTTCATTCGATTCTCCTCGACGACAATATGGCAGCGCGTTCGTGCACCCGTTGCCACTGGGATCCGGCAGAGTTCATTAAGCAAGTATTATACAGTTTCGCAACCGTAAAGAGTTTGGTTACGAGGCGAGCAGCCGGGGCTCGTCTCTTGTAGCGCCATGCATTAAGCGCTGAAGTAGCCAACTTACCCTGCAGAGTTCCAAACAAAGAAATCTATCGAGTTTCTAACATTTTGAGACCGGCGGTATGACTTTCCGACAGGTCGCTGGCCTGCAGGACTATCTTGTCCCGGCCGGCGCTTTTCGCCTGATAAAGCGCCAGGTCGGCCCGGCGCAACACGTCTGCCAGGCTTTCACCGCTCCGGCGTTCCGCGACCCCACCACTCACTGTCGCGGCTATTCCGCTGTTTCCGGCCTGCAAGAGAGACGAGCGGATTGTCTCGGCTTGCAACCATGCGTCGGGCCCACTCGATAGAACCACCATCGCAAACTCTTCGCCGCCCATGCGCCCATAGATCGCCGATGGCGGCGCACGGCCATGAAGAAGCCCGCCGAAATCGGCAATCACCGTGTCGCCGGCCTGGTGGCCGTGCGTGTCATTGATCCGTTTGAAATGATCGAGGTCGAATACGATAACTGACAAGGGTCGGTTCAGATGCTCGGCGCGCGCCAGCAGGTCCTGGGCTTGCCGGTCGAAGCCGCGCCGGTTGGCGACCCCGGACAGCAGGTCGGTTTCGGATTCGAGTTGCGAGTCGGTAATGGCTTGCTGGCCGACGACCAGCATCAGGATCATGCCGGCCGCAAGAAAGAGCAGTCCGGAACTTGCCTGGGATAACAGCGCATAGGTCGTCGACGTGTAGGCGCCGAGCGTTGCACCCGATCCGTATGCCGCGGCAAAAAACGGCTTGGCCGCAAGGTTGACGGCGATCGCCGCGAACAGGCCGGCAAGCGTCAGGTGAAGCGCCGTCCTGTGGTCGACACGGACGACGGTCCGCGCCACCAATAGCGCCGCAGCGGCAAGTGGCAGCTGATAGACAAAGCCATAGCTGAGCGTATCGCGGACTGAGCCCCAGATCAGGCCCCGCGCAATAAGCCCGGCAATGAAGATCAACGCAATAAGGCGCCATGGCGGGTGCTTGTGATGAAAATGGCTGAAACTCGCCGAGATCGCCAGCGTGGCGCCAAGGAAGCTGGCATAGCCCAATAGCTCGAGTTGCCCTGGGGCATTGCTCACCGGGACAAGGAGCTCGCTGATCGGCGCGAGCATGCCAACGATATAAGTGGCAGCAAACCAGAGTGCGCCGCGCTGCGACCAATTGGTCAGACCGACAATCAGATAGCTTGCGGCAAACATGCCTAACACGGCGATGTTGGTCGCCAGGACGATTTCGGCGCCGTTCATCTGACCGTCAATCTTGCAAACAGGAAACAGTTTGTAAGTAGTTCCCAGAGGTGAAGTTACGGTGAACGCAGCCGAATTATCGTTTCGTAGCCTCCACATACACGATTCTGAATGGATATCTAGCACCTGAAAGCCTTGCCGACTGTTACACAAGCAATACCAAAGGTTCATTCGCCGGCGTCGCTTGCATCCACCGTTCCAGTCGGCAATCGCCAACCGGGGGGTTTCCGAAATAGTTAGTCGATATCGCACAATGGGCTATAGCCGCACCACTGTTGGCCGACGACGCGCGTGTCGAGATGGCCTCCGAGAGGCATTGCATGGCGGACATCGAGACGAGACGAGACGAGCCGTATACGGTTGATCTGACGAGCTGTGACCGTGAGCCGATCCAGTATATCGGCGCCATTCAACCAATTGGCTTTCTGCTTGCCCTGGATGGCGACTGGCAGATCTCGCAGGTCTCGGCAAATGTCGCCGATCATCTCGGCCTGTCGGTCGAGGACCTGCTTGGCGACCCGTTCCGCAGCGCGTTTCGTGACGAAGCCATCCACGAGGTCCGCAATCGCCTGTCGGTGCTGAACGGTCCGAATGCCGTCGAACGGACATTCGCCGTACAGCTTCAGAACAATGGAGCGCTTTACGATCTTGCGATCCACCGGTCGGGCGAATTTAGTGTGATCGAGGGCGAACCTCATATCGGCGCCGGCACGCTCAATGCCGGCGCGATGGTCCGTTCGATGCTGGAACGCATGCAGGGGCCGTCGAGCCTGGTCACCGAGGCCGTGCGTCTCGTTCATGCACTGACGGGCTTTGACCGGGTGATGATTTACCGCTTCGCGGCTGACGGCTCGGGCGAGGTGATCGCCGAGCGTGTCCGGCCCGACCTCGAGCCTTATCTTGGCTTGCACTATCCGGCCGCGGACATCCCGCAGCAGGCGCGCGCTCTTCTGGTGCGCAACCCGGTCCGGCTGCTTGTCGATGTCGAGGGTGAGCCAATCCCGCTGGCGACGTTGCCGGCTCGGGCGAACACGCCGCTCGACCTGTCGATGAGCACCTTGCGGGCGCACTCGGTGATGCACATCGAATATCTTAGGAACATGGGCGTCGGCGCGACCATGACAGTCTCGCTGCTCCGTGACGGTCAGCTCTGGGGCATGATTTCCTGCCATCACATGACGCCGCGTCATGTATGTTTCGAGCAGCGGACCACCGTCGAGCTGTTCGGCCAGATGCTGTCGCTCCTGATCGAGAAACGCGAGCGGGCCGAGATCGAGGCATACAAGGCCCATACCCATCGGCTCCGCCAAGATCTCGTCGCCGCCGTGATCGAGCGCGGGTCCGCGGCCGAAAGCATCGCCGTGCTCGCCAACCGGATGTCCGAGCTGGTCCCATGCGACGGCATCGCCGTCTGTATCGACGGCGTCGTGAAGCTCGACGGCGACACGCCGACAGCCGCCGAATGCGACGCGCTGCAAGGCTTTCTCGCGATTAACGCCGCCGGCCAGATCTATACTACAGCACAACTGGGCCAAGTCTACGAACCGGGACGTAGCTTCGTCGACCGGGCCGCCGGCATGCTCGTGCTGCCGATCTCGCGCGCGCCGCGGGACTATATCGTCTTTTTCCGCCGCGAGCTGCCACATTTCGTCAGCTGGGCCGGCAAGCCCGACAAGCTGGTTGTCAACGGTCCCGAGGGGCCTCGGCTTTCGCCGCGCCGAAGCTTCGAGGCGTGGCGCGAGATCGTCCGTGGCCAGTCGGCGGCCTGGACGCCCGCGGAGCTGGCGGCGGCCGAGGTCATGCGCGTCACGCTGCTGGAAATGGTCCTCCAGCAGGCCGGCATGACCGAAGTCGAAAACTGGGCAGCGTCGCAGAAGCAGGAACTGCTGATTGCCGAGCTCAACCACCGGGTCCGAAATATCCTGACGTTGATCCGCGGGCTTGTGACGCAAAGCCGGATCAATGCGCGTGACCTCGATACCTTCGCCACCGTGCTCGGCGACCGGGTTCATGCCCTGGCGCGCGCTCACGACCAGATCACCGCCAAGAATTGGGGACCGGGATCGCTGGCGACATTGATCTCGACGGAAGCGGCGGCGTTCCTCGGCGCCGGTGCAGCGCGCGTCGTGTTCGACGGCCCCCCTGTAATGCTCCAACCGCAAGCCTTTTCCACGGTCGCGCTCGTCATCCACGAGCTGATGACCAATGCCGCCAAACATGGCGCGCTCGCCGGCCAGACCGGCGAGGTCATCGTGAGATGGCAGGTCGATGACAGCGCCAGGCTTGTGATCGATTGGCAGGAGAGCGGTGGCCAGCCGGTCGCAGCGCCGACCCGTCGCGGCTTTGGCTCGGTGATCATCCAGCGCTCGATCCCGCACGAACTCGGCGGGGAAGCGACGCTCGATTATGCGGCGTCCGGCTTGCATGGTCGCTTCGTCGTGCCCGCGGCGCAGGTCGTACAGGGCGATAACCCGACCGCGCCGCTCACGATTTCCGACCCGGCCTCCAAGCTTGCGGCCCGGCTTTCCGGCACGGTCCTGCTGGTCGAAGACAATGTGATCATCGCGCTCGATGCCGAGGAATTGCTGATCGCGATGGGGGCCAGCACTGTGCTGGTGTCGAGCAACGTCACGGAGGCCCTGGACTTTCTACGTACCGAGAGCCCCAGCTTCGCGCTGCTGGACATCAACCTCGGCGCGGAGATGAGCTGGCCGGTCGCCGATCGCCTGCGTCAACTCGGCATTCCCTACGTCTTCGCGACGGGCTATGGCACCAGCATCGACTATCCGCTGCAGCATAGTTCGATCCCGGCGATTACCAAACCCTATACGCTCGACTCGATAGCGCGCGTTCTGACGAAACCAAGGGTTTAGCAGTCATTGCAATTCAAGCCTTGCGCCACTGGGCTCCCTGTCCACCCGCTTGAGCCTGTCTGGACTGTATGGGACGCCCAGCAGGGCCGTCTGGAGGAGAGGGTGTCTTTCGAAATCTCGCCATAAGTATCTCTAATATCACGTAATAATTGAAGGTTACTAGCTACGGTGCCCCCAATAGTGCCCCCATTTATCGACGATAGTGCTCACGCCCTGAGTCAATTTTCGCGATCATAAGATCGGAAATGACGTGAGGTCGTTGAAATTGGGCTGAGTGAACCGCTCCAGTTTTTCTGGATTCGGCTTGGTCTAGGGCTGGGACCCATAAACAGGATTCACATCTGATCTGAGGTGTGATTCAAGCTTCCGAGGCATCGGGAGCGCGGCATGGCAGGCGAGTTTTGGTTGGACGACAGGCAGTGGGCACGGTTGCAGCCGATGTTGCCGAAC
>NZ_BMJM01000027.1 GCF_014643455.1 Sandarakinorhabdus glacialis
TCGATACCGCCGCTATCGATCAAGCCCTCGAAGCCCTCGGACGTCGATGGAGCCGCCGAAAAGCCTGAACGGCGCCGCCCCATGCGGTTCTCACCGGATGCTTACACGTCTGCTGACGACAGGAGCGGACATTCGCCCGTGCGCTCGCGGTAAATGGTCTAATGGCTAGGGTTAAGCGTATAAACCTCTACGCGTCGCACACGCCTAATCGCGTTGATGCCCAGGAACCGAAGATGAGAGCAGGTGTTGAGCAAGCAGGTGCGCGGCTGCAATCATGGATTCGTCCGCCGTCGCTTCACTGCAGTTCATTTCGCGCGGCAGTCTTCTTTTTCATTTTGGAACCACCCGAGCCGCAAGCAGATGGTTCATACCACAAGGGCGATCACATGCATGCCAACTCGAAATCAATCTTGGTCGCCGCCCTGCTACTAGGGGGTGCCGCTGGAGACGCCAAACCTGCGGTGGGGCCGCCGCCTGCAGCCGATATGCAAGTGGTCCTCGACAAGCTCATGGCGCTGGGCGCGAAGCCGCTCGAAACATTGACGCCCGAGCAAGCCCGCTCCGGTCCTTCGGCGGCGGATGCTGCCAAGGCCGTCGCGGCCACCCAAGCCGGCAAAGCCCCATCGGGTCCAGCGATTTCTGCCCGCGATGTTACGTATCCAGGTGCTGGCGGGCCGATGCCGGCGCGCATCTACGCCCCAGCGGGCACAGCGAACGCGAGGCCGCTGATCGTGTATTTCCACGGCGGTGGCTGGGTGATCGCCGATATTGATACCTATGACGGCGGCGCGCGCGGCATCGCCCGGGAAACTGGTGCCGTCGTCGTAAGCTGCGAATATCGCCGCGCACCCGAGAACAAGTTTCCAGCGGCGCATGATGACGCCGTCGCCTGCTATAAATGGGCAACGGCCAATGCGGCGAGTTGGGGTGCTGGCGGCAAGGTCGCCATCGCAGGGGAAAGCGCCGGCGGCAATTTGGCAATCGATACCGGTATCGCCGCCCGTGACCAAAAGCTGAAAGCCCCCTCGGCGCTGCTGCTGGTTTATCCGATCGCCGGCAGCGACATGAACACGCCGTCGTATCGCGACAGCGCCAACGCCGCACCGTTGAGCAAGGCCGGGATGATGTGGTTCGTGAAGCACGTCTTCGCCAAGCCAGCCGACGCCCGGGACCCGCGCATCGACGTCTACAAGCGAGCACGTCTGCAGGGCTTGCCGCCGACGATCATCGTCAATGCCGCGGCTGACCCGCTGCGCTCCGACGGTGAGTTGCTTGCAGGAGCGTTGACCCGCGCAGGCGTGGAGACGACCCGTAAGGTTTACCCAGGCACGACGCATGAGTTTTTTGGGATGGATGCGGTGGTGGCTAACGCCAAGGCTGCCCAAATGTTCGCCGGAAGCGAACTGAAAAAGCACTTGCGGTAGCCGGCGATGCACCACATCCAGCGCGGTACGGGTCCCAAGTTGTTGCTGATTCACGGCCTCGGCGGGAGCTGGCAATCCTGGTCCTCGATTTTGGACGGATTGAGTGCGAGCCGGACCGCTATCGCGATCGACCTTCCGGGGCACGGAGGCACCCCGGCCGAACCCGATAGCGGGTCATTTAACGGCCTTGTCGACAGCGTCGAGCGCTATATCGCCGACAATGGATTGGCAGGGATCGACCTCGTCGGTAGTTCAATGGGGGGCCGCGTCGTCCTTGAACTTGCCCGGCGTGGGGGCGTCGGAAACGTCATTGCGCTCGATCCCGGCGGCTTCTGGCGTGGCTGGGAACGGAACTTTTTCAAGATCACTATCGGTGCTTCAGTGCGCTTGCTCCGGGCAATTCGGCCGGCCCTACCAGCGCTCAGCCGCAACCCGGCGTCACGCACGCTGCTGCTGGCGCAACTTTCCGCACGTCCATGGGCACTCGACGGCCAAGCCGTTGCAACCGAACTCATGGGATACACGGCTACGCCTACGTTCAATGCGCTGGTCAATGATCTTGGCAATGGCCCCGAGCAGACCGGGCCTGCCGCAGCGTCGACCGGCCGGGTTGTGGTCGGATGGGGACGGCGCGATCGGCTCTGTCTGCCGCGTCAGGCGGCGCGCGCCACGGCAGCGTTCCCGGCGGCCGAAATCCATTGGTTTAGATCAAGTGGACATTTCCCGGCGTGGGATATGCCCGAGGAAACCGTAGCCCTGATCCTTTCAGCAACGCGCTGATCACGACGCGGCCGTCCCGTCCGAGACGTCGAAATGGTTCGGAATGGGACGGCTTCTAGCAAGAGCTAACGTTCGGGCGTTTGTTCGTGGCATGTCGCCGAATGCTTGCAAGATGCGTTGCGTGCCATCAATCGCGCTAGCGGCAACAATCAGTTCCAATGGACGATGCCGCAATTTGTCGATGTCGGCGACGGCGCCACCGGAACCAAGGTGCTCGCGGTGCTTTATGAAAAGACGCGGGCCAACTTCGACCGAATCGATCTCGATTGGCTGTTTGTCGTCCTCGGACTGTAGCTAATCAATAACGCGGTCGTCTTCGACAACCTAGTCGACCTTGCAGCATTCCGGACTGCGATCACGGCGCGACAATGATTGCGCATCGATGATCGAGCCGGCGAACACGATGATGGAGGTGCTCCTGTGACCGGACGATACGACGATCTTTCCGCGCTTTTCCTCAATTGCTCGCTGAAACGGACGCCGGAAATGTCGCATACGCAATTGCTGATGGACGTCGCGCGATCAATCATGGAAGCGAACGGTCTTGCTACGACCACAATCCGGGTGGTCGACCATGATGTCGCGCTGGGTGTCTATCCTGACATGACCGACCATGGCTGGGTACGCGACGATTGGCCGGCGATCCAGCGGCAGGTGATGGCAGCCGATATCCTCGTCATCGGCACGCCGATATGGCTTGGAGAGAAATCATCGGTTTGCACCCGTGTTGTCGAACGGCTCTATGGCTTTTCGGGCGAGCTCAACGATCGCGGTCAATATGCCTATTATGGCCGGACAGGCGGCTGCATCGTGACGGGCAACGAGGACGGTATCAAGCATTGCGCCATGAACATCCTCTACTCTTTGCAGCATCTTGGATATGTCATCCCACCTCAGGCGGATGCTGGCTGGATCGGTGAGGCGGGACCAGGACCGTCCTATGGTGACAAGAGCGACAACGGTCCCGTGGGTTTTGACAATGGCTTTACCCAGCGCAACACGACATTCATGGCGTGGAATTTGATGCACATGGCGCGAATGTTGACGGACGCCGGTGGCATTCCCGCCCATGGCAACCAGCGAACCGCCTGGGACGCCGGCGAGCGTTTCGATCATCCCACTCCCAATTATCGCTGATCGTCGCGTGCCTTGGCGGCGGCGTGGTGAGACGATCGCCTAGATGTCGAAGGCGGCCGAAGCCTGCAGGATGCCCACTCTGAAGGCCGTCAAGAAGAACAACGGATTGGGCTGGCAGGCTTCGCGGAAAAAGGGTGAAGTCAGTGCTATCCCGCTGGCAAACTATTTACCCGCGCTTGAGCCGGAACACGACAAGTCAAAGGATTAGGGCGTGCTGATCGCTAACGGCAAACCTGTACTGGTGTTCGACGTCAACGAGACGCTGCTCGATATCGACGCACTCATGCCGCTATTTGAAGGCATTTTCGGTCGCGGTAACGCGATGCGCGAATGGTTTGCCCAGCTTGTGCTGTATTCGCAGGCGCTGTCTTTGGCCGGACGCTATGCGCCTTTCAACGTCCTTGGCGGCGCCGTGCTGCGCATGGTCGGCGCTACCCACGACCTTACGATCAGCGACGATGACGTGTTTGCATTGGGTGCTGGGATTGCCGCGCTGCCGCTACACACGGACGTCGCCAACGCTCTGGCACGGTTGCAAGATGCCAACTTCCGGCTTTTCACGCTGACCAACTCACCTGCAGATCATCAGGCGGATCCCTTGCGCCGCGCTGGCGTCGCGGGCTTGTTTGAGCGGCGATTCACGGTAGACGCCGTGCGGCGTTTCAAGCCGGCACACGAGACCTATGCCATGGTTGCAAGGGAGCTCGACCTGCCGGCGGCATCAATGTGCATGATTGCAGCCCATGTCTGGGATACGATTGGGGCTCAGAGCGCAGGCTGCATGGCGGCGCTCGTGACGCGGCCTGGCAATGCGGCGCTGCCGCTCACAGGATTGGCGCAACCTGATTTCGTCGGGCCTGACCTTCCGAGTATCGCGGAACAGCTTCTCGAGCGCTGGGACTGATTGACTGTCGGATGCTAGCGACTTGTGAGGTGTAAATCGCTGCGGATGCGCCGCCGTGATAGCGTTCGCCGCCGCCACCGGGCCTTGCGCGAGTTCGCCGACACCCAGGAACGGCGTACCCGACCGGTTAGGGTCAGGACTCATTGATCTGAGAGGCACGATCTGATTCAGGCTCCATGAGGAGACCGTGCATGAGCAACCTGTACTGGCTGACGTGCGAGCAGATGGCGCGGCTTGAGCCATATTTTCCAAAGAGCCATGGGAAGCCGAGGGTCGACGATCGTCGGGTGTTGAGCGGCATAGTCTGAGGTGGTCCCGTCTGTTTGGACAGTTTGGCGGCGAAGTTAAGCTAATCCCGGGTTTCGATCATGCCGCCAGTAGGAGTGTTTCCGATGGCGGGGCTAGCCCC
>NZ_BMJM01000028.1 GCF_014643455.1 Sandarakinorhabdus glacialis
CCACCCGCAACCCCAGTTCCCGCATCATTTTGATCTCACGTGAGATTACATGGTCACGTCGCCCTATGTAGATACTCTCGGTAATCTCGACGGTGAGCAGCTTCAATGGTACATTGCGCTCAGTCAATGCAGCGGCCAACCTTCGACTTAGTTTGCCCTGGTAGACATCGGCGGAAGACACATTGAGACCGACGTGCTGAAGGGGAATGCGGAGTTCGAGCCAAGTCGCGGCATCCGCGACAACCCGTGACACCATCAACTCGGTAAGCGCACAGGCGACCTGCGCGTCCGACAGCGCGTCACTGAACGCGGTCGCAGGAANGGGCGGCGGTGAGGTCGCGTATGGCATCGAGACGGTTCGTGATCCCCGTCCGGATGCCTGGCCGGTACCTCACAAATCCACCCCGTCCCGTTTCCTTGGCATGATAAAGGGCGAAGTCTGCATTCTGGCGAACGCTTTCAGCGGTGACATCGCCGCAGGCCAGCACTGCGCAGCCGATGGTTGCCTGCGGGTGGATCAGGTGTTCGCCGCACAACGCCGGCTCGCTTAAAGCGTCGAGGATCTGCTGAGCCATAGTTTCGATGTCAGAGCCTGTGCCTGAATGATGGACAATGACAGCGAACTCGTCGCCTCCGAGACGAAAAGCTTTTTCCGGGTAAATCGTGGCAGCGACGCGCAATGCGACTTCCTGCAAGAGGTCGTCGCCGGATTGATGACCGAAAGTGTCGTTCGTGACCTTCAGGTTGTCGAGATCCAGGATTATTATTCCCCACTCGCCCGGCGTTTCGCACGACAGTCCGGCAAGCGCACGATTGAAGCAGGCGCGGTTCGCCAATGCCGTAAGCTCGTCGATGTCGGCTGTGCGCTCCTGCTCAAGCTTGCGATTGTGGCGCTCCATCGCGATGACGCACAAATAGGTGCAGGTAGCGACGATCTGCTCTTCTTCACCCGTCGGACCACGGCGGTCCGGGTAGTAGAGGGCGAACGTGCCGAGCACATCGCCGCGCTCATCACATATCGGGCTTGACCAGCAAGCCTGGAGGCCGAGGGGCAAAACATGATGCTTGTAACTTGCCCATTTAGGATCGGTTGCAATGTCAATGACCGTCACGGGTGCACGGAAATAGGCGCAAGTTCCACATGAGCCCACCTGAGGCCCGATAAGTACTCCATCGAGTGCTGCCGAATATGACTGCGGCAGGCAAGGCGCGGAGAGCGGACGAAGGTATCCGGCTCGGTCAACAGAAAGCACCGAACAGATTACGCCCGGCAACAGTCCCTCGACCTCTTGGCAAAGGCGATCTGCAGTCGCGTCGAGAGGGCTCCCGGTGGCCACCTTCTCGAGAATGATATTTTGAAGACGCAGCATACCTACCCTATCTCGATAACATTTTTGTTGTGCAACCAATTCCACCGCGACTCGGTGCTGTCAATCTAACGGTCACTTGTCTCCGGTTCGCGCAGGAATCCCAAACCGGACCTGGCGTTAGCCCATGACTGCCTGCCACTCCGCCAGCGCGGCGGAGCGTCGTGCTTTGTAGATGTCGCGGCTGACGAGATGGCGTTCGTGGTTGAAATGGTTGTGGACCGAGGCATGGACGGCGCTGAATTTTTGAAGGGTGTGCATTCTTCGAAACCGCAGCATGGCCCATTCTCGTCGTCGGAACGGTTGGTGGGAATTCTCGACCCGGTTGTTCAGCCAGCGGCCTGTCTCTTGGACGCCGGCGTTGCCGATTTCTTTCATCGCGGCGCCGTAGGAGCGTAGCTTGTCGGTGACGACCTCGGGCTTGCCATGACGCTTCATCATCTTCTTGAGAAACTTCAGGGCAGCGGCCTTGTTACGGGTCTTGGTGGCGAACGCTTCCAGGACTTCGCCTTCATGATCGACGGCCCGCCACAGATAGTGCTTCTCACTGTTGATCTTCACGAACACCTCGTCGAGGTGTCACCGCCAATGGGTATAGGCGCGCATGCGGTCAACGCGCTTCCGGCGGATCTCGGCGGCCGAACCTATTCCGCCAGAACCGCACCGTCTCGTGGCAGATGTCGATCCCACGTTCGGCCAGCAGGTCCTCGACGTTCCGAAGCGACAACGGGTATTTGACGTACATCATTACAACCAGTCGGATCACCTCCGGCGAACTGTTGAAATAGCGAAACGGGCTCGGCGGCGCAGCGCTGGATTTGCGGCTCATCCGCGTCGGCTACCATTGCTGAGCACGCCGTGCCACATTCGTCTGACAGTGCCTGATCCAGCGTTCGGGAGTCTGGTGTGCGGTCTCAAAGGGGGCTCCGCCAGCCAGGAACAAAGCGGTGAACCGACCAGATTGCCTCAGTCGCACCCCTTCAGTATCGGCGTGTCCGCCGTGATCGAGGGCGCATCGTCCTGGCTGGAGATGTCAGCATGCCGCTGCTCCGGTCATCCTTGGGCCGGACGAAATCCAGCCTATAGAATTCAAATCACAGCGACGTGGTCGCGGGCCCGGCGCAGCGGTGTGGCCCAAGACTGCGGTCGCATGGATGGGCGGCGTTTCGTCGGCTATTGGAACGATCCGCATGAATATATCACGTGGCATGCAGCGCTTGCCGCCGGTCGCTGGGAAATTCACCTGAACCGGCGCCACCTGGGACAGGACGCGACATTCAACGCGCGTTACGCAGGTCCGTCCCTCCTCCTTCAAACGATGAGCGGCCCAGACGAAACGGCTGCCCAGATCGAGGTCGAAATTCGTAAACCCAGAACCGAAACCCTAATCGCGTCAACAAGCACTACCTACGCTGGCGGTTCGTAACCACTACGGCTTCAGACAACCCCCGTCTCGATCCTGACACTGGCTGAATACGAGGTTTGGATCAAGCTGGTCACCGGATCGATCAACCTCGATCGGGTCGAACTGCGCCCAGTGAAGTCCTGACGCCGGCCTGATCGCAACCGGGTCCCTTGCGGACGGCGTGATGCCTATGCTTTCGACTGCGACTGAGCGCCGCCATGATTGCAGAGACGGCAGCGACCCGCTATACCAATCCTTGGTACAGTTTAGGATGTGACATGCAATGACAGCCAAAAACACTTCCGTCAGCCTTGGCGACCATATGCTTAACTTTGTCCAGCAGCAGGTCGCCTCAGGGCGGTACAGTTCGACGAGCGACGTTGTTCGTGCCGGGTTGCGGCTGCTCGAGGAGCATGAAGTACGGGTTCTGGCACTCCGGGAAGCCTTGATCGCTGGCGAGAATAGCGGCGAGTCGACGCCGTTCGATTTTAACGCGTTCATTGCCGCCAAGCGGGCGAAGCATTCCGCCACGTGACACGCTACATCCTGTCGCCGCTGGCGCGCGCCGATCTGGACAACATATGGGAACACACTACCAAGCGCTGGGATGATGACCAGGCCGAGACGTATCTGCGAATGATACAAGCAGCTATCGACGCCGTGGCCGCCAATCCAAGGCTCGGGCGGCTATACGACAAGGTTAGGGCCGGTTATCGGCGTTACCGGGCAGGCTCGCATCTCATCATGTATCGTGAGACGTCTGACGCAATCGATATCGTGCGCGTGCTGCACGAAAAGATGGATATTGGATCGCACTTGCCGGATCTGAGCTGAGCGAGCATTTCTGACCAGATGAGCCGTACGAGTGAGCAGCGATGCTGCTCCAACCTGGCCAGCCCATGATGCTACCCTGTTCTCACGCGATCCCCTTGCGGGCACCAACTGTTTCGGCGGAATCCTACGACCGTTACAAGCGCAGCTCCAAGGGTATTTCCATGCAAGATCTTCATGTTCTTGGCGCTCGCGCCGCCGCCTTGCTTATCCAGCGCCGCGAAACGGTAGTGGTCGGCGAAACGTCTGCCGGAGGGCTGATATCGGCGAGCCTTCTGGCCATTCCAGGTGCCTCTGCCTACTTCGTCGGCGGCGCTGTAACCTACTCGGGCCGCTCGATCCGAAATCTTGCCGGCATCTCGATCGACAAGATGCGTGCGGACGGCATCAGGTCCAGCTCCGAGCCGTATGCGCTACTTCTGGCAACTGAGATCCGCGCCCGACATGGCCAGGTCGACTGGGGACTCTCCGAGACCGGGGCGGCGGGGCCGGACGGCAACACCTACGGTGATCCGCCGGGCCATACATGCATGGCGGTTGTCGGCACAGTGACCATGGTGCGCACTTTGCGGACCAGCTCGAACGACCGCGTTTCCAACATGTGGGCGTTTGCCGAGGCTACGCTCAATCTGTTCGTAGAGGCGCTTGAAACCGCGCCTTGAGATCGATCAGGCCGACAATTACGGCACGACCGTAAGTCCCGCCCAACAAATAAAGGTGGTCGCGGCGGTTGGCATGAGCAAAATAGGGCGTTCGCGTGTGTGTTCGGAATGCAGATGTGCAAAAAGCTGTTGGTTATCGCGACAATGTTTTGCGCAGAAGGGACAAGCCCGGCCCGAAGCCTGATGTGGCTTAGAGCCTGATCCGAAAGTAGTTGAGCAATACCAGTATCTTGTGATTCAACCGTCTTTGCAAAGAGATGGAGTGGGCCATGGGATGGACTGGTATTGCCCGGC
>NZ_BMJM01000029.1 GCF_014643455.1 Sandarakinorhabdus glacialis
TCCATCGCTTCCTCAACCGCATGGGCACAGATCGCGTCCATCCGCATGATCGTGCGACGTACCGCAAAGTACTGCTACGCTTGATAAACTTTTGAATCGGGCTCTGAGCACGCCGTGCCACATTCGTCTGACAGTGCCTAATGGTGGCGACTCGACGGCCCCGAGGGCTGCGGTTTGCGGCAGAGCCTTGCGCAGCCTCCACATCAGCCAGTAGGCGGCGTGTGAAGGAAAGCCGCATCTGGTTGGCATTGGCCGAATGGCACGACGTGCGGTCGCTCTTCAACTGAGCCTTGTGCAGCTTGATGAGGGGTCATTGTTAGGAACGATTTTGCACTCAAAGGGCCAAGCGTTCCGTCTCTGCCGAAACAATAACCACCAACCCGTCGGGATTCCAGTGGACAGTCAGTTCCCCGCGCAGACCCGAGCTAACGCTTGTGCGGACCAATACGCTGCCGAAGCCCTTTAGCTCGGGGGGGGTTATTATTACGGGTCCGTCCTTCTCTTCCCATGAGAAAGCAAGGCGGCCTTTGGCCACCGCCCACGAAATGCGGATGCGCCCACTCGGGACAGAGAGAGCGCCGTATTTGGTCGCGTTCGTCGCTAACTCATGCACCACGAGGGCGATGTTCTTGGCGGCTTCCACGCCGACTGCAATTTCCGGCCCGCCAATTTCTACGCGCGGACGGTCCCCGGGTTCTGCTGGATCGGCGTAAGGCGAGAGGACTTTTCGGACCAAGTCCCCCAAAGTCGCTTTCCGTTCAGCGGCAACGGTCACTGAATGTCCGGGCCTTACCAACTGATGGGCGCTGGCGAGCGCGGCAAGCCGGCCTTGAACGGTCTGGACCAGTTCTTTGGGCGTGGCCGCCGACCTGGCGCTCAACGTCACTATGCCCCCGACGACGGCGAACAGATTTTTAATCCGGTGATCCATCTCCTCGAGAAGCAACTCTCGTTGTTCCTCATGATGTTTGCGCAGGCTCACGTCGAGAAAGATCACACCAATCTTCAGGACGGCTTCATCCTCGAAGCGAAAAGCAAACAACTCCAGCGACCTTCCTTGCGATGCCAGTTCGCGCTCAAATCGGATTGAATTTCCCGTGGCCATGACTGCGTCGTAGGTGTCGAACCATGCCTGTGGCTCGTCAGGAAACGCTTCCCGAATAGTCTTGCCAACGACGTCGCCGCGACCAGTTTGTTTCTCAAAACCGGCATTGGCGGAGAGGTAGCGGAAGTCGCTCGGCTCACCGGCGCGGGTATCGATCTTTTCGATTGTGCAGAAGCCCTCGTCAATGACTTCGAAGAGCATTCGGAACCTCGCCTCGCTGGCACGGATGGTTTCCTGTGCTGCCTGACGCTCGGTGATATCGAGAAAACTATTGATTGCCCCGGTGATTTCGCCGCCCTGGTTTTTTAGCGGGCGAATATTCATGAGCACGGCAATCCGCGTGCCGTCGGGCCGCTTGACGTGCACTTCCACGTCTCGCACCTCAGGTATCTTACCGCTTAACACGTCGGGCATGAGGCAATGTTCGTGGGGCATGTGCCTGCCATCCGGCCAGAACATTTTGAACGCGCCGGAAAACCGCTCGTTTTCATCCCATGCCGCTGGCTCGCGTCCCCATAGTTCGACGCAGCGGCGGTTGAAATCCCGAATCACACCCGAGGCATGGCAGGAATAGATGGCCACGGGACCCGATTCGAACAGAGCGCGATAGCGTGCTTCGCTTTCGTGGAGCGTCACCTCCGCTATCTTGCGTTCAGTGATCTCACGTTGCAGTTCAGCGTTCACTAGATCTGTGGCATCGACGAGTTCCTGCTGGCGCAGCGAACTGATGACCAGCGCCTCATTCATCGCGACTATGTCTTTATTGAACCGCATAGCTTTAGTCATTTAGTTTATGCGCCCAACGGAATATTCGGTTCCTGAAAAGTAAAACACGAAGGTGAGCCCGTAAATCGAACGGGCGGCTTGATTGATTACGCCCTTCCGCGCAGGGCAGCGTAACTCGGATGGTCCGCCAAGCCGGCCTGGAAAACCGGACCCCAAGTTCGCTCGCGACCACGCTATCATTTCGCAGCCCTCGACTTAGCTCTAGCTTTCGGCTCCGGAGAAGCTTCCGCTTTCTGCTGCGGGCTTGGGCCGGTTCGCGTGGGAATTCCGGTGGTCAGTCCGTCGTAATCCGTGGATCGAGGCTGGATGACGACCACGCCTTTGTCCGTAATGACATATTCACGGATGTCTTTGCTGTGATTGCCCCCGCGCATTTTGATCACGACCATGACCTTCCGAAGCTGGCCGTCAATTTCCACATAGCGCATCCTGATGATGTCATCGGTCAGGAACGAGATCGTGTAGTGGCTGAAGGAAAACCCGGTAAACGAGTCCTCTACTTCGACCGTACTGAGAATTGTGACCCCGGCCCCCGTCAGCGCCACGATCAGCCGATACAGCGACTCGCGAAAGTCCTCGCGGAAACCGGGTGCTAGCGCCATCTCGAGACTGACCAAAGAATCGATCACGAGACGTTTCGCGCCGACTCTTTCAACGGCATCGAGGATCTCCTGCATGGTTTCATCCACTGAGAGGTCGAGTGGACGAAGGTAGATGATTTCCAGATTTCCCTTCTCCAGCGGCGTTTTCAAATCCAAACCAAAGGCGTCGGCGCGTTCGGTATAGCCTTTCGGTCGCTCTTCAAAGATCGCCATGATCCCCGGCTCGCCATTGCGTAGGCCCGCGGCAATGAATTGCGTGGCCAGCGCCGTTTTGCCGGTCCCCGAAGGCCCGGCTATGAGCAGACTGTCGCCTTCTAGAACGCCTCCGCCCATCATCTTGTCCAAATCAGGAATGCCCATGGATAACCGTCGGCGCTTGGCCGGTTTCGGATTCTTGAGGACAAATCCCAGCGTGCGCGAAAATGCCTGCAATCCGTTTTCGTTGATGCGGACGGTGTGCAATCCTGGCACTGAACCCGACCCGCGCACTTTCACGACTTGCAGCTTTCGCACCACGGAATTTCTTTCCGTCTTTTGCGAAAGCCAGAAGAGGCCATCCGCGATGGTAAACAGTGGATTCCCGTGGGTCTCCTCCTCGCCAAATTCGCCGACCAGAAATGTCGTGGCTTCCCAACTGGTCAGAAACTGAGTGAGCTGCTGAATGAACGATTGCATCTCCATTTCGCCGGCAGCGGACTGCGGTTTGCGCATGACGGTGCGAAAGGAGTCCACCATTACGACGCACGGATTGATCGCCGTGACCTGTTTGATAATTTCAGCGAGGACCGCGTCCAAATCTTGATGCAACACTATGTCGCTGAGATTGCTGAAACGAACGGCGGTACCCACCTTGGACCCATCGAAGAATGAAAACTGTTGCTGGTAGCGCAGCATTTTAATCGCGGGCTCACCGAGAACGGTAAAAAAGAGCGCGGGTTTTTCAGCTGTCGCATTGGCGAAAAGGATTTGGTGCGCCATCGTCGTCTTGCCTGAACCCGGCATGCCGGCGATGACGTTGAATGAAAACTCCGGGATACCGCCGTGTAGGATGTCGTCAAGACCGCGAACGCCGGTGGGCAGTTTGCGGATAGCGACCTTCGCCCGTTGGCTTGCCACATTATTCGCCAGCTTGCGTTCAGCTGCGGCACGAGGGTTTTTTGCCATCTTAATTTTCCTGGCCTAATTCAATGTCGCTGAAATTTCTCAACAATTGCAGCGTCAAGTCTTCCCCTATGAGAGTCATCAGAAGGCCGAGCAACCGGGCAAGCAGAACAATCCCACCATCAGCAATCTCTTTTGGGTTTGGTTGAGCTCGAAGTTCGTTCATCCCTTCAAAAGAGCTGTCGTTTCCAACATGCAACTCGCCCAGCCAATCAACTTCCTTGCTGGCCAACGCGAGCGCGCGCGAAACGAGTGCACGAAAACCGGCCGCCCCCATGAGCGAGACAAACTGCGGGCTCAATTTCTTTATGACGACGAAGACCACTGCGGGGTCTGATTTTGAAGACACATTTCGGCTGATCTCACCGTCGATGAGGCTCTCCGCGTAGATACGAAAATTTGGTACGGCTCGACTCATTCAGTTACGTGCTCGAACGGAATGCTTTTTGGAAAACACCTTGCGTGCGCGTTACGATGTACAGGCATCGAATACTCCAGTTTTCCAGTTCTCGCGAACGGCTGCGTCAAAGGATATTGATCTTCTCATGAACCAATAAAGAGAAGCCGACCAGTTATAATAGGATACGCCTCCGTTGGGTGCCACCTGACCTGCCCCAAGTCCAGACAGCCTACAGCGGCAAGCCGCAGCAGGTCATTCGCAGTGGCATCGCCGACCGCATGCGCCGCCCACGGCGC
>NZ_BMJM01000030.1 GCF_014643455.1 Sandarakinorhabdus glacialis
ATGGATTTGCTGCCGTGATGATCGCATCTGATGCGGCAGCGGTGCCGGCGTCACCACCCAAGGCAGCGATCGTAATCGAGGTCGGCGGCGCGGTGGTGCGGATCGGCGCCGATGCGCCAGCGAAGCTGGTAACGCTGGTCTTGCGGTCGTTGGCGCGATGATCCCGGTTCCGGGCGGTGTCCGGATCTGGATCGCTACTGGGCACACCGATATGCGGCGCGGGATGCACGGGCTGGCGATGCAGGTGCAGCAGGGTCTCCATCGCGATCCACATGCTGGCGATCTGTATATCTTCCGTGGCCGGCGCGGCGATCTGGTCAAGATCCTGTGGCACGATGCGCTGGGGATGTCGCTTTACGCCAAACGCCTTGAGCGTGGCCGGTTCATCTGGCCCGCTGCCGTCGATGGCGTGGTGGCGATCTCGGCATCGCAGATGGCGTGCATGCTTGAGGGCATCGACTGGCGCCATCCGCAGACGACGTGGCGGCCGACGGCTGCAGGATAGCCACGACCGATATTGTGGTTTTGACGGCCGATACGTCATCAAAAAGCTTCGCGATTCCGGCGTTTTTTGCTATGAACAGTGTCGATGGAAGCGCCTTCACCCAGTGATATTTTGCAGCTCCGCCAGACGCTCGCGGAGACGCAAGCGCGTGCGGACCGTGCCGAAGCCGAGGCTGCCAACACCCGTGCCATCAACGCCGATCTTGTCGCTCGCAACGCGCTGCTGACCTTGCAGATCGAGAAGATGAAGCGTGAGCGCTTCGGCCAGCGATCGGAACGCAGCCAGCGCCTGATCGATCAGCTCGAGCTCAGCTTCGAGGAAGCCGAAGCCGCCGCTGCCGAAGACGAGCGCCTCGCTGCCATCGCCGCCGCCAGGACCACCAGCGTTACTGCCTTCGTCCGTGCCCGGCCATCGCGCCAGCCTTTGCCCGAGCATCTACCGCGAACACGTGTCGTTATCGCTGGCCCGACCTGCTGTCCTGGCTGCGGGTCGGACCGGCTATCCAAGCTGGGTGAGGATATCACCGAGACTCTCGAGGTCATCCCGCGCCAGTGGAAGGTCATCCAGACCGTGCGCGAACGGTTTGCCTGCCGTGCCTGCGAGCGTGTCACGCAACCGCCGGCGCCATTCCACGTCACGCCGCGCGGGCTGTTCGGCCCCAGCTTGCTGGCAATGATCCTGTTCGAGAAGTTCGGCCAGCATCAGCCGCTCAACCGCCAGCGTGACCGCTACGCCCATGAAGGTGTCGAGATCAGCCTGTCGACGCTCGCCGATCAGGTCGGCGCCTGCGCTGCTGTCCTGAAGCCGCTCTACCTGCTTATTGAAGCGCACGTCCTTGCCGCCGCCCGGCTTCATGGCGACGACACCACCGTGCCCGTGCTGGCCAAGGTGAAGACCGATACCGGGCGGATCTGGACCTATGTACGCGATGATCGACCGTTCGGCGGGCCGGCCCCGCCAGCAGCCCTGTTCCATTACTCAAGAGACCGACGCGGCGCCCATACCGTGGCGCATCTCGCCAACTTCACCGGCATCCTCCAGGCCGACGCCTATGCCGGCTACAACGAGCTGTTCAAGCCCGGACGCACACCGGCACCGATCACGCGCGCCCTGTGCTGGGCCCATGCCCGGCGCAAGTTCTTCGAGCATGCCGATCTCGCCAGCCAGTTGAAGCGCAAGCCTGAACTCGCCCCCGTCATCTCGCCGATGGCGCTGGAAGCCGTCGCCCGCATCGACCGCATCTTCGACATCGAACGCGCCATAGCCGGCCGCCCGGCAGCCGAGCGGCTCGCCATCCGCCAGGAACTGGCAGTGCCGCTTGTCAAGGCGTTCGAGCGATGGCTGCACGGTGAGCGGGCCACGCTGTCGCGCCACGTCCCGATGGCCAAGGCCATCGACTATATGCTCAAGGACTGGCCGGCATTCACACGGTTCCTCGATGACGGCCGCATCTGCCTGACCAACAATGCCGCCGAACGGGCGCTGCGCGGCATCGCGCTTGGCCGCAAGTCGTGGCTGTTCGCCGGCTCCGATCGCGGCGGGCAACGCGCGGCCTTCATGTACTCGCTGATCGTCACTGCCAAGCTCAATGGCGTCGACCCCCAGGCGTGGCTTGGTGATGTCCTGGCTCGCATAGCCGACATCCCGCAGCATCGGCTCGGCGAACTGCTGCCGTGGAACTGGACCGGCCAGCAAGACCATAGCCTGCAGGCGGCGGCGTGATCGGCCAGGTCTCGGTTGCCCGGCTCAAGGTCGTGCTCGACGATGTCGCGCCGCCAGTGATGCGCCGCATCGTCGTGCCGTTGACGATCCGGCTCGACCGTCTGCACCTCGTGCTCCAGGCCGCGATCGGATGGACCGACAGCCATCTCTACGAGTTCCGGTTCGGTGACACCGGGTTCGGCATCCCCGATCCCGATTGGGGTGGCGGACCGCTCGATGCCCGCAAGACGACGCTGCGCGCCGCTCTGCTCGACACCGGACGCAAGTCGTTCAGGTATCTCTATGACTTTGGTGATGGCTGGGAGCACTCAATCAAGGTCGAGAAGATCGATGCCGCCATCACCGATATCGGCCTGCCCCTGCTCGTGGCTGCCACAGGCCGCTGTCCGCCTGAAGATGTCGGAGGCCCTCCCGGCTACGCCGAGTTCCTCGAAGCCGCCAACGACCCAACCCATGAGCAGCACGAAGACGTCCACCGCTGGATCGGAAAGCCGTTCGACCCGAACCTCATCGATACCGCCGCTA
>NZ_BMJM01000031.1 GCF_014643455.1 Sandarakinorhabdus glacialis
ACTGCCGTCGCCTCGCCACCCGCTACGATAAACTCGCCGCCAACTTCCTCGGCAACATCCACCTCGCCGCCGCCATCATGTGGTGGTTATGAGTCTCGGCCCTAGCGCAGCTGCCGCAAAAAAGCCCGCTCCTCAATCACGGCGGAACGGGCCTTTCCGCTATCGTCAATGCCCGTTACGGCCGACGGTTGTTGTCATGATCCCGGTCGCGGCGCTTGAGGCCCATAAGCCCCGCCAGGCCGAGCAGGCCGAGCAGGCCGAGCAGGCCCCACTTGCCTTCGTCGCCGTCGTCGTCGTCGACATCGGCAGGAACTGTCGTCGTCGTGGTCGCGCTGTCCTGCGCAACGGCGGCAGCAGCGTTGCCCATCATGATTGTTGCAGCAAGAGCGAGTGCGAGATGCTTGTTCGACATTATCGTCCTCCTGTTAGGGTTTCGTCCAAACTGATTTCCGTCAACAGGGTTCCCAGGAATTTTCACGGCTCCCTTTTATCGCCGCAGAACGCACGCAAGCACATTGTCGGACCGGACCCGCGCCGCGACGAACGCATCGCCTTGTCCTCGGGGGCCAGGTAGCCGGCCCAATCCGCCGCATCGATCGCCGCCGCGTCCAGCTCGGCCGGCACCTCGGTAGCCACGCCTGCAACAGCCCGCCCGGCGCCATCGGCCAGGCGTGCGCGGACGTTCCCACCAGCACCAGCAGCAGCACCACCGCAGCGACACCCCGCGCCAGCCAGCGCAAGACCCGCCACAATACCGATCCCGTGATTTTCGCCCCTACCCACACCCAGCCGCGAGCCGAAACCACCACCGCGCCGGCCTCCTCATACGACCAACGCGTTCAGCCTGCGAAGCCCTCCTGCTCCCGGCGGCGGCGCGACGACCGACAGGCCATTCCTGAATTCCATTTCATCTTCCCCACAATCCGGTTTCACCCCCATCCGCTAAACCCGCTCCATCACTCTTCCCCCCGGAGCAAAAATGGCCATCTCGAAAATCCAGCTCGGCGTTTCCGCTGTCCTCCTCGCCGGCACCGGCGCCGCCGCCGGCGTCCTTTTCGCCGATCGCGTTCCCGCCGCGGCGTCGCCTGTCCCGGCGATCGTCGCCGGCCCGGCGGCCTTCGCCCCCGCCACCGGCCCGGCCGCGTCGCTCGCCGACATGGTCGAAGCCGTCGGCCCGAGTGTGGTCCAGATCCAGGTCAAGCCCGACGCCGGCCGGATGCAGCAGATGGCCTATGGCGACCAGGAGCAATTTGGCGGCGGATTCGGCGGCCAGCTTCCCGGCGGCCTCGAAGACCGCCTGCGCGACCTGTTCGGCAACGCGCTGCGCGAACGCGGCAGCAACCCTTTCGGCAACGAAGCGCCCCAACAGCGCGGCCCCCAGCCGCGCGGCCCCGAACACGCCGGCGCGCTGGGCTCGGGCTTCATCGTCGATGCCTCGGGAGTCGTCGTCACCAACAACCACGTCGTCGGCAATGCAACGACCGTCACCGTCCAGCTCAGCGACGGCCGTGAATTCCAGGGCATTGTGCTCGGCCGCGACCCCCAGACCGACCTTGCCGTCATCCGCATAGAAGGTGCGAAAAACACAAGCTTCACCCCCGTCTCCTGGGGCGACAGCGACCGCACCCGCGTCGGCGACAGCGTCTTTGCCGTCGGCAGCCCCTTCGGCCTCGGCAACACCGTCACGGCGGGCATCGTCTCGGCGCGCGGCCGCGAGATCGGCGCCGGCCCCTATGACGATTTCCTCCAGGTCGACGCCGCGATCAATTCGGGCAACTCGGGTGGTCCGCTGTTCGATGCGCGCGGGCGGGTCGTCGGCGTCAACACCGCGATCTTCTCGCCATCGGGCGGCAACGTCGGCATCGGCTTCGCCATCCCGGCGCACATGGCACAGCAGGTCGCCCAGCAGATCGTCGCCAACGGCAAGGTCTCGCGCGGCCGCATCGGCGTCGCCCTGCAGCCGGTGACGCCCGAGATCGCCAACAGCCTCGGCATCGAGGAAGCAAAAGGCGCGCTGATCGCCCAGGTCGACCCCAGCGGCTCGGCCGCGCGTTCTGGCCTGCGCCAGGGCGACATCGTCCGCAGTTTTGGCGGCAAGCCGGTCAACGATACGCGCGACCTCGCCCGCCTCGTCGCCGAACTGAAATCCGGCACGTCGGTCCCGGTCGGCATCGTCCGCGCCGGCAAGGCAATGTCGCTCGACGTCACCATCGGCGGCGAAGTGGCCGGGCCGGTGATCGGCTGAGCCAACCCCAAACCCCAAACCCCTTCGTCATGCTGAACTCGTTTCAGCATCCACCGCCGGGCACACCCCGCCCGCCCCCGCTCGGTGCACTACCCCCGTCACCCCCCCCTTCCCCGTCACCCCCCTTCCCCGTCACCCCCCTTCTTCGTCACCCCCCCCTTCC
>NZ_BMJM01000032.1 GCF_014643455.1 Sandarakinorhabdus glacialis
CAACCCATTGCGATTGACGAAGACTATGCCGCTCAACACCCGACGATCGTCAACCCTCGGCTTCCCATGGCTCTTGGGAAAATATGGCTCAAGCCGCGCAATCTGTTCGTCCGTCAGCCAGTACAGGTTGCTCATGCACAGTCTCCTCACGGAGCCTGAATCAGATCGTGCCTCTCAGATCAATGGGTCCTGACCCTAGCTTCAGTTTCCCCAACCGAGTAATCGATAGCTATTGTGTCAAGATACGCTTCCGCTGAAAAGATTGACCAGTCTAGATCAGGGATAAGCACCTCATTTCGCTGCCCTTTGCGTTCACTGATCGAATAAAGGCTCATCCGCGCGCCGAGCTTTGCGGCTGCGAATCGGCCGATGCCTTTCGAGCCCATCATGACCCTGTTCTTGCTCGGGGAGCGCCGGTTGTTGACTTTGGCGGTGGTCGCCGGCTCCATCCACTTTTCCTGTATGTCTTCAAGCGCCATCCCATGGCCGTCGTCTTGCACAACGATAGACCCGGCGCCGGGAATTAGTGGAGGCACGAACTTAACGGTGACGTATGATGCGTCGGCATCATAAGAATTTTTAACGAGTTCTATTACAGCCGCCTCGGGGCCGCTTATGAGCTGATCTCCAATTGTCCGGATGATTCGGGCACGGGGGCGAAAGCGCAGCTTTTCGGTTTTCTGCTGATTCATGCCATAGCCCCCTCAGCCGCAGTGATGGCTATGGCTTTTCGCTACGGCAAGCCAAAACGAAATCCCATGACTTTTTTGTTCGGCCGCTGATCGTCCTGACAACCGCCATCGCCTAACCGATATCCAGTGGCTTCGCACTGCGCGGAGGTCGAACCGGCCGCTGCCGCAGCTTGCTGGCGGGCAGCAGCTTGATGGCAACGGGCTGCAGATGCTCGGTGACGACAGGGATTTTATCGAAGGCCTTTTTGAGTTTTCGAACCTCAGTAGCGCTGGCGTATCGATCGTCGGTCAAGTTGCCCATCTTGCGACCAAGACCATCGGCAGCAGTCTTCGTCGGCACACCGGCTCGCAAAAAGCCATCAGTCGCGCTGTGGCGGAAAGACTGAATATCCTTGGTAGTCCCGTCAGGGAACGCGCCCTCGACGATATACTGCCACCAAAGCGCGTAGAAGTTATCCCCGTATTTTTTTTGAACTCGTGGCTTCTCCGGGTCAGAAGGCTCGATTACCTTGTCACTAGGCTCCAGCTCTGGGAAAAGGAGGTCGTGTCCGGCGGCTCGAACTGCTTCGACATAGTCGAGAAAGCCGAGTCTTATGAGTTCCTTGTGGAGGGGTACAAATCGCCTTGATCTTGCGGTCTTGACCCTTCCGGTTTCGCTATCATCAATCCGGAAGCCAAGGACGCCGAACAGAGGTTCGACCTCATACAGGAGCGTTTTACTGACTTCCTCGCGCCGAACGCCTTGGTACCACGCAAGCAAGGGTATCCAATATGCCGAATCGTGGACTATAATTGTTCCAGCGAGTAGACGTTTTTTTGGCGTCAACCCGCTGCAACCGGTCCATATTGGAAGTTTGAATATCGCTCGAGCTTCTTCGTCAGGCCATGGGTCCTTCTTATTACGCTCGTCTTCCGTATCAGTCTGCTTCATGTCCTCCCAATAATGGGGGCGGATTGGTAGATGCTCGCTCTTTTCGAGCCATGCATACAACTGTTGGAGATGGCCGGAATGCCGGTTGATTGTCCCAGCGGCCAAGCCGACTTTGTCCTTTGGCAATACACTAGCCGGACTCTGAGCTAGAGCTCTTGGTCCAACGCGCAGGGCCCTTTGGGCTCTTGGCGCCTTATCGGCCTCAGATGCAGCATTTGCCTGAGCCAGCTTCATCGCTTTGCCACGTGCGGTCCAGTCGGCGAGGGACAACCCCTTGTCGGCCGAACTCTTTCCGCGATTCACCGGAAGATCGTCGTAGGCCTTTCGTAATGCCGTACGCCTACGGTGAAGGCCGCCTTGCCTGGTTTGACGGGTGCCGCGAGGTAGCACCGGTGCAAGCACTGGTGTTTGCACTGATGTTAGCGACGGTGCGATGGG
>NZ_BMJM01000033.1 GCF_014643455.1 Sandarakinorhabdus glacialis
CTGCCGTCGCCTCGCCACCCGCTACGATAAACTCGCCGCCAACTTCCTCGGCAACATCCACCTCGCCGCCGCCATCATGTGGTGGTTATGAGTCTCGGCCCTAGGCAAATCAGCCTGGCTGCATAGTCACTGCGTCAAGGGAAACGCTGCGCGCGGGCAAGGTCAGACTGACAGCACCACCCAGCCAACTCTCAAGTCCAATCAGCTTTTATCAATTGCCGAGGTTGGTTGCTCATGCAATAAAATAGGTCATGTCCTTGAAAACCGATTTGGATGACCGGCCTCGTCTTAACGACCATCCCGGTGACGGCGTGACACGTGGGAGCGCGCGCATGGAGATTTTTGCTGATGCAGTTTTCGCGATCGCATTTACCCTTCCAATGGTCGAGCTTAAGCTGCCCGAAGTCGGACCGGACACTCAGCGACAGCTCTTGGAACTCTGGCCGTCCTATTTGGGCTATGGCCTCTCAACGTTGGTGATTGGGATTTATTGGGTCCATCATCATTTCTCCGGCGCACTTTACCGCACAACGGGGCATCGCTTCTTGTTAACAACCTTGTTGTTTTTGGCTGCCATTGCCTTTATCGCATTCCCTACGCGCGTCTTTGCAGAGCACATCCAGAATCCGGTTGCACGGGCTGCGGGCGCTCGCTTCTATACGGTTGCGCTTGCTGCAACGTCTGTGGCTTGGTGCTTTAATTGGCGAACCGCCCGGGCGATGGGCGATATCGACGATCGACTCACTCACGCATATGTCGAGCGGCTAAACCGCCACTACACAACTATGGCCGCCATTTTGGTCGTCGCCGCAGCTTTGGCATTTGTGAGCTGGGAACTGGGCATCTCGTTGGCAGGGGCGGTTATGCTTTACCAACTCCGCCCTCCAGAAACTCCGATCTATGTCGACGAGGCGCCTATCGTTGAAGAAGAAATATAGCCGTTAATAAGGGCGTGAGCTTGCCCCTGCCTGACGTCTCCCTTGGCTGATAGGATCAGACCAACGAAGGGGTATCAGGAACGAAAAACGTAGTGTGGACGCGATATACGCTTGAGTTCAAGTAGGAGTCTGTTCTGCGGCTCGGACCGCGGCGGCCAGCGCGCCGCTTTCATGGACTCGCTGATCGTCACCGCCAAGCTCAACGACGTCGACCCCGAAGCCTGACTCACCGATGTTCTGACACGCATCGCCAACATCCCGCAGGGCCGTCTCCACGAACAGCTGCCGTGGAACTGGCGCCGCCTGCGCGAACAAGATCAACCGGCAGCACAAGCCGCCTGATCACATCAGGCCGCGATAAACGCGCGGCGCCGCTTACGCGGCTTTCAACGGATGCGTATCCGACTCAGCTCGCCGCAGGGCAACAGCGATAGTATTGCAACCAGTGTCGGTCCGGATTCGAAGCATGGGATGCTGGCCCCACACAAGACCATTATCGGTGACCCCGTTCCCCTGATACTGCGCCGCTGGCTGCAGACGTGGCGCCCCTGCTTCACTAGCGCCAGCTGGGAGCATGTGCTTGTCCTAGGGTTGGGACCCATAAACAGGATTCACATCTGGTCTGAGGTGTGATTCAAGCTTCCGAGGCATCGGGAGCGCGGCATGGCAGGCGAGTTTTGGTTGGACGAC
>NZ_BMJM01000034.1 GCF_014643455.1 Sandarakinorhabdus glacialis
GTAATTACTCACCCCCTTGCCAAACCGGGCTGTCCGTGATTCATCCTTTCCATGAATCGCGAGGATCTTGAGGGGCTTACGAAACCTGAGTTGATTGATCTGGTGCTGGGGATGCAGCGCCCGGACAAGACGTCGCGGACGTCATCGAAGCCGCCATCGACGGACAGGAAGGCAAAGCGGGATGGTTCGCGTCCTGGCGGCGCCAAGCCCGGTCATAAGGGTCACTCCCGCGTTCTGGCCGAAGCGCCCGATGTTCACGAAGACCATCGCCCGGCGCATTGTGACCACTGCGGTCTGGCGTTTGCCGAGGATGCGTCTGGCGCGGTGATCGGGGAATATGACGAGATCGACCTGCCTGAGGTGAAGCCTATGGTCAGGCGGCACCGGCGGCTGAAATGCCGTTGTGCCAACTGCGGCAAGACGACGGCGGCGCCCTTGCCGGCAGCGGCGCAAGGCACGCCGTTCGGGCACAGGATCCATGCGCTGGCGCTTTATCTCAAATCGAACCAGCTGTTTTCCTATGAACGGCTGCAAGGCGTCTTTGCCGATCTATTTGGCCTGCAGCTCAGCCAGGGCGCGCTGATGAACATGTTCAAACGCACCGCGCCGGTCTTTGCCGCCGGACGCGACGATGCTCTGGCGGCCTTGCGCGGTGCCGAAGTCGTTGCTTGCGACGAGACGGGCATGCGGATTGAGGGCTGCAATGCGTATCAGTGGGTGTTCTGTTCGAGCAAGGCTGTCGTCCATACCGCCGAGTTCAGCCGCGCCGCCCAGGTCGTGCACGACACGATGGCCGGACATGAACCCGAAGTATGGATATCGGATCGCTATTCCGCCCAGCAAGGGCATGGCCAGCGTCACCAGACGTGCCTTGCTCATCTCGATCGCAAGGCGCGCTTCGTCGCCGAGAATGGCAGCGATTTGATCGGGATGCGGGTCCAGTTCTGGTTTGATCGCGCCTTCAGGCTTGCCCGCGACATCGCCGCGCTCGCCGCCGCCACGGTGAAAAACCGAAGGCGCGCGCTGATGCGCGACCTCGATGCCATCCTCGCCAGCACCACCGATTGCCAGTTGGCGCGCGAACTGCTCGGCCAAATCCGCCGCGCGCGCGACCAAATACTCACCTTTTGCGATTTCGCGGGCAGGGTCGATGCCACCAATAATGTCAGCGAGCGCGCCCTCAGACCCAGCGTCATCCAGCGAAAAGTCACCAACGGTTATCGCGCCAAATGGGCCGCCGATGCCGAAGCCGCCTTGCGCACCACCGTTGACACTGCGCGTCTCGCGGGACGCACTCCATTCCACACCATCCTGGGTGCCGTCACCGCCTGATAGCTGGTACGGGTGAGTAATTAC
>NZ_BMJM01000035.1 GCF_014643455.1 Sandarakinorhabdus glacialis
TGAGGTGGTCCCGGAAAACTGGACAGGGTGTTAAGCTATTCCCGATCTGAAGGATTGACGGGAATGAAGACGACGAGAAAGCGCTACAGCTCGGATTTCAAGGCCAAGGTTGCGCTGGAGGCGATCCGCGGGGATCTGACGCTGACGGAGCTGAGCGCCAAGCACGGCATCCATCACACGATGATCGCTGCATGGAAGCGGCAGGCGATCGACGGCATGGCATCGACCTTTGCTGGCGCCTCGGAGGTGGCGCGGGCAAGCGGCGAGGCGGAGATCGACAAGCTGCATTCGAAGATCGGGCAACTGGTCGTGGAACGGGATTTTTTAGCCAAAGCCTTGGGTCGATGAGCATCGAACGAAGGCGCGGGATGATCGAGGCGGTGCACGCCGATCTGTCGATCTCGGCGCAATGCCGGCTGCTGTCGATCAGCCGATCGTCGTTCTATTACACGCCGCAGCCGGAGTCCGATGAGACGCTGGCGCTTATGCGGGTGATCGATACAGCGTTCCTCGATATGCCCTGGTATGGCAGCCGGCAGATGGTCCGCCATCTGCGGCGCCAAGGCGTCAACATCGGCCGCCGGCGGGTGCGACGGCTGATGGCGAAGATGGGCCTGTCGCCGATCTACCAGCGGCCGCGCACCAGCGATCCGCACCCGCAGCACCGGATTTACCCGTATCTGCTCAGATACATGGCTATCGAGCGGGCGAACCAGGTGTGGTGCGCCGACATCACCTACATCCCGATGCGCCGGGGCTTCCTGTACCTGGTCGCCATTATGGACTGGGCGACCCGCAAAGTGCTGGCGTGGCGGCTGTCGAACACGATGGACGTCGGGTTCTGCGTCATGGCGTTGGAGGAAGCGCTGGCGCGCTTCGGCACCCCCGACATCTTTAACACCGACCAGGGCAGCCAGTTCACCAGCTTTGCTTTCACCGCCGTGCTGAAGGACGCCGAAATCCA
>NZ_BMJM01000036.1 GCF_014643455.1 Sandarakinorhabdus glacialis
CAACCCATTGCGATTGACGAAGACTATGCCGCTCAACACCCGACGATCGTCAACCCTCGGCTTCCCATGGCTCTTGGGAAAATATGGCTCAAGCCGCGCAATCTGCTCGTCCGTCAGCCAGTACAGGTTGCTCATGCACAGTCTCCTCACGGAGCCTGAATCAGATCGTGCCTCTCAGATCAATGGGTCCTGACCCTAGGACCGGTTTAGAGCGAGCGCCACAAGAGCGATGCTTCGAAGAGAGCCACGAGGAAGGCCTTCGGCACCGCGGTCTCCGATACGGCAGAGCATCGAGCGCGAGCAACCCGGCGGTGACCGCTGGCTCGCAGACGCCTACGACGTAGCCGTCGATTTCGGCGCTCACCCGAACATCAGATCGGTGTTCGGCCATGTCCGTTTCGGCAAGGAAGATCCCGAGGACCCCTTTTATCGCGTCAATCTCGCCGGCTTGTATGGCGCCGATCATTGGGAAACCCGGCGCATGCTGATCGGCTGCCTCGACTTCGCGCTGGCGATCGCCGTAGTTCTTACTCGAGCTCTGGACCGGCCTGATCAGCAGCACCAGGAGCAGTTGCAAGCGCTCAATGACCTCAAGAACGTGGTCAGCGAAGATTTTCAGCAGGGTCGCTTCAGGGAAAATCGCGTCGAGGCCTATTATCAACCGATTGTTCGTCTCGACACACGCGAGATTGTGGGGTTGGAGGCACTATGCCGGATCGTTGCACCGAATGGCG
>NZ_BMJM01000037.1 GCF_014643455.1 Sandarakinorhabdus glacialis
AAGCCATGATCTCGTTCGACTTGCATGTGTTAGGCATGCCGCCAGCGTTCATTCTGAGCCAGGATCAAACTCTCAAGTTCATGTTCGAACCAATCACCCCAGCCAGCCGAAGCCAACCAGAACAAAAGGCCCGCTTTAGGAGCTTATCTGTCTGCACAACGTTCAACTAGCAATTCGAGCCCGAACCTGAACTTGCGTCCAAATCCGAAATCGATGGTACTATGTGGTAACGTTTAGAGGACATATAAGCAGCGTTTAACCACGATTACCGGACCCTAAATTGCCCGGACCGTGGACCGCCGCCCACATGTCCCTTCATTCAACCTACAATGAGAAAGAGCGACACTGCTCAAGTCCCCGCTTTACCAGGGCCCCAACCAGTGCTTTTTCGAGGTCGGCAACAGCTCCCGAAAGAGACGTCGTCGGCGACAGGGGCGGCTTATGAGCCTCTCGAAAGTCCCCGTCAATCCCTTTGTTTCCGTCCCGCCAGAACAAATCCAGCAACCCGAAAACAAAACCTCACCGCAACAAATGCTCAACCCCTTGAAACAAGGGGCTAATCAAACGCCGCTGTCAGGTGGCTGGCTAACACCGAAGTGCCCGCCCGCCGATGACCGCTATCTATGACCACCCGACCCCACGCGCAACCCCCTTTCAACCCAACATGACAGATTTTTGAAAGCCAAGAGGGAAAAGGACATGGAAATAGTGGGAATTGAAGGAGGA
>NZ_BMJM01000038.1 GCF_014643455.1 Sandarakinorhabdus glacialis
CGTTGGGTGCCACCTGACCTGCCCCAAGTCCAGACAGCCTACAGCGGCAAGCCGCAGCAGGTCATTCGCAGTGGCATCGCCGACCGCATGCGCCGCCCACGGCGCCAGCAGATCGCTGGCCGATCTGGTCCGAGTTTGCCGCCGCAGGTTCAGCGCGACTCCGAGTGGTGCGACGGGTGGACCCAGTTAGCAATCCGCCCCTGCCTTATCCCAGCCGCGATAATGGCTTCTGCATTGAACGCAGCAACAAGGCTGTCATTGTGTCCCGGTCGACAGCTTGGGAGAACAGATGGCCTTGGCCGAGGATGCAGCCGAACCGGCCAAGCTGCTCTGCCTGGCTCTCCGTCTCCACCCCTTCTGCGACTACTTGGATGCCAAGCTTGTCCGCGATGCTCAGGAGCCCCTCGACGATCACACTGCTTGAACTGCCAGGCGCAAGACTGGCTACAAAAGTCTGGTCGATCTTCACCATATCGACCGGCACAGTCAACAAATGGGTGAGCGAGGCGAAGCCGGTTCCGAAGTCGTCCAATGCCACCCGCAACCCCAGTTCCCGCATCATTTTGATCTCACGTGAGATTACATGGTCACGTCGCCCTATGTAGATACTCTCGGTAATCTCGACGGTGAGCAGCTTCA
>NZ_BMJM01000039.1 GCF_014643455.1 Sandarakinorhabdus glacialis
CGGGGCTAGCCCCGCCATCGGAAACACTCCTACTGGCGGCATGATCGAAACCCGGGATTAGCTTAACTTCGCCGCCAAACTGTCCAAACAGACGGGACCACCTCATAATCCTTCACCACCGTGTAGCCGCCGGTAAAGTCATGCTCGTCGCGCAGCCGCTCGAAGATCCGCTTCTCCGTGTGCCGCTGCTTCACTGGCCCCGTCCGGTCGCCGTCCATGATCGTGTCGATCACCGGCAGCAGCGTGCCCAGCTTGGGCTTCGTCACCGGCACCGTCCGCGTGTAGCCCGGCGGCAACGAAAACCGGCACATCTTCAGCACCGTCTCTCGGCTCAACCCGAATACCCGCGCCGCCTCGCGCCGGCTGTGACCCTCGACAAACACGAAACGCCGAACCGCGGCATAGTTGTCCACGCCAAACATCCCCGGCCGCCTCCAAAGGAAACAGCCTTACCAATGGCCGGGTTTTACGCCGCCCTCATCGGCACTCCGCCGACGATCCATTGGCCTGCTTTGTCACCGCCGTGCACACGTTGGGTGCCACCTGACCTGCCCCAAGTCCAGACAGCCTACAGCGGCAAGCCGCAGCAGGTCATTCGCAGTGGCATCGCCGACCGCATGCGCCGCCCACGGCGC
>NZ_BMJM01000040.1 GCF_014643455.1 Sandarakinorhabdus glacialis
AGAGCCCGATTCAAAAGTTTATCAAGCGTAGCAGTACTTTGCGGTACGTCGCACGATCATGCGGATGGACGCGATCTGTGCCCATGCGGTTGAGGAAGCGATGGAGGTTTCCCAGTCCTTGGCCAATCGTCGGCAGCGGCCGAGCCATGCGAACGTCCGTTCGACGACCCATCGGCGAGGCAGAAGCTGGAAGCCTTTTGCGGTATCGGATCGCTTGATGATCTCGAGGGTCCATTTGCCGATGGGCGCCAGCGCATCCCGGATCTTGTCGCCAGCATAGCCGCCATCGGCGAAGACGTGCCGCAACCATGGGAAGCGAAAGCGCACCGTCTTCAGCACATCGACGGCCCCGTCACGGTCCTGGATGTCGGCGGCGTGGACCAGGATGAACACCAGAAAGCCGCAGGTGTCGGTGAGGATATGCCGCTTCCGTCCTTTCACCTTCTTGCCGGCATCATAACCGCAGATTCCGCCACTTTCGGTGGTTTTCACGCTCTGGCTATCGATCACGCCGGCGCTGGGGTGTGCGTCGCGCCCCTCGATCTCGCGCAGGTTCATCACCAGCACGGTGTTGATCGTCTCGAACAAGCCGATGTTCCGCCA